>NZ_JBYHFR010000002.1:0-909017 GCF_057669585.1 Leifsonia sp. Y862
GGTGGGGGGGCCTCCAAAGCGAAGAAAGGGGGGGGGGGGAAAGCCCCTCCGAGGTCTCTGGTCCTCCCCCACACCCCCATAACTCGGCACCCCGCCACACCCACCACTCCGGACAGCCGGCGAGGCCACCAGGCCGGCGGGCGAAGGCTGCCAGGCGGTGCGGATACAGGATGAGCGTGGTGGACCGAGCGAAACTATCCGGTATCCGGTGACAGCAGGCTGATCCGTCCTGTCCTCGTGACCGCGACGCGACGGTGCAAGTGCGCCGGCGGGGCTCACTGGGGCGCCGCGCTCATCGAACGCAGGTATGCGGGCACTGCAGAGTGCGCGCAGCTGCGTTCAACCCGCGCCGCACGACATTGTGCCGGGTGGCGGGTAGCTGTGGGCCCGTGAGACGACGGCGCGAACTCGCGCCGCTGCGGCGCTTGTGCGTTTCGGCGGTGAGAGACGTTGTTATCCTGTGGCATGGCTGTAAACGCGAATGATCTCGCCACCGTCGTTGCGTTCATTCGCGCTGCCGGTCGCGGCGTTGTCGCCACGGTCACCTCGAGCGGGCAACCAGAAGCAGCACTAGTTGGGCTCGCCATCCTCGACGACGGCACACTGCTTTTCAACAGTCATGAGGACGCCCGAAAGATCGTGAATCTTCGCTCGACTGACCGAGTTGCGATTGTGGCAGGCACGGTCGGTGGCGTTTCGGTTCAGATAGAAGGGATCGCAGCTATCGTCCAAGGCGCCGAGCGGGACTCGTTTGGCGCGGAATACAACCGACAACTTCCTGGATCGCGCGCGCAGTCGAGTGGGTTTGCCGTCGTCGTTGTCCGACCTGTCTGGATTCGGGTCTATGACGTCACCGCGACGCCGCCGACCGTGACAGAAACCACGGTGACCGGAACGATCCTGTAGAAGGACCACGAGACACCACCAAGTGCTGCAGCAGCAGTGGTGCGTGCCTGGGCGACGGCAGCCTGGGGACGTTCGGGTGTAACTGACTAACGGGGTTCGGTATCGGCCGCGCTGGGGCGGGCGTTACGCCGTCGAGGCGGTGGTGGTGGTCGCCGCCCTGGCCGCCACGAAGGCGCTCACGCAGGTCTCTACGTCGGCGGGGGAGTGTGCGGCGGACAGCTGCACGCGAATGCGGGCTTCTCCGCGCGGGACTACGGGGAAGCTGAAGGCGGTCACGAAGACTCCGCGGGAAAGCATGTCGGTCGCGATCCGGGTGGCCGCTGCGGCATCGCCGAACATCACAGCCACGATCGGGTGCTCACCGGGGAGCAGGTCGAAGCCTTCGTCCGCCATCCTCGACCGGAACAGGGCTGCGTTCTCGTGCAGGCGTGTCCGCAGCTCGGTGGCGTCCTCTGCCAGGTCGAGCGCCGTCAGCGTTGCCGCGACAATGGCCGGAGCCAGGCTGTTGGAGAACAGGTATGGCCGCGCACGCTGGCGCAGCAACTCCACGATCTCAGCCCGTCCACTGACGTAGCCGCCGGATGCGCCGCCAAGCGCCTTCCCGAAGGTGCCCGTGTAGATGTCCACCCGAGAGCCAACACCGGCGAGCTCTGGGGTGCCGCGTCCGCCAGCGCCCATGAAGCCGACCGCGTGGGAATCGTCGACCATCACGAGCGCGTCGTACCGATCCGCCAGGGCACAGATCTCGGCCAGGGGAGCGAGCGACCCATCCATTGAGAACACACCGTCGGTGACGATCACGCGCCGCCTGGCACCTGCAGCCTCGATGAGCTTCGCCTCGAGGTCAGCCATATCCGTATTGCGGTACCGGTAGCGGGCTGCCTTCGACAAGCGGATACCGTCAATGATCGATGCGTGATTCAGTGCATCGGAGATGATGGCGTCGTCGGCGCCCGCGATGACCTCGAAGACACCACCGTTGGCGTCGAAGCACGACGAGAACAGGATGGTGTCGTCGGTGCCGAGGAAGCGCGACATCCGCTGCTCGAGCTCGAGGTGGAGGTCTTGCGTGCCGCAGATGAACCGCACACTGGCCATGCCGAACCCACGGGTGTCCATGGCGTCCTTGGCCGACTGGATGATTGCGGGGTGGTTCGCCAGGCCCAGGTAGTTGTTGGCGCAGAAGTTGAGCACGCTCGCCGCATCGGCGCCGGCGTTCCCCGCCGTGATGCGAGCTGACTGCGCGGAGGCAATCACCCGCTCCGCCTTGTACAGGCCGCTGGCCTTGATGTCATCGAGCTCGCCCTGGAGGCTGTCCTGCACCGTTGCGTATGTCATCGTGTTCCTTCGTGTTTAGAGCTGGGTCCAGTCGAGCACGACCTTGCCGCCGCCACCGGCGCGTGCAAGATCGAAGCCGCGCTGCCAGTCTGATGCCGGAAGCTCGTCGGTCACAACCGAGGTGATCGACTCGCGGAGGGCAACGCTTGACTGAAGCATGGCGCTCATGGCATTCCATGTCTCGAACATCTCGCGGCCGTAGATCCCGGTGAGGGTGATCATGTGGCTCACGACAGTCGCCCAGTCGACGTCGATGGGTGCGCTCGGCAAGCCGAGAAGCGCGATGGATCCGCCGTGGTTCATGTTGGTGATCATCTCGGGGAGAGCCCTCGGGTTTCCCGACATCTCAAGACCGACGTCGAAGCCCTCGCGCATGCAGAGCTCTCGTTGCGCGCCGGCCACATCGGCTGAGCGCACGTCGACGGCGAGGTCTGCTCCCATTCCACGGGCCAGCTCAAGGCGGGCGGGGGACACGTCGGTGACGACGATGAATCGGGCGCCGGCGTGGCGGGCAACCGCGGTCGCCATCAGGCCGATGGGGCCTGCGCCCGTGATCAGTACGTCTTCGCCCACCACCGGGAACTTCAGTGCGGTGTGGACGGCATTTCCGAACGGATCGAAGATCGCGCCCAGCGTTGGGGTCACATCCGCGTGGTGCACCCACACATTGCTCTCCGGGATCACGACCATCTCGGCGAACGCGCCGTCACGTTGCACGCCGACGCTGACGGTGCGGATGCACATGTGGCCGCGGCCTGCCCGGCAATTGCGGCAGATGCCGCAGACCACGTGCCCCTCTGCCGACACCCGGTCGCCGATTTTCACATCGCGCACACTCTGTCCGACAGCGATGACCTCGCCATAGAACTCGTGACCAGGCACCAGCGGTGCCGTGATCATGCTCTGCGCCCAGTTGTCCCACGACTCGATGTGCAGGTCGGTGCCGCAGATTCCGGTGCGCATCACCCGAATCGTGACCTCGGTCTCGCCGGCGATCGGTTCCGGACGGTCGACAAGTTCGAGACCGGGACCGGTCGCCGACGTGAGGAGGGCTTTCATCAGGTGTCCTTAGTGCGGTGGGGCTGACGTGCAGTGGGCTGGGCGGTTGAGCGAGCTACGCGATGGTGATCGGTGTGCCGGAGAGCGCCGAGCGACGTGCCGCGTCGACGATCTCCAGCGTCCGCAGCCCGACATGGCCGTCGGGCTGCGGCTGTACTGCCGGAGCTTCGCCGGGGGTCGGCGCTCCGGAGAGCTGCACCGCGCGCAGGAACTCGGTCAGCAGCAGGCTGTCGACGTCGGTGGCAAAGCCGAGGCGGATGCCGCCCCCGACGCCCTGGCCGCCGACGTGCTCTGCGAAGGGCTCGACCTCGACGGAACCGAGGGTTCCCGTCACCTGCAGTGTCACTCCGCCCCAGGTCGGGGCGTTGTCTGGCTGGCTCCATGAGCAGTCGATCGTGGCGATGAGGCCGCTCGGATAGGTGATCGTCACCAGGCCGCCGGTCTCAACATCAACACCCTTGTCTGCATGCAGGATGCTGTTGGCCGCCGCGTACACCGTGCGTGCGCGCGCGCCGTCGGTGATGACATCGATCAGGTCGGCGCAGTGCACGACATGGTCGACGAGAGCGCCGCCGCCGGAGAGCTCCCTGTCGGTGAACCATCGACGGGAGTCGATCGGGATCTTGCCGTTGTTTGTGCCAAAGACGGCGAACGGTTCGCCCAAACGACCAGCATCGAGATAGCCGCGCAGTGCCGTGAACTGGGGAGCGAAGCGCACCGGGTACGCGATCATCAGGATGACGCCGGCCGCCGCGCAGGCGGCAACCATGGCTTCGCCGTCGGCGACCTCTGTGGCCAGCGGCTTCTCGCACAAGACATGCACCCCGGCCGCCGCGGCCTGCTCGACGAGCGCACGATGGCGTGAGTTCTCACTCGTGATCACGACCGCATCCGGCTTCCAGGCGAAGAGCTCGTCGTAGCTGTCGACATAGTCGACACCCAGTGAGGCTGCCAGAGCGGCCCCGCGCAGCGCGGCATCCGGTGCAGCAGCGCCGTCGGGATCTGCGGTGAGGACCTGGATGCCCGGCATCGCGGCGAGAGCAGAGGCATAGCCGGCCGCGTGCACATGCGCGAATGACGCAATGGCAATTTTCAGTGTTGCCGGGGCGGTCATGCTGCTACCTCTGCCTTCGATGCAAACTTCGACATGGTGACGACCTGCCCGGTCGCCAGGGATTCCTGGGCTGCTTCAGACAGGTACACCGCAATGGCACCGTCCTCTGCCGTGACCCGCGGCACGGGACCGCCCCTGAAAGCATCGGCAAATTCGCGGATCTCCGTGAGGTATGGGCTCTCACGCAGCGACGACGATGGGATGACCAGGTTCGCCTCGTCAGGCGTCTGCAGCTCGGCGGTGAAGCCATTGTTGTCGAGCGATGAGTACGAGATGACGCCCTTGTCGCCCGCGATGGAGAAGCCGGTCTTGAACTTGGTGCCCAGCGCACCCCACGTGGCGTGGATGTGCGAGATGGCGCCGCCGACGTGTGTCAGCGTGACGTGCGCAGAGACGAACGGAGGGATGACATTGTCGATCGTCGGCGGGTTCTGCACCGCATACACGGTCTCGACTTCGCCGCAGGTCCAGCGGGCCTGGTCGAAGTCGTGGATCATCAGGTCCATCACGATGCCGCCTGACGCGGCCTGGTCCTGGAACCAGGTTCCGATGCCGGGACTCGAACCCTCACGGAAGAATCGCGCAACGGCGACCTGCCCGATCTTGCCCGCCGCTACCGCGCGGTGAGCGGCAGCGTACGGGGCGGTGAACCGCACGACGTGAGCCGGATACAGCTGAACGCCGGCCTCCATCGCTGCTGCGTGCACCTCGCGGGAATCGGCAGCGGTCAGCGTCAGCGGCTTCTCGCAGACGACCTGCTTGCCGGCCGCGATGGCCGCCAACGCGATCGACTTGTGCGTCGGCGTCGGGGTGACGATGTCGATGAACTCGGCACGGCGCAGTACCTCGTCAAAGGTGTCGACGACCTCAAGGCCGAACTGCTCAGCCAGCTCGGCGGCTCCGACCTCTGAGTAGACGAGCACGTGGGCGCCCAGGGCTTTCCACGCTGGGGCGTGCACCCGTGAGATACCGCCGGCTCCGATCAGTCCGACGACGAATGCCGGGGCGGACGCGCCTGTAGGCGTGGTGTTCATGAATTTCTCTCTTACTTCAGGCCGGAGAAGGCGATGCCTTCGACGACTCGACGCTGCAACAGGATGAAAGCGATGAGGATGGGTGCCATCGCCAGGAGCGAGGCCGCCATCATCACGCCGATGTGCACGCTTCCGCGGTAGCCCTGCAGGGTGGCGAGCCCGACGGAGAGCGGCATGGATTCAGGAGTGCTGGCCACGACGAGCGGCCACAACAGGTCGTTCCACGACGCCAGGATGGTGATGATCGCCAGCGAGACGATGCCCGGCTTGGCCAGTGGCAGCATGACACGCCAGAAGATCTGCCAGCTGTTGCAGCCGTCGAGCCTGGCTGCCTGCTCCAGCTCTGTGGGCATCGTCTTGAAGAACTGCATCATCATGAACGTGCCGAACGCGCTGAAGAGGCCGGGAGCTGCGATACCGATGATGGTGTTGAGCAGGCCGAGGTTCTGCACGATCTGGTACTGCGGGATCAGGTATACCTGGCCGGGCACCATCAGGATCGAGAGGATCAGCCCGAGCAGCAGGCCCTTGAATTTGAACTGCATCCTGGCGAATGCATAGCCGGCCATCGAGCACATGACGACCTGGCCGAGGGTGCGGAGCGCTGTGATGCCGATGGAGACCCAGAACTGGCTGAGGAACGGCAGCCGCTGGAAGACTTCTGCGTAATTCTCCCACTCGATGCCCGATGGCCAGAGGTTCGGCGGGATCGAGGTGATCTCCGCCTCCGTGGAGATAGACATCTTGATCTGCCAAACGAACGGGAAGATCATGACGATTGAGGCGATGATCAAGATCGTGTGCGCGATCCAGTTGCTGCCGTGGTTGACGGTGCCCCGCGACGCCTTCACACGGTTTCGCCGTGTCGGTTCCGCGTGTATCGCGCGGGAGAGAGTTTCAGTCGACATAGTGAACCCATCTGCGCTGAAGTCGGAATTGGAAGAACGTGAAGACCGCGATGATCACGAGGACGAACATGGCGATAGCTGACGCGTAGCCCTTCTCGTTGGTGAGGAAGGCTGCATCGTAGAAGAGGAAGACGAGCGACTGCGTCTTCGGCATCACGGGGTTGCTCGGGCCGAGGAGGGCGTAGAGCATGTCGAAAAGCTGGAATCCACTGATCAGCGTCATGACGGACAGGAAGAAGATGGATGGGCTGAGCAGCGGCACCGTAATGGAGCCGAACTGTCGCCACCGGCTCGCGCCATCGATTGAAGCGGCCTCATACAGTTCTGGCGGGATGCTCTTCAGCCCGGCAGAGAGGATGATCATGTTGAACCCGATCGACATCCACAAACCCATCACCGCGACGGCGATGAGAGAGAACCACTCGGTGGAAATCCACGCAGGGCCTTCGATGCCCACAACGCGAAGAGCCGAGTTGATGACGCCGTACTCCTGGTTGTAGATGATCTTCCAGACCATGGAGATGGCGGTCGGCATGGCCACATACGGCAGGAAGAAGCAGGTGCGATAGACCATCGCGAACTTGAGGCCCGGCTGGTTCAGCAGGCTCGCAAAGCCGACAGCGATCGGGATGCCGAGGAGCAGGATGACCGTGTAGATCAGCGTGTTGGCGATCGCCCGGCCGACCTGTGGGTCAGCAGCGAGCCGCACGTAGTTGTCGAGGCCGATCCAGGTTGTTCCACCGAAAGCTCCCCATTCGGTGAAGCTGAAGTAGAACGACTGCAGGAGGGGCCAGAGGTAGAACAGTGCCACACCCACGAAGAGCGGGAGCACGAACAACACCGGCCAGTACCCATCGATGGGGCGTTTTTTGCGCGCTACGGGCGCACCGGATGCCTTGCCCGTCGCCGGGGCGGACGCGACAGCTGCGCCCGCCCCTTCCTTCGTGATGACCATGGTTCCTATTTCTCCTTGGTCAGTGCTTCGTTCATCTGGTCAGCGAGGTCCTGTGCGACCTCGGCGACCGGGCGCTGCCCAGAGAATGCCTCTGGAAGCAACGCGCCTTCGAGCTTGTTCCAGGCGCTCGTGTTCTTTGACACCGGGTAAGCGACGGCGTAGTCGGTGGCAGCGTCAAGGAACACCTGCAGGTTGTAGCCGGGAACCGAGTCGACGAAGGTCTGCTGTGTTCCGGTGAATGCCGAGTTGGCGACGCCGGATTCTGCCTGGATGACGGCAGCTTCCTTCGAGGCGAGGTAGGTGAAGAACGCCTGCGCTGCGGGGTCACCGGCAGACTTCGCGCTCAGCGCATTGCCGACACCGTGGATGACGGTCTCGCGCTTGCCTGCAGGGGACAGCGGCAGCGGCGCAGTGGTCACGTCGTCGGCGACGACGGACTCGAGCAGGCCGGAGACCTGCCAGTTGCCCGTCCAGACGAGTCCGGCCTGGCCGTTGAGGAACTTGGTGAGACCAGAGGTGTCGGCGTTCTGAGCCGGTGAGAGCATCGAGCCGTCTGCGACCATGTCGGCCCAGAACTGCAGTGCCTCGATGGTCTTCGGGTCGTCGTAGCCGGAGACGCCGTCTTCGAGGATGGTGCCGCCGTTGCTCAGGATTGCCGGGTAGACCATGGCCTGGTTGTCGTAGTTGTCACCGGAGCCAACGATGCCCTGGTCGCCCAGGGTGTCGGAGATCTTCTTGGCGGCTGCGTGGTAGTCGTCCCACGTCCAGTCCTCCGTCGGCGCGGCGACGCCGGCCTGCTCGAGGATCTTCTTGTTGTAGAAGACGGCGATGGTGTCGAAGTCCTTCGGCACGCCGAACTGCTCACCGTCGTAGGTGTAGATGTCGTTCATGGCCGTCGGGTAGTTGGCCGGGTCGATCAGGTCGGCGTCGGCGAACGGCTCAACGGGTGCGAGCAGGTCGTTGGACGCGAACAGCTGGAAGTTCGGGCCGTTCATCCAGAACACGTCGGGCAGCGTGCCGGACGAGCCCTGGGTCTGCAGCTTGGTGAAGTACTGACCGTATGCGGTGACGTCTACCGATACATCGACGTTCGGGTAGGTCTTGTTGAAGTCGGCGACGAGTTCTTTCATCGCAGGTTCCTGGTTGATGTCCCAGATCGCGTACGAGATTTTACCCTTGACGTCGGCCGGGGCTGTGTCGGTGTCGATCCCGCTTGACGCGTTGCCGGTCGCCGATGTGGCACAGCCCGTCAGCAGAAGTGCCAGTGCGGCCACTCCTACCGTTGTTCGAAACAGGCGCATTCGATACTCCTTATTACGTTGGTTGTTCGGTGATCTGCGAGGCGTTGCGGCAGAGCCGTCTACCCGGATGCAGTTTGGTGATTGTCGAAATACCGAAGCAGCTGCTCCGGCAACGGCTCGATCACGTGTGGCATCGATCCGTCGCGCAGTGACTCCGCGGCTTTGATACCCGTCGCAACGGCCTGACGCGCGGCGACAGGCGACGTCTCGGTCGCCCCGCCCTCACGCACAAACCGCAGGAACTCAGCCATCGTGAGCTGGTCGGCACCACCGTGGCCGTGCTCGTCACCTCCGATGGAAAACTCCAGGTCGCCCTGTTCTTGATAGTTGTGGCGCTTGTTCCAGACACGGATGACACCGCCGGCTGAATCCCCGAAGTTCTCGACCCGGCCGCGTGTGCCGATCACGGTGTAGTTGCGCCAATAGTCAGGAGTGAAGTGGCACTGTTCGTAGGAGGCCAGAACGCCGTTGGTGAGCCGCATCTGGATCATCGAGATGTCTTCGACATCGATGACAGGGTTCAGGTCTGTCTGCTCCTCAGGGGGCCAGTTGTCGTGGCTGAACCAGTCGCCCATCAGCCGGTCGGTGTTGTCACGCCGTGAGGTTACGTCGCCGTACACGGCGAGGTCGCCCATACCGGTGACCCGCTCGGTGTACGCACCGGCAAGCCAGTGGATGACGTCGATGTCGTGCGCGCCCTTCTGGAGGAGCAGCGTGCCGACATGCTCGCGCTCTGCATGCCAATCCTTGAAGTAGTAGTCACCGCCGTTGCCGACGAAGTGCCGGCACCAGACGGCTTTCACTTCGCCGATTGCACCGCTCTGCACGATGTCGCGCAGTTGGCGGACGACGCTCATGTGACGCATGTTGTGGCCGATGTAGAGCTTGCTGCCCGATTCGTAGGCGGCACGCAGGATGTTGTCGGCGTCTGGCAGGGAGATGGCGAGTGGCTTCTCGAGGTACACGGCGATGCCGGCACGCAACAGGTATTCGGCAACCTCTGCGTGGGCATCGTCTGGAACCGTGACGATGGCCGCATCGATGTTGAGCTGCGGCAGTGTGCGGTAGTCCGTGACGAATTCGACGGAGTCGCCGAAGAGGTCGCGTGCCCGTTGTGCCGCTGCGGGGCGCACGTCAGCGACGGCGACGAGTTCTGCCCGGTTGCCGTCTGCGGCGACCCAGTTACCAATGGCGGCACGTGCCCCGACGCCGACCAGGGCGACGCGGAGGTCTGCGGCGCTCACGCGTTGTCCCCGACGCTGATGTCTGGCACAGGAACTCCGTCGATGCCGAAGAGGCGCGTTGATGCGCTCTCGAAGGCAAGTGCCAGGGAGCCGAGCACTGTGCCATCTGAGCCGAGCGTCGACGCGGCGACATTCGGTTTGCCCTCGATCATGATGAGACGGTGGATCTCGGTGCGCAGTAGCTCAACGAAGAGCCCCCCAGACTGGGAAAGCCCGCCGCCGACCACGATCAGGTCGGGGTCGAGCGCCAGGCTGACGGTGGTGAGGCGCGGAGCGATCTCGACTGCGAGCTGCGTGATTTCGGCCAACGCGTCCGCATCGCCGGCGAGGGCCTTTGCGAAAACCTGCTCGGCAGTCGGCGCGCTCGTCCAGACGAGCTGCCCCTGCACTGAATTCTTCGTCCAGTGCATACCGCGGAGGCTGCCCACCTCGCCTGCGCTGCGATGCGCGCCCTGGTAGATGCCACCGTCCCGCGTAAGCGCGAGAGAGATGCGGTTGCCGATCTGTACGTACAGGGTATTGTCGACCAGCTGCGCGGCGCCCATGTGGTGCTCGGCGAAGGCCGCGAGCTTGATGTCGTTCTCGAGGACGACATCACAGTCGAAGGTGGCGCCGAGGCGCTGGGCAATGTCGGCGCCGTTCCACTCAGGCACGGCAAAGCTGTGCGAGAGCTTGTTGTCGAAGCCCATGATGCCCGACACCCCGAGGCAGAGTGCCTTGAGCTTTCCCGCGCCAACGCCGGAGGCGGTGTACGCGTCCCTGACGGTCTCAGCGACGAGCTCCATCCGCTGGCTGGCAGTGGGGGCACCCTCGATCATTCGTTCTGCGCGTGCAATCACAGTGCCCTGCAGGTTGGCCAGCAGAACGCGGATGTTGCGTGGCCCTGCATCGACGCCGGCCACGATCGCGCTGTCGGCCTGGAACTGGAAGCGGCGTGCCGGACGCCCGCCGCTCGCGGTCGACGAATCGGCAGAGGCGCCAGCGACGACTCCGTGTACCTCAAGCCCGGCAATGACGGCGTCCACCGTCGGGCGGGAGAGCCCGGTGCGCTGGGCGATATCACTGATTGTCAGCGGGCCGGCGGAGGTTCGAAGCACATGAACGCAGGTGAGTGCGTTCGCATGACGGATGTCTGCGGGACTGGGGGCAACCATGATGAGCTCTCTCTTTCCCGCAGCACGTGATGCGGTGAAGGTAAAGCTAGCAGGTTATGTAACCCCCTATCGAAACCCGAAACAACTTCTTAATATCTTTGTTACAAACCACTGAAATAAAGCAATGGCGAAGCACGAACGTCGATTGGTTGATACAAAACCACGTTTGAGAACTCGATGAGCACGTTCCATTAGGCGAATGCTGTGTCGACGAACGATGATTGGCCCAGCGAACAACGACGTGGAAGCGAGCACGAATGTCCGGCACATCTGCGGAACGAATCGAGGCGTGAACGCGAGCGGCCGCACGGCGCGATCGGTGGGGGAGTCTGCCGCACTGGTGGTGCTTCTGGCGTCGACGTGGCTGATTGTCGGAGCGTCACTTCATGAAGCCAGTACGGCGATTGTGTCGGCGGGGCGGACGGGGTTCACCGTCATGGGTTTGCTGGCCCTCACGTGGTGGTCGGTGTCCAGAACGCCATCGTCTTCGAGAAACGACGATTCCTCCCGTGCGACCCCATCCCGATACCGCTGGTGGCAGGTGGTGCTCCTCGCGCTGACCGGCGTGAGTGCCTATACGGTACTGTCAACCGTTGCAATCAGCCTGAGCGGCCCCGCGCTGCCAACCTTGGTCATGGCGCTCACGCCGGCCGTGGTCCTGGTCGCCGAAGCGCTCACGACCCGCACTCGCCCGCCAGCACGCGTGATCGCTGGAACGACCCTCGCGGTCACAGGCGCCGTTGGCTACGTTCTTCCCCAGCTTTCGGACGCGACAGCTCAGGGAGTCGGGCTCGGTGCCTGTGTCGCAGTCGCGGCAATGTTGTCGATGGTGTTCTACACCCTGTACTTCGCGAGGGTGAACCGTGGGTATCAGGGAGCGATGGCTCCGCGGATCCTGCCGATCTTTGGGGTGGGCGCCATTCCTCTCGCGGTCTGGGGCGCGATGCGGGTTGCGGCTGGCGACAGCGTCAACTGGTCGTCGATCGGGATGCTGGCGTTCCTCGGTTTCGTGATTTACGTCCCCGTCTATCTCCTCCAGCATCGGCTCCTCGTGACGAGCGGGCCCTCGTACGTGGCGCTCCTCGGGCTCGCCACTCCGGTTTTGGTCGGAGCCAGCTCTGCGGCGCTACACCTGGCAGCGGTCCCCACACCCTTTCAGATCGCAGGCATGACGCTGACGCTATTCGGGATGTTCCTTGTTATCCGACGCAAGCCCGCTCCCGCACTGATCCACGAAGCGGTGCGCACGCCTGAACCGGCGTCAGCGGGTGGGGAAGTCGTGGGGTTGCCCGGTGAGCACGGGGCGTAACCGGCTCAGCTGGTTTCGCTCCAGCATGAGTGCCGTGTATTCACGTTCGCGGCGCAGAGCGTGGACACCGGCAAGGAAGGCCTCCGGGTGGCACTGCGGGACAGGTGAGACAAAAGGTGTGGCTTCATGGGCCAGTTCTGCGCCGATGCGCGCCCGACTCGTGGGGCTGAGCTTGGCTGCCTGCTGGAGGAACTGCGAGATTCGGCGAGTGAGGGCGTCTGGCAGGGGTGCGACATCCGCTGTCTCGGCCCAGGCGCTGAGCTCAGGAGGCATGCCGAACACCACGTTTGTGAGTTGGGGGACCCGCTCGTGCTGGCTGTACGTTCCGGCCAGGAGATCGCCCAGGCGCTTTGATCGAGAATTGAGGAGCCCGGCCACGGCCGCGATGCCGCCGAAGGTCATGTAGATCTCGATCACCCCGACGAGCGCACGAATGAACGAGTGCCGCAGCCCGATGGCGCCGCCATCGTCACGCACGATGCGCGCCCCGACCGCTAGCTTGCCGAGGGACCTGCCACCGGTCGCTGTCTCGACCAGTGTCGGCACGATGAGGATGGCGAACACCAGGCCGGCGATGGAGAGCGCCTGCATGAAGGCGGCGTCGAGGGAGTCGGCGAACAGCCAGCTCACGATCAGGACAAGTGCGAGGTAGAGCCCGATGTAGGCGAACCAGTCGATGATGGTGCCCGCTGCCCGCAGGATGACGCTCGCCGGACGTACATCAAGCGCGACGGCCTCGCCCGTCACGAGTTCGTACTCGCCGGGGACATCTTCGTCGTGGACGGGCACCTGCAGGTCTGCCATGTCTACTATTGAACCAGATGGACCTCGACGCATACACGGCAGCGCATCGCGCCGAATGGGACCGCCTCGCCGAACTCGGCCAACGGCGGCGTTTGTCGGGTGCGGAAGCCGACGAATTAATCGAGTTGTACCAGTCGGGTGCCACCCAGCTTTCGGCGATCAAGACCACCGCCGGTTCCACGGTGCAGGGCGATCGGCTGTCGGTGGCGCTGTCGCGGGCGCGGCTCCGCTTCACCGGAACCAGCACGAATCTGATGTCGCAGCTTCCCCAGTTCTTCCTGCTGCAGCTGCCCGCCGCGCTGTACCGGTTGCGCTGGATCACGCTCGCCGTTGCCGTCGTGACCGTTCTCGTCGCCTGGCTCTACGCCTCGTGGGCCCTCAGTGATCCCCGGGTGCTCGCCAATTTTGGCTCGGACGCCGACCTGCAGAAATTGGCCAGCGACGACTTCGTCAACTACTACTCAGAGAACCCGGCCGCGTCATTCGCGGGGCAGGTGTGGACGAACAACGCCTGGATTGCCGCGCAGTGCATCGCCTTCGGCATCCTCGGCGTCTATGTGCCGTACATCGTGCTGCAGAACGCGCAGAACGTGGGCGTCTCAGCTGCCGTGATGTTCGCCTACGACAAGGGGGACGTGTTCTTCCTGTACATCCTGCCGCACGGACTACTTGAGCTCACGGCGATCTTCGTGGCGGCGGCCGGCGGGCTCCGCATCTTCTGGGCGTGGATTGCGCCTGGGGCCAGGACCCGCGGGCAGGCGCTCGCCGAGGACGGCCGTGCGCTCTTCACGGTGGCGATCGGCCTGGTCTTCGTGCTGCTCGTCTCCGGCATCATCGAAGGATTTGTGACCCCGGCGCCGTGGCCATGGCCCGTGAAGATCGGCATCGGCGCTGCGGCGCTCTGCGCGTTCCTCGCCTACATGCTCATCCTGGGGCGCAGGGCATACAGAGCCGGCGAGACCGGCGACCTGGGCGAGTTTGACTCTGGCGCACGTCGGATCTTCGCCGGCTGAGTGCCGGTTCTCGCTAGCGGAAGTTCACGAACTGCAGGGCGACATCGAGGTCTTTGCCCTTGAGCAGCGCCATGGTGGCCTGCAGGTCGTCGCGGCTCTTGGAGCTGACACGCAGCTCGTCGCCCTGGATCTGGCTCTTGACGCTCTTGGGCGCCTCGTCGCGAATGATCTTGTTGATCTTCTTCGCGTTCTCCTGGTCGATGCCGGCCTTCAGCGTTGACTCGATGCGGTATTCCTTGCCAGACGGGTACGGGTCACCAGCGTCGATGCTGCGCAGGGAGATGCCGCGCTTGATGAGCTTGGCTTCGTAGACCTCGAGGATCGCCTTGACGCGCTCCTCGCTGGTGGCCTTCATAAGCACCTTGTCGCCGCTCTGCTCAATCGAGGCTCCGACGTTTTTGAAGTCGTAGCGCTGAGCGACCTCTTTCTGAGCCTGGTGGAGGGCGTTGTCGGCCTCCATCTGGTCGACTTTGCTGACGATGTCGAACGTTGAATCTGCCATACCTGCCATGTTACCGAGTACGCACGCTGACGGCGTCTGGTGTGGCGGAACGGGCCGGACTGTTCAGTGCGAGGTTCAGTGCGAGGTTCAGTGCGAGGCGGGGCTGGCTGTACTGGAGCGCACGATCAGTTCAAACGGCATTGGGGTGCTCAACCCCGACTGGTCGTGCTGGCCAGGGTGCAGCTGGTCCATCAGGATCTCCACGGCCTTCTGGCCCTGGCCCTTGGGGAACTGGGCGATCGTGCTCAGCCCGAAGAAGTCGGCGAGGTCGTGGTCGTCGACGCCGATGACGGACACATCTCGCGGAACGATCAGGCCGAGGTCACGGGCAGCAAGGATGGTGCCCATCGCCATCTCATCCGATGCAGCGAAGATCGCCGTCGGTCGGTTGTGCGGGGTGCCGAGGAGTTGCTTGGCCGCCTGGTAGCCACCGCGCATGGTGAAGTCAGCCGGCTGGAACAGCTCGGGGGCCAACGGGATGCCCGCGGCATTCAGCGCAGCCTCGTAGCCGAACCGGCGGTTCGTCGGGAGATGGAAATCGAGGTCGTAGTCCTTATTACCGCCGATGTGGGCGATGCGGGTGTGGCCAAGCGCAAGCAGATGCTCGGTCGCCAGCCGCGCGACGGCAATGTCGTCAATGGTGAGGGTGCGCACCCCTTCAAGAGGACCGCCAACGCCCACCAGCGGCTTATTCAGCGCGTGCAGGCGCGTGACCTCGCTCTCGGTCAGCTCGAGAGAGATGGCGATGACGGCATCCACTCGCTGTCGCAGCAGGAAATGCTCGAAGACGCTGCGACGTTCCTCACCTCCACCCGTGAGGTTATAGAGGGTGAGGTCGTAGCCGTTGCGCAGCAGCGATTGCTGGGCGCCTTCGACGACGCTGGAGAAGAACCAGCGGTTGAGGAACGGCACCACGACGCCAATGTTCTTCATGCGACCGGATGCCAGGCTCGACGCATTCGAGGAGACAACGTACCCGAGGTCGGCGGCAGCCGTCTCGACCTTGAGCTTCGTCGGAGGGGAAACGTGTCCGTTGCCGCTCAGCGCGCGGGAAACCGTTGCAGTGGAGACACCCGCGCGGCGGGCGACCTCGTCGATGCCAACCATTGTTACCTCGTCGTGGTGGGTGGGGTGTGCTTGATCTTATCGACCGAGCACGAAATCGCCCCTTTCGCGCCATTTTGGAACCAATTTGGCGCGGAAGGCCCTCTCAATTTCTCGTGGGGGCCAAGTCATGAGTATTCTTGATGAGCGTCTTCGGTCAGGTGATTTTTCATATGGTCGGGTGCGCACTGGCGAGTTACCCAAGCGGCCAAAGGGATCTGACTGTAAATCAGACTGCTCAGCATTCGGGGGTTCGAATCCCTCACTCGCCACCAATACACGTAAGGCCCCCAGCGATTCGCAGGGGGCCTTCGCTGTTTCTCCTGAGCCACTGTGAGCTCCCGTCAATCCGTTGATTCCCTGCCATGCCGCGCGTAACGTTGGGCTGTACCGAGCGCATGGTTTTTCTCACCAGGGAAGGGGAAGGCGATGAACGTAACAGGGCGCATGAACCGCTTCCTGTCAGGGATGGAGTACCCGGCCAGGCCGGAGGATCTCATTCGTGAGGCGCAGCGAGGCGGTTTCTCCGACGATGATGTGCTTCCGCTCGCAACGTTGAATGAGCGGTCGTATCAGGGTGCCGTCGACGTTCGCCGGGCGCTCGCGCACAACGAAGCTCCGCTCGCTGTCATTTCTTAGAGCACCAGAACGGCTTAGGGCACCAGATCGGCAAAATCGGCGAGGGTACGCTGGTCGCATGTCGACTCCAACGCCTGCTGATCTGCCAACGCCTGCTGAACTGCTGGGCCTCGCCACGACGATCGCGCTCGCCGCTGGGGAGCTTGCACGCACCCGGCGCGAGGAGGGCGTTGAGGTCGCCGCGTCCAAGTCGGCACCAGAAGACATCGTGACGCACGCAGACCGCGAGACAGAGGTGCTCATCCGTCGGTTGATCGCCGTGGTACGCCCCGATGACGGTTTCTACGGCGAGGAATCGGATGCGACGTCCGGCACCTCAGGACTGACGTGGGTCGTAGACCCGATCGATGGCACCGTGAACTTCCTCTACGGCATCCCGAGCTATGCGGTGAGTATTGCCGTCGTTGCCGGTGAGGCCGACCCGCAGACCTGGAGCGCGCTGGCCGGTGTGGTGTTCAACCCGGCCAGTGGCGAACTGTTCACAGCGGCGGCAGGGGAGGGCGCATACCTCGGCGACCAGAAGCTGGCAGTCACCAGCGGCGTCGCCCTGAACCTTGCCCTCATCGGCACCGGATTCTCGTACTCGGCTGCCAGGCGCAAGCGCCAGGCCCAGGTGGTGCATGGCCTGATCGGCGAGGTGCGTGACATCCGTCGCATCGGGTCAGCAGCTCTCGACCTGTGCAATGTGGCAGCCGGCCGGCTGGACCTCTATTACGAACGTGGATTGAACCCGTGGGACCACGCTGCCGGTGCGCTGATCGCGGCGGAAGCGGGCGCTCGCGTTGGCGGTTTCGACGGAGCCAAAGCTGGCCAAAGCTTGACGATCGCGGCGGCACCTGATCTCTACGACACGGTTGAGCCCCTCCTGGCAGAACTTTTTTCACAATTCATGACCGACGAAGACTGATCGCCTGCTCCTGTGGCTTCTGCCCCCGCTGACCAGCGAGTGACTGGCGACGCGGTATTTGGTCGTGGAGACCGGTCTGGAGTGTAAGGCGTGATCCGCCCCCTTTTCTGGGGGCAAACGCGTGCTCTTCCTTTGAAGTCTCGTGGCTGGCGGGATAGCCTTTTACCAATTCGTTATTTTGGCGTTGGCCAAGATGAGCATTTAAATCCCGTCACTTAGCGAGAGCACTCACCTTTTGTCACGTCACTCCTCAGCCTCTGATGCTTCGGCATCTCGGCCGGTCGAAGCTGCGTTGACAGTGCCTGCGCCGACGGAAACCGTGGCCATAGCGCCGGTTATGCCACTTACCCGTCGCGAAATGCGCGAACTCGAGCGACGCGGCGCAGCACCGGCAGTGCCGGCACCTGCAGCCCAGGCCTCACCCGCCGCGGACACAGTGCCGGCAGCCAGCGACGCTCAGACGGTCATCGTGCCGGCCGCAGTGGCCCCCACTGGCCCCTTTGCCGCTGACGTTCCCACTGTTACGGTGCAAACGATGGTTATTCCCGTCGTGCGTCACGGTAACGGCACCGAAGACAACGAAGTGCCGTCGACGACGACGTCCACTGAAATTCCGCTGCTGTTCACCTCGAGACGTGAGCAGCGCGCACAGGCAGCTGCGGCAGCACCCACGATGCGTGCCAATTTCGCTCCGTTCAAGAGGTCGGATGCCAAGGCATCCGCTCGCACATCGCACTCCGTCTCTGACGCAGAGCGTCCGGCGAGCAGCTGGAGCCCCAGTACCTCTGTAAGGAACAGGGCGACGGCTGAACGCACGAAGCCTGTAGCACTCACCGCTGCCGCCCCAACGGGCCGCATGCGCAAATTGGCCGCCCAGGGAGCATCGTTCGCGGCCATGGCCGTCGTAGCCCTGATCGCCGTGTCGACCTCGATCCCGGCCGAAGCCCTCTTGTCGTCGGCCGACGTGCAGGCTGCCGCCATTGAAGCCACGAAGTCGTCGCAGACGGAGCCGTCGCAGAGCCTGTCGGTGGCTGCCAGCGGCACGGTGACGAGCGGTGCATCGGTGGAACGCGATGGCTACGAATCCAAGAGCATCGCCGAAGTCGCCGCGGCAAGCGGTATTCGCCTTGAGAACACGTTCACGAACAACCCGAACGGCACTATCCAGTGGCCGTTCTCCGTTGGCGTGCACGTCGGTGACGAATTCGGTTCCCGCGACTGCGCCGGTTGTTCATCGAACCACCAGGGCCAGGACTTCAACCCAGGCCTCGGCGCGCCGATCCAGGCCATCGCAGACGGTGTCGTGAGCTACACGCAGGACGGCAACGGCAGCCTCGGCGTGCACATGATGATCGATCATGTGATCGACGGCGAAGTCGTGACCAGCGTTTACGCGCACATGATCCACGGTTCGATGCTGTTCGAGACCGGTGACCTGGTCAAGGTGGGCGACATCATCGGCAAGACGGGCACAACGGGCATGTCGACCGGCCCGCACCTGCACTTCGAGATTCGCCTCGGCGGAGTGAACGGCGTTCACGTCAACCCGCTGGTCTGGCTGAAGGCCAACACGAACTAGGTGTTTGGCGAACCTTGCACTGTGGGCAGGGCGTCGTAAATGGCCGTGAGCCGCGCCTCATGGTCGACCGCATCGATCGCGCCGATGGAAAGCAGCGTATCGAGCGCGGTGAGCTGACGGACCGTTGCGCGCAGGCGCTCGACATCGCCGACGACTTCGGCTCCCCTGACCGTGGCCAACTCCGCAACGGCGATCGAACGGATGCCGGCACGCACGTCCCTGGTCATCGTTGCGGCGGCCCACAGGCCAGCGCAATAGAGTGCGACCGCAGTCGTTGCGACGAGCACGGGCGGCCATGGGGCGAGAACCATAGCGACGGCCAGGGTGAAGAATGCCCCTGACAGTGGCCACGACCGGTGGAAATGCAGCGCACGTCGTTCGCCAGCAGTCGTTCCTGGCGGATAGACGCTCAGCCGCGTGCTCACCCACCCAGAGCGGATGCTGGGGCTCACGTCTATGCGCCCCCACCGGTGCTCGCCCTCCACCGCCCGACGGAAGAGCTCACGGGCGAATGGAGAGATGTTGCGCGGCTGTCCGGCGCCGGGGAGAGGTTGTTGCGTGGTCACGCTCTGACGCTAGTGACGTATACGCGCCGCCAGCCGGGGCCTAACGGAATCCATGCACTCCCGCTGCCCGTCGTTGACGAGCCGTGCATGCGTTGTGTGAGCAAATGGCGCATTGCCGAACCGAATGTGCACGGGTTTTGTTAGCACGCGCGCGATGGAGCGGCCCGAGAGGTAGACCCTTTCCATGACATTTCTTATGCACAGCGCTGCGACGCCAGTGGCAGACGCCACCCAGTCCGCCCCGGCCGCGTCCCGTCAGCCGGTCGTTCTCGTTCTCGTTCCGGACGATGACGAGGAAGCCGACCTGCCCTTTTCTCACTGCAGGCGGTGATCCGATGAGCCTGATGCACACGATCGCATCGATGCGAAACCTGGCGCTGCACCTGTCTGCCCTGGAAGCCTGGCCGGAGTACACGGTGTTGGGCGCGACGGATGTCTGGGTCGTCGGCGCCTCCATGGCCCAGATCGCAGAACGGACGGGCACGCCGTGCGTGCGCACCGCTGCCGCACCTACCCCGTTGATCGCGACAGGAGCTGTGGGTGTGGTCCGCCCAGCGCACACGCGCTTCGTCTCTGTCGTCGTCACGCGGGTGCAGGAGATCCTGCCGCACGCGGCCGGCGACGGCCGTGACGTCTGGGTCGACGCAGAGCTCGACGGTTGCGTTCCCATTCTCGGTGAATGCCGGCTCATTGGCCGGAGGAGCTCAACTCGAACCCAGCGGGTGCATCTCCGCCCGATAGCGGCGCAGGCGACCTCAGTTGTGCTGCTTCCCCGTGACCTGGCAATCGGTGACCTGATCGCATTCCCCAGTGCAGAACCTGCAGCACTCCACGACCTGCGCTTTCGCGGCGCCTGAACGGCAACGCTCCTGAACGACAAAGAAGGGGGCGAGTGGATGCATCCACTCGCCCCCTTCTGCGTGCCCAGTACGGCTAGCCGAGCCGGCTCAACCAGCTCTGGTTCACGACGTCCAGTGCGTCGACCACCTCTCGTTCTCGCGCCGACCTGAGCTCACGCAGCACCACCATGGCTGCACACGGAATCGCGAGCAGGTCTCCGACCCTGACGTCGGATGGCAGGCTGGCTGCACCGTTCATCTCGCAGGGCACGCATCCGCCATGGGCTTCATCGGCAAGGACCGTTGCTCGCACGTGGTGCGCGGTGGAGGGGCGCCCGATGAGTCGCAGCTCGCACCATACGACCGGAATCCGATCGAGACACGCATCCACGAGAACGATTCGGTCGTCGTCGCAGGTGCCGAGAACCGCCGTGACGGTGACGACGATGACCGCAGCCTGGTCGACAGACGATGCGCGCCCGCCGGTGCCAGGAATCACGGCTGCCGCGGTGTGAATACACGGGGAGTCGCAGATCTCAACCAATCGCAGCATCGAAATCCCAGACACCACCACGTCGGTCGTCGAGACCTGGGTGTGCTCTGGCCACAGGTTGATATTGATGGGATCGGGGATGCTGCGACGCAGCGATGGCATGAGCGAAGTGAGGGTCATGAGGGTCAGGTCTACGCCAGGTCAGGTGCCGTCTGAGGTGTGTGAACGGCATCCATACGGGTATCTGGCCAAACCCTACGGTCTTCACACGGTGTCAGGTCGGTGCCATGTGTCTTCGCGGATTTCGAGACGCTCGCTGGCGCTCGCTCCTCAATCAACGGGGTGCCGCAGGCGCCGAGGGCCGGCCGTATGGATGCCGTGAGGATTTGCGCGAAGGCCGTGTGGGAATCGTTAGGGCCGGGAATCTGCCGTGAATACGGGTATCTAATCGGATGCTGTGCCGCTGTACCACCGTGCCACCGCGGCAGGCGCGCCCCGACCGGGTCGCGTCATCCCTCTCCAGATGGAGTCTTTCGTGCTTGACATTGTTTACGTGCTCGGCATCATCGCCGTGTTCGCGCTTGTCGGCGTCATCGGGCGGGGGGTTGAGAAGCTGTGATCTTCTTCGACCTCCTGGCCGCCGCGCTGGCCGTTGCCGCCGTGGTGTACCTCGTATACGCCCTCGTGAAACCGGAGCGCTTCTAAATGGACGTATTCTTCGCGATCCTCCAAGTCGCCACCCTGGCTCTCATCCTCGCTGTGCTCTACCGTCCCCTCGGCGAGTACATGGCGCGCATTTACACGTCAACGAAAGACCTCGCGATCGAGCGTGGCTTCTACCGGCTCATCGGAGTGGATGCCCGCGCAGAGCAGACCTGGCAGTCCTACCTGCGCGGTGTGCTGGCGTTCTCCGCAGTCGGAGTGGTGTTCGTCTACCTGCTGCAGCGCTTCCAGGCCGCGCTTCCATACTCCCTGGGGTTGCCGGCCGTTCCCGAGGGGCTGTCGTTCAACACCGCAGCGTCGTTCGTCGCCAACACCAACTGGCAGTCATATTCCCCTGAACTGACGATGGGATACACGGTGCAGATCGCCGGCCTCGCCGTGCAGAACTTCGTCTCTGCCGCAGTGGGCATCGCAATCGCAATCACGCTCGTGCGTGGCTTCGCCCGGCGAAAGTCCGGCACGATCGGCAACTTCTGGGTCGACCTCACGCGTGGCACCCTGCGCCTGCTGCTCCCCATCTCAGTGCTCGGCGCGCTCGTGCTGCTGGCCAGCGGTGGGATCCAGAACTTCAACGGCTTCACAGAACTCACCACGCTCGTCGGCGGAACACAGAACCTGCCAGGCGGCCCCGTCGCGTCGCAGGAAGCGATCAAGAACCTCGGGACCAACGGTGGTGGCTTCTTCAACGCCAACGCAGCGCATCCGTTTGAAAACCCGAACGCCTGGACGAGCCTGCTGCAGAACGTTTTGATGCTGATGATTCCGTTCGCCCTGCCGCGCACCTTCGGCCGCATAGTCGGCAGTCACAAGCAGGGGTACACGATCCTCGCCGTGATGGCGACAATCTTCACCGTCTCACTCGCCTGCCTGAGCTTCTTCGAGGCGAGAGGTGCCGGCACAGCGCCAGAGCTCGCCGGCGGAGCCATGGAAGGCAAGGAGGCGCGCTTCGGGATCTTCGCGTCCACCCTGTTCGGGTCGACCAGTACCCTCACCTCAACCGGTGCAGTGAACTCGATGCACGACTCATACACCGCGCTCGGCGGCATGATGCCGATGATCAACATGATGCTCGGCGAAGTCGCCCCTGGCGGCGTCGGCTCCGGTCTCTACGGCATGCTGATCCTCGCTGTCATCGCCGTCTTCATCGGCGGACTGCTCGTCGGCCGCACGCCGGAGTACCTCGGAAAGAAGATCGGCCCGAAGGAGATCAAGCTCGCCAGCCTCTACATCCTGGTGACGCCGACCCTCGTGCTTGTCGGAACCGCACTGTCGTTCGCGATCCCGGCCATCAGAGCGGATGTCGAATCGACGTCCATCTGGAACCCCGGCATCCACGGCATGTCAGAGGTGTTGTACGCCTTCACCTCTGCGGCGAATAACAACGGCTCCGCGTTCGCCGGCCTCACCGCGAACACGCCGTGGTTCAACACCGCACTGGGTGTTGCGATGCTGCTCGGGCGCTTCATCCCGATCGTCTTCGTGCTCGCACTGGCCGGCTCCCTCGCCGCGCAGGACAAGATTCCACCCACCAGCGGAACGCTGCCCACCCACCGACCGCAGTTCGTCGGCCTCCTCATCGGTGTGACTGTCATTGTGACGGCCCTCACCTTCTTCCCCGTTCTCGCGCTGGGTCCCCTGGCGGAAGGGCTGCTGTAAACCATGTCCATAACAACACCAACGTTGCCTGCACCGGAGAAATCCGGCGTCGGGCACGACACGAAGACCTCGAAGGGTGCCTTCAGCTTTGACCAGCTGGTCGCCGCCCTGCCAGGTGCATTCCGAAAACTCGACCCGAGGCTGATGTGGCGGAACCCCGTCATGTTCATCGTCGAGATCGGCGCGCTCTTCACCACGGTGCTGGCGTTCGCAGAACCCTTCCTCGGTGGGGCGGAATCCTCCGGCGGGAGCACGGTTCCCGGCAGCTTCACCTGGGGCATCGCGCTCTGGCTGTGGCTCACGGTGATCTTCGCGAACCTCGCCGAATCAGTCGCGGAGGGCCGCGGGAAGGCACAGGCAGACAGCCTGCGGAAGACCCGCACGAGCACGATGGCCTGGCGGGTCAGCAACTACGACGAGGTCACGGATGCCGCAGCAGAGCGTTCCGGCCTGCACGACGTGTCGTCGGCAGAGCTGGCGCTCGGAGACATTGTCGTTGTCACGGCCGGCGAACTCGTCCCCGGTGACGGAGACATCGTCTGGGGCATCGCCTCTGTCGACGAATCCGCCATCACGGGCGAGTCAGCGCCGGTGATCAGGGAGTCGGGCGGCGACCGCAGCGCCGTCACCGGCGGCACGAGGGTGCTCTCAGACCGCATCGTCGTTCGGATCACCTCCAAGCCTGGTGAGACGTTCGTCGACCGGATGATCGCCCTGGTCGAAGGGGCCTCTCGTCAGAAGACGCCCAACGAAATTGCCCTGAACATCCTGCTGGCCAGCCTGTCGATCATCTTCGTGATCGTCACCCTGACCCTGAATCCGATCGCGTCGTACTCGGCAGCGACCGTCAGCCTGCCGGTGCTTGTCGCCCTGCTGGTCTGCCTGATCCCGACCACCATCGGCGCCCTGCTGTCTGCGATCGGCATCGCAGGCATGGACAGGCTCGTGCAGCACAACGTGCTGGCCATGTCAGGTCGTGCCGTCGAGGCGGCCGGTGACGTCACCACGCTGCTCCTGGACAAGACAGGCACGATCACGTACGGCAACCGCCAGGCGTCCGAGTTTGTGCCGCTCGGCGGGGTGAGCCACGCAGAGCTCGTGCGGGCCGCAGCGCTCTCCTCCCTTGCGGACCCCACCCCAGAGGGCAAGTCGATCGTTGACCTTGCCCATGAGCAGGGCGTGCACGTGGGCGAATTCGCGGTGGGCGACATCGTGCCGTTCACCGCCCAGACCCGGATGAGCGGCCTTGACCAGCCAGATGGCACCCTGATCCGCAAGGGTGCAGGCTCTGCCGTCATCGCCTGGATCGAAGAAGGGCAGCGGGCCGCAAGCTCAGTGCTCGCCGATCTTGAATCGCACGTCGAACGCATCTCGCAGGACGGCGGAACCCCGCTGGTCGTCGCGGTGAAATCCCCGGAGGGCGTCGGCACGATCCTCGGCGTTGTGCACCTCAAGGACGTTGTGAAGGAAGGGCTGTCTGAGCGTTTCGCAGAACTGCGCGCCATGGGCATCCGCACCGTCATGATCACCGGTGACAACCCGCTGACCGCGAAGGCGATCGCCGCTGAAGCCGGGGTGGATGACTTCCTCGCGGAGGCCACCCCTGAGGACAAGCTCGCGCTGATCCGTCGGGAGCAGGAGGGCGGGCACCTCGTCGCCATGACCGGTGACGGAACCAACGACGCCCCTGCCCTGGCCCAGGCCGACGTCGGTGTCGCGATGAACTCTGGCACCTCGGCGGCGAAGGAAGCCGGGAACATGGTCGACCTCGACTCTGACCCGAGCAAGCTCATCGACATCGTGCGCATTGGCAAGCAGTTGCTTATCACCCGCGGTGCGCTGACCACGTTCTCGATCGCCAACGACATCGCCAAGTACTTCGCCATCATCCCGGCGATGTTCATGGGCGTGTTCCCTGGCCTCGCCGTGCTGAACGTGATGGGGCTGCACTCGCCATCATCGGCCGTGCTGTCCGCCATCATCTTCAACGCCGTGGTCATCGTCGCTCTCATCCCGCTGTCTCTGCGCGGCGTGAAGTATCGGCCGCTCAGCGCCTCGAAGATCCTCAGCCGCAACCTGCTGGTCTACGGCCTCGGCGGCATCATCGCCCCCTTCATCGGAATCAAGCTGATCGACCTGTTCGTCACCTTGATCCCCGGCTTCTAACCGTGCCTCACCCAAGAAAGAAGACAACGAAATGAGTTCACCTCGCACCGGCTTCCGCCACTACGGGGTCGCCATCCGCGCCATGCTCGTGCTCACCGCCGTCCTCGGCGTTGTCTACCCGCTGGCGATCACCGGGGTCGGCCAGCTGGCCTTCCCCGCGCAGGCCAACGGCTCCACCGTCGAAGTGAACGGCAAAACTGTCGGTTCCGCCCTGATCGGGCAGTCGTTCTCCGATGCCGACGGCAACCCGCTGCCTGAATGGTTCCAGCCGCGCCCGTCAGCGGCCGGTGACGGCTACGACGCCGGCGCATCCAGCGGCAGCAACTGGGGGCCGGAGAACGCCGACCTCATTGCAGCCATCGACGAACGCCGGGCGCAGATCGCCGAGTTCAACCAGGTCGCGCCCGCGGACATCCCCGCCGATGCACTGACCGCGTCGTCGTCAGGGCTCGACCCGCACATCAGTCCCGCATACGCGCTGCTTCAGGTAGAGCGCGTTGCGGCGGCACGCGGCCTGACAGCGGATGCGGTGCGCGCCCTGGTCGAGAGCAAGACCCAGGCGCGTGACCTCGGGTACCTGGGCGAACCGACGGTGAACGTGCTGCAGCTCAACCTCGCACTCGGCGAGCTGAAGGGCTAGCCATGAAACGAGGGCGGCTTCGAGTGCTGCTCGGTGCCGCTCCCGGTGTCGGAAAGACCTTCACCATGCTTGAAGAGGGCAAACGGCTGCTGGGCGAAGGTAAAGACGTGGTTGTCGCGGTCGTGGAAACCCACGGCCGCGCCGCCACGATCGCAATGACGCACGGTCTGGAGATCGTGCCACCCACCAGCGTCTCCCATCGCGGCGTTGAGCTGGATGAGATGGACCTTGACGCTGTCCTGCGGCGAAACCCGGCGGTTGCGCTGGTCGATGAGCTCGCTCACACCAACGCTCCTGGATCGCCGAATGAGAAACGCTGGCAAGACGTCGAGACGCTGCTTGCTGCCGGCATCAACGTCATGTCGACGGTGAATATCCAGCACATCGAATCATTGAACGATGTCGTGCAGCAGATCACGGGAGTCCCACAGCGCGAAACGATCCCCGACGGTGTGCTGCGCGCTGCCGACCAGATCGAAGTTGTCGATCTGGCGCCGCAGGCTTTGCGGGATCGTCTCTCCGATGGGCACGTCTACCCGACGGAACGCATCGATGCTGCGCTGTCCAACTACTTCAGGCTCGGCAACCTCACCGCGCTGCGTGAACTGGCGTTGCTGTGGCTGGCCGACGAGGTCGACAGTGCGCTCAAGAATTATCGGGCAGAGCAGGGCATCGACAGCACCTGGGAGGCCCGGGAACGGGTCGTTGTCACCCTTAC
Source organism: Leifsonia sp. Y862 (assembly GCF_057669585.1). Classification (NCBI taxonomy): domain Bacteria; kingdom Bacillati; phylum Actinomycetota; class Actinomycetes; order Micrococcales; family Microbacteriaceae; genus Leifsonia; species Leifsonia sp. Y862. The sequence continues at coordinate 26,672 of NZ_JBYHFR010000002.1, forward strand.
CGGGGGACCGGAGGGTGAGACCCTGCTGCGCCGTGGTGCGCGGATTGCCGCGCGCTCTGCGGGAGGGGAGCTCCTGGCAGTGCACATCACCAGCCAGGACGGTCTCAGAACCGCCCATCCGGAGGCGCTGGCCGCCCAACGGGCCCTGGTTGAAAAGTTGGGCGGAACGTACCACCAGGTCATCGGAGACGACATTCCGCATTCGCTTGTGGAGTTCGCGAAGGCGGCGAATGCCACCCAGCTTGTCATTGGGGTCAGCCGGCGTAGTCGGCTGCAGGCGGCCATGACCGGTCCGGGGATCGGCGCCACCGTCATCCGCGAATCAGGCAACATCGACGTGCACATTGTGAACCACGCTGGTGCAGGCGGCCGCTTCACACTTCCTCGAATCTCCGGTGGGCTCACCACCAAGCGCCGGGTCTATGGTCTCGCCATCGCCCTGATCGGCGGACCGCTGCTGAACTGGCTGCTGATCACCCTGCGCACCACCGACTCCATCACCAGCGATGTGCTGGCCTATCAGCTGCTGGTTGTGCTGGTCGCGATTGTCGGCGGCATCTGGCCAGCACTGTTCGCCGCGCTGCTCTCCGGCCTCACCCTCGACTACTTCTTTGTCGAACCGCTCTATACCGTCACCGTCGACAAGCCGCTGCACCTTCTGGCCCTGGTGCTCTACATCCTCAACGCAGTGCTGGTCAGCTACGTCGTCGACCAGGCCGCTCGGCGATCACGGGCGATGTCGCGCGCGGCAGCCGAATCAGAGTTGCTCGCCACGATCGCCGGAAGTGTGCTCCGTGGGCAAGGCGCGCTCCAGGCGCTGGTCAGCCGCACCCGGGAAGCCTTCAACCTCACCGGGGTGCGCCTCATGAAGGGCGACCAGGTGCTGTGCGTCGACGGGGAGCCGGCTGGTGAGACCTTCAGCACCATCCCCGTCGGAAGCCGCGCGATACTCGAGCTCCACGGGGCAGACCTGGCCTCGTCCGAACGTCGGCTCCTGGCTGTCATCGCCACACAGATTGATGCTGCACTTGAACATTCAGACCTCAGCGAGACGGCGAGGGAGGTCGGCCCACTCGCCGAAACCGACCGGGTGAGAAGCGCGCTGCTCTCCGCGGTCAGCCACGATCTCAGGCGTCCGCTCGCGGCCGCCACTGCCGCGGTCACCGGGCTCCGCTCCACAGAGGTGTCGTGGTCACCCGTTGACAGGGCAGAGCTGCTGGCCACGGCAGAGGAGAGTCTTGCCACCCTGTCCAGCCTGGTCACCAACCTGCTGGATGTCAGCCGGTTGCAGGCCGGCGTGCTGGGGATCTCGTTGGCGCCGGTCGACGCGGAAGACGTGATCCTGCCGGCCTTCGACGAGCTGGGCCTGGGCCCTGGAGACGTCGAACTCGACCTCGACCCCGTGCTGCCGGCGCTGCTGGCCGATGCCGGACTGTTGCAGCGGGTCGTCGTGAATCTCCTCGCCAACGCTCACCGTTTCGCCCCAGAGGGAACGCGCGTGCGCATCTCGACCAGCAGCTTCGGAAACACCGTGCAGATTCGCGTCATTGACCATGGCCCCGGCATCGCCGCTGAACGGCGCGACGAGGTCTTCGTGCCATTCCAACGTCTCGGCGACACCGACAACCTCACCGGACTCGGCCTCGGGCTCGCGCTCTCCAAGGGATTCGCAGAGGGGATGGGAGGCAGCCTCGACACCGAAGACACCCCTGGCGGCGGGCTCACCATGGTCATCACCCTTCCCGCTGGTGAACGCCAAGACCCCCAGCGACAGGAAAACCGACAGGAAACCGCATGAAAATCCTTATAGCCGACGACGACCCGCAGATCCTCCGCGCCCTGCGCATCACCCTGTCAGCGCGCGGCTACGACATCATCACCGCAGCGAACGGCACGGAAGCGGTCAACGCGGCCATCGAGCACAACCCCGATCTCTTCATGCTCGACCTCGGCATGCCCCAGCTGAACGGCATCCAGGTGATCGAAGCGCTCAGGGGCTGGACTCGTGCGCCCATCCTGGTGGTGTCTGGCCGCACGGGTGCCGGGGACAAAGTGGATGCGCTCGACGCCGGCGCCGATGACTACGTGACCAAGCCGTTCGCCATCGACGAGCTGCTGGCGCGAATCAGGGCGCTCACGCGCCGGGTGCCGAACCAGGAGGCGACGCCGGTTGTCACCATTGCGAACATCTCCATCGACCTGGCAGCCAAGAGCATCACCAGGGTCGGTGCTGCCGGTTCTGCCGGCGCTGCCGGTGCAGAGCTGGTGCGCCTCACGCCGACCGAATGGCAGGTGCTCGAGCTGCTCGTGCGGAACGCAGGCAAGCTGGTCACCCGGCAGAGCCTGCTCACCGAAATCTGGGGGTCAGAGCACATCACAGACACCGGCTACCTGCGGCTCTATATCGCCCAGCTCCGCAAGAAGATCGAACCGGACCCTGGCCGACCGCGCTACCTGCTCACCGAATCAGGCATGGGCTATCGGTTTCAGCCAGACCCGGTCGTTGGTTGAGGAGGCCGCCAGGCCGTCTCGAAACCACCGAGGGCCGATCTCCGGAAGTTCAGAGATCGGCCCACTGGATTTCGAGACACTCGCTGGCGCTCGTTCCTCAATCAACGAGGAGGATTACGCGCGGATCCAGGCGGTGGTGTCACCGGGCAGCGTGCGACCGGCCAACGCTTCGCTGCTGAGCAGGATCTCGCCGTCCGGCAGTTCAACGGAATCAGAACCCGTGTTGGCGATGACGATCAGGTCGCCGTTGCGGAACGCCGCGACATCCGTTCCGTAGCCGTCAAGCCACTCGACGGCGCCGAGCGCCAGGCCCAGCTCGCGGCGCAGCTTCAGCGCGAGCGTGTAGAGCTCAAGCGTGGAGCCTGCGACGCCGGCCTGAACGTCGCGGGCAAGTTCTGCCCACTCTGTGGGCTGCGGCAGCCAGCTCTGGTCTGACGGGCCGAAGCCGTATGAGGGGCTGTTGGCCTCCCAGGGAATCGGCACGCGGCATCCGTCACGGCCATAACGCTCGTGGTTGGTGCGGAACCAGGTCGGGTCCTGACGGGCTTCGTCAGGCAGGTCGACGACCTCTGGCAGGCCGAGCTCCTCGCCCTGGTACAGGTAGCTGGAACCCGGGAGCGCGAGCATGAGGCTCGTGGCTGCACGTGCACGGCGGAGTCCGACGACCGGGTCCGGCAGGCCGGGGGTCTTCGGGCCGATGCCGTGTCCCTGCAGGTTCTCTGCGGTGAGGGCAAGGCGGGAGGCGTGACGCACGACGTCGTGGTTGGAGAGCACCCAGGTGCTTGGGGCGCCGACCGCGCCGAATGCCTCAAGCGACGCATCGATCACCGAGTGCAGCGCAGCAGCGTTCCACGGGGTCTCGAGGTACGCGAAGTTGAACGCCTGGTGCATTTCATCAGGGCGCACCCACTTGGCGACCTGGGACAGCGGGTCGACCCAGGCCTCTGCGGCCAGGATGCGGTCGCCGGGGTACGAGTTGAGCAGCTCGCGCCAGTCACGGTAGATCTCGTGCACGCCTTCCTGCGCCCAGTAGGGAGCAGGAGCCGGCGGCTCGGTGCTGATCGCGGGTTCGAGGGTGGCGCTGCCGCCGCCCATGCTGCCGCCTTCGGCCGGCGGGAAGTAGTCGGGCAGGCCTGCTGCCTTGATCATGCCGTGTGCAACGTCGACGCGGAAGCCATCGACACCACGGTCAAGCCAGAAGCTCAGGATGTCGCGGAACTGCTCGCGCACCCAGGGGTTGTCCCAGTCGAGGTCGGGCTGAGTCGTGTCGAACAGGTGCAGATACCACTGGCCCGGCGTGCCATCGGCCTCGGTCACGCGCGTCCAGGCGCGGCCGCCGAACACCGATTCCCAGTTGTTCGGGGGAAGCTCGCCGTTCTCGCCCTTGCCTTCGCGGAACATGTAGCGTCCGCGCTCTTCACTGCCGGGCCCAGCAGCGAGTGCCGCCTGGAACCACGGGTGTTCGCTCGAGCTGTGGTTGGGCACGAGGTCGACGATGACGCGGATGCCGAGGTCATGTGCCTGGGTCAACATCACGTCGAAGTCGGCGAGGGTGCCGAACAGGGGATCGACGTCGCAGTAGTCGGCAACGTCGTATCCGGCGTCACGCTGAGGCGACGTGTAGAACGGCGAAAGCCAGATTGCGTCGATGCCCAGCTGCTTCAGTGCTGGCAGCCTGCTGGTGATGCCGGCAAGGTCGCCCATGCCGTCGCCATTGGCGTCCGCAAAGGAGCGCGGGTAGATCTGATAAATAACGGCGGTTCTCCACCACTCTGTGTTGCCTGTCATGAGCGATACCTTACGGCATTTGGCGCCTTTGGAAGCGTTTGCACAGTTGGCGGCGTGGGCGATCATCACGAACTGATCTCGATGGATAAACGTTGAGTTGTCAATCCGCGCACGAGCAGCTATACATGTAATCGCTTGCATTTTTGCCAGCATTCTCACGAAAGGCAACACCAATGACGGTGAAAAAGAATGGCCTTCTGACTGCTGGTGCAGTCATGGTCGTAGCTTCTCTGGCCCTGGTCGGATGTTCAGCTGGAGATTCTGGTGCTGGCGACAGCGCCGCATCCGCTTCGAGCACCCTGACCGTATGGGTTGACGCTGAACGCGTCGATGCGTTGAAGGACGCGGCAGCTGCGTACCAGGAGAAGACCGGCGTAGAGGTCGACCTCGTGTCGAAGGACACCGCGAAGATCAAGGATGACTTCATCCAGCAGGCGCCAACCGGTAAGGGTCCTGACGTGGTCATGGGCGCTCACGACTGGCTCGGCGAGCTGGTCACCAACGGCGTCGTGTCTCCCATCGAACTCGGCGACAAGTCGGCAGACTTCCTGCCCGTCGCCCTCAACGCGGCCACCTATGACGGCAAGGTCTACCAGCTGCCGTACGCCGTCGAGAACCTTGCGCTGCTCCGCAACGCTGACCTCGCCCCGACCGCTCCCACCAGCTACGACGACATGATCGCGCAGGGCACTGCCGCCGGTGTCACGTACCCGTTCATCGTGCAGCAGGGCACAGAGGGCGACCCGTACCACCTGTACCCGTTCCAGACCGGCTTCGGAGCACCCGTCTTCGGCACCGATGCGAACGGCGGCTATGACGCCACCAACCTCGAACTCGGCAACGCCGGTGGCGACTCATTCGCAACCTGGCTCGGCAGCCAGGGCAAGACCGGAACCGGCGTCTTCAACACGGAGATCACCGGCGACATCGCGAAGGAAGCCTTCACGACCGGCCAGGCAGCCTTCTGGCTGACCGGCCCGTGGAACGTCGCCGCTGCAACGGATGCCGGCATCAACGTCGCCGTTGACGCCATCCCGAGCGCAGGGCCTGAGACGGCGCAGCCGTTCGCCGGTGTGAAGGGCTTCTTCGTCAACGAGCAGAGCAAGAACAAGGTTGCCGCGAACGACTTCCTCGTCAACTACATCGCAACCGAAGACGTGCAGCTCGCGCTGTTCAAGTCTGGCAACGTTCTGCCCGCTCTGACTGCGGCCGCAGAGACCGCTTCGGAAGACCCGCTCATCGCCGGGTTCGCCGCTGCAGGCGCCAACGCTGTGCCGATGCCGGCCATCCCGGCCATGGGCCAGGTCTGGCAGTACTGGGGCATCGCGGAAGCCGCCATCATCAACGGTGCAGACCCGGTTGCCACCTGGCAGAAGCTGGCCGCCGACGTGCAGGCAGCAATCGGCTAACAGCAGCACCCCGAGCCCCCGGGGCCGTCGAATACACGGCAGCCCCGGGGGCTTTGTCCCATGCACCACAACGACGTGTCGAAAGTAAGAGCAATGAGCGCCACCATAGAAGAGGAAGCCGTCGTAGCCGGCCCCGAGAAGCCGCCCACGAAGCGGCAGAAGCAGGCCTCGAGCATCGCCGAATCGGCATCCGTCGGGGTCAAGACCCTGCTGGTCAAGATCGTGTCGCTTGGGCTGGTGGACGCCATCGCCGTCTACGCGCTGTTCATCCTGTTGGCCAAGGCCGAGTGGGTGATTCTCGCCCTCGTCGTCATCGTCACTGCCCTGGTGAACTGGATCTACTTCTCCAAGCGCAAGCTACCGGCCAAGTATCTGACGCCCGGTGTGATCTTCCTCGTCATCTTCCAGATCTTCGTGATCGGCTACACCGCATACATCGGCTTCACCAACTACAGCACGGGCCACAACGGCGATAAGAGCCAGGCCATCTCTGCTCTTATGGGCTCTGCGCTCGAACGCGTTCCTGACTCACCCACCTACGCCGTCACCGTGCTCGATCAGGCCGGGCAGCTCAACCTGCTCGTGACCGACCCAGACGGAGACGTGAGTGTCGGCAACGCTGACTCGCCCCTTCACGCCGTCGACAACGCCACGATGGAAGGCGGCAAGGCCGTCGCCCTCGATGGATACACCGCACTCAACTTCGCAGCCGTGCTGCAGCGCACCGACGAGATCACGGCCATGGCTGTGCCGTTCTCCAGCGACCCGAACGACGGTGCCCTCCGCACGTCAGACGGCAGCAGCGCGTACGTCTACAGCTCCACCCTCGAATTCGATGCCACGGCAGACACCATGACGGATGTCACCACTGGCACGGTCTACGCCGACACCGGGGATGGCGCCTTCACCGCGACGGACGGCACGCAGCTGCTGCCTGGCTGGAAGGTCAACGTCGGCTTCGACAACTTCACCCGCGCCTTCACGGAGGAGAGCATCCGCGGCCCGCTGATCGGCGTCACCCTGTGGACGTTCGCCTTCGCGCTCATCTCGGTCGCCTCGACCTTCTTCCTCGGCCTCTTCCTGGCCATCGTCTTCAACGACAAGCGGATGCGAGGACGCAAGTTCTACCGCATCGCAATGATCCTGCCGTACGCGTTCCCTGCCTTCCTCTCCGCACTGGTCTGGGCCGGAATGCTGAGCGAGAGCTTCGGCTTCATCAACCAGGTGTTGCTTGGCGGTGCCTCGATTCCCTGGTTGACCGACCCGACACTGGCGAAGATCAGCATCCTGGTCGTGAACCTGTGGCTCGGCTTCCCCTATATGTTCCTGGTCTGCACTGGTGCGCTGCAGTCGATTCCGGAAGAGCTCGAAGAAGCGGCCACCGTCGATGGCGCCAAGCCGTGGGCAGTGTTCAGGCTGATCAAGCTGCCGCTGTTGCTCGTGACGGTTGCGCCGCTGCTGATCTCGTCATTCGCCTTCAACTTCAACAACTTCAACCTCATCTATATGCTGACCGGCGGCGGGCCCCGTGACCCGGCGGCCAGTGTCAACGTCGGATCGACGGACATTTTGATCTCGATGGTCTACAAGGTCGCCTTCACGGGTCAAACCCGTGACTACGGCCTGGCCAGTGCGTTCTCGATCATCATCTTCATCGTCGTCGCGCTTATTGCCATCATCAGTTTCAGAAAAACGAAGGCGTTGGAGGAGCTCAGCTGATGCCAATCATCACTACTGCGTCAGGGGAGATCATCTCCACCCGCCGTCCATTCAGTTTCAGCCGTTGGTTTAGGGCGACAGGCTGGCGCCACCTCATCGGTGCCGTCCTGGTCGTGTTCTCCGTGTTCCCGCTGCTGTACGTGCTCTCTGCGTCGCTCAACCCGGCCGGAACGCTGACGGGATCGAACGCGCTCTTCTCCTCGATCGGCTTCGACGCCTACGAGCGCCTGCTGACCAACCCAGACCAGCCCTTCGCCGCCTGGTTCGGAAACACGCTGCTCATTGCCAGCATCACGGCGCTTGGCACCGTGTTCCTCGGTGCGCTCGCGGCATATTCCTTTTCGCGCATGCGCTTCACCGGACGTCGTGCAGGGCTGTTGACCATTGTGCTGGTGCAGATGTTTCCGCAGCTGCTGGCCGTCGTGGCGATCTTCCTGGTGATGAGCACGATCAGCGACATCTTCCCCGCCATTGGGCTGAATACCCACATCGGCCTGATCATGGTTTACATGGGTGGGGCGCTCGGCGTGAACACCTACCTGATGTACGGCTTCTTCAACACAGTGCCGTCGTCGATTGATGAGGCGGCGAAGATTGACGGGGCAGGGCACGCCCGGATCTTCTTCACCATCATTCTGCGGTTGGTCGGCCCGATCCTCTCCGTGGTGGCCCTGCTCTCATTCATCTCGACGGTGAACGAGTTCGTGGTGGCCAGCGTGCTCCTCATCGACCCGGAGAAGCAGACGCTCGCCGTCGGCCTCTACAAGCTGGTGTCGAACCCGAACTACGCCGACTGGAGCGCCTTCTCCGCCGGCGCCGTGCTTGCCGCGCTGCCGGTGATGGCACTGTTCCTGTTCCTGCAGAAGTACATTGTCGGCGGCCTGACGGCCGGCTCCGTCAAGTAGCGCCGGTCAAGTAAGTTCGAGTCATGACGCTGCTTCCGCACCACGACGGATCCCCGCTGTATGTGTCCACTCAGGAGCCGGAGCTCGGCGACGTCGTGCAGGTGCGCGTGCGAGTACCCGCCAGCTTCGGCGATGTGGCCTCGGTGCACACCAGGTCGAACCCGAATCGGGAGCCGAGGTTCGCGCCGGCATCCGTTGTAGCTGCTGCTGACGGTGCGGGCCATGGTTGGGACTGGTGGGAGGCATCCGTCGAGGTGGAGAACCCGGTGCACGGCTACCGGTTCCACCTGGCGATGGCCGACGGTCGGCAGTTCTGGTTGAACGCGACGGGCCTGCATGCTGTCGAAACCCTCGATTCTGAGGACTTCAAGCTGCTCGCGTACCCGGCTGCGCCTGACTGGGCCGCATCCAGCGTCATGTACCAGATCTTCCCGGACAGGTTCGGGCGTTCGATCGCCGCAGACGAGCGGGAGCTGCCGGAGTGGGCTATCCCAGCGGCGTGGGGCGACGAGGTTGACCAGCTGCCGCCTGGTCGCTCGCAGCAGTTCTACGGGGGAGACCTCGACGGCGTGATCGAACACCTCGATCACCTTGAGCGCCTCGGCGTCACGCTGATCTACCTGACTCCGGTGTTCCCAGGCGGGTCGAACCACCGCTACGACGCCTCGAGCTTCGACGAGGTTGACCCACTGCTTGGCGGTGACGAGGCGCTCATTCGCCTGGTTGACGCCGCGCATGCCAGAGGGTTCAAGATCATCGGCGACCTCACCTCGAATCACTCCGGCGACCGGCACGAGTGGTTCCTCGCTGCCCTCGGCAAACCGGATGCCCCTGAAAGCGAGTTCTATTACTGGCGGAATGCGGAGCACACGGCTTACGAGTCGTGGCTCGGTGTGCCCAGCCTGCCGAAGTTCAACTGGAACTCGACAGAGCTGCGCCGCCGCTTCATCGAGGGGCCGGACTCCGTCGTTGCCCGCTGGCTGAAGCCGCCGTTCAGCTTCGACGGCTGGCGTATCGACGTGGCGAACATGACGGGCAGGCTCAAGGACGAAGACCTGAATGCCGAGGTGCGCCAGACCATCCGCCGCACCATGATCGACATCAATCCAGACACGATCCTGCTTGGCGAGTCGACGAACGACGCATCGAGCGACTTCCAGGGCGACGCCTGGCACGGGGCGATGACGTACGCCAACTTCACCCGGCCGCTGTGGAGCTGGCTGTCAGAGCCTGGGAGCCAGGCCGGCGGTGGCATCGGCTTCGCCGCGAACCAGGTGCCGACGTTCACCGGACGGCAGTTCTTCGAGGCGCACACGCGGTTCGCGGCGGGCTTCCCGTGGCGCACCCGCCTGGCGACGATGAACGCGCTCGACACTCATGACACTCCGCGGTTCCGCACGAGGGCTCTCGTGGGAGCGATTCCTGTCGCGCTCGGGCTATCGGTCACGTTGCCCGGCATCCCTGTGGTGTTCGCTGGCGACGAGTTCGGCTTGACCGGTGTTGACGGCGAACACTCGCGGACCCCGATTCCGTGGGATCAGGCATCCGCTCCTGAAACCGAGCGAGTGATCGACCTGTACAGCGACCTGATCGCCCTCAGGCGATCCCAGCCGGCGCTGAATGGCGGCGGCATGCGCTGGCTGCATGTGGACGACGATCTTCTCCTGTTCGTGCGGGAGGCCGCGGAGGCATCCGTTCTCGTGCTGGCGGCGCGTACCGGAGGTGAACTGACGCTACCGGGGCACGCAGTGGCAGGAATCGCGGATGCGCAGCGAGAATTTGGCAGCGGAGAAATTGTGATTTCAGACGGAAACTTCCGCGTAATTACGGGGGAAACGTCGTTTACGGCGTGGGTTCTGCCCGGCGTTCGGGGGGTATAAGGCACCTCGTGTACGCAACCGGCCCGCCGGGGTGATAATCTAGTTCGGTTGCCAAAAGCGGCATGCTTCTCTTCGAGATGCGCGCCCCCTTAGCTCATTGGTAGAGCACTTCCTTGGTAAGGAAGAGGTAGTGGGTCCGATTCCCACAGGGGGCTCAGACTTGGTCGTAGTACTCTTCGATTAGGTTGCGGCGGGGTAGCTCAGGTGGTTAGAGCACACGGCTCATAATCGTGGTGTCGCGGGTTCAAGTCCCGCTCCCGCTACACGGACATTCGAAAAAGGCCCTGATTCCATTGGAATCGGGGCCTTTTTCATGCCTGCTTGACGCCTACTGGGTTCGCCCGGCTTGCGACATCGCGTATTCGAGTAGTTCCAGGTCGATCCCTGCGTGCTCGCGCGCGATCCTGCTCGCGTCGTCGGTGCGTCGTTCGCAGATCGCAGAGACCAGGTTCACATGCTCGAGCAGGGCGCGGCGTTCCATGGTGAGCATGCTTTCCCCTGAGCCCCAGAGATGCGCTGGGGCGACGATGCTCAGACCAGCCTCGAGGTCGACGAGCACCGTCTTCAAGGTTGTGTTGTGTGCGGCGTCGAAGATCGCGGTGTGAAGCAACTCGTCGGCGTGCTGCTTCTGCACGCCGGAATCCGCGTCGCGAAAGGCGTTGAGTCGTTGCTGTAAAACGAGGTTGTCGGCGCTTGTGTGGTTCTCAGCTGCCGCCCGCGCAATAGTTCCGTGGAGCCGTTCGATAGCGTCGCGGGTCTCAAGCATCGCGTCGAACCGAGCAGTCAGGGTGCGCTGAACAGAGTCGCTCGAGGTGGCTGCCCACTGCTCAAGCACGAACGATCCGCCGCCACGACCGAGTCGGGTCTCGAGCAGGCCGTGATCGACCAGCCGCGCGAGCGCTGCTCGCACCGTCATTCGTCCCACATGCAGGGACGCGGCCAGGTCGCGCTCTGCCGGCAGCTTCGACCCAGGCAGGTATTCGCCGATGGCAATCGCAGTGATCAAGCGGTCGGTGACTTCGTCAGCTTGTGACGGGGTGGCCACCGGCGTGCCGAGTGCACCAGCCATCGAAGTCCCCATTCCTCGTGCATTCTGGCGGCATCCGTCTTCGGCTTCCGCGTTACGACCATGTCAAGACTCAACAATGGTCTTGGCACAAGACCATTAATGCGCCATGATATTGCACACCCACCTGCGCCGGCTGAGCGTTCGCCGTGACCTGGGCACGTTGCTGTCGTACCCATCGAGAAAAGGACCTGAAGTGCACCACGTGGCTACCGAGACCATCCCGTTTCGTGAGTGGGAGACCTGGGTTCGCATTGCGTCGCCAGAGGCGCCGCAGCCGGGCGCGATTCCGCTCATCGTGCTGCACGGAGGGCCGGGCATCGGGCACAACTACGTGCGCAACATCGCTGAGTTGGCGGATGCCGGACGCACGGTCATCCACTACGACCAGTTGGGCTGTGGCAACAGCACCCATCTGCCAGACGCACCGGCGGAGTTCTGGAATCCGCAGCTGTTCGTCGATGAGTTCATGAACCTAGTCGAGCACCTGGGACTGACCGAATACCACCTGCTTGGCCAATCGTGGGGTGGCATGCTCGCCGCCGAGATTGCGACCAGGCAACCCGCAGGTCTTCGTGGCCTCATGATCTGCAATTCGCCTGCATCCATGCAGCTCTGGAGCGAAGCCGCGGCAGGACTGCGCGCTCAGTTGCCGGCCGACGTGCAGGATGCGCTCGACCGACACGAGCAGGCTGGCACCATTTTCGACCCCGAATACTTGAGCGCCGCCGACGTCTTCTACCAACGGCACGTTTGCATGCTCACCCCGACACCGACTGACTATCAGGAGAGTGTCGACCAAATGGAGGCCGAACCCACGGTGTACCACACCATGAACGGCCCCAATGAGTTCCATGTGATCGGGAGCATGCGCTCCTGGACCATCATCGACCGGCTCGGGGCCATCGACACCCCGACGCTCGTCGTGGCGGGTGAACACGACGAGGCGACCCCTCTGACGTGGCAACCCTTTGTTGACGGAATCAGTGGCGCGACCAGCCACGTCTTCCCCGACGCCAGCCATTGCGCACACCTGGAGCATCCCGACGCGTTCCGCCGCGTCATCGGCGAATTCCTCGCCAGTCACGACCCCCTCCACAGGTCCTGACCGCACCACACCCACCCGCCGTCGAAAGGACACCACCGTGTCAACATTGAAAACCGGATCCACTGTGCTTACCCCACAGCAACAGCTCGAGGCAGCTGGCTACAAACAAGAGCTGAAGCGTTCGCTCTCAACCATGGACCTGCTGATCTACGGCCTGATCTTCATGGTGCCGATCGCGCCGTGGGCAATCTTCGGCGTCGTCTACAACGCGGCCGATGGCATGGTTCCGTTGGTCTACCTGATCGGCCTCATCGCGATGATCTTCACCGCTGTCGCCTACCAGCAAATGTCGAAGTCGATTCCGTTGGCCGGCTCGGTGTTCTCCTACGTCGGAAAGGGCATCCATCCAACGGCCGGATTCTTCGCTGGCTGGGCAATTCTGCTCGACTACCTGCTGGTGCCGACGCTGCTCTACGTCTTCGCGGCCGAGTCGATGGTCGGAATCTTCCCTGACACCCCTCGCTGGGTCTGGGCGCTGGTCTTCGTGGCGATCAACACCACGATCAACCTGCTCGGAATCAGCTCGATCAAGCGCATGAACCGCATCTTCCTCGTCGTTGAGCTCGCATTCATCCTGATCTTCGTGGTCATCGCCGTCACCGCACTCAACAGTGGAACCATCCCGGGCGCTGAGCTGACGATCGACCCGATCTGGGACCCGAGCAAGATGACAGGGCCACTGATCGCATCCGCTCTGTCGATTGCAGTGCTCAGCTTCCTCGGGTTCGACGGCATCTCGACCATGGCCGAAGAATCGACCGGTAGCCGCAACTCGGCCGGCAAGGCAATGATCATTGCCCTCGTGATCGTCGCATTCTGCTTCATCCTGCAGACCTGGCTCGCGGCAGCGCTCGCCGGTGGGCGTGAGTCGTTCGGTGACGACGAAGTGGGCAACGCCTTCTTCACCATCGTGCAGGCTGCCTCGAACACCGGCTGGATGAACGCGTTCTTCGTGGTCAATGTGCTGGCCGTCGGTATCGCCAACGCCATGGCCGCCCAGGCCGCAACATCGCGCCTGCTGTTCTCGATGAGCCGCGACCGTCAGCTGCCGAAGTTCCTGAGCAAGATCAGCGGACGCCAGGTGCCCCGCAACGCCGTGCTGCTTGTCTCAGCGCTCTCGGCCGTGCTCGTGCTGTTCTTCGTGGGCCAGATCGACCTGATCTCGTCGCTCGTGAACTTCGGTGCGCTGTTCGGCTTCATGATGCTTCACCTCTCGGTGATCGTGTTCTACATCGTGCGCAAGAAGTCACGCAACTTCCTCCTGCACCTCGTCATGCCGATCATCGGTTTCTTGATCATCGGCTATGTGCTGCTGAACGCGAGCATCGAGGCAAAGCTCGGCGGTATCGTCTGGCTGATTCTCGGTGCAGGGGTCTTCTTCTACTACCGGGTCACTGGCCGCAAGACCGATCTTGCCGGCGAAGCCGAGTCACTCGAGGTTCCGGCAACGGGCGAACGCGGGGGGCTGTAACCCATGGATCACTTTCTCGACAAGTCGCACGGCAAGTTCGGCTTCTCCGCAGATGTGGAGCCGGCCATTCGCATCACGCCAGGCACGGGAGAGCGCATCGGCTTCGAAACGAGCGATGCCGTCTACGCGCAGCTGCACGAGCTGAAGGACCTCGCACAGGTCACCGCGGGCATCAACCCGGTGACCGGACCCGTCTACGTCGAGGGGGCGCTGCCCGGCGACGCCCTCGCCGTGACCATTCACGAGATTCGGTTGAAGGAGCACGGCTGGTCGGTGAGCCTGCCTGGCTCCGGCGCGTTGCAGCACCTGATGGGTGACGACGTCTTCACCCGCAAGGTGCCGATCGACGACGCTGGCGTGCACGTGACAGATCGGCATGTCTTCGAACCGCGCCCGATGATCGGATGCATCGGCACGGCTCCGGCAGAGGGGTCGAACTCGACGATCATGCCGTCGACTCCGCAGGGCGGCAACATGGATGTCACCGAGTGCCGGCCGGGATCGACCGTGTATCTGCCGGTTATGGTCGAGGGTGCGTACCTCTCGATCGGCGACATCCACGCGATCATGGCGGAGGGCGAATCGTCCTTCGTGGCGATCGAAGCCGAAGGCATTGCCGTCGTCAGCATCGACCTCGTGCGCGGGATGGCACTGCGTGCACCGCGTGTGGAGACCGCAGACGAGTGGATCTTCGTCGGGCTCGGCGATCCAGTGCAGACAAGCATCCAGCGCGGGTACGAGGACATGTTCTCGTTCCTCGTCAATGACAACGGCTGGAGCAAGGGCGACGCATACGCGGTGATGAGCGCGGTCGGGCATTCCCGTCTGGGCGGACCGACCGGGTCTGGCGAGCCTGACCCGCTGCATCCGTTTGCCGCCGTTGGTGCCGTCACGATTCACCGCTTGGCGAAAAGCGTGCTGGCGTAGTGAAGACATGATCAAGGCCCCGATTCGATCCGGAATCGGGGCCTTCTTCATGCCGGTCCACCCTCTGTTGGCTAGCATCGATGGATGCCCTATCCCGTTCTGCTGTCAGACGATGTGACGATTCGATTGGTCACGGCCCGCGACCTGGAGTCGATTCGCGATGCGTATCGACGCAACCGGGAACACCTCGCGCCGTGGGAACCGGAACGCGCGGAGTCGTTCTTCGAGTCGACCGAACAAGGTCAGATCCTGGCGAACCAGATCGCGCAGCTGGGAGCTGGAGCCGGGTATCCGCTCGTCATGGTGCACGGCAACACCATCATCGGCCGGATGACGCTCTCAGGAATCGTGCGCGGACCCTTCCAGAGCGCCAGCGTCGGCTACTGGGTTGACAAGGAACACGCTGGAGCTGGCCTCGCATCCGCAGCCCTCGACCACCTCGTCGCGCACAGCAGGGACGTTCTCGGCCTGCATCGCCTCGAAGCCGGCACCCTGCTGCACAACGTCGCCTCGCAGCGCGTGTTGCAGAAGGCCGGATTCGAGCCCATTGGCGTGGCCAGAAACTATCTCAAAATCGCCGGCAGCTGGCAGGACCACTTACTGTTCCAGCGCATCCTGAGTGAGTAGTGGCGCGAGGTAGACGTGGGAGATTGGATGCGGCCCGTCCACACCAAACCACGAAGACTCGTAGGAGTGGATCCGTTTCCATCCCCGTCGCTCGTACAAGGTGACGGCATCCTGATTGTGGTCGACGACCTCGAGCGCCAGCGATGCGCCTGACTCGGTGGCGTAGGCCTCTGCTCGCGCGATGAGCGCGGACGCGGCGCCCAGGCCTCGGCCTGCGGGTACGACGAACAGTCGGGTGAGCCCCAGAACCGATGGCGCATCCAATTCGAGCGCGTCAGCGAGCCCAGGTGCACGAAACGCTCGAACGAGCGACACATGTGCAACGCACGTTCCCTCGACTTCAGCGACCCACGCCTGCTCGACGTCTCCGTCGAAGAGCCACTGGGCGTTGACGTGCCTCTCCATGATGGGATAGCCATCGAGGCGGTGCACCTCTGCGAGGGCAGGAACGAGAGTTCCTGCATCCGAGGTGCGGCGGTCTCGCACCAGGAGGGGCGGGTTCGCAGGCGTGCCGTGGTTCATGCCCTCATTCTTGCAAACACTGCGCTTGGCCGGGCAGGCTCAGTCGTGGGGATGCTCCACCACAAAGTCAGTGCCGGGAAACACCACGATCTCGTGGCCATTCTCGAACCGCACGAGATAGGGCGGATTGCCATCCTGCCCGCGCACCTCGATGATCGAGCCGTGCCGATCAGGGGTCTCGACTGTCTTGCCTCTAATGATGATTCGGTCACCAACGTGGGCTTCCATGTCACTTACCTCCGGCTGTCACGTATCCGGTTGTCACGCTACGCCGCGGCTGCGGAATGGAATAGCGATCTCACGTTTGGATACTGGGCTACGTCTACCCCATAGAGGCACCGATTCGACAGAATAGGAACGACAGGATGGAACTCGTGATGAGCATCGAAAGCAGTGCGGACCTCGCTCGTGATGCAGGCATCCGCTATCGCATCATCGACTCCCCGGTGGGCGAGTTGACGCTCGTTGGCCGATCCGCAGGCCTTTCTGCCGTGTATTTCGCTGAGCACAAGCGTCGACCTGAGGCCGAGGCGTTCGGGCTTCGTGATGATGAGGCCTTTACGGATGCCGTCACGCAGCTTGCCGAATATTTCGCGGGCGACCGCACCACGTTCGATCTCACCCTGGCGCCGGTTGGTGACGGATTCCAATTGAAGGTGTGGGCGCTGCTGCGGGAGATTCCGTACGGGCAGACCCGCTCATACGGGCAGCTGGCCACGCTGCTCGGCGATCGGAATCTTGCTCGCGCGGTCGGAACGGCCAACGGCAAGAATCCGCTCAGCATCATCGTGCCGTGCCACCGTGTGGTCGGAGCCGACGGCAGCCTCACCGGCTACGCGGGTGGCCTTGACCGCAAACGGTACCTCCTCGGCCTCGAAGAACCGGCAGAGGCCGGCGTCGACCGGCTCTTTTGAGCCTTCGAAATCTGAGGCCATGAAACCATTCGAGCAGGTCGTCGCCGAGCACGGGGCCACGGTTCTGCGTGTCTGTCGCGCGGTCGTTGGCGCCGTCGACGCCGATGATGCCTGGTCGGAGACCTTCCTCGCGGCCCTCAGGGCATACCCGGAACTCAGCGAAGGCGCGAACGTCGAAGCCTGGCTCGTCACTATTGCCCACCGAAAGGCCATCGACATCATTCGGCTGCGGGGCCGCACGCCGATCCCGGTCGACCGGCTGCCGGAAGGGGAGTCTCGACTCGGTATTCCAGACGGCCGCGACCTCGACCTCTGGGCGGCCATCGGCACGCTTCCCGCCAAGCAACGGCAGGCCGTGACCTACCACTACATCGTCGGGCTCCCGCATCGCGATGTTGCCGAAATCCTCGGTGGCACAACGGATGCCGCCCGTCGCGCAGCAGCGGACGGCATCTCGTCACTGCGAGTGCGGCTGCGCGTGAAAGGACTAGTCGGATGACTGACATTGACGACACTGACATTGACGACACAGAGATCGCTGCGCTGCTCGCGCCGGCCAGTGCTGTCGCGCAGAGCGACCTCGACCGGTTGCATGCCGCACTCGGGCTCACTGCCGCCGAGCGCGGCGACCTGGACGTCGCATACCGCACCCTCGATACGCCTGTCGGTCTCATGCTGCTCGCGGCAACCGACCAGGGCGTTGTGCGGGTGGCGTTCGATCGTGAAGACCACGATGCGGTGCTCGAGACTCTCGGCACGCGGATCAGCCCGCGGATCCTGCGCGCGCCGGCCAGGCTCGACGCGCTCGCTCGCGAACTCGACGAGTACTTCGCCGGCACGCGCCGCACCTTCGACCTGCCGCTCGATCTGCGGCTGACGGCCGGATTCCGACGCAGCGTGATCGAGCATCTGCCCGACATCCGCTACGGCCACACGGAGAGCTACACAGAGGTTGCGCGCGCGACGGGGCGTCCGAATGCAGTGCGCGCCGTCGGAACCGCGTGCGCCACGAACCCGCTGCCCCTCATCGTGCCGTGCCATCGCGTTGTGCGTTCAGACGGATCGTTCGGCAACTATGCGGGAGGTACGGAAGCCAAGCGCATATTGCTTACGCTTGAGGCGGCATCCGTGTAATGCACCTTTCGATGAGCAAGGAGAACCTGCGGTGAGCGAAATCGTGACAGCTGTCGTGCATGGCGCTGTCGTGCATGGCGCTGACGGGCTGGCCAGGCCGACCTGGGCGGCCACCGATCCGCTGATGCGCGAGTACTACGACACCGAATGGGGCATGCCGGTGCGCGATGAGCACGGCCTCTTTGAGCGGCTCAGCCTCGAGGCCTTTCAGTCCGGGCTGTCGTGGGCGACCATCCTGAAGAAGCGCCCGGCCTTTCGGGCCGCCTTCGACAACTTCGATCCAGACCGCATCGCCGCCTACACGGATGCCGACTACGAACGCTTGATGGCGGATGCCGGCATCGTGCGCAACCGGCTCAAGGTGCTCGCCACGATCACCAATGCGCGGGCCACTGTCGCGCTGCGGGAGGACGGCGGCCTCGTCGACTTCATCTGGTCGTTCCGTCCGTCAGAGACCCCGCAGCCGCGGTCGCACGCGGAGGTTCCCACGCAATCTGCGGAATCGATCGCACTGTCTAAGGCGCTGAAAAAGAAGGGCTTCGCCTTCGTCGGCCCGACCACGATGTTCGCACTCATGGAAGCGACAGGGATCGTCGACACCCACTTGCTCGACAGTCACCGGCGCGGCTCGTCCGGCGTATGGTGAGGGCTCCGTTATTGACGTGATCAGCCCTTCTTCGGGAGGCGCGACACGCCCGGGTTCATGATTTTCTACCACGTCACCCCTATTTGGGGGTAAGCTATCAGGCCGGAGATCGTCTCCGCGAAAAAGAACAGAGAAGAGTCACCCCTTGAATCTCCTGCTGATCATTGTTGTAATCGTTGCTGTCCTCCTCCTCATCACTGGTGGATTCGTGCAGTCGTTGAATTTCCTGCTGTGGGTCGGAATCGTTCTGGCCGTCATCGCAGTCATCGTATTCTTGATGCGCTCAATCTCCGGACGGAAGAACGTCTAGCCATTGATTGCCACTCCTGAGGGAGTGCGCCCGAAGGACCGTGTGAGTACTCACGCGGTCCTTCGCTCGTTAACGGATCACGCCGTCGGCTACCATTCGATATGGTTCACCGGGCGCGCGGCCGGCAACAGCACGAAACCGCGTTTACGAGAGTGAGTACACGATGACCGTCTCAGCGATCCACAAGGTGGAGCAGTTGGCGAGCTTGCGCGATCGCATCGGCGAATCACTCTCCGCCGCAATAATCTCTGGCGAGCTGGCGCCGGGCACGCTTGTCTCCGTTCCCACCCTTGCCGCCCAGTTCGAGGTGTCGGCCACGCCGGTGCGCGAAGCCATGCTTGACCTCGAGCAGCGCGGCTTCGTGGTGTCTGTACGCAATAAGGGCTTCAGGGTCACCGATGTCAGTGAGCAGGACCTCAAGGAGATCCTCGAACTTCGACAACTACTTGAGGCGCCTGCAATGCGCGCTCTCGCCGCGAACTTCCCTGTTGAGACCTTGCCGAAATGGCGTGCCATTGCCGACGAGATCAGCACACACGCCGACACCGCGAACCTCACCGGTTTCGTGGAGCGCGACCGCGACTTCCACCTCGGGCTCCTTGAGCTCTATGGCAACACGCATCTGGTCGACATGGTGCGGGAACTGCGCCAGCAGACCCGCATGGTGAACCTGGCCCGCATGACTCACAGCAGCAAGCTGCGTGACTCGGCGCACGAGCACCACCTCATGCTCGATCTGCTCGAAAAGGGCGACGGTGCGGGCCTGGAAGAGCTCGTCGTGCTGCACCTCGGCCACGTTGTCGGCTGGTGGGCCGGCACGCCAGAAATCAGTTAGGCGCACGCCCGTGGCCGCGAAGCCACGCGCAGCAGGGGTTGTGCAGGATTGTAATATGTCACCTATCACCATAGGGTCTTGATCACGCAGTGTGAACAGAAGGAGTCCTGGCATGATCACCGCCAGTTACACGGTGCCCGGTATGAGCATCACCGACCACGACGTCGAGGTGCCCCTCAACTGGTTCGACGACACAGAGACCCGGCGCATCACCGTGTTCGCGCGCGAGATCGTCGACCCGGTGCGCCGCGCGGACGACCTGCCATACCTGGTGTTCCTGCAGGGCGGCCCAGGCGGCAAGGGTCCACGGCCCACCGAGCCGAGCGGATGGCTCGGGCACGCCCTCGCGACTCACCGCGTCGTGCTGCTCGACCAGCGCGGCACAGGCCGCAGCTCGCGCATCGACGGCCAGGTCATCGCGTCATTCGATGACGATGCAGCCGCGGCCGCATACCTCGGACACTTCAGGGCAGACTCCATCGTGAAGGACGCCGAGTTCCTGCGCCGCACCGTGTTCGGTGGAAAGCCGTGGGCAACCCTCGGCCAGAGCTACGGCGGATTCCTCACGCTCAGCTACCTGTCATTCGCACCTGAGGGGCTTCGCGCCTGCTACGTCACGGGCGGCCTGGCCAGTGTGCGCCCAGACGCCAGCGAGGTCTACCGGCGCACATACCCGCGCACGGAGGGTAAGAACCGCGAGTTCTACGCCCGCTTCCCGCACGACGAAGAACAGGTCGGCCGCATCGCTGACCTGCTCGCGGCGGGCGACGTCGTGCTGCCAGACGGCGACACCCTGACGGTACGACGCTTCCAGAGCCTCGGCATCGACTTCGGCATGAAGCCCGGATTCGAGCGCATGCACTGGTTGGTCGACGAGGCATTCGCCACCGGCAACGACCGATTGAGCGAGACATTCCTCAGCCAGGTGCAGGCCCGCACCTCCTACGCTGACAACCCGCTCTTCGCCGTCATGCAGGAGAGCATTTACGCCGCAGACACCACGGGTGCGACGAACTGGGCGGCAGAGCGCGAGCGTGCTCGCCATCCGCAATTCGCTGAATCAGCACGGCCGCTGCTGTTCACCGGAGAAATGATGTACCCGTGGATGTTCGAAGAGATTCGCGCGCTGCGGCCGTTCCGTGGCGCGGTGGAACTGATGGCGGCGCAGACCGACTGGAGTGCGCTGTACGACCGTGACGCGCTCGCAGCCAATGAGGTGCCGGTCGCCGCGGCCGTCTACTACGACGACATGTATGTCGACTCGCACCTGCAGCTGGAGACGTCAGCCAACGTCGGAAACACCCAAGCGTGGGTGACCAATGAATACGAACACGATGGCATCGGGTCTGATCGGGTGTTCACCCGGCTCACCGAACTCGTTGCGAGAACAGGTGGAGAGCGACCGTGATGGAAACAACAGGCTGGGCATGGCACAGGATGTGATCATCGTCGGCGCCGGCATCATCGGTGCCGCCTGCGCGCGCACGCTGTCCGCTGCGGGATTGAGCGTGACGGTCATCGATCGCGGCACGGTGGCCGGCGGCACGTCATCGGCGTGCGAGGGAAATCTGTTGGTCTCCGACAAGGGCGCAGGCCACGAGCTCGCCCTCGCGCAGTACACCGCAACGCTGTGGAAGCAGGCGGCCATCGACCTCCGCGAGCAGCTCGGCGAGTCATTCCCGTCTGTCGAATACGACCCAAAGGGCGGCCTCGTCGTCGCGACAACGCCGGAAGGTGCCGCGCCGTTGCTGGCGTTCGCCGCCCGCCAGCTGGGCGCAGGGGTTGACGCCCGCGTCATCAGCACCGACGAGGCCAGGGTGCTCGAACCCGACATCGCGCCCTGGATCCAGGCGGCCGTGCACTACCCGGAAGACGCGCAGGTGCAGCCGACGATCGCGACGGACGCGCTCATGGCCTCCGCCAGGCTCTACGGCGCCCGTGTGTTGGAGAACACCCCCGTGCTCGGTCCGCTGCTCGATTCTGCGGGTGCGCTCGTCGGCGTGATCACCCCAGAGGGCGCGCTCCGTGCACCGCGGGTCGTCGTTGCTGCCGGTCCGTGGTCGGCCGAAGTCGCAGCGCTCCTCGGTGTGCACCTCCCGGTTCGACCTCGCAGGGGCGAGGTGCTGGTGACGAGCCGGATGCGCCATCGCATCTTCCACAAGGTCTACGACGCCGACTATGTGGGCGCGGTCGGGTCGGATGACAGCGCCCTGCAGACCTCCAGCGTTGTCGAGTCCACCGGAGCCGGCACCGTGTTGATCGGTTCGTCGAGGCAGCAGGTCGGCTTCGACTCCCGTTTGCAGGTCGAGGCCCTGCACGAGATAGCGACCAAGGCCATGCGCCTGTTCCCGTTCCTCGCAGACGCGGCGATCATGCGCAGTTACGGCGGCTTCCGCCCGTTCATGCCAGACCACCTGCCCGTCATCGGCGAAGACCCGCGGCTGCCAGGACTCTGGCACGCGACGGGCCACGAAGGCGCCGGCATCGGACTCAGCCTGGCGACGGCAGCCATGATCAGGGACCTGATGCTCGGCACGCCCACCGCACTCGATGCAACCCCGTTCTCGTTGTCGCGCCCGTCGTTGGCACCCCACCTGATTCCTCACCTCACGGAGGTGGCCTGATGGCTCCCCGACTTTTCCCCAACGGCCTCGACCCTGTGCGCCCAGCCCCACCGACTCCGGTGACGATCACGATCGACGGTGAGCCGGCCACCGGCGTCGCAGGGCAGAGCCTGGCCGGGGTCATCCTCGGCAGTGGCATCCTCGGCTTCCGGCGCACCTCGGTGAGCAATGCCCCGCGCGGCGTGTTCTGCGGCATCGGCGTGTGCTTCGACTGTGTGGTCGAGGTGAACGGCCAACGCGACGTGCGTGCGTGCCAGCGCCGGGCATCCGCTGGTGATGTCGTCGTCACGCAGCACGACGCGCTGCCGGGCGGCGGTGCAGAGTGAACACCGTTCTCGTGATCGGGGCAGGGTCAGCTGGTCTCGCCGCAGCTCGCGCCGCCCGCGAGGCCGGGGCAGCCGTCACCATTCTCGACTCGTCAGACCAGCTGGGCGGCCAGTTCTGGCGGCACCTGCCAGAGCAGCGCCCAGCGGCCAATGAGCGCATCCTGCACCACGGCTGGGCACAATTCCGTGCCATGGCTGCCGCGCTCGAGGGCGACGACGGATGCCGCATCATCACCTCAGCGCTGGTCTGGGCCATCGAGCTGAGGGACAACGCCGCCGGCACAGTGCACGTCGTCATCGGCGAACCAGACGGCGTCGGGCGCGACCGGCTCGTGCTGCACCCGGACGCGATCGTGCTGGCAACGGGCGCGCACGACCGCACGCTGCCGTTCCCCGGCTGGGACCTGCCAGGCGTCTTCACCGGAGGCGCAGCGCAAGCACTCGCCAAGGGGGAGCGCCTCGCGGTGGGTGACCGCGTCGTCGTTGCCGGAGCAGGGCCATTCCTGCTTCCCGTCGCAGCCTCACTGGCGGCAACGGGGTCACGCGTGCTCGGCGTCTTCGAAGCCAACCGGATGCCGGCGCTGGTGCGCGGCTGGCTGCCACGTTTCTGGCAGCTCTTCCCCGCGGCGAGCAAGGGCGCAGAGCTCGGCGGCTATGTGGCTGGGCACCTGAAGAACCGCATCCCGTACCGACTGGGCAAGGCCGTCATCGCCGCGCACGGCACCGACAGGGTTGAAGCGGTCACTGTGGCATCCGTCACGGCTGACTGGTCGCCGATCCCCGGCACAGAGAAGCGGATCGCCGTTGACGCCGTCTGCGTGAGCCACGGCTTCGCGCCGCGGCTTGAGCTGGCCATCGCCGCCGGCTGCGCGCTCACCCCTGAGCGTTTCGTGCAGGTCGACGCAGGCCAGGAGACCAGCGTCCCAGGGGTCTTCGCCGCAGGCGAGATCACCGGCATCGGCGGAGTCGACCTGGCGCTCGCAGAGGGCAGCATCGCCGGACATGTCGCCGCCGGCGGCACCGCGGCCGACGCGACACTCGCCAAGGCGACGCGAAAGCGAACGACATTCCGCGGTTTCGCGCAGCGGATCGAAGCGGCTCACGGCATTCGGAGCGGCTGGCCGACGATGCTCACGCACGACACCATCGTGTGCCGCTGCGAAGAGGTGAGCTATGGGGCGCTCTGCAGCGCGGCCGACGCCACCCAGTCGCACTCGCTTCGCGCGCTGAAACTCAGCAGCAGGGCCGGCCTCGGCCTCTGCCAGGGTCGCGTCTGCGGGCGAACCGTCGAGGCGCTGCTCGCCACCCGCACCGGTGGCCTTTCCGATGGCGTGACGACGGATCGTCGCCCGATCGCCGCGCCGATCCGGCTGGGCGAGCTGGCAGCTGACGACGTTCCATCGCCGGTTTCGACGGGCTCAACCAACGAATTTCACGAATCACACCACGCACCTACGAAAGGACCGCAATGACTAAGCAGGCATTCGATCTCGGCGGCGTCATCGTCGCTACGACCCTCGCATTCAAGGAAGACTCGTCGGCTCCCGCCGGACTCGCGGTCGACTACGACAAGTTCGCCGCGCACTGCGACTGGCTGATCAGCAACGGATGCCGTGGCGTCGGCCCGAACGGTTCGCTGGGGGAGTACTCCTCGCTGACCGACGAGGAACGCCGCACGGTGGTCCAGGTTGCCGTCGAGGCCGTTGACGGCCGCGGTCTCGTCGTGGCCGGCGTGCACGGTGTCGGCTGGCACCAGGCCAAGAAGTGGGCTGAGTACGCGAAGGAAGACGGCGCCGATGGCGTGCTGCTGCTGCCGCCGACCCTCTACCGTGCGAACGAGTCAGAGGTCATCGAGCACTACCAGCGTGTGGCAGAGGTCGGCCTGCCGATCATGGCGTACAACAACCCGTACGACACCAAGGTCGACCTGACCCCGAGCCTCGTGGCGAAGCTCGCAGAGATCCCTGAGGTTGTCGCCGTCAAGGAGTTCTCCGCCGACATCCGTCGGGTGCTGGAGATCAAGGAACTCTGCGACATCGACGTCATCGCCGGTGCAGACGACCTGCTGTTCGAGTCACTCGTTGCCGGCGCGACCGGCTGGTTCGCCGGCTACCCGAACGCGTTCCCGCGTGAGGCCGTCGAGATCTACAACCTCGTCAAGGACGGCCGCATCGCTGAGGCCCTCGAGATCTACACGCAGCTCGTCACCGTGTTCCGCTGGGACTCCAAGACCGAGTTCGTGCAGGCCATCAAGCTCTCGATCGACCTCGCTGGCGGCAGCTACGGCGGACCCACGCGTCCGCCGCGCGGACCGCTGAGCCCGGCCGTCGACGCCCAGGTGCGTGCAGACACGAAGAAGGCGCTCGACTACCTGGCTGTGCGCCGCGCTGCGTATTCCGCCGCATAGTCATGCGCTCATCGCGAATGTATACAGCGGTTGATTCCCACACAGAGGGGATGCCCACCAGGGTCATCACCGGTGGCATCGGGGTCATCCCCGGCGCGACCATGAACGAGAAGCGCCTCCATTTCATGGAGCACATGGATGATATCCGCTTGTTCCTCATGAACGAGCCACGCGGCCACGCGGCCATGAGCGGTGCGATCCTGCAGGCGCCGACGAGAGCGGATGCCGATTGGGGCGTCGTGTACATCGAGGTGTCGGGCTGCCTGCCGATGTGCGGGCACGGCACCATCGGGGTTGCCACCGTGCTGGTGGAAACCGGCATGGTCGAGGTCGTCGAGCCGGTCACCACCATCCGCCTCGACACTCCGGCCGGCCTCGTGATCGCCAGGGTGGCCGTCAGCGATGGCCATGCGGATTCCGTCACGCTGGAGAACGTGCCGTCATACAGCGTGCGCCTCGACGACACCGTCGATGTGCCCGGCTACGGCCCCATCGAGTACAGCCTCGCCTTCGGCGGCAACTTCTACGCCATGGTCGACCTCGATGCGGTCAACCTGCCGTTCGACCGCGCCAACCAGCAGGAGATCCTCGCCGCCGGCCTGGCCATCATGGAGGCCATCAACACCACGAACCCGCCGAAGCATCCAGAGATCGACGGGCTTGACCACTGCCACCATGTCGAGTTCATCGCTCCGGGCTCGACGACGGAGTATTCCAGGCATGCAATGGCGATCTACCCCGGCTGGTTCGACCGCTCACCGTGCGGCACCGGCACGTCTGCGCGCATGGCAGAGCTCTGGGCTCGCGGTGAGCTCGGCCTCGACCAGGACTTCGTGAACGAGTCATTCATCGGCTCGACGTTCACCGGACGCCTGATTCGGGAGACGACGGTTGCCGGTATCCCCGCCGTCATCCCCACCATCACCGGTCGGGCCTGGGTGACCGGCATCGGCCAGTACCTGCTCGACCCCGCAGACCCGTTCCCCACCGGATTCCAGTTCTAGCTTCACCCCGTTCTTTCTCTGCTTCACCCCGTTCTATCTGTAAGGAGCGTCGTGCCATGAGCACCGCAACGAGTACCCCCGTCACCACCCCAGAGCAGCTCGATGCGATCGCGAACCGCGCAGTGGCTGCGGCGCCCGTCTGGGCCGCCACAGAGCCGAGCGTGCGTGCAGCTGCCCTGGTGGCGGCAGCGGATGCCCTCATCGCGGCCCGCGACGAGCTCGTCGCGATCGCGCAGGACGAGACGGGCCTGACGGTTGCGCGCCTCACCGGTGAGGTCGGCCGCACGGCCGTGCAGCTGAAGCTCTTCGCCGAGGTCGTCATCGACGGGTCGTACCTCGATGTGCGCATCGACGATGCAGACCCCGGCTTCGTGCTCGGTGCCCGTCCAGACCTCCGCCGCTACCGCATACCGGTCGGCCCCGTGCTGAACTTCGCCGCCAGCAACTTCCCGTTCGCGTTCTCCGTCGCCGGCGGAGACACGGCCGCTGCCCTCGCCGCTGGGTGCCCCGTTATCGTGAAGGCGCACCCTGGGCATCCGCTGCTTTCTGCGCGCACGGCAGAGATCGTGGCCGCAGCGCTCGAGGGCGCTGGAGCGCCAGCCGGAATCCTGCAGCTCATCACCGGCCAGGCAGAGGGCGTGCAGCTGCTGCAGGACGCGCGCATCGCAGCCGCCAGCTTCACAGGGTCGATCAAGGCCGGCCGCATTCTGGCCGACATCGCTGCGGCACGCCCAGCCCCCATCCCGTTCTACGGTGAACTCGGCAGCGTCAACCCGGTGTTCGTCACCCAGGCCGCGCTCGATGAGGATGCCGACGCCATCGCAGGCGGATACGTCACGAGCGTGTCGGGCTCAGCCGGCCAGCTATGCACCAAGCCGGGCTTCCTCTTCGTGCCGAGCGGTCACGACCTGGCCGATGCTCTGGTGGCGAAGGCGGTCGCTGTGGGAGAACACCGCCTGCTGAACCCTGGGATCACCGCCGGCTACCAGGCCAGGCGCGACGCGATCCTCGGAACCGCTGGAGTCACGCCCATCGTGCTGGGTTCAGTTCGTGTCGACGACGACGGCAATGGCTGGGCGACGCCCACCATCGTGTCGGTGTCGTCCACCGACCTGCTTGCCGGGCGCGACACCCTGGGCGATGAGGCTTTCGGCCCGCTGTCAGTGCTCGTCGAGTACGACGACGCTGCAGAGCTCGCGGCGCAGGCGAGCCAGCTGTTCGAGGGCAACCTCACCGGTACGGTGCACGCCGGCACCGGTGAAGACAGCGCTGCCCTCCGCGGGATTATCGATTGGATCGCCCAGAACGCCGGACGTGTACTGCTGGGCGGCTGGCCAACTGGCGTCGCCGTCACGCCGGCGCAGCAGCATGGCGGGCCGTGGCCGGCCACCAGCAACGACAGCGGCACCTCTGTGGGGAGCGCGGCCATCGGCCGATTCCTGCGTCCAGTCGCCTACCAGAGCGTTCCGCAGGAACTGCTGCCGATTCCGCTGCGCGATGACAACCCGTGGAATGTTCCGCAGCAGCGGAACGCGGCCGGTGCATCCCAGTCGTGGGGAACCCTGCAGGGCGGCATCCGCTAACACAACAAGGCCGGGCCCCACCGAATGATTCGGTGGGGCCCGGCCTTGTTGGTGTCGCTCTCGTTAGCTAAGCGGCTGGATGGTGCGGGTGGCGATGACCTTCGAGTACCACTTGGCGCTGTCCTTGATGATGCGCTCCTGCGTTTCGAAGTCGATGTAGACGATGCCGAACCGCTTCGAGTAGCCGTAGCCCCACTCGAAGTTGTCCATCAGCGACCACACCTGGTAGCCGCGCAGGTCGACGCCGCGGGCCATGGCCCGGTGAGCGGCGGTGAAGTGGCGCTGCAGGTAGTCGGTGCGCTGCTCGTCGTGCACAACGGAGATCGTCTCGCCGGACTCTGCGGTCTCAGAGGTGACGACATCAGCGAAGGATGCGCCGTTCTCTGTGATCATCAGAGGCAGGGTCGGGAACTCCTCGTGCAACGCCACCAGCAGCTCTTCGAGGCCGGCCGGCTCGATGTTCCAGCCCATCTCGGTGTACGGGCCGGCCTGCGCGATGAACTCGACGCGGTCGGCGCCCGGCCACGGTGATCCGCCCATGTCCTTGTGGCCGTCGTTGTTGGCTTGGGGGCTGACGCCGTCCCAGATCCGAACGAGGGTGGTGGAGTAGTAGTTCACGCCGAGCAGGTCGAGCGGCTGGTGGATCAGCTCGAGGTCGCCGGGGAGGATGAACGCCCAATCCGTGACATCCGCTGTGTCAACGAAGACGTCCTCAGGGTATGCGCCGTGCAACAGCGGGCCGAGGAAGACGCGGTTGGCGAGTCCGTCGATCTGGCGCACGGCCTCTGCAGCCTGCTCGCCCTCTCCGCGGATGACGTGCAGGTTGAGGGTGATCGAGAAGGCGGGGTCGTTGGTGACGACCTTCTTCAGCGCGGTGACGGCGAGGCCGTGCGCGAGGTTCAAGTGGTGCACAGCGGCGAGGGCCTTCGCGCCGTCGGTGAGGCCTGGGGCGTGCGCGCCTGAGCCGTAGCCGAGGTAGGCGGAACACCACGGCTCGTTGAGCGTCGTCCAGGTGATGACCTTGTCGCCGAGTGCCTCGCCCATGATGCGGGCGTACTCAGCGAATGCGTATGACGTGGCGCGGTTGGTCCAGCCACCCTCGTCCTCAAGGGCCTGCGGGAGGTCCCAGTGGTACAGGGTCGCGATGGGCTTGATGCCGCGAGCGATCAACCCGTCGACCAGGCGCGTGTAGAAGTCGAGGCCCTTGGCGTTGGCCGGGCCTGTGCCTGTCGGCTGGATGCGTGACCAGGAGATGGAGAAGCGGTAGGCCTGAAGGCCCAGCTCCTTCATCAGGTCGAGGTCGGACTCGAGGCGGTGGTAATGGTCATCCGCCACGTCGCCGGTGTCGCCGTTCCAGACCTTTCCTGGCGTGTGGCTGAAGGTGTCCCAGATGGACGGGCCGCGGCCGTCTTCGGTGGCAGCTCCCTCGATCTGGTACGACGCTGTGGCCGAACCGAAGATGAAGTCAGCGGGGAACTCCAGTCCCCAGTCGCGGTAGTCGGCGTTGCCGACGGATGCTGCTGCGGAGCCCGTGGTGGTGGGTGCGTTAGACATAGGTGAGAACGGCCTTTCCATTCGATGTGGTGACGATGTCGCCGCCGGCGAGGCGAACACGGATGTCCGCGCCGGTGGTCGACACCTCTACTGTTGTGCCGGTTGTGGTCACGGTAACGAGGGCCTCTGCACCCGTCTCAGAACTCACAACACGGGTGGTGGTGGACTCCGTTGTTGCACCCGGGTACACCGTGACGAGCAGGCCGTCGAGGTAATCGTAGTCGGGGCGGTCGGTGCGGTTTCCGGTGGCGAGCACGGCGCCGCCGCGAATCCAGATCGGCATGCTCAGCACGCTGTGGGTTTCCCTGCGCCAGGTCGATCCCTGGGCGACCTCACCGGTGAGGTAGTTCGTCCAGGTGCCGGCCGGCAGGTAGTACTCGACGCTGCCGTCGCCGCTGAAGACCGGAGCGACGAGGATGTCGGCGCCGATCATGTACTGGCGGTCGAGGTAGGAGCACGACAGGTCGTTCGGGAACTCCAGCTGCATGGGGCGCATGAACGGCAGTCCGCGCTCGTGGGCTTCGAGGCCCACCGAGTACAGGTACGGCATCAGCTCGAGCTTCAGCTTGGAGAACTTTCGCGTGACCTCGACGGCCTCCTCGTCGAATGCCCACGGCACCCGGTAGCTGGAGGAGCCGTGCAGACGCGAGTGGCTGGAGAACATGCCGAACGCGACCCAGCGCTTGAAGACCTCCGGGTCTGGCTTGCCTTCGAAGCCGCCGATGTCGTGGCTCCAGAATCCGAAGCCACTGAAAGCGAGGGACAGCCCACCGCGGAGGGTCTCTGCCATCGACTCGTAGGAGGACGAGTTGTCGCCACCCCAGTGAATCGGCATCCGCTGCCCGCCGGTGGTCGCTGACCGGGCGAACAGCACAGCCTCGCCCTGCCCACGGTGCTCTTCGAGCACCTCGAAGACGGCCTGGTTGTAGAGCTGGGTGTACCAGTTGTGCATGGCCTCAGGAGAAGAGCCATCGTGCCAGACGACGTCGGTGGGGATGCGCTCGCCGAAGTCGGTCTTCAGCGCATCGATGCCCTGCTCGAGCAGCACGCGCAGCTTGGCCTGGAACCAGGCGGTCGCTTCAGGGTTCGTGAAGTCAATGAGGCCCATGCCGGCCTGCCACTGGTCCCACTGCCAGATGCTGCCGTCTGCGCGGCGAACGAGATAGCCGGCATCCGCTGCTTCGTCGAACAGCTTGGAGCGCTCGGCGATGTACGGGTTGATCCAGGCGCTCAGGCGCAGTTCGCGCTCGTGCAGGCGGGCAAGCATGCCCTCTGGGTCTGGGAAGACGCGGGCGTCCCACTCGAGGTCTGTCCAGTTGAACTCGCGCATCCAGAAGCAGTCGAAGTGGAAGACAGACAACGGCAGGTCGCGCTCGCGCATCCCGTCGATGAAGCTGTTCACTGTCGCTTCGTCGTAGTCGGTGGTGAAGCTGGTGGACAGCCACAGGCCGTATGACCAGGCCGGCACCTTGGCCGGGCGACCGGTGAGGGTCGTGTAGCGCTCGAGGACATCCTTCTGGGTCGGGCCCTGGATGACGAAGTACTCGAGTGCCTCGCCTGCAGTGGAGAACTGCACGCGCTCGACGGACTCTGAGGCGACCTCGAATGAGACGTGCTCGCTGTGGTTGACCAGCACGCCGTAGCCGCGGTTGGTCATGTAGAACGGGATGTTCTTGTACGACTGCTCGCTGGATGTTCCGCCATCTGAATTCCAGATGTCGATGGTCTGGCCGTTCTTGACCAGCGCGCCGAAGCGCTCGCCGAGGCCGTAGACGAGTTCGCCGACGCCGAGGCTGAGCTGCTCGTGCACGTACGTGCTGGCCGGGGCGAGACCGGTCGTGGTGATGCCAACCTCGCCCACCGGTTCGGCGGCGATGGGGGCATCGGAGGCGAGGCGCATGTAGCCGACCGACTTGTGCTTGCTCGAGGTGAGCACGCGGCCGTCTGACTCGAAGGTGAGGTTCCACGGGGCGCCGGGGGTGATGCGCGCGGTGAGGCCACCGCTGGTCAGCGTGCCAGAGGCCAGGGCGCCGTCGACCGACTGGGTCTCTGCAACACCAACACCCTCAGTGGCGCCAACGAGGTCGAAGCCGGCAGCTGGACGCCTGCCCTTGTGGTGCTCGATGCGCACCCGGATGACGCCGTCGAGCGGGGAGGACAGCGTCACCGTCAGCATGGGGCGGTTGAGCGTGTCGCCGCGGGTGTTGATGACCTTGGTGGGGGCGTAGACGCGGAGGGTATCTCCGTCGGGCATGATGTCGTACGCCTCCTGGGCGTACAGGGCGGTCACGCCGGGGCGTGCCTGCCAGAAACCATCGGTGAACTTCATACGGTGCTGTCCTCTCGGATGACGGCGACGGCTCCGGCGGCAACGGAACCGCCAGAGGTGAACCGGTCGCCCGACACGAGGTCGAGTCCGGTTGCATCGAGAGCGAGCGGCCCTGATGAGTGGTTGATGGCAAAGAGCCAGGTGGTGGAGGGGCCGGCATCCGCTGACCCAGCGACGCGGCGAACGAGCTCAAGGCCGCGGTCGGCTGGGGCGACGGGGGTCAGCTCCGCGCGCTCGATGAGCAGGTCGAGCAGGGCACCGGTTGACGGGCGGTCGAGCTGGGTCGAGACGTACTGCGCTGTCCCTGCGCCGACCTCCCTGAGGGTGATCGCGGGGAGTCCGGCGAGCTCTCCTGAGGTGTAGTGGGCGACAACGGATGCTGTGGTCGCCTCCATCAGCTCGCTCCAGATTGCGCCCGTCCACGATCCGTCGCCCGTGATCTCACCCTCGAGGCCGACAGTGTCGCCCTCGAACAGCGGGAAGAACTCTTCGACGCGAACGCCAAGGAGATCGCGCAGGGCGCCGGGGTAGCCACCCTCGATCACCCGGTTGTGCTCGGTGACGATGCCGGAGAAGCTCGTGACGACCAGGTGGCCGCCGCCCTCGACGTAGTCGCTGAGGCTCGCGGCATCCGCTGCAGTCAGCAGGAAGAGGGTGGGCGCCAGCACCGCTTTGTACCCGGTGAGCGGGGAAGACGGGTGCACGACATCGACCTGGATGCCCCTGCTCGTCAGCTCGCGGTGCATGGCGAGGGCGACGTCGAGCGAGTTCACGTCGACGGTGGGCTTCGCACCGGACTTCAGCGCCATGGCGGAGTCGTAGTCGAACAGGATCGCGACCTGCGACGGCTGCACGCGACTGCCAACCACCTCGCGGATGTCGCGCAGCGTCTTGCCGAGCGCGGTCACCTCGCGGAAGATTTTGGTGCGTGCGCCGGCGTGCGGCACCACGGAGGAGTGGAACTGCTCACTGCCGGCCGTCGACTGGCGCCACTGGAAGAACAGTGCGCCGTCTGCGCCGCGGGCGATGTGGGCGAGGCTGTTGCGGGTGAGCTCGCCGGGGGCCTTTGCGCGGTTGCGCGGCTGCCAGTTCACCGCAGAGGTGGAGTGCTCGATGAGCAGCCACGGGTCACCGCCCGACATGCCGCGCACACGGTCGGCGGAGAACGCCAGCTCGCCGTAGGTCTCCGGGTCGTGGCCCATCGTGTAGTGGTCGTTGGCGACGAGGTCGACGTCGTCGGCCCAGCGAGCGTAGTCGAGGCCGTTGGGGTGGTTCTGCACCATGAAGTTGGTGGTGATGGGGATGTTCGGGGTGATCCGGCGCAGCACCTCGCGCTCTGCCATGTAGTAGTCGAGCAGCGCGTCTGAGGTGAAGCGTTCGAAGTCGAGCAGCAGCCCTGGGTTGTGGCTGGTACTGGTGTAGCGCGGCGGCACGATCTGCGTGAACGCGGTGTAGTGGTGCCCCCAGAACGCGGAGCCCCATGCGTCGTTCAGCGCTTCGATGGTGCCGAACTTCTTCTCAAGCCAGACCTGCCAGGCGCGGCTGGTCTCGTCGTCGTAGCTGTGGGCGTTCTCGTTGCCGAGCTCGTTGCTCACGTGCCAAAGCTTCAGTGCGGGGTGGGTCGCGTAGCGGGTGGCGATGGCCTCGACCATGCGGAGCGCGTAGCGACGGAAGACGGCAGAGCTCGGGTACCAGCCCAAGCGGCCACCCTGGGAGTTGCGCACACCGTGCTGGTTGACGGTGGCGATCTCCGGGTGCGCCTGCATCAGCCACATGGGCGGAGCCGCGGTGGGAGTGGCGAGGTTGACGCCGATGCCGGCCTCTGCGAGCAGGTCCATGATGCGGTCGAGCCAGCCCCAGTCGAAGACGCCATCGGCGATCTCGAGGAGGCCCCAGGAGAAGACGCCGACGTTCAGCGAGTTCACGCCGGCTTCGGTCATCAGCGCGATGTCCTCGGCCCAGACGGACTCTGGCCACTGCTCTGGGCTGTAGTCGCCACCAAGGGCGAAGCCGTCAGCGATCCAGGGGAAGGTGGTTCCGACCGGTACATCGGCGGAGCGGGACACGAAGTCCGTCATGGGTGGGTCACTTTCTCTTGCAACGAATGGGGGTCAAGGCCAGGTGGTTCCGGGCGGTTCCTGCCAGACGGAGCGGTCTGGCACGAGCTGTTCAAGCTCTGCCCAGAGCTCCTGTGGAATATCGAGGGAGTCGGCCGCCACCGTCTGCTCCATCTGCGCGACGGTGTTGCCCCCGACGATGGTGGAGGTGATCCGCGGGTCACGTGTACTGAATTGCAGTGCCGCCGCCGACAGGCTCACCCCAGCGCGCTGGCAGGCCAGGCCCATCTGGACGATGGCATCAGCCAGAGCGGATGACGCGGGTCGATACGCGTAGGTGCGTGCGACCTCCGGCCACCGAGCAAGTGCGCCGCCGCCGAGCACCGCGGCATTGATGACGCTGACGCAGCTCTCTGCCGCCACCGTCACCAGTTCCTCGGAGGAGCGGTCAACGAGGGTGTACCGGTTGTGGGTGATGACCGCGGTGAACAGCCCGGTCTCGACATAGCGCTGGAGCATCGGTGCGGGGCCGCCGGAGATGCCGATCTGGTCGACCAGCCCGCGATCACGCATCTCGACGAGGGCTCGTACCGGTCCGTCGACCGCGAAGGCTTCATCCCAACTGATCAGCTCTGGGTCGTGCAGGTACAGCATGGGGAATCGGTCGAGACCAAGCTTGTCGATGCTCTCGTCGAGGCTCCTTCGCATCCGCTCGCCTGAGAACGAACCGGTGACGGGGTCACGATCGAGCTTGGTCTGCAGCACGACGCCGGTCGGGAGCCCGCCGCGGCGACGGATGGCATCGCCGATGTAGCTTTCGCTGGCACCAGCGCCGTATTCGTTCGAGGTGTCGATGAAGGTGATGGCGGCGGTGTTCGGAGCATCAGCATCAGCAGCAGCGTCGAGCATGGCCTCGAGCACCGTGACCTGATCGTCGCCAAAACGGGCGCGCGACCAGGACGAGGTGCCGAGGCACAACCGGGAGACCGCTGGCCCATCCGGTCCGAGGGTGCGCGGTGCCGTGCGGACCGCCGCCTCGTGCTCAACCTGTGCTGACATTGACTGTTCTAACCCTTGACCCCGCCGGAGAGCAGGTCGAGACGCCAGAAGCGCTGCAGGAAGAGCATCAGCGCGATCAGCGGAATGATGGAGATCGCGGCGCCGGTGATGGCCACCGAGTACAGCGCCGGGGTGCCGGAGCCCTTCGACAAGAGCGTGTACAGGCCCACGGTCAGCGGGTAGCTGTTCTGGTCGCTGAGCATGATGAACGGCAGCAGGAAGTTGTTCCAGATGCCGACGAACTGCAGCATGAAGACCGTCACCATGCCGGGGAGCATCATGGGCAGGCCGATGCGGAGGAAGATCTTCCACTCGCCCGCGCCATCGAGACGCGCGGCCTCGATGGTTTCCTGCGGAACGGCGGCAGAGGCGTAAACGCGGGACAGGTAGATGCCGAACGGGCTGATGATGAGCGGGAGGAGCACGGACAGGGTTCCGCCGGCCAGGCCCACCTGCGAGAGCAGGAGGTACTGCGGGATGGCCAGTGTGATCCCGGGAATCAGGACGCCGGCGAGGATCGAGTAGAAGATGACCGTGCGGCCCTTGAACTCATACTTGGCCAGGCCGTATCCGGCCATCGTGGAGACGAACGTCGACAGCACTCCGCCGAAGCCGGCGTAGAGGATCGAGTTGGCAGCCCACAGGCCGTACTGGCCTCCGCCGTAGCTGAACAGGTCACCCAGGTTCTCCATCAGGCCGCTGCCGGGGATGAACGAGAAGGTCGTGAAGAGTTCGCTCGGCGACTTCGACATGGCGGTGAAGACCCACAGCACCGGAACCAGGCAGTAGAGCGCACCGATCATCAGGATGGTGGTTGGCAAGACCTTGCCGCGATTGGTGGCCAGCTTGGCCGTCTCGCGAGTTGCGGCGGCGGTCATGACTTTTCTCCCTTGTTGCGGCGGTTGCTGAGCCAGATGACGATTCCAGACAGTGCAACGGTTCCGACCGCGAGAACCACGGACAGCGCTGCGGCGCCGGGGAGGTCATCGGTGAGGAATGCGTTGCGGTAGATGGTCATCAGCGGCACCCAGGTTTGGCTGATGATGTCGGTCATCGGCTTCAGCGTTGTGGGCTCGCTGTAGAGCTGGAGGGCGCCGATGACGGAGAAGATTCCGGTGAGGAGCAGCGCGGGGACGACGAGGGGGATTTTCACGCGCAGGGCGATCTGGATCTCGTTGGCGCCGTCGATGCGTGCGGCCTCGTAGATCTCACCTGGAATACCGCGAAGCGAGGTGTAGATGATGATCATGTTGAAGCCGACGCCACCCCAGATTGCGATGTTGGCGATCGATCCGAAGATGCCACCCGGTTCGAGGAACGGGATGGTGCCCCAGCCGAGCGCCTGCGTGATGTACGAGAAGGGGCTGGTGGACGGCAGGTACATGAAGCCCCACAGCAGGGCGGCGATGACGCCGGGCACTGCGTATGGGATGAAGATGGCGGTCTGACCGAACCGGCTGGCGCGCACGCCAGGGGTGTCGAGCAGCAGGGCGAAAAGCAGTGCAAGCCCGAGGGTGACGGGCACTGCGATCACGGCATACAGCGCGAGGTGCCAGAATCCGCTGCCAAGGGCAGGGTCGGTGAGTACGGCGATGTAGTTGTCGAAGCCGGCGAAGACCAGTGCCTTGGTGCCGAGGATGCCGCCGCCCTGAATCTTGTACGCCGTGAAGCTGAGGTACGCCGCGTAGATGATCGGGACGAGCATGAACAGCACAAACAGCACAACCGCGGGCCCAACGAACAGGTACGGGGCGAAGCGGATGCGCGAACGCGGTCGCTTCCGCGGTGGGACGGAACCCGTGCGCGTGAGTGGCGCCGCCGGTCTGGCGGAGGTGGCAGTCATCGATTCTTCCTTCTTCAGGAGAGGGCCGGCGGTGGCCGACCCTCTCAGTGCGACTGGCGCCGCGAGTGAGCTGGGTGTTGCTGTGTGTTTCTGAAGTGCTGTACTACTTGTTGGTGATTTCGAAGCCGGACTTCTTCATGTCGGCGACGACGGTCTTCTGCACGGCGGTGAATGCGTCGCGCCATGAGGTTCCAGCGGTGATGGCCTTGTTCAGCTCATCGGTGAAGGCACTTTCTGCCACGTTGACGTTCGGGCCCCACGTGACAGGGATCGCGTTCGACGAGATGGTTGCGGCGAGCTCGTAGAAGTCGGTCTGCTGCGGCATCAGGGCCGGCGGGGCGCTGGACTTGGCCGTTTCCTGGCCGGAGATGGCGGCCGGGTATGCGTTCTGCACGGTGAGCAGCAGGTCGGCGCCTTCTTCGCTGGCGTTCAGCCAGGAGATGAACTCTGCCGCCTGCTCGGGGTGATCGGAGTCCTTGGTGACGATGTTCGCGGAGCCGCCCTGGTAGGCGACGGACGGGTCTCCGGCGGTCCACTCGGGGAAGTTGGACATTGACCACTTGCCGATGGTGTCTGGTGCGACGCCTTCGATGACGCCGGGAGCCCAGAGTCCGCCTGGCCAGGACAGCATGGTGCCGCTGTTGGCCTTGGCGTTCCACTCAGGGGTGAGGATCGGGTCGGTCGAGATCAGGTCAGCGTCGACGAGGCCCTCGAAGAAGTCGGCCACCTTGAGGGAGGCGTCGTCGGCGATGCCGACAGTCCAGGTGCCGTCTTCGACTGACCACCACTTGGAGCCGGCCTGGTTTGCGACGCCGGCGTAGAACGCCCACTGGTCGGCAGGCAATGATGCGAGATATGCGGTCGGGTCAGCGGCGCGAACGGCTGCTGCTGCAGTGGCGAACTCTGCCCAGGTGGTGGGAACGGGGATGCCGTACTGAGCGAGCAGGTCGGAACGGTAGAAGAACGCCATCGGTCCGATGTCCTGCGGCAGGCCGTAGATGTGGCCGTCGAAGGTGGTCTGCGAGAGGGTTCCCTCGTCGTACTTGTCTGTCACATCTGAGACGAGGTCGGTGATGTCCAGCGGCACGTCGGCAACGATCAGCGACGGCAGCGTTGGGTACTCGACTGCGGCGATGTCGGGGGCGTTTCCGGCGCGGCTCGCGGTGAGGAGCTTCGCGGAGGAGTCTTTTCCGCCACCGGCATCCGTGTACTTGACCTGGATGTTGGGGTTGGCCGCGTTCCAGGTGTCGACCATCTCCTGGGTGCCCGGTGCCCACGACCAGAAATCGAGAGTGACCTTCTCATCGCTGCCGCCAGAGCCGGCGGAGCATCCGCTGAGCAGTACAGCGCTAACGCCAACGGCTGCGATTGCGGCGACAAATTTGCTTTTCTTCATTTCAAAACTACTTCCTTGTAGGCGAACACCGCGTGGTGTTCCCTCTTTTTGAACTGGCGTACATGCTGCTTCGTGGGCATCGAAGCGTTTCGATATTTTGAGGGCGTCCTTTTCGTTTGGGGCTGTGGGGCTAGGGGGGAAGGGGCCGCGCTAGTCGATCACGAGGGTGATGGACGGGCGGTTGAACTTTTGCGGACGTAGACCGGATCGATCAGCTCGATGTGCGGGTTAGCGAATCCGCCCAGCTGCTGCATGACGAGTTCGACGGCACGGCGGCCTGACTCGAGCGCTGGCAGCGGGATGACGTCCACCGGGGGGACAAAATGATCGGTGGAAAAACTGGAGCAGGCAGAGACGATCGACAGCTCGTGGGGGACGGCGATCTCGCGTTCCCGCAGTACCTCGAGCAGAATTCCGTGGATGTTCTCGTTGCAGTTGAGGACGATGGCCGTCATGGCAGGCAGTTGTGCGCGCAGGCCGTCGTAGGATTCCTCGACTCCTGCCCTAGTGGCCTCGGTGGTGTTGAACGCGGTGTCGATACCGGCAGCTGCTCCAGCGGCGAGGAAGGCGTCGCGGAAGCGCGGGGCGTAGTTGGAGCCGCGTTCGTACAGGTTGCGGGCGTGGCCCATTAGGCCGATCGAGGTGTGGCCGAGGGCGACGAGCTGGTTGACGGCCAGGCGTGCGGCGCCTTCGAAGTCGAGGTCGACACAGGTGAGCCCGTCGGTGTCATTCGGGATTCCGATGAGTGCGGTTGGCAGGCCCACTTCGCGGATGACGGCGACCCGTTCGTCGTCGACTGTCACGTCGAGCATGATGACGCCGTCGACAAGTGAGCTGGAGGCGACACGACGGAGGCCGGCAATTGCATCGCCCTCGGTGAGCAGGAGCACGTCGTAGTCGAAGCTGCGGGCAGCCGTGACGACGGAGAGCACGAATGCCATGAGTGCCGGCGGGTGGGTGTCAGCGTGCATCGGGGCGGTGAGCGCCAGGATGTTGGTGCGGGAGCCGGCCAGCATGCGAGCGCCGGCGTTTGGGCGGTAGCTGAGTTCGGTTACGGCCTGGGCGATGCGCGTCTTGGTCTCGGCGGCAATGGGGCGTTTCCCAGACAATGCATAAGAGACAGTGCTTATGGAGACACCAGCGACACGAGCTACGTCGTTGATGTTGGCCACAATAACTCCATTGTTTCGGCATTGTCTAAGCGCTTCGATGAATCGCCTGCACACCAACGGTAAGTCATCGAAGCGCTCCACGCAAATCATTTGTGGCCCCGTGCAACTTATTCCCAGTCTGGCTACGATGGCGGCATGACCGACACGTCTCACGCTGCTGATTCCACCGCCTCTGTACCCTCCCTGAAGGACGCGGACCTGACATTCCGCGCGGCTTCGCCAGCAGTATCGACGTCGGCCTTGGAACTGGCACCGGCCTCTGATCTGGCGCCGGCCTCGGCGCCGGCGCCCCTGCTGCTCGTGCTCCCTGGCGGCTCGTACCGCGAACATGCAGACCACGAGGGCACGGCCATCGCCGACTGGCTGTCGCAGATCGGCTTGAACGCCCTGGTGGTGCGTTACCCGGTTGACCCGAACCGGTACCCGACCGGGCTCAAGCGCGTGCAGGATGTGCTCATTGCCGCCCGTACCGGCGCGTTGGACCTTGGCATCGACCGCACGCGCATCGGCGTGGTTGGTTTCTCGGCTGGTGGCCATGTAGCCGCCCTGCTCTCGACGGGGGTGGCCTCAGCTCCGGTTGCAGCTGAGGGGCGGGTCGACCTGTCGATTCTGGCCTACCCGGTCATTTCGATGACCCATGAGCCGCACTCGCAGTCACTGGCCAATCTTCTCGGCGATGACGACACCCTCGACAATCGGCGAGCACTCAGCGCCGAGTATTTGGTCGACGCACACACGCCGCCGACGTTCCTCTGGCATACGGCCGATGACGGCGGCGTGCCGGTCAGTCACTCGCTGCGCTATGCCAGTGCTCTGGCTGCGCACAACATTCCCTTCGACCTGCATGTCTTCGAACGTGGCGAACACGGCAAGGGACTCGCCTCTGGCCTCGGTCCCCTCGAAGCGTGGAGCGCACTCTGCGAAGCGTGGCTGGCCGAGCACGGCTGGGTGCCTGTGCCTGTGCCGGAGCCGGCGTCTGTGTCCGTGCCTGTGCCCGACAAGGAGTCTTAGAACGGCGGGTTCTCGGGCAATGGTGCGCGAGACTCCCGTAGCTTTCGGAGTAGTGGCGAACGTGCCAGTGAATTCGTGGGCAGTGGATGCCGGGG
Organism: Leifsonia sp. Y862; assembly: GCF_057669585.1. Taxonomy (NCBI): domain Bacteria; kingdom Bacillati; phylum Actinomycetota; class Actinomycetes; order Micrococcales; family Microbacteriaceae; genus Leifsonia; species Leifsonia sp. Y862. The sequence goes on from NZ_JBYHFR010000002.1 coordinate 66,904, forward strand.
CAGTGGATCGGGTGGTGCGTTGATCCCGACGTATCCCGTCGGTGTGGTGACGGTGACGCTGCCGTCTGGGTCTCGTTTGTACCGGATCTTCGTCAAGGTCTTCAACCGGTGGTCGGGTGCGCACAGCGGGATCAGGTTGTCTTCGTTGGTGAGCCCGTGGTCGCGAACCCATTCTTTGAGATGGTCGACGTCGGAGCTGACGGCGAGCCGGTTGCAGCCGGTCCGTGCGCAGGTGCCGTATTTCACGGCGAGCCATTCGCGTTGCGCTCTTGTGGGCCGGTAGCGGGTGCGGTCGAAGCTGAGGATCTCGCCGGTGAACGGGTCGGTGCCCACCCGGCGGAACGCCGGGGCGTCGATGAAGAGTTGCGCGGCGGTGACGGGGTCGATGGGTCCGTAGCCCTGCAAGACTGCGGGCTGATCGAATGGGACCGGCTGGCCGGCCTGACCAGGCTGACCAGCTGGATCAGTAGCACTGGCGTGGCCCTCGTGGCCCTCGTGGCCCTCGTGGCCCTCGTGACCCGAGTGCCCGTCTTGGCTAGCCTGACCGGAGTGGTCGGCCTGCCCGGCAGAGTTGGTGCCACCGAGGAGCCCATGGATGGGGACGAACAGCAGCGGCCGTACCTTCGCGGCGGTCGGTGTGCCGTCGCCCGCGAGCCAGCCGGCGAACAGGTCGGTACGGATCTGCGCCCGGGTACGGCACCGGTCCCGGCCAGTGCCGGCAGCCTTGGCTTCTTCCGCTTCCTTCTTCGCAATCTTCTTGGCGGTGGCATCGAGTCGGGCGTTGATCCGGATGCCGTCCGCGGCGCTGATCACCGCGAAAACCGTGCACATGCCATCGTTGGCCGGTTCAATCACGACCCGGCGGTCAGCCATCGCGCGGGCGTGACGGAGCTCAGGGGGCTCTGCGAGTAGCCGTTGCTGCAGGGTGCGGGCTTTGCGTTGGAATGCTTCCGGCGTGAGTTCGGTGGCCTTCGCAGTGAGTTCGGTGTCGTAGTGGGCGATCACCTCCGGGTCGGTCAACCCGGTGAGATGGTTGACGGCGGCGCGGGCCTGCGCGTATCCGGTGTGACCGGCCTGGAACAGTGCCCAGAGCTGCGGCAGTGACTCGGCGAGCACCAACCCTTCGTGGGCCATGGTCCGCACCTGGTCGGGCGAGCGATGTAAACGGAGGCTCAGGTCGGTGGCCGCGGTTCGTTCGGCCAGGTCCAGGGCGTCTGGCTCGCTCATCCCGCCTGGCGTCAAGTAGATGCTGAGGTTGTTACGGGCCAGGCGTATGACCTCCGCCGCAGCTGCGACCTCCACGGCCATCGACCGGGCCGTCGTGGATTGCGCGGTCTCGGCTTTTCGGAGCGCGAGGTTGATCGCGCCATGTGCGGACTCTGTTCCCGGGCCACCGACATCGCCGATCAGGACCTGCGTCGCGGCCATCTGCTCTGCAAGCTCCTCCTCAGCCGCCCGCATTACCGCCTGCTCTACGGCCACTTGTTCCGCAGCTTGCTCTGCGGCCTCTTCCGCAGCTTGCTCCGCCACCAGCTGCACGTCCCGCTCAATGACCCACCCCGAGAGCTGCCACTCGGCATAGGACCAGTCAAACGTTATGGGCCGAGTCTGCGCCGCGCCGAGCCGGCTAACGGTGGCGAGGACACGGTCGGGAAGCGAGCCGGCAGGAAGAGATACGGCAGGAAGAGATACGGCGGGAGGCGAGGCTGCAGGAAGCGAGTCGGCGGGAAGCTGGGCGGCGGGAAGCGAGGCAGGGGGAAGAGATACCGCAGGAACGGATATGACCGGGCGCGGGCGAGAAGCGGCAGGAAGAGATGCGGCAGGAAGAGATGCGGCAGGAAGAGATGCGGCGGGAAGGGAGGAGGCGGAGCGCGTGGAAGGTGAAGTGGCGGGAGTGTTCACCGGCCGTTCGGGATGTTCCAGCGCTGGATCCATGCCTCAATTCTAGATCAAAGTTTCGAAAGAAGCTAGAGGTTTCCTCATTTAAGTCGTACAGTTGTGCCCATGAATCGTTCGCCGCCCTACCGGGAGTTCCCCTCCTCAGTGACAGTGTTCCCCTCCTCAGTGACAGTGTTCCCTTCATCGGCAACGGCAAGGGAGCGCCCAGTGCGGTCCGCCAAAAGGATTGCAACGACGCCGAGGAGCATCTGGCCGCCAGTGCGGATGAAATTGTCCGCGGCGGAGAATGCCGTGATCAGGGGTAGCGCATTCTGCGAGGCCGGTACCGAAAAAATGATCGCCTGCACCAGCCAGAGCGCCGATATCGCTCCGACGATCCAGGCGGGTCCCCAGTTCCACGGGGCGGGCACGGTGCTGGTGCGACCGATCTGAATGACAGCGATCAGCGCCAGTGCGAACCGAACAAACGAATCGACGTATCCGAATGCGAGCAGGGTTCCCGGCGGCGAGTCGTTGGAATAGTTGGAGTAAACAACGTCCTGCAGCACGGTTCCCACCAACACCCAGGCGCCGAGCGCGGCCAATGCCGTCGTCCCCAGCGGGCGTCGCGACGTGACGCTGCCAGATCCGCGGATGCCGAAGGCGAACACGAGGAGGGCTGCCGAGAACAGTGCAGTGGCGATGGTGCGCCCGCCAGGGATCAGGGGCAGGAGGATCAGGTAACTGACGAGAACCGAAGCGAGAAATAGTGACCCGCCGAGGAACCATGCGCGTCGTGCATCCAGAACAGCACGCTCATCAATCTGAGTGTCGGTCATGTTTGGGAGTGTAGTGTCGAGCGCCCGCCACCGCCGCGACCCCGCGTACGCGAGTCAACTTCACGCAAGTCAACCCCACGCGAGTCAACCCCACGCGAGTCAACCCCATGCGAATCAACTACACGCGAGTCCCTAGTCGAGTACGACAGGCTCCAGCGTCGGACGCTTGGGCAGCCGGCCGTCGCCAGACGAGCGACCGGTGAGGCGCCGACCGATCCAGGGCAGCACGTGCTCCCGGTAATACGCGGGGGAGTTCCTGCTGCGCCCGGGCGACGTGGTGCTCGCGTCGGCGAGGATCGCTTCCCACGCGACAGGTACAGGCATGTCGAGCGCGCGCAACACATTGGACGCAACCTTGGTGTGCCCAATCGCGTTGAGGTGCAGCTTGTCTGCCGACCAGTAGCGACTTGAGTGCAGCTCGGTATCCGCCCAGTTGTCGACAACGGTGACACCGGGGCGATCAAACGCCGGGCGCACGACCTCGGCGAGTTTGTCGCCGCGCTTCTGCATGAGCGCGCCCATGGGCAGATGACCGCTCGGATTGGCGCCGCTCAGCAGCACGACGTGGGCGCCAGCTGCACGGGCACGCTCCACGACCTGGTCAAGCAGGTCAACCACGTACGAGATCTCAACCTTGGGCCGCATCAAGTCGTTGCCGCCACCGCAGATCGTGAGCAGGTCTGGCGCGAGAGACAGCGCTGGCTCCAGCTGTTCGGCGACGATGGGTCCGAGAAGCTTGCCTCGAATCGCGAGGTTCGCGTAGCCGACGGGCGCCTCTGACGCAGCAGCCAGTCCGGCGGCGACGAGGTCTGCCCAGCCCCGCACCCGGCCATCGGCGAGTTCATCGCCGATTCCCTCGCTGAAGCTGTCACCCATCACGACGAAACGTTCGTACATTACTGCCCACTTCCCTGCGGATGATCCTCCATCCGCTCTGTAGAGGGTACGCGCGTTGATCGGCGCCTCAGACCGCACCGCGCCAGACCGTGCACAATGCACGAAATCGAGTCAGAATGCAACAATTCGTCACTCGAATTTGAGTGTGACGTTACCGATTGACAAGATCGATGGGCGACGGTAACAACCTGCCTCGCCTACTCTGAACCCGGGTGAACAGTGATCTCCGTCAGCCATGTCTCGAAAACCTTCGCATCAGGCGGTGGGGCGACCCTCGCGTTGAACGATGTCAGCCTCGACGTCGCCGAGGGCGAGATCTATGGCGTCATCGGCCAGAGCGGCGCAGGCAAGAGCACGCTCATTCGAGCGATCAACCTGCTTGAGCGTCCCGACTCCGGCACCGTGACGGTTGACGGCGACGAGTTGACCGCACTGAGTCCCGCAGAACTGCGCGCAGCGCGTAGGAAGATCGGCATGGTCTTCCAGCACTTCAACCTGCTCTCCTCGCGCACGGTGCAGGGCAACGTCGAGCTCGGCCTCGAAATCATGGGCGTCGACAGCGCCGCCCGCAAGCGTCGCTCGATGGAGATCCTCGATCTCGTCGGCCTCGCCGCCAAGGCAACCGCATACCCGGCCGAACTCTCCGGCGGACAGAAGCAGCGCGTCGGCATTGCCCGCGCCCTCGCCGGAAACCCGAAGGTCCTGCTCTCCGATGAGGCGACATCCGCTCTCGACCCAGAGACCACGCGCTCGATCCTCGACCTCATCAAGACGATCAACAGCGAACTCGGCCTCACCGTCTTGCTCATCACGCACGAAATGGATGTCGTCAAGGGCGTCTGCGACTCGGCCGCGCTTATCGAGGGTGGCCGCATCGTCGAGCAGGGCAAGATCGTCTCCCTCATCTCCACGCCGGGCTCGCGTCTGGCCCGTGACCTGTTCCCACTCGGCGACGCGCCGTTGCCGACAGGCAACACGGTCATCGACATCACGTTCAGCGGTGGCACAGCAGACCGGCCGGTCATCGCGCAGCTGGCGCGGAACTACGGACTCGACATCAGCATCCTGGGCGCTGTCATCGAGACGATCGGTGGCAACCAGGCCGGCCGCACTCGACTGGAGCTGCCTGGCACGCCAGCCACCAATGCGGTGCCGATCGAGGACCTCCGCGCGCAGGGCCTGCTCGTCGAACTCGTAGGAGCTGCAGAATGATCGATTCATCCGCCCCAGGCTTCTGGCAGGGACTCATCCAGGTGTTGCTCGTCGGCACAGGGCAGACCCTTTATATGGTCGGCGTCGCGCTGCTGATCACCATCATCGTTGGTCTCCCGCTCGGCATCGTGCTCGTGGGTACCGAAGCCGGCGGACTCTTCGAGAAGCCGTTCGGCTCCCGCCGCCTCGGCATCGTGATCAATCGCGTGCTCGAGTTCGTGGTGAACCTCGGCCGCTCGGTGCCGTTCATCATCCTGATGGTGGCGCTCATCCCGTTCACCCGCCTGGTCGTTGGCACCTTCATCGGGTCGACAGCGGCAATCGTGCCGCTCAGCGTCGTCGCCATCCCGTTCTTCGCCCGCATGGTCGAGATCGCCGTCAAGGAAGTCGACTCAGGTCTCGTCGAAGCGGCAGAGTCGCTCGGAGCCACCCGCTGGCACATCGTGTCGAAGGTGCTGGTTCCCGAAGCGCTGTCGTCGATGATCTTGGGCCTGTCGACGACGGTCACCTCGATCATCAACTTCTCCGCAATGGTCGGAACGGTGGCAGGCGGCGGCCTCGGCGATGTCGCCGTGCGCTACGGATACCAGCGCTACAGCGCCATCCACATGTTCGCGGTGATCGTCGTCATCTTCATCATCGTCATGATTCTGCAGGGCATCGCAACGTGGCTTGCCCGCCGGTTCTCTCACACCGGCCGCTCACAACGCTCGGTCACCTCCCGCACGCTGCTCGTTCCCGCAGCCAGCGCCTGAGCTCGCACCACGCACCAACGCACCACCCCTGTCCACAGCCCCCTCTTGAGATGAGTCATCACATGAAGTTCTCCGCTCGCACCTCGCGTCTTGCCGGTGCCGCCATTGCCGTCACCGCTCTCGTCGGCCTGGCCGGCTGCGCCGCATCCACCCCTGAGGCCACCACGGCCGCCGACAGCTCAGACCTCGGCACCATCAAGGTCGGCGCGCTCGCGACCCCCGCTGGCGACATCCTGAAATTCGTGCAGGACAACCTGGCCGCCGACGCCGGTCTGAACATCGAATTCACCGAGTTCACCGACTACAACACGCCGAACGCCGCGCTGGCCGACGGCTCGATCGACGCCAACCTCTTCCAGAACGAGACGTTCCTGAAGACCTACCTCTCCCAGGCTGGCGGCGACCTGATCAGCCTCGGCTCGATCTACCTGCCGAGCGCCGCGTTCTACAGCGACAAGGTCGACAGCGTCGATGACCTGAAGGATGGCGCGAAGATCGGCATCCCGAACGACCCGACGAACGAGGGCCGCGCGCTCAAGATCCTCGCCGCAGAGGGCCTCATTGAAACCACGGATGAGCCGACCACCGTCGCCGACGTGACCTCGAACCCGCACAACTTCACGTTCCTCGAGATCGAGAACGCTACGCTGCCGCAGGCCGTGCCCGACGTTGACGCCGCATTCGTGACCATCTCGTTCGCGCTGCCCGCCGGCCTCACCGCCGATGACGCCATCCTCATCGAGGGCGCAGACAGCCCGTACTCCAACGTTCTGGCCACCCGCGCAGAGCTGAAGAGCGACCCGCGCGTCGTGAAGCTCACCGAGCTGCTGCTCGCACCCGAAACCCAGAAGTTCATGGAAGACACCTGGGGCGGCCTGGTCATCCCGACCGCCAAGTAGTCTGCTGCTCGTGCAGCTGCGCTCGCTGCTGTTCAGCCGAGCTGCTGGTGCATAACTCCTGCAGAATTCGACGGACCCGGCCCGCAGCCTTGGAAATACGGGAGCGGATGCCAGACCGCCAGGCGAATTGCAGGAGTTATGCAGCCACAACCCGTCGCACAACCCCGCGCACGACCCGGCGCCCGTGGAGACACAAGAGTTACGGAGCTGCCGGCGCCGGGTTCAGCATGAGCTCGAAGCCGTGGGCGTGCTCGTACTTGCCGTAGCTGCCGATCTCGCGGAAGCCGAGCTCGCGATACATTCTGAGCGCTTCCGGCTGGGCCGGCCCAGTCTCAAGCAGCAAACGGCTGTAGCCGAGCTCCGTGCGAGCGATCTCGATGAGACGCCCGAGCACGCTGCTCGCGTGACCCTGGCGACGGTAGTCGGGGTGGGTCCACATCCGCTTGATCTCGCAGGTGGTCTCGTCGAAACGACGGATACCGCCGCCCGCGACAGTGGTCTCACCGTCGAGCAGCACCAGGAAGGTGCCAGACGGGGGATCAAACTCGATGGCCGGAACATCATCTGCCGCGTCGCCGGGGCCATAGCGGGTCTCGTACTCCCAGCGGAGTCCATCGAGGAGGCGAGCTGCTTCCGGGCTGTTCAAGCCCACACGTGCGAATTTCACTCGCACTAGTCTGCCAGTTGCGTTAGCCTGCCAGTTGCACTGCGCAGGTGAATGCTGGCGCTCGCCCGCTGGCCTCCAAGTACACTCGAATGGTGCCAGTGAACCCCGAACTTCAGGGCCGGGTCTTCCCGCCCACAACGCCATATATGGTCGGACGCGAGAAGATACGCGAGTTTGCCCGCGCCGTCTTCGCGACGAACCCCATCCACTTCGAGCCGGATGCCGCACGCGCTGCGGGCCACGTCGACGTTGTCGCCCCGCCTACCTTCGCCGTTGTTGTGCAGGAACAGACGCTCGCACAGCTGCTCTCAGAACCGGATGCCGGCATCGACTTCACTCGCGTCGTCCACGGCGACCAGCGCTTCAGCTTCACCCGCCCGATCGTGGCCGGTGATGAGCTGACCGCAACGCTCACCGTCGCCAGCGTGAAGTCGCTCGGTGGACACTCCATGGTGACCGCTGAGTCGAGCATCACAGACGCCACCGGCGCACACGTCGTGACCGCGACATCCACCCTCGTCGTCAGGGGAGACGAATGACAATCGCACCAGCGCCCACCCTTGATTCCCTGGCCGTCGGCGATGTCGTCGCCGGTGGCAGCTTCACGCTGACGCGCGATTCCCTCGTGCGCTACGCCGGGGCATCCGGTGATTTCAATCCCATCCACTACCGCGACGACGTAGCAGCCTCCGTCGGCCTGCCCGGTGTGCTCGCGCACGGCATGCTGACCATGGGCATCGCCGTGCAGCCCGTCGTCGACTGGGCAGGCGACCCCGCGCGCGTCGTTGACTACCAGGTGCGCTTCACCCGCCCGGTTCCCGTTGACGGTACCGATGGTGCAGTCATCACGGTGTCGGCCAAGGTCGGCGCCCTCGATGTCGATGCGGCCATCGCGCGCATCGACCTCACCGTGACCTACAACGACCAGACCGTGCTCGGCAAGGCGCAAGCACGCGTCACCCTGGCGTAAGCGTGTCTGAACCGATCCCGCTCAGCGACCTCACCACCCTGCGCGTCGGCGGTGTGCCGCGTCGGCTGGTGGCGCCCGCCACCGAAGCAGAGCTGGTCGACGCCGCCCGCGAGGTGTGGGCAAGCGACGAGAAGTGGATGCTGCTGGGCGGCGGCTCAAACACGCTGGCGTCAGACGACCCATTCGACGGCACGGTCATCCAGCTGGTGACGCGCGGCATCGAGGTGCTGGAATCCGATAACTCGGAGCACGTGCGCTTGCGTGTGCAGGCCGGCGAACCGTGGGACGACCTGGTGGCGTACACCGTCGCGCAGGGCTGGGCAGGGCTTGAGGCCCTCTCCGGAATCCCCGGCGCCTCCGGTGCTGCCCCCGTGCAGAACATCGGTGCGTACGGCCAGGAAATCGCGGCCAGCCTCACGGCCATCGACTTCCTCGACTACGAATCGGGCGATGTGCAGCGGCTGACCGCAGCCGACCTCGAGCTCGGCTACCGCACGTCGGTGCTCAAGCAGGGGCTGGAGGGCATCGTGCTGGCCATCGAACTTGCCCTCCATGACACGCAGGCTGAGGCATCCGTTTTGGGCAGCGCGCTCAGCCAGCCCGTTGCCTACGCCCAGCTGGCCGGGTCTCTCGGTGTGCAGCTGGGAGACAGGGTGCCGATCCAGGACCTGCGCGACACCGTGCTCGCCCTGCGCCGCTCAAAGGGCATGGTGCTGGATGCTGCCGACCCAGACACCGCCAGTGCCGGTTCCTTCTTCACGAACCCGATCGTCAGCGAGAGCTTCGCGCGCACGCTGCCGGAATCCGCGCCGCGATGGACGCAGGAAGACGCCATCCCCGACCGGGTCATCCCGTTGGAGGACTACTACGGCGTCGGGCCCGTCCCCGGCATCGAACGGGTGCGCCTCGTGAAGCTGAGCGCAGCGTGGCTCATCGAGAACGCGGGGATCAGGCGCGGCTTCCGCCTGCCGGGCTCCCTTGCTGCGATCTCAAGCAAGCACACCCTGGCCCTCACCAACACGGGCGGTGCAACAGCAGAGGAGATCGCCCAGCTGGCGCGCTTCGTGCAGGGCCGCGTCGCAGCCGAGTTCGGCGTCGTGCTGCAGCCGGAGCCCGTGCTCATCGGGGTCTCGCTCTAGACGCAGTTACAAGTAGCGCGGCCGGCCGCACGGCCATCTAACGCCCAGCAGCTACTCCCGTGTCACCTGAGCTCAAGTCCTTCCATGAAGATGCGGATCATCCGTTCATTAAAGTGATGGTCCTCGCCAGGAACGGGCTGGCACATCAGCGCAACGGTGAGCAGGAGGTCCCTGGCGCTGACGTCTGGTCGAACCCGACCGTCGGTTCGTGCGGTAGTGAGAAGTCCATCGAGCGCGGGCTCGAGGCGGTCAAGGAGAACGCGGGGGAGATCGTTGAACGCCGGGTCACCCGAGTGGAGGGCAGCGGCGAGACCGAGCTTCGTTCCGACGAAGTCCGTGAACCGTTCGATCCATTTCGTGAGCGCGTCCCATGGTTCGTGCTCGGCGCTCAGCGCTGTCGCAGCATCGGCGCAGGCGTCGACCTCGTGTTGCAAAACGGCGACGATCAGCTCAGAGCGGCGAGGGAAATGCCGATACAAAGTCCCGACGCCGACACCGGCACGGTCTGCGATCTCTTTCGCCGGCGCGTCAACGCCAGCGCTCGCGAACACAGTCTTCGCTGCCTCGAGCAGGGCGTTGAGATTGCGTTGCGCGTCAACGCGCTGACGGCGACGTGTAGTGCCGCCAAGCTCTGCAGGCTGCGTGGCTGGCTGGACGGTGGTTGGTTCCATTGGTGCACCCCTTGCTTAGCGGAACGCTGTTCCGTATAGTACTGGAAATAGATTCCGTTTCTTCATAGTACGACCGGACGGGATACTCCCGCATCTCGAAAACACACAATTGGAGAACCTCATGCACTATCGAAACCTCGGCAGAACGGGAATCAAGGTCAGTCCGTACGGGCTCGGCGCGCTCATGTTCGCCACTCAAATCGGTAACTCCGACCCCCAAGATTCGATCCGAATCATCCACAAGGCGCTCGACGCCGGCATCAACCTGGTCGACACCGCTGATGCGTACGGAGACTCGGAGGAGGTCGTCGGGCTGGCGTTGAAGGGTCGACGCGACAACGTGGTGCTGACAACGAAGGTCAGTCGCCCGATGGGTACAGACCCGAACCAGCGGGGCGCCTCCCGGCGGTGGATCATGACCGCGGTCGAGAACTCGCTGCGCCGTCTCCAGGTCGACCACATCGACGTGTATCAGCTCCAGCGTCCTGACCCCGATACGGATATCGAGGAAACACTCTCCGCCTTAACGGACCTCGTCCGGAGCGGCAAAATCCGCGCGTTCGGAAGCTCGACGATGCCGGCGTCGAACCTCGTGGAGGCACACTGGGCTGCCGAACGGCGTGGCCTGGATCGGTTCCGCACTGAGCAGCCGCCGTACTCGATCCTGAATCGCGGCATCGAGCGTGAGGTTCTTCCGGTTGCACAGGAGTACGGCATGGGCGTTCTCGCGTGGGGCCCGCTCGGCCAGGGGATGCTCACCGGTCGAGTCCGCCGTGGGCAGACCAACGACGTCACTCGCGCGAAAATCTTCACCGCGTTCAGCGATGAGCGACGCCTGGACGCGGTGGAGAAGCTGATCCCACTCGCCGGGGAGGCCGGGTTGACCATGCCCCACCTCGCAATGGCATTCGCTATCTCGCACCCCGGAGTCACCAGCGCTCTGCTTGGGGTACGAACCATTGAGCAGCTCGACGACCTCCTCGCGGGGCTGGACGTCCACCTCTCCGACGACGTCCTCGACAGGATCGATGAGATCGTCCCGCCCGGAACGGACATCGGCACCCTCGACCAGGCCTACGTCCCGCCGGCGATCGAAAGGGTGAGCCTCCGTCGTCGACCCGCGAACGAGCGCTTAGCCGCATAAGGGGCAGGAACCATGGCGGCCCCCGAGGCATCCGAGATCGACGTCAGCTCGACCCGTCACGTCGACTGGCTCGAACTATTCTTCGACCTTGGTTTCGTCGTCATCGTCTTGCGGCTGACGGGGCTGCTTCACGGAGCACCAGAACTCACCGACTTCATCACGGTCGCCGGTCTGCTTGCGGTCGCCTGGCTCGTCTGGCTGACAGTGACCGGTTTCGTGAACCTCTGGAGTGATGGCGCCGGTGACTGGAGAATCCCTCTCCTGGTCTCGATGGCCGGAGTCGGGCTGATCGCCGTATCGATACCGGAGGCGACATCCCGTGCGGCCCCGCTCTTCGTCCTGGGGCTCGCGGTGGCTCGAACCGCAGTCTGGCCATTGTGGTTCAGAGCGCACAGGGGCGGAGGAATCCGCGCGGCCATGCACGGACCGGGCATCTCTGTGCTGTGGCTTGGGTCGCTTCTCTCTCCGGATGATGTGCGCCCCTGGGTTTGGCTCTGTCTCGTCGTTGCCGAGGTGGTCTACAGTGCGTCAGGCTTTGGACAGGCCTCGTTCGCGATTGGGCATCTTCTTGAGAGAGTCGGCCTCTTCGTCATGATCGTGCTCGGTGAGTCGATCCTTGAGCTCGTTCTCGCGGTCCGCGTGGACCAGTCGCCGCTTGCCTGGGCGATCACTGCCGGGGGCTTCGTGCTGATCTGCGCGATCTGGTGGCAGTACTTCCAGCAGGGAATACCTGTCACGAGCACGATGCTGGGTCACAGCTCTGGGACGGTTCTACGCGATGTCATCGGTGTCGCCCACTTCTTCATCGTGCTCGGCCTTATTGGGATTGCGGCCGGTCTCGGTTCGGCTATCGAGCATGCAGACGACTCGCATCTCCCGTATGGTTCCGTGGTGGCCTTGGGCGGCGGGGTCGCCGTTTACCACCTCGCCAACGTGATGATCGCGTGGCGGTTCGGCGTGCGGACGCCGCACCTCGTGCTCGTGACAGCTATCCCAACAGCCGTCCTCGCCGTGTTTGTCATCTTCGGTGGGCACTGGCCAGCCTGGCTGCCCGTACTGATACTGGTCGGCTACGTGGGGACAGACCAACTCCTACGGCCACGGGTGATTCGGCAGTTCAACCGCAGCACGTAAGAGGAGAGCGGAGCTAGCCCGCGCGCCTGGCCGCTGCCACGATGCCGGCCACCACGAGCAACAGGCCCGTCACGATCACAGCACCGAGAAGCCACAGCGTGGGGTCCTGGCTCGTCGGAACGACGGTCCAGACGACCATGAACGCGGCGAAGACCAGCAGCAGAACGCCCCACACGATGGTGCCGAACTGCGGACGCCAGGTGGTGGGTGCCGGTGCAGGTGCCGAAGCGGATGCCGGAGCGGCGCTGCTTGCGGGTGCCCAGGCCGAGTCGGTTGGAGCCGGCGCAGGCCGGGCGGGTGGCGCGAAGAGGTCATCAAGTGGGTCTGTGGGCCGGGCGTCGCCGACCTTGTCTGCGGCCGGCAGAGGGACTGTCGGCTGAGCATCGGTGGGCAGGGCATCGGCCGCCCGGCCATCGGTGGGCTGCGGTTCTGTCGGCGAATCTGGTGAGGTTGTCATTCGGATGCTCCTAGCGGTCGGTGTCGGCATCGACGATGGATACCTGGCCGGCGAACGACCAGACGCGGATCTCGGTTGCGGCACCGGCATCGCCCGAGTTGAAGGTGCGGGAGTCGTGGAGGAAGACGCCGCCGCGCTCGTTGGAGGCACGGGTGCTGCCCTGGTCTGACTCGTCTTCGATGGCGCCGGCGAGCAGGTTGCTCTGCACCGTGACGGTGCGATCGGACGGCAGGATGAGTTCGGTCTCCCCGAATCCGAGCCAGACGTCGATGGTGCGGCCGTCGTTCAGTCGTGCGTCGTCGAGCTGGCTGAGGTCCACTGTCGGAGCCCCTGCGATGATCGCGTACCCGGGAACGGCGTCGACATCGTTCGAGCTCACTGTCCAGTTCGGTGAGCCGAAGGGCGAGAACTGGGTGCCCTGCGGAAACACTCCGAGAAAGACGAGGGCGAGGGCGGCGAAGAAGGCGAAACCGCCCATGGCTCCGCTGTCACGACCGCGGATGCCAGACACGATGATCCCGATGGCGAGGACGCCGAGGGTGAACGCGAGTCCGATGAGGAGCGACTGGCCGGTCCACAGCCCGCCCTCGACGCTGATCGTGAAGAAACCAGCCGCTGCGGCACCAGCCACGAGGGCAAGGCCGAGCGCGATCGCGGAGAAGCCGGCACCGGGGTGACGATGGTGGTGCCTGTGCTGAAGGCTGTTGCCTTGGTGGCGCTGCTTGTTCTGCTCAGTCCACGCGCGGCTCTGCTCGTTCCAGGCGCGGTTCTGTTCCTGCCAGGCGTCCCAGGTGCTGCGCGGAGGTGTCGCTGCCGCCCCTGCCGCTCCTGCTGCCCCTGCTGCTGCGTAGGCGTCAGTGCTTCCGCCAACGGTGGCTGCTTGTGGTTCGGCCGGCGGTGGCGCGGGAACTGTCGTCCCGGCGGCACCGGCGGCGCCAGCGGTGAAGGCGTACGCGCTGGATGAGGCGGCCGTCGGGGAGCCGGCGGGTGCGGCATCCGCTTGCGTGGTCTGGTACGGCCTGGAGTCAAACGGCTTCGTCATGAAGTCGGGAGCCGGCGTGCGGCGCAGCAGGTAGACGACCAGCCAGATGCCGGCGGCGGCTACGGCGAGGAACCAGCCGACGGCCAGCGTCGTGGCGAGCCAGTCCGGCATGCCCCAGGCGATGGGCGCGCCCTGCCACCACAGCCCGCGGTTGAACGGGGCGAGCGAGAAGAGGATCAGCGCCAGGATGCCGATCATCACCGGCTCGACGACACCGTGCACCAGCTGCTCAGCGTGGATGCGGCCACTGGTGTCTGGCAACAGCGCCCAGGCGAGTGCGTAGAGCAGGATGGCCGGCGCGCCGAGTACGGCGAGCACGATCACGATGCCGCGAATGATCAGCGGGTCGAGCCCGGTGCGCGCGGCGATGGCACCGCAGACGCCGGCGGCCCAGCGGTCTGTGCCGCGAACGAGGCCGAGCGACCGGATCCAGTTGAAGAATCGGGTGATCTGCGCGTAGCCATCGGCATGGCTGGCGCCCGAGCTGTTGTCGGTGTGGTTGGTCATGATTCGAGTGTGGCGCGGCCACGGGGTTGCTCGCTATCAGGGATCACCCTGACTCATCCCTGAAAAGGTTTGGCTCGTCCCTGAATTACCCGCCCCGATTCCCGGAGAGAGCCCGGGCATGCTTTGATTCTGGAGTGAAGACCGAACGGATGACGAGGCCGCGGCTCCGAATCATCGGCGGCGTGTGCGCGGGATTCGCCGAGCACACCGGTCTTCCCGTGAACGTTGTGCGGGTGGCCACGGTCATCCTCGCGTTCTGCGGCGGCGCAGGGATCCTTCTCTACGCCTGGCTGTGGGCCACCACACCGGATGCCGGCAGCGCTGCCGCCCGCTCCGCCGCCCTGCCGAAGGCCAGTCTTGTGACGCCGGCCGGGGCGACGTGTGACCCCACGACGACTCCCGAGAGGGCGACACCCGCCCCGGCAGATCCAGCACAGACGACGACTCCCCGAGCCGCGTCGGACGCGGCCGCGACGACCACGGCATCCGCTCGCACCGCACCTGTCACCGAGATCCTGCTCGGCCTTGCCCTGCTCGCGGCGGGAGTCGCGCTGATCGCCAGCCGGTACGGCGCCAGTATTCCGCTGGCGGTCATCATCCCCGCCATCGTGGTGCTCGCCGGTGTTGCACTCGCCTGGCGACAGTTCGCCGATCTGCGAAGCGGCGCAGCGCTCCGCACCTCCGCGATCCTGGTGCGCATCCTCGGTGCCCTCGTGCTGGTCGCCGTCGGTATCCTGCTCTTCTTCGTGACCGGGGAGCAGCCGAACGTCTGGACGGTTGTCGTTGCCGCAGCTGCGGTGCTCATCGGCGTTGCTGTCGTGCTCGCGCCGTGGCTGATTCGCCTGTTCGGCGACCTCGCCGATGAGCGCGCCGCCAGGGTGCGCGAGGCGGAGCGCGCCGAGATCGCGGCCCACCTGCACGATTCGGTGCTGCAGACACTCGCCCTGATCCAGCAGAAGGCCGGCCCGCACAGCGACGCCGCGCGCCTTGCCAGGGCACAGGAACGCGAGCTGCGTGAATGGCTGTTCACCGGCGCTGAGTCCACGCGCGTCGACCTGGCAACAGAACTCCGTCGGGTCGCCGGGGTCATCGAAGAGGACCACCCCGTGCACTTCGAGATCGTCACGGCAGGGAGCGGCCCTGAGGACGCACCTGAGGGACTCGTCGCCGCCGCCCGCGAAGCCATGCTCAACGCGGCCAGGCACGCCGGCGGTGCGGTCTCGGTTTACCTCGAGAGCGGCGCTCGCGGCATCGAACTCAGCATCACGGATCGCGGCCCAGGGTTCACCATCGATGACATCCCAGAAGACCGCCTCGGCGTGCGCGAGTCGATCCTGGGGCGGATGCGACGGGTCGGCGGCACGGCGTCTGTTCGGCCGGGCCCTGGCGGAGCAGGCACAGAGATCTTGCTGACGCTGCCCGCGTCGCACAGCCCAGAAACACAGCCTTCAGAATCACAGTCACCAGAAACGGATGCCGAATGACCGACCTCGCAGCGGCGGAGCCCACCCCGCCACCGGCGACCCTGCCCGTGGTGATCGTCGACGACCACTCGATCTTCCGCTCTGGGCTCAGGACTGAACTCGACGCCGGTATCGCAGTGCTCGGCGAGGCAGCGACCGTCGATGAGGCCATCGCCCTGGTCGCGCAGCTGCAGCCGCGGGTCGTGCTACTCGACGTGCACCTGCCTGGCGGTCGCGGCGGCGGGGGAGCAGAGGTCATCCGCGACGCAGCGCCGCTCGCGCCGGCCACACTGTTCCTGGCGCTGAGCGTGTCGGATGCCGCCGACGACGTGGTCAGCGTCATCCGTGCCGGCGCCCGCGGATACATCACCAAGAGCTCATCGGGGGCAGAGGTGTCGGATGCCGCCCGCCGTGTGGCCGACGGCGACGCCGTGTTCTCGCCCAAGCTGGCCGGCTTCGTGCTCGATGCGTTCGGCGCGGTGTCCGGCGAGACCGCGGAGACCACCGATGAGCTCGACCGGCTCTCCGCGCGCGAGCAGGAGGTCATGCGATTGATCGCCCGCGGCTACACCTACAAAGAGGTGGCTGGCACGCTCTTCATTTCGGCGAAAACCGTCGAAACCCATGTGTCTGCCGTGCTGCGCAAGCTGCAGCTCTCGAGCAGGCACGAACTGACCGCCTGGGCGCTGGAGCGCAAGCTGCTCTAGCAGCGAGCCCAGCCCTACAGCAGTCCCAGCTCCATCGCCCGGGTAACGGCCCGCGTGCGGTCGCTCACGCCAAGCTTCTCGAACGCATGCAGCAGGTGCGTTTTCACTGTCGCCTCGCCAATGAACAGCGCCCGCCCGACTGCCGGATTGCTGTTGCCGGCGGCCACCAGCCGAAGCACCTCGAGTTCCCTGGCCGACAGGCGTGGCGCCGGCGTCGCATCCGTTCGAACTCGCTGCACGAGCTTGGTGGCGATCGAGGGTGCGAGCACGGTCTGGCCGCCGGCCACCGAGCGCACGCCCTCGATGATCTCCGCCTGCGGCGCTGCCTTCAGCAGATAGCCGCTTGCCCCGGCTTCAATCGCGCCGAGGATCTGGTCATCCGTCTCATAGGTGGTGAGGATCAGCACGCGGATGCCGGGCGTCGCCGCAAGGATCTGTGCCGTCGCAGCGACGCCATCGAGATGAGGCATCCGCAGGTCCATGAGCACGACGTCTGGGGAGAGCGCGGCCGCACGGTCAACAGCTTCGCGGCCGTCGGAGGCTTCACCGACCACCTCGATGCCCTCTGCTACCCCGAGCAGGCCGACGATGCCGCTGCGGACGATGGGATGGTCATCGGCGACGAGCACACGGATCACGAAGGTTCTCCCAACGGAATATTGATGCGCAGTTCCGTGCCCGTGCCGGCAGACCCAGCGCCGACCCGCAGGTCGCCACCGACCAATCCGACGCGGTCACGCATTCCAGACAGGCCGAATCCGGTCGCAGTGTCTGGGGAGTACGCGCCGAGTCCGCGCCCGTTGTCGAGCACGGTGAGGGTCACACTATTGCCAATGCTGTCATCGTCATCGGCCAGCGCAATGGAGATGGATGCCGTCTCCGCCCGTGAGTGCTTTCGCACGTTGGCGAGACCCTCCTGGGTGCACCGCAGCAGCACAACCTCGATCTCCCGATCGAGCTCGCGTGTGGCAACGGTCATATCCACCTGGATGCCCGTTTCACGCTCGAAGCGTTCGGCCAGCCGATGCAGGGCCTCGGTGAGCGTGGAGTCTCCGACGCTCGCCGGTGACATGGCAGCGACGAGGGCGCGGGCTTCGGTCAGGGCATCTCGCGCGGTGTCTTCGATGAGATCGATCGTCTCGGCCGCTGGTGATGCCTCTGCGCCTGCGGCAGCCAGCTCGGATCTCGTGCGCTGAGCCAGCATCACCAGGCTGGTGAGGCTCTGCGCGATGGTGTCATGGATCTCGCGTGACAGCCGTTCCCGCTCTGTCGCACTGCCGGCATCCCGGTGCATGGCAGCCAACTCGCCCTGGGCCGCGGTGAGTTCGGCGAGTAGCGTGCGGTGCTTCTCGCCGGTGTGGGCGATGCGGCTGATCCACAGCCCGAGCGCGATGGCGAACAGCAGCGAGAGTCCCTCGATTGCGAGTGCCTCCTGCGTGACGGCTACTGAACCGCCGAGGCCAAGCGCATAGCCGACCGCAACGGATGCCGCGAGCAAGACACTGAGTGTGACACCGACGGCAACCGGCCCGCACAACACCCAGATAAGTGGAAAGGCGATCGCCTGCAGCGTCGCCATATTGGGAACGAAGAACGTGGCGACGCCGCATCCGATACAGATGACAATGCAGAACACGACAGACGGACGGTCACCGCCCAGTCGGCGACGACCCCACAGCGCGTAACAGAGGCCGATTGCCGCAAGGGTGACGATGGCGCTGATTCGGTTCGCGGTCGATGCCGAGTAGCCGACCACGGCGGCCATCGCCATCACGGTGAGTCCCCCGGCCACGGCGAGGTCCCACCAGCGTTTCATCGTCATCTGCTCAGTGTCCCACCGACGCAGTATCCCACCGGATCAAGCGTCCTTGCGGATCCAGCGGAACGTCACCCTGCTGAGCACCAGGCCGACGACCAGCCAGATGCCGAGGTTCAACGCGATGAGGCCGTAGTCCCAGCTGCCAGACGGCTCAAGTGCGGCGAAGCTCTCCGGCAGGAAAACACCTCGCATTCCCTGCGCCATCCATTTGAGGGGGAACAGGCTGGCCACGTTCTGCATCCACTCCGGCAGCATGTAGAACTGCAGGTAGACGCCGGAGATGAACTGCAGCACCAGCACCGTCGGGATGACGACGGCCGTCGCGCTCTTGCCAGAGCGGGGCAGCGCGGAGAGCGCGATGCCGAGGAACGCGCAGGTGATGACGCCGAACACGAACACCCACCCGAAGGTGAGCCACTTCTCTGGCTCTGTTGGCAGCGCAACGTCGAAGGCGAAGTGGGCAACAGCCAGGAGCAACGCAGCCTGCAGCACGCCGGTCACGAACACCTGCCCGATCTTGCCCATGAAGTAGCTGAACGGAGACAGTGGGGTGCCCCCCAGTCGCTTGAGCGTGCCGTCGCCCTTCTCTGTCGCAATGTCGACGGCCAGGTTCTGCAGGCCGGACAGCAGCATGCCGGCAGCCAACATGCCTGGCAGGTAGTACGCACCGACGCTGATGCCGCCTGAGCCATCCGCCGCCGTGCCGACGTTGCCGGCCGTGCTGAACGCACTCGTGAAGATCGCGAGCATGACAACGGGGAACAGGAACGTGAAGAAGAGTGTGTCGAAACCGCGGAAATAGATCCTGGTCTCGTAGCCGATGCGCGATGCACCGAGGGCGATGGTGCTCATGCGTTGGCCTCTTCTTCCTGGAATGTGTGCTCTGGGGTCTCGACATTGGCTGCGCGCACGAGGTCGAGGTACACGTCCTCCAGGCTCGGCCGGATCACTTCAAGATCGGTTGGCTCTCCGCCGTACTCGCTCACGAGTGCGGCCACGCGCATAGCTGGCTCCTCTGTGCGTTCCTGCCGCACAGCGCCAGACGCGTCGCGCCAGCGAACGACGGGGATACGGGCATCCGCTCCACCGATCTCGTCGATGGCTCCGATGTCGATGAGGCGACCACCCGCGATCACCCCGGCTCTGTCGCTGAGTTGCGCGGCCTCATCGAGGTAGTGCGTGGTCAGCAGGATGCTGGTTCCCTCGGCTTTGAGCGAGCGGATGAGGTCCCAGAACTGGCGCCTGGCCTCCGGATCGAAGCCCGTCGTCGGTTCGTCAAGGAAGAGGAACTCTGGGCGCCCGATGATGCCGAGCGCGACATCCACTCGCCGACGCTGCCCCCCGGAGAGCTTGCTGATGCGTGTCTTGGCCTTCTCGGTGAGGCCGACGGCCTCGATCACCTCACGGACGCTCCGCGGGTGCGGGTAGAAGCCGGCGAAGTGGGTGAGCTGTTCGGTCACCGTGACGTTGCCGCTCTCACCGCTGGACTGCAGCACGATTCCGAGCCGTGCCTTCCAGTCGAGTCCGCCCCTGGCTGGGTCGACGCCGAGCACGCTGACGTCGCCGCTGGTGCGATCGCGGTAGCCCTCGAGGATCTCGATGGTCGTGCTCTTGCCCGCTCCGTTCGGCCCGAGCAGAGCGAAAGTCTCGCCGGCCTGAATGTCGAAGCTGATGCCGTCGACGGCGACAGCGCCGCCGTAGCTCTTGTGCAGGTCGCGTACTCGCACGACCGGTGAAGCGGATGTCTCGTTCATGGCCTCAGCCTCTCAGTCGGCGACTCGAGTGTGAAGCCTCCAAACGGAGGAGTCAGGTATCCACTGATCGGTGGATACCTGACTCCTGAGCCGCACGAGTGCCGGACCGTCAGATCTGCAGTCCTACGAGAAGAGTCGCTGCAGGCGTTCAACGCCCTCGAGCAGGGGAGCGTCACCGAGTGCGTACGACAGGCGCAGGTAGCCGCTCGGGCCGAAAGCCTCCCCAGGAACGACGGCAACCTCTGCCTGGTCGAGAATGAGGTCGGCCAGCTCAAGGGAGGTGGTCGGCGTGACGCCGCCCCACGTCTTGCCAAGCAAGCCGGTGACATCCGGGTAGACGTAGAAGGCGCCCTGTGGTGTTGGCGTGATCATGCCGGGGATCTTGCTCAACTCGGCAACGATCAGCTTGCGCCGGCGGTCGAAAGCGTCACGCATTGTGGCGGCCGCATCCTGCGGGCCGTTCAGCGCCGCGATCGCTGCGCGCTGCGAGATGTTCGACACGTTCGACGACAGGTGCGACTGCAGGTTTCCTGCTGCCTTGATGGCGTCGGAGGGGCCGACCATCCAGCCAACGCGCCATCCGGTCATGGCGTACGTCTTGGCGACGCCGTTCACGAGGATGGTGCGGTCGGCCAGCGCAGGAACGGCTTCGACGATGGAGATGGCCTGCACACCGTCATAGGTGAGGTTCTGGTAGATCTCATCGGTGATGACCCAGAGGCCGTGCTCGTCGGCCCACTCGCCGATGGCCTTCGTCTGCTCTGGCGAGTAGACGGCACCGGTGGGGTTCGACGGGGAGACGAACAGCAGAACCTTCGTGCGAGGGGTGCGGGCGGCTTCGAGCTGCTCCACCGTGACGAGGTAGCCCTGGTCGCTGCCGGCGAAGACGTCGACCTGCACGCCGCCTGCGAGCCTGATGGCCTCCGGGTACGTGGTCCAGTACGGCGTGGGCACGAGAACCTCGTCCCCAGGGTCGAGCAGGGTGGCAAACGCCTGGTAGACGGCCTGCTTGCCGCCGTTGGTGATGATCACCTGGCTGGGGGAGACCTCAAGACCGGAGTCACGAAGAGTCTTGGCGGCCACAGCCTCACGCAGTTCAGGAAGCCCTGCTGCCGGGGTGTACCGGTAGTTCTTCGGGTCGCGCACCGCAGCGAGGGCGGCTTCAACGATGTGCTCAGGCGTCGCGAAATCCGGCTCGCCGGCTGCATAGCTGATGACAGGGCGTCCGGCAGCTTGCAGGGCCTTGGCCTTGCCATCGACTTTGAGAGTTGCCGACTCTGCAATTGAGCCGACGCGGTGGGAGATTCGTGGAAGTTCGTGGGTCACGGTACGAGCATACGGGGGCACACGTTTGGTGCACAGAGCGACTACTCTGTAATACGTACGCCGAAAGAAAATGATCGAGTGAGCGGATGCCAGGGGCCCAGCTTTACAGCCACCCCTGAGTGACCTACACTAGATCCAGGTAGTGAAATCTGCCATGCTTTTTTGCGCCCTTTTTTGCTTCTCGTTTTGGTGAAATGCCAGGTGATTTGATTGAATAGGTACGTGCGAGGAAGCATTTAGATTTCGCCCATAGGGTGGTGGCTCAATTGGTAGAGCAGCGGTCTCCAAAACCGCAGGTTGCAGGTTCGAGTCCTGTCCGCCCTGCAAGTCGGTGGGTTTCCTCCGGCCCATGAAAGGTGTAATAGGTGGCCCGAAAAGTTCTCGACGAACCCAGTGAGGAAATCGTCGCCAACGCGAAGCAGGCGCGCGATTCTAAGCGCGGCCCGTTCGCTCGGATGTCCCTGTTCATCAAGCAGGTTATTGCGGAGCTCAAGAAGGTCGTCACGCCGACCCGCAAGGAGCTCCTGAGTTACACCGGCGTCGTGCTGGTCTTCGTGGTCATCATGATGGCTCTCGTATCGCTATTCGACTGGGTGTTCGCACTCGCCGTCACCTGGGTGTTCGGAACGCCAGGCGGCTAAGTCCGCCGTCACCGTCGGGCTGGCACCTGCGCGACATACATGGCAACGCTGCACGGGTAAAGATTTCGTGCCCATGCAACAGAGAAGGATTGAGATTTAGTGTCTGAGACGAATTACGGCGACGCCGACTGGGCAACCGCTGCTGAGCAGTCCGCTGAAGACGACGAAGCCCAGTCCGGAAACGTTCTGGCTGCCGAGGAGAACGCAGTCAAGGCTGCAGAAGACGTCGCGCTGCACATCGAAGACGAGAACGAGGATGTCGAAGACAACCTCGATGCCGCTCTGGATGCACTCGCGGACTCGACCGACCCCGAAGCCGACGCACTCGTCGACGACGCGCTCGACATCGACTCCGTCGAAGAAGCCGAAGCAGCTGTTGAAGCTGTAGAAGCCGAAGAAGAAGAAGCTTCTGAAGACCCCTACGACGAGTTCCGCAAGGAACTTCGTTTCGCGCCTGGCAAGTGGTACGTCATCCACTCGTACGCCGGCTTCGAGCGTCGCGTCAAGCAGAACATCGAGAACCGCAAGCAGTCGATGGCCATGGAAGATTTCATCTACCAGGTCGAGGTTCCGATGGAAGATGTCGTCGAGATCAAGAACGGCCAGCGCAAGATGGTCACCCGCGTTCGTATCCCCGGATACGTGCTGGTGCGCATGGACCTGAACGAAGACAGCTGGTCAGTGGTTCGCCACACGCCTGGCGTCACCGGCTTCGTCGGCAACTCGCACAACCCGACACCGCTTCGTTTCGAAGAGGCATTCGGCATGCTGAAGAGCCTGGTCGAGCCCAAGGACGTTCCGGTCACCAAGGCAGGTGGCGGACAGCCTGGCAAGGCGCAGGCCCGTGTCATCCCCGCAGAGGTCGACTTCGAAATCGGCGAGACCATCACGATCAAGGAAGGCTCGTTCGCTGGCCTTCCCGGTTCGATCAGCGAGATCAAGCCGGAGA
Source organism: Leifsonia sp. Y862 (assembly GCF_057669585.1). Taxonomy (NCBI): domain Bacteria; kingdom Bacillati; phylum Actinomycetota; class Actinomycetes; order Micrococcales; family Microbacteriaceae; genus Leifsonia; species Leifsonia sp. Y862. Next base: position 89,774 of record NZ_JBYHFR010000002.1, read on the forward strand.
GCGGCAAGCTCACCGTGCTCGTCTCCCTGTTCGAGCGTGAGACCCCGGTCGAGCTCAGCTTCGACCAGGTCACCAAGCTCTAACAACTCCCCTCAACTACCGCGCCTCGGATTCGCCGGGGATGCGGGAGAACCTCGTCGAGGCATCTCGACAGGCTCGATCACCGAAAAGGAATAGAACTATGGCACCGAAGAAGAAGGTTACTGGTCTGATCAAGCTTCAGATCAAGGCCGGCGCCGCCAACCCAGCACCGCCCATTGGTCCGGCGCTCGGTCAGCACGGCGTCAACATCATGGAGTTCTGCAAGGCGTACAACGCTGCGACAGAATCCCAGCGCGGAAACGTTGTTCCGGTTGAAATCACCGTTTACGAGGACCGCTCGTTCACGTTCATCCTGAAGACCCCGCCGGCAGCTGAGCTCATCAAGAAGGCAGCTGGTGTTGCAAAGGGTTCAGGAACCCCGCACACCGTCAAGGTTGCCAAGCTCACGCAGGCTCAGGTCCGCGAAATTGCCGAGGCCAAGATGGTTGACCTCAACGCGAACGACCTCGACGCAGCGTCGAAGATCATCGCGGGCACCGCTCGTTCAATGGGAATCACGGTCGAGGGCTAGTCCTTCCCCGTTCACCAGAACGAGTTCACTAGAACTAAAGCCGGCGACAGTAGTCGCAGGCATCACGTGGAAGAGCCTGCCAGGCTCGCACCACAGTCTCAGTAGCATTACAGGAGAATCAAATGGCACAGAAGTCAAAGGCCTACCGGGCCGCGGCCGAGAAAATCGGCACCGACAAGTTCTACACCCCGGCAGATGCAGTCGCCCTCGCCAAGGAGACCGGTTCAGCCAAGTTCAACTCCACCGTTGAGGTTGCCCTCAAGCTTGGTGTTGACCCCCGCAAGGCAGACCAGATGGTCCGCGGCACCGTGATTCTTCCTCACGGTACCGGTAAGACCGCCCGCGTCATCGTCTTCGCAACGGGCCCCGCTGCCGACGCTGCAATCGCAGCCGGTGCAGACGAGGTCGGTGGCGCAGAGCTGATCGAGAAGGTAGCCGCTGGTTACACCTCGTTCGACTCCGCCGTATCGACCCCGGAGCTCATGGGCCAGGTTGGCCGTCTCGGAAAGGTACTCGGCCCGCGTGGCCTCATGCCCAACCCGAAGACCGGCACCGTGACGCCTGACGTCGCAAAGGCCGTCTCCGACATCAAGGGTGGAAAGATCGAGTTCCGCGTTGACAAGCACTCCAACGTGCACTTCGTCGTTGGCAAGGCTTCGTTCGACGCAGAGCAGCTGCAGGAGAACATCGCTGCTGCCCTCGAAGAGATCGTGCGCTTGAAGCCGAGCTCCTCCAAGGGCCGTTACATCCAGAAGGGTGCTGTCTCGACCACGTTCGGTCCTGGCATCCCCCTCGATGTGAACAGCATCTAATTTCGTAACACCGTTCTTCGGAACAACGCAAAGGCCCGTCCATTGGACGGGCCTTTTGTGTTTAAGCGGATGCCGTGTATGCCGCGACGTAGGCGTCGATCTCTGCGAGATACTCTGCCTTGTCCTTCTCTGGCAGCCAGGATGCCTCGAACGAGTTCTTCGCCAGCGTCACGACCTCGTCGATGCCCAGGGATCCGGCCTCGATCAGTGCGAGGTAGTTGTCGGTCACGTATGCGCCGAAGTACGCAGGGTCGTCGGAGTTGATGGTCACCTTCACGCCGCTGGCAAGCAACTCGATGATCTCGGACGCCTTCATGTCACTCGTGACGAAGCTGTTCGAGACGGGGCAGCAGGTGAGGCCGATGCCGCGCTCACGCACCAGTTCGATGAGCGCGGGGTTCTCAACGATGTTCGTGCCATGGTCGATACGGTCGACCTTGATGTCCTCGAGCACCTGGCGGATGTTCTCGATGCTGCCCACCTGGTCGATGTCGCAGTGCATGGTGAGCTTCAGGCCCTCAGCCCGTGCGAGGGAGAAGACCTCTGCGAACTTCGACGGCGGGTTGTCCCGCTCATCAGAGTCGAGGCCGACACCGATGAAGAGGTCCTTGTACGGAAGCGCTTCCTGCAGGGTCGCCAGGGCGCTCTCAGCGGTGAAGTCACGGAGGAAGCAGAGAATCAGATCGGCGGATACACCGAAGTTCGCGGCATACGTTGCAGCGCGTGCGTAGCCGGTGATGACGGTCTCGATCGGCACGCCGCGCGAGGTGTGCGCCTGCGGGTCAAAGAATGCCTCGACGTGGCGAACCCCGTCGGTGGCCGCGCGCAGGAAGTAGGCGTTGGCCAGGTCATAGAAATCTTGCTCTGTGACGAGCACGTTCATGGCCGGGTAGTACACGGCCAGGAAGCTCGCGAGCGAATCGAAGACATAGGTCTGCTGCACGTCGGCGACGGTGCTCTGGCCGATGTCCACGCCATTGCGGGTTGCGAGGGCAAGCTTCAGGTCGGGCTCAAGCGTGCCCTCCAGGTGAAGGTGGAGCTCGCTCTTGGGCAGGCCGGTGACGAAATCCCGATCCGGAACAGTCTGTGACATGGGTGGTGACACCTTTCTCGTACGTGGATTGGACTCTAGCAAGCCGGGGTTTCTCGCGTGTTTCGCGGTGGTTCACAGGCGACTCATGGCGGTGATAAAGCCCAGATGGGGGCCCGTAATTGTCACGAGTTGGTCACGCAACGCGTCTGAAACATGATCGATTCAATGGCGTGACGTGAGCCTCATAGTGTGATGCGCGGCGGCACCAGCGATACCTCCCTGCCGACACATCGGATACGACACAGAAAGACTGGACTTATGAGATCAGCTTCGAAGACCGCCCGTTCGTCGGCATTCCGCATCGGGAAGCTGGCGGCCGTTGCAGCGGTTGCCGCCCTGGCGTTCAGCGCCTGCGCCGCAGACACCAGCGCAACCTCTGGGGCAGACGGTGGCAAGGAAGCGCTGGGTGATGCCAGCATTCAGCTCTCGTGGATCAAGAACGCCGAGTTCATGGGTGAATTCCTGGCGGAGAAGAACGGCTACTACGCAGAGGCGGGACTCGGCAGCGTCGATCTGGTCGCAGGGCCTCCGACATCCGCTGAAGCCACCGTCATCGCCGGCAACGTCGACATCGCACTCGGCAACGCCATCTCAACGGGCACTGTCATCGCCAACGAGGGCGCTCCCATCAAGATCATCGGCGCGACGTACCAGAAGAACCCCTTCACCATCCTGTCGCTGAAGGGCGTCGGCAATATCAGCTCCGTCGACGCGTTGAAGGGCAAGACGGTTGGCGTACAGGCCAGCAACATGAACCTGTGGGAAGCCTTCCTTGCGGTCAACGACCTCACCGACAGTGACGTGACAACTGTGCCCGTTGAGTACGACCCGACCCCGTTGTTCAACGGTGAAGTCGATGGCTGGTTCGGCTACCTGACCAACGAGGCAATTGACGCCGACCTGGCTGGCCTCGATCCCGTCAACCTCCCGCTGGCTGACAACGGCCTGCCGTTCGTCGCAGAGACGTTCATCGCGTCGGATGACTCCATCGCGAATGACCGCGACAAGTTGAAAGCGCTGCTGATTGCAGAGATCAAGGGCTGGGCGGACGCGATCAACGACCCTGAGGCCGCCGCGACCTACGTCGTAGACACCTATGGCACCGAGCTCGGACTGACGATGGCCAAGGAATCCAAGCAGGCCTCCGTGCAGTCAACTGACCTCGTCGTCAGCGCAGACACGGCCAAGAACGGTCTCTTCACGATCACCACGGAGCTGCAGAAGCAGAGCATCGCAACGTTGAAGGCTGCCGGTATCACCGTTGCGGCAGACAAGCTCTTCGACATGAGCCTGCTCGCAGAGGTCTACAAGGAGAACCCGGACCTGATTGCCTACAGCAAGTAATGAGCACCACAGATGCCGGTATCCGAGGGGCGACCTCGGGTACCGGCCTCCACATTTCCGAGCTTCACAAGACGTTCACGGTTGGCCGGCAGCAGGTGGTCGCGCTCGACAACGCCACCCTGCACACCGAGAAGGGCAGCTTCCTGTCGCTGCTCGGGCCGTCTGGCTGTGGCAAGTCCACGATTCTCCGCATCCTGGCCGGCCTGGAGAAGGCGACGAGTGGCACGACGCTCGTCGACGGCAAGACTCCTGAGCAACTGCGTTCAGAGCATGAACTCGGAATCGCGTTCCAGGACGCAGCTCTGCTGCCGTGGCGTGGAGTCCGCGCCAACATTCAGCTGCCGTTCGAGGTCGCAGGTCTGCCCGTCGACCAGGACTACGTCACAGAGCTGATCGCGCTCGTCGGCCTGGAGGGCTTCGAGAAGGCCAAGCCGGCCCAGCTCTCCGGCGGGATGCGGCAGCGGGTGTCGATCGCCAGGTCGCTGGTGCTGAAGCCGTCTGTGCTGCTGCTCGATGAACCGTTCGGCGCGCTGGACGACATGACGCGGCAGCGCCTGAATGTCGAGCTCCTGCGCATCTGGACGGAGAAGCCTGCCACGACGCTGATGGTCACGCACGGCATCTCAGAGGCCATCTTCCTCTCAGACCAGGTGGCGGTGATGAGCCCGCGGCCCGGACGTATCAAGGAGGTCATCGACGTCGATCTGCCACGCCCGCGGCATCCGGACATCATGCGAACGCCGGAGTTTCACGCGTTGCACGACCGCGCGTCCGACCTGCTCTTCGGAGATGCCCAGGCGGCGGTGGCACACTGATGGCCGCACTCGGGCGCCTGCCGCAGTGGGCGACGGGAGCGATCGGCGGCATCGTCATCATCGCGTTGTGGTGGAGCGGTGCCGTCACGGTCTTCCAGAACGTTGGTGCTGTGCCAGGGGGCGCGATCCCCACGCCGGGTGCTGTGCTCAGGCAGCTGGTCACCGATGGTTTCGCGTACTACTGGCCACACATCGTCGCGACCACGACAGAGGCCGGCATCGGGTTCGTCTGGGGTAACGCGTTCGCGCTGCTCCTCGCCGCGCTCGTGCTCATCTTTCCGCGTATCGAGAAGACGGCCATGCAGGTGGCCGTCATCACGTACTGCGTCCCCATCGTCGCGATCGGGCCCCTCGCGTACATCGTCATCGGCCCGTCGTCTGCCGGTGGCATCTCCGGCACCGCGGTCTTCCTCGCCGCGCTCTCCGTCTTCTTCACGACGGTGGTTGGATCCCTCGTCGGCCTGAAGGCAGCGGATGCCGCCAGTCTCGACATCATCACCGTCTACGGCGGTACCCGGCTTACCCAGTTACGCAAAGTTCGACTCTTCGCCGGCCTGCCGAGCGTGCTGTCCGCCCTCCAGATCGCGGCGCCGGCCGCCTTCCTCGGTGCCGTGCTCGGTGAGTACATGGGCGGGGCAGAACGCGGCCTCGGCGTCGCACTGCTGACCGCCGGATCGTCGGCCAACGTGGATCGGGTCTGGGGGCTCGCCATCGTGTCCGGCCTGGTCGCCGGACTCGGTTACCTTCTCTTCGGGCTCATCGCCCGCGCGGCGGCGCCGTGGTCACGCGGTGGGAGCGCACGATGAACGCAACACGGAGCATGGGCGTTGTGTTGGCCAGGGGCCTGCTGACCGGACTCGTCACATTCGTGGTGGTGCTTTCGGTGTGGCAGGGATTGCTCCTGCTGCTGAACATCTCACCGTTCATCGCGAAGGGACCGCTCGACGTCTGGAACTGGTTGTTCACGGTGCCGGCCGCCGCCGACAATCGGGCCGGCGTCTGGGACAACCTCATCGTCACACTGAACGACGCGTTCATCGGGTTCGTCGCCGGCATCCTTGCGGCGACGGTGCTTGCCACCGTGTTCACGCTGTCGCGCGGCATCGAGAGTGCACTCATGCCGCTGGCGCTGCTGCTGCGGTCGGTGCCACTGGTGGCGCTGGCGCCGGTGATCATCCTGATCGTCGGGCGCGGGGCATCCGTTGCCGCTGTAATGGGCGGAATCGTCGTGCTGTTCCCTGCTCTCGTGAATATCGCGTTCGGCCTGCGGAGCCCGTCGCCGCAGATCGCCGACGTGGTGACCGTGTATGGCGGCAACGCATTCACGGTGCTGCGGAAGGTGGCGTTCCCCGGGTCGCTGCCGTCGTTCTTCGCCGCCGTCAAGATCTCGATTCCCGGCGCGATCACCGGAGCCCTGCTCGCCGAGTGGCTGGCCACCGGCCAGGGGCTCGGAAACGGGATCGTGACAGCCGTCGCACAGGTGAAGAACTTCGAGGTGTGGTCATCCGTCGTGGTGATCACCATCGTGTCTTTGCTGCTCTACGGGCTCGCCCAGCTGGCCGAGAACCTCGTGCTGCGCCGGATGGGCATGGAGCAGCGCGGGGGATAGTGCTCAGGGGTCGCTGGCTACGGGTCGTGCCGTGGTTCGTGGCTCACCAGGCCAACGGTGTTGCCCTCGCTGTCGGTGATGAACGCCATCCACTCGTCTGTTCCTGCCGGCCCGAGCGCGTCGTCGGTGTGGCTGAAGATCACGTGCGGTTCGTCGACGATGGTGACGCCCCGCGCGCGGAGCCGCTCGACGGTGTCACGCACGTCAGTGACCTGCAGGTAGATCAGAGCGGATGGCGCGGCCTTCTCCAGCAGCAGCCGGGAGATGCCGACATTGAAGAACAGCAGCCCCTGCGGCTCGAATCGAGCCGCAGGGGGACTGCCGAGCAGGTCGGTGTAGAACTCCGCCGCCCGATCGAGATCGTCGGCGTGCTGGGCAACCTGCAGAATCTCCATGGCGACGTGGGTCAGACTCTGGTGTTCGTGGCGTGCGAGCGCAGCCGCTCTGCGACCTCGATGGCATCGCCCTCTGGCGCATTCGATTGCTGGTCTGGCTTGGCGAGCAGCAAGTAGGCCAGGCCGCTGATCATGACAATGCCGAGACCAATCAGCACGATCCAGTCGTCGAGGAAGACACCGGATGTTCCTGGGCGTGCGAGCAGGATGATCGCGAAGATGCCGTAGAGCAGGGCGACAACGTTCACGATGTACCCGGCGGTGCCGAGGCTGAACGGGCCGGCGGGCTTCCACCCCTTGATCCGCTGCCGGAGGGCGGCGAGGACGACGGCCTGGAATGCGACGTAGATGCCGATGACCGCGAACGCCGTGATCTGGGTGAGCAGGGCGTCGGAGCCGATGTAGATCAGCAGGCAGAGTAGCAGCGGGATCGAGCAGGCGACGATCAGCGCGTTGATCGGCACCGCGGTGCGCGGCGAGACGTGCGAGAGCCAGCGGTGCCCTGGAATCATCCCGTCGCGTGCGAACGAGAACAGCAGTCGGCTGGCCGCGGCCTGCAGGCTGAGCACGCAGGAGAGGAACGCGGTGATGGCGATCACGAGGAAGATCTTCGCGCCGACAGTACCGAGCGTCGATTCGAGGATGAGTGGGATCGGGTCGGCATCCGTTCCGTCGACCACGGCCTGGAGATCGGGGGCTGCCATGACGTAGCCGGCGAAGGCGAACAGAGCGGAGACGCCGCCGACGAGGATAGTCATGATCATGGCCTTCGGAATGCGCCTGGCCGGGTCTGCCACCTCTTCGGCGACGTCACCGCAGGCCTCGAACCCGTAGAACAGGAACAGCCCTGCGAGGGCAGCACCGAGGAATGCAGCACCGTAGCTGCCATCGCCCTCGACGCCCATCGAGTCGAAGAAGATGCTGAACTCCTGCTGGCGCTGGAAGATGAGCAGGTACAGGCCGACGGCGATGACACCGACCAGTTCGGCGGCGAGGCCGATCCTGGCGACCCTGGCGAGCATCTTCGTGCCGGAGAAATTGAAGGCGAACGCGACGACCAGGAACACGATCGACAGGACGAGTGTGACCTCTTTCGTGAGCGGGGCATCGATCAGGCTGGCGAGGAAGCCGCTGCCGAACTCCGCCACGGCCGTGATGGTCACGAGCATCGCCCAGATGTAGACCCACGCGGCCATCCAGGCGTACCGCTTGCCCCAGAGTCGCCGTGTCCAGGGGTAGATGCCGCCGGCGATCGGGTACTGGGAGACGACCTCGCCGAAGACGAGTGCGACGAGCAGCTGTCCGCCACCCACGATGAACAACCAGAAAATGGAGGGCGGACCACCCGTCGCCATGGCAAGGGCGAAGAGCGAGTACACGCCGACGAGCGGGGAGAGATAGGTGAATCCGAGAGCGAAGTTGCCCCAGAGGGACATAGATCGGTGGAAGGAGTTGTCGTAGCCGAGCACCTTGAGGTGTTCGCTGTCTTCGAGCCCGTTCTGCGCTGGCATATCTACTGACATGGCTGACCTTTCGGAGAAGAATCCGAGAAGGCTCCCGGCCAGTACGGCCAGGAGCCTTCAGTGGTGAGCCAAACATAGCGAAAGGTGTGTCGGTAAAGCTATAGAACCGGATGATTGGTTTTTCGTCCGGTGTCCGGCGTTTGGTCCTTAGCCGATGCGGATCATCTTCTTGTTGACGAATTCGTCTGCGCCGAAACGGCCGAGCTCGCGGCCGGAACCCGAACGCTTGACACCACCGAACGGAAGTTCTGCACCATCAGCGCCGACGAGGTTGATGAAAACCATGCCGGCCTCGATGCGGTTGGCGACGCGTTCTGCCTGGTCTGCATCCGTTGTGAAGACGTAGGAGCCGAGCCCGAACGGGGTGTCGTTGGCCAGGCGAATCGCGTCGTCCTCCGACGTGGCACGGAACACGGAGGCCACTGGGCCGAAGAACTCCTCGTGGTACGCGTCATTGTCAGGGGTGAGGTTCGTGAGCACTGTCGACGGGAAGAAGGTGCCGTTGCGCTCGCCACCGACGGCGACCGTTGCGCCCTGGGCGACAGCACGATCGACCTGGTCCTGCAGGCGCTCAGCGGCCAGCTCTGAAGACAGTGGGCCGAGCACGGTGTCCGGCGAGGTGGGGTCGGCAGGGGTCACCGCTCCGAGCGCTGCCGTGAACTTCTCCAGGAACTCGTTGTAGAGGCTGTCGGCCACGATGAACCGCTTGGCCGCGTTGCAGGACTGGCCGTTGTTGTCGAGGCGAGCAGCGACGGCCGCTTCGACGGTGGCGTCGAGGTCGTCGGTGCTGAGCAGGATGAACGGGTCTGAGCCGCCGAGTTCGAGAACGACCTTCTTCAGGTTGCGGCCGGCCACCTCTGCGACGGCGGCCCCTGCACGCTCAGAGCCGGTGAGGGAGACGCCATGCACGCGGGGATCGGCGATGACCCTGGCGACCTGGTCGTTGCTCGCGTAGATGTTGACGTACGCGCCGACGGGGAAGCCGGCGTCGTGGAAGATCTGCTCTATGGCCGCGGCGGATTCCGGGCACTGTGAGGCGTGCTTGAGCAGGATGGTGTTGCCGACGATGAGGTTGGGGCCGGCGAATCGGGCCACCTGGTAGTACGGGAAGTTCCACGGCATGATGCCGAGCAGCACGCCGAGTGAGCTGCGGCGGATGAGCGCTGACCCATCACCGTCGCGCAGTGTGATCGCCTCATCCTTCATCAGGTCGACGGCGTGCTCTGCGTAGTAGGAATAGATGTCGGCGCTGAAGTCGACCTCGCCGAGAGCCTGTTCGATGGGCTTGCCCATCTCGCGAACGATGATCGCGGCCAGTTCGTCGCGACGCTCTGTGTGCAACTCGCCGACCCGGCGGATGAGTGCGGCACGTTCCTCGACGGTGCTGGCCCGTGACCAATCGCGATGAGCTGCCGCCGCGGACGCGATCGCAGCGTCGAGCTGCTCATCGGTGATCAGGGGATAAGTCTTGACCGTTTCCCCGGTCGCGGGGTTGATGACGGCATAGTCACTCATGGGGGCTCCTTCATGCGACGCAGATTGAGCCACCAGCTTAGGGGCCTTAGCTTCCGGTAGGAATGGACGAGCCGTACAGTTTCGGCTGCAGTGTCGCCAGCGTGAACGGGGTCCCCTGGCAGGCGACACGATCGCCGACAGCCGAGTCAAGCAGCGACCCTGGTGCGACAGCGGGGTCTGTCGACAGGATGACCCGTCCGCTGTGGCTGAGCAACGCCAGGGGAGCACTGCAGTCGAGAAAGCGCCGGAGGAGGCGGTCCTCAAGGGTTCGCACGGTGACATCCACTCCAACGACGCCGACCATGCGGTCGTCGCCCTGCGTGGGAACCGGCACGGTGATGGTCAGGTTGTACTCGAAGGTGCAGAGGTGATCGACGTACGGTCCTGTGACGTGGGTGCGCCGGGTTGACTCCGGGATGCTGTACCACTCGAGCGAGCGGAAATCGCGCAGGTACTCGGTGTGGATGCGGGTAGCCAGGTCGAGTCTCGTCGGTTCGAGGGTACGGGCAATGACCGGATTGCCACCCTGCGGTCCCAGCCACCAGGAGAAGTGCACATCGGGGGTGGGTGCGACACCGGCACCGATAAAACCAGCACCGATGAAACCAGCACCGATGAACAGTGGATCCGATCCTGCGAGGTCGGGAACGACCAGCGTCTCGACGAGCGCATCGAGGTCGCCGGGCGCACCGGTCACGTCGCTGGTGCTGGTGCTGGTGCTGGTGCTGGTGCTGATGCGATCCCGCCACTCATCGAGCTGGGAGAAGATCCGCCCGAAGAGCTCGCCGACATCGGCGGCCACCATCGTCGGCGTCGTGTGCTCGTCAGAGACTGTCATCTGCTGGTCAGGCACTGTCATCGAGGTGGCCTCCTCGTTCGATCGTTGACTTGGCGGCGAGTAACCACTCGGCAAGGTGCTGGATCTGGACGGTGACGAGTGAGCGCGCTTCCCCGGCGTCCTGGACAGCCACGGCGGCGACGATGGCGGCGTTCTCGGCGGCGAGACGCTCCCTGGCTGACGCATCCATCATCGACATGAGCAGCAGGGGCCCGAAATCTGCCTGCAGGCTGATCTGCTCGCGCACCAGGCGGGGGGACTGGCTGAGTACCGCGAGTTCCAGGTGGAATCCTCCCGCATTGGTGCGGGCGGCAGCCGCCGTGCTGAAGTCCGCAGCGGCGAGCCAGGCGGCCAGGCGCGCCGCATCGTCGATGGATGCCCGCGTGGCTGCGCGTTCCGCTGACCCGGCCGCGATCGTGGCAAAGTACACGGCCATATCGCTGATGTCGACCCTGGCCAGCGTGCGGAGTCGCGCCGCGAGCAGCGCACCGTGCGGGGCGGGGTTCTTCGTGATGAAGCTGCCGCCCTCGCGGCCGCGCCTGGTCTCGATGAGTTCGGAGTCGCGCAGGATTCCGAGGCCCTCGCGCACGGTGATGAGGGCGACACCGAAGCGCTTCGCAAGATCTTGTTCTGTCGGCAGGCGCTCTCCGGAGGCCAGGACGCCCAGGATGATCGCGTCGGAGAGCCGTTGTGCCACCTGCTCTGAGCGGCCGGCCTCGTTCAACTGCGCGAAGACGGCTTCGCGTGCACCGGGGAGTCGCTCAGCCGCCATGGTGCCAATCTATCGGGGAAAACATCCGGTATAGGATCGCACTGGACGCGAGGAGGCGAGCCAGTGCGGGGTGAACAGGGCAACGATGCAGCAGCGGGCCCGCTTGCCGGCATTCGCGTCGCCGATTTCTCCCGAGTGCTTGCCGGCCCGTACGCCACCATGATGCTGGCCGATTTCGGTGCCGACGTCATCAAGATCGAAAGCCCGTCTGGCGACGAGACCAGGGGTTGGCTGCCGCCCGTCGATGCCCATGGCGGGTCGACGTACTTCGCGGGGCTCAACCGCAACAAGCGCTCTGTCGTGTGCGACCTGGCGACAGCCGCAGGGCTGGCAGAGGCGCGACGCCTGGCTGCCAGCGCCGACGTGGTGGTCGAGAACTTCCGACCGGGGGTGATGGAACGCTTCGGCCTCGATTTCGACACGCTCCGCGCCGAGAACCCCGGCGTCGTGTACTGCTCGATCACCGGATTCGGCAGCGGGACAGGAGCGCACCTGGCCGGCTACGACCTGCTCGTCCAGGGTGTCGGCGGGCTCATGAGCATCACCGGACCGGTCGACGGTGAGCCGAGCAAGGTGGGTGTTGCACTCGTCGACGTGCTCACGGGGCAGAACGCGTTCAGCGGGATCCTGCTCGCACTGCGTGCCCGTGACCAGACGGGCACCGGCCAGCACCTTGAGGTCGACCTGCTCACCACCCTGCTCGCCGCGCTCACCAATCAGGCATCGAGCACCCTCGCCACCGGCGTCTCACCGGCCAGGCACGGTAACGCTCACCCGAGCATCGCGCCGTACGAATCGTTTATAGCCGCGGATCGTGAGCTCATCATCGCCGTCGGAAACGACCGGCAGTTCCGCACCCTGGCTCGGCTCATCGGCGCGCCGGCGCTCGCCGACGACCCGCGTTACCTGACCAACGAGCGCAGGGTCGCACACAGGGAAGAGCTGCGCGACACCCTGAACGGATGCCTGGCTGCCGCCACCGCCGCGTCGTGGGTCGCAGCCCTGACCGATGCCGGGGTGCCAGCCGGTGTCGTGAACACCATCGACGAAGGATTCGCATTCGCCGCCGACCTCGGACTGGCCGCCGTCGTCGAGCTGCAGGACGCCAGTGGCCAGGTCAGCCGGCAGGTGGCCAACCCGATCCACCTGTCTGGTGCCCCTGCCGCGTATCGATCGGTGCCCCCAACGCTCGGTGAGCACGCGGGCGCCGACTGGCACGAGCCCACTCAGTCCAGCGCTTCCCAACCACACCCAGCCCACCACCCCCACCTGAAAGCAGACGTGCAGTGACGGAAACAGGCACCACCACAACCGAGTTCACCCGTGCCGGCACCGGCACAGAGCTGTACGTCGATGAGGTCTTCGACCTCGACGCCCTGCTCAGCGACGAGGAACGCGCGTGGCAGCAGAAGGCACGTACCTTCGCGACGGAGCGCATCCTGCCGACCATCGAGCAGGACTACGACGACAAGCACTTTCGCCGGGAGCTCGTCGCCGAGTTCGGGGCGGCCGGATTCCTTGGCATGCACCTCACCGGCTACGGCGCAGCAGGGGCGAGCGCGGTGAGCTACGGGCTGGTTTGCCAGGAGCTGGAAGCGGCAGACAGCGGATGGCGCACTTTCGTGTCTGTGCAGGGATCCCTCGCGATGACGGCCATCGCCAAATTCGGCTCAGAGGAGCAGAAGGAACGCTGGCTGCCCGGCATGGCGGCCGGCCAGATCGTGGGCTGTTTCGCACTCACCGAACCAACGGGCGGCAGCGATCCGGCGGCCATGCAGACCGTTGCGCGCAGGGAGGGCGGCGACTGGATCATCGACGGCTCAAAGCGCTGGATTGGCCTGGCCAGCATCGCGGATGTCGCGGTGGTGTGGGCTGCGACCGAGGACGGCATCCGCGGGTTCCTTGTGCCGACCACTGCGGCGGGCTTCACCGCGACGCCGATCGACACCAAGCTCTCGATGCGGGCCTCCATCCAGTGTGATGTCACCCTTGAGGCAGTGCGGGTGCCTGCAGGGGCAGAGCTTCCTGCGGCGCGCGGCTTGTCGGCGCCGTTCAGCTGTCTGAACGAAGCCAGGTTCGGCATTGTGTGGGGAGCGATGGGCGCAGCCAGGACGTGTCTTGAGGCCGCGATCGGACGCTCACGCACGCGCAGTGTGTTCGGCAAGCCGATCGGAGCGATGCAGCTCACGCAGGCGAAGCTGGCCGACATGCTCGTCGAGTACGAGAAGGGCACCCTGCTGGCACTGCACCTCGGACGGCTCAAGGAGCGGGGTGCGCTCACCCCGGCACAGATCAGCGTTGGAAAGCTCAACAGCGTGCGCGAAGCGATCGAGATCGCCAGGCAGGCCAGGACGATCCTCGGCGGCGACGGCATCACGAGTGAGTTCCCCGTGATGCGCCACCTGGCCAACCTTGAGTCGGTGCGCACCTATGAGGGAACGGATGAAATCCACCAGTTGGTCATTGGCCGCGCCCTGACCGGACTGAACGCGTTCGCGTAACGACCAGTCAGAGAACAGGATTTTCTCGGAATACTCCGAGCTGGCTCTCGGTTACTTCTCTTCGTCCCTGATACGTGGCAAAGCGTGCCGCGCCGACGACGAATGGAATCGCCAGTGAGTGAATCGACACAGCGTGAATCGACCCAGCGTGAATCGACCCAGGCCAGCGCCACCGTTCAGCTGGATCACACACGGCGAAACCGCCGGGTGATCTGGCTGCTGCTCTCGGCATCTTTCGTGGTGATTCTCAACGAGACCATCATGAGCGTGGCGCTTCGCGACCTGATGCTCGATCTCGACATCGAAGCCGCGACGGCGCAATGGCTCTCGACGGCATTCATGCTCACCATGGCGGTGGTCATCCCCATCACCGGGTTCCTGCTCGAACGGTTCAACACCCGCCCGATCTTCATCGCCGCGATGTCGCTGTTCTCAGTGGGTACGCTGCTGGCCGCGCTGGCGCCAGGGTTCGGCGTGTTGCTGCTTGCCCGCGTCGTGCAGGCATCCGGCACGGCAATCATGTTGCCGCTGCTCATGACGACCATCATGACGCTTGTGCCTGTGGCATCGCGCGGCAAGACCATGGGCAATGTCTCCATCGTCATTTCCGTGGCTCCCGCAATCGGACCGACGATCTCCGGCATCATCCTCGACACCCTGACCTGGCGCTGGATGTTCTGGCTCGTGCTGCCCATCGCCATCGTGATGCTGATCATCGGCATCCGTCGGGTGGAGAACGTCACGGTGCCGCAGAAGGTGCCGATCGACGTGATCTCTGTAATCCTGTCTGCGTTCGGTTTTGGTGGGCTGATCTACGGACTGAGCCGCGTCGGCGAACTGAGCCAGCCTGCAGCGGATGCCATGGCGGTCACGCAGGTGTGGGCATCCATTGGGGTTGGCGTTGTGGCACTCGCGGCCTTCGTGATCCGTCAGCTCATCCTGCAACGCACCGACAATGCGCTGCTCGACCTTCGGACATTCCGGTCACCGACCTTCGCGGTGTCGATCGCGATGATGGCGGTGAGCATGGTGGCGTTGTTCGGCACGATCATCCTGTTGCCGATCTACCTGCAGCAGGTGCTGCACCTCGAAGCGATCAATACGGGTCTGCTCCTCTTGCCCGGTGGCCTGCTGATGGGTGTGCTTGCCCCGTTCGTCGGGCGGATCTACGACAGGGTTGGACCAGCCCCGCTGCTGATCCCTGGCTCGATCATCGTGAGCGCGGCGCTCTGGGCTCTCACGATCGTGAGCGAGAGCACGTCGCAGTTCTACGTGCTCGGCGCGCACATCGTGCTGAGCCTCGGCCTTGCCCTCGTGTTCACGCCGCTCTTCACGTCGGCCCTTGGAGCCGTGCAGCCGAAGCTCTACTCGCACGGCAGCGCGATCCTCGGCACGGTTCAGCAGGTGGCCGGTGCCGCTGGGACGGCCGTCTTCATCACGATCATGGCGTCGCAGAGCGCGTCGCTGCTCGTAGCGGGCGCTGCGCCGGACGTCGCGGCGGCAGGCGGGGTGCGGATGGCATTCCTCGTCGGAGCGATCATCTCGCTGTTCGCGATCGTTGGTGCGTTCTTCATTCGGAAGGCGCCAGAGCTGGTGGATGAGGACGCGCCGGAACAGCAGGAAGAGCCGGCGCATCAGGACGCACCGGCTCTAGCCTGATTCGCTGGTTAGGCGCGAGCGCCGCGGCTTACTTGTTCGACGCCCGAGGCGCAGCCATTCCGGACTTCACCTGGTGTGGACCGCTGGCCGACGGCCGGACGTCGAAGTCGAAGATTGCCGTTGGCAGGTAGACCGTCGAGCAGGAGTTCGGGATGTCAACCACGCCGGAAAGTCGGCCCTCGATCGGCGCTGCGCCCAACAGCAGATAGGCCTGCTCTGGGGAGTATCCGAACTTCGTGAGGTAGTCGATCGCATGGAGACAGGCACGCTGATATGACAGGTGCGAATCCAGGTAGCGCTGCTCACCGCCCAGGGTGACAGAGGTGCCAGAGAACGCAATCCATTCGCTGAACTGCGGGTCGACCCTGCCCGGCAGGAAGATGGCATTCTCCGAAACCCCATAGGTGTCCATGCCACCGCGGATGATGTCCACCCGCAGGTCGATGAAGCCACCCATTTCGATCGCGCCGCAGAAGGTGATCTCCCCGTCGCCCTGGGAGAAGTGCAGGTCGCCGAGCGACAGGTTCGCGCCGTCGACGAACACCGGATAGAAGATCCGGGAGCCCTTCGACAGGTTCTTGATGTCCTGGTTTCCGCCGTTCTCACGCGGCGGTGCGGTACGAGCGGCTTCACCGCCAACGCGGGCCCAATGCTCGCGGGGCAGTCCGCCCAACACGGCATGCTCAGCCTCTGGTGGCAGGGCAAGTGGCGGCACACGGTGTGGGTCGGTGGCGATGAGATCGCCTTCGCGCTTGTTCCAGGTCGCGAGGAGCGCTGCAGAGGGCGCCGTGCCCATCAGGCCGGGGTGGATGAGGCCTTCGAATGACACCTCCGGAATGTGCCGGGAGGTTGCGACCTGCCCGGTGAAGTCCCAAATTGCCTTGTACGCATCGGGGAACTGTTCGGTGAGGAAGCCGCCGCCATTGTTGCGGGAGAAAATGCCGGTGTAGCCCCACCCCTGCCCCGCGAGGGGGCCGGTGTCTTCCTGGGGAATCGGACCAACGTCGAGGATGTCGACAATCAACAGGTCGCCTGGCCTGGCACCTTCCACAGCGAAGGGGCCAGAGAGCTTGTGCACGGTCAGCAGCGGTGCGTCGAGGATGTCCTGCGCCGAATCATCGTTCTTGATGGCCCCGTCGAACCATTCCCGACAATCGACGCGGAACACGTCCCCGGCCTTGACCGTGGCAACGGGTGGGATTTCGGGGTGCCACCTGTTGTGGCCGAGCTTCGCCTGATCCTCGAACTTCTTGGTCGAATCGAGCGGGAAGATCACTTCTGGCATGGTGTTTTCTCCTTAAACGACGTTGTACTTGGATGGGATCTTGCGCCCGATCATGGGCGCGGGAGCTTTCGATGCAACGGGTTGCTGGTGTACCTGGTGCCCTGCCTGGAGGATCCGGTGCGGCCGGAGACCACCTCCGGTTCGTGGGCGCTTCGCTTCGTGGAGTCGATGAGCTTGAATTCGGCGCTCGTGGCAATCGACAGCCGTGGCGAACTCATCTGGCGGGGCGACTGCTGATGGCACTCTGGGCACGCCGCGGCATCCGGCACTGTGGCCATCGGGAACGCGGCTTCAAACGACGTTCCGTCTGGACAGCGGAAGTCATACAGCGGCATGGGCGATCCTCCCAAGCGTCACGGAACAGGAACACCCGCACCGCTGGCTCACGCCTGGCGCATGCGAGTTTTGCTCAGGTTAGCTTCGATGGCCAATCGCTACAAGCCAGTACGCTCGACTGATGACCGTCGATTCCGTGAGTTTCGCCCCGGTTCCTGGTGGGCTCATCACGATGCGGGACGCCCGCACCGGTGGTTCGCGAGACGTTGAACTCCGGCCATTCACCATCAGCACGACACCGGTGCGCTCCGGCTCATCCAATGTTCCCGCACACGCCGTGACCTGGTTCGCCGCGATCGAGTGGTGCAACGCCGCGTCCGCCGCGGCCGGAATCCCCGCTGCGTACTCGATCGACGGCCGCAGCGTGCGGTGGAACATCGATTCGGACGGCTACCGCCTGCCCACCGAAGCCGAGTGGGAGTTCGCCTGCAGGGCCGGCACGGACGCGCCAACGTACGGACCCCTGAGCGAGGTGGCGTGGACGGCCGCCGATGGTGTCGATGGGCCTCAGGTGGTTGCCCGGAAATCACCGAATGCCTGGGGGCTCTACGACACGCTCGGCAACGTCTGGGAGTGGTGCTGGGACTATGCCGACACCGCGCGGTACGGCGACTACCGCGCGCTCAGGGGCGGAGGCTGGGCTGATCAATCCTGGAGCTGCCGCGCCTCGGTTCGCCGAGGAAGTGCGCCAGACGCGATCCTTGAGGATGTCGGCTTCCGCGTCGCTCGAGGGGCCGTTCGTCACTCCGCTGCTGACGACGCCCAGGGCTGGTCGGCTGCGTCTGACAGGGAACGGGCCGACATTCGCGGTCCGTTGCCGATCGGATGGACTCCGCTTCGATCCCTGTTATGACACGGCGGTGTTATGACGCGGCGCCCAGGCACAGGCCAGTGTTGCCGCAGTTACGCGACGTAGATCTTCCGGAGCGTCTGCGTGATCGTCCAGACCGTGCGCTGGCCAGCGCGCAGGCGCATCACGTCGCAGGGAGCGAGCTGCACGGTTTCGCCGGTCTCCTCGAACTCGACGGAACCGGTGCCGAACAGCACGATGAAGATCTCGTCGTCCTCGATGTCGCTCATGGCTCCTGGGGTCATCTCCCAGACACCGATCTCGCTGCCGCCGAATTCACCCAGCGTGGCCGACCCGGTGTGCGGATGTCCCGCGAGACGTTGCTCTACGGCAACAGGCTCGAGCTCGATGCCGAGCTCTGTCGCGGCGATTTTCAGGGAGGTGTCAAGCATTGTCCTTCGTTTCTTCAGGAGTCGAAACCGAGGCCGACGGCATCCAGGGTCTTCAAAATGACGTTGCGCTTTCCCTTGTTGTGGTCGGCGCGATCGAGCGACCACCGAGTGACCTGCACTCCAATGGATGCGAGGGGCTCAGGCGGGAACGGAAGCGGGGTCTCTCGCACCATGGCCAGGCGGGTGCGTTCGGTGTCTTTGCCCTCGAGCTTGTCGAGCATCACCTCTGCGGCGAAGTGCGTTGCGGCAACACCCAGGCCGGTGAAGCCTGCCGCGTACGCGATGCGTCCGCCGCGTGCCGTGCCGAAGAACGCACAGAAGCGGGTCGACGTGTCGATGGCGCCGGCCCAGCGGTGGGTGAACTTCAGGCCTTCCAGCTGCGGGAACGTGGTGAAGAAGTGGTGGCCGAGGGTGTTGTAGGTGGTGGGGCGGTCTTCGTACTCTGCGCGCACCCGGCGACCGTAGTGGTAGATCGCGTCATAGCCGCCGAACAGGATGCGGTTGTCGCGGCTCAGCCGGTAGTAGTGGAACTGGTTGGCCAGGTCGCCGAGGCCCTGCCGGTTCTCCCAGCCGATGTCCGCGAGCTGGGCGGCATCCAGCGGCTCTGTCATCAGCGCATAGTCGTAGACGGGAACCGTCGACAGGCGGTTGCGCTTGAGCAGTGACGGGAAGACGTTGGTCGCCAGCGCGGTCTTCTTCGCCAGAACGCGGGCCTTGCCCGTTCGCACCGCCGTGCCCTGCGCTGGGCTCAGTCCTGACGTGTCGAGGGCGCTGACGGGGGAGTGCTCGAAGATCTCAACACCGAGTTCGGTGGCGGCGCGCGCGAGTTCAGCGGCGAGCTTCGCAGGGTGCACGAGCGCGGAGGAGCGCTTGCTCCAGACGGCGGCGAGGTAGGTGGGCGAGTTGACCTGTGCGCGCACCGCGGCGGTGTCGAGGTACTCCTCGTCTGTATTACCTGCACCGGTATTACCTGCACCGGTATTACCTGCACCGGTATCACCGGCCTTCGCTGCATCGGCGGCCATCTCTTTCAGCCACTCGACCTGGTGTTCCTCGACGGCCAGGGAGAGGGCGCCGTTTCGTTCGAAGTCGCAGTCGAGATCGAGGTCGGTGACGGCCTTCTCGATGGCGTCGAGGTTCTCCATACCCATCTCGTTCAGGCGGTCGATCTCCTTCGGCCACCGGCTCTGGCCGTTCTCCTCACCGTGGGTGAGGCTGGCTTCGCAGAACCCGCCATTTCGACCGGATGCCGCCCAGCCGACGGTCTTCGCCTCCAGCAGCACCACCCGCCATGATGGATTGCGCTGCTTGGCCAGGATCGCTGTCCAGAGACCGCAATAGCCGCCACCGACCACGGCGAGGTCACACTCGAGGTCCGCCGTCAGCGTGGGATAGCGCTGGGCAGGAGCGATGTCGTCCAACCAGAATGCTGCCAGCTTCGAGCCATCCAGGGCGTGATCAACGACGGAGGTCTGAGGACGAGACCTCTCGAAGACTGTGCGTTCCACGTAGGGACTCTCGCTCTCTCTGTCTGGGCTTCAGGCCATTGTGTCGGATCGGATCAGATCGAATCAACGCGGCGCGTGAACTTCAAGAAATTGGTACACCTCGGTTTGGTCGACGCCGGGGAAGGTCCCGGTTGGCAGGGCAGCGAGCAGGCTGGTTGGGGTGCGTGCCGCCGGCCACGACTGGCCGGCCCAGCGCTCGGCGAGATCGTCGGGCGCCCGCTTGCAGCAGCGCTCGTCGGGGCACGTCGACACGGCGCGATGGATTGTCTCCCGCCCGCGGAACCACTTCACGTGGGCGAATGGCACGCCAACACTTACCGAGTACTCACCTTCCCTGGCCTTCTCCACCCGTGAGGTGCACCAGAACGTGCCAGAGGGAGTGTCGGTGTACTGGTACCAGGGGCTGAAGCGGTCTTCGACGTCGAACACGGTTCGCGCTGTCCAGCTGCGGCACACCGTCGTGCCCTCGACGGCTCCCAGGGCGTCGCTCGGGAATCGGACCGAATCGTTCTCGTACGCCTTGATGATGGTGCCCGATTCGTGCACCTTCATGAAGTGCACCGGGATGCCGAGCCTGGCCGTGGCGAGATTGGTGAAGCGGTGCGCCGCTGTCTCATACGACACGGAGAAGGCATCCCGCAGGTCTTCCATGGAGATGCGGCGGAGGTTCTTCGCCTCGGTGAGCAGTTTCACCGTATCTTTCTCCGGCAACAGGATGGCGGCGGTCAGATAGTTGGTCTCGATACGCTGTCGCAGAAAATCGGCATAACTTCTCGGCTCTTCGTGGCCGCAGAGATGACTGGCGAACGCCTGCACGATCGGGGAGCGCGAGTCGCGGGACTCCGACCGTTCCATCGGCAGGTAGATGCGGCCATACCTCTTATCTGTCACAGAGCGCGTGGAATGTGGGAGATCCCCGACGTAGTGCAGTGAATAGCCGAGGTGCGTCGCCATGTCGGCAACCACCTGCTGCGAGACCGGCCCGCCGGAATGCCCGACGGCTGTCAGCAGCTTCAGTGCCTCTGCCTCGAGCTCTGGGAAGTAGTTGTCGCGTGCGCGCATCGTGGCGCGGAGCTCTGCATTCGCCCGTCTGGCTTCCTCCGGCGTCGCAGCGCGTTCGCGGTGCAGCCGCTCGATCTCGCCGTGCAGCGCCAGGATGGTCTGCAGGTTCTCGTCGCTGAGTCCTTTATTCACGCGGAGTTTCGGCAGGCGCAGCGCCTCGAACACCGGTCCGCGCTGTGCCCGTTCGACCGCGATCTCCAGGGCTGCACGTTCAGAGGGCGCTTCGGCCTTCACCAGGTCGTCAACGGTGGTGCCGAGTGCCGCGGCGAGGGAGCGCAGCATGTCGAGCCGGGGTTCGCGGTTGCCGTTCTCAATCATCGACACCTGCGACGGTGCGCGCTCGACCGCGCTCGACAGATCCTCCAGCGTCATACCCCGCACTGTGCGCAGTTCACGGATGCGGCGGCCCAGCGTGAGCGCGTCGGTCTCTGCTGGCCCATTCGCGGCATCCGTCGTGGGAGATGCGGGTCGATCGTCGATGATCATGATTCATGCTCACATGGCCCGGTTGTTCTGGCAAACAGAAATAGCCGGGTATTTCTGCAGACCAATCCGGATCAACACCTCCAGGCCGCCCGCACAGTGGACTCAGACCGAAGCCAATGGAGGCACTCTCATGGACCGAAACGCCAGCAGCACACAGAACACCACCCGTCCAGGCGACCAGACGCAGACCGCTGCAGAGCTCGCACTCGAGTGGGCGGCTGACCCCCGCTGGAACGGTATCCGTCGCGACTACACCGCAGAAGACGTCATTGCGCTCCGCGGCACCGTCCGCGAGGAGCGCACCCTCGCTCGCCGGGGAGCCGAGAACCTGTGGGAGCTGATCAACGACAACGGCACCCCTGAAGACCCGCACTGGGTGTCGGCGCTCGGAGCGCTCACCGGCAACCAGGCTGTGCAGCAGGTGCGGGCAGGCCTGAAGGCCATCTACCTGTCTGGCTGGCAGGTGGCAGCGGATGCCAACCTCTCCGGTCAGACCTACCCAGACCAGTCGCTCTACCCGGCGAACTCGGTTCCGGCGGTCGTGCGCCGCATCAACAACGCGCTGCTGCGCGCAGACCAGATCGAGCAGAGCGAGCAGGGCCAGCAGGGTCGAACAGCAGAGGTCGTTCGCGACTGGCTGGCCCCGATCGTCGCCGACGCCGAAGCAGGGTTCGGCGGACCGCTGAACGCCTACGAGCTCATGCAGTCGATGATCGAGGCGGGCGCGGCCGGCGTGCACTGGGAAGACCAGCTGGCCAGCGAGAAGAAGTGCGGGCACATGGGCGGCAAGGTGCTCGTGCCGACCAGCCAGCATGTCCGCACCCTGAACGCAGCCCGGCTGGCAGCGGATGTCGCCGGCGTGCCGTCGATCATCGTCGCCCGCACAGACGCGCTCGCCGCCACGCTGCTCACGAGCGACATCGATCCGCGCGACCAGGAGTTCCTCACCGGCACCCGCACGGCTGAGGGGTTCTACGAGGTCAACAACGGCATCGACACCGTCATCGCCCGCGGGCTCGCGTATGCGCCGTATGCCGACCTGCTCTGGGTCGAGAGCAGCGAGCCAGACCTTGAGCTGGCCATCCGCTTCGCTGAACGGATCCACCAGGACTTTCCAGGCAAGAAACTCGCCTACAACTGCTCACCGTCGTTCAACTGGAAATCCCACCTGAACGACGAGCAGATCGCCGCCTTCCAACGGGAGCTCGCGGCAGTGGGATATACGTTCCAGTTCATCACTCTGGCCGGTTTCCACGCGCTCAACCACTCAATGTTCACGCTCGCGGCCGACTACGCCGAGCGCCAGATGAGTGCCTATGTCGACCTGCAAGAAGCCGAGTTCGCATCAGAGAGCGCCGGCTACACCGCGACCCGCCACCAGCGAGAGGTCGGCACCGGCTACTTCGACCGGATTGCAACAGCACTGAACCCGAACAGCGCGACGCTCGCCCTGGTCGGCTCCACGGAGTCCGAACAGTTCTAGACAGAACCAGGCACGCGGCACTGAACCCCACCTTTCGAAGGAGAACAGATCATGACTGAATCAGCAACCGAGACTCTGGAACGCCCGGCTACGGGCAGCTTCCAGACCATTCGCCCGCACCTTGAGGTCACCGGTGACGTCGGTGAGCGATACGCACAGGTTCTGACGCCAGAGGCGCTCGACTTCCTGGCCGAACTGCATGACAGGTTCGCCGGCATCCGTCACGACCTGCTGGCCGCCAGGCTGCAGAGCAGGGTCGATGCGGCCAACGGTCGCGACCCGAAGTTCCTGCCGGAGACCGCGCATATTCGGAACGACCCGTCGTGGCGCGTTGCGGGCGCCGGACCAGGGCTTGAGGACCGCCGCGTTGAGATCACCGGGCCCACCGACCCGAAGATGGCCATCAATGCGCTGAACTCTGGCGCGAAGGTCTGGTTGGCCGACCAGGAAGATGCCACCAGCCCTACCTGGGCGAACGTTATAGAGGGACAGTTGACGCTGCGCGACGCCGTGCGGGGTGAACTCAGTTTCACAAGCCCAGAAGGCAAGCACTACGAGGTCACCGGTTCTGGCCCCGATGGAGCGACGCCGACGATCGTGATGCGGCCGCGTGGCTGGCACCTCGTCGAGAAGCACATCACCTTCGTCGACAGGGCGAACAGGCGGATGGCCGCGTCAGGCAGCCTCGTCGACTTCGGACTGTACGTCTTCCACAACGCGCAGGTGCTCATCGACCAGGGCAGCGGACCGTACTTCTACCTGCCGAAGCTTGAGGGCCACCGCGAGGCGCGCCTCTGGAACGACATCTTCAGCTTCGCTGAGGAGCGGATCGGCATTGCGCACGGCACCATCCGGGCCACGGTACTGATCGAGACCATCCACGCGGCGTTCGAGATGGAGGAGATCCTCTACGAACTGCGGGATCACTGCGCAGGGCTGAATGCCGGTCGCTGGGACTATATCTTCAGCATCATCAAGGCCTTCAGGGCGCGGGGAAGTCGCTTCGTCTTCCCCGACCGCACGCAGATCACGATGACCGTGCCGTTCATGCGCGCGTACACGGAGCTTCTCGTGTCGACCTGTCATCAGAGGGGTGCGTTCGCGATTGGCGGTATGAGCGCGTTCATCCCCAACCGGCGTGATCCGCTGGTGACGGCCAACGCCCTGGCGCAGGTAGCGGCAGACAAGAACCGTGAGGCCGGCGACGGATTCGACGGCACCTGGGTGGCGCACCCCGACCTCATCCCAACGGCGCAGGCCGAGTTCGATGCGGTTCTCGGAGAGCGGCCCAACCAACTCGACCGACTGAGGAGCGACGTCTCAGTCTCGCCGGCCCAGTTGCTCGATATCGCCTCGATCGGCGGCACCATCACGGAAACCGGGGTGCGTGGCAACGTCGTGATCGCGCTGCGGTACATCGAATCGTGGCTGCGCGGCGTCGGCGCGGCAGCGATCGACAACCTGATGGAGGATGCGGCAACGGCAGAGATCTCTCGGTCGCAGATCTGGCAGTGGATCCACAACGATTCCCAGATGGCCGATGGTCGCCGGATAGACCTGCCTTATGTTGAGACGCTGGTGACAGAGGTGTTCGAATCGCTGCCCCGCACCGAGGGTGATCGCTTCGACGATGCGCTGGAGGCGTTCCGTGCTGCCGCACTCGAGCCGGAATTCCCGACATTCCTCACCGTCGGGGCGTACGCCCGATTGCTCTGAGCGGGTAACTAGGCTGGCAGCATGACCGTCACGATTCGCCAGGCCGTGCCCGCCGATGCCCCGGAGCTCGCCGCCGTCGCCGCCGCAACCTTCGCGCTGGCGTGCCCTCCGGGGACCACCCCTGAAGACATCGAAGACTTCATTGCCAGCACGCTCAGCGAGGAGCGGTTCGAGCACTACCTGGCAGACCCTGAGCGCGACATCCGCCTGGCCATTCACGACGGTGTGGCCGCCGGCTACACGATGCTTGTCTTCGGCGAACCCTCGAGCGCGGATGCCGCAGCTGCCGTCACCGCCCGCCCAACGGTTGAGCTCAGCAAGGTCTACGTGCTCGGCGACCGCCATGGGTCAGGGGTTGCCGCGCCCCTGATGGCGGCAACCCTTGAGGTGGCCCGTGACCGGCAGGCGGTGAGCGTCTGGCTCGGCGTCAACCAGCAGAATTCCCGGGCAATCCGCTTTTACGAGAAGAGTGGATTCTCGGTCGTCGGGGCAAAGACATTCGCTGTTGGATCAGAGCTGCACCACGACCACGTCATGCTGAGCGTCCTCTGACCTGCTGCGCCGAAAACACCGCTTACGCTCGACGCTCCTGTCTCCACCCAAACTAGGCTGGGCGCGAACGAGGGAGTTCAGCATGGCGGAGAAGCCCAAGAAGCCTAAGCACCTCAAGCGGGTACCCAAGGCGCTCTATGAGGCCGAGCTCCGTCGTTTGCAGGCCGACCTCGTGACCATGCAGCAATGGGTCAAGGAATCGGGCGCCAGGGTTGTCGTGATCTTCGAGGGCAGGGACGGCGCAGGCAAGGGGTCTGCGATCAAGCGGGTCACCGAATACCTCAACCCGCGCCTCGCGCGGATCGTGGCGCTGCCGACTCCCACCGAGCGGCAGCGCGGCCAGTGGTACTACCAGCGTTACATCGAGCACCTGCCGACGAAGGGCGAGATCGTGCTCATGGACCGCTCCTGGTACAACAGGGCAGGGGTGGAACGCGTGATGGGCTACTGCACGCCAGACCAGTACCGCGAGTTCCTGCACCAGACGCCGATCTTTGAGCGGATGCTCGTCGAAGACGGCATCATCCTGCTCAAGTACTGGTTCTCCGTCTCCGACGTCGAACAGGAAGCGCGGTTTCGCTCACGCCTGAACGACCCGATGCGTCGCTGGAAGTTGTCGGAGACCGACGTGCTCTCCATCACCAAGTGGGTGGACTACTCCAAAGCCAAGGATGAGATGTTCGTGCACACCGACATCCCTGAGGCACCGTGGTGGACCGTCGAGAGCGAAGACAAGCGGGCCTCGCGGCTGAACATGATCAGCCACTTCCTGTCGCAGGTGCCGTACGAGGCCATCCAGCCTCCGCGCGTTGAGATCCCGAACCGGCCACCGGCGACGGACTATGAGCGGCCGCCGCGGGAGCTCAGTCAGTATGTTCCTGACGTCGCGGCAGCCCTCAGCTCGCACGACAAGGCGGGCGGCACCAACTAGGCGCCAGGCGACACCCGCAGCACGATCTTGCCCCTGGTGTGCCCTGCTTCGAGCGCGCGATGGGCATCCGCTCCCTCTGCCAGGTCGAAGACCTGGTCGATGTTCACGCGCACGGCACCGGCCTCGATGAGGGCGGTGATCTTTTCGAGCGTGCGAGCATCCGCTGGCACCTTGAAGCTGCTCGAACGGATGCCGGCCGCCTCAGCCTCTGCGGCCATCGTCGGCCAGCTGCCGGTCGGGGCATTCACGAGGATGCCGCCGGGCTGGATGACGCTGAGTGAGCGGCTGCCGGTGTTGTCGTGCACGTTGCCGATGAGGTCGATGACGACGTCGACCTTGTGGTCAGCGAGCACCTCGTCGAAGCGTTCAGTGGTGTAGTCGATGACCTCGGTCGCGCCCAACTCGCGGAGAAAGTCACGATTGCCTGCGGAGCCGGTGGCGATGACCTCTGCGCCGATGATGCGGGCGAACTGCACCGCGAAGTGTCCGACGCCGCCGCTGCCGGCATGCACCAGTACGCGCTGACCCGGCTGCACCTGGGCGACGGTGTACACCATGCCCCACGCGGTCATCGCGGCCAGGGGAACTCCGGCTGCCTCTGTGAACGACAGGTTGGCTGGCTTCTTCGCGACGCTCATGCCGGCCACAGGCACGTACTCTGCATAGGTGCCCGGCGTGCGGGGAGTGCGACCCATGCCATAGACGGCATCGCCCGGCTGCAGGGGAAACGTCTCGTAGGGGGACTTCACCACGACGCCGCTGAAGTCGTTGCCGAGCACGACGGGGAACGCGCTGATGGCGGCGGATGCGCCAGACCCTGCCCGCGTCTTGGCGTCGATGGGATTGATGCCGGCCGCCACAACGCGAACGAGCAACTCGTCGGTGACGACAGCGGGCATGGGGACCTCAGCCACGCGTAATTCGTCGGGTGAACCGGTGCGATCAATAACGAGCGCACGCATGGTTTCTGGCAGGTCAGACATGATTCCCATGGGACTATTCTGGACCCGTGAGACGGACCTATGGATCGATACGCATCATTGCCGCCCTCGGCATCGTCGTCGCGGTGATAGCCCAGCTCAGCTTCAGCCTGTCGTTTCAGCCAGCGGATGTCGGCCGGTTCCTCACGAACTTCTTCAGCTTCTTCACCGTGCTGTCCAACTGCATCGCCGTGATCGTGCTGCTGGTCGGCGGGTGGTTCTGCTTCAGATTGCGGATTGACCCTGACTGGTTCACGCTCGTGCGGGCATCCGTTGCCACCTATATGGTGACGACAGGGATCGTCTACAACCTGCTGCTGCGTGATGTGTCACTCGACCAGGAGACGACGCTCGGCTGGTCGAACGAGATTCTGCACGTGTGGGCGCCGTTGTACCTGTTGCTCGACTGGCTGTTTGCGCCAGGGCGCACGCCGATTGACTGGCGACGACTGTGGTTCATCGCGATCTTCCCCGTGGTGTGGGCGGTGTACACGATGCTCCGCGGCGCGCTGGTCGGCTGGTATCCGTACCCGTTCCTGAACCCTGACCAGCCTGGCGGGTATCGCGGGGTCGTGTTCTACGTGCTGCTGATCACGGTGGTGATCCTGGCCGTCGGCGCAGGGCTTATTGCGACCAGTCGTACCCGAAAGCTGCAGCCGCCCGCGTAGCGCGGCGTGCCGCCGAGCTGGGGCACTCTCGGTAGCTGACCTCACAGTATTTGCAGGCACCAACATATCTTGGGAGCGGATGGAGTGTCCTCACCGGCGTGTCCGATCCGGCCTGGCTCGAGTATGCGCACCACGCCGCCATCACTGAGAATTTCGTAATCATCAAGGATTACCAACCGTATTTTGGTCCGGAATCGGCGGATGCCACACCTGTTTGCAACCCTGAGTGCTCTATTGTCCCGAGGGCTTCCCGCGCTACCGGACACATTGGAATCGTTGATACAAGGTTCGGTGGGGTGTGTTCGCGACCATCTCGATCGGGTCGCGACAGGTCCGGTGAGAATCGTCTAACGTGCGCGAGAATACCTCCGGCGTCACGGACCCCACCGCAGGCAGACGCCTGCACCGCAGAATTCCAGGTCGAGTTGGCGCAATAATCTGCCGTCCTGCCCAACTCCGACCCTGGGTCGACGCCCTCATCAAACGCTCAGTAGAGGATGCCGGTCGGGCCGGGTACACCGACCGGCATCGCCTCCGCGTTGAATGTCAAAGAGGGCTAGTGGCTACCGAAGATGGCGATGAGGCCGCCGATGTCCTCGGGGCTCAACAGGACGAGGCAGAAGATGAGGACCACGGCGATCCCCCATCCGCTCAGGCGGATTTTGACGCCTGGAACTTCGATGAGAAGCGCCTCGTCTGGTGGCTGGCGACCCAGCTTGATAGGGTTCTTCTTAGTCATTCTTTTCGGTTCCTCCTTGGAACTCGAACGCAGAGCCCCAGTTACAGCTGGGGCTTTCGCGTTTACGGACACCAGTAGCGGTTGCGACCGGCGGGTCTTGGGTTGGGGCCGAATGTCTCGAACCCTCGACATCTAGGCATGTGGCGACATCTCCACCTTTCGACGCTTCTTGGTTTCCGCGGCTGCGAGCGTCTGCTGGGCAGCCCGAGCTGTTCTCCCGAAATCACCGGTCAGTGAGTACCAGGAACGTGTCGTCTTGCCCGTCGCCGACAGCGGGGCTTTGACTGTTTCGGCGCGTAAATGCAGAAGGCCGGCCGCGATGAGCTCCGTAGTGCCCTTCTGGACGGATTTCCTCCGGATTCCGTACCACGCCTCACAGTTGTCGTACGTCAGCCAGGTTTCGTGCTTCTTCCCGTTGGTTTCCTTCGCCACGACGAGGAGCATGGCGAGTGCAGGCAAGGAGAGCTTGGCGAACCACCCGTCATTCCAAAATGCATCCGGCAAGGAGAAGTAGGCGTTCCATCGGTCGCGTCTCCCCTTCGGGAACTCGTAATCGGTTTTGCCGTCTTCACGCCGAGGGGTGACCCGGAGTGCCCGCCCTTCGCGCTTTGTCACGACGAGACCTCGCTTCTCGAGGTCCGCCCATGTTCGAGAAAGGGTCGACGGAGACCATGTCAGCGCCACGGGAGAATCCGGAACGTCCTCGGCGTTGAGCGCTTCCACCCAGGTCTTCCCTTCGAGGGGACTGTCGCGATCGTGTAGCCATGGCCATGTTGTGAGGAGAAGAATGTAAAGCAACAGTGAGTGGTGCTTGCGTTCGTGCACCATGTCTCCGACGACCGAGGCTCGCTTCGGTTCGGTATCAGGCAGCTGCACAAGAATGTGGCGAATCTGCGTGTATCCGCGAGCGGCGAGCTTGGTGAAGTGTGACCTTCTCTCTGCCGGAGTCGAGCCATCTGTTTGCGTGTCCATGGCTCTATCGAACCATCAATTACACGGCATCGTTTCAGGAACCCCAAAATCCCGATTGCTGTTTCGCGCCACCCTATGCGACGCCGCTGATGCGATACCGCAGATGAGACACCTCAGATGCGACTCCATTTCGACACCTCATGAGCCGGATTGCGCCAGACAGGGCACGGAATTTCTCCCGCCGATTCCACCGATGGCCTTCTCAGGAAAATTATCGTCCCACTCGCATGACACCCTCCCTTCGGCGTGCCATGCGCCGGCCAGCCTTCAACAGCCGGAACACCCGAACGAATGAAGGGCCTGCGCTGGTGCTACAACACCGTCAATCTCGGTCGGCACGCTTGCATTGGAACGAGACGCCGACACGAGCAGCGAACTCGGTCATGACCGTGCACTCAGAACTAGTACCGCAGGGGGCTACCTGTCGCCCCGCGCTGATGCCCCGTGACTTCGCGCTTGGAGGAGTCGAGGGCAGATGGTCACAATCATCAGCGTTGTCGACTCCCGGGAACTAGCTCCAGATCAGAATCACGGCGCCGATTCCAGTAAGGACTAGGCCCACGATTTGCCTGACGAAGCCGTCCGTGGCGAGCTTGGCTACCAGCGCCGTCGTCTCCGCGAAATTCTCCTGGCCGGTACGAAGTAGCCCTTGGCGCGTTCCCTCCATAGCGTCGGTTAGAGTCTCTATCTGAAACTGGGTTGTGTTCAGGTCGTCACGAAGGTTCGACACCCGATCTCCCAGTATTCTCAACTTCTCCGAAACCGATGTGTTCTGGTCGATCGGGTACGTGGTCAAAGCCGCTGCCGTTGCGTCGACGTGAGCATCGAGAGCGCCGCCGCCCTCGACGCTTGCGCCGGTTGATTTCGGGATGTGTCCGAATATCCGACCGACCCTGTTTAGGGCGGCTCGGAGCCGCTTACGGAAGTAGTGACACGCGGACGTCACCATCGCGCGGATCGTGGGACGTTTTCCATACTCGACTCGATTGCGGAATACGCCCCATGCAGCCAAGAACAGGCCAACGACCTGAAGCGCCGTACCGATGACTCGGACGGCCCAGTTCGGGTCTGAGGCGACTTGCGCCAGCAGATGCATCATGCGATCACACTATGGCGAATACCGGACCTTTGTGCTCCCGGCTCAACGCAATGAGTTTCACCTCCCGAACCTACGGCAACTCGCTTTCGAGACGGTCGACTTAGTGCGCCGCGTCAACACACGGCACGGGAACTGCCCGGGACTGCCCGGGACTCCTGGGGCTGCCGCTCAGCCGGGCTCAGTACCCGTAGTCATAGTCGTCTGGCGGCGGGTACTGGGTGGTCATGGGCGTGCGGGCGTTGTTCGTCGCCTGGCGGTCGAGGATGTCGATCAGCTGGTTGGCGAACCCGACCAGGATGGCGATCTGGTCGTCGTCGCGGTCGACCCACTGGCATTCTGGTTCGTCGCCCACCGGCACGAAGTCGGTGTGCTGCTCCCAGACCACCAGGGTGCGCTCGGCGCCGAGCACATATTGCTGCCACCAGACCTGGCGCAGATATGAGCGCGGGATGCTGCGCCACGCCTTGCTTGTCGTCTTGATCTCGGCGAGTTCAAGCTCGCCGGTCGGCGTGAGCACGACCCCGTCTGGCGTGGCCAGGTGCCGCGCGTGGGATTCGGAGCGGAACAGGGCGGTACTCGGCTCGATGCCGTAATTGCGCAGCACCCAGGCGGCGATCTCCGGTTCGCGGGCCCGACCGTGGTCGGTGTAGCTGTTGCCGCCGAAGCTGGTGCCGTGCATCTTGTCGTACGCCGCGTTCTGGACAGATTTGGGGGTCGCGAGCTTGGCGACATCCGTTGCAGTGATGCCCTGGCTTCGTGCGCGGAGCCAGGCGACGCGGTCGGTGGAGTCGGCGACGATGCGTTGCACGTGCGGGGTGCGTGTGACCAGGCGACGGGGAGCCGGTGCGGCCGCGGGGGCCGGAGGAGCAGATGGGGCCAGAGGAGCAGATGGGGCCAGTGCGACCGTGAGCGTAGGGGCCACAACTGCGCTGGGCAGGTAGGCCAGTGACGGGAGCTCACCCTCGTCGAAGAGGGTAAGCATGGAATCAGTCACCCCTCTATTGTGCCTTGTGTCGGATGATTGGTTCGCCGCGCCGCCCGCGAGGCGAGAGTTCCAGTAGCGTGGTGGCGATGTCAGGGAAGCCAGCGAAGCGACGAGTCCCCGAGGGCGAAGCAGCGCTCCCGGTCGATGATCGTTCGGTAGCGGCACGCCTGTTTGCGATCGCCGATGCGTATGCGACGCCGTCTGTGGCCACCTCCCTCAGCCTGAGCGCGATCGCAGAGCGCGCTGGCCTGCCGCTGTCGACCACGCACCGGCTGGTGGCGGAATGGGTGACCTGGGGCGGGCTGACCCGGCAGGACGATGGGCGATACGCGCTCGGCATGCGGCTCTGGGAACTCGGTGTGCAAACGCCGACGGCGCGGAACCTCCGCACCATCGCCCTGCCGTATCTGGAAGACCTCTACGAGAACTCACGCGAGCACGTGCACCTGGCGATTCTCGACGGCCACGACGCCCTCTATCTGGAGAAGCTGTCTGGACACAGTGCCGTGCCGATCATCTCCAGGGTGGGCGGGCGGCTGCCCCTGCACTCGACGGGTGTCGGGCTCGTGCTGCTGGCGTTCGCGCCGACCGATGTCATCCAGGCGTATCTGGCAACGCCGCTGCAGCGCTTTCTGCCACAGACCGTGATTTCGCCACAGGAACTGCGGAAGCGACTGGCCGACATCCGCGCCCATGGCGTTGCACACATGTCGGAGGAGATGACGGCGGGATCGAGCTCGGTGGCCGCACCGATCAGGGATCGCACCGGGCAGGTCGTGGCCGCGGTGTCGACAGTGACCAGAACCGCGGAGCTCGCAGAGCCGACTCTGTCGTCGGCGTCGTCGGCGTCGTCGGGGCGCTCGCCAGCGCGCTCGTCGCGCGTGCCAGAGCACGAGCAAGCGGTGCGCATGGCCGCCCATGGCGTGAGCCGTGCGCTCGGCTACCGGCGAGCCGGCCAGTAGGAATCTTCTCCTCGTTTCTCATCCCAATATTCCACTCAGTGGAAAGGGGTAGGCGCGACGCGGCATGCACGCGCACACTGGGACCACCCTGTCACTGCCGCTAGGAAGGTCCACCGTGCCGAACGAAAACACTCGCGTCGCGATCGTCGGCGCAGGTCCTGCAGGCCTGCTGCTCAGCTGGGCCCTCCGCGACGCAGGCATCGATGCGATCGTCATCGAGAACCGCTCGCAGGAGTATGTGCGTGCGCGCATCCGCGCCGGCGTGCTCGAGCAGGGCTCCGTCGAGACGCTCACCCGTCTCGGCCTTGGCGACCGCCTTGCTGCCGAGGGTCTCGTGCACGACGGCATCTACCTGCAGTTTGCTGGGGAGCGCCACCGCATCGACTTCAACGCGCTCATCGGACGCACCGTCACGGTGTACGGCCAGCAGGAAGTCGTCAAAGACCTGACCGACGCGCACACCAGCGCCGGCTCAACCATCTATTACGAGGCAGCGGATGTCGCGGTGCACGACCTCGAGTCCCGTCACCCGAGCGCCTCCTTCGTCCACGACGGCGAAGCGCACATGATCGACGCGGATTTCGTCGTCGGCGCAGACGGCTTCCACGGAATCTGCCGCGCCGCAATCCCGCGCGAGTCGATCACGCTGTTCGACCGCAGCTATCCGTTCGCCTGGCTCGGCATCCTTGCAGAGGTCGCTCCATCGACCGATGAACTCATCTACGCCCTGCACGATGAGGGCTTCGCCATGCACTCGATGCGCTCGCCGAGTGTGTCTCGGCTGTACCTGCAGGTCGACCCGGCAGACGACATCGCCCATTGGTCAGACGAGCGCATCTGGGATGCTCTGCACCGACGCCTCGGCGTTGCAGGCTGGACGCTGCACGAGGGTGAGATCACCGAGAAATCGATCACCCCGATGCGCAGCTTTGTCGCCTCCCGCCTCGACTACCACTCGCTGTTCCTGGTGGGCGACGCCGGCCACATCGTGCCGCCAACCGGGGCCAAGGGCCTGAATTCGGCCATCTCAGACGTCACCAAGCTCGCCGCCGGCCTCATCGATCACTATGCGGGCGACGACGCCGCGCTCTCTGGCTATGGCGCCGCCGCGCTGGCCAGGCAGTGGCGCACCCAGCAGTTCTCGCAGTGGATGACCGAGATGTTGCACCGTCACCCCGGTGACCTGCAGTCAAGCGCCTTCGACTACCGCAGCCAGCTCGGCCAGCTCGACTACGTCACGCACTCGCTGCATGCCCAGCGCTCGCTCGCCGAGCAGTACACCGGCCTGCCCAGCTAGCTCGTTCCCCGCACGCACCCTTCAACGACCGTCCTTTCCGAAAGCAGAGTTATGACACTGGAGTCACAGCACGCGATCAGCGCGGAGATCACCGCGATCGAAGCGGATGCGCGTGCGCGCGTCCTCGCCGGACACGTGCCGGAGATCCATCCCCGCCGCAACTACGCGCCGTACCGCAGCTCGGTGCTCCGGCACCCCACACATGAGCTGGTGCGCACCGACCCGGAGGAGATCGAACTGGTTTCCCCGGCGTTCGGGCACACCGACGTGAACCCGCTGGAGAGCGACCTGACCATCCAGCACGCGGCAGAACCGCTCGGGGAGCGCATCACCGTGTCTGGCCGGGTGCTCGATGGTGAAGGTCGCCCGGTGCGTGGACAGCTCATCGAGGTGTGGCAGGCCAACTCCGCCGGCCGCTACGTGCATAAGCGTGACCAGCACCCTGCCCCGCTCGATCCCAACTTCACCGGCGTCGGGCGCGCCATCACCGGTGAGAACGGCGAGTACCGCTTCACCACGATCAAGCCGGGCCCATACCCCTGGAAGAACCACCAGAACGCCTGGCGGCCTGCGCACATCCACTTCTCGCTGTTCGGCACCGAGTTCACGCAGCGTCTGATCACGCAGATGTACTTCCCTGGCGACCCACTCTTCGCCCTCGACCCGATCTACCAGTCGATCACAGACCCCGCCGCCCGCAAGCGGTTGATCGGCACCTACAACCACGATGACACCGTCGCTGAATGGTCGCTCGGCTACAACTGGGACATCGTGCTCACCGGCTCCAAGTCGACCTGGATGGAAAGCGAGGACGCCCATGAGTGAGAGCGCCGATCGGACCCGCACGACCCGACTTGTCCAGACCCCGTCGCAGACCGTCGGCCCCTTCTTCGGCTATGCCCTGCCGTACGACGGCGGGCCGAACCTGGTGCCAGGCCATCACCCGCAGGCCATTCGCCTGCATGGCACGGTGACGGATGGAGCTGGTGCGGTCATTCCGGATGCCCTGCTGGAGATCTGGCAAGCGGATG
Organism: Leifsonia sp. Y862; assembly: GCF_057669585.1. NCBI lineage: Bacteria > Bacillati > Actinomycetota > Actinomycetes > Micrococcales > Microbacteriaceae > Leifsonia > Leifsonia sp. Y862. The sequence continues at coordinate 124,597 of NZ_JBYHFR010000002.1, forward strand.
CCGCCGGCGAACTGGTTCAGGAGCGCGGCAGCCTCGACCGCGATGGCTTCACCTTCACCGGATTCGGCCGCACGCCGCTCACTCTCGGCGGGCACTACACATTCACCACGGTGAAGCCGGGGTCGGTGGCCGGGGGAGCGCCGTACATCCTCGCCACGATCTTCGCCCGCGGACTCACCCACCACCTGTTCACGCGCATCTACTTCCCCGAGGATGCTGAGTTGCACCGCGACGACCGCGTTCTGTCGGCCGTCGGGCCAGAGCGCAGCGCAACGCTGATCGCAACGGCGGAGGGCCTGGTGGCTGGCTCGCCGTCGTATCGCTTCGATATTCGGATGCAGGGTGAGGGCGAGACGGTGTTCCTCGACTTCGACTCGGCCAATGGCATCGAGCCGGCAGACCATCCGGCCGAGCGTCCGGCCACCGGACGTGAACATGCCTGAAGTGGAATACAGCCTGCTCGATCCGCTGAGCCACGGCACCCGTCAGAGTGAGCTCACGAGCGACGTGGCCTGGCTGCGCGCGATGGTGGATGCCGAATTAGCTCTCAGCATGGCGCTTGTCGACACGGGTCTGGCACCCGACTGGATGCATGCCGTTTGCGACATGCTTGCTGAACGCGCCTGGCTGAACGACACCGCCGCTGCGGCGATCGCCACCGGCGGGCGAAGCGGGGGCAACCCGGTGATCCCGCTGGTGAAGCACCTGAGCGCGGCCGCTGATGCAGCTCACGCCGGAGCCTCCGATCACATCCACGTTGGCGCGACCAGCCAGGACATCCTCGACAGTGCAGCGATGGTTATCGCCGCCGGGGTGCTCGACGAAGTTGGCACCCAGCTGCGTGCGCTCGCCCAGCACCTCGCTGGGCTGGCAGTCGAACACCGTGCCACACCCATGGCCGGCCGCACCCTGGGCCAGCAGGCCTCCCCGACGACCTTCGGTTTCGTCGTTGTCGGGTGGCTCGCTGCGGTGCTCAGGGCACTCGAGAAGACAACGGCGCTGCGGGCAGAACTGCCGGCCCAGCTCGGCGGGGCGGTCGGAAACCTGGCCGTTCTCAGCGAGGTGGCAGCGGCAGGGGCTGGACGCGTCGAGGCCGTGGTGAACGCCTATTCCGACCGGCTCGGTCTCGCGACTCCCTTGCTGTCGTGGCACACGAACCGGCTGGTCGTCGCCGAACTCGCGGCGCTGCTTGCGGAGGTGACGGGAGTCGTCGGCAAGATCGCCCTCGACATCACGGTGCTCTCGCGCACCGAGATCGGTGAGGTCACCGAGCGGCTTGGAGCGGGGGAGGGCGGCTCAAGTGCCATGCCGCACAAGCGCAATCCGGTGACGGCAGTGCTCATCGTGTCGGCCGCACGCCAGGTGCCCGGCCTGCTTGCCACGGTGCACGGCAGCCTGCTGGCCGAAGACCAGCGCCCATCAGGAGCATGGCACGCCGAGTGGCTGCCGCTTCGCGACCTGGAACGGCACGCCATTTCTGCAGTGACAGCGGCGGCGTCCCTCGCCGCGCGGCTCAATGTCGACGTCGAACGGATGGCCGCCAACCTCGAGGCGACGGATGGCCTCATCTACAGCGAACGGGTCACGGCCATCCTCACCGATGCCCTCGGAAAATCGGCCGCATTCACCCTGGTTGAGAAAGCATCGGCAGAGGCCGTCGCGACGCACCGCCCGGTGAAGGTCGTGCTCTCCGGCCTGCTCGCCGCCAACGGCTCGTCCGACGAACTGCGCACCCGCGTCTGGGCGGCCTGTGAAGCCGGCGGAGACGCCGGCGCGTCCGATGCCGCCATCGATCGTGTTCTCGCACGTCACCGATGTGTGACGGCACCCCATTCCCCAACCGGCGAAGGAATCAATACGCCATGACGATCCCCACCATTCACGGCACGATGCTGCCGGTTCGAAGCGGCGCCGCCGGTGCGCAGCTCGTCGTACTCGGACCATCGCTCGGCACGACAACGGCGCTCTGGGCAGAGGTCGCGCACCAGCTGGCCGCGAACTATCGGGTGTTGTGCTTCGACCTGCCCGGTCACGGCGTGAGCCCGGCCACCCGCGAGCCGTTCACCATCGCCGAGATCGCCGCGGCCGTCGTCACCCTCGTCGATTCCGTCGGTGGCGGCTCCTTCCACTACGCCGGTATCTCATTCGGCGGCACCATCGGGCTGGAGCTGGCCCTCGCGTTCCCGTCGCGCCTGGTGAGCCTGGCCGTCATCTGCTCAGGCGCCAAGATCGGCTCGGCCGACGGCTGGATCGACCGCGCAGCCCAGGTGCGTGCCAGCGGGACGGCCTCGCTGGTCGCCGGGAGCGCAGCGCGCTGGTTCGCCCCCGGCTTCCTGGAGCGTGATGCAGCGGCGGGCGGCAGCGCACTGAAAAAGCTGGTCGACGTCGACGACGAGTCGTATGCGCTCTGCTGCGAGGCGTTGGCCGAATTCGACGAGACGGATGCCGTTGCCGGCATCACGACGCCGACGCTCTGCGTGTCTGGCGAGTTCGACCTGCCGACGCCGACCCTCGTGCTTGCCGAGCTGGCCGCGGCCATTCCGGGATCCCGGCTGGTCACCATGACAGGGGTGGCTCACCTGCCGGCCTACGAGCGACCGGATGCCCTCGCGGCCTTGCTCGGTGAGCACCTGGCCGGCGTGCGGCCGGGAAGGACCCGCGCGACGGCATCCGTTTTCGACGACGGATTGGCGGTGCGGAGGGCCGTGCTCGGCGACGCACACGTCGATCGTGCAATTGCCGCGATCACGCCGGAGACTGCTGACTTCCAGGACTTCATCACGCGCTATGCCTGGGGTGAGATCTGGACGCGTCCCGGCCTCGACCGGCGCAGTCGCAGCCTGCTCACCCTCGCCAGCCTGATCACCGGCGGGCACCAGCACGAGCTCGCGATGCACGTGCGTGCGGCGCTGACCAATGGGCTGTCGCGTGCCGAGATCAGCGAAGCGATCCTGCACACCGGAATCTACGCCGGAGTGCCCGCTGCCAACGCCGCCTTCAGTGTGGCCCGCGATACCTTTGCAACACTCGACGCCGCACTGCAGCTGCCAGAAGAGGAAACCACATGACCATGGACAAGACCTATCCGTCGGCCGCGGCAGCAATCGCCGATATCTCCAACGGAAGCTCACTGGCCGTCGGTGGCTTCGGCCTCGTCGGAGTGCCGATCGTGTTGATTCGCGCGCTGCTTGCCCAGGGCACCGATGACCTGCGGGTGGTGTCGAACAACTGCGGCGTTGACGGTTGGGGGCTCGGCGAGCTGCTGGCCGCTGGGCGAATCAGCCGCGTGATCGCCTCATACATCGGCGAAAACAAGGACTTCGCCCGCCGCTACCTCGGCGGCGAACTCGAGGTCGAGCTGACGCCGCAGGGCACGCTCGCAGAGCGGATGCGCGCAGGCGGCAGCGGAATCCCCGCCTTCTACACCGCGAGTGGCGTTGGCACCATGGTCGCTGAGGGCGGCCTGCCATGGCGCTACGGTCCAGACGGCGAGGTGACCGTGCAGTCGCCACCCAAGGAGACCCGGCTGTTCTCCGGCCTCGGCGCCGAGAAGGAATACGTGCTCGAAGAAGCGATCGTCACAGACTTCGCCTTGATTCGCGCCGCGCGCGGTGACAAGCACGGCAACCTCGTGTTCGAGAAGTCGGCACGCAACTTCAACCCGCCGGCCGGCATGGCGGGGCGCATCACCATCGCCGAGGTCGACGACCTCGTCGAGCCAGGCGGACTCGACCCAGACGAGATCCACCTGGCCGGCATCTACGTGAATCGCATCATCGAGCTCACGCCGGACGAAGCAGCAGACCTCCCGATCGAAAAGACAACGACCAGGCCGAAGCCCACGGAAGGCAACTGACATGGCACTCTCCAGGAACGAAATGGCGGCCAGGGCCGCGCAGGAACTGACCGACGGCAGCTACGTCAACCTCGGCATCGGCCTGCCGACGCTCATCCCGAACTTCCTGCCCGCAGGGGTGCACGTGATCCTGCACTCTGAGAACGGCGTGCTCGGCGTCGGCCCGTACCCGTGGGAGGGGGAGGCGGATCCCAAGCTCATCAACGCGGGCAAAGAGACCATCACCGTGAATCCAGGGGCTGCGTACTTCGACTCTGCGGCCAGCTTCGGGATGATTCGCGGCGGCCTCATCGACGTTGCCGTGCTGGGGGCCATGCAGGTCTCCGCCACCGGCGACATCGCCAACTGGGCTGTCCCAGGCAAGATGATCAAGGGCATGGGTGGGGCCATGGATCTCGTGCACGGCGCCGACAACGTCATCGTCGTCATGGAGCACACCACCAAGACCGGGGAGCACAAGATCGTCACAGAGTGCGACTTGCCGCTCACCGGCAAGCGCGTCGTCACCCGCATCATCACCGACCTCGCCGTCATCGACGTGACGCCGGACGGCCTGGTGCTGCGCGAGATCGCGCCAGGACTCAGCGTGGCCGATGTGCAGGCGGCAACGGGTGTTCCCCTCATCGTCACCGACGCGCCGCTCACCATCACGACCCTGCTCAGCGAAGTGGTCGCCTCATGAGGGAGGTGGTGATCTGCGAGCCGCTGCGCACCCCGATTGGCCGCTTCGGTGGCGTGTTCAAGAACGTCCCTGCTGCCGACCTCGCCGCCACGGTGATCGCCGCGCTGATGTCGCGCACGGGTATCGACGGCTCTGTCATTGACGACGTGATCTTTGGCCAGGGCTATCCGACGGCAGAAGCGCCGCCGATCGCCAGGGTCGCTGCCCTCGACGCAGGCCTGCCCGTCACGGTCGGTGGCCTTCAGGTCGATCGCCGCTGCGGCGCTGGCCTGCAGGCCGTGCTCGACGCGGTCATGCAGGTGCAGACCGGCATCAGCGATGTGGCGATCGCCGGCGGCGTTGACTCCATGAGCCAGGCTCCCTTCTATACCGTTGATTCGCGCTGGGGGATCGGTGGCACCGCAGGGCTCGTGCTGCGCGATGCCCTGGGCCGCGGACGCGAGACCGCAGGGGGCGAGAACTATCCGGTGCCCGGTGGCATGCTCGAGACGGCGGAGAACCTGCGCCGCGAGTACTCGATCTCCCGTGAGGAACAGGATGTGCTCGCCGTCAGGTCGCAGGACCGCGCGCTACGCGCCGTGGCAGAGGGTCGCTTCACTGACGAGATCGTTCCCGTGTCGGTGCCTGGCCGAAAGGGCCAGGTGAGTGTCATCGACGCCGACGAAACCCCGCGCCAGACCTCGCTCGAGGCGCTTGCTGCCCTGCGACCCGTCTTGCTCTCAGCGGATGCCGCAGCAACGGTAACGGCCGGCAACGCCAGCGGCCAGAACGACGCCGCTGCCGCCTGCATCGTGACGACGCCGGAGCGTGCCGCCGAACTCGGACTCACGCCGCTGGTTCGCCTGGTCTCGTGGGCGCGTGCCGGCGTCGAACCGTCGCGCATGGGCATCGGACCGGTTCCCGCCACCGCGAAAGCACTGGAGCGGGCTGGACTGACGCTGCCTGACATCGACCTCATCGAGCTGAACGAGGCGTTCGCAGCCCAGGTGCTCGCCGTCGGCCGGGAGTGGGGCTTCACCGAATCTGACTGGGAACGTACCAACGTGAACGGTTCAGGGATCTCTCTCGGGCATCCGGTTGGCGCAACGGGCGCACGCATGCTGGCCACCGGCGCCAGGCAGCTGCACCGCCAGGATGGCCGCTACCTTCTCGAAACCATGTGTATCGGCGGCGGGCAGGGCCTCGCTGCGATCTGGGAACGGATCTAGTCAGCACGCAAACAAGCAAGCGCCGCGAGGCCGACACCAGGAGTGCCTACGCCGGGAGTGTCGGCCTCGGACGGGGCTGAAGGGGACCCGAACCTTCAGCAGTCTTGCTTGTTTTGTTTGCTTGTTCCACACTGTGGCTGCGTCCTTTGAGAGGCCTGACGGCAACCAAAGAATCAACTATGACCAACCACGTTAGTTCTCAACCCAACGCCCGGGAACGGGCAGACGGTGGAGACGGTCAGCGCTAGACCGCGCCTACCCCCAGGTTGATGTAGGCAAGGTAGCCCGCTGGCGTCACGTCGATGGTGAGCAGTTGATCTTTGGTCGTGATGCCGGTGTCGGTGCCGGTCCCCGCGGTGCCGCCATTGAACGTGTCGCGGCCGATGTGGGTGCTGTACGGCAATGCCGTGAATACCTGTCCGGTGGTGAAGTCGTCATCGAAGCCAACCTGTCCGGTGAGCACGGTCCTCTTATTGATATGCACCTTGAGGTTGATGTGGACTGTGCGGCCGACGGACCAACCGGGCCAGATCGTGGTGAACTGCACGATGCCATCTGAGTCGGTGACCTGGGCGCCGCGCAAGTAGGTGCCGGCATCCGTTGGTGTGGCCTCGACGTCGCCAGAACTGTAGCTGCCATTGGAGGTCTCGCCGGAGGTGGGCTGCGCTTCTTCGCCCGCGTCGTTTCCCACGCTGGGCTCGGCGGGTGCGCTGGGCGCGGCGGGAGCGGCGGACGGAAACAATCCGCCGCCGTTGCCAGCAGTGGGTGCTCCGGAGGGTGGGACGCCTGCTCCGGGGCCGGGTGCTCCGGCGGGTGGTGCTCCGGAGGGAGGTGTTCCGCCAGGCGCTCCAGGTGTCGCGGTTGCAGGGATTGCGGCCAACGCGGCGATCACAGACGCTGGAGCGCTGTCCGTGGCGCCAGATCCACCCGAGTCGGCGCCGAGGGACGCGCTCTCGAAACCGGAGTAATTACCAGCGGCATCGCAGTGCCAGATCTCGACGACGCAGTTCGGAACCGGGGCGCAGTCTGCATCCCAGACGCGGAATGCAAGGTCGAGCCGGGAGCCTGGCCGATCGTCGCGCAGGTTGCTGCGAATGGTGTCTACGTCGAAGTAATACGGTCCCTGAGCTACTTCTTCTGTCTTCAGGCCGCACGTTCCGATGGAGTCGAGCTTGGCGACGATGTCGCCGGATGAGGGGGTGGGTGTCGCGGCGCCCGTGGATGCGTCTGTTGATCCGACATCCGTTGCACTCGAACAGGCAGCGAGGAACGCTCCGAGGCCGATCGAGCCACCGAGGCTGAGCGCCCTGCGTCGGCTGACGGTCAGCCGGCTGGTGGCGACGTCGGGGTGGGGGGACATGCCGGCCTTCTGGTTGATGTGACGACGCAACGGCTCACGTCGCCCATTTTTGCTAGTTGGCGGGCATCCCGCACTAGCAAAAATGGGCGACTCATGGGTTGTGAAGCCGGTTTCTAGACGAGTTCCTTCACCGTGCCGTGCTTGATGTGCAGCCGGCGCTGGGCCCGCTTCGCCACGGCAGAGTCGTGAGTCACCACGATCAGGGTGAGGCCGCGTTCGCTCCACTGGCGTTCGAGCAGGTCCATGATCTCGTCGCGGGTGTCCTCGTCGAGGGCGCCGGTGGGTTCGTCCGCCAGCAGAACGGTCGGTTCCTTGACAATCGCCCGTGCGATGGCGACGCGCTGCTGCTGGCCGCCGGAGAGTTCCGCCGGTCGGTGGGATCCGCGCTCGCCGAGGCCCACGGATTCCAGGGCGGCTGCTGCCCTGGCCTTCCGTTCCTCGTTGCTGACGCCGAGCGGCGCCAGCGCGGTTTCCACGTTCTCCTGCGCCGTCAGCGTGGGGATCAGATTGAACCCCTGGAAGATGAAACCGATCTCTTTCGCCCGGATGTCGCCCAGCTTGTGGTCGCCGAGCTGGCTCAGATTGGCTGAGCCCAGCTCGATGGAGCCGCTCGTCGGGCGGTCGAGCGCACCGAGCATCTGCAGCAGCGTTGACTTGCCGCCGCCGGTTGGTCCCTGGATGGCGACCATCTGGCCGTCGGCGATCGACAGGTTGACCCCGTTGAGGGCGGTGACCTGGCGCTTTCCCTGGTCGTATCGTTTGCTCACATTGGTCAGTTCATACATGATTCGTGCTCCTTGGCATGGATGCGAAATTTGACGGTCGGATCTGCTGCTTATGCGACGCTGCGGAGCGCCTCTGCCGGACGAAGGCGCGCAGCGCGCCAGCCGCCGATGGCACCGGCAAGGAGACCGCCAAGCACCGCGAGTCCCACAGCGATGAGGATCACTGAGACGGTGACGGGAGCCGAGAGCGTGATGTCTGAGGTGGCTGCGGCCTGGGCGGCCTCGCCGAATCCGCCGCCGCCGAAGCCGCCGCCATCCGCTCCGCCTGGGCCACCTGCGCCGCCGCCGGGGCCGCCGGCAGTTGCCACAGCCGCTCCCGCCGTGAGCGTGGGGGCGATCACATTAATGACCAGGATGCCGATCAGGCCGACTGCGATGCCGATGACGCCGCCGATCAGACCCTGCACCACTGACTCGCCGGCAACCTGGCGCACGATGCGGCCATTGGACCAGCCGATTGCCTTCAGGGTTCCGAATTCACGCGTGCGGCGGGTGACGCCGGAGATGGTGAACAGGATGGCGATCAGGAAGGCAGCAGCCAACACGATGAGTGAGAGCCAGAGGCCGAGGTTCTTGACGAGATCCGCGGCGCTGGAGAGTGACCCTGACACGCTGGAGGCCAGGTCGGCCTGGGTCTTCACCGTGGCATCCGGAAGCGCTGTCTCGATGGCCGACTGCACCGCATCGATGTCGGTCGAGGATGCGGCCTGCACATAGATGTCTGAGACCTGGTCGGTGAGTGCGGAGAGGGACTGCGCAACGGCCAGCGGGATGTAGACGTTCGATGCCGTTGCAGCCGATGACGAGCTTGCGGTGACGAGTCCGACGACGGAGAAGTCGGTGCCGGCGATCGCGACGGTGTCGCCCACCGCGAGTGACTCGGTGGCGGCGTAGCTGGAGTCGAGCACGGCGACGTTGGATGTGGCATCCGCTTCGCTCAGCGTGCGTCCGTCGGTGAGTGAGACAGCCGAGAGGGGGCCGACAGCATCCTGCGCGGGATCCAGTCCGAGAACCGAGAATGAGTCGACGTTGAATGAGCTACCGCCAGCGCCATCTGGACCACCGGTCGGAGGAGTCTGGCCGTCACCCGGTGCGCCGCCCTGCTGCATCTGCGAGAAATCGGGCAGCTGGCCATCGAACGTCGTGTTGCTGAGGGTGAGGGTAGCTGCGGCAGCCGTGACGCCATCGAGTTCCTGCACGGTACGCAGCGCGGTAGCAGCCATGGTTTCGGTGCCTCTGGCAACCTCAAGGCGCGACTGGTTGACCGAGGTGGTGCCATCGGTGGTTGCACCGTCAGCGGCGCCAAAATCGAACTGCTGCGGCCCCCCGGTGTTCGCTCCGCCCTCTGTTGGCGCGGCCGGGGTTTGCGTCACGGTGATGTCGGTGCCGACGCCGTAGACGGACTCAAGAACTTGTGCCTGCGCAGCCTGGACGCCGCTGGAGACCGAATTCACGATGATGACGAGGGCGATGGCCAGGGCCATGCCAATCGCGACGATTGCTGTTTGCTTGCGACGACCCGCGAGCTCCCGGCGTAGGTAGGTGATGAACATTGTGCTCCAACTGTGAGTAGTGCTGGCTATGACCGGATGACGGCCGCCACGAGCAAAGGTAGGGGCGCGATTTATCGGGACACTATTGAATTCCTATGAGTTGGCTAAGGGGTTCAGCTCGGGTGTCGCCCACCATCGATGGCCCACAGGAGGCGCAGGGCCTACTTATAGGCTTTTCATAGGAACATCCAGATACTGGAGACATGACAAGTCGAGCAGCATCACGCCCAGGACACGCCCCCAAGCTGACCAAGGCTGACGGCAGTGCCGTGCGCGTGCTCGTCGTCGACGATGAAGTGACGCTACGTGACCTGCTCTCCATGGCGCTGCGCTACGAGGGATGGGAGATCCGGACGGCGGCCGATGGCCAGCACGCGGTGAAGGCAGCCCGCGAGTTTCGACCGGATGCGATCGTTCTCGACATCATGCTTCCCGACATCGACGGCCTTGAGGTTCTGCAGCGCGTGCGGGAAGACGGCCAGGAGACGCCGGTGCTCTTCCTGACCGCCAAGGATTCGCTCGAAGACCGCATTGCGGGGCTGACCGCTGGCGGCGACGACTACGTCACGAAGCCGTTCAGCCTGGAGGAAGTCGTGGCACGTCTGCGCGGACTCATCCGCCGGTCGACGCTCGCGGTGGCCGACTCGTCAGACCCGATCATCACCGTCGGTGACCTCACCCTCGACGAGGACAGCTACGAGGTGAGCCGCGCCGGTGAACCCATTGAGCTCACGGCGACGGAGTTCGAGCTATTGCGATTCCTCATGCGCAATCCGCGACGGGTGCTGAGCAAGGCCCAGATTCTCGATCGGGTCTGGAGCTACGACTTCGGTGGCAAGTCATCCGTTGTTGAGATTTACATCTCTTACCTGCGTAAGAAGATTGATGCAGGTCGGGAGCCCATGATTCACACCGTGCGGGGCGCGGGTTACATGCTGAAAGCAGTGGTGTGATCGACAAGGACGAGCGGAATGAGCCGGCATCGGGCGAGGCGGGTGAGTCGGACACCCCTGTGACCGACGCCACCCCTGCCGCAACTGAAGCGACGCCCGCAACCATCTCCGCCCCCACGCCCACAACCCCGCGTCGGCGTGCCCCGTGGACCCTGCGCCGCCGCCTCGTCGTCGCCGTTGTTGCTCTGCTCGCATTGGTCAGCCTGTCGATCGGAGCGGTGAGCGTGACAATCCTGCGAGCGTCGCTGCTGGATGGGCTCGATTCCCAGCTTGATTCGGCCGTTGAACGGTCTCGCGCCGTGCTCGATGGGCCAGTTCCTGGCAGCCAGAATGAGATATTTACCGCGCCATCTGCCGACGACATCCTCAACGGGCGGTCTCAACAGCTCGGAACTCTCGCGCTCGTCTTCGACGGGGCGACGATCACGGCTGCGTACACCGACGAGACGGGGGCGATTACCGATCTCACCGCGGCGCAGATCAACCTACTCATCGACCACGCCAGACAGGCGCATCCCGTCAGCGTCAACTTCGGGGGAGACCTCGGCGACTACCGGATCGAAGTCGGCGTGACGCCGTTTGGTACCGCGTACATCATCGGATTGCCGCTGGCGAGCGTCAACGGCACTGTCGCCGAGCTGGCAACCATCATCACCCTCGTATCGCTGGTGGGCCTGCTGGTCGTTGCGGTGCTCGCTGCCTGGATCGTTCGTCTTGCGCTGCGTCCGCTCGCACGGGTGACTGAAACGGCAACGAGGGTGGCTGAACTGCCGCTGGACCGCGGCGAGGTTGAACTTGTCGAGCGTGTCTCTGCCGAGGATGCCGACCCACGTACCGAGGTCGGCAGCGTGGGTGCTGCGCTCAATCGGATGCTCGATCATGTGGACATCGCGCTCGAAACTCGGCACGCGAGCGAGCGCAAGGTTCGCCAATTCGTAGCGGATGCCAGTCACGAGTTGCGCACGCCGCTCGCCTCGATCCGTGGGTACTCAGAGCTGACCCGCCGCTCAGGGCAGGACCTGCCACCGGATGCCGTGCACGCTCTCGACCGCATTGAGTCGGAGTCGGTGCGCATGACGGGGTTGGTCGAAGACCTGCTGCTGCTCGCACGCCTCGATGAGGGCCGTGAACTTGAGCGGGAGCCGGTTGACCTCACCCTTCTGCTCATCGATGCCGTCAGCGACGCTCATGCAGCTGGCGCCGATCACACCTGGGATCTTGACCTGCCAGAGGAACCGATTCAGGCCGTCGGCGATTCGGCGCGTTTGCATCAGGTGTTCACGAATCTGCTGGCGAATGCTCGGGTGCACACCCCGGCAGGGACCACGGTCACCGTCGCACTGCATGCCGAGGACAGCCAGGCGGTCATCACGGTGACGGATGACGGGCCCGGCATTCCGGAGGACCTCCAGTCGCGCCTGTTCGAACGTTTCGCCAGGGGTGACACGTCGCGGTATCGCGGTGTGGGAACCGGCAGCAGCGGCCTGGGTCTGGCCATCGTGCAGGCCGTCGTTGCAGCGCACCGCGGACGTGTCACCGTGACCAGCGAGCCGGGGAACACGCAGTTCCGGGTGGAGTTACCGCTCGAGTAGCAACGCCGGCGTGAGTGAGCGCGGGTCGGCTACGCGGCGTTGCGAGTGCGTGTGCGAGTGCGAGTGCTGGGAGTTGTTGCGCGGTGTTGTCCGCCGGGGTGCCATCGTCTATCCGGGTCGAGCCAGGCTGGGGCCTTGATCTCTGGGGACCCGTTAACCATGCGGATCTGCCAGCCCGAGGTGTCGATGCTGTGATGGTGGTACCAGCAGAGCAGTACTCCGTTGTCGATGTCTGTTTTGCCGCCGAGGTACCAGGGGATGACGTGGTGGGCTTCGGTCCAGGCCGGTGGGACGGTGCATCCCGGGATCGCGCAACCTCCGTCACGGGCGGCCATGGCCCTGCGTTGTGCCCGGGTGAAGAAACGTTCCGTGGTGCCGAGGTGGAGGACGTCGTTGCGGGCTCCGAGGACGATGGTTTGGGAGCCTCCCGCGCAGATCAGCTGTTTCACGGTGCGCATTGAGATCGGGGCGTCGATGCCGTCAATCCAGCCGACACCGACGCTGCGGCCATCACCGTTGCGGGCGTTGTCCGCACCGCTGCCGCTGCCGCTATCGTCGCGGATATCTGCTGCGAGGTCGGCTGCGTTCACGTGCACCATTACCGTCGGGGCCGCACCGCCCATCGTCGGGGTGCGCGGGTCGCGGGCGGTGTGGTCGAAGACGGCGCGGAGGATATCGGCGCGTTTCTCGGCCCCTGACCGGTCGTCAAACCCAAGTTCAGCACCGGGGATGACCTCGCCGGCAGCGATCCGGGCCTGCCGTTCCGCGTCGACGGCAGCTTCCGCGGCTTGTTCGGCGGCGGACGGGAACGTCGGGCCGGAGGCGTGGACTGCGGTCGCGCCGGGTACAGGTTCGGCCGCGCCCGTTCCAGGGCCAGTGCCCGTGCCCGCGCCAGAGATTCCGTGCCTCGCGTCGTAGGCGGGTCCGGCGTTGCCGGGGGTCTCGGTATGGGCGGAGAGATAGGTGTTGAAGATGCCGTCCATCACACCGCGAAGATCCGGGGTGACGCCGCCGCGGAGTGGGTAGAGGCCGTTCTTGAGCCGGCCGAAGCCGAAGCTGCTGCGGGCCTCGTGGTTGTCATCCGACGGGGCTGCGCCGTCGGGGTCGAGGCGGGCAATCCATACCTGGACCTGTCCCTTGATGCAGTCCGTGTCGAACGCAAACCCTGCATTCGGTAGGTCAGCGGTCTCAGCGGTGACTGCGCCGGTTGCGGCGGCGACCAGGGCTGCTTCGGCGCCGTGCAGGTCAGCCGGGTCGACGCGGGCGCGGATGCTGTTCAGCCCGGTCACGATGGCCTCGGCAGCCTCCAGTCCGAGGTCCCCGGCGGCGAGTGCGTCGGCGACAGCCGGGAACAGCGGCGGCAGCACCATGGTCAGGTCGTGGCGGGGCATCAGTTGGGCGCTGAGCTTGAGCCGTCGGCTCACGTCTTGCCGGGATGCGCGGGTGACCAGGGTGAGGAGCCCGGTGCCGTCGCTGCAGCCGAGCTTCCGGGCGAGCGAGTCCTTGCCGAGCCATTTCTCCGAGCGGTGTTCGATGTCGGCGGCGGAGCTGACGCGGGCCCCGTCGGCGAGGCGGCCGACGGCTTCGATCTCGCAGCTGGCCGCGATCGCGTCCTCGTCGGTGAGCTGGGAGTGCGAGAGTCTGGCCAGGGCTGTGGCGAACGCTTCACGAGCCTCGGCGATTGCCACGAGGGGAGGCAGCTCGGCGGGTTCGGTCGGAGGCGGATCCTCGGTGAGCAGAGTCATGTCGTCACCGCCGACAAGGCCGCTGCCCTGGCTGCCGAGATGGCCTCCGGGGGAAGAATTGTGATCGAATTTCGCATACCACAATCTTCCCAAGTACCGAAAGTTTATTCTCGGGAAGGAGGCAATCTGTGGACAGACCGCGACAACACACGCCTGTGGAGGAGCTGGTGCGACGAGGAAGGCGCAGCCAAAAGGCAGAGTACGCAGCCAGAAGCCAGAAGCCAGAAGCCAGAAGCCAGAAGCCAGAAGCTAGAAGCCAGAAGCGCAGCTAGTCGGCGTTCAGCCGACCGATGTACTCCGCAAACTGGTGCAGGTCATCCGCCGACCACTGCCTCAGGCGTTGTGAGGTCTTTGCCTTGTCGCTCGCTCGTGCCGCTGCGATGCGTCCGGCGGTCTCAGGGGTGAGGGTGAAAATGCGGGCTCGTCCGTCATGCGGATCGGGTTGAATGTCGATGAACCCGAGTTCTTCCAGCGCCTTTGCCTGACGGCTGACGACGCTTTTGTCGACGAAGAGAGCATCAGCGAGGGCTCCGGCGTGCATGGGGCCGCACTTAGACAGCATGCGCAGCATCTTCAGCCCGAACGGCTGGAGCATCGGGTCAATCGCGAGGGCTGCATCTCGCACGTTCAGCCTGACGCGGCCGACCAGGGTTGCCATCTGCTCTTCGAGATCGGCGATAGCCCGCTGAATCTCATCCTCGTCGTTCACCGAGCGACCTCTTACTCTCTCCGTCGCATCGGATGCTGCATCGCTCATAGTCACAGACTACTGAAATGAAGATTGGTAACGACTGAAATCCGGCGGTGCCGCCTGTATGTCGCCGCACGTACGACACCACAGCTGGCGACACCACATGCGGGCGACACCTCACACCAACGCGGCGTCTTGCGAGGGCAAGGCCGAAACTGAGGGCAAGGCCGACGGCGACTCGTTCAACCGAGCGATGTACCCGCAAAAGGCGAGCAGATCCGTTGCCGACCAACTGGCCATACGCTCGTGCAGTGCAATCGGGTTGGAAATCAAAGCCTCTGAGAGCCGTTCGGTTCCATGGGGAGTGATCTCGAGAAACCGAGCACGACCATCTGACGGATCGACATGGTTCGTGATGAGTCCCAGCTCTTCCAGCTGCTTTGCCTGCCTGCTGATGACGCTCCGGTCAACGCAGAGCGACTCAGCGGCAGCGCTCGCATGCTTCGGGCCGCATCGCATGATGAGCCGAAGCAGCTTCAGGCCGAAGGGCTGCAGCGCGGGATCGACAGCCAGGGCCGCATTGCGCACGCTCAACCGGATCTGTCCGGCGAGAATGCTCATCTGCTCTTCGACCATGAGGACTGCCTCAGCCGTGCTGAGCTCTTCGACCGTTGCCATTAGCGGTGAGTGTCGTCTGCTGGCTGGTCAGCGGATGTCGATGCCGAGGCATCCGCTGACAACTCAGTCGCTGCCAACTCGTCCGCGTCGATCACGTTGATCGACCCGGTCGGGTGTGCCAGCCCAACGGGAGTCAGGCCAACGGCGGCCGTGCTCACGTCAATGAGGATGTCCTCCATGTCCTGAATCTCTCGCTCGCGGTCAAGCGTCGCAACCGAACCGGTCGCCGTCGTGACTGCGCCTGCAGCGCCAACGGTGCCTACGGCGCCCGTCTTCGTCTTGATGCCGGCGGTCATCGTGCGGATTCCGCCCGTCTTGGCGGCCTTCAGCTGCACGGCGTTCTTGGTGCCGAGCTTTGCGTTCGGCAGGAAGATCACCGCGATGAGCGTGACGATCGCCAGCGGAACGCTCCAGAGGAACACTGTTCCGACGCCGGAGCCATATGCACCCTCAACGACGGCGGCAATGGCGTGAGGCAGCTGCGAGATCTGGGGGATCGTTCCGCTGCCGAGCGTCTGTGCCGCAGTGAGCTGGTCGGCTGGGCTGAGCGTCGCAATGCCGTCCTTGATGTGCTGGGCCACAGCGGTGCCGAGTACGGAGCCGAGCACTGAGACGCCGATGGTGCCACCGAGGCTGCGGAAGAACGTCACAGCGCTGGTTGCAACACCGAGGTTCTTGACCTCAATGGAGTTCTGCACAACGAGAACCAGGTTCTGCATGAGCATGCCGAGGCCTGCGCCAAGGATTGCCATGTAGATACCGACGAGCACGAGGCTGGTTTCGGCGTCGAGTGTGCTGAGCAGTGCAGTACCGGCGATGATGAGAACGCCACCGGAGACCATGATGGCCTTCCAGTTACCGCGTCGGCTGATCAGGTTTCCGAAGAAGGTCGACGCGATGAGCAATCCACCCATCATCGGGATGGTGAGCAGGCCAGACTGCGTCGGCGTTGCGCCACGGGCCAGCTGCATGTACTGCGCCAGGAAGACCGAGGTGCCGAACATGGACACGCCCACCGAGATGCTGGCGATGACCGAGAGCGTGAACGTGCGGTTCTTGAACATGGTGAGCGGAATGATCGGCTCAGGCGTCTTGAACTCGACGATAACGGCGGCGATCAGGAGGATCGCAGAACCGGCAACCATCAGGAACGACGGAACGGATGCCCACTCGAACTGGCTCCCAGCCAGCGTGACCCAGATGAGCAGCAGCGAGATTCCGGCAGCGATCAGCACAGCACCGAGGTAGTCGATGTGAACCTTGCGCTTGGGGTGCTTCGGCAGGTGCAGGGTGAGCTGCAGCATGATGATCGCGAGAACGGCCACCGGAAGTGCGATGAAGAAGTTCCAGCGCCATCCGATTGCATCGGTGACGAGACCACCGAGCAGCGGGCCACCAACGGTACCGATGGCCATGACGGCACCGAACAAGCCGGCGTACTTTCCGCGGTCACGCGGGCTGATGATGTCGGCCATGATGATCTGGCTGAGTGCGGCGAGGCCACCACCGCCGAGTCCCTGCATCACGCGGAACACGATGAGTGTGTCTGTGCTCTGCGAGAAGCCGGCAAGCGCCGAGCCGAGAACAAAGATGACGAGCGCGAGCTGGATGAGCAGCTTGCGGTTGAAGAGGTCGGCGAACTTTCCCC
Organism: Leifsonia sp. Y862; assembly: GCF_057669585.1. NCBI lineage: Bacteria > Bacillati > Actinomycetota > Actinomycetes > Micrococcales > Microbacteriaceae > Leifsonia > Leifsonia sp. Y862. The sequence goes on from NZ_JBYHFR010000002.1 coordinate 141,348, forward strand.
ACAGCGGCGTTGAGACCGTCGTGGCGAGCAGGGTCGCTGTAACGACCCAGGTGTACGCGGACTGGTTTCCGTTCAGATCGGAAATGATCAGCGGCAATGAGGTGGATACGACCGTACCGGCGAGGATCGACACGAACATGCCCAGGAGAAGCCCGGAGAGGGATTCCAGAACCTGGCGGTTGCTCATGGTTCCATCGGCGGAAACGGTGGACTTCGGGGGCTTCTTGCCCTTGCGTTGTGGTGCTTCTGTAGTGCGCGTGGCGCGTGACATCTGACTCCTGCTAGTAATTGATAGATATCAACTATAAACCGATAGTGGATAGGTGTCAACTACTTTTCTGGTGCTTCTCGGCATTGACCCGTATGGTGGGTGGCTGTTGTGTACTAGTAAGAGGAAGAACCCACGTGACTACGATTCCCCGCCTTGTTGCTTTCGACCTGGACGATACCCTCGCTCCGTCGAAGTCCGCTCTGGACCCGCGTATGGCCGCACTGCTGGTGCGCCTGCTCGATGTGGCTGAGGTGTGCGTGATTTCGGGCGGTCAGATCGCCCAGTTCCAGATGCAGCTCATTGACAACTTGACGGATGTCGATGGCGCGGCCCTCGGTCGCCTGCACCTGATGCCCACCTGTGGCACCCAGTACTACCGCCACTCGCAGGGCGACTGGGCCCAGATCTACGCCCAGAACCTCACTGATGACGAGAAATCCCGCGCCCTGGCCGCCGTTGAGGCGTCTGCGCGCGAGCTGGGCTACTGGGAGAGCGAGACCTGGGGTCCGATCCTCGAAGACCGCGGTTCACAGATCACGTTCTCCGCACTCGGCCAGGCTGCTCCCGTCGCCTCGAAGGTGGCATGGGACCCGACTGGCTCCAAGAAGAACGCCCTTCGCGAAGCGGTGCAGGCACAACTGGCCGACCTCGAGGTGCGATCTGGCGGCTCAACGTCCGTTGATATCACCCGTCGCGGCATCGACAAGGCTTACGGCATGCGCCGCCTCGCAGAGCTGAGCGGCGTTCCACTGGGCGACATGCTGTTCGTGGGCGACCGCCTCGACCCCGACGGCAATGACTACCCGGTGAAGGCGCTCGGCGTCGAATGCATCGCCGTCACCGGCTGGGAAGACACGGCATCCGTCGTTGAGCGGCTGATTCCTCAGCTGGCCGCCGCCGCAGCCTAAGACAATCGGGGGAGTGATGAACGCGAGTCGCGAACGTGTCTGGGTCGGTTCGTACACGGGCACGGCCGGTGCGGGTGATGGCATCGGCTCACTGAGCATCGATGACGCAGGGCGCACCCGGTGGGCCGGCGTTGCCGTGCAGGCGGACTCGCCCTCGTTCCTCGCCAGGCACCCAACGCTTCCCCTCTTATATGGCGTCGGTGAGGTCACCGCGACGGTGCAGGCCTATCGAGTGGTCGAGCCAGACGCTGCGACGCCGCGGCTCGAACCGGTCGGCGACGCATGGCCGGCTGGCGAAGCAGCCTGCCACGTTGCCGTCGATCCGGCCGGGGCATACCTTGTCGTCACGTGCTGGGGGAGCGGTGACGTTCTCTACTACGAGCTCACCGCCGACGGCGCACTCGCCAGTCGCAGTGTCGCGCCGGCCGCAACCGACCCGTACCCAGTGCAGCCAGGCGCAGAGCCACGCGTTTCACGGGCGCATGCAACCCTGATCCTGCCGGATGGCTCGCTCATCACCACCGACCTCGGGTTCGACCTGGTTCGAACGTGGACCGTCACGCCGGGCACCGGCCTCGTTGCCGTCGCCGATATTCCGCTGGGGTACGGCAGCGGCCCCCGTCACCTGGTGCTGCACCAGAGCGGACACGTGTACGTCGTGACCGAATACTCCGTTGAGGTCGTCGTGCTCGCACCGGATGCCGCTGCCGGGTTCAGTGTCATCGACCGCGTCCCAGCGAGCGTGCGTGGCGCCCAGGACGGAGACACCGCAGCCGAGATCTCACTGGACGACGCCGGCCGCCACGTCTACGTCACGGTACGCGGCTCTGACATCGTCTCCACCCTGACCGTGTACGCCGACGGCGCCCAGCTGCAGTCCTTGACCGACACGGCGTGTGGCGGACACATCCCTCGCCATCACCTGCTCGTTGGCAACCTGCTCCTGGTGGCGAACCAGGCGTCGAGTACCGTCGTGACGTTCGCGCTCGATGCCGAGACCGGCGTCCCCGCGACGATTGTTGACACGGTGGCCGTCGGCTCGCCGACCTGCCTGCTGCCCTTCGCGCGCTAACCGGCCCGCCGCCCACGTGAAACCGCCCCACCGGGGTCGATTTGCACAAACGGCGTGGCATCCGGTAGCGTATGACAAAGCCAAAGACCGCCGGTTATTGCCGTGCTCAGAAATGAGTGAAGCAATCGAAGGTTCATGTACATGAACGGCCCGCGCAGGATTCGAAGTATTGAGAGCAGTTCTTGTAGAACTGCTCACCGCTCCGGCCTTGCGCTGGAGCTTTTTTTATGTCTGCGCCAAGGGCTACCGGCACTGAATGCAAATTCAAGATCAAGATCAAGAGGAGCGCCATGGCGAACAAGGAAGCATCGGTCGCCGAGCTTACGGAGAAATTCCAGAGCTCGACCGCCGTTCTGCTCACCGAGTACCGCGGTCTCACTGTTGCCCAGCTCAAGCAGCTGCGCACATCCATCAGTGAGGACGCCACGTACGCCGTGGTAAAGAACACGCTCACCAAGATCGCGGCGAACAACGCGGGCATCACGTCATTTGACGATGAGCTTGCTGGTCCGTCCGCTATCGCTTTCGTGCACGGTGACCCAGTCAACGTCGCGAAGGCTCTGCGTGCCTTTGCCAAGGCAAACCCTCTCCTGGTGATTAAGGGCGGTTACTTCGACGGTAGCCCGCTCACCGCCGCAGAGGTAGGCAAGCTCGCCGACCTCGAGTCCCGTGAAGTTCTGCTCGGCAAGCTTGCCGGCGCCTTCAAGGCCTCGCTGTTCGGAGCCGCATATCTGTTCAACGCACCGCTGTCGAAGGCCGTTCGCACGGTCGACGCGCTGCGTGAGAAGCAGGAGTCCGCGAACTAGGCATCAGCCTCGTCTCGCGGTGAGTAATTTACGAAAACTAAGGAGAAAATCATGGCAAAGCTTTCAACGGAAGAGCTGCTTGAGCAGTTCAAGGGTCTGACCCTCATCGAGCTCAGCGAGTTCGTCAAGGCATTCGAGGAGACCTTCGAGGTCACCGCCGCTGCTCCGGTTGCTGCTGCAGCCGCTGCTGGCCCCGCTGCCGCAGCTGAAGAGGTCGAAGAGCAGACCGCTTTCGACGTCATCCTCGAAGCAGCTGGCGACAAGAAGATCCAGGTCATCAAGACCGTGCGTGAGCTCACCAGCCTCGGCCTGGGCGAAGCAAAGGCAGTCGTCGACGGCGCTCCCAAGGCTGTCCTCGAAGGCGCAAGCAAGGAAGCTGCCGAGAAGGCAAAGGCTGCTCTCGAAGAAGCCGGCGCAACCGTTACCCTCAAGTAATCTCGCCCCGCAAGGGGTGCTTCTTGAGGCGTGATCGGCGCTTGTCGTTGATTCGATAAGCGCAGGCATGCACCAGAAAAGGGCGTCGTCTCCATTACGGGGACGGCGCCCTTTTGGCGTTTAACCGCGCGCCAAACCGACCGGATGCCTGGCTCATCACTCCCCGTTGTCGAACGCGAAAAACGCGCCTAATTTGGGAAACGGAAACCGGCTCACCCCGGTGAACCGGCCTCCAGACCGTGCGCGTTCTCACCCTGAACGCGTGCTTTGAACGAGGAGGAATAATGCGATCCACACGGACTCGCCGCCTCAGCGTCCCGCTGGTCGTCGCGGCGTCAGCCGCCCTCGTACTCGCCGGATGCACGAGCGGTACGAGCACGAACTCCACGAGCGCTACGGCGGTCGACTTGAACGGCGTCACACTGAATGTGGCCGCAGACTGGTCGGGAGCCGAACAGACGAGCTTCGAGAAGGTGCTCGCCCAATTCACCGAGGAGACCGGTGCCACCGTCAACTACACGAGCTACGGCACCGATGTCGCCACCACGCTGAACACCAAGATTCAGGGCGGTGACCCGCCCGATGTCGCCGTCATCCCGCAGCCAGGTCAACTGGACGCGCTGGCGAAGGCCGGCAGCCTGATCCCGCTGGACAGTGCAACGTCAGACACCGTCAAGGCGAACTACAGCCAGGACTGGGTTGACCTCGGCTCGTCAGACGGCAAGCTCTACGGCGTCTGGTTCAAGGGCACGAACAAATCGACTGTCTGGTACAACACCGATGTCTACGACACGGCGGGTGCAACGGCACCGGCCACCTGGGACGACTTCACCAAGCAGCTCACGCTGGTCTCAGACTCTGGTGTCTACGGACTCTCTGTGGGAGCGGATGCCGGCTGGCCCCTCACCGACTGGTTCGAGAACGTGTACCTGCGCTCCGCCGGCGCTGACATGTACGACAAGCTCGCCACCCACGAAATCCCGTGGACAGATCCATCCGTCACCGAGGCACTCACCATGCTCGGGACGCTGTGGGGAAACACCACGATCATGCAGCCAGGGGCTGCGCAACGCACCTTCGGTGACTCCGTGATTGCCGTGTTCGGTGACCCGCCGGCCGCCGGAACCGTGTACGAGGGCGACTTCGTGATCGGGAACATCCAGAGTGACACCAAGGCAGAGGTTGGCAAGACGGCGCAGTTCTATGACTTCCCGTCTATCAACGGTTCAGAGCCCTCGGTTGTCGGTGGCGGTAACGCCGCTGTGCAGCTGAAGGACAACAAGGGGGCCGCCGCGCTGATGAGCTACCTGGCGACGCCGGAGGCGGCCACCATCTGGGTGAAGGAAGGCGGATTCACCTCTCCAAACAAGGAGGTGGACGTCAACGCGTACCCGGATGACATCAGCCAGAAGATCGCAGAGGCGCTGGTTGATGCGAAGATCTTCCGCTTCGACATGTCCGACCTCGCGCCGAGTGCTTTCGGTGGAACCAAGGGCGCAGGCGAATGGCAGATCCTGATCAACTTCCTGGAGAACCCAACGGATGTCGCGGGAACGCAACAGCAACTGGAGGACGCCGCGCAGGCGGCCTGGACGCAGTAGTCACAGGCGGTCTCGAGGGAGGTGACGCGTGATGAGCGCGACAGCGGCAGTGCCAGCGGCAGTGCCAGCGGCGGTGCCACAGGATGGCCCTCCGCACAGCGGGGAACATTCGAAGGGTTCCCGCGCCGCGAGGCGTCGCCGCTTTCTCATCGCTGCAGCCTTCCTCGGGCCTGCTCTGTTCCTGTTGATCGTGCTCGTCGCATACCCGGTGGTTTATTCGGTGTGGCGATCCTTCTTTGACGCTGCAGGGGGCGCCTTCGTCGGGCTCGACAACTACGTCACGATGTTCACCGATCCGGCGACATTTACCGCCATCAGGAACAACGTGATCTGGGTGGCCGTCGTGCCTGTCACCGTCACGATCCTCGGGCTGATCTTCGCGGTTCTCATGGACCGCATCAAGTGGGGCCTGGCCTTCAAGCTGATCGTCTTCATGCCGATGGCGATCTCCATGGTCGCGGCCGGCGTGATTTTCCGCACCGCGTTCCAGGAGAACCCGCAACTGGGTGTGGTCAACGCGTCCCTCGTCGCCATTCACGACGCCTTCGGCGGCAATTCCGCCTTCCCCAATGCCCGGCCGAGGGAGGAGGCAGGGCTGGTCGTCTCAGATGGCGGGCTGTCCGGCGGCGCAGTGGTTGAGCCCGGCGGCACGCAGGACTTCCCCATCATCGGCATCCCGCCAGACTCCGTGCCGTCGAGTGCGGCCGTCGCTGTCGCGGCCGCGTCGGCACCGGATGCCATCACCGGTACGGTCTGGCTCGACTTCGTGCCGGGCGGCGGTGGCACACCGGCCACCGTTGGCGACGGCAAGAAGGGGCTGCCGGGTGTCGAAGTGGTGGCTCTCGGCCCGTCGGGCGGGGTTATCGCAACGGCCCATACCGCCATCGACGGCACGTACTCGCTCGCGGGCTTGAGTTCAGGCAGCTACACGGTGTCGTTGCCGGCGTCCAACTTCGTCGCTCCATACAGCGGAGTGTCGTGGCTGGGGCCCGGCCTTGTGACGGCGGTGGTGATCCTCAGCTATGTCTGGATCTGGGCCGGCTTTGCCATGGTGATGATCGCATCCGGTCTCTCAGCGATGGACAGGTCGCTGCAGGAGGCCGCCCGCATGGACGGCGCGAACGAATGGCAGGTGTTCAGGCGCATCACGGCGCCGCTGCTGTCCCCTGTGCTCATCGTCGTTTTCGTGACCCTCATCATCAACGTGCTGAAGATTTTCGACCTGGTCTACGTGATACCTCCGCCATCATCGCTGCCCGATGCCACGGTGATCGCCGTGCAGATGTGGACGGTCTCGTTCGGCGGCGGCAATAACCAGGGCCTCGGCAGCGCGCTCTCCGTGCTGTTGCTGGTGCTCGTGCTGCCGTTCATGATCATCAACGTGCGTCGATTCCGGATGGACAAAGAGCGATGACACGCGCGACGGATGTGCCAGACCTGCCAGGATCTGCGCCGCTGGCCAGCGCAACCAGCGCCGCGAACCTGTCGATCGTCAAGCCGAAGCGCACGGTGGCCGGGCGCATCGTGAGCTTCCTCGGTCGCGGCGTCGTCAACGTCGTGCTTGCACTCATCGCCATCTTCTGGCTGGTGCCGACCGTCGGCCTGTTCGTGGCGTCCCTCCGCAACAGCACGGACAACAGCCAAAGCGGATGGTGGACGATCTTCACCGCACCGGCCCAGCTCACCCTTGAGAACTACGGCAACCTGCTCGGCAACAGCCAGTTCATGAGCTCGTTCGTCAACACGATCATCATCACGGTGCCGGCCACGCTTCTGGTCATCATCATTGGCGCACTGGCCGGCTACGCGTTCGCGTGGATCGACTTCCCCGGCCGCGACTGGCTCCTGATCATTGTCATCGTGATGCTGGCGGTGCCCGTGCAGGTTGCGCTCATCCCGATCGCACGGCTGTTCGGCAGTCTCGGCCTGTTCGGTTCCGTCGTTGGCGTTGTGATCTTCCACGTGTCGTTCGGGCTGCCGTTCGCGATCTTCCTGCTGCGCAACTTCTTCACCCAGATACCCAGCGAACTCATGGAGGCGGCCAAGCTCGACGGTGCGAGCGAGTGGCGCATCTTCACCAGGCTCATCGTTCCCCTCGGGATGCCGGCCATCGCCTCCCTCGGCATCTTCCAGTTCCTCTGGGTCTGGAACGACCTGCTGGTGGCGCTGATCTTCACGAATGCCTCTTCACAGCCGGTGACGGTGGCGATTCAAAGCCAGCTTCGCCAGTTCGGCGCGAATATCGACGTGTTGTCCTCTGGCGCGTTCCTGTCGATGATCATCCCGCTGATCGTGTTCTTCGCCTTCCAGCGCTACTTCGTGACGGCACTTCTGGCCGGTTCGCAGCGTTGATCCGATCAAACGGTGCCCTAGCCTCGAACTATGGCTAGAAGCATCGCAACCAATACCACCGTCGACTTCGAAAACCTCCTCGACTTCGTGCGCCCGCGGCACCGAATGCTGCTGGCCACCATGCGTGCAGACGGCCGGCCTCAGATGTCTCCTGTCGCCGGCGGCGTCGATGCCGCCGGACGGATTGTCATTTCGACGTACCCAGCCCGCGCCAAGGTGCGAAACCTTGAGCGCGACCCGCGGGCATCCGTCACCGTGTTCTCAGACGACTGGGACGGAGCCTGGGTGCAGGTCGACGGCGAGGCCGAGGTGTTGCACCTGCCGGAGTCAGTCGACGGGCTCGTCGACTACTTTCGCTGCATCGCAGGAGAGCACCCCGATTGGGACGAGTACCGAGCCGCGATGGTGATCCAGGGCAAGTCTCTGATCAGGATCACGCCGACGCGCTGGGGTCCGATCGCCACCGGCGGCTTTCCGCAGGATGTCGCCGAACGGCTCGACGCGCTCCACTAGACGTGGCCACTCTCTCGACCCAGTTGCGGCCGGCGGCGCCTGACCTGCAGCGTCACGGCTGTGCAACGGCGCTGATGTGTGACCATTCCGCCCATTCGGCGAGACGGCGTTCGTATATGCCCTGTGCAACACTCGCGGCCTGGCTGCCGAGAATGACGCGGAGCGGCACCCTTTCGCCGTCGACGAGCTGTAGAAGCGCTGTCGCGGCGTCGTGCGGCGATCCTGATGCTTGGCCGCCACGTCGCGCCGCGGCCGCTTCACGAACAGGGTCGTACTCCGGGAGCGGGAAAGAATGGCGAGCCGACGCTCCAGCCCAATCGGTGGCGTATCCGCCCGGTTCGACGATCGTGACGCCGATACCGAATGGCGCCACCTCGAGTGCGAGGGATTCCGACAGCGCCTCAAGAGCCCATTTGGAGGCGTTGTACGCGCCAAGGTTGGCGAACGCGCCGATGCCACCGAGGCTTGAGATCTGGAAGATGCGCCCGTGCTGCTGCGCGCGCATCACAGGGACAGCAGCTTGCGCGACCCACAAAGCGCCGAGGGTATTGGTTTCAAACTGCGAGCGGATGTCGGCCTCTGACAGTTCCTCGACGGTACCGAAGTGTCCGTAGCCGGCATTGTTGACGAGAACGTCGAGCGAGCCCATCCGCTCGGCTGCCTCGGCGACAACGGATCGCACCTCCTGCCTTGATGTCACGTCCAGTGTGAATGGCAGCACCCGGTCGCCGTACGTGTCACGCAGGTCGTCGAGGCTCGAGATGTTCCGTGCCGTGGCGGCGACAATGTCGCCGCGTTCCAAAGCGGCGGTGGCAAAGGCCCGGCCGAGCCCGCGGCCGGCACCCGTAATGAGCCATGTGGTCGTGCTGGCGTCGTTGTCTGTTTTCATAGTTCGATTCTTCTTCTGCACTCGGCCGCCAGGAAGGTCGGCTTGCACCCGGGAGCGCCGCACCCACCTTTGATAAGATCGCGCGGTGACGTCGACACTCGGCAATTTCCTGCAGGCCAGTCGTAACCGTGTCCAGCCAGGTCAGGCCGGATTTCCAGTGAGTGATCGCCGCCGGGTGCCTGGCCTCCGACGCGAAGAGGTAGCTCAACTCGCCGGGGTGAGCGTCGACTACTACGTCAGGCTTGAACAGGGCCGCGAGACATCACCGTCGCCCGCCGTCGCCGATGCACTCGGACGCGCGCTGAAACTCGACGAGCATGCTGTCACCCACTTGTACCGGCTGGCAGGACTCACCCCTCGGCGCTTGTCTGCCACCAGTGAGGTGGTGGATCCCGACCTTCTCGGCTTACTCAACGAATGGGGAGAGCACCCGGCCATCGTGCTGGGGCATGCCTTCGACGTTCTCGCGACGAATAGCCTCGGCGAGGCGCTGTTCATGGGGTTCCCCGGCACGCGGAACCTGATCGAGTCCTTGTTCCTCGATCCGGCATCGCGCGACCTCTATATCGACTGGGCTGATGTCGCCCGCAATACAGTCGCGGGCTTCCGGCTCCTCGACGCAGCCCAGCCTGACGACCCACGAATCACAGACGTTCGTGCTCGGCTCCAGGCCGACAGCCCGGAGTTCCGGTCGATGTGGGACGACCAACTCGTCAGGGGCAGCAGAATGAGAACGAAGCGCTTCCGGCATCCGCTTGCTGGCGAGTTTCAGCTGAGCATCAACGCCTTCGACGTGAGATCTGCCCCTGGCCAGGAACTCGTGGTCTACCGAGCAGAGCCGGGGTCTCAAGCGGTGGACGCCATGACGACCCTGCGTGGGGCGGCGGCTACGCCGAGGTGACGTTAAAGGCGCACTGTGGCGGGTGCGACGACATAACGATTTAGCATCAGAGAGCGCTTTCACGGGGCTTTGGTTGCTCCCGGTTCTATCCGCCCGTATCTTTGGTCTGTAAACGCTTGCTACGTAGCCGCTGCCCCCGGCAGTCGCCGTACGAGCGCTTTCTTTAACTCAACGAGGAGGAACCGAATGAGCGTGAAATTGCACCGTCGACTCATCATCCCGACCGCCGTCGCAGCAGTCATCGGACTCGCGCTCACCGGTTGCGGAAATGGCCCTGGCGCCACGACTGAAGAATCTGGCGCGGCAGGAGACGGTGAAGTCACCGTTTACGGCACGATTGCCGACACAGAGGCCGACCTGCTTGAGCAGTCATGGGCCCAGTGGGAAAAAGACAACAACATCGACATCAAGTACGAATCGTCGAAGGAATTCGAAGCGCAGATCGCGATTCGCGCCCAGGGCGGCAACGCTCCTGACCTCGCGATCTTCCCGCAGCCCGGCCTGCTGGCCGACCTCGCGACGCGTGGCTACCTGAAGCCGGCATCCGCTGATGTCGAAGCCAACGTCGATGAGGGCTGGTCGAAAGACTGGAAGGCCTACGGCACTGTCGACGGCACCTTCTACGGCGCACCGCTGATGGCCAGCGTCAAGGGCTTCGTCTGGTACTCCCCGAAGAACTTCGCTGAGTGGGGTGTAGAAGTTCCCCAGACCTGGGACGACCTGCTCGCCGTCACGAAGACCATCCAGGAGAAGACCGGCAAGGCGCCATGGTGTGCCGGCTTCGGCTCCGGCGATGCAACAGGTTGGCCGGGAACGGACTGGGTCGAAGACCTCGTCCTCCGTCAGTCAGGCGCTGAAACCTATGACAAGTGGGTGAAGAACGAGATTCCGTTCACCGATGCGGCCATCAAGGGCGCATTCGACTCCGTGGGCGAAATCCTGCTGAACCCGAGCTACGTCAACGCCGGTTTCGGTGACGTCGCTTCCATCAACAGCACCGCATTCGGTGACGTTGCGACGCCGATCTCCGACGGAACCTGCGCGCTGACGCACCAGGCTTCGTTCTTCGACGGCTTCATCACGGATGCCGGCGGAGAAGTCGGCCCCGACGCTGACGTGTGGGCATTCATCACCCCCGGTGAAGAAGCCGGCGCATCAGCCGTCACCGGTGGTGGAGAAATCGTCGGTGCATTCTCCGACGATGCAGACACCCAGAAGGTTCAGGCCTACCTCTCGAGCGCTGACTGGGCTAACAGCCGCGTCGCTCTCGGTGGTGTGATCAGCGCCAACAAGGGTCTCGACGCGAAGAACGCCAAGAGCCCGATCCTGCAGCAGGCCATCACCATCCTGCAGGACCCGAAGACGACCTTCCGCTTTGACGCATCCGACCTCATGCCGGGTGCTGTAGGCGCAGGAACGTTCTGGAAGGGCATGGTCAACTGGACCAACGGAACACCGACGGACGAGGTGCTCACGAGCATCGAAGCCGGCTGGCCGTCCAGCTAACACGCGCTCGCGCAACAAAAAATCACAATGAACGTGGGCTGACTTCGCGCTGCGAAGCAGCCCACGTTTGATTACTGGTATAACGTGGCGATACCGATTATCGCCCTCGGGTTGATTGCTCTTACGGTCCGTTGAGTTCACTGCCGCACTCGAAAGGGTTCCAATGTCAGCATTCTTCGCCTGGCTCGGACAGATGCCGCCCCTGGTCCAGGTGCCCATCATCATCCTGGCCTTCGTGGTGGTCGTCGCCGCGATCCTCTTCTTCGTCGAGATAGCGCCGCGGTCCGGACGCCTGTACACCGGCATCCGCTTGGCTGTGTGCATTGCGGCTCCGGCCCTGGTGCTGATCCTTGTCGGGTCCTATGACTGGGCCGTCATCGTCGCCGCAGTGCTCGGTGGGCTGTTCTTCATTCTCGACTTCCGCTCACGCAAGGGAGCCGGCTATCTCTTCCAGCTGGTCGGTTTCCTCTCACCTGCCGTGCTGTTGCTGGCCATCGGGTTGGTCATCCCCACGATCCAGACCGCGGTTCAGGCCTTCCAGAACTCGCGCGGAACTGAATTCGTCGGTTTTGACAACTTCATCTGGGTGTTCACGCAGCCTGAGGCGATCCGCACGGTGGGCAACACCATCGTCTGGGTGCTCGTGGCGCCGCTTGTGTCCACCATCGCTGGGCTCGCATACGCCGTCTTCATCGACAAGAGCAGGGGCGAGAAGTACTTCAAGATCCTGGTCTTCATGCCGATGGCCATCTCGTTCGTTGGCGCATCCATCATCTGGCGCTTCGTCTACACCGCTCGCCCCGCAGACCAGAACCAGATCGGCCTGCTGAACCAGATCGTGGTGTGGCTGGGCGGAACCCCCGTCGACTTCCTTGCTGTTGAACCGTGGAACACCCTGTTCCTCATTGTCGTGCTGATCTGGGTTCAGACCGGATTCGCGATGGTCGTGCTGTCAGCGGCAATCAAGGGCGTCCCCGGTGAACAGCTGGAGGCCGCAGAGCTCGACGGCACCAACGGCTGGCAGCGCTTCGTCAACGTGATCGTGCCCGGCATCCGCGGCTCCCTCATCGTTGTGCTGACGACCATCTCGATCGCATCGCTGAAGGTCTTCGACATCGTTCGTACGATGACCGCCGGTTCCAACAACACCAGCGTCATCGCCAACGAGATGTACACCCAGTTCAAGAACTTCGAACAGGGTCGCTCAGCGGCATTCGCCGTTGTGCTGTTCCTCCTGGTGATGCCGATCGTGGTCTACAACGCCAGACAGATCAAAAAGCAGAGGGAGATCCGATGAGCGCCGTGCTGCCTATCGACCTGCCGGTCGATCCTGAAACCGAAGCGCAACTGCGGAACGGTGAGAAGAAGAGCGAACTCGGTGTCGCCAAGCGCACCAAGAAGCGACTGACCAGCCGTGGCGCCACTATCGCGGCTCTCCTCATCGCGATCGTGTGGACGATTCCGACGTTCGGCCTGTTCGTCTCGTCGTTCCGCCCTGCACAGCAGGTGCGCACTACCGGCTGGTGGACGATGTTCGCCAACTGGGGTGTCACCCTCGACAACTACACCGACGTCCTCGCAGCGGGCAACAGCCAGCTGAACCTGGCTGGCGCGTTCATCAACTCGATCGCGATCACTCTTCCGGCGACCATGCTCCCGCTGATCATCGCAAGCCTCGCCGCATACGCATTCGCCTGGATCGACTTCAGGGGCAAGGACATCCTGTTCATCGGGGTCTTCGCGTTGCAGATTGTGCCGCTGCAGATGGCCCTTGTGCCGCTGCTTCAGCTCTTCTCGCAGGGCACGATCTTCGGCTTCCCTGTCGTCGAATCCCTGAACGCTGGTGGCGGATACGCGCAGGTATGGATTGCGCACACCATGTTCGCTCTGCCGCTCGCCATCTTCCTGCTGTACAACTTCGTGTCAGAGATCCCCTCTGAGGTGATTGAGGCCGCACGAGTGGATGGCGCAGGCCACGGCCAGATCTTCTTCCGGATCATCCTGCCGCTGACCATGCCTGCACTGGCCTCGTTCGCGATCTTCCAGTTCCTGTGGGTGTGGAACGACCTGCTCGTCGCCCTGATCTTCGCCGACGGGGCTGTGGCTCCCATGACGAAGCTGCTCGCAGAGATCACGGGTAGCCGTGGCCAGGACTGGCACCTGCTCACAGCGGGCGCATTCATCTCGATCCTGGTTCCGTTGCTGGTGTTCTTCGCGCTTCAGCGGTTCTTCGTGCGCGGCCTGCTGGCCGGTTCCACGAAGGGATAACACGCTCCACCTGTATGGGTCGCCCGGTTTTGCTCGTGCTTCGGCATTTCGACGAGCACAGCTGGGCGGCCCATTACGTGTGTGCGGTCACGTCAGTCGCGGAGCTTAGAGTGAAACCATGAGCGGAATGCACGGCGGCGGAAGCCGCGGAGGTGGTGGCGGCGGCACAGGCGGAGGCCCTGCACGCCGAGCCGGTCGGATCAGCGGCGGCGACGCCAAGGCGCAGCGCGCGGAGAATGCCAAGGCGCCGCGCATCCCCAACCTGCTTGGCCGCATCTGGCAGCTGTTCGTGCCGTACAAACCGCAGCTGGTCGTCACCGTCATCCTGGTGCTGATCGGTGCGACGCTCTCGGTCATCCCGCCGCTCCTGACGCAGCGGGCATTCGACGACGGACTCTTCCCCGCCTCTGGCACACCCAACCTGTCGACCCTGGCCTGGCTCGTCGGGCTGATGATGGTGGTCTTCATCGCGTCGGCGCTGCTCGGCGTCTGGCAGACCTGGCTCACCGCAACGGTGGGCAACAAGGTTATGGGCGCGCTGCGCGTGAACCTGTTCACGCACCTGCAGGCCATGGAACTCAGCTTCTTCACCAAGACCAAGACCGGCGTCATCCAGTCACGCCTGCAGAACGACGTCGGCGGAGTGGCCAGCGTGCTGACCAACACGATCTCGAGCGTGCTCGGCAACACCGTCACGGTCATCGCCGCGTTCGTCGCCATGCTGCTGCTCAACTGGCAGCTGACCATCGTGGCCGTCATCCTGATGCCGATTCTGGTCATCGCGCAGCGCCGCGTCGGCCAGGTGCGGGCACGGATCGCCGCCAAGACGCAGGAATCGCTCTCAGACATGACGGCGATCACCCAGGAGACGCTGAGCGTGTCCGGCATCCTGCTGTCGAAGAGCTTCACCAGGCAGAAGACGGAGATCGGTCGCTACGCCGACGAGAACGCCAACCAGATTCGCCTGCAGGTCAGCCAGCAGATGAGTGGCCAGTGGTTCTTCGCCATGGTCAACATCTTCCTCGCCAGCATCCCCGCGATCGTCTACCTCGTCTCAGGACTGCTCATCACCAATGGGGCAACGGATGTCACGGCCGGCACCATCGTCGCCTTCACCACCGTGCAGGCCAGGCTCATGTTCCCGCTGCTCGGCTTGATGCGCGTCGCACTCGACCTGCAGACGTCGAGCGCGCTGTTCGCCCGCATCTTCGAGTACCTCGACCTGAAGCCCGCCATCAGCGACAAGCCGACGGCGATTCCGGTGCCAGAGGGAGGACCCGACTTTGGGCAGGTCGCATTCGACCACGTCTCGTTCGCGTACCCCGATGCGACGTCCGATGCCCGTCCGACGCTCGACGACGTGTCATTCACGATTGCGCCGGGGGAATTCGCGGCGTTCGTCGGCCCGTCTGGGGCAGGCAAGACCACCGTGTCATACCTGATCCCACGCTTCTACGAGGCATCTGGCGGCCGAGTGCTCTTCTCAGGGACCGACGTGCGCGACCTGAGCCAGGAGTCGCTGGTGTCCCACATCGGCATCGTGAGCCAGGAGACGTACCTGTTCCACGCGACCATCGCCGAAAACCTGCGGTACGCGAAACCGGATGCGACGGATGCTGAGCTCGAGACGGCCGCACGGGCCGCAAACATCCACGACACCATTGCCTCGTTCCCCGACACCTACAACACGGTGGTGGGGGAACGCGGCTACCGGCTCTCCGGCGGTGAGAAGCAGCGCATTGCGATCGCGCGGGTGCTGCTGAAGAACCCGGAGGTGCTGATCCTCGACGAGGCAACGAGCGCACTCGACGCCATTTCGGAGCGCGTCGTGCAGGCAGCACTCGACACGGCATCCAGGGGTCGAACCACCATCGCCATCGCACACCGGTTGTCGACGATCGTCTCTGCCGATGTCATCTTCGTGGTCGACGCAGGCCGCATTGTTGAGCACGGAACGCACGCGCAGCTGCTCGCCTTCGGGGGCGTATACGCGCGGCTGTACTCCCAGCAGGGGGCATCGCCGTCGCCGGTTGCCGTCAGCCCGTCACCGTTCGTTGACGGGCTTTCCGGCCCCGGCGAATAGCGGGAACGCTACGCGCGCTTGGCCAGCATGCTCTGCATCAGGTCGATCTCTGACTTCTGGCTCTGTACAACGGATGTCGCAAAGGCGACAACCACAGAATTCTCACTGCGATCCAGCACGGCATCCGCCATCTCAATCGCACCCTGGTGATGCGCGATCATCAGCGTGAGAAAGATGCGTTCTGCGTCGACGTCTGAGGCCGCCGTCAACTCTGCGATCTGGTCTGCGGTGGCCAGGCCAGGCATGGGATCGCCGGGGGCGTGACCGGCCCCGCCTGACGCGGTCGTGTGGTCGTGACCCGTCTCTGACGAGCCTGGACGCGTCATCCACGTCATCGATGGCTCGCTGGCAGCCTGGGAGAGGTTCCACTCGTTCAGCCAGCCGTACATCTGCCCAGACTGCTGCGACTGCGTGGTCGCGATGTCGTATGCGAGCAACCGGACGTCGGGGTCGTCGGTGCGGTCACGGATGATCATGGACAGTTCAACGCCCTGGTCGTGGTGCACCTGCATGTCCCTGGCGAATCCGGCCTCTGCGCTCGTCGCGGTCGGGGTTGGATCGTTGATGGTGCTGAGGCGACCGGCCGACCACGCGATTGCTCCCACAACGACCGCGGTGATGAGTGCGGTGATGAGGATCGCGAGGCGACCGGCGCCTGGCTTAGGAGACCTTTCCTGGGGCATTGAATGCGCCAGTGCAGGCAGAGCCGGGCTCTGGAACGTTGTTGCTCTTCCAGAACTCCTCAAGGAATTCCTGGATGCGGGGGTCGTCGGCAGATTCAACCTGCAGCTGCGAGTTCCAGCCGCTCAGCACGATGGGGGTTGGCAGGCCGTCGAACGGCGAGAGAACGATGTACGTCGACGGCAGTTTCGACTTCAGTGTCTTCAACTCGTCTGCGCCAAGCGCCGGGTCGTAGGTGACCCAGATGGCGCCGTGCTCAAGGGAGTGCACCGCGTTTTCACTCGGTACCTGCTCGGTGTAGACGCCGCAGTTCAGCCACATCGGGTTGTGTGCACCGCCGGCCGGGGGAGTCTGCGGGTATGTCACCGAGGTCTCGACGTGCTCAGAGGTGTTGGTAAACGTTTCAACGCCGTCGATCTCTGCGCCGGTGCCCCCTGCTGAGTAGCTGGCGGCCTGTGGGGTCAGCACGATGGAGGCGACCACGATCCCAACGATGGCGACGACCCCGACAGCGGTGGAGATGATGCCGATCTTGCGGTTGCGCTTGGTGCGCTTCTCCTGCAACCGGAATGCTTCAAGCTTCTTCTCGCGCTGAACCTGGCGCTGCTGCTTGATAGTGAGGTCTGGGGAGCCGGATTTCGATCCGGGGGGCGGGGCGGGGGTCACTGGATGGCCTCTCGTAGTTGTCCTTGTTCAATACGAACGCATGCGGGCACGCTTCGCTTCCTCCGGGCCTGCTCTCACAGATGCTTCACAGGATAGTTGAGAGTGGTATCAATGACATATCACAGCAGAAGATCTCATCGCGAGGTCTTGCGTGACAGCGACACTCAACGAAGGACTCTCTATGAAGATCGCCCAGTCTGTGCTCGACCTCATCGGCAACACTCCGCTGGTGAAACTCAACAAGGTCACGGAGGGTGTTTCCGCCACCGTGCTCGTGAAGCTGGAGTACTTGAACCCTGGTGGATCTTCGAAAGACCGCATCGCCACGCGCATCATCGATGCCGCTGAGCGCGACGGACTCCTGAAGCCCGGCGGAACCATCGTGGAACCGACATCGGGCAACACCGGAGTCGGCCTGGCGCTCGTCGCACAGCAGCGCGGCTACCACTGCATCTTCGTCTGCCCAGACAAGGTCGGGGAGGACAAACGCAATGTGCTGACAGCATACGGCGCCGAAGTTGTGGTGACCCCGACATCCGTTGCCCCTGACAGCCCTGAGTCGTACTACAGCGTCTCTGACCGCCTGGCCAGCGAGATTCCAGGGGCGTTCAAGCCGAACCAGTACGCCAACCCGAATGGCCCCCTCAGCCACTACGAGACGACCGGACCCGAGATCTGGCGCGACACAGACGGCACCGTCACCCACTTCGTCGCGGGCGTCGGCACCGGCGGCACCATCACCGGAACCGGCCGTTACCTGCGCGAGGTCTCGAACGACCGGGTGCAGATCATTGGCGCAGACCCTGAAGGCTCGGTGTACTCGGGCGGCACAGGGCGCCCGTACCTCGTTGAGGGTGTCGGCGAAGACTTCTGGCCGACCGCCTATGATCCGAGCGTCCCTCACGAGATCATCGCCGTGTCGGATGCCGACTCCTTCGCGATGACGCGCAGGCTCGCACTCGAAGAGGGCATCCTGGTCGGCGGCTCCAGTGGCATGGCCGTGGTGGCAGCCCTCCGCGCTGCCGAGAAACTGGGAGCGGATGACACCATCGTTGTGTTGCTGCCAGACGGGGGCCGCGGCTACCTCGGCAAGATCTTCAACGACGGCTGGATGCGCAGCTACGGCTTCACAAACGCGCCGGCCGGGCACACGGTCGGCGACCTGCTTGAGTCGAAGACCGGTACGTTGCCGCCCTTCGTCTACGTGCACCCGAGCGACACGGTGCGCGACGCGATCGAGACCATGACGTCGTCGAGCGTGTCGCAGCTGCTCGTGCTGGCGGCCAAGCCGCCCGTGGTGATGGGTGAAGTCGTCGGTGCGCTCAGCGAGGGACGCCTGATGGACCTGGTGTTCTCCGGTGAGGTCAAGCTCGCCGACAAGGTGACATCCGTCGTCGGAGATGCGCTGCCGCTGATCGGCGTCAACGAACCGGTCGCCACGGCTAGGGCAGCGTTCACCACGAGTGATGCATTGCTCGTGACGGATGGCGGCAAGCCGCTGGGCGTCATCACCCGCCATGACCTGCTCACCTACCTGAGCGCCTGACCAACACAGCGGTTGACACACAGACAGCTAGCCACACAGACAGACCAGAGCAAGGATCGCCATGACAGACTCACAGAACTTCGACACCGTTGCCATCCACGCCGGGCAGGCCTTTGACCCGACAACCGGCGCGGTCATCCCGCCCGTCTATCTCACCTCGACGTTCGTGCAAGACGGCATCGGCGGCCTGCGCGGCGGTTACGAATACACCAGGGGTGGCAACCCCACCCGTGACTCGCTGCAGACGCTGCTGGCCGCACTTGAGGGCGGCGAGATCGGACTGTCATTCGCGAGCGGGCTGGCCGCTGAAGACACCCTGCTGCGCGCCGCGCTTCTTCCGGGCGACCACATCGTGCTCGGCAACGATGTATACGGCGGCACCCACCGACTGATCGAGCGTGTGCACGGGCCGTGGGGTGTCCGCAACAGCACCGTCGAGATGAGTGACCTTGCTGCCGTCGAGGCGGCCATCATCCCCGGCGTGACGAAGCTGCTCTGGGTGGAGACGCCGAGCAACCCGCTCATGAAGATCAGCGACATTGCCGCGCTCGCCGAAATCGGACACCGTCACGGCGTCACCGTCGTCGTCGACAACACGTTCGCGTCACCGGCACTGCAGCAGCCGCTGGCACTCGGCGCCGACGTCGTCGTGCACTCGACGACCAAGTACCTTGGGGGGCACTCAGACGTGCTGGGCGGCGCGCTCATCTTCGGCCGCGACAACGAGCTGGCCCAGAAGGCCTCCTTCCTGCAGTTCGCTGCCGGTCCGGTGTCTGCGCCGCTCGATGCGTGGCTCACGACGCGCGGCATCAAGACGCTGTCGGTGCGGATGGATCGCCACTGCAGCAACGCGCAGGCCATCGCAGAGCATCTTGAGGGGAACCCCGCGCTCGATGGCGTGTACTACCCAGGCCTCGCTTCGCACCCCGGCCACGAGCTGGCTGCTGCCCAGATGAGCGGGTTCGGCGGCATGCTGTCGCTCGCGTTTGCCGGCGGTGCGACAGCAGCTCGGGCCTTCGCAGAATCGATGACGCTGTTCCAGCTGGCCGAGTCGCTCGGTGGGGTCGAATCACTCGTGAACTACCCAGCAGAGATGACGCACGCCTCCGTGCGCGGCACCGACCTCGAAGTGCCAGACAACATTGTGCGGCTCTCGGTGGGCATTGAGGACGTCACCGACCTCATCGCTGACATCGACGGGGCGCTGGCCCGGCTGTAGCTCCCTCCGTTGATTGAGGAGGCCGCC
This sequence comes from Leifsonia sp. Y862, assembly GCF_057669585.1. Taxonomy (NCBI): domain Bacteria; kingdom Bacillati; phylum Actinomycetota; class Actinomycetes; order Micrococcales; family Microbacteriaceae; genus Leifsonia; species Leifsonia sp. Y862. The sequence continues at coordinate 161,092 of NZ_JBYHFR010000002.1, forward strand.
AGGCCGTCTCGAAATCACCGCGAGCCATCCAGGCACCCGTGCCCCAAAGTGGCAGTTTATGAACGAAGGATGTCAACTCTGCCATTTCGTCGTCGCTCGCCGGCCGACAGAATGGTGACATGAGCACAACCAAGACACCCCAATCGCGCGAGGGATCGCTCGCCTCACCCGTCGGCATCCGCAACCCAGCGGATGCCGCTGGCGCGCACACCGGATCCCTCGGGCTCGTCCAGGGCACAGCGCTGTACATCGCGGCGGTGCTCGGCACCGGCATCCTGGTGCTGCCGGGGCTTGCCGCCAGTGCGGCGGGGCCCGCGTCAATGGTTGCCGTGCTCGTGGTGTTCGTGCTCTCTATCCCGCTGGCCGGCACATTCGCTGCGCTGGCGGCGCGCTACCCAGACCCGGGCGGTGTTGCCAGCTACGTGCGCAAGGCGCTCGGCGAAACGTGGGCGCGGATGGCCGGGTACTGGTTCTTCTTCGGGGTGGGTGCAGGCGCGCCCGTCGTCGCGATGCTCGGCGCGGAGTACGTGGTGGCCATCGTCGGCGCAGACCGCTCTGTGGTGGTGTGGGTGGCGGTAGCCATCCTCGTCCCGCCCCTCGTGATCAACTTCCTCGGGGTGCGCGTCTCCGGCGTGGTGCAGCTGGTGCTCACCGGCGCACTGCTCTTCGTGGTGATCGGCGTCGTCGCCGTTGCTGCCCCAGCGGCAGAGCCCTCGAACTTCGAGCCGTTCCTGCCGAACGGCTGGGGCGGCGTCGGTACCGCTGTCAGCCTGTTCGTGTGGGCATTCGCCGGGTGGGAGATCGGCACCCACATCTCTGGGGAGTTCAAGAACCCTCGCCGCGTCATCCCGATCGCGACGGCGATCGCGCTGGTTGTTGTGGGCGTCGCGTACCTGGCCCTGCAGTGGGTGACCGTCGCGGTGCTGGGCGCTGGCGCGGGCGACGGCCAGGTTCCCCTGCTCGACCTGGTGTCGACATCCACTCTGGGTATCGGTCCTGTGCTGGTGGCTGTCATCGCCGCAATCGTCGCCCTCGGCGTGCTGAATGTGTACCTCGGCGCGTTTGCCAAGCTGGGCGCATCGCTCGGCCGCGACGGAGACCTGCCTCGCTGGATGTCGCGGGGCGTTGGCTCCGGCGAGGTTCCCCGGCGTGCGCTGGGAGTGGTCGCCGTCATCACTGCCACGTACTTCACGATGATGATGCTGAACGGGCAGGGGCTCACGCCGTTCATCCTCATTCACACGAGTTCGATGGTGGCGATCTATGTGCTCGGAATGATCGCAGCGGTGCGGCTGCTTGAGACGTGGTCATTTGGCTGGTGGCTCGCAGCATTGTCGGTTGTACTCACCATTGGGCTGCTGGTTCTTGCCGGGCCGAACCTGCTGGTGCCCGGTGTGCTCGCTGTGGCTGCCGTGATCGTCGCCGTCGTGAAGCGCGCGCGATCGGGCAGTGATGCACGCGTAGTCGCCGACTAAAACGGACACATGCCGCAACGGGCATGAATGTCGCTGGGGCCGTGGGGAATGATCCCTCCGGGAATGTGACAGTCACATCCGATCCCACTCGTGGGCGTCTGCCATGCATAATTGACACGCGTTCACATTTGTGACCGTGCACATTGCAGCGGAATCTTCTCCTATGACCTTGGAACCACCAGCGGGCCGCGCGCCGAGCATTCGCGACGTCGCGCGCCTCGCGGGGGTATCCCACCAAACAGTTTCACGGGTGCTGAACAACCACCCCAGCATCCGCGAGTCGACCAAGCTGCGTGTGCTCGAGGTGATGGACGAACTGCAGTACCGGCCCAATCGTGCAGCCCAGGCGCTGGTTAAGGGGCGCTCGCGCACCATCGGCGTGCTCTCGTCGTCGGGTTCGGAGTATGGCCCGGCGAGCAGCATTGCCGCGATCCAGGACGCAGCACGGGATGCCGGCTACTACGTGAACACGGCGAACCTCACGAGCGTCGACCAGCCGTCCATTGAGGCTGCCGTCGCGCATCTCATGGACCAGTCTGTTGAGGGACTGATCGTCATCGCACCGCAGGTGCGCGTCTTCGATGTGCTTGAGCGGTTATCGATCGGGGTGCCTCTCGTCACACTGCAGTCGGCTGGCCGGCTGAACGACAGAGCCCTCTCCGTTGACCAGATTGCGGGGGCACGACTCGCGACGCGGCACCTCATCGAGCTCGGCCACACCAACATCTACCACCTGGCCGGCCCACAGGACTGGATCGAGGCCGAGGCCAGGATGCGCGGCTTCCTCGACGAGATGAGTGCCCAGGACGTGCCGACGACGGCACCCATCCTCGGCGACTGGACGGCCGAGTTCGGCTACTACGCCGGGCGGGAGCTCCTGCGGGTGCGGGACTTCACCGCCATCTTCTCGTCCAATGACCAGATGGCGCTCGGTCTCATGCATGCGATCCATGATGCGGGGCTCAGCATCCCGGGGGACATCAGCATCATCGGATTCGATGACATCCCAGAGGCGCCGCATTTCTGGCCGCCGCTGTCGACCGTGCGACAGGACTTCGGCGAACTCGGACGTCGCAGCATCGCACTGCTGCTGGCCGAGATCGACGGCGAAGACACCGAACCCTATCGTGGCGCGATCATGCCGGAACTGGTTGTCAGGTCGTCGACAGGGCGGGCCGCCTTCTAGGTTGCGCGCGGCATCCGCTGCGGTAGTGGCGTGTGCCATGGGCGGTGACCGACGACACCAGAACCGTGCAGAATGGCACTATGAGCGATGGCGACACAGCGGGCACGAACACGTCCGACGGCGGAGGTGGGGTACTCAGTCCGACGTATCGCTGGATCAGCATCGGAATGTGCGCACTCATCCTGCTTGCAGCATTCGAATCGCTTGCAGTCACGACGGTGATGCCCGGTATCAGCGCCGAACTCGGCGGCGAATCCCTCTATGCGCTCGCCTTCGCAGGGCCGCTGGCGATCAGTGTCGTCGGGATGGTCGTAGCCGGCAACTGGTCTGACTGGCGCGGGCCGCGTGGTGCAGTGCTGGCTTCTGTTGTCCTGTTCGCGATCGGCCTGATCGTCGCGGGAACGGCGAGCTCAATGGCCGTGCTGGTGGTCGGCCGGCTCATTCACGGATTCGGCGGTGGCGCTCTCACTGTCGCCCTGTACGTGATCGTGGCGCGGGTCTACCCGGAGCACTTGCAGCCGCGGATCTTCGCCGGCTTTGCTGCAGCGTGGGTGGTTCCCTCGCTGATCGGCCCGTTCATTGCCGGTGTCGTCGCGGATACGTTCGGGTGGGAGTGGGTATTCCTCGGGGTCGTTGCGCTCGTCGTTCCCGCCGTGGCGATGGTGGCACCGGCGATGCGAGGACTGGGGGAGAAGCCCGGCCCAGAGGCGCCGTCGTGGAGCGTTGCGCGCATTGCCCTGGCATCCTGCGCCGCGGTCGCCGTGCTGGCGCTCAACCTGTCAGCCGGACTCCAGGGCTGGATCTCCTGGGTTGTCCCTGTCGTCGCGATCGTGCTGCTCGCCGTCGTGATCCGCCCGCTGCTGCCGACCGGAACGCTGCGCGCTGCACGAGGCTTGCCGAGCGTCGTGCTGCTGCGCGGGCTCATTGCCGGCGCATTCTTCGGCGCCGAGATCTACATCCCGTACCTGCTCTCAGACCAGTACGGGTTGTCGGCCTCCATGGCCGGACTGGCGCTGACCGTCGGCGGCGTCATGTGGGGCGCCAGCTCGCAGGTGCAGGGACGCTATGCGACACGGCTCACCCACCGACTGTGCTTCCGCATCGGGTCTGTCCTGCTCGGCTTTGCCCTTGTGGTGGCGATCGTTGTCCCCATCCTCGGCATATCGGCCTGGATCCTCATCGTCGGCTGGGGCGTGGCCGGCGCCGGCATGGGCATCATGTACCCGCGCACATCGGTGATGGCGTTGCAAACGTCGACGCCAGACAGCCAGGGCTTCGTGAGCTCTGCCATTTCAATTTCGGATGCCATCGGCTCATCAACATCGCTCGCCCTCTCGGCCATCGTCTTCATTTCCCTCGCCCCGCTCGGCGGCGTCTGGCCGTTCGTCGGCTGCTTCGGACTGGCCGCGCTGTTCTGGCTGCTGAGCATTGCGGCCGGCCGGCGCGCGACCGTTGCCACCCCTGCCGCAGGCCTCACGACGACGGTGCCGAGAGCGGTTGTGCAGTAGGCAGGCGGGCTCCGCCGACGCCAAACGACCCTGATTCTGGCCTTTCGCCGCCGTCAGTCAGGCGGCAGTTACACAACCGAGACATTTCCAACTTGACAGGCAAATGCCCCATGCGACTAACATGGGCAGGCGGCCAATGTGAACGGTCACATTCTGGTGAACCAGCATCGACCGCACCACAGCATCGCCTAGCACCACAGCAAGTTCACCCGCAATGTCGCACCAGGTAACCACCACGCGTCAGACAAAGGAGTCGTTTCGTGAGTACGTCCGCCCGCTCGTCCCAGTTCGCTGGGCGCAACGACGGTGCGCTGTATCTCCGATCGACTGATGGCGTCGGCGTTGTTGCCGGAGCCGAGGCACGCGCATGAGCACCTACGGCCCCCAGATCGAAGTCGCCATCGCCAGAGTGCGCGCCGACATCGCCCGCCTGCACGCCGAGCTGACCCGCAACGGCCTGGTCGTCTGGACCGGCGGCAATGTCTCCGGCCGGGTGCCGGGCGCTGACTTGTTCGTGATCAAGCCGTCTGGCGTGAGCTACGACGATCTCGCGCCGGAGAACATGATTCTCTGCGACCTCGACGGCACGGTCATCCCGGGCACGCCGGGCGCCGACCGGTCGCCGTCGAGCGACACGGCCGCGCACGCCTATGTGTACCGCAACATGCCGGAGGTCGGCGGGGTCGTGCACACGCATTCCACGTATGCGACGGCGTGGGCGGCGCGGGCTGAGGCGATTCCGTGTGTGATCACGGCGATGGCCGATGAGTTCGGTGGGGAGATCCCTGTTGGTCCGTTTGCGATCATCGGCGATGACTCCATTGGCCGCGGCATCGTGGAGACGTTGACCGGCCACAGGTCGCGTGCGGTGTTGATGGCCAACCATGGCCCGTTCACCATCGGCAAGGACGCGAAAGATGCGGTAAAGGCCGCCGTCATGGTCGAAGACGTCGCCCGCACGGTGCACATCGCCCGGCAGGGTGGCGAGCTCGTTCCGTTGCCGCAGAGCGCCATTGACTCACTTTTTGATCGTTACCAGAACGTCTACGGACAAGCTCCGCAGGGAGCGCTCTCGTGAACGATAAAGCCACCACCGTGCGTGACATCACGCATCAGGTGCGTTGGAACCCGGCCCGCCATGCCTTGGCACCGGGCCTGTAATCACATCTGTCCACCCACTCGCACAAATCAATGTTGATAGAAAAACTCGAAAGGGAACCACAGTGAAGAAGAAAGCACTTCTCGCAACTCTGGCCGCTGGTGCCATGATCATGTCACTGGCTGCTTGCTCCGGAGGCTCCGGCGATGCAGCCGACGGCGCCGGCGACGGCGGACTCGTTGGCGTTGCAATGCCCACGAAGTCTTCAGAGCGTTGGATCCAGGACGGCAACGCCGTCAAGGACCAGCTCGAGGCACAGGGATTCAAGGTTGACCTGCAGTACGCAGAAGACGACATCCCGACCCAGGTCTCACAGATCGAGAACATGATCACCAAGGGCGCAGAAGCCCTGATCATCGCCTCGATCGACGGCACCACGCTCACCAGCGTGCTGCAGGAAGCCGCAGACAACGACATCCCCGTCATTGCCTACGACCGCCTGATCCGCGACACGGACAACGTTGACTACTACGCAACGTTCGACAACTTCAAGGTCGGACAGCAGCAGGCATGGTCGATGCTCAACGGACTCGGCCTGACCGAGCTCGACGGCACCGCAACCGCCGATGCTCCTGCGGGCCCGTTCAACGTCGAGCTGTTCGCCGGCTCGCCCGACGACAACAACGCCACGTTCTTCTACAACGGCGCAATGGATGTCCTCCAGCCGCTGATCGACGACAAGACGATCGTCGTCAAGAGCAACCAGACCGACTTCAACACGGTTGCAACGCTCCGCTGGGACGGCGAAACCGCCCAGAAGCGCATGGAGAACATCCTGACGTCGACGTACTCCGACGGCTCGAAGGTCAACGGCGTTCTGTCCCCGTACGACGGCATCTCACGAGGCATCATCTCCGCTCTGACCGACGCCGGATACTCGGTGGGCGCAGAATGGCCGATCATCTCCGGCCAGGACGCTGAGCTCGACTCCGTCAAGGCAATCGTCTCAGGCGAGCAGTTCGCCACCATCTTCAAGGACACCCGCAAGCTCGCCGAGGTCGCAGTCAACATGACCCTCGCGCTGCTGAACGGCGAAGAGGTCGAGGTCAACAACACGACCGACTACGACAACGGCAACAAGGTTGTTGACTCCTACCTGCTGGACTCGGCCATCGTGGTCAAGGACAACATCACGGAGCAGCTGGTTGACAGCGGCTACTGGACCCAGGCCGAGATCGACGGCTAACACCCGAATGCGACAACCCGGTGGGGCACGCGAGTGCCCCACCGGTGAGTCATCTCACTCCCCAGCTCTACTGCACTACTGAGAGAGGCACGCAAGTGACCACCAACATTCTCGAGATGCGCGGCATTACCAAGACGTTCCCCGGCGTCAAGGCGTTGCAGGATGTCACGCTCAACGTCGGCCGCGGCCAGGTTCACGCCATCTGTGGCGAGAACGGCGCAGGCAAGTCCACGCTCATGAAAGTACTGAGCGGGGTCTATCCGTTCGGTACGTACACCGGCGACATCGTCTTCGAAGACGAGGTCGTCGAATTCCGTGACATCACGGACAGCGAGGCCAAGGGCATCGTCATCATCCACCAGGAGCTGGCCCTCAGCCCGTACCTCTCTATTGCAGAGAACATCTTCCTGAACAACGAACAGCGTGGTGCCTTCGGCCTCATCGACTGGAACAAGACAAACCACGAAGCGGCGAAACTGCTCGCGCGCGTCGGCCTTCGCGAGAACCCCACCACGCGCATCCTCGACATCGGCGTCGGAAAGCAGCAGCTGGTCGAGATCGCCAAGGCACTGTCGAAGCGAGTGAAGCTCCTCATCCTCGACGAGCCGACCGCCGCGCTCAACGACGAAGACTCCGATCACCTGCTCGACCTGATCCAGCACCTCAAGGAGCAGGGGATCACGTCGATCATCATCAGCCACAAGCTGAACGAGATCAAGAAGGTCGCCGACTCCGTCACCGTCATCCGTGACGGCAAGACGATCGAGACGATCGCCAAGCAGGACGTCACCGAAGACCGCATCATCAAGGACATGGTCGGGCGCGACCTCGAGCACCGCTACCCGGATCACACGCCGAACATCGGCGACGAGATCCTGCGCGTTGAGGAATGGACGGCCCACCACCCGCAGGATGTCACGCGCGTCGTGGTCGACAACGTCAGCCTGAACGTGCGCAAGGGTGAGATCGTCGGCATCGCCGGCCTCATGGGTGCAGGTCGCACCGAGTTCGCCATGAGCCTCTTCGGTCGCTCGTACGGCACCCGGATCTCAGGGCGCGTCTACAAGAACGGTGTCGAGATCAAAACCCGTTCGGTAGCTGAGGCCATCGACAACGGGCTGGCGTACGCCACGGAAGACCGCAAGCAGTACGGGCTCAACCTGATCGAAGACATCCAGCGCAACATCTCGATGGCGTCGCTCGGCAAGCTCAGTCGCGGCGGCCTGGTCGACAGCAACGAAGAGTTCAAGGTTGCCAACGAGTACCGCAAGAGCATGAACATCAAGGCTCCCTCTGTACTCGCCAAGACCGGCAAGCTCTCCGGCGGCAACCAACAGAAGGTTGTGCTGTCGAAGTGGATCTACTCAGACCCGGATGTCCTCATCCTGGATGAGCCAACGCGCGGCATCGACGTGGGCGCGAAGTACGAAATCTACGCGATCATCAACCAGCTCGCGGCGCAGGGCAAGGGCATCATCGTCATCTCGTCTGAGCTGCCTGAGCTGCTCGGAATCAGCGACCGCGTCTACACAATCTCAGAGGGTGCGATCACGGGCGAGTTCCCGATCGAGACGGCGACGCCGGAAACCCTCATCAAGCACATGACCATGGAAAAGGCTCGCTAGCCCGCGGCTAGTGAGACATAAGGAGAAAACACCAATGAGTGATCTCGAGAACAAGCCGGCTGTTGAGACGGCCGCGGGTGCCCTCGTCAACCCGAGTGCCTCAAAAGTCGGATCGTGGTTCAGCCACGTGGTCAGTGACCTCGGCAAGAACGGCATCTTCATTGCCCTCATCGTCGTCGTCGTACTGTTCACGTTCCTGACCGACGGCATCCTGCTGCGCCCGCAGAACATCTCCAACCTGATCGTGCAGAACGGGTACATCCTCGTGCTGGCGATCGGTATGGTCATGGTGATCATCGCCGGCCACATCGACCTCTCCGTTGGATCGGTTGCCGCCTTCGTCGGTGCCGTGTCTGGTGTGTTCGCGGTGAGCTGGGGACTGCCATGGTGGCTGTCAATCATCCTGTCGCTGCTCGTCGGTGCCCTCGTGGGTGTCTGGCAGGGCTTCTGGATCGCGTATGTCGGCATCCCGGCGTTCATCGTGACGCTGGCCGGCATGCTGATCTTCCGTGGCCTTGCGCTCGCGGTACTCGGAAACGCCAACATCGGTTCATTCCCCGAGCAGTACCGTGCACTCGGCAACGGCTTCCTGAACAACGTCTTCGGTGAGTTCGAACTCGATCCGCTGACCCTCGGTATTGCCGTGATCGCGATCATCGCGCTTGTCGTTCAGCAGGCACGAACCCGTGCCGGACGTGCCAAGTACGGCCAGGACGTCGAACCCCTCGTGTGGTTCGTCGCCAAGCTCGTTCTGATCGCCGTGGCCATCGGCCTGTTCGGCTGGGCACTTGCCTCGTACAAGGGCATCCCCGTCACACTGATCGTGCTCGCCGTGCTGGTTCTCGTTTACGGCATCATCATGAACCGCAGCGTCTTCGGTCGTCACATCTACGCCATCGGTGGCAACCTGCACGCCGCTGAGCTCTCTGGCATCAAGACCCGCAACGTCACCTTCTGGCTGTTCGTCAACATGGGTGTGCTGGCCGCTCTGGCCGGCCTCATCTTCACCGCTCGCCTGAACCTGGCTGGCCCGAAGGCCGGTGACGGCTTCGAACTCGAGGCCATCTCAGCGGCCTTCATCGGTGGCGCTGCAGTAACGGGTGGTGTCGGCACCATCGGCGGCGCCATCATCGGTGGCCTGATCATCGGTGTGCTGAACAACGGTATGTCGATCATGGGTATCGGCATCGAGTGGCAGCAGGCCGTCAAGGGCCTCGTGCTGCTGCTGGCCGTCGCGTTCGACGTCTACAACAAGCGTCGCGCAGGCGGTCGCTAAGCCCCGCCACAGACCGCGGGCGATTCGGGGGAATCGTTCGCGTCAGAAGCCCCGCCGCCTTTGGGCCGCGGGGCTTCTGTGTGTCTGTGGCGGTCATGCGCTGTCAGTGGAGCAGCCATGCGGACGATGCGCGGGTCAGCCCGTGCCCATGCCTGTGCCCGGCGTGGCTCGTGCAATCCTGGCGCGCGGTTTCCCGGTGGGCGCGCGCTTTATCGCGCGCCCACCGCGTTTTCGCGCGCCCAGCCTTCGCGCCGAGGTAACGCAGAGTCCTGCACAGCGGATGCCGATGCGATCTGTCCACAGATCGTGCGCTGCGAGCGCTCGGCATGGTGCAGCGAGTGCACCGTGAGGCATGCCTGATTTTCTTGAGACTGCAGCCGCCAAAAACGCGGAACTGATTCCCGCCGCCTCATTGAAGCGATTGGGCGTCTCGACGCACACGGTGAAGTCGCTTGTTGAGCGGGGAGAACTGGTGCGGGTCAGGCAGGGGGTCTACGTCGATGGAGAGCGCTGGGCATCAGCGAAAGCCGACGAGCGCTACCGACTGTTCGTGGGTGCGACGCACCACCTTGCACAGCGACCCGTCGTCGTGTCGCACGAATCCGCGGCAGTGTTGCATGGGCTGCCAACAATCGGCGCCTGGCCGAAGACAGTTCATGTGATCGACTCGACGGCATCGGGCGGGAGCAACGCCCGGTTCATCACCAGGCACCGCAGAGTGTCTGCGCCTGACACCGTGCAGATCGGCGCGATCGCCGTCACGTCACTGGCGCGAACCCTCGTTGATGTAGCGATAACGGCAAGTTTCCTTGTCGCCGTCACCATGATTGACCACGCGCTCCGCAGTGAGAGAGAAAGAGTGGATGCCGCGCAGAAGCGCGGCATCCGCGCACCGGTGACCCTGACGAAGGCCGACCTGTATGCCGAGCTGGCGCCGGGCCTTTCCGTCGCACGGCGCGCGAAAGCAGAACGGGCCATCGGCTTCGCAACGGATTTGTCTGCGAATCCCGGGGAGACACTTGGTCGAGTTCGCATGTATGAGCTGGGGTTCGAGGTGCCCGAACTGCAGGTGTGCTTCGCGAACGTCGGCGGGCATACCTACTGGGTCGACTACTACTGGCGGCGCATTCGTAAGATTGGCGAGTTCGACGGCACGCACAAGTACACGCGCGGTGCGGTGCTTGGCGACCGCGACCCTGCTGAGGTTCTTTTGGCCGAAAAGGCACGAGAGGATGCGCTGCGCCATGACCCAGGTTGCGACAGCTTTGACAGGTGGGATTGGGACACGGTGATCTCCCCGCGTCGCTTTCACGCCTTCCTCGTTGCGCATGGGGTGCCGCGCGCGCGATGAGGCGCTGGGTGCAGACATCCTGGCGCGCGGTTTTCCGCTGGGCGCTCGGTTTATCGCGCGCCTGCCGGGATTTCGCGCGCCCAGACTTGCGCGCGCCCCGCCCGCCCGCCCCGACGAGCCCGGCTCGGGAGGTCGACGGCGCAGGCAGGCCGCGCGCGGCATCCGCTGCCGTTTTATGAGCGCTCACAATGCGCCGGCATCCGCTATGCAACGAACAGGTAACGAATGTGGCGCAAAATGTGATCCCCCCATTGTGAGCGCTCACAATTCGGCGCTAGCATGCCATCACGGTCAGAATGAACTGCCCGCCCGGCCCCAGGTCATCGCAGCATCAGTCTTCGCCGGGAACGCTGAACAAGGAGGTTTAGTCAGATGAAGAGACTCATCACTGCGGTTGCCGCCAGTGCCATGATCATCGCCCTCGCGGGCTGCTCAGGCACAGACGCCGGCTCGACAGGTGAAGCCAAAGACCCGAGCGAAATCGTGGTCGGGTTCGCCCAGGTCGGCGCAGAAAGCGGATGGCGCACCGCCAACACGAAGGACATCCAGGACGCATTCGCTGAGTCCGGCATGGAACTCAAGTTCTCGGACGCCCAGCAGAAGCAGGAGAACCAGATCAAGGCGATCCGCTCCTACATCACCCAGGGCGTTGACGTCATCGCGTTCTCGCCCGTCGTCGAAACCGGTTGGGATGCCGTGCTCAAGGAAGCACAGGATGCCGAGATCCCGGTGGTCCTCACCGACCGCGCTGTCGACTCAAAGGATGACTCGCTGTATGTGAGCTTCCTCGGATCCGACTTCATCGCAGAGGGCAAGAAGGCCGGCGACTGGCTGGTCGCTGAGTACAAGGACCAGACCGACCCGGTGAAGATCATCCAGCTCGAGGGCACAACGGGCGCCGCCCCGGCCATCGACCGCGCAGAAGGGTTCGCCGACGTGATTTCGGCAGACCCGAAGTTCGAGGTTGTGGCATCGCAGACCGGTGACTTCACGCGTGCCGGTGGCAAGCAGGTGACGGAAGCACTCCTGAAGTCGAACCCCGACGTTGACGTGATCTACGCACACAACGACGACATGGGACTCGGCGCGATCGAAGCGATTGAAGCGGCCGGACTTGTTCCTGGCCAGGACATCAAGATCATCACCGTTGATGCCGTGAAGGATGGCATGCAGGCCCTGGCCGACGGCAAGATCAACTTCATCGTTGAGTGCTCACCGCTCCTCGGCAAGCAGCTGGTCGATATCGTCAAGCAGGTCGTTGCCGGCGAAACCCCGGAGAAGCGCATCATCACCGAAGAGACGACATTCACCCAGGAGCAGGCCATCGAGGCGCTCCCAGACCGCCAGTACTAGGCGCAAAGCGCAGATCGCGGGCCGAGTGGTCGAACCACGACCATCCGGCCCGCGGAACCCGTTATCGCCGCATCCGTTCCACTCGGCCGCATCCGTTTTCACTGAAGAAAGCAGAACCGGTATGACCGTAGAGACACCCGTTGTCGACATGACCAACATCTCGATCTCGTTCCCTGGCGTGAAGGCGCTCGACGAGGTGAGTTTCCGAATGTTCCCCGGCGAGGTGCACTCGCTGATGGGGGAGAACGGCGCCGGCAAGTCGACGCTCATCAAGGCGCTGACCGGCGTGTACTCCGTCGACAGCGGCACCATCCTGCTCGACGGGACGTCCGTGTCATTCGCCGGACCGGCGCAGGCGCAAGAGGCCGGCATCAGCACGGTCTACCAGGAGGTCAACCTCCTCACGAATCTCAGCGTTGCCGAGAACATCATGCTCGGCCGCGAGCCCCGACGCTTCGGCGGCATCGACTGGCGTGCCACCCGCAAGCGCGCGGCTGAGCTGCTCACGCGACTCCACCTCGACATCGACCCAGGGTCACTGCTCGGCTCGCACTCGCTCGCGGTGCAACAGCTCGTCGCCATCGCCCGTGCCCTCGACGTGCAGGCCAAGGTGCTCGTGCTCGACGAGCCGACATCGAGCCTTGATGCCGACGAGGTCACTGAGCTATTCCGCGTCATCCGCTCGCTGAAAGAAGAAGGAGTGGCAATCCTCTTCGTGTCGCACTTTCTCGACCAGGTCTACGAGATCTCCGACCGGCTCACGGTGTTTCGCAACGGCAAGCTCGTCGGCGAATACCTCACCGACGAGATCCTGCGCATCGACCTCGTGCAGAAGATGATCGGCAAGGAAATCGCCCTCCTCGACGACCTGCAGAAGAAGACGCACGACCAGAGTGTTGCCGACGACGAGGGCGAAGTGCCATTCATGCAGGCGATCGGGTTCGGGCGCAAAGGCGCCATCGAGCCGTTCGACCTCCGTATTTACGAGGGCGAGGTCGTCGGCCTTGCCGGTCTGCTTGGATCGGGGCGCACCGAGCTGGCCCGCATCCTCGCGGGCATTGATCGACCGGATGCCGGCAGCCTCGCCGTCGGCGGCCGACAGAGCAAGTTCCGCACACCCCGTTCGGCTCTGGCCCGCGGTGTCGCATATTCCTCCGAGAACCGGAAGGCAGAGGGTGTGGTCGAGGACCTCACGGTGCGCGACAACATCGTTCTCGCCCTGCAGGCTGACCGCGGCTGGTTCCGCCCGATTCCGAAGAAGCGGCAGGATGAACTCGCGGCCAGCTACATCCAGGCGTTGAACATCCGCCCGGCCAACCCCGACGCCCTCGTGAAGAATCTCTCCGGCGGCAACCAGCAGAAGGTGCTGCTGGCCAGGTGGCTTGCTGTCGCGCCCCGGCTGCTGATCCTCGACGAACCCACCCGCGGTATCGACGTCGGTGCCAAGGCAGAGATCCAGAAGCTCGTCGTGAACCTCGCAGAGAACGGCATGTCCGTGATCTTCATCTCCGCCGAGCTCGAGGAGGTGCTCCGCCTCAGCCACCGCATCGGCATTCTGCGCGACCGGCGCCTCGTGGCCGACATCAACAACGACGATGTGAGCGTTGACAGCCTGCTCGCCATCATCGCTGACGGCTCCGTCGCCGACGAAGCACCACGAGCATCGACCAACGGGTCTGACAATTCCTCTCTGACAGGAGCAACAACGTGAGCAAGGTATTCGCCAGCCGCCTGTTCTGGCCCGTCGTGATGCTGCTGGTGCTGTTCGCCATCAACCTCATTGCGTTCCCCGGCTTCTTCAACATCACGGTCAAGGACGGCCACCTGTTCGGCAGCCTCGTCGACATCGTGCGCAACGGGGCGCCGACGCTGATCATCGCTGTCGGCATGACGCTCGTCATCGCGACCCGCGGCATCGACCTCTCCGTCGGCGCCATCTGCGCCATTGCCGGCGCGGTGGCGTGCTCGATCATCCTGGGGTCCGACAATCCAGGCAGCATCACGACCGTCATCGTCGCGGTGACCGTCGCCATCCTGATCTCGCTCGTGCTCGGCATGTGGAACGGATTCCTGGTGGCCGTGCTCGGCATCCAACCCATCATCGCGACCCTCATCCTGATGACGGCCGGCCGTGGCGTTGCGATGCTCATCACAGAGGGCCAGATCCTCACGGTGAACAGTCCGCCGTTCAAGGTGCTCGGCACCGGCTTTGTGCTCGGCCTGCCGATCGCCGCGGTCATCGCCGCCGTGATCTTCGCCCTCGCCGCCCTCCTCACCCGGCGTACAGCGCTCGGGATGCTGATCGAATCGGTCGGCATCAACCCGGAGGCCAGCCGCCAGGCCGGTGTGCGCTCGCGCGGCCTTGTGTTCACCGTCTACACCTTCAGCGCCCTGTGCGCGGCGATCGCCGGCCTCATCCTCACCTCAAACCAGACAGCAGCGGATGCCAACAACACCGGCCTGTTCATCGAGCTCGACGCCATCCTCGCCGTCGTCATCGGCGGAACTTCCCTGGCCGGCGGCCGCTACTCGCTGGTCGGCACACTGGTGGGAGCCCTCGTCATCCAGACGCTGGTCACCACGGTGTACACCGTCGGCATCCCGCCCATCGCGACCATGGTGTTCAAGGCAGCGGTGGTCACCATCGTCTGCCTGCTGCAGTCGCCGACCACCAACGCAGCGTTCGCGCGATGGCGCCATGCCCTGACGTCCTCCCGGAAGGAGACGGCCACCTCATGAGCACCCTGACCCAGACACCCACTCCGGCCCAGGGCCCGGCTCCGAGACCGCCTCGGGCAACCGCAAGTCCCGTCAGCCGATTCCTCAGCGCGGTGCGAGGCCTGTTCACCAGTCCGAAGTACGGTCCCGTGCTCGTCACCCTGGTGCTGCTCATCCTGATCTTCGCGCTCGGTGGCAGTCGCTACCGTGGCTTCCTGTCGGGGCCGGTCATCCTCAACCTCTTCGTCGACAACGCGTACTTGATCGTGCTCGCCGTCGGGATGACCTTCGTCATCCTCACCGGCGGTATCGATCTCTCCGTGGGCGCTGTCGTCGCGCTGTCGACCATGATCGCGGCCAGCCTGTTGCAAGCGGGGTGGGAGGCGGGCGTCGTGATCCCGCTCATCCTCGTCACCACGTCGACGCTCGGATTTTTGGTCGGGCTCATGGTGCACGTGTTCAAGATCCAACCATTCATCGCCACCCTGGCGGCCATGTTCCTGGCCAGGGGTCTCTGCTACGTGATCAGCAACAACTCGATCACCATCGACAACCCGTTCTTCGTCGCTCTCGCACAGACCCGGATTCCTGTCGGGCCGAGGATGAGCATCAACGCCAGCGTCATCATCGCGCTGGTCGTCGTGGCCGTCGCCTTCTATGTGTTGCACTACACGCGCCTCGGCCGCACCGTCTATGCGATCGGCGGGGGAGAGCAGTCCGGCATGCTGATGGGCTTGCCCGTCGCCCGCACGAAGGTGCTGGTCTACGTGATCAGTGGCTTCTGCTCTGGCCTTGCGGGGGTGCTCTTCACCTTCTATACGCTCTCCGGCTACAGCCTCACCGCCGTCGGCACCGAGTTGGATGCCATCGCGGCCGTCGTGATCGGCGGCACCCTGCTCACCGGCGGCTACGGATTCGTACTCGGCTCAGTGCTCGGCGTGCTGGTGCTCGGCACCATCCAGACCATCATCACCTTCGAAGGAACGCTGAGCTCATGGTGGACCCGCATCTTCATTGGCGTGCTGCTGCTGGTGTTCATCATCCTGCAGAAAGTGCTGACGAAAAGGCGGCGATAGCGGATGCGACGTGGTCGGGTGCGATATTGCCGGTCGCGATGCTGGTTGCGACGTGGCATCAGTAGTGAAATGGCACGGAGTCGGGCGCCGGACACGGGAGAATAGGCCATCAATGTGTAGTGTCATGCGCCACGGCAGGAGCCAATGAGTCAGGTGAGTACGGACGGCGAACGGGTACGCGTTGCGAACATCTTCGACGTGGCGCGGCTGGCGGGAGTGTCTCACCAGACGGTATCTCGCGTGCTCAACGACCTGCCCAATGTGCGCCCGGCCACACGTCTCCGCGTCGAACAGGCCATCACGCAGCTGCGCTACCGGCCGTCGCCCGCAGCCAGGGCCCTCGTTACCCGGCGCTCCCGCACCATCGGACTGATTACGACGGGCGGTCCTGACTACGGGCCGTCGAGCACGGTGCTTCGGTTCAACGAGGCTGCCAGGCAGGCGCGGTACGCCGTGAGCATGGCCAGCATGCTGGAGTCTGACCCAGAGTCACTGCGCTCGGCCGTCGAGCTGTTGCTGCGCCAGAACGTCGAAGCCATCGTGCTGATCGCCGCACACCGGGGAGCGCTCGACGCCGTCAGGGGAGTGGAACTCGGGGTGCCGCTGGTCGTCGTCGAGTCGAGTGGGCGCAGCGGATTCCACAGCGTGGGCATCGACCAGTATCACGGTGCGCGAACGGCCGTTGGGTACCTGGCAGAGCTCGGGCACACGAGCATCCTGCATCTGGCAGGGCCGGCAGATTCAATGGATGCCACCGAGCGAGTTCGCGGCTGGCGCGACGAGCTGAATGAGCGCGGCCTCATCGCACGCGAGGCGATGTGGGGCGACTGGACACCGGCCAGCGGATACCGGTTCGGCGCGATCCTCGCGGACTCTGTCACCGCTCCCGACAGCGCCGGGTTCACCGCCGTTCTGGCCGGCAACGACCAGATGGCCCTCGGATTCATGCACGCCCTCACCCAGCGGGGCTTCCTGGTGCCGCGCGACGTCAGCGTGATGGGCTTTGACGACATCCCGGAAGCCGAACATTTCACCCCGCCGCTGAGCACCATGCGACAGGATTTCAGCGCGCTCGGACGCGACATCATGGCGTCGCTGCTGGCGATCCTGCAGGACGAGGAGTCTCCTGATCCGCCCACCGTTGCACCAGAGCTGATCATTCGCGAGTCCACCGCACCGCCTCGGGTTTAGCGCAGGTCGAGCGCGGTTTCGGCACGAAAATTACCCGCGCGCGGCATCCGCTGGAATGTCGGTGGCTAGTGCAAGACTGTCTCCAGCAACACAACATGTAGTGGTTTACCGACACGCCGACGTGTTATCCACAAGCAAAATAGTTTGAAATCGTCTACCTGTGGATAACTTCGCAACGAGCCGCGGAAAATGGCCTCTCTCGAGGACGTGAGCTGTTGACAACCGGTGGACAACCCGTGGATAACTACATATTTGTAATTACTGCATGTTGTGCCCGTTCCTATCTGCGATCACTAGATGTAGTATTAGAAGTCCAGTCGGCGACATCGTGAATGTCTTGAATTCCGGTCGCTTGACTCCACTATTGAACTGCTGGTTCAGCTAAGAAATCAGCTCAGAAGAGAGGGCCAGCGCCATGGCAATCACGGTCTACACGAAGCCATCCTGTGTGCAGTGCACCGCGACGTACCGGGCTCTCGACAACAAGGGCATCGAATACAACATCCTCGACCTGTCGGCCGACGAGGGTGCCCTCGAAGCCGTTAAGGCTCTCGGCTACCTGCAGGCTCCCGTCGTCATCACCGACGAGGACCACTGGTCAGGCTTCCGCCCCGACAAGATCAACGAGCTCGCTGCACGTCTGGCGTAAGCGCCTATTCAGCAGCACCACCACAAGCAGTACAAGTACAAGCGCAAGCAGTACTCGCATCACATCGGCACGCGAGGGGGTGTTCTATGGCCGAGTTAGTTTACTTTTCGAGCGTTTCGGGAAACACGCACCGGTTCATAGAGAAACTCGGTCGTCCCGCTACACGCATTCCGCTCTACGCGCGTGAAGAACCTCTGCGCGTTAAAGAGCCATACGTGCTGTGCCTTCCCACCTACGGTGGCGGCAACGGTGCAGGGGCAGTGCCCAAACAGGTAATCCGGTTTCTCAACGACCCGATCAACCGATCACTGATTCGCGGCGTCATCGGCGCCGGAAACACAAATTTCGGTGAGGCATACGGCATCGCCGGGGACATCATTGCCGCCAAGTGCAAGGTGCCCTGCCTCTACCGATTCGAAGTATTTGGAACCCCGGATGATGTGCGCATCGTTCACGAAGGATTGGATTCATTTTGGAAGCAACTGTGATTGACGCACCAAGCGGTCTCGGAATGGATTACCACTCCCTGAACGCGATGCTCAACCTCTACGGCCCGAACGGCGAGATCCAGTTCGACAAGGACCGCGAGGCTGCGCGCGAGTACTTCCTGCAGCACGTGAACCAGAACACGGTGTTCTTCCACAGCCTCAAGGAACGTCTCGACTACCTGGTGGAGAAGGAGTACTACGAGCAGGCAGTGCTCGACCAGTACTCGTTCGAGTTCATCACGAAGCTCAACGACCTGGCCTACTCGAAGAAATTCCGCTTCCAGACCTTCCTCGGTGCATTCAAGTACTACACCTCGTACACGCTCAAGACGTTCGACGGAAAGCGTTACCTCGAGCGCTTCGAAGACCGCGTCGTCATGACTGCACTCGGCCTCGCTGCCGGTGACGAGGCGCTCGCCGTCAACCTGGTCGAAGAGATCATCGCCGGTCGTTTCCAGCCGGCCACCCCGACCTTCCTGAACTCCGGCAAGGCACAGCGCGGCGAGCTCGTCTCCTGCTTCCTGCTGCGCATCGAAGACAACATGGAGTCGATCTCCCGCGGCATCAACTCGTCGCTGCAGCTCTCGAAGCGTGGTGGCGGCGTCGCCCTGCTGCTCTCCAACATCCGTGAGGCCGGCGCACCGATCAAGCAGATCGAGAACCAGTCCAGTGGCATCATCCCCGTGATGAAGCTGCTCGAAGACTCCTTCAGCTACGCCAACCAGCTCGGCGCCCGCCAGGGTGCCGGTGCCGTGTACCTGCACGCGCACCACCCCGACATCATGCGCTTCCTCGACACCAAGCGTGAGAACGCCGACGAGAAGATCCGCATCAAGACGCTGTCACTCGGCGTGGTCATCCCTGACATCACCTTCGAACTGGCGAAGAAGGGTGAGGACATGTACCTGTTCTCCCCATACGACGTCGAGAAGGTGTACGGCGTTCCGTTCGGCGACATCTCCGTCTCGGAGAAGTACCAGGAAATGGTCGACAACCCCCGCATCAAGAAGTCGAAGATGAAGGCCCGTGACTTCTTCCAGACCCTCGCGGAGATCCAGTTCGAGTCCGGCTACCCGTACATCGTGTACGAAGACACCGTCAACGCTGCGAACCCGATCAAGGGCCGCATCAACATGTCGAACCTGTGCTCTGAAATCCTTCAGGTCAACACGCCGACCACGTACAACGAGGACCTCTCGTACAACGAGATCGGCAAGGACATCTCCTGCAACCTCGGCTCGATGAACATCGCCCTGGCGATGGACTCGCCCGACTTTGGTTTGACCGTTGAAACCGCCATTCGCGGCCTCAACTCGGTCTCTGAGCAGAGCCACATCTCATCCGTTCGGTCGATCGAAGACGGCAACGACAAGTCGCACGCCATCGGCCTCGGCCAGATGAACCTGCACGGATACCTGTCCCGCGAGCACGTGTACTACGGCAGCGACGAGGGCATCGACTTCACGAACATCTACTTCTACACGGTGCTGTTCCACGCGCTGCGTGCCTCGAACAAGCTCGCCATCGAGCGTGGCCGTGCCTTCGAAGGCTTCGAAGACTCGACCTACGCATCCGGTGCGTTCTTCGACAAGTACACCGACCAGGTGTGGGAGCCGGCAACGGCGCGCGTCGCAGAGCTGTTCGCGACCTCTGGGGTCACCATCCCGACGCAGGCCGACTGGGCAGCGCTGAAGGCATCCGTCATTGAGCACGGTATCTACAACCAGAACCTGCAGGCTGTACCGCCGACTGGCTCGATCTCGTACATCAACAACTCGACGTCGTCGATTCACCCGATCGCGTCGAAGATCGAGATCCGCAAGGAAGGCAAGCTCGGCCGCGTGTACTACCCGGCGCCGTTCATGACGAACGAGAACCTGGACTACTACCAGGATGCCTACGAAATCGGTGCAGAGAAGATCATCGACACCTACGCGGCGGCTACCCAGCACGTCGACCAGGGCCTGTCGCTGACCTTGTTCTTCAAGGACACCGCCACCACTCGTGACATCAACAAGGCTCAGATCTACGCCTGGCGCAAGGGCATCAAGACGATCTACTACATTCGTCTGCGCCAGCTCGCGCTCGAGGGCACCGAGGTTGACGGCTGCGTCAGCTGCATGCTCTAGATCTGCTGCCCACTCGAATCTCTGGATAAAAGGAACACACTCATGATTGACAAGCTGAAGCTCGTCTCCCACGTTGACGCCATCAACTGGAACAAGATCGAAGACGAGAAGGATGTCGAGGTCTGGAACCGCCTCGTCAACAACTTCTGGCTGCCCGAGAAGATCCCGCTGTCGAACGACATCCAGTCGTGGAACACGCTCACTCCGGCAGAGCAGCAGCTCACCATGCGCGTGTTCACCGGGCTGACCCTGCTCGACACCATCCAGGGCACCGTCGGTGCCGTCTCACTGATTCCGGATGCCATCACTCCTCACGAAGAGGCCGTCTACACGAACATCGCGTTCATGGAGTCGGTGCACGCCAAGAGCTACTCGTCGATCTTCTCGACGCTCTGCTCCACGAAGGAGATCGACGAGGCGTTCCGCTGGTCGACCGAGAACCAGAACCTTCAGAAGAAGGCTGCGATCGTGATGGAGTACTACCAGGGTGACGACCCCCTCAAGCGCAAGGTCGCATCCACCCTGCTTGAGTCGTTCCTCTTCTACTCCGGCTTCTACCTGCCGATGTACTGGTCGAGCCACGCCAAGCTCACGAACACGGCAGACATGATCCGTCTGATCATTCGTGATGAGGCTGTGCACGGGTACTACATCGGGTACAAGTTCCAGAAGGGTCTCGAGAACGAGACCCAGGAGCGTCGCGATGAGATCAAGGACTACACGTTCAACCTCATGTTCGAGCTCTACGAGAACGAGGTGCAGTACACGCAGGACCTGTATGACGAGGTCGGTCTGACCGAAGACGTCAAGAAGTTCCTGCACTACAACGCCAACAAGGCGCTGATGAACCTGGGCTACGAGCCGATGTTCCCGAAGACGGTCACCGACGTGAACCCGGCGATCCTGTCGGCGCTCTCGCCGAACTCCGACGAGAACCACGACTTCTTCTCTGGTTCTGGCTCGTCGTATGTCATCGGCAAGGCAGTGAACACCGAAGACGAGGACTGGGACTTCTAGGTCTCCTGAATCACCATTGAAAGGGCGGATGCTTCGGCATCCGCCCTTCTTGTAGCTGTCTCCAGGACTGAGCTACCGCCCATCGACGATCGACATGAACCTGCGAAGGCGACGATGCCCCGAGGAATCGGCCTGTTGCGATGGCGGATGCCGCGGCATCCGTCATCGCAACATCCCTGCTATTCGAATACTGGTGAGAGAAAACGACGTTCGTAGCGGCGAATGCACTGCGTACGCCTAGCGAACTCGATTGCAGCGATGCACTCTGGGTCGGTGGATGCCGCCGTGCGGTACTGCTCGTAGGCAGCGAGCGAGTCGAAGGTGAAGAGCGCGAATGCTTCGTCGCTGTCGCCTTCGCTGGGCAGAAAGTACCCGTGATGTGTGCCGCCGAGCCTGTTGACGAGCCGGATCCACTCTTGGCCGTAAGTGCGAAAATCGTCGAGTTTGTCGGCGTCGATCTCATGGCGAAGGTGGATCGTGATCATTGAGGTTTCCGTCTCTGTGGGGTGGGCAGTGTCGCATCGATCTCATGCTCCCACCTTTGAAGTCAAGCGTCCCGCCGATTGGAGGCATAAAACGGAGGACGCGAAAGTCCGGGAAGATGCTCCCCCGGCACGCGTGTTGCGACCAGGAGGCGACGCCGACTTTAGCCAGCCAGACCGAGACCGCTCGATAGACTGGCGGAGCAATCGCAGGGTGAGGAGCATCAGGGGCATGCCGAAGATTTCCGCGCCGACCGTGGCAGAACACCGCAGGCGCCAGCGCGAGGCGCTCCTGACGGCCGCCACCGAGCTGCTCGTTCAGGGCGGCGTTTCTGCCGTCACCCCGGCGGCCGTGGGGGCTGCGGCAGGACTTGCCCGCCCCAGCGTCTACCAGTACTTCGACTCGGCCGCCGGCATCCTGGCGGCCATCATCGAGGACTCGTTTCCGCGCTCGAACGCCCAGCTTGCCGTCGCCCTCGACGGGCTCTCCGAGCCGCTTGAGGTGATGGACGCCTACGTGCGCGAGACGCTGCGCCAGGCCGCCGAGGGAGCGCACCGACCCGCCGCCGCACTGTCTGCAGCGCAGTTGCCCGACGCGTGCCGGGCCCGGCTGGCCGAGCTGCACCATGAGCAAATCGCGCCGTTCATGGGGGCACTGCAGCAACTGGGCGTTCCAGAGCTGATGATCACCGCGCGCCTGCTTGGCGGGGTGCTCGAATCGGCCATGGGTGCCATCGAGTCGGGTTCAGATGCGGATGCTGTCACCCGCACGACCATCGCGCTGGTCCATGCCGCGGTGCAGCCGGCCGGGTCGCTGCGCTCCTAGACGAAGGCCTCGACGTTAGGCGGCCACGGCCTCTGCTGCTTCGTGCACGCTCAGGTTGCCGTCGACCATGACCAGCACGCTGTCCATCAGGGGCAGGTGCGTGCGGTCGTGGGTCACCAGCAGGGTGGCGACGTTGCGCGTGCGGGTCAGCTCGATGATGAGCGCGATGATGGCTGCGCCGCGTTCCTGGTCCAGTGCGCTGGTCGGCTCGTCGACCACCAGAACAGACGGGTCGTTCATGAACGCGCGCGCGATGTTCACCCGCTGCCGCTCACCGCCGGAGAGTGCGTGCGGGCGCTTGTGCGCCTTCTTCTCCAGGCCGACGGCGGCGAGGAGTTCGAGTGCCTTCGCCCTGGTCTCGGCCTTCGATCGCTTGGTGGCGGTCGAGCCGAGGTGGCTCATCAGCTCAAGCTGCTCAAGTGCGGTGAGCGAGGCCAGCAGGTTCGCCTGCTGGAAGACGATCCCGATCTGGTCGCGGCGCAGTGCGGCAGTCTCACTGCGCGAGAGGCCGGCAGCGGCGGTGCCGTTGATCAGCACCGAGCCCTGCTGCGGGGAGATCAACGTGGAGGCCACGGCCAGGACGCTCGACTTGCCCGAGCCGCTGGGGCCGGTGATCGCCGTGATCTCGCCGGGCATGACGGTGAGGCTGGCCGCGTTGATCGCGGTGATGACGCCGTCGCCGTCGGGGTAGGTGAGGGTGACATCGCGAAGTTCGATCATGGTCTGCTCCTAGCTGTTCTGGGCGTTGAGGGCGGAAAGCGGGTCGGCCTTGACGACGCTGCTGAGTGCAAAGGCCGCACCCACCAGGCCGAGGCCGACCATCGCGATGCCGGGAACCACGGTGGTGAGCGGGCTGATCACGAATGGAACGGCAGCGGGCAGGGCGGCGCCGGCTGCAATGGTGAGCCCGATTCCAAGTCCCACCCCGACGAGCAGCACCACGAATGCCTGGCCGAGTGCATCCCTCACCAGGCTGCCGGTTGAGGCGCCGAGCGCCTTCAACACGGCGATGTCCCTGCTGCGCTGGATGGTCCATACGGTGAAGAAGGCGCCGATCACCAGCGCTGAGATGCCGAGCAGCAGGCCAAGCATGAGTGCCAGCGAGCCGATCTCGCTCTTGAAGACCTCGATTGACATCAGCGACATGAGCAGCGAGGTTGAGACGGTTGCTGCGTCGGCATCGACGAGGGCGGCATCCGTCGGGGCTCCCTGCACGATGAGCGCCGTTGCGAACGGGGCCTCTCCCGCAGTCTGCTTGGCCACGGTGGTGCGCCAGTCGTCGATGGTGGTCCAGATCACGCCGGTGTGGCTGTACTCGGAATCCTGTGACACCCCGGCCACCGTGAACGTGTCGCCGAAGATGGAGATTTCGTCCCCGACGTCGGCCAGCAGCGCTTCGTGCGAACGCTCCGAGAGGATGACGGTGCCCGGCTCCGTTGGAATCATCTGGTTCGGTGAGATGCGGGCGAACGAGCTGTCGACTCCGAAGAGCGAGGCGGTCTGTTCGCGGTCGCCGGCTGCCGTGACCCTGCTGGTCAGAATGCCCAGCGGCTCGACTGTGTCCACGCCTTCGGCGGCCGACCAGATGGCTGCGGACTCGGCACTGATCGTGGAGTCGGAGAAGCTGAGTGTCTTGCCCTCTGCCGGCTCCGAGAGCACGACTTTGTCGGCCTTGAACGGGGTCACCGCAGAGATGTTGGCGTTGGCGAGACCCTGCGTCAAACCGCCGAGAAAGCCAACCAGAAGTGTGATGAGGAGCACCACGGAGGCGATGAGAGCGAATCTGCCCCGGGCGAAGCCGAGGTCACGCCATGCAACGAACACGTTTCAACCTTACTGACAGTAGTGTCGGTACGACTGTCGTCCACAGCCTAACACCACGGAAATACGCCGCCCTGACAGGTTCCCGGCGGAGCCAGACGTTCCAGCGGAGACAGACGTTCGCAGCGGATCCGCAGCCGTACGGGGCCGACTCGGGCTAGCGTCGAATCATGAGCGATCGCCGCACGGCCAGCTCCACAGACGCCAGCACCACCCGCTGGCGGCCAGGGCGTTCGGGGCGCCGCGAGCCCCCGGCCTGGACCCTCGCACTCGCCGACGGGACGGACGCCGGATTCTTCGGGCCAGGCAGCGCGGTGTGGGCGGTCAACGGAGCGCTGCCGACGCTGGTCGCCGGCATCCGCGCGCTGCTGCTGCAGACCCTGAATCCGGGAGCGATGGCCGGTGTGCACGACTGGTCGCGCTACCGCGAGGATCCGCTCGGACGGCTCGACGGCACCGTGCGGTGGGTGGCCACGACGACGTTCGGCGATCGGGCCAGCGCGACTGCGGCATCCGCTTTCGTGTCACGGCTGCACGAACATGTGACAGGAACCTACGTTGACGCCCGCGGCGTCGAACGCGCGTATGCGGCGAACGACGAGGAGCTGCTGCGCTGGGTGCACGACGCCTTCACCGAAGCCTTTCTCGGCGCCCATGCGCTTTGGGGCGGTCCGATTCCCGGCGGACCGGACGCCTACGTGCGCGAATGGGCGCAGGCCGGTTTGCTGATGGGAGTGGCCAACCCGCCGACGACCGTCGCGGAGCTGCACGCAGAGATGGATACCTTCCTCGCCGAGGCAAAACCAGACGCGCGCGTTGCTGAGGCCGTGCGTTTTCTACGCAAGCCCCGGCTGCCGGGGATGACCGGGCGGCTGTACCCAATCCTGTTCGGCGGGGCGGTGGCGTCCCTCGATCGCCGCCAACGTGAGCTACTCGGGCTGCGGCGCCCGTGGTGGCCGGCGGTGACGCTGACGCGGATGCTCATCGTGGGTGGGGCGCGCATGCTCGGCCCGGTGTCGCCGAGTGAGCAGAACGCCAGGGCTCGAATTGCCCGGCTGTCGGCAGCAGCGGCAACGTCGCCCACAAGCGAGCAGGCGGATGTCTGACCGAGGGTCTGTTGGGCGCGCTCAGCTTTCCTGGCTCGACGGTGAAGCGGATGCCGCAGAGCGCGCCGCCTCTGCGGCACGCTCAGCCCACTTGGGAACCTCCCCGTAGCGCTGGAAGGAGACCAGCAGGCCGGCTGCGCTGTCGTCGATGAGCTGGGCCAGCCGTCGTTCGCGGGTGGCCTCCTGCTTTGCCGTGAGTGCCCAGTGGATGACCTGGCGGCGGTACGTCGGCGATGCAGCGTCCCAGAAGGCGGCGGCTGCGGGGTTCGCGGCCAGCCGGGCGGCGGCCTCTGGGGGCAGCTCCTGATCGGGATTCTCGTGGGAGTACACCCCCGATCTGTCTTCGCGTCGACGCTCGAACGCAATGATGCCGGCCTCGCGCATCCGCCCCTCTGCGGTGAGCTTCTCGACCAGCGCGATGTTGACGCTCGACCAGATGCTGACGGGCTTGCGCGGTGTCCAGCGCTGGCGCCTGGCATCCTCATTGATGCGCTGGGAGACGGAATCGATCCAGCCGAAGCACAGCGCCTCTGGGACGGCCTGCTCCCAGGTGAGCCCGCCGTCTGGCACGTGCTTCTTGTTGAGGCCCATCCAGAGTTCCGTCGCGGTGGCGTGGTTGACCTCGAGCCACGCGCGGAACTCCTCTGGCGTGGCGAAGAAGATGGCCGGCCGCTCTGGTGTGCCGCCCGGCGTGCCGATCGTCGTGGTCATGGCACGAGTCTGGCAGAACCCGCCGACACTAGCGCCGTCACGCTGGCACGCGACCCTCCTTGTAGTCGGCGGGCAAACAGAGGGACGATTGAATCGTGGTTCCCAGATTGGGTGAGGAGACGAGACCATGGCATTCGACACTCCGAATGGAACGCGAGGGGCCCGCCAGTCCGGCCACAACCGAATCGAGCGCTGGGCAAACCAGCGGATGATCGGCCACGTCCGTCGCACCGGCACCCTCGGGCGCTCCAACACGCTGGTGCTGGTGACTGTGGGGAGCAAAACAGGAGCCGAGCGCATGACCCCCGTTGGGTGGTTCCCCGGCGGGGGCGACAGCCGGCTCATTGTGGCGTCGGCAGCAGGGGCTGCACGCAACCCGTCGTGGTACTTCAACCTTGCGGCGCATCCATCCGCCGTTCGCATCGAGTATGCCGGACAGCGGATCGATGTCACCGCGTCACAACTGCACGGCGCAGAACGAGACGACGCCTGGCGACAGATCACCACGCAGGCCCCGGCCTACGCCAAGTACGAGACGACCACCGACCGCGAGATTCCTGTCATCCGGCTCACGCCACGCTGACGCCGTATCGCTACGCCTGCGCGCGGGCAAACGAATCTACAATCGCGCCCGGCAGGCACCCAACTCGCCAGCGTACGGTGGGCCATGGTGGGCGCTCGTCGATCCGATGAGCGCGGCTAGTGAGTAGTGCCGTCGAAATCGAATCCCCTCTTTCGGCGGTGAGAACGGTGGATGTATGACACGTGACGACGTGGATGGCTGGGTTCGAGTTCGCGACGCCCGAGAACACAACCTGAAGAGTGTCGACATCGACATTCCCCGAGACTGCATGGTGGCCTTTACCGGCGTCTCGGGTTCGGGCAAATCCTCGCTCGCGTTCGGCACGCTGTATGCCGAGGCCCAGAGGCGCTATTTCGAATCCGTCGCGCCATACGCGCGGCGCCTGCTGAACCAGGTCGGTGCCCCGGAAGTGGGAGAGATCACCGGGCTGCCCCCGGCTGTCGCGCTGCAGCAACGCCGCGGGGCGCCGAGTTCACGTTCGACCGTCGGCACGATCACCACGCTGTCCAATCTGCTCCGGATGCTCTACTCCCGGGCTGGCACGTACCCGCCCGGCGCGACGCACCTCGCCGCCGAGGCATTCTCGCCGAATACCGCGGCCGGAGCGTGCCCGCGCTGCCAGGGCCTCGGGGTTGTGCACGACGTCACCGAAGCCCTTCTCGTTCCCGACACCACGTTGAGTATTCGCGACGGGGCGATCGCTGCCTGGCCGGGGGCATGGCAGGGGGCGAACCTCCGCAGCATCGTGCGCGGTCTGGGGATCGACATCGAAAAGCCGTGGCGGTCGTTGCCTCGCGCTGATCGCGACTGGTTGCTGTACACCGATGAACAGCCATCCGTGCTGGTCGAACCCGAAGACGGTCGCATCGACCATGGCTACTACGGAAAGTTTTGGAGCGCACGCAAGCACGTCATGCATGTGCTCGCACAGTCGCAGAGCGAGCGGATGCGCGAGCGGGCCCTCCGCTTTGTGCAGAGTATTTCCTGCCCGGACTGCGGCGGCAGTGGCTTGCGTCCAGAGGCGCTGGCCGTCACATTCGCAGGGTGCACGATCGCCGAAATGAACGCGGTACCGCTGGGTGACCTCGCGGCGGAATTGCGAAACGGGGTCGAGGCGGGAGCCGTTGCGTCTGCGGAGGAGGGCAGTGAAGCTGCCAGTCGAATCGCCGCCGACGTGATCGCCCGGGTTGACGTGTTGCTTGACCTTGGGCTGGGCTACCTGAGCCTCGGCCGAAGCTCGACCACGCTTTCGCCCGGCGAATCACAGCGGATGCGCATCGCCACACAATTGCGCTCCGGGCTCTTCGGCGTCGTCTACGTGCTTGACGAGCCGTCCGCTGGCCTGCATCCTGCCGATGCACAGCCACTTCTGGACGTATTGGATCGCCTGATTGCGTCGGGCAACTCCCTGTTCGTCGTCGAACACGACCTCGATGTCGTGCGCCGAGCCGACTGGGTCGTCGACATCGGCCCTGGTGCCGGCGAAGGAGGCGGGCACGTCATCTATTCCGGCCCTGTCGAGGGGCTGCGGGAGGTCGAGGAGTCGATCACCGGCCGTTACCTCTTTCCACGCTCGGCGACGACAGCTCACGAGCCCCGCACACCCCAGGGCTGGTTGCGCCTGAATGGAATCACTCGGCACAATCTCCGTGACACGTCGGTCGAGGTTCCCCTCGGGGTGATGACCGCGGTCACCGGCGTCTCGGGATCGGGAAAGTCGACCCTCGTGACCCAGGTGCTCGCGCATGTGGTGCGCGGCCATCTGGGGACGGCATCCGACGAGCCGGACGAAGCCGTGCTCGAGGTTGATGTTGAGGGTGTGTCCGGAGTAGAGACGTTTGATCGGCTGGTCGTCGTTGACCAACGCCCCATCGGCCGAACCCCGCGCTCCAACCTCGCTACGTACACCGGCATGTTCGATGTGGTGCGCAAACTCTTTGCGGCCACCGACGAAGCGAAGGCCAGGGAATACACCGCGAGCCGATTCTCGTTCAACGTCTCCGGTGGGCGCTGCGAGACGTGTCAGGGCGAAGGCTTCGTCTCGGTCGAATTGATGTTCCTGCCCGGCACATACGCGCCCTGCCACACATGTCACGGGGCGCGTTACAACGCAGAGACGCTGGAAGTGACCTATCGCGACAAGACGATCGCGGATGTCCTCGCGATGACTGTCGACGCTGCTGCAGCCTTTTTCGCTGGGGTTGTCACTGCGTCGCGAAGCCTCGCGACGCTCCGTGATGTCGGTCTCGGCTATCTCCGTCTCGGCCAGCCGGCGACCGAGCTCAGCGGTGGAGAGGCACAGCGAATCAAGCTGGCCACCGAACTGCAACGAGCCCGCCGCGGTCATGCGCTCTACCTGCTCGACGAGCCGACCGCCGGCTTGCACCCGGCAGACACCCAATTGCTGCTTGACCAGCTGCAACAACTGGTGGATGCCGGCAACACCGTGGTTCTCGTGGAGCATGACCTCGCTGCGATCACCGCTTGCGACTGGGTTATCGACTTGGGTCCTGGTGGTGGCAACGCAGGCGGCCAGGTTGTCGCGTCAGGCACGCCGAGAAGCATCACGCGCGGTGAGGGGGCCACAGCGACGTATCTGGCGGCGTGGCTCGCGAGGCACGACGACACGGCGTAGCAGTTGGGACTGTCTTCAGAAGCTACATTCAGTACTTGAACAAACTCCCCAGATAGTCTGTTCTCTCGGTCGCTGTGTTATGTGCGGCTCTGTTGCCCCGTAGACAATCGATCTCGAACAGAATGATGAAAATGAACCAAGAGCGCATGAATGTCGAGTCCTTCAATCTCGATCACCGTCTCGTTGCGGCACCCTACGTGCGGGTCGCCGACACGAAGCACCTCCCTGCCGGTGACGTGATCACGAAGTTCGACGTGCGGTTCACCCAGCCCAACGTCGATCACCTCGAGATGAAGGCCGTGCACTCGCTGGAGCACCTGTTCGCCGAGCACTCGCGCAACCACTCCGAGAAGGTCATCGACTTCTCGCCGATGGGTTGCCAGACGGGTTTCTACCTGATCATGCAGGGCGCCCCAGACTTCGACGAGGTTGCCGCGCTCATCGAGGTGACGCTGAACGACATTCTGAGTGCTGACTCTGTACCTGCTGCCAACGAGGTCCAGTGCGGCTGGGGCGCCAACCACTCGCTCGCCGACGCTCAGGCTGCAGCCGCGCGCTTCCTCGCGGGCCGCGACTCCTGGAACGTGGTCTACGCGTGAGCACACCTGCACATGCACCCGCACTTGCCATCCTCGTCGCCATGGACGACGAGCTTGAGCCCTTCCTCGCCCGCGCCGAAGACGTCGGCCCCGCACGGCAGATCGGAAACGCGGTTCTTCGCGACGCGCTCCTCGGCGGCCACCCCGCCGTACTCGTCCGCACCGGCATCGGCCTCGTCAACGCAGCCGGAGCGGCCACCACGGTGATCCTCGAAGCGCAGCGTGACGGAGGCGTCCTGCCGCTCATCATCAGCGCCGGCAGCGCAGGCGGATTGGGCGCCGACGTTCGCGTCGGCGACGTGGTCGTCGGAACCGACTACATCAACGTGGATGCCGACGCTCGCGCATTCGGCTACAAACTCGGCCAGGTTCCCGGCATGCCGACAAACTACCTCGCGTCAGAACACGTGGCAGAAGCGATCCTTGCCTCTCACGCGCTCCGCGTCGGTGTTGTGCACCAGGGTCTGATCGTGTCCAGCTACAGCTTCGTGACGCCTGCTCGAGCAGAGCTCATCACGCGTGATTTCTCCGGGGCGCTGGCCACCGACATGGAGTCATCCGCGATCGCTCAAACCTGCCACGTCCACGGGGTTCCGTTCGTGTCCATCCGTGGCATTTCAGACCTGTGTGGTCCAGCTGCCGAGGACGATTTCCGAGGCCAGGTCGATGACGCGGCAACCCAGTCGGCAAGTGTGGTCATCTCCTCGATTGAGTCTCTCGTGAGTGCGCTGGGTATCCCAGCCCTGGTCTAAAGGCTGAAAAATACGGTGGGCGGATGCTTCGGCATCCGCCCATTTTTTGTGTGACAGCTAGACAGTTGGCCGCTCACAGGCCGTAACCCCACGGACGGACGTACGATTGCCGTGTCATGTCATGCCCGATAGTTCGACGGGAGTCGCCATGGTTCAGGTACGCGTTCTCGGGGTTGCCCTCGATACAGAGGGCCAGCACATCGTCCTGCTGAAACCGATAGGCGAGCCGCCAGCCGTGGGAAACGTGCTGCCGATCTGGGTCGGCGAGCAGGAAGCGACCTCGACGCTCATCGCCCTCGGCGGGGATACGGCACCGAGGCCGCTGTCGCACGATCTGATGAAGACACTGCTCGACACCGTCGGTGCCCACGTTGATCGGGTTGACGTGACCCGCATCGAGGAGGGGACCTTCTTCGCCGAGATCACTCTGACCACGGCATCCGGTTCAGTCGTGCTCGATGCCAGACCCTCGGATTCCGTCGCACTCGCGCTGCGCACAGAGGCACCGCTCTTCGTCGCGGACGACGTGTTGGATGAGGCTGGTTTTCCCGCCGCGATGGTGGAACCTGACCGTAGCGAGGAGGAGACGGAGGACGGCGAGCAGACGCTCGACGAGTTCAAGGAGTTCATCGAGCACGTCGATCCCGAGGACTTCCAGGGCTGACGTCGTCGCCAACCCCGACGCCGTCTCAAACTCCGACGCCGTCTCAAACCCCGACGCTGAGCGTTTCAATCTTCCGCTCGAGCTCCGCGCGTTCGGCTGTGTTTTTGCACAGGGCAACGGCATCGATGAGCGCGGCCCGAGCTTCGCCCCGCCGCCCGAGACGAATGAGCATCTCGCCACGCACCGCCGGCAACAGGTGCGAGCTGGCAAGTTCGCCTTGGGCGGCAATGACGTCGACCAGGGCGAGGCCGTCGGCCGGGCCAGAGGCCATCGCCACGGCTACTGCACGGTTGAGGTCGATGATCGGCGAAGGGGCCAAGCGCCCGAGTGCTTCGTAGAGGATGACGATCCGTGGCCAATCGGTGTCAGCCACGGACCGGGCGACTGCGTGGCACTCGGCGATGGATGCCTGGAGCCCATAGGCGCCCAGCCCGCGGCCGGCGCCGCTCGCGCGTGCCAAGGCTGCGCGCCCGCGTCGAATCGCCGTGTGGTCCCACAGCCGTCGATCCTGGTCTTCCAATAGCACCGGATGCCCAGAAGCGTCGAGCCGTGCGGGGAAACGGGCCGCGGTGAGTTCCAACAGTGCGAGCAGGCCGAACACCTCGGGATCGGGCCTGAGTCGCACTAGTGTGCGAGCCAGGCGGCGTGCCTCGGCGGCCAGATCTGTGCGCATCCACTCCTCTCCGCTCGAGGCAGAGGAGCCCTCGGTAAAGATGAGATAGACGACGTGCAGCACCGAGCCGAGACGGTCGGCCAGTTCATGCGATTCTGGCACGGCAAACGGCACGCGCGCGGCGGCCAGAGTCTTCTTGGCCCGAGTTATGCGCGCCTGGATTGTCGGCACCGTAACCAGAAACGCCGTGGCGATCTCATCGCTCGTCAGGCCGCCGACGACCCGCAGCGTCAACGCGATCCGTGCTTCCCGCGACAGCACCGGGTGGCAGGAGATGAACATGAGCGCCAACACGTCGTCGTCGATAGCGTGAGGGTCGAACAGGGCGTCAACGCCGGGTTCCAGATCGTCAAGATCGCGGGCGAGTATGGCATAGCGTTCGTCGCGGGCGGATCGACGCCGAAAGGCGTCGATCGCTCGGCGACGACCTGTGGTGAGCAGCCATCCGGTCGGTTGGGCGGGAACGCCGTCGATCGACCACGACACGAGAGCTTCGGCCAGCGCCTCCTGAGCGAGATCCTCGGCCAGCGAGAAATCCCCGGTGTAGCGGGCGAGGGCGCCGACGATGCGGGCGGATTCCATTCGCCACACCGCTTCGACGGCGCCCCGCGCCTCAGACCTGCTCACCATTGGCTACTCGTCGGCCTCCTCGCCGTCGGTTCAGAGCTGGGCGGTCTGCTCGCGCCAGGCGCGTTCCTTCTGAATCCACTCGTTGTCCTGCGGAAACTCGTCGATCGACGTCACACGGCGAATCTCGGTCTTGCTCCCCGCGGTGAGCGGTGCACGCTTGGCCCATTCGACAGCTTCCTCTTTCGACGCGACATCGAGAATGTAGTAGCCATTGAACAGCTCCTTCGTCTCCCCGTAGGGGCCGTCGGTGACGACCGGTGTCTCACCGGAGAAGTCGACGACGACACTCTCGTTCGCGTCCTCAAGGCCCTCGGCTGCCAGCAGCACGCCGGCACGAATCAACTCGTCATTGAATTTGCCCATTGCGTCGAGGATCTCCGCAAAATCGACGTTGATGAAGTTCGCAAACGACTCGTCGGTCGCCCGCATGATCAGCATGTACTTTGGCATTTCGTTCTCCTTGTGTTGGGGAAAGTCGCTTGCTGACTTTCTCACCCCAAGGTCGAATGGCGCCAGTCTAAATCGACACATGGTCGAAATTCTTTTTGATGCTGGTGAGCGAGCGTAGCTGCGCGGAGTGCAGCATCCCGCGGTTCACGATCCGTGTATCGTCGGGTTTATAGAGCGCTATTGAGGAGGCACCCGTGGTCCGCAATGACAATCGTAAAAAGCAGGAAAACGCGCCAGCACCGGATGACGCCCGCAAGCCGGACTCGCCGACCGAGGTCACCAAACCCTCGTGGAAGTACGTACTGCGGAAGACATTCCGCGAGTTCACGGCCGACCAGTGCACCGATGTCGCCGCTGCACTGACCTACTACGCGGTGCTGTCTCTCTTCCCGGCCTTGATCGCGTTGATTTCGTTGCTGGGCGTATTCGGTCAGAGTGAGAAGTCGATCGATACGATTCTCTCCCTCGTCGACGAGATCGCGCCGGGAGACACTTCCGACGTACTGCGCGGTCCGCTCGAACAGTTCAGTTCGTCGCCGGGGGCGGGGTTCGCCCTCGTATTCGGCATCGTGCTCGCCATCTGGTCGGCATCCGGTTATGTGGGTGCGTTCGCCAGGGCGATGAACCGGATCTACGAGATCGAAGAGGGGCGTCCGTTCTGGAAGCTTCGCCCCGTTCAGCTGGGCGTAACGATTGTCTGCATCATCCTCGTCATGATTGCGCTGGTGATCGTGATCGTGTCCGGCCCTGTCACGAGCGCTGTCGGCAACGCACTGGGGCTCGGCGAGACAGTTCAGGTCGTGTGGTCGATCGTCAAGTGGCCGATCCTGGCCTTAGTCGCCGTGCTGATTATCGCCATCCTGTATTACGCAACACCCAACGCCAAGCAACCCAAATTCCGGTGGATCAGCATGGGGGCCCTGGTCGCGCTGATCACGTTGCTCGTCGCCTCGTTCTTGTTCGGCCTGTATGTGACGAACTTCTCGAACTACAACCGCACCTATGGGTCATTGGCCAGCATCGTGGTGTTCCTGCTGTGGCTGTGGATCGCCAACCTCGCCCTGTTGTTCGGGGCCGAGTTCGATGCCGAGCTGGAGCGGGCACGGCAGCTCCAGGCCGGGATTGCCGCGGAGGAAGCGATTCAGCTTCCGCCGCGGGACACCCGGAAAATCGACAAGAACGCCGAGAAGGAACGCGCAGACATCGCCAGGGGGCGGCAGCTGCGTGAGGAAGCACTCAAGGCCTCGACAGAGAATAATGAGGGTTCGTGAGGGCTGAGGGGCCGCTCACGAAACCGTCCCGGCAACAGGCAGGCCGACACGCAGGGAGCCCGAACCGCTCGACGTCGGCGCCCTTGCGGTAACCGAGGAGTCGCCGTACGTTGGCCGTACAACTTGGGCAAACGCTATACGGGAAGGCCACTCGATGGGCGAAAACAGCAGCGGGGCATCCACTGGAGGGTATCCGGAGGGTGTGCCGGACGAAGAAAAGCCGGAACGCTTTGACGACGATCCGGTCAACGCGGACACGAAGGCCGAGGAGGAGATTCTCACCGTTCCGTCGACGGATCGCGATGAGGACATCCCCGCAGACGCTGCTCACAGTGAGAGCGGTGACACGGCCGAGAGCGAATCAGAAGCGCCCGACTAGCGCGTGCGCTGGCGCCTCGGCCGCGCCACATGGGTCATGGGGTTGAACCGTCCTTCTTGGCGCTCTCCTGCGCGGTCTGCGCAGCACCCTTGACCTGGTCTTTGAGGTCAGAAGAAGCGGATGTCGTTTCCTCCTTGACGGCCTCGAATCCATCGGTGGCAGAATCCTTCACCGCATTGACAGCGTCCTGGGCCGGTTCGCGCAGGTTGTCTGCCATTTCTGTTGCGGCATCCTTCAGCATGGGTTCGGCCGCCTCCTTGATCGACTCAGCCATCTCCTTTTCCCTGGTACTGGCTGGGATCAGTGATGCGAGGAGCCAGCCGGCGCCGAAGGCGATGAGGCCAACGGCCAGAGGGTTGCCTTTGGCACCCTCGACGGCTTTGTGGGGTGCGCCTGTGACGGCATCGCCCACATCGGACGTTGTGTCTCGGGCAGTTCCCATGATGCGGTCGGTCCAGGAGCTGAAGACACCCTTTACCTTTTCCGTCTGACGATGGGCGATCTTCGATGGGGTCACCTTGTCGGCCAAAGCGTCCACGTCACTTCCGAGTTCGGACCGGGTGCGCTCGATGTCGGCTCGAATCTGGTCCGGGTCGCTGTTCGTCATCGGTTCTCCTCATTTCTTTTCAGTGTTTCCGGAATTTCCTTGAGGGTTTCCACCGTCTGGGGCGCTCCCTGGATGGTCTTCATCTTGCGCTGTGCCGACAAGAACATGATGAGGGCGATGATCGCCCAAATCACTGCGATGACAACAGCCGACCAGGCATTTCCAATGAGATATCCGAGACCCCACCACGCTGCAATCGACAGGAACAACACGGCCATGATGGCGCCATACGCTGCGCTGCCGTAGAACCCTGCGGCCTTACCGGTGCGAGTGGCTGACTCCCGCAGTTCGGACTTGGCAAGCTCAAGTTCCTGCCGCATCAGGGTGGAGATATCGCGGGTCACTTCATTAAGGAGGTCACCCAGCGACGTGTTCGCGGCCTGTTCTTCCGACGGCGTTGGTCGGTCAGTCATCGGAGTCCGCCGCCTTCTGGAATGTGGCCGGTTGTGCCTTCTGCACCGCGCGTCTGGTCGTAGATAGGCGTGGCCGGATTGATCCCCGTGGTGGCGTCAGCAGGGGTGGATCGCGGTGGTGTGACGGTGGTCGGAGCGGCGGCCTGAGGCCTGGTCCCGTGACTCGTGGGATGCGCGTGCTCGCCATGGTCGCTGGCAAGGGAGCGCGTGAGTCGACCCGCCAGCAGGCCAGCGGCCGCGGAAATCCCGATGAATGCGAGAGGGTTCCGCCGCGCATAGCGGCGAACCTCGTCGAGGACGGACTCCGGGTTCCTTTCATTGAGCCAGGACGCGACTTTGCCGCTTCTGGACGCCGCCCGCTGCACGAGGTCGGTCGCCATGCCGCGCTCTTCAGAGTTGTCTGCCATGTGCTGCAACTCGTCGCTCATCGACTGCAACCCAGAGGCGGCACGTTCCTGCTGCGAAGTGGCCTGCTCGTTCAGCTGTTCCTTCGCCTCCGCGAACAGGTCCTTGGCCTGGGTCTTCACCTCAGACGCGACTTTTCCGGCCTCGTCTTTGGCGACTCCGGCTATTTTCTGGCCTTCTTCAGCCGCATGCTCTCCCAGCTGAGAGCCCTGCTGCTTGAGAGTGTCGGCCGTATTGGTGCCGCCAGAAGTGCCCTCGTTGCGCGGTGGGACTACCTGTGGGTCATCGTCGCTGGGCGGTACCGGGGGGTAAACGTTCGACATTTCGTACCCTTTCTCTGTGTGCTGCCCTGTCTACGCGGCACAGCCCATCGGGTACGTCCATGATGAATTCACTTGTCCGCGCGGGCCAGCCGGTTTGTGAGCCACGTTAAGCCGCGCCGCGCTCGTCAACAAGTGGTTGCCACCTGAGCAAAAATGTGGCAGTCCTCCCGTCCCAGCCTCGTCGCAGGCGCAGACACCGTGCCACGCTCGCACTAGGGCAGCAGGGTGAGTCCCTTGGTCAGCTTGTCCACACGGTTCTTCGGGCCGACGATGCTGACGGCGTAGTAGTCAAGGACACCAGCGGATGCCACAGAGTCCAAATACTCGCTGTAGATGCGGGTGTGCTGCGCCGACGCAGGCATATCGGCGACGAAGACACCGTCTGAGGCGTGCGCGTTAGAGCGAAGGGTCTGCAACTGTTCGCTCGTGCCGCCCAACACAGAGCAGCCGGCCCAGGGCAGGCCGGTGTGAGAAGAACCGGCGGCATCCACTGCATCTGGTCCAAGGAGCCCGATCACTTCTGACGATGTTGCCGCCGCCACACAGATGGCGGCGTTGGCCGCGCGACCCGCTGGCAGGGCCGTGTCGAGCACGATGACCCACTTGAGTCGTGCGGAGCGAGTCGGCGCAGCGATGTCCACCTCGTCAAGAGCAAATCCGATTGTCACACGTGTCTCCTTCGTCTCAGGGCTGATCCATTTGTCTTTGTGACCAGTTGGTTGGGCAATCGTAGAATGAAAATAGGCGCCCAATTTCTACGGGCGTACGTTGTACGGCAAATCTGGGGGATTGGTGAATATGGATGAACTTGACAAGGCGATTCTGGCGGAATTGCAGTCAGATGCACGCACAAGCAACCGAGACGTCGCTCGTGCCGTGGGGGTATCGCCGACGACCGCATTTGAGCGGACGCGCGGACTTCGGCGGCGAGGCATCATTCGCGGAGCGCTGCTCGACATCGACCTGGCCGCAGTGGGGCGTCCGGTCCAGGCGCTGATCGCAGTGAAGATCCGTCCGCCGTCGCGGGACAACATTGAGGCATTCCGCGACTGGGTCTTCACGCAACCAGATACCCTCGGGGTCTTCGTGACCTCCGGCACGGAAGACTTCCTCGTGCAGATCGCGGTCTCCGACAATCAGGCCCTGTACTCATTCGTCGTTGACAAGCTCACGACGAGGGCCGAGGTCGCAGACGTGCGAACATCCGTCATCTACGAGCACCTCCGCAACAACGCCATGACGCCCAGCGACTGACAGGCTCTTGCCAGCGCGCCGGAGGCCTCGCACACTGGGGGAGTCGGGCCGCCGTCGCGGTGGCGGCGGTAAACGCCCGCTTTGAAGGACGCTGGTCGTGCAATGGATCTAGCTATCATCTGGCAGGCCGCCGCGATGTTTGTCGGTACCAACATCGACAATCTGCTCGTGCTCTCGCTCTTCTTCGGCCAGACGGCCGGTCGCCGCGCCGCAGAATGGCGGGTCGTCAGCGGGCAATACCTGGGCTTCGGCATCATCCTCGTCGCCTCAATTGTCGGCGCGCTCGCTGCCGGCCTGCTCCCGGAGGGCTTTTTGCCCTACCTCGGGCTGGTGCCCCTCGTGCTGGGGATTCGAACCGCAATCACGTCATGGTGGCATCGAAAGGATCTGGAGAAGGACGAGTCAGAGACGGTTGCATCGGACGACCGCGAGGGCGGTCCGACGATCTGGGCGGTCGCAGGGGTGACGCTCGCAACTGGCGGGGACAACATCGGTCTCTACATTCCGATTTTTGAGCGAGCGGGTGTGAGCGGAATGTTCGTCTACTGCCTGGTTTTCCTGGTGATGCTCGCGCTGCTCATCGCTCTCGGCCGGTTCCTGACCCGATGGGAGGCCGTGGCACAAACCATCGACCGCTGGGGACACGTCGTCTTCCCCCTGGTGTTGATCGGGCTCGGACTGTACATCCTGATCGAGGGCGGCGCGTTCGGAATCCCCACCCCGTGACGCGGCTACGTCTGGTCTTGCCGACCCAGCCAGCCCATCTCGGCGCTCACGGCGCGCATTCCCTGGACGAGCGCCTGCAAGTCTGCCAGCTGCAGGCGCGCGAGCACCTCAGCGTTGAACTCTGGGCGAGCGGTCACGAGGCGCCGCGCGACCATGCGTCCGAGCGCAGTCGCACGGACCCGCCGCACGCGCGAGTCATGCGGGTCCGTCGTGCGCTCGGCGACTCCCTGGGCGACCAATCGATCGAGCACTCCAGAGACTGCGGCCTCTGAGACGCCGAATGTTGCTGACAGCCCACGCCCGGTCGCACCGTCTTCGGTGCTGACGAGGATAGCCAGGACCTTCATCTGCCGGAGTGTGAGTTCAGTGGAGAAGAGGGGTTCGAGCAGCACGGGAAGTGCAGTGGTCTCGAGCGCTGTCGTGACTGATTCGAGCTGCTCCAACAAGCTCGCCCGCTCGCGCGACTCGGCAGCGTCCGTCATCCCATTACCGTAGTGCCGATCATGCCTGTTGGCGCCATCCGCTGGATTTCCGGCCAGCGGATGGCGCGTCTACCTGGAGGTCGACGAAGTTGCAGTGGTCACCACTGCAGCTCGCCTGCTTCGTCCTGGAAGGTTCCCGTTGGACCGTCAACGCTCAGGGTCGCCCACCGCACAACGACTCTGGCGCTCTCCTCGACCGATCGACCGATGCCGAAGGCAGCGGTCATGTCGGTGGCGGTGGCACCGGGCTCGATGGCGTTGAACGTGATGCCCGGCTGCGCCTTCGCGTAGTGCACGGTCAGCATGGTGGCTGCGGCCTTGGACGATGAGTACAGCGCGAGTGGCAGCTGGAATTCAGGCCTTTCGGGGTTGTTCACCGCCCAGAACGAGCCGGCACTGCTCGACACGGTGACGACGTTGGGGTTCGATGAGCGGCGGAGCAACGGCAGGGCCGCCTCCGTGACGCGCACGATGCCCACGGCGTTCGTGTCGAACGAGCGCAGGGCCGCTGGACCGTCGAGCGCGGTGTCCAGGACTCCGGCGTTGTGCACGAGGACGTCGAGGTGCCCCTCTGCCGCGTTTATCGCGGCCAGTGCGCTCGACACGGATGCGTCGTCGGTGACGTCGAGCTGCACGAATCGCGCTCGCGCTCCGAGGGTTGCTGCGGCGAGCTCGCCACGTTCGACGTCACGTGCGCCGATGTAGACGGTGTGCCCCAGCGCCAGCAGCTGCTTCGCGGTCTCGAAACCGATGCCTTTGTTGGCACCGGTGATCAATGCGACGGTCATGTCTTTCCTCTCAAACGGTCTGGCCGAACTGGCCGTTTGAGACTCTACGAACATCCGTTTCTCTCGCCCAGAGCCCCCGTGAGACCGGGGTCTGACAGGGCCCCCGTTGATATCACGTGCCCGGCTTAGAGTTACTGCATGGACGAATCGACCAACGCTCTTGCGGCCTTCTTGCGAGCCAGGCGCGATCTGGTGACACCGGAGCAGGCCGGCATCCCGGGCGGCGGGGCGCGGCGTGTGCCGGGGCTCCGCCGAGAGGAAGTTGCAATGCTCGCCGGCATCAGCGCGGACTACTACCTGCGGCTGGAACGCGGCCGCGACCGCAATCCGTCCCCGCAGGTACTTCAATCAATCGCCCGCGTCCTTAACCTCGATGACGATCACCTTGCCCACTTGCTCACCCTGGTCGCGGATGTTCCCCGGCAGCGCAGACGTCGCCCGCGCAAACAGACGCCTCCGACAGGTGCGCTCAAGTTGCTCGACTCCCTTGCGCAGCCTGCGTTCATCGAGAACCAATACTTCGATGTCGTAGCCTCCAATACCCTGGCCCAAGCGATCGACCCACGCCTCACTGTCGGGAGCAACCAGCTACGGGACCTGTTCCTCGACCCGGCCGAACAGGCACTCTACCCAGACTGGGCAAACGTCACGGAATGCCTCATCGCCAACCTCCGGCAGGCCGTCGGCAACGACGTCGACGACCCTCGTTTCATCGAACTCACGGGAGAACTCACGCTGGCCAGCCCCCGATTCCGTCAGCTCTGGGCCCGGCACGAAGTGCGAGGACAGACCGGAGGCACCATGCACTTCGATCACCCGCAGGTCGGAGAACTGACCCTCAACAGAGAGCGGATGAGCATCGCCGGCGCCAACGGACTAATGCTCGTCGTGTTCCACCCGGACGCTGGATCCAGCGACGCGGACAAGCTGGCGATGCTTGCGTCTGCGGTTGTGTCATCCGAGGCCCTGTCATCCGCGGCCGCCGCGCAGCGGCAGCGGCGCGCGACCTCTAGGTAGTCTGCATCAGCCCGTCGGCGGCATCCGCAGCGAGCTCATTCCGAGCAGTGCGCCGTCGCGTCACGAACGCGGCAATGCCGATTGTGACGAGCGCGCCGGCAGCCCAGATCACAAGGCTCCACGCCCAGGGTCCGACGCCGAGGTCGCCGCCGGCAATCAGCGTGCGGAACGACTGGACGGCATCCGTGAGAGGCAGGAGACTGTGGAGCGCCTGGAAGAACGGCGCCGACGTTTCGATGGGATAGGTACCACCCGCTGCGCTGAGCTGGAGCACGATGAACAGCAGGCCGACGAATCGCCCAGGAGGGCCGAGAAGGGCGATGAGCGCCTGGTTGATGGCCATGAACGTGACGGATGCCAGGATGGCCAGCCCGAAGACGCCGCCGAGGTTCGCCATGTCGATACCCACAGCGACGTGCACGGCGAGCACGGCAAGCGTCGCCTGGACGACGGCGATGATCGCGTTGGGCAGGTAGGACCGCAGTGCGACCAGCCAGATCGGCATCCGCGAGCCGACCAGGCGCAGGTTGAGCGGAGCGCGCATGAAGAACACCGCGAGGCTGCCGATCCAGAGTCCGAGGGAGAGGAAGTACGGAGTGAGCCCTGCACCGTAATTCTGCACGGCATTCTCCCGCACGTCATCAATCGCGACGGGTGCGGAAGCAGCGCTGCCGAGCTGTGCGGCCTGAGTGTCGGTGTAGGTCGGGATCTTCTCCACCCCGTCGGCGAGACCGTCTGAGAGGGTGTGGGCGCCGTCGTCGAGCTGGCGGGCACCGTCCGCGGCTGAGAGAGTCCCGGCCTCGAGGGTGTCGGCTCCGTCGGCGAGGGTGGCGCTGCCCGTCGCGGCGGTGTCGAGGGAGTCGATCAGGGTGGTCAGCTTCACCGTCAGGTCGCTGAACCCACTGTTGAGGGTGCCAAGACCGGACGCGAGGGATGTCGCCCCAGCGCTCGCCGAGGCGGTTCCGTCGCTCAGGCTCTCGGCTCCGGCCGCGAGTGCAGCCAGTCCGGTTCCGGCATCCGCAGATCCGACGAGTGACTGTGCGCCGTCTGCCAGAGCGGATGCGCCGCTGTCGAGTGCGACGGACCCGGCCGAAACCTGGTGGGCCGCGGTTGCGAGCTGCTGAAGCGCGGCACGACGCTGTGCGTCGGTCATGGCGCCATACCCGGCTACGAGCTGGTCGAGTGAGCTGGCGACCGTGGTGCTTCCAGAGGCGAGCGCTGGAGTCTGCGCCGCCAGGGAGTCGAGTCCGCTGGAGAGCTGTGTTGCGCCGCTCAGGGCGCTGTCGGCACCGTCGCTGAGCGCTGAGCTTCCGCTCTGCAACGTCTGCAGCCCTGCGCTCAGGTCGTTCGCCCCTGCCCGCGCCTGGCCGAGGCCGTTGCCGAGCTGCGACAAACCGGCGGGGAGCGCGGTTGTCGCTGTGGCGATCTGGCCCAAACCTGCGCTGAGCTCTCCCGCGCCCGCTGCAAGGGTGCCTGCTCCATCAGCGAGGTCCGCTGTGCCCGATGACAGCTCACTCGTGCCATCGGCGAGGGTGGCTGCGCCGTCTGCGGCGTCGGCGATGCTGTCGTGCACTGTCGTGAAGCCGAGGTAGACGTTTTCGAGATAGGTCGAGGCGACCGAGTCCCTGAGGGTCTCGGCAAGCGTTGTGCCCAGGGACTGGGCGAGGTTGCCGGTGATGAAGTTCGTCGCATCGTTGGTGGCGATGGAGAGCATCCCCTGTGCGGCCGCATCGGCCTCTGCCGGCTCGAGGGTCGCGGACGAGGTCGCATTCGCGGAGAAATCTGCGGGGATGGTGAGGACGGCCAGGTACGTTCCATCCGCCAGGCCTGCGCTGGCGTCTTCGGCATCTGTGCCGGTCCAGTCGAAGCCCTTCTTGCTCTCGCCGTTCTCATCGACGAGGGCTGAGACGACGTCGTCGCCGAGGCGGATCTCGCTGGATACGCCGGCGCTGTCTTCGACGGTGGCGCCGGTGTCGACGTTCACGATTGCCGCAGGGATGTTGTCGATGTTGCCGACGGGGTCGTCGTTCGACCAGATGAGGATGGCGGCGTAAATCAGCGGGATGATGCAGAGCGCGATCACGACGACGACCGCGAACGGTTTCGGCAGCGGCAGTCTGCGGCGCGCTCTGGCAGCCGGACGAGATGTGGTCATGGTGTCACTTTCGAATGAGTATGTGAGGCGGCCGTCGGCCGCCGTGTCAGTTGCGCGATGAGCGGGGCGCCGGTGCCGGCGGAGTGCCGGACAGGGCGAGCGTGAGCGTGGTCAACCGCTTCGCGAATGCGTCTGGGGAGTTCTGGGCTGTGAAGTCGGATTCAAGCCATTGCAGTACGAGCCAGGTCGCTCCTGCGGCGATCGCCGTGATCCGATCGTCTGGGTTGCCATCCGTCGTGGCAGAAACATGCGAGCCGAGAATGTGGTCTCTCATGCGCGTCGAGATGTAGCCCACAGCGGCGGAGATGACGGCATAGCTACCAGAGCCTTGGATGGCACGCTTGATCACGTCGCGCCGTATGTACAGCCGTTCGAGCAGCATCTGATTCGTGCCGGCCAGGAAATCGATGCCGTTCAGGTCGTGCAATTCGATGTCGCTGCGAGCAAAGAATGATTCGAGTTCGGCGACCACGGCCGCGGCAATGAGCGCGGGGACGTCGCTGAAATGCTGGTAGAACGTCGGGCGACTCACCCCTGCTCGCGATGCCACCTCAGTCACGGACAATTGGTCGGCCTGCGGTTCGTCGAGCAGCAGCGCGCCAACGGCCAGGAGCGCAGCGCGCGACCTCAGTGACCGCGGGTCGGTGAGTCGTGACACGGATGCCTTCCACGATGGGTTTAGTTTGCAAACGTCAACAATACGACCTTGTTTGACGATTGTAAAATTGATGTCGACGCGAGGTAACTGCGCGCCGATGTGGTCGCGGGCGGGGAACGGGTGGTCGAGCGAAGGGTCGAGGCGTACCCTGAGCGCATCGTCTGCAAGGAGGAATCATGTCGAACCTCGTCGTGCATTTTGAGATTCATGCATCTGAGCCGACTGTGCTCATTGACTTCTATTCGGAACTCCTGGCGTGGACGTTCAGCCAGTTCGGCGATATGTCGTACTGGTCGATCGACACCGGTGAAGGCTCAATCGCAATGAACGCGCCAGGCACCGGCATCAACGGCGGCCTCACGCAGCGCAGCGGCCCAAGGCCAGAGATCGGTGCTCCGGTGAATGGCTGCAACGTCGTCGTGGGAGTCGACGACGTTGACGCGACGTTCGCGCGCGGACTCAGCCTCGGCGCGCGTGAAGCGCTCCCGCCGGAAGACATGCAGGGAGTCGGCCGCGTCGGCTACCTGCTCGACCCTGACGGGAACATTTTTGGGATCATCTCGTCTGTGCTGTCCGACGGGACGAATGTAATGGCGATGGATGACGGAGCAACGGAGCGCCATGACACCGCGGACATCCCTGAAATGCGGTTACCGGATCGCACACGAATCGAACACAAAGGGCGCGTGTTCACGGTAGAGCAGAGTGCCAGAGGTGAGTGGCAGATTACCGACGAATCCGGGCTCATCTATGGCACCGTCAGGCTGGAGAGCGCGATGGGCGAAAGCCACCTTCCGGTGTACAACGGTCATACCCCAGACGATGACGACCCGCTGCTCTTCGGCTCCAGTTGGGATGCCATCGTGCGAGGCCTCATCAACCAGTACGACATCGACCACACCGCGCCGTAGGGGCCGAGGTCTAGACGGCCCAGTGTCTAAACGACCCAGTCGAACGACTCCTCGAACGTCTCCTTGCCATCATCGTCGTCGAAGACGTTCGCGACGAGATGGGTGACGAGTACGGCGAACCCTGTCGCGATCTCACTGAATCTGGCACTGTCGAACGGGCCATGCCACGACACCTTGCACTCGCC
Organism: Leifsonia sp. Y862; assembly: GCF_057669585.1. Taxonomy (NCBI): domain Bacteria; kingdom Bacillati; phylum Actinomycetota; class Actinomycetes; order Micrococcales; family Microbacteriaceae; genus Leifsonia; species Leifsonia sp. Y862. The sequence goes on from NZ_JBYHFR010000002.1 coordinate 205,985, forward strand.
CTCCGGGTCGAGGTCGAGGCGATTGATGGTGGCATCGACGTCGGTGGCGAGAATCAGGATGCGCAGCGAATTCCACGGCGGGCAGTCGCCCGTGATCGACTCGAGTTCGATTCCGTTCACCGCATGGGCGGACAGCGTCTGGGAGAGCAGCAGCGCGACGTCGGCGGCGTGGTCGTTTGAGGTCTGGTAGCGCAGGAAATCGGCGTGGTCGTTGGAGACGAGATGGATGGCATCCGCTCGCCAGGCGAGCTTGCGATAGTTGAGCACGTTGAGTGCCGCGAGGGTGAGGTGGGTGAGCACGATACCGGCGGTTGCGCTCTCGGTGACGCCGTCAAAGCGGAGGCGGTCGTTGTCCCAGACAGCGCGAACGGCTTCGCGGGTGGTGGGGATGCCCGACATGAAACTCGCTTCCGTTGATCGCGGCCAGGCAAACGGCAGAGCGGATGCTGCACGGGTGGCCTCAAGCACCCTATCCCGAACAGGCCACGGCTCGCGCGCGACCAGCCGTGCGGCGGTGTCGGCGCCTCGGAATAGCATGAGGGGTATTGGTACTGGCTCCCCGCTGAGTGGAGCGACGAGTGTAGCGAAAGGAGCGCCATGTTGACGGCCGACCAGCTCACCGCCTTTCTGCTCGACCTCAACGGTGCAGAAGAGACGTATCCGTTCGGCCCAGACGCGCGCGTGTTCAAGGTGGCCGGCAAGGTCTTCTCGATCGACAGCCCGGGGGCAGAGCACCGAACCATCACCCTCAAGGCGCTGCCGGAGAACGTGCCGCGGCTCATTCTGAGCGTCGACGGGATCGAACCTGGCTACCACATGAACAAGAAGCACTGGGTGACCGTGCGGCTCGACGGCTCTGTGCCAGACGATCACGTGCGTGAGCTGATCGCAGAGTCGCACGCCATCATCGTTGCCGCCCTGCCGCGGAGTATTCGGCTCGGGCTGCAGGGCTAGTTCGGCCTGCTAACTCGTCGCGCTGGCCGGATGCCCGACAGGCACGGGGTTCAGCACGACAGAGTCGAGGCCAGACAGGGTCGGACGCAGCGCGTCGGCCGCTGCATGTTCGATGGCGTGGAAATCGGTGACGGAGAGAGCGCTATCGGTCGTGACGGTGGCAGCGAGATGGAGGCGATGGCCGCTCCAGCGCAGGCGAACAGCGTTGACTCCCGCGACACCCGGCACCGTGAGCAGGGTCGCCTCTGCGCGATCCACGAGGGCTGGATCGACGCCATCGAGCAGGCGTCGCCCGATGTCACGGGCTGTGCCCCACAGCAGGACGACGATCGCCGCGGTGATCACCAGGCCGATGATCGGGTCTGCGAGCGGGAAACCGAGCCACACGCCGATGACGCCGATGACGACGGCCAGCGAGGTGAAGCCATCCGCTCTGGCGTGCATGCCATCGGCGACCAGCGCCGCCGACTTGATCTGGCGGCCAACCCGGATGCGGTAGATCGCGACGAGCTCGTTGCCTGCGAACCCGATCACTCCGGCGGCCAGCACCCAGCCGAGATTCGTGAGCGGCTGCGGGTTGAACAGGCGCACGATGGATTCGTAGCCGGCCAGCACGGCGGAGAAGGCGATCATCGCCACGATGAACAGGCCGGCGAGATCTTCTGCGCGGCCGAAGCCGTAGGTGTAGCGGCGCGAGGCCGCGCGCCTGCCGAGCACAAAGGCGATCCACAGGGGGATAGCGGTGAGGGCGTCGGAGAAATTGTGGATGGTGTCGGCCAGGAGGGCGACGGAGCCACTGGCCGCGAAGATGAGCAGCTGCAGGATCGCGGTGACGCCAAGCGCGAGCAGGCTGACCTTGACGGCGCGGATGCCGCGACTGCTTGACTCCATGGCGTCGTCGATCGAGTCTGCCGCGTCGTGGCTGTGCGGTACGAACAGGCCGTGGAAGAAGCCGCGGATGCCGGCGGGGTGAGTGTGCTGGTGTGTCTCGTGCTCGTGCTCGTGCTCGTGCTCGTGCTCGTGCTCGTGCTGATGTGTCGAGTGCTCGTGTTCGCCGTCGTGTCCATGCGTGTGCGGTGCAGTGCTCATGGTCGGCATCCGTCTCTTGAGAGGACTATGCGGGGTGATGGTGGCGGGGGATGCCGCCCAGTGAGTGCTCTGCCTGGAAGATGGCATCGGCCACGAGCTGGCTGACGTGCTCGTTGGCCAGCCGGTAGAAGACGCGGGTGCCCTCCTGGCGCGTGGTCACGATGCGGGCCAGCCGCATCTTCGCCAGGTGCTGGGAGACGGCAGCCGGTGACTTGCCGATGATGTCTGCCAGGTTGTTGACCGACATCTCGTCGTCGCGGAGGGCCAGGATGAGCCGAACCCGGGTGGCATCGGCAAGCATGGCGAACACGTCGACGGCCAGATCGACGTATTCATTGTCGATGAGAACATCCGCAGCCTGCGTATCTGCATTCATACGCAGATTATTGCACACGGGGCACACTGCTGTCCGGATACGGTGCTGTCCGGATTAGGGCGATGTGTGATCCCCTGGGATTACACTCGCTCAATGAACACTCCGCAGCACCGTATCCGGTCCGGGTTTGACGCGCACAGCACGGCGAGTGAGGTGCTCGACGGCATCGATCTCGCTGGCAAAGTGGCAATCGTCACCGGCGGCTACTCCGGTTTGGGACTCGAGACCGTCGCTGCGCTGACGGATGCCCGCGCCACCGTCATCGTGCCTGCCCGCCGCCCCGAGGTGGCCAGGGCTGCCCTCGACGCCCGCGGATTGACTGAGGTCGCCGTCGATGAGCTCGACCTCGCTGACCTTGATGGGGTGCGCGCCTTCGCGGAGCGGTTCCTCGCCACTGGCACAAGCCTCGACATCCTGATCAACAATGCAGCGATTATGGCGTCTCCCCAGGCGCGGGTAGGGGATGGCTGGGAATCGCAGTTCGCCATCAACTTCCTTGGGCACTACGTGCTCACAAACCTGCTGTGGCCGGCGCTCGCCGCGGGGACCGGTGCCCGGGTGGTGTCGCTGTCGTCGACGGGTCACAAGCTGTCCGGCATCCGCTTCGATGACCCGCAGTTCACCACGGGCTATGACAAATGGCTCGCTTATGGCCAGGCGAAGACCGCAGACAGCCTGCTCGCCGTGCAGCTTGACGCGCTCGGCGCCGAGTTCGGGGTGCGTGCCTTCGCCGTGCACCCTGGCGGGATCATGACAGAGCTCCAGCGTCACCTGCCGCGCGAAGAGATGGTCGCGGCCGGCTGGATGACAGAAGACGGCACGGTGAATGAACGGTTCAAATCACCGGAGCAGGGAGCGGCGACCTCTGTCTGGGCCGCCACCGCACCGATGCTCGCCGGGATGGGCGGCGTCTATTGCGAAGACTGCGACATTGCAGAGCTGACGGTGACCGGAAGTCCGGACGCCAGGGTCGCCGGCGTCAACGCCCACGCCATTGACACGGATGACGCGGCCAGGCTCTGGGAGTACGCGGCACAACTCACCGGAGTGAATGCGTTCGCTTAGACGCTCGTGCCGGTGCTGGCGCCAGCGCCGCTGCCGTCATTCTCACGCAACTCGGTGAGCGCCTTGATCAGCGCCGGAGCGTCGTATGGCCCGTGGTGACGTGTCTCGCCGATGAAGAAGGTTGGCGTCGAGTGCAGGTCCATGACCTCGGCATCCAGCACGTCGTCCTGCACGCGATTGATCACCCGTGCCGACCGCATGTCATCGATGAACGTGTCGACGTCGAGTCCGACGTCGGCGGCATGGCGCACGAGGTCATCGAACTCGAGGTCGTCCTGGTTCGCAAACAACACGGGAGCCAGTTCGAAGAACTTGCCGTGCAGGGCCGCAGCCTCGCTGGCCCTGGCCGATTCCGTCGCGTGCGGGTGCACCCGTTCAAGCGGCAGGTGGCGCCACACGTAGCGCAGCTCCGCGCCGAAGTGCGCACGCACCTCATCGATGGTTCCGGTTGCCCTGCTGCAGAACGGGCACTCGAAGTCGCCGTATTCCACGAGGGTGAGCGGGGCATCCGCTGGACCACGAATGTGATCCCTGGCCGGGTCGACGGGGCGAGCCAGGGTGCCGCCGATCGCCATGGGCGGGCGGACATGATCGACGATGCGAAACAGCGCCCACCCGAGGAAGAACGCGATGACGGATGCCGCGAGCACACCAACGCGGGCCTCATCCTGCAGCTCCGGATCGTCGATCGCAATGTCGACGATGAAGAGGGCGATGGTGAATCCGATGCCGGAGAGGGCAGCGCCACCAGCGATGCGACCGAGGTTCAGGCCGGGCGCCAGCTGCCCGAGCCCGAGTGCGCGGAGGCCGGCTGTGGCGCCGGCGATGCCGATGAACTTGCCGACCACGAGCCCGGCAACGATGCCCCAACTCAGCGGAGAGGTGAGCGCGGCGGCGAGGGTTGGGCCGTCGAGCCGCACCCCGGCGTTGGCGAGGGCGAAGATCGGGAGCACCAGGAACGTGACGTACGGCGCGTAGTCCGCCTGCAGCCTGTCATTGATCGAAAGCGAATCGCGGAGGCTGCGCGTCGCCGCCTGCGCGTAAGCCGGGTTCGGTGACTGCCGGAAGGCCGTCGCAAGCTCCAGCGAACGTTCGACGGCCCCGCGCCTGGGAGGGAAGACCGGGATGAGCAGGGCGACGGCCACACCGGCCAGCGTTGGATGGACGTGCGCCGCGTAGAGGGCGAACCACAGCGCGACAGCGAGGATCGTGTACGCCGGTCCGCTGCCGCCAGCGGGCAGATACCGCACCAGCGCGATGAGCACCAGCAGGCCGAGCGCCACGATCAGCGGCACGAGCCGAAGGTCATCCGTGTAGAAGATCGCGATGGCGCTGAGGGCACCGATGTCGTCGACGACAGCGAGCGTGAGCAGGAACACGCGCAGTCTGGCCGGGAACTTCGGGCCGACAATCGCCAGCGCGCCAACGAGGAACGCGGTGTCGGTGGAGATGACGACGCCCCAGGCGTGAGCATTCGCCCCCTGTGGATTGATGAGCAGAAAGATGCCGGCAGGCACGAGCAGTCCTGCGATGGCTGCAACCACGGGGACAAGCGCGCGCGACCGGTCGGTCAGCTCGCCGACGACAAACTCATGCTTCACCTCGAGTCCGACGGTGAAGAAGAAGAACGCCATCAACGCGTCATTGACGAGCCCGCGAAAGGTGAGTGCGACGCTGACGTCTCCCACGCGCAGGTCGATCGGCGCGCTCCAGAACTGCTGGTAGGTCTCAGCCCAGGCCGAATTCGCCCACACGACGGCGATGACGGTGAAGAGCAGGAGCAGGGCCGCGGCGGTCTTCTCGCTGTTGGCGATGCCGGTGCGCGACGGAAGGATGCGCCTGAGGCGCGGAAAGCGCGGCGGTTGGCGCCCTTCGGTCACAGCCGGCGTACTCACGTGTATGTCTCCCTCGCTTGCCATCTGACCGGTCAACGTCCGGCGCCGTTCAGCATTCTCGCTTGATCGAGGATTGCAGATGACGCGCGGAATGGGGAGTGGGGAGGCCATTCCCGGTCTGCCTCTTGCAAACGTGCCGATTTCCAGTAGCGTATGACGTCAGACGTTATACCATCACCCGCATAACGTCAGAAGCTGAACACAGCGATTCCCTAGTCACTATGTACGAGAGGCGCATCATGCTTGGAAACCTCACCGGATGGCACATGGTCATCATCCTGGCGATTGTCCTGCTTTTGTTCGGCGCACCCAAGCTCCCCGGCCTCGCCCGCAGCGTCGGCCAGTCGATGCGCATCTTCAAGAGCGAAGTGAAGACGCTGAAGGACGACGACGCAGCGGATGCCGCTGAGCCCGTCGTGCCGGCACCCGTCGCGCCGGCATCCGTCGTGTCGTCACACGTAACCACCACGCAGTCCTAACCCACTGTGGCCACCCTGACGCGTGAGAAGGCTGACCGCGACAAGAAGATGTCGCTCGGAAGCCATCTCATCGAGTTTCGGAAGCGGCTCGTACGGGCCGCCATTGGAATCGTGCTGGGCGCCGTCGTGGGGTGGATGGCCTCCGAGTTCGTGCTTGAGGCGCTCCGCGTGCCGATTGGGCGGATCGCTGAGGCCCAGGGCCGCACCTCTGAGCTGAACTTCACCACGATCTCTGAAGCATTCGACCTGCGCATGCAGATCGCGATCACCGTCGGCATCGTCATCTCGTCACCGATCTGGCTCTACCAAATCTGGGCATTCTTCGTGCCGGGTCTGAAGCGCAGGGAGAAGCAGTTCGCGATCGCCTTCGTGGCCTCCGCGGTACCGCTGTTCCTGGCTGGGTGTGCCGCCGGCTGGTTCGTACTGCCCAATATGGTCGCACTGCTGACCTCATTCGCACCGTCGGACTCCGCCGCGATCATCAGCGCGAAGGGGTACTACGACTTCGTGCTGAAGCTCGTGGTCGCCATTGGTATCGCCTTTGTGTTGCCGGTGTTCCTGGTGCTGCTGAACTTCGCCGGGGTACTGAGTGCGAAATCGATCCTCAGTTCCTGGCGCATCGCGATCCTCGTCGTGATCATCTTCACGGCCATCGCCACTCCCGCCGCTGACGTGATGTCGATGTTCATGCTCGCTGTCCCGATGATCTGCCTGTACTTCGTCGCCGCCTTCATTGCATGGATCCACGACAGGCGCGTGCGGAAGATCTCCGAGCGGATCGACGCAGAACTGGCCGGCATCCTGTGACTGCAACAGAGACCGGCCTGCCAAAGAAAGGTGCGGTACTGCCATGTTCGGATTGACGTTCGAGAAGGTCATCCTCATCGTGATCATCGCGGCCTTCCTGATCGGTCCAGAGCGGATCCCGCACTACGCGGCCATGCTCGGACGCTTCGTCCGCAAGGCGAAGGAGATGGCCAGTGGCGCCAAGGAGCGCCTGCGGGATGAGATGGGCCCTGAGTTCGACGAGGTCGACTGGAAGAAGCTGAACCCGGCCCAGTACGACCCGCGGCGCATCATTCGCGACGCCTTGCTGGATGACGAGCAGCCGACACCGCGGGTGACCAGGTCTCAGGCATCCGTCGCCTCTCGGGTCACAGACGTGCAGTAGTATGACGTCATACGTCCTCGTGTCGACCTCGCTCTCGACCTCGCTGTCGACCTCGTCATCGACGGGCACCGCCCTGTTCCGAAAGGCCCATTCTCGTGAAGATCGCACGCACCACCACCCCTGGCCTCGTCGTCGGAATCGGCCACAACGCTGACCCGGATGCCACTCTTCCCATCCAGGCCTGGCTCAAGTCGGTGCGCACCGTCGGGGCCGACGGTGATGAGATCGTGCTGCAGCCCGATGCCGGCACCGTGGTGGTCGAGGGCGAACTGGCCGTCGTCATCGGGACAACGGCGTCGCGCCTCACCGTCGACAACGCGCTGGAGCACGTGCTCGGCTACACGATCGTGAACGACGTCACGAGCGGCGACCGCAACGCGATCGACAACAAGAACTTCGAGAGCAAGTCGGGCATCAACTACACCCCGCTCGGCTCCTGGATCGAGACAGAGATCGCCGACCCTGAGAACGTCGAGATCATCGTCGAGGTCAACGGGGAGATCGTCGCCAGCTCCGGCACCTTCAACCTGCCGTCGAGGGTCGTCGAGACCCTCGTGTACGTCACCCGCTGGATGACGCTGGAGCCCGGCGACGTTGTCATGACCGGCTCGCCGAACACGGCAGCCGTCGTTACGTCTGGCGACACGGTCGCCATCACGATCCCCGAGATCGGCACGTTGCGCAACACGGTTCGCTAGGCGCTCGCTCCGCACTCACCGACGTACGAAAGGGCACTGCCATGCTGTTAGATCTGCCGGAATCCGAGCTGCGCGACTACCGCAGCGCGCAGGTTGATCCGTCTGACTTCGACGCGTTCTGGGCGGAGACTCTTGCCTCGTCGAGGCGCTTCCCGCTCGACATCGAGCTGACCCGCGTTGACGCAGGCCTTGCGACACTCGACGTCTACGACCTCACGTTCTCTGGCTACGAGGGTGAGCGGATCAAGGCATGGCTCCGGGTGCCGGCCGGCACAACGGATGCCATCCCCACCATCGTGCAATTCCACGGCTACGGCCGCGGCAGAGGTGACGCGATTGAGAACCTGCTCTGGGCATCCGCTGGATACGCCCACGTTGAGCTCGACACCCGCGGCCAGGCGTGGAGCGGATCGCGGGGGAGCACCCCAGACCTGGCGGGCTCAGGGCCGCAGGTTCCCGGGTTCCTCACCCGCGGAATCGAGTCGCGGGAGACCTACTATTACCGGCGCCTGATCGTGGATGCAGTGCGTCTGGTCGACGCCGTCGCAGAGCTGGCGTTCACCGACGCGGCACGCACCATGGTCACCGGTATCAGCCAGGGCGGTGGACTCGCGCTTGCTGTCGGCGGGCTCGTGCCAGGCCTCCGCGCGGTCGCGGCGCTGGTGCCATTTCTCTGCGACTTCCCGCGCGCGATCATGATCACCGACAGGGACCCGTACAAGGAGATCGCCAACTACCTGTCCTGGTACAGGGACAGGACGGATGCCGTGCTTGACACCCTGTCGTACTTCGACGGGGTCAATTTCATCACCCGCGCCACGGCGCCCGTGACGCTCTCGGCGGCGCTGATGGACCCGATCTGCCCACCCTCAACCGTGTTCGGCGCCTACAACGCCTACGCGGGCCAGAAGGAGATTGCGGTCTGGGCCTTCAACGGCCATGAAGGCGGCGGGGTCGACGACCTGCAGCTGGTGCTCGACGTCGCGCGTCGGGAAATCGCAGCGGGCTAGCTGCCGGCGCTTTGCCGCGCCACTTTTTCCAGGGATCGGCGGAGCGGCTGGTAGTGAGCGACGACAGCCTCTTTGTAGGCGTCGAGGTCGCCGGCAATCGCAGCGTCGAGCATGGCGCCATGAGCGCGTGCCGTGTCATCGATGTCCGCCGCCGGCGCGATGCCGAGCTTTGGGTAGAGCACGGTGTTGATCTCCCAGAATGCCGTCACAAGCTGTCCGACCAGGGTGTTGTCGAGGTAATCGAGCAGGCGGGTGTGGAAGGCCAGGTCTTCTTCGGCGAAGCTGGTGCCAGTCTCAGATTTGGTCACCATCGTCGACACGAGGTCCTTCAGGACCTCGTCGGAGTTGCCGTGCAGTGCCGCGATGATCTGGGGTGCCATGACGAGGTCGAGAGCCTCTCGCACCTCGATGACCTCACGGAGGGCAGCGAAGTCGTCCTGTGGACGGAGTACGCCGCGAAAGACGAGTCCTTCGACGAGGGGAGCGAGTGAGAGCTGCCCGACATAGGTTCCGTAGCCGTGCTTCACTTCCACGATGTCGAGTGCGGCAAGAGTCCGGATGGCCTCGCGGACGCTCGATCGGCTTACGCCCAGTTCAGCGCAGATTTCTGCCTCTGTCGGCATCAGGTCGCCGGACTTCAGACCCTTGGTCAGAATGAAGTCTTTTATCTGGTCGGTCACGGAGCTGCGTTTCCGGGATGTTTCGGAGGTGAAAACTCCTGTTTTCGAGATGTTCATAGTGGCAACCCCCGCTTGACCTTTCACTCGAGTATGTATAGCTTTCAATTTAGCACGTAGGACGTCTGACGTCCGATTTAGCTTTCCGAATCTTAACGAGAGGCAATCCGATGCTCCAAGAAGCACTTCAGGGGAAGACTAGCCGTCGCGTCTTCCTTCAGGCCGCAGGCGCCATGGGTTTGGTGGCAACTCTTGCCGCCTGCAGTGGCCCAGCGTCGACGAACAGCGTTGCAGCGCCCAGCGACGCCGGCACCAGCATTGACAAGAACGGCACCATTGAGGCGGGTATCTCCTACGCGCTTTCCACCGGCTTTGACCCGATGACGACCACCGGCGCTGTTGCCGTGGCCGCCAACTGGCACGTACTCGAAGGCCTCGTCGAACTCGACCCCGTCACGCGTGAGGTTTACGCGGCACTGGCCGGCGAGCTTCCGACCGTCAAGGGAAAGACCGTCACCGCAACGTTGCGCGACGGCGCGGTCTTCCACGATGGCACTCCGGTAACGGCAGACGACGTCGTCTTCTCCTTCCAGCGCGTGCTCGACCCGGCAAACGCATCGCTGTACCTGACCTTCCTGCCGTTCATCGAGTCGATCTCCAAGGTCGACGAGACCACGGTCGAGATCACGCTCAAGCAGGAGACCGCCCTGGCCCTCGAGCGCATCTCCGTCGTCAAGGTCGTACCCAAGGCACTGGTCGAAGCCGACAAGGTCGCCTTCGACTCCCTGCCGACCGGTACAGGCCCGTACAAGATGCTGTCGGCCGTCAAGGACGACAAGATCACGTTCGAGCGCTTCGACGACTACACCGGCTCACGCCCGGCACTGGCCGCGGCAATGACCTGGAACCTGCTCTCGGATGCCGCTGCTCGCGTCACCGCCGTGCAGTCCGGTCGTGTGCAGGCCATCGAAGACGTGCCGTACATCGACGTCGCCTCGCTGTCGAAGGACGTCAAGGTTGAGTCAGTGCAGTCGTTCGGTCAGCTGTTCATGATGTTCAACACCTCTGTGGCCCCGTTCGACGACAAGCGCGTTCGCCAGGCGTTCCGCTACGCGATCGACTACGACAAGCTCATCAACACGGGCATGCTTGGCCAGGCCACCGCGGCCACCAGCTACCTGCAGAAGGAGCACCCGTCGTACCAGAAGGCCAAGACGACCTACACGTACGACCTGGCCAAGGCCAAGAAGCTGCTGGCCGCTGCCGGCGTCGACGGCCTGTCGATCACCCTGCTGGCGACCGACACCAGCTGGGTGAAGGACGTTCTGCCGCTGATCAAGGAAGACCTTGACGCCGCCGGCATTGCGACCACGATCGACAGCAACCAGTCTGGCGCGCAGTACAAGATCGTTGACGAGGGCAACTACACCGTCATGGTCGCTCCCGGCGACCCGTCGGTGTTCGGCAACGACGCTGACCTGCTGCTGCGCTGGTGGTACGGCGCTGCGACGGTCTGGCCGTCCAAGCGTTACCGCTGGGCCGAATCAGCTGAGTTCAAGACGCTGACCGGTTACCTCGATGACGCGATGGCCACCTCTGACGCCGACGAGCAGAAGAAGCTGTGGGGCAAGGCATTCAACCTCATCGCTGAGGAGTGCCCTGTCTACCCGCTCGTGCACAGGAAGCTGCCGACCGCCTGGAACGAGGACGCCGTCTCCGGCTTCTCGCCGGTGTCGTTCACCGGTCTGTCCTTCCTCGACGTCGCACGCACGGCGTAGTAATCCAAACGGGGCCGGCTGTGTGGCCGGCCCCCTCTTTTCTTCTTTGAGGAGACAATTGTGACCGCCCTTCTCAGGCTCATGGCCCGACGAATCGCCGTGCTCCCGATTATGATCCTGGGCATCACAGCCCTCGTCTTTTTCGTTATGCAACTCGCGCCGGGAGATCCGGCTATCAACGCTCTTGGTGAGAGCTCATCAGAGGCCGCCCGTGAGGCGTATCGCGACGACGCGGGTCTCAACGATCCGCTCATCGTTCGTTACGTCACCTTCCTGGCCAACCTCGTCCAGGGAAACCTGGGCGTCACCGTTCCGCCGGCGAGCCAGGTGACCACCCTCATCGGCTCAGCTTTCCCGCTGACCGTGCAGCTGACCATGCTCGGTCTGCTGATCGCCGTTATCCTCTCGCTCACGCTTGGTGTGACCGCAGCGCTGTACCGCGACCGCTGGCCAGACCAGATCATTCGCGTGGTCTCCATCGCCGGAATCGCCGTGCCGTCCTTCTGGCTCGCGATCCTGCTCATCCAGAACTTCGCACTGGGCCTCGGCTGGTTCCCGACCGGCGGCTACGTGAACATCACGGATTCGTTCAGCGGATGGTTCGGCACCATGATCCTGCCGGCCATCTCTCTCGGTATCCCCGTCGCAGCATCCCTCACCCGTGTTGTGCGCACCTCGATGGTCGAAGAGCTTGACCGCGACTACGTGCGAACCGCCATCGGCAGCGGCTTGCCGCGCAGCGTCGTCGTGAGCCGCAACGTGTTGCGCAACGCGCTCATCACCCCCGTGACGGTGCTCGGCCTGCGCGTCGGCTACCTCATCGGTGGCGCCGTCGTCATCGAGGTCATCTTCGACCTGCCTGGAATGGGCAAGCTCATCCTCAACGGCGTGACGAACAACGACATCAACCTGGTGCAGGGCGTGACCCTGACCGTTGCCCTCGCATTTGTGATCGTCAACATCATCGTCGACATGCTGTACCTGCTCATCAACCCACGAATTCGGACGGTGTAACGATGCGTCGATCACTCAGCGACCGCTTGAGCGTCCCTGCCCAGCGCTTCGGCGCCATGCCCATCGGCTCGAAGATTGCCCTTGCCTTCTTCTGCCTCATCGTCCTCGTGGCGATCTTCGCCTCACTCATCGCCCCGTTCGATCCGCTCAAATCGGGGATTCCGGCCCAGCCGCCCTCGTGGGAGCACCTGTTCGGAACCGACCGCAATGGCCGCGACATCTTCTCCCGCTTGTTGTATGGAGCCAGGTACTCGCTCGCCATCGGCCTCGGCGCGACGTCGCTTGCACTGATCGCCGGAGCGATCATCGGCTCGATCGCGGCAACCGCCTCACGGTGGGTGAGCGAAACCATCATGCGGATCCTCGACATCATCATGTCGTTCCCCGGTATCGCACTGGCGATCGTCTTCGTTGCCGTCTTCGGTAAAGACCTGCCGATCCTCATCTGCACGATCGCGTTCCTCTACGTTCCGCAGATCGCACGCATCGTGCGGGCCAACGTCATGGCGCAGTTCGGCGAAGACTATGTCTCGGCAGAGCGCGTGATGGGTGCCAGGCTCCCGCACATCCTCATCTGGCACGTCGCCCGCAACTGTGCGGCCCCCATCATGGTGTTCGTCACGGTGCTCGTGGCCGACGCGATCGTCTTCGAGGCCAGCCTCTCCTTCATTGGCGCCGGCGTGCAGGATCCAGCACCCTCATGGGGCAACATCATCTCCTCCGGCCGCAACCTACTGCTGAGCGGTGGCTGGTGGGCAACGTTCTTCCCCGGCATGCTCATCCTGTTCACGGTGCTGTCGCTGAACATCCTCGCCGAGGGCCTCACCGACGCGCTGGTGAAGCCGGCCGCGAAGAACTCCAAGGCCGTCGCCGCCGTGTCTCTGGCCGACAGCGCCACCGACGAGATCGTGTCGCCGGTGCAGCTCGCCGCGGCATCCGTTCCGCTCGAGGTGCACCTGGCCCAGCTGCGGGCCATCGAGCTCAGCCGCACCGACCGCCTCGTGTACACCGGCGATGCTGCTCCGCTGCTCGAGGTGAAGAACCTCAGCATCCGCTTCCCGAAGCGACACGGTGACATCGCCGTCGTCGACAACGTGAGCTTCTCTGTTCGCCCAGAAGAAACGATGGCGCTGGTCGGCGAGTCCGGCTGCGGCAAGAGCATCACCAGCCTGGCCATCATGGGCCTGCTGCCTGACACGGCTGAGATCACGGGCCAGATCCTCTTCGAGGGTCGCGACCTGCTGACCATGCCGAAGAAGGAACGCCAGGCACTCCTCGGACATGAGATGGCCATGGTCTACCAGGATGCCCTGAGCTCGCTCAACCCGTCGATGCTGGTGCGTACCCAGCTCGGCCAGCTCATCAAGCGCGGCGGTACCCGCAGCGCTGTCGAACTGCTCGAACTCGTGGGCCTCGATCCGGAGCGCACCCTGAAGAGCTACCCGCACGAGTTGTCTGGCGGACAGCGCCAGCGCGTGTTGATCGCCATGGCACTCACCCGCGACCCGAAGCTCATCGTCGCCGACGAGCCGACAACGGCCCTCGACGTGACGGTGCAGGCGCAGGTCATCGACCTGCTCAACGACCTTCGCGAGAAGCTCGGCTTCGCCATGGTGTTCGTCAGCCACGACCTCGCGCTGGTCGCTGAGCTCGCTCACCGCATCACGGTGATGTACGCCGGCCAGGTGGTGGAATCCGCGCCGACGACACAGCTGCTGACGAGCCCGCGCCACGAGTACACGCGTGGCCTGCTCGGCTCGGTGTTGTCGATCGAAGACGGCGCGACCCGCCTGCACCAGATTCCGGGCACCGTCCCGTCGCCGCGTGACTTTGCCACCGGCGACCGGTTTGCCCCTCGATCGCTGTCCGGCGATGCCGTGCGAGCCGAACGTCCAGAACTTCGGGCGATCCCCGGAACGGTGCACTTTGTGTCCACCCACGACGATGCCCTCCTGGCACCGGATGAAGAACTGGAGACCGCACGATGACCACCAGCAGCGAAATCCTGCGGCTCGACGACATCCACGTCATCCACACCGCACGCACCGGAACCCTGTTCAAGCGCGACAAGGTGCACGCGGTCAACAGCGTGAGCCTCACGCTGAACCGCGGCGAGACCATCGGCATTGTGGGGGAGTCCGGCTGCGGAAAGTCGACCCTCGCCCGCGTGATGGTTGGCCTCCAGGCGCCGACAAGCGGAACCGTGTCGTTCAAGGGCAACAACATTGTCAAGCGCGACCACGCAACCGCCACGGCGTATGGCAAGTCGGTGTCGATCATCTTCCAGGACCCGTCCACAGCCCTGAACGCCCGCATGACCGTGCACGACGTGCTGATGGACCCGCTCAAGGTGCACGGCATCGGTACGCCGGCGCAGCGTGAGTCCCGCGTGCGGGAGCTGCTCCACCTCGTCGGGCTGCCGGCGTCGACGAGCGAGGTCTTTCCCGGCCAGGTGTCCGGCGGACAGCGCCAGCGCGTTGCCATCGCCAGGGCGCTCACCCTCGCCCCCGACATCATCGTCGCCGACGAACCGACAAGTGCGCTTGATGTGTCGGTTCGTGCCCAGATCCTCAACCTGTTGAGCGACCTGAAGACGAGCCTCAACCTCGGGATGGCCTTTATCTCCCACGACATCCAGACGGTGCGTTACGTGTCTGATCGCATTGTCGTCATGAAGTCAGGTCGCGTGGTTGAAGAAGGCCCTGCTGAGCAGGTCTTCTCGAATCCGACCGATCCATACACCCGCACGCTTCTCGGTGCGGCCCCCAGCCTTCTCGTCCATAACTAACAGAATTCAGGAGCTAAATTCCATGTCTGCACCCACTTTCGGCGGAGTCGTCCCACCCGTAGTCACGCCACTCACGGCTGACGGCGCCATCGATCTCGTATCCTTCGAGCGTCTCGTCAACCACCTCATTGACGGCGGCGTTGACGGTCTCTTCGTGCTGGGCTCCTCAGGCGAGGTCGCATTCCTGTCCGACGCCGACCGCGTTGTCATCATGCGCGAGAGCGTGCGCATCGCCGCCGGCCGCGTCAAGATCATGGCCGGCGTCAACGACATGACCCCCGCCCGCGTCATCGGCCAGATCCGCCTGGCCGAAGAAGCCGGCGTCGACGCTATCGTTGCGACGGCTCCGTTCTACACGCTGCCGAACCAGGCGGAGATCGAGGCGCACTTCCGCCTGATCGCGGCCTCGACCGTGCTGCCGATCTTCGCGTACGACGTTCCGGTGCGCGTGCACAACAAGCTCGGTCACGAGATGCTCGTGCGCCTCGGCACCGAGGGCGTCATCGCGGGTGTCAAGGATTCCAGCGGCGACGACGTCGGATTCCGCCGCCTCGTCATGGCGAACCGCGCAGCCGGCAGCCCGCTGGTCGTGTTCACCGGCCACGAACTCGTCGTTGACGGTGCTCTGCTCCTCGGCGCAGACGGCGTTGTCCCCGGCCTCGGCAACGTCGACCCGAAGCGCTACGTCGACCTCTTCGCCGCGTCGAAGGCCGGCGACTGGGATGCCGTGCGTCGCATCCAGGATGAGCTGGCAGAGCTGTTCGAGATCGTCTTCCAGGCGTCCGGCGTCAGCGGCGAAGCAGCGGGCCTCGGCGCGTTCAAGACCGCCCTTGCTCACCAGGGCATCATCTCGACGAACCGCATGTCGCCTCCCGTTCCCGCCCTCACCGGCGAGACCGTCGAGCGCATCCAGTCGATCGTCGACCGCGCGGGCCTCTTGGTGCGATGACCTTCACAATCGGCGTCGATCTCGGCGGGACCAAGACGGCGGCAGGACTCGTCGATATGGCCGGCACCGTCATCCGTCGGGTGTCGGCTCCAACGCCTGCGGCATCCGGTGCTGAGGCCGTGCTGCAGACGATCGTCGATCTCGCATCGAGTCTCATCGATTCCGCACCCGGCGCCGCAATCGCCGGCTGCGGAATTGGTGCGGCCGGCGTGATCGACCCGGTCAGCCGCTCTGTGCGGGCAGCGACGAACTCGCTGCCCGGCTGGGCAGGCACGCTGCTCGGAGACGAGATCGAACGCCGACTTGGCATGCCGGTTGCCACCGTCAACGACGTGCATGCGCACGCGATCGGCGAGGCGATCCTGGGTGCAGGGCGCGGTGAGCCCACCGTGCTCGTCATCGCCGCGGGCACCGGGATCGGCGGCGCGCTCATCGTGGATGGCGTGTTGCAGTCCGGCCGCCATGGTGCGGCAGGCCACTACGGCCATGTTCCGGCCGAAGAGGCCATCGGCATCGCCTGCTCGTGTGGAGGGGTCGGCCACCTCGAAGCCATCGCATCCGGCCCTGCCATCCTTGAGGCGTACATTCGTCGGGGCGGCGGAACCGTTGCCGGTCCTGTCACTGACACTCGCGACGTCTTCGCCAGGGCTGACGCCGGCAACGCGGTGGCCGCGGATGTCATCACCATCGCGGCAACGGCACTGGGCCGCGTGATCGGCGGCCTCATCAACAGCCTCGACCCCGACGTCGTCATCGTCGGCGGCGGTCTTGCCGCCGCAGGGCCGCGCTGGTGGGATGTGGTCGTGGACAACGCACGCGCCGAAGCCATGGGGCTCCTGTCCGACTGCCGCATCGTGCCGACAGCGCTGGGCGCTGACTCGGCGATCGTCGGTGCCGCTTCACTTATCACGGCAGCGGATGCCTACCCCGTCGTTGCCGCACCCCTCACCATCGTGAATGGACTTTCCGAATGACTCTGCAGAACCTCGCCGCCCTCGAAGGCGGCCTCATCGTCTCGTGCCAGGCCTACCCGGATGAGCCCATGCGCCACCCGGAGACCATGACGCAGATCGCGGAGGCTGCCGTGCGCGGCGGTGCCGTGGGAATCCGCGCGCAGGGGATTGACGACATCCGCTTGATTCACGAGCGTGTCTCGCTGCCACAGATCGGCCTGTGGAAAGACGGGGACGACCCCGTGTTCATCACCCCGACGCTTGAGCATGCGCTGGCCGTCGTCGCCGCCGGTGCGGAGATCGTCGCGATCGACGGCACCCGCCGTCCGCGACCTGACGGGCTGACCCTGGCCGAGACCATCGCCCGCCTGCACGCGGAGACGACCGCACTTGTCATGGCGGATGTCGGCTCAGTGGCAGACGGAATCGCCGCCTATGAGGCCGGAGCCGACTGTGTCGGTACGACCCTCTGCGGCTATACGGGCGAGCGCCCGAAGACCGATGGGCCAGACCTCGAGGTGTTGCGGGAACTCGCCGCCGCCCTGCCGATCCCGGTGATCGCCGAGGGCCGCGTGCACACGCCGGCCCAGGCATCCGCATGCATCGACGCCGGAGCGTTCGCTGTGGTCGTTGGCACCGCGATCACGCACCCGACGACGATCACGACCTGGTTCGCGGCGTCTGTCGCGCGCTGACCCAGCTCTCCTCGACCGACGCTCTCCCCGTTTTCTGCGTCGGTTGAGGAGGATCATCTGTGCCGCGGGCTCGGCGGCACGTTCTGGTTGAGCCGGAAGACGTTGTGCGGATCCCATTCGGTTTTGATCCGCGCCAGACGCGCATAGTTCGGCCCGAACGATGAGCGGATGAGTTCATCGCCTTCTTCCTGCAGGCCGGCGAAGTTCAGATAGCCACTGCCGGTCGAGAACGGGTGGAGTGCGTCGACCAGTGCGCGAGCCCAGGCAATGTTTGCGGCATCAGCGCGCGATTCGGTCCAGTTCGCTTCGGCGTTGACCAGAAACGATGCCGGCGTTGCCGGCAGTGCGCCGTCGATCGGTCGGCGGGCTGCCCCAGAGAGGTGCATCACATCGATCGTGCTGAGGTCTGACACGGTGTTCGCGCCCGCCTGGGCCAGCAGGCCGAGTGCCGCGTCGTCGAGGCGATTCACGTGCAGGGATTTCCAGTAGTAGCGGTCTCCCTCCGGGTAGTCGTCGTCGAAGACCTGCTGCACCTCGGTGTACGGCATGACCGCTGAGGCATCACGCAGCGGGATGCCGAACTCGCGGAGCGGTTGGAGCAGCCGTTCACCGATGACCGGATCGCCCACGAAAACCCCGGCGAAGCCGATGAATGGGATGCCGGTCATCTCGGCCGAGAAGCCCTCTGCGTCAGCGGGGACAACGCCGAGGGATGCAGCCAGGCCGATCTCATCCGGGGCTCGAGAGCAGAACTCACGGAATGCCTTGAGCCCGCGAACACCGCCATCTCCGCGGGCATCGTGCATCACGGAGAGGAAGAAGACGGCTGGGCCGACCGGGTGCAGCCGAAAGATGAAACGGGTGACGACACCGACGTTCCCGCCGCCGCCGCGGAGCGCCCAGAGCAGATCGGGGTGATGCGCCTGGTGGGTGGTCACCACAGCGGAATCGGCGGTGACAAGCTCGGCACCGAGCAGGCTGGCGCAGCTGAGTCCGTACTTGTTGCGGATCCAGCCGTAGCCGCCGCCCAGGGTGAGTCCGCCGACGCCGGTGCGGGAAAAGACCCCTCCTGGCACGGCAAGACCGAATTGCTGGGTTGCGGCATCCACCTGGCCCCAGGTTGCGCCGCCGCCAACGGTCACCGTGCGATTGTCGGCATCGACGTGAACCTCGTTCATGGCGGCGAGGTCGATAACCAGGCCGCCGTCGACGGTGCCGTAGCCGGCAACGCTGTGGGCGCCGCCGCGCACGGCGACGGGAAAGCTGTTCGCCGTCGCGAACGCGATTCCCTGGCTCACGTCTGAGGTGGATGTGCACCGAAGGATGGCAGACGGATGCCGGTCGATCAGACCGTTCCACACCCGTCTGGCCTCGGTGTATCTCGGTTGGCCAGGGCGGATGAGTTCTCCGTCGATGCGCTGGCTCAGCAGAGAGAAATCGGGATTTGCCATCTCACACCCCCACGGGTTGGCGTGCACTCAACGTACTCGCGGCCCGTTGGCGGTTCAAGGGTTGCCACGCGAGGAGGCACCTGCGACGTCTGGTGCGCCAGACATCGCGGTGAGCGGATGCCTGTTGCTGTGGCATCCGCTCGGCTAGCGTCGGTGCTGTGACCACGCCAGCGCAGCCGAACCGTCCGCCCGCTCCGGCCGCTCCGGCCGCCCCCGCGCTGCCAACCGATGCGCGCTGGCCGCGAACGGGCAACTGGCCATCGCCGTCTGACGTGCCGGCCGGCGCACACATCGACCTCGCGCTGATCGGCCTGCCGGCCTGGCGCACTTCGCTCTCTCCGACGAATGCCGGTGCAACGCCGGATGCCGTTCGCGCGGTGCTGCCACGCTATTCAGGCGCGATCATGGCTGACCGCGGGCATCGGGGCGGCATCCGTTCGATCGACGATCTCACCATCGTGGATTTCGGGAACGTGCACGACCCAGATGGGGAGGCCGGGGAGGCGAGGGCCAGAAAGGCCGTCGGAGAGGCTGCGGCCTGGTCGGACGTGGTGGTCGCCATCGGCGGCGACAACTCGGTGACCGTCTCTGCGGCGCTCGGCACGTGGGGCACGCGGCTGCCGAGCGCTGGGCTCATCACGCTCGATGCCCACTACGACCTGCGCGACGGGATCAACAACGGCTCCCCGGTGCGACGACTGGTCGAGGCGGGGCTCGACGGGCGGCGCATCGTGCAGATCGGGATCGCCGACTTCGTGAACTCCCGGGAGTACGCCGATCGCGCGCGCGACTACGGCATCACGGTGGTCCATCGCGATGAGCTGCACCGGCGGCCGATGGCTGACGTGTTCGCCGAAGCGCTGGAGATCGCGGGGGCAGGCGGCGGACCGATTCACGTCGACCTCGATGTCGACGTGTGCGACCGCTCGGTGGCGCCCGGGTGCCCGGCGTCTGTGCCCGGCGGCATCTCGGCGTACGAGCTGCGCGTCGCGGCCAGGGCGGCAGGGGCCGACGCACGCGTGGAGTCCGTTGACCTGGCCGAGGTCGATGCGACAGCGGATGCCGCAGACGGACGAACGGTGCGACTGACAGCGCTGTGCGTGCTTGAGGTGGCGGCGGGGATCGCGCTGCGCTGAGTGGGATGGGTCACTGCCTGTTGCCCGCTGCCTGCTGCCCGCTAAACCCTGTTTGCTGCGCGCCGTTCGAAGCGCAGCTCGCCGCCCTTCCACACCCGGGAGACGAGCGGAACGCCCGGCCGGTAGGCGAGGTGAACGTAGCTCGGCGCGGTGAGTTCGACGAGGTCGGCGCGAGAGCCGGGGGAGAGTCGGCCGACGTCGGTGCGGCGGAGAGCCATGGCCCCGCCAGCCGTTGCAGCCCAGATGGCTTCTGCCGGCGTCATACCCATGTCGCGCACGGCCACCGCGATGCAGAACGCCATCGACGACGTGAAACTCGAGCCCGGGTTGCAGTCGCTGGCCAGCGCAACGGTGACGCCGGCATCGATCAATCGGCGGGCATCCGGATAGGGCTGCCTGGTCGAAAACTCGACGCCGGGCAGCAGCGTGGCCACGGTGTCGGATCCGGCTAGCGCTGCCACGTCGGCATCGGTCAGGTACGTGCAATGGTCAACGGATGCCGCCCCGCACTCGACAGCGAGTTGCACTCCGCCGCCCGGCCCCAGCTGGCTGGCGTGCACGCGGGGCTGGAGGCCGGCCCTGATGCCGGCCTCCAGCACGCGCCGGCTCTGTTCAACGGTGAAGGCACCCGTTTCGCAGAAGACATCGATCCACTTCGAGTGCGGTGCGCAGGCGTCCAGCATCTCGCCGACCACCAGGTCGACGTAGTCATCTGGGCGCCCCGCATACTCGGCGGGCACGACGTGCGCGCCGAGGAACGTGACCTCGTCGGTGACCATCGACGCCAGACGAACCAGTCGAGCCTCATCGGCGACGGACAATCCGTAGCCACTCTTGATCTCCACGGTGGTGGTGCCCTGCTCGAGCAGCTCATCCACGAAGCCGTGCAGGCGGGTCAGCAGCTCGGCATCGGTGGCGGCGCGGGTGGCCGCGACAGTCGAGCGGATGCCGCCCGCCTCATATGCCTGGCCGGACATACGTGCCTCGAACTCGGCGGCCCGATCGCCGCCGAACACCAGATGGGTGTGGCTGTCGACGAAGCCGGGAATCACGCACGCGCCGTGTGCGCTGGTGACTTCGGCGCTGGCGAGTGTTTCCGGCGAGATCGCTGCGCTGGTGTTGGAGCGGATGGCGGCGGCGGGGCCCACCCAGGTGACGATGCCGTTCTCGACCAGCAGTGCGGCATCCGTGATCTCGCCGGTCTGGCCAGATCCGCTGGCAGCGTCATTCGTGACGAGGAGGCCGATGTCGGTGAGGAGCAGGGCGGATGCTGTGGCAGGTGTCATGGCAGACGTCATGGCAGCCGGATCAGGATTCCCACATCGGCACGCGCAGGCCGCGTTCGCGGGCCACCTCTGCCGCGCGTTCGTAGCCGGCGTCGACGTGACGCATTACCCCGGTGCCGGGATCGTTGGTGAGCACGCGTTCGATCTTCTCGGCGGCAAGGGGAGTGCCGTCGGCCACGATGACCTGTCCGGCGTGGATGCTGCGACCGATCCCGACTCCGCCGCCGTGGTGGATCGACACCCACGTGGCCCCTGAAGCGGTGTTCAGCAGGGCGTTCAGGAGGGGCCAGTCTGCGATGGCGTCTGAGCCGTCTGCCATGGCTTCCGTTTCGCGATAGGGCGAGGCGACCGAACCGGAGTCGAGGTGGTCGCGGCCGATGACAAGTGGCGCCGACAGCTCGCCGGAGGCGACCATCTCGTTGAACTTGAGCCCGGCCAGGTGGCGCTCCTTGTAGCCGAGCCAGCAGATGCGCGCAGGCAGACCCTCGAAGTGCACCTTCTCTCCGGCAGCGGTGATCCAGCGGCGCAGGTGCTCGTCGTGCGGGAAGAGCTCGACGATTGCCTTGTCGGTCGCTGCGATATCGGCCGGGTCGCCCGAGAGCGCTGCCCAGCGGAATGGCCCTTTGCCCTCGGCGAAGAGCGGGCGAATGTAGGCGGGGACAAAGCCAGGGAACTCGAAGGCCCGATCGAAGCCACCGAGCACGGCTTCGGCGCGGATCGAGTTGCCGTAGTCGAAGACCTCTGCGCCGGCATCCTGGAATCCCACCATGGCGGCGACCTGCTTGGCCATGCTCGTGCGGGCCCTGTCGGTGAATTCTTCTGGCTTGGCGGCGGCGTAGTCGTGCCATTCGGCCACGCTGACGCCCTCCGGCAGGTAGGAGAGGGGGTCGTGTGCGCTGGTCTGGTCGGTCACGATGTCGATCGGAACCTGTCGCTCAAGCAACTCGGTGAAAACGGATGCCGCGTTGCCGACCAGGCCCACCGACAGCGGCCGGCGCTCGGCTTTGGCGGCCAACACGCGGGCAATGGCGTCGTCGATGTCGTGGGTCATCTCGCCGAGGTAGCCGTGCTCGACGCGGCGTGTGAGGCGGGTCTCGTCGACGTCGACGATGAGCACGACTCCCTCGTTCATGGTCACGGCGAGCGGTTGTGCGCCGCCCATGCCGCCGGCACCGCCCGTGAGGGTGAGGGTTCCGGCGAGGGAGGCAGTGCTGACGCGTTCGCCAGAAAGCTTGCCCGCCAGCTTGGCAGCGACGGCGGCGAAGGTCTCATAGGTGCCCTGCAGGATGCCCTGGGTGCCGATGTAGATCCAGGATCCGGCGGTCATCTGGCCGTACATGGTGAGGCCAAGCGCCTCGAGCCGGCGGAATTCTGGCCAGGTGGCCCAGTCGCCGACGAGGTTGGAGTTCGCGATCAGCACGCGGGGTGCCCACTCGTGGGTGCGGAACACGCCGACGGGCTTGCCGGACTGCACAAGCAGGGTCTCGTCGCTGTCGAGGGTTTCCAGCGTGCGAACGATGGCGTCGTATGCCTCCCAGTTGCGGGCGGCTTTGCCCGTTCCGCCATAGACGACGAGGCTCTCCGGGTGCTCGGCGACCTCGGGGTCGAGGTTGTTCATGAGCATGCGCAGGGGGCCTTCGGTTTGCCAGCTCTTCGCGGTGAGTGTCGTTCCGCGGGCGGCGCGCACGATGCGGGGTTCTGACATTCGTACTCCTTGGCTTGTGTTCCTAGGCCCAGCATGCCGAGGGTCTGCCGGATGGCACCAGAGCATGCGCATACGATGTGTCTGGGATCACAGACCGGATGCCGGAGGGACTGACATGGATGCGGCTCAGATGGACGCGGGACTCCCATGGATCTAGAGCGGTCCACGCGTTCCGGCCATGCCGTCAAGGTGCCGGCCGCAGACCAGACCCTGCGCATCCTGCGTTTCCTGTCTACCCAGCGCGGCCCGGTGCCGGCCGCGGTGATCGCGAGCGCCCTCGGTATCCCTCGCTCCACGATCTATCACCTGCTTGCCGTGCTGCAGGAGCACGGTTTTGTGCTGCACATTCCGGAGGCCAGACGCTATGGCCTCGGTGTCGCGGCGTTCGAGCTCAGCAGCGGCTTCTCCCATCAGGAGCCGCTCAGTCGCATCGGTCAGCCGCTCCTCGCCGGACTCGTTGACCGGATCGGCGAGTCTGGACACTTGGCAGTGCTGCATGGGCGCGATGTGCTCTACATCGCCGAGGAACGTGCGCCACGGCGGCCGCGCTTGGTGACGGATGTCGGCATCAGACTCCCCGGACACCTCACCGCGAGCGGGCGGGCAATGCTAGCGACGTTGCCACCGGCGCAGCTGCGGGCGCTTTATCCGGATGCCGCCGCATTCGTCGACCGCAATGGCCGACCGCCGCACAGCTACGCCGAACTCAAGCGTGTGCTGCAGAAGGTGACCGAGGAGGGCTTCGCAACGGAAGATGGCGAGGTGACGGAGAATTTCGCATCCGTTGCCGTGTCGGTGCAGGACCATGTCGGATGGCCGGCGGCGGGAATTGCGATCACATTCCCTCGGGACTCGATCGAGCCTGCGCGGTGGCCGGAGCTCGCCGCGCAGGTCGCCGAGGTTGCCGCTGAGCTGTCGCGCCGCATCCGCGGTACCGGACGCTGAGCGACCTGGCTGACCACTACGTGCGATCAGTGGTTTCGCAGCAGGTCGATGAGTTCACTCTTCCGTTTGCCGGAATAGCCGGTGATGCCGAGCTCCTTTGCTCTGCCTCGCAGGCGTTCGACTGTCCAGTCGTCGTAGTCGCCGGATTGCCCACCTTTTCGCCCGATCTCGGAGCGGCCCTCTTTGGCAGCGGCGTTGGAGATGCGGGCAGCCTTCTCAGCCGAGGCGCCCTCGTCGCGGAGCTTGTCGTAGAGCCCTGGGTCCTTGAGGCTGGGATTCTTGCTTCGGGGCATTGACTGTCTCCGATCTACGTCAACCTACGTCGAGTTGCGGCCGCTGATCGCACGGATCAACCAGGCGACGATGGCGATCACGGCGAGCACAATTCCGATCCACAGGAGAAAGCTCAGCGATTGCACCAAGCCGCCTGTTATGGCCAGGATCACGGCCACGACGATGATGATGGTGAGGAATATTGACATCGTGCTCAACCCCTGTCGTCGGTGATGACGTCGCCTCGTCATCGCCTCAGCAGTGATGGCAAGCAGTGATGGCAGGCATTCGCATCATCAGTTTTCACTCTTCTGGTTCACGTTTGCACTGGTGAAACGGCATTTCAAGGGGGTTGACATGGCCGGGCACTCTCGCGGTTGGCTGGAAGGCATCGCAATCGGCTGGTGCTGCCCGAACTTGGCTGACCAACTCTGCAGCCCGACCCTGCAGCCCGACCCTGCAGCCCGACCCCGCTGACCAACCCTGCTGCCCTGTCGCTTCTGCGAGTTCAGCGGCAGCGAGTTCAGCTGCGGCGACGCCGACTCGGTGTTGCGCAGTGTTGTCCGCCGGGAAGCCATCGTCTGTCAGGGTCGAGCCAGGCTGGTGCCTTGATCTCCGGGGACCCGTTAACCATGCGGATCTGCCAGCCCGAGGTGTCGATGCTGTGGTGGTGGTACCAGCAGAGCAGTACTCCGTTGTCGATGTCTGTCTTGCCGCCGAGGTACCAGGGGATGACGTGGTGGGCTTCGGTCCAGGCCGGTGGGACGGTGCATCCCGGGATCGCGCAACCGCCATCACGGGCGGCCATGGCCCGGCGTTGTGCCCGGGTGAAGAAGCGTTCGGTGGTTCCGAGGTGGAGGACTTCGTTGCGGGCTCCGAGGACGATGGTTTGGGAGCCGCCGGCGCAGATCAGTTGCTTCACGGTGCGCATTGAGATCGGGGCGTCGATGCCGTCGATCCAGCCGACGCCAACACTGCGACCATCGCCACTGTGGGCGTTGTCTGCATCGTTGCCGTTGCCGTTGCCGTTGTTGTCGCCGACATCTGCGCGGATATCTGCGGCGAGGTCTACTGCGTTCACGTGCACCATTACCGTCGGGGCCGCACCGCCCATCGTCGGGGTGTGTGGGTCGCGGGCGGTGTGGTCGAAGACGGCGCGGAGGATGTCGGCGCGTTTCTCGGCCCCTGATCGGTCATCAAACCCAAGTTCGGCGCCGGGGATGACCTCGCCGGCATCGATCCGGGCCTGCCGTTCCGCGTCGGCCGCGGCTTCCGCGGCCTGTTCGGCGGCGGACGGGAACGCGGGACCAGATGCGTGGCCGGCGGGCTCCCCCATTCCCGGTTCGCTATTACTCGCACCCGCGCCAGTGCCCGTGCCCGCGTCAGTGATGCCGTGCCTGGCGTCGTAGGCGGGTCCGGCATTGCCCGGGGTGTCGGTATGGGCTGAGAGGTAGGTGTTGAAGATGCCGTCCATGACACCGCGGAGATCTGGGGTGACGCCGCCGCGGAGCGGGTAGAGGCCGTTCTTGAGCCGGCCGAAGCCGAAGCTGCTGCGCGCCTCGTGGTTGTCATCGGAGGGGGCTGCGCCGTCCGGATCGAGGCGGGCAATCCACACCTGGACCTGTCCCTTGATGCAGTCCGTGTCGAACGCGAATCCCGCGTTCGGCAGGTCAGCAGTCTCTGCGGTAACTGCGCCGGTAGCGGCGGCGACCAAGGCTGCTTCTGCGCCGTGCAGGTCGGCTGGGTTGACGCGGGGGCGGATGCTGTTCAGTCCGGTCACGATGGCCTCGGCGGCCTCCAGGCCGAGTTCCCCGGCGGCGAGGGCGTCGGCGACGGCCGGGAACAGCGGGGGCAGCACCATGGTGAGGTCGTGGCGGGGCATCAGTTGGGCGCTGAGCTTGAGCCGGCGGGTCACGTCTTGCCGGGATGCCCTGGTGATCAGGGTGAGCAGCCCGGTTCCATCGCTACAGCCGCGCTTCCTGGCCAGGGAGTCTTTGCCGAGCCATTTCTCCGAGCGGTGCTCAATATCGGCCGCGGAGCTGATGCGGGCCCCATCGGCGAGGCGTCCGATGACTTCGATCTCGCAGCTGGCCGCGATCGCGTCCTCGTCGGTGAGCTGGGAGTGCGAGAGTCTGGCCAGGGCTGTGGCGAACGCTTCACGAGCCTCGGCAATGGCGACGAGGGGAGGTAGCTCGGCGGGTTCGGTCAGAGGATGGGTCGCGAGCAGAGTCATGTCGTCACCGTCGACAGACCAGCGACCCGAGTCGCTGCCCGTGTTGCTACCGCTACCGGCGAATCGGCCGCCCCGGCACCGGGATCGATCCCGGCCCTGGTCGCCGAGAAGGCATACAGGGTAAGAATTGTGATCGAATTTCGCATACCATAATCATCCCAAGTACCGAAAGTTTATTCTCTAGATTGGGGCAATCTGTGGACAGACCGAGACAACACACGCCTGTGGAGGAGCTGCTGTGGTTTCAACAGAAGGACAGGACGTCACAGATAGCTGGAGTCGACGACGCGGCCACAGGCACCGCAACAAGCGAGCCACAGACACTGCAACAAGCGAATCCGTAGCCCCGCCTTCTGGCAAAACCGTAACCTCAGCCACAGACGAAACGTAACCTCAGCCACAGACGAAACCGATGCCTCAGCCACAGACGTAACGCAACCACCGCAACAGACGAACCCGCAGCCTCAGCTCACCACAGTCCCGACGCCAGCCCCCTCGCTGCGCAACGTCTCCCACTCCTCGATGAGCATCGGCATCCGCTCACTGAGGAACCGATAGAACCTGGCCATCTCGGCCAGTCGCGCAGCCTCCTTCGATGACCGATCGTCGAGGGCGACCACCGCCGAATCCGCCAGGGCGGCCAAGGTCTCGTAGACCGGATTCTTGGTCATGAGTGCGGCGTACCAGGCATCTTCCGGAAGCTCGTACCGGTCGCGCCGACTCCCCGACTGGGCGATGCGATGGATGAGTCCGATGTCCTGCAGATATCGCACCGCCCCTGAGATAGCCGCAGCGCTCACACTCAGCCGGTCAGCCAGGTCGACAGCGGTCAACCCGCCGGCCTCCGCCCCCATCAGCGCCATCAGCACCCTGGCCGGCATCCGCGGAAACCCCGCAGAGGTCAGCACCGCCGCCGACTTCTCGAGGCTTGCGGTCAGTGCTCGGTCATCTCGCGGCATCCGTTTGTCCTTTCATGGGTAAAGGTCAGGTCGTGGGTACAGGTCAGAGCGGGTGCAGTCACAGGCGAACTACGTCGAGCGGATATCGCGCCGCCGCATCCCGACAACAGCCAATACCAGGGCGATGACTGCCACCCCCAGCATCCAAAGTCCGCCCGACCAGTCGGTGTCCGATCCGACGACGAGCGGGGTGTGGGTGAACGGCGAGAGATCGCGGGCCCATTCCGGCAAGCCGACGAGCCCGCCGAAGATGCCGAGGAATCCGCCGAGGCCGAGCAATACCCAGCCGAGGGCGAGCGTGACCCC
Organism: Leifsonia sp. Y862; assembly: GCF_057669585.1. Lineage (NCBI taxonomy): Bacteria > Bacillati > Actinomycetota > Actinomycetes > Micrococcales > Microbacteriaceae > Leifsonia > Leifsonia sp. Y862. The sequence continues at coordinate 233,870 of NZ_JBYHFR010000002.1, forward strand.
GGGCGCCGCGACGAAGATCAGCGACAGGACACCGAGATAGACGAGAGCCGCCGGCAACTGAGCGGCTGCGGCGGCGAACGAGTCGCCGATCACCTGAACGTCGTCCCCAGACGCGAGTGCGCCGACGCCGGAGAACACGGCAGCGACCACGAGCACGATCACCACCGACACGGTGCCGAGCACCACGTAGTCACCGAACCAGCGCAGCCGAGCCACAGGTGTCGCCAACACTTCGGCCGCCAGGCCAGCACTTTCCTCCTGGTGCATGCGAATGATCACCTGCGTCGCGCAGGCCGCGGCCAGCACGCCAACCAGGCTGAACAGTGCTGAGATGAGCACCTGCTCTGCCGTGCCACCGGCGCCAGGCACGATGCTGTGCACGGCCGTGCCCAACGTGGCATCCGCTTCTGTGGCGGCGACGACCAGCTTGGCCAGCGACCCCGCCAGTAAACCCGTCGCCGCGGCTCCGAGGCACCAGCCGAGGATCGTCGGCCACTGCAGTCGCCACGCCAGGCTGAACGAGCCGGAGAGGCCGGCTCGCGCCGAGGCCCGACCAACGGATGCCGGTAGCAAGCTGGCCCCGCTGTCCCTGCGAGCCTGCAGCGCGAACACGATTGCCGTGCAGACGACCGCAACGGCCAGGCACAGCAGCAGGGGAGCCAGCGTAGATGCTGTGAACGGAGCGGTCTGCTGCCCCCATCCGATCGGCGACAACCAGCTCGGCCAGGCGCTGACCATGTGCAGCCCGTCCGACGATGGCGTGCCCAGCGCATCGCCGAGGCCGCGCAGGATATAGGCCGCCCCGACGATGGACGCCGCGAGTCCGTTCGCCCCTCGTGAGGTGCGCATGAACTGCGCCGAGAGCAGGCCGATCGCGAGGAACGCGATGCCGACCAGCGCGATGGCGCAGCCGACCACGACGGATCCGCCCGGCTCAAGGCCACCCGCGATGAACGCCAGCGCCACCACGACGCCGAGCACGAGGTTCGCCAGCAGGCCATGTATGAGCGTGGCCACTGTCGGCAGGGTGCGGGCGGCGGGGGTCGCGGCAATCAGCTCTGCACGAAGGCTCTCCTCCTCAGCACGGCTATGGCGCACGGCGAGAAAGGTGCTCATGAACCCGGCCATCAGCGCCAGGAACGTGAAGATCTGAAAGAACACCACGGCGTCAAGGCTCGCCCCCTGTGGTTGTCCGCGCAGCATCAGGATTGCGGGGTTCGCCACAGCCAAGCGGATGATGCCCTCACGGCCGGCCGCATCGCCGTACGTCCGTTCAACGGCCGACGCTGAAAACAACGCGAGCAGTCCGATGCCGAGGATCCAGATTGCAAGCTGGATCCGATCACGACGGATGCGCTGCCGAAGCAGGATTGTCAGCGTACTCATTTCCGATGCGCCCCCGCTGCGGAGAGATCGCTCTCTGGCTGGACGGCGTACTGCTGCAGGAACAACTCCTCCAGCGACGGCGGCGCGATCGTGAGACCGGTGACACCCAACTCTGCAAGCGCCGGAAGAACGGCTGACACTCGCTCGCTCTCGACGGTGAAGTGCACGCGCCCCGCGGTCATGTTCAGGTCGAACTGGGCGGCGAGGGGACGCAGCTGCTCTGGGGTGAGGCCGGCCTCAGCGAACGAGATCTCGGTGCGCGTGAGACTGCGCAACTCGGCGAGCGTGCCGGTTTGCACGCACCGGCCGTCGCGAATGATGCTGACGCGATCACACAGCTGCTCGACCTCCGACAGGATGTGGCTCGACAGCAGCACCGTCGCACCATCGTCTGCCGCGCGTCGAATCTCCTGGTTGAAGATCGCCTCCATCAGCGGGTCGAGGCCGCTCGTCGGCTCGTCGAGGATGTAGAGCTCAGCGGGTGTCGCAAAGGCGGCAATCAGCGCCACTTTCTGGCGATTGCCCTTCGAATACGAGCGACCCTTCTTCGTGGGGTCGAACCGAAACACCTCGAGGAGTCGTGCCTTGCGACTGGCGTACAGGTCGCGGTCTCTGGTGCCACCTCGCAGGCGGCTGATGAGGTCGATCGCCTCGCCGCCCGACAGGTTGGGCCACAGGTTGACGTCGCCCGGAACGGAGGCGATGCGGCGATGCAGGTCGACCGCGTCGTTCCACGGATCCTGCCCGAAGAGTGTCACCGTTCCGCCTGTTGGCCTGGCCAGGCCAAGCAGGATGCGGATGGTTGTCGATTTTCCGGCGCCGTTGGGTCCGAGGAATCCGTGCACGTCACCCGCGCTGACGGAGAGATCAAGGCCATCGAGAGCGCGTACGCGGCCAAAGTGCTTCGTGAGCGCCCTGGTCTCAATGATTGTGTTCATGCCGGTGAGAATACGCCGATTTCACAAATTTGTGAATCATTCTCACCGCACTTTTTCAGACCTATGACTCCCGACCGCGCGGGTGTGCAGTTCGGCTAGAACCAGGTGCTGAGATGCGGGCTGTCGGCAGAGGTGAACGAGCGATCCAGCGCTTCGGCCGCGTTCGAACTCAGGCCGTCGAGGCGGCCAGATCTGGCGAGGGCAACGGCGCTCGCGCCGCCGAGGTAGAGCGACGCCAGGTCGTTGACGGAGAGGGTGACAGTGGCGACATCCGCTTGCAGGTGCACGGTGGAGTGCTTGAGCAGGGTGACCGTGCCGTGGCCGGTCGGCGCGATCTCGAGCACGTACTCGCCATCGGCAAAGCCCAGCTCGTCGTGCACCGTGAGTACGAATATGCCCGGAGCGGAATAGGCGCGGGCGGCCAGTACCCGCGGCACGTCGAGGATGCGCAGCCAGAGCTGGTCGCGCTCGTCGGTCTTGCGAATGGCGCGCGGGTTGTTAACCTGCCAGATGACGGGTTCCGCCACGTTGCGCCTGGGCGCCGAGATCTTCCGGATGAGGTCCATCTCAATCAGGTAGCGCCACAACGCCGAGTACGCATCGTCCGACTCTGCGATGAGGTCGATGAGCTCAAGGTGTGAATTCTCCTCGTGGCCCTCGAAACGGTACACGGCGAAGCCCTGAACGTCTGTGTCAGCGTTGCGGTAGATGACGGCCCTCAGGTCGCGCTTGTCATCGCTCGGTGACTGGTGAGCGATGCCCAGGATGCGCGTCCACGTATCGTTACGGCGATCGGCCTCGCCGGGAACGCGGACCCTGGCGCGCTCATAGACGGCTGGGGCGATGCTGAGCAGGTCGTTTGGCGTGATGAATTCCACGCGTCCCTCTGGCACTGGGCCGATCCAGCGGAGGCCGCTGGTGTCGATCGTGTACGGGGCCTGCCAGGCAGCAGGGCCGAATCCGTAGCGGCCGTAGATAGTGGCTTCGGTGACGGTCAGCATGGCCATCGCGCTTCCCGCGGCCTGCGCCGTGCGGAGCTCGCTGGTGAGAAGTGCGCGGGCGATGCCCTTCCGGCGATGCGTGGGGGAGACCGTGACTGAGCTGATTGCCCAGGCGCTCAGGGTGTTGCCACCCGGCACGGTGAGTCCCATCTGCCATGACCAGACGGTGGCCACCGGAAGCGCACTCTCGGGCAGGGAGAGATCCCAGACCCCCGTGACCCTGTCATCACCCTCGCCGAGTTCCCTGGCCCTGCTGGCCAGATACTCCGTGCTCGGATCGGCGCCGTGGAAGCCGCGTGCATCGGCCAGGAGCCAGGCCGTGACGGCAGCGGAGTCTGCGGTGTCTACCAGCCGAAGGTCAAGTTCTTTGGCCGCGAGTGCCACGTGGGAGTGCTGGTCTATGGGGATGTGCGTTGCCTCGGTCACCTAGCCACCCTAGCCCTGCACGGGTGGAGTCGGCAGTGCCCGCCGTCATGCCGGCAGAGAACTGTGGCCACCCGTGGCCGCCCGGGAGTAGCCTGTGCGTCAGCGAGTGGGAGCAGGCCGGGGAGGCTGAAGCATGGCGGTTGATTCGACTCCAGATTCAACGCCGCAACCGCGCCACCTGTTCGGCCGGGATCGATTCTTTCACCCTGGGTACGGCACGGTTTTGCTCTTCATCGGGATCGCATACCTCTTGTGCGCGTGGCAGACGAGGCCGGAGCCAAGCCCGTTCGCGCTTCTCGTGCAGCTCGCCACCCTGTGGGCGATTTTCCACGCCACCGACTTGTCGCCGCGCGTCAGCCGGGTCGGCACGATTCTGGTGTTGGTGTGCGCCGGCGCGACTGTGGTGGCCTGGATCTTCGGGTTCGAAGGAACGCTCACCGAAACCGTCATGACCGCCGGCTCTCTGGTTCTTTATGGCCTGGCTCCGGCGGCCATCGTCCGTCATCAGTCGAAGCGCACAGCGGTCGACGCGCAGTCACTCCTCGCCATCATTTGCGCGTACGTGCTGATCGGCATGTTCTTCACCTTCGCGTACACGCTGATCGGCCTTTACAGCGACTTGCTCGGGGTGGGAACCCCCACCAGTCTCGCGACCGCGCTCTTCTTCTCGTTCACGTCAATGACCACGACCGGGTACGGGAACCTGGTGCCCGCAACTCAACTGGGTCAGACGCTGGCAATTGTTGAGGTGCTGACCGGGCAGCTCTTCATTGCCCTGGCGATAGCGCGGGTCGTGATGACACTGCCGCGGCGCACCCCGACCCCTTGAGTCCGGCTACTGCGTGCCCGTGCTCGCCGCGCTGGCCTGCTCGAGCACGAATTTCTGGAACGCCGTGGCATCGTCAAGTGCGCCGGTGTATGCCACACCGTTCACGATCACCGTCGGAGTCCCCGTGACCTGTGCGATGTCAGCGTTGGCGAGCGGACCGGCCAGCGCGCGATCGGTCGCAGTGCCGACCCAGTTGGAGTACGTCTGGTCGTTGATGCATGACGCGACGTCTTCATCCGTCACGCCTGCGCTCTTCACGAGCTCAACCAGTTCAACGTTGCTCAGCCCTGTCGTGCCTTCAGCCGGCTGCTGCTCGAAGAGGGCCTTGTGTACCGCGAGAACGTTGTCTGGGTCGTAGTTCGCGACGCACGCCACCACGTTTGCTGAGCGGGTCGAGTACTTACTGCCGGCGGAATTGGAATCGAGGATCGACAGCGGGTGGATTTCAAGCGTGGCCTGGCCAGACTCGACCCAGCTCTCAATCTGTCCCATATTCGCTTGCTCGAACTGTTCGCAATAGGGGCACAGGTAGTCGACGTACATGGTGATGTTGGCCGTGGCGTCGAGGGCGGTCTGGTCAGTGGGCGACGGCGTCGAGTCGATCGGCACTGCGGTGGTCTCCGTTGCGGTGATGGTGGTGCCGTCACCGGTCAGCAGGATTCCGTCGCTGGCCATATTGAGGGGCCCAGCGGATGCCGCGCGCGGCTGGTTCACGATGACAAGAGCGACGATCACGGCAACGGCAAGAACCCCGACACCAATGCCGCTGCGGATCAACAGTTTGTTGCGCTTCTGGCGCTTCTGCTGCTCTGCGCGCATCTGCCTGGCGGTGTCACGCGCCTCTTCTCGACGGTTTTTCTTCGAGGGCTGCGGTTTGCCAGGGGCGTTGGCGTTCATCGAAAGCACCACCGTTTCGTCAGGGTCAGGTCTGTGTTGACGCTAAAGAATACTGCTGTGTCACGCCTATGGGGATGCTGGGAGCCAGCTGTGCCGCGCTGCCTTGCTGTGGCGTTTCGGAGGCCCTCTGGCTGCTGGCTACGCGCTGGGCAACAGCGTGGGCGGCAGGCAGCGTCGGCCACCGACCAGGTTGAGGCACTCGTCGAAGATGTCGGGGAACGGCGCGCTCTCCGAGTCGCCGAACCACCGGTTGTACATCAGCCAGAAGTTGAGGTTTCCGTAGGCTGAGCACGCGTCGCCCGCGTCAATGTCGACCAGTGCAGCGGAGTTCGGCTGGTACGGCGTGTAGTTGTACAGGTTGGCCGTTGCCTGGTTCTGGATGTCAATTGTGGTTGCCCCGCAGGCGGCATCCGGATTGAAGCCGATGTCGACCGACCCGATTGAATAGGTGCGCTCCGGCTCCTGCGTGTACTGGCGGAACTGCCACGCAGCGTTATAGACCTGGTTGAAGAAGCCGAAGTATTCTGCGTCGCAGTCCGCCGTGTCAGGGCAGCCGTAGCCCGTCGCGCGCAGGTAGCCGGACTCACTCGGACGAGTGAGGAGCGACTGCTCTTTTTGCACGAGCACGAGCAGTACCTCAGGGCTGATCTGGCAGGCCTCAGCCACCTTCGCGATGATGCGGCTGGCGCGTTCGTGCGGTGCGCCGAGGTATGCGGTGCAGTGGCCGGCAGCTTCGGCCGGCTGGTCGCTCGTGTTCTCGCGGTACTCCCACAGGCACGGCGATGCGTCTTTCGGGCGACAGTTCCGCTCGTCGAGGAAGGACTGGACCTCTGGCTCGCTCATGGCATCCGCATTGAAGAAGTTGTAGTCGCTGATGATGAAACCGGGGTCGAACTCGTCGGTGTTTCGGTCGGCAGTACGGTCGGTGTCTCGACCGGAGCTGGGTGCGGCCAATGCCATGCCCCCCACTCCTGTGATGGCGAGTAGCGCTGCGAGCATGACGGCGAGGCCACCAATGAGCAGTCGGCGTGAGGCTGCAGCTAAAGAAGTCATCCGGGCGAGCCTACCGGCGCAGGCTGAAATATCTCGGGGACGTGACCGGCTCGGCGCTAGGGTCGAATCCAGCGAGGGCAGGGGGAACGCGGTGTCGATGAACGTCGTGATTGCGCCGGATTCATTCAAGGGATCGGCGAGTGCCGCGGACGCCGCCAGAGCGATTGCCGCCGGATGGTCATCGGTTCGACCGGGGGACAACCTGCAGCTGCTGCCTATGGCAGACGGCGGAGAAGGCACCCTCGACGCGTTCGAATGCGCAGTGCCTGGTGCGAAGCGGATGCCGGTTGTCGTGCAGGGTCCTGACAACAGGCCTGTCTCGGCGCACTGGTTACTGCTGCCGAACGGCACTGCCGTCGTTGAGCTCGCAAACACCAGCGGCATCACCCTGCTCGACGCGCCTGACCCGCTGAACGCGCACACCCTCGGCTTCGGCCAGGCCATCGCCGATGCCCTGGACCACGGTGTTGAGCGACTGCTCCTCGCCATCGGCGGCAGTTCATCGACGGATGCCGGAGCCGGCGCGCTCGCGGCCATCGGCGCATCGATGCTCGACACCGGCAACCGGCCGATTCGGCTGGGCAACCGGGGGCTCGGGAGCCTCGCGAAGGTGCGGCTGGAATCGCTGCGTGCCCTGCCGCCTGGCGGGGCCATAATCCTCAGCGATGTCACCAATCCGCTGCTCGGCGAATTCGGTGCAGCGGCAGTCTTCGGTCCGCAGAAGGGTGCGAATCCCGCCCAGGTCGCCGGCCTCGAATCGAATCTGCGGCGGCTTGTGCGGTTGATCCGGGTAGACCCGAACACGCCGGGCAGCGGTGCGGCTGGCGGCACCGGCTTCGGACTGCTGGCCTGGGGCGCACGGATCGCGCCGGGTTCAGCGGCCGTCGGGGAGGCGCTCGGTGTGCCGGATGCGGTGGCGGGGGCATCCGTTGTGATCACGGGGGAGGGCCGGTTCGATGCCCAGTCGGTCTCTGGAAAGGTGCCAGGCTACGTGGCGGGATTGGCTCGCGAGCACGGTGTCTCCACGCTGCTCGTCGCGGGATCGATCGCCCCTGACGTCGACCCTGCAACGGTGGGCTTCGCGACGGCTGAGTCCCTCACGGTGCGTGCGGGGAGCGTGGCTGCGGCGATGAATGATCCGCTCACCTACCTGCGCGAAGCCGGTGCGGCCCTGGCCAGAACGAGATAGTGCGCGGCCCGAACTTATCGGGGCTACACGAGGCCAGTGGCAGCGAAAGCTGAGCAACCCTTGGCTTTTGGCAACGGTTCGGCCACAAAAATAGCAATCTTCAAGAAAACAATGGACGCGGATCACGATTGTTGGATAAGTTCTCTCCGTCAACAAAAGGTCGCGATTGCGACCGGGATCATCACAGCGATGTCCCGTTACAAGGAGGTAACACCATGACAACTTGTGCGTACGCCTGTGCAGAACAGGTCAATCACCGTTATGGACAGCCCTCCGTTCAGCAGGCCGCCGGTTTCAACTCCGGCCGCTGACGTGACTGGCAGCTCTCAGAGAGGAAAGCAACCACAATGTCCATGACCAAAAAACTCCTTGCCGTTGCGGCGACCGGAGCCGTTCTCCTGTCGCTCGCGGCATGCGCATCAGGCGACTCAGGCTCAGGCGCTGGGGCAGAATCCACCGACGCCATCGCGGGTGACTGCAACGTCGGCATCTCCATGCCGACCCGCAGCCTTGAGCGCTGGATCAACGACGGCGAGCAGCTGCAGAAGCAGCTTGAGGGTGCCGGCTGCACCGTTGACCTGCAGTATGCAGACAACAAGACCGACCAGCAGATCAGCCAGATCCAGAACCAGGTCGCCGGCGGCGCCAAGATCCTCGTGGTCGCAGCCATCGACGGCGAGGTGCTCGCACCGGTGCTCGCAGAGGCCAAGAAGCAGGATGCCACCGTCATCGCGTACGACCGCCTGATCAAGGGCACCGAAGACGTCGACTACTACGCGACGTTCGACAACTACAAGGTCGGCCAGCTGCAGGGGCAGTTCATCGAAGAGCAGCTCGGCCTGGCTGATGGCAAGGGCCCGTTCAACCTGGAGCCGTTCGCCGGCAGCCCGGACGACAACAACGCCAAGTTCTTCTTCTCCGGCGCCTGGGATGTTCTGCTTCCCTACGTCGAGAGCGGCCAGCTGGTCGTCCCGAGCGGCAAGGCACCGGCATCCGACGATGACTGGGCCTCCATCGGCATCCAGGGCTGGGCGTCAGACAAGGCCCAGGCCGAGATGGACAACCGCCTGTCGTCGTTCTACACCGGCGACCAGAAGGTCAACGTTGTGCTCTCCCCGAACGACAGCCTGGCCATCGGCATCATCGCCTCACTGAAGTCGGCCGGCTACACGCCGGGCGCTGACTACCCGCTCATCACCGGGCAGGACGCCGACAAGGCCAACGTCAAGGCGATCCTCGACGGCGAGCAGGCGATGACCGTGTGGAAGGACACCCGCACCCTCGGTGAGCGCGTCTTCACCATGATCCAGGAAATCAACGCCGGCGAAGAGGTCGAGGTCAACGACACCAAGACGTACGACAACGGCAAGAAGGTCGTTCCGTCGTACCTGCTCGACCCAGAGGTCGTTGTGAAGGATGACGTGCAGACCAAGCTCGTCGACTCCGGCTTCGTCAAGGCATCAGACGTCGGACTGTAAGTCGCTCAACGCGACACCAGTACGACCGATGTGAACCGGCCGGTCCCGCCATCTGGCGGGGCCGGCCTCCCGGAGTCTGTGGGTTGTGCATCCACGGCGAGCAAGAACAGGAGGCGGCCATGGAACACTCGACCATCCTCAGGATGAACAACATCGAGAAGGACTTCAGTGGCGTCAAGGCACTCGACGGAGTGTCGATCGAAGTGAAGCGCGGCGAGGTCCACGCGATCTGCGGCGAGAACGGCGCGGGGAAATCGACGCTGATGAAGGTGCTGAGCGGCGTGTATCCCGTCGGCAGCTTCGACGGCACCATCGAGTTCGAAGGCAAGCAGGTTGCCTATCGCAGCATCAACGACAGCGAGCATGACGGCATCGTCATCATCCACCAGGAGCTCGCGCTCAGCCCGTATCTCTCGATCGCAGAGAACATTTTCCTCGGCAACGAGAACGCCCGCCGCGGTGTCATCGACTGGAACAAGACCAACCGCGAAGCCGCACTCCTGCTGGCCAGGGTCGGCCTGGACGAGAACCCGGCCACCAAGATCCTCGAGCTCGGCGTGGGCAAGCAGCAACTGGTCGAAATCGCCAAGGCGCTCTCCAAGCAGGTCAAGCTCCTCATCCTCGACGAGCCGACAGCGGCGCTCAACGATGAGGACTCTGCCCACCTGCTCGGACTGATCGACCACCTGCGCAGCCAGGGCATCACCTGCATCATCATCTCCCACAAGCTCAAAGAGATTAAGCGGATCGCCGACACCGTCACGGTGATCCGCGACGGCACGAGCATCGAGACGATCGCGATGGACGGACCGGATGCCACGGAGGCACGGATTATCCGCGCCATGGTTGGTCGTGACCTCAACAACCTGTTCCCGCCGCGCGATCCGAACATCGGTGACGAAGTGCTCCGGGTTGAGGACTGGACCGTCTATCACCCGGTCGACACCACCCGAAAGGTCGTCGACGGGGCGTCCTTCACTGTGCGTGCGGGCGAGATCGTCGGCTTCGCCGGACTCATGGGTGCCGGCCGCACCGAACTGGCGATGAGCCTGTTCGGCCGTTCATACGGCACCAATATCTCAGGCTCCGTGTACAAGAACGGTGAAGAGATCCAGATGCGCACCGTGGATGAAGCCATCAAGCACGGCTTCGCCTATGCCACGGAGGACCGTAAGCGATACGGCCTCAATCTGATCGGTGACATCACCGTGAACGTATCGGCCGCGGCGCTCGGCAAGCTCGCCAAATACGGCGTGATCGACCGCAACCGCGAATACAAGGTCGCAGAGTCGTACCTCCAGAAGATGAACATCAAGGCGCCATCCGTTTCAGCCGTCACCGGCAAGCTGTCAGGCGGAAACCAGCAGAAGGTCGTGCTTTCAAAGTGGATCTTCTCCGGCCCAGACATCCTGATCCTCGATGAGCCGACGCGCGGCATCGATGTCGGTGCGAAGTACGAGATCTACGGCATCATCAACGAACTCGCCGCACAGGGCAAGGCAGTCGTCGTGATCTCCTCCGAGCTGCCCGAACTCCTCGGCCTGGCGGATCGCATCTACGCGATCTCTGAAGGAAAGCTCACCGGCGAGGTGGCCAGGGCCGACGCGTCGCAAGAAACTCTTATGCACTACATGACCGCGGGAAAGGACTGAGCCCCGATGAGTACCACCAGCACCCCCACCACTACGCCCACTCCCACTCCGCCTCCCGCCTCTGTGCGGAAGCCGCGACTCTCGATCAATTTCAGGCAGTACGGCATCCTCGCCGCTCTCGCCATCATCGTCGTGCTCTTCCAGGTGCTCACCAACGGGCGGCTGCTGCTGCCGGGGAACGTCAACAACCTGATCCAGCAGAACGCCTACGTGCTGATCCTCGCCATCGGCATGGTCATCGTGATCATCGCCGGGCACATTGACCTCTCCGTCGGATCGGTCGTCGCGCTGGTCGGCGCGGTTGCGGCGATCAGCATGAATTCGTGGGACCTGCCATGGTGGGCCGCAGTGCTCATCTCCCTGCTGGTCGGCGCCGTCATCGGGGCGTGGCAGGGATTCTGGGTCGCCTTCGTGGGGATACCGGCGTTCATCGTCACGCTGGCCGGCATGCTCATCTTCCGCGGGCTCACCCTGGTGCTGCTCACCGGCGGAACGATCAGCGGCCTCCCGGCCGAATTCACCGCGATCGGTGCCGGCTGGATCCCTGGCTTCCTCGGCGAAATCGGTGGCCGCGACGTGCTCACCCTCGCCCTTGGTGTACTGACGGCGCTGGCGCTCATCGTGCAGCAGCTGCGCAGCAGGGCCACGCTGCGCAAGCTTGACCTGCCGCGCGAGCCGATCACCTCGATGTGGGTGAAGAGCGGCATCGCAGCACTCGCCATCATCTGGTTCGCCTGGCTGCTCTCCGGCTACAGCGGAACACCGATCATCCTCATCATCCTGGCCGTGCTGATCCTGCTCTACACGTTCGTGCTCAACCAAACAGTGTTCGGCCGTCACGTGTACGCGATGGGTGGCAACATGTTCGCCGCCATCATGAGCGGCGTGAAGACGAAGTGGGTCAACTTCTTCATCTTCGTCAACATGGGTGTGCTGGCCGCGCTCGCTGGTGTCGTGTCGACGTCCCGTGCGGGTGGCGCCGTGGCAGCCGCCGGTGGAAACTACGAACTCGATGCCATTGCGGCGGTCTTTATTGGTGGTGCGGCCGTGCAGGGCGGTGTCGGAACCGTGGTCGGAGCTGTGATCGGTGGCCTGGTCATGGGCGTGCTCAACATGGGGCTCTCGATTCTCTCCGTCGACTCGGCCTGGCAGATGGCGATCAAGGGTCTGGTGCTGCTGCTGGCCGTTGCGTTCGACATCTTCAACAAGCGTCGGGGCGGGCGCTAACCGCTGGCTCGACTCAGGCTCGTCTCAGGCTCGTTACAGTGAAGGGTGAAGAGTCGGATGAATAGCGCCCCGCCGACTCTCGGCATTCGCGGCGGGACCAGCAACGACCAGTTGCGTCGGTACAACCTGTCGATGGCGTTGACGATGCTGCATCATGCAAGCGGATGCTCGCGCGCCGACCTCACGAAGCGCACCGGCCTCAATCGCTCGACTATCTCCGCGCTTGTTTCGGAACTGGTCGACCTCGGCATGGCATATGAGGGCGAGCCGGAGAGTGTCGTCGGCCGGGTCGGACGTCCGAGCCCGCAGGTGTACCCGAACCCCGGGCTGGCCGCGATTGCGGTCAACCCCGACGTTGATGCCATCACCGTCGGACTGGTTGGCCTGGGGGGTGAGGTGATCAGGCGCATCCGTTTCGACACTGCGGGGGTGCCGAGCATCGGCGAAACCATCAACGTGGTAAAGGCCATCGTCGACGGCATGCGTGGCGAGATCGAGCGGACGTATCGCATCGCCGGTGTTGGCGTGGCCGTGCCTGCCCTGGTGAATTCGTCGGACGGACGGATTCTCGTCGCGCCGCACCTTGGCTGGCGCGACGCTGCCCTCGCTGCGCCGTTGTCGAAAGCTCTCGGCTATCCGGTTTTCGCCGGCAACGACGCCAGCCTCGGCGCGATCGCGGAGAGCCTGTTCGGCATCGCGCAGCACTGCGATGACGTCGTGTACCTCAACGGCAGCGCGAGCGGTATCGGCGGTGGCCTCATCATCAGCGGGACACCGCTCCGCGGCACGCGCGGTTATGCGGGAGAGCTCGGCCACACCCTCGTGAACAGCACGGGGGTGCGCTGCCATTGCGGGCGTATCGGGTGCCTGGAGACCGAGGTGAGCCTGGCCAGGCTGCTGGCTGTGCTTGGCGTGACCCGTGCAGACCAGGATGACCTCGACATTGCGCTCGCGGTGTCGCGGGACCCCGCTGTGTTGCGTGAAGTGCGCCGCCAGATCGACTGCCTGTCGGAGGCCATCTCCAATTTCGTGAACATGTTCGACCCTGAGATGGTCGTCCTCGGCGGGTTTCTCGGCTCGCTGCTCTCGGTTGGTCGAGAGCGTCTGGCCGAAGCCGTGCGGGTGCGCTCAATGAGCAGCAGGGGTCACGCCGTGACCATCGAGCGGGCCAGTCTCCGCTCGCGGCTCATGATGGTCGGGGCCGCTGAGCTGCCGTTCGCGGCGCTACTCGATGACCCGGCCGGGTTCGTGCGCGGTCGCCAGCTGTAACAGTGCGCCTCCGCGCGCTCAGGCCGGAGCTGAACTCTCCCGCACCACGAGTCGGTGTGCCGGCATGATGTCGCTGGCAGCGGCCTCTGGGTCGTCGATCAGCTCAAGAAGGCGGGTAACCGCGTTGGTCGCGATGGCTTCCTTGTCGGGGGAGATCGTCGTCAGCGACGGGACGCAGAACGCGGAGTCTTCGATGTCGTCCATGCCCGTCACCGCGACGCGGCCGGGGACAGAGATGCCCAGGTCGGCCAGCGCGCGCAGTGCGCCGAGGGCGAGCACGTCGTTGAAGCAGACGATGGCGTCGAATTCGAGACCGGCCTCGGCTGCGGCGAGCACGGCAGCGCGTCCGGCGCTGCGGCTGTACTGGTCGGTATAGAGCACGAGTTCGGGGTGGAAGGGGAGCCCGGCCTGCTCGAGTGCAGTGCGGTATCCCTCCAGGCGCAGATCGGCGCTGCGGTACCCGGGTTCTGAGTATGCGCCAAGGGCGGCGATCCGCATGCGGCCGGTGGAAATGAGGTGGGTGGTGACATCCTGAACGGCTCGCACGTTGTCGATCGCGATGTCGACGAACGCCTCGCTGAAGATCTGCTCCCCGATCAGCACCATGGGAACGCTCGGCTTGTTCTCCCGCAGATCGGTGGCCTGCATGCTCATGGGGCTCAGGATCAGACCGTCGACGACGTGCGAACCGAACTCGCGCAGGATACCGATCTCCCGGTCACGCGCGCCACCGGTCTGGGCGGCCATCACCGTGTATCCCTGGGACTGCGCTGCCCGCTCGATGAGCTCGCTGAGCTCTGAGAAGTAGGGCTGGGAGAGCTCTGGAACGGCCAGCGCGAGAATCCGGGTTTTGCCCTGTCTCAAGCGGCGCGCGCTGATGTTCGGCCGATAGCCGAGCTGTTCAATTGCCGCCTGAACGCGCGTGCGAGTGCCCGGGCGTACGTGCACGAAATTGTTCACGACATTCGACACCGTGCGCGGCGAGACGCCGGCGAGCTGGGCGACGTCGTGGATGTTGGCGGCCATGGCTCCATCGTTGCGCACTTTTGGAATCGCGGTCGCCAGCACGCGCAGAACGACACGGCCAGGATGTGCGGAGATTTGACACGGGTCTGATTGCTATGGCTAAATCAGTCATTCACACAATTTGCAACGTGGCAATTCGGAGGACTCACGATGGCTCGCAGTGTTCGTCAGGCCCGCACAGGGCTGAAACACGGGCTGATGTTCACGGCCCCCTTCCTGATCATCTATCTCGCATTCATCGGCTACCCCCTCGTGCAGGCCGTGGTCATGAGCCTGCACGACTGGGATCTGCTGGGGTACACCCGCAACTGGATCGGCCTCGACAACTACGTGCGCATGTTCTGGGGCACCGAGATGACCTGGACCGCTGCGCACCTCTTCGTGCCTCGCCTGCTCATCGTCGCTGCGGCCATCGCCCTGGCCATCCGTCCCATTCAGCGCCGCTCGATCTCGTGGGGCATGGGCATCGGTGTCGGCGGGCTGCTGCTGCTCGCCATCGTGCTTGGTTTCCACCCCGGCGATGGTGGCATGTGGAACGACCCGAACTTCTGGGTGTCCTTCAAGAACACGCTGGTCTTCACCGTGGTGTCTGTGCCGATCATCGCCGGCCTCGGCTTGCTGATGGCACTCGCCCTGCAGGGAAAGCGCCGCGGGCGTGGCCTCTACCAAATGGCATTCTTCCTGCCGTACGTGCTCCCGGTGTCGGTGGTCACGCTGGTCTGGAGCTACTTCCTGTCGCCTGACCGCGGCCTCCTCGCGCCATTCCTCGCGAACTTCGGGATCGGCCCGATCGCCTGGCTGTCAGACCCCAGCTTCGCCATGGCTGGGATCATCATCACCACCGTCTGGTGGACCGTCGGATTCAACCTCGTGCTGTTTGCGGCCGGCCTGCAGGACATCGACGAATCGCTCTACGAAGCTGCGGCGCTCGACGGAGCCGGACCGCTCACCAAGTTCTGGAACATCACGATTCCGGGCCTGAAGCATGTGCTCGTCCTCGTCATCATCACCCAGATCATCTCGTCGTTCCAGGTGTTCGGCCAGGTGAACATCATGACCGGCGGTGGGCCAGGCGGCGCGACCCGCGTGCTCATCCAGCACATCTACGAAGCCGGCTTCCGCGACCTCGAGCTGGGATACGCCTCTGCTGTCTCGCTCTTCCTCTTCGCGGTGATGCTCGTCGTCTCAATCGTGCAACTCAAGGTCTTCGGCCGGGAAAGGTAACCGCACATGGCACTCCTCACTTCATCGGCCCCGAACACCACTCGCGCCATGGCGCGGACCTCAACGTCGAAGCGGCCCAAGCGTCCGAGCTCGCGCCGGATGTCGGCATCCGCTGTCTATCACGTGCTCATGATCGTGGCGAGCATCGTCTGGCTGATACCCGCGCTGTGGATGGTGTCGCTCGCGTTGACGCCGAACAGCATGCTGGCCGCTGAGACGACCGGCCTGATCCCACCCGCGGTCACCTTCGACAATTTCATCGGTGTCATGCAGGTTGGGCTGACGCCGCGCTGGTTCCTGAACAGCTTCATCGTGTCTGTGATCACCACGGTGGTCACCGTCATCCTGTGCGCGATGGCCGGCTACGCGTTCGCCAAGATCGACTTTCCAGGCAAGGTCTTCATCTACGCCAGCGTGCTGGCCGGGCTGATGATCCCGAAAGAGGCGATGTTCATCCCTCTCTTCACCATGTTCGCCGACCTCGACCTGCACAACAGCTACGAGGCGCTGATCCTGCCGAGACTCGCTGCCCCGCTTGGCGTGTTCCTCATGACGCAGTTCTTCTCGAAGGTTCCAGACGAGGTGGAAGAGGCGGCGCGCATCGACGGTGCAGGGCCGTGGCGCACGTTCATCTCGATCATGCTGCCGCTGGCCAGGCCATCGATGGTCGCGCTCGGAATCTTCACCTTCGTGCAGACCTGGAACGACTACCTCTGGCCGCTCGTCTCGGCGACCCAGCGTGAGATGTTCACCATCACCACCGGGTTGGCCTCGCTGCAGGGCAACTTCGCGCAGGCCACCGAACTCGGGTCGCTCATGGCCCGCGGCGTCATGGGCAGCCTGCCACTACTCATCATCTTCGTGCTGTTCCAACGGCACCTCATCCGAGGCATTGCCTTGACCAGTGGCGATAAATAGCCACTCCACCGCTGTACTACCGGCCACCCGGCCACCTTTCCACACAAGAGGAGATACACACATGCGCACCAAGAGGATCGCAATGACGACGTCGTCGTTTGCGGTGGCGTCACTATTGCTCGCGGGTTGTTCCACCGGAGCGAGTTCCGCCAGTTCGGAAGACCTGACCGCCGACATCAAAGCCGTTACAGCAGAGCAGCTCGACGGCACGACGATTCAGATGGCCAGGATGTTCGGCGACTGCGAGGAGACGACCACGGGCGTCACCGACACGAGCAAGGCAGCAAACGAGTGTGAGGCCATCCAGATCCTCACCAACAAGTTCAACGCTGAGAACGAGTTCGGCATCACCGTCGAGCGCCTGGGTGGCAGCGAATGGGCGTCGTACTATGACGCGCTCAACGCCAGCCTGGCCGGCGGAGCGCCCGCCGACATCGCCAACCTGCACGCTCACGCGCTGCCGGACTACGCAGCACGCAACAGCATCATCGCCTTCGACGCTGAAGAGCTCGGTATCGAGCTTGCTGATGCCAGCGACTCAGCACGGAGCGGTGTCGAGTGGGAAGGCGAGACCTACGCGGTCCCGTTCGACCTGCACGCCATCCTCGCTCACGTGAATGTCGACCTGTTCACGCAGGCCGGACTCATCAACGCCGACGGCACGCCTCAGCTCCCCACGAGCACCGACGAGTTCCTCGCCGCGGCCAAGACCGTCAAGGAGAAGACCGGAAAGTACTTCATCTCGATCGCCCTCGCGAACGACCCGATGGGCTTCCGCCTGTTCTCCAGCCTGGTCAACCAGCAGGGCGGCGCGCTGATCTCTGAAGACGGCAAGACGGTGAGCATCGACACCCCTGAGGCGAAGGACGCCCTCGAGTTCATCAACACTCTCGTTGACGAGGGATACGCAGATGCGACAGTCGACTACGCAGGGTCGAACGCCCAGTTCCTCGCCGGTGACGCGGCCATGATGATGAACGGAACCTGGGTCGTCAACGAATACGCGACAACGGCACCGTTCACCTACCAGGTCGCTGACTTCCCCACCCTGTACGAAGAGCCCGCAACGTGGGCTGCCTCGCACACCTGGGCCATTCCGCGCCAGAAGGATGGCGATGTTGTGCAGTACCGCGCGGCCATTGAGTTCGCGAAGTACCTCTACAACAACACCGACACCTGGGCGATCGCCACTGGTCACATGTCGCCGCGCGTTTCGGTGCTGGAGTCAGAGGCATACACGGATGCCGTGCAGCGCGAGAACTACGTGGAGACGGCCCTGCACAACGCCAAGCTCGTGCCGCACATCGAGAACTGGCAGAGCGCCGAAGACGCGATCCTTGAGCAGATCGAGTCGACATGGCTGAACGACAAGGACATCAGCGCAGCCCTGACAGAGGCGCAGTCGCGCGTCGAACAGGCATTGGCGAAGTAGTCCACACCCCGCATTAGACCAGGGGCCCGCGGCACGCCGTCGCGGGCCCCTCTCAAGGAGCACAGGCACATGATCGAATCCAGTCGTCCACACCTTGACCTGAACGGTGAATGGGCACTGTCGCTCGGCAGCGGACAGGCCGACGTTTCCGTCGTCGTTCCTGGGCCATGGACCACACAGGTTCAGGGGCATGGCATGTCGCACCAGACGGTTCGCTACCACCGGAGCTTCGATGTGCCTGAGGGGTGGGCTCGCGACAGAAGCGCGCACCTGCACTTCGGGGGAGTCAACTATGCGGCATCCGTCACACTGAACGGCCAGCCGATCGGCGAGCACGTCGGTGGATGGACGCCGTTCGAGTTCGACCTGGGCGATGCCCTGACGGTGGGCACCAACCACATTGAGGTCGCTGTGTCCTACCCGCCGAGGATGCGGGCGGGCGACGAGGCCAGTTTCACCGAGGTTCCCCACGGCAAGCAGAGCTGGTACGGCACGAGCGCCGGTATCTGGCAGTCGGTGCGGATCGAATCACGAACACCCCAGCACCTGAACGATGTGTTCGTTCGGGCCGATGCCACGACCGGTGTGATCACGGCGACAGCGAGCCTGGCTGTCGCGGCAACTGCCGGTGACACGGCGAGCATCGTCGTCACCCGCGTCGGCAACGACGCCGACACCTACTCCTCTCTTATAGAGCTGCACGATGGCGCTGAACGGATGTCGCTCGATGTGCGCATTCCGGCGCCGCAGTCCTGGACGACCACCGACCCGCAGCTGTACACGGTGGCGGTGAGCGTGAACACAGCGAGCGGTGTCGACACGCAACAGCGCACGACCGGATTCCGCACGATCTCGACTCGCAACGGTGAGGTGCTGCTGAACGGTGAGCCGCTGGAGATTCGTGCGGTGCTCGACCAGGACTACCACCTGGGCAGCTCCACGATTCCCGAATCCGATGAGGCGCTCGAAGCGCTCTTCACCGAGACGAAGCGCCTTGGCTTCAATATGCTGCGCTGCCACATCAAGCGTCCAGACGAGCGCTACTACGACCTGGCCGACCGGATGGGCCTGCTGGTGTGGGCCGAACTGCCGAGCTGGCTCACCATGACGAGCCGCGGGGCTGCAGAGGGCGCGCAGTTGCTGGCCGATCTCATCCAGCTGGACGGCCATCATCCGTCGATTGTGATCTGGACCGTCATGAACGAGTCATGGGGCATCGACCTGCGGGATGCCGGGCAGCGTGCCTGGCTGCAGGAGACGTTCGACAGGGTCAAGGCGTTGGCGCCAGACGCGCTCGTCGTCGACAACTCGGCGTGCGAGCCCAACTTCCACATCAAGAGCGACCTCGATGATTTTCACGTCTATCGGGGAATCCCGGAGAGCCGGGTGCCGTGGGACGAGAAGATCGCCGATTTCGCGAGCAGGCCAGCCTGGACATACAGCCCCTATGGCGACGCCGTCCGGAGTGGTGATGAGCCGCTCATCCTCTCCGAATACGGAAACTGGGCCCTGCCCACCGCGTTCGACCAGTTCGAGGATGACGGGTCTGAGCCATGGTGGTTCGCGAACGGCGCCCATTGGGCATACGGCGCCGCCGAAGGCACCGGGCTCGCAGCGCGATTCGCTGACCTCGGGTTGACGGACGTCTTCGGATCGTGGGACGCCCTCGTCACTGCGCTGCACCACTCGCAGATGGTGGCCAATCGCTACCAGACCGGGTCGATCCGCAGCCATGGCTCCATCTCTGGATATGTTTTGACGCAGTTGAGCGATGTGCAGTGGGAGGCCAACGGCCTCTTCGACATGATGCGCAACCCCAAGCAGTTCAACGAAGACTTCCGGTTGATCAACGGTGACATCGCCGTTGTACTTCGCCCGGAATCGTACTCCGACCGCGTGGGCGGGACCATCGCGGTGTCGACCGCTGTCGTGCCGCCGAGGCCACTGGGCTCTCGCGCTGGTGCGATCGGTGAACTGCGGTGGAGCGTCGACGGCACGACTGTCGAGTCTCGATCGGTTCGGATCGACGAGCGTGCGACGGTGACTACCGAGCTCACCATGCCGAACTACCCTGGCGAGCTGGAGATCGCGACAGAACTCTGGGTCGACGGCATCCTGCAGGCTCGCGACGCCGCGATCATCGCCGTGGTCATGGACGAGGTGCCGGCGCTCGACCGATCCGTGTGCTCGACCGACCCGGCGGTGCGTGCCTGGCTCGCGGGTCTCGGCTTCGCCGCAGCGGATGACGCAGTTGCGCCTGATGCGACCGACCTGCTCGTCGTCCGCAGCTTCGATGCCGCGGCGCAGGAGCATGCCCGTCGCGGGGGCAGGGTACTGGTGCTCGTTGAAGAAGCGGATGCCTTCTGCGACGCGTTCGACTACCTGCCGATCGCCAAGCTGGGGCCGCGAGACGGCGACGGCGACTGGGTTCCGCGCCAGGAATGGTTGCGGCGAGACGGCGCGTTCGCAACGCTTCCCGGTGGACCGCTCCTCGGCATCGCCTACGAGGATCTTCTCGGTGAGTTGGTCATCAACGGAATCCCGGCGGCCATGCGCCCCGCACAGGTGCACTCAGCGCTCTTCTCCGGATGGCTGCGGCACGCGGCAACGACCACGGCAACCATCGCGTGGAGCGATGGCGAAGTCACGCTCACCACGTTCCGCGTCCGTGCACAAGCGGATGCGTCCCCCCTGGCCAGAGCGCTCGGTCGGGCACTCGTGGCGCACGCAGCGCGAGCGTAGTTCTATTCGGGCAGCACCCCGGTTCAGGGGTGCTGCCCTGGTGCCGCTACTGCACGCGGTGCGCGGCGTACTGCTCGCGGATCACCGGGCGGAAGTCGGGTGCGGGCTCTGCTGTCGTCGACAGTGTCCAGGTCGGACGGGTTCCCGTCAGTGCCCAGGCGGCCTGGGCTGCCGCGCCGTTGGCGACGTATTCGCCGGGCGTCGGCACCTGCACCGGCACGGCGAAGACCTGCGCGGCGATGGCCTGCACGGCCGGGTTCTGCGCCGCGCCGCCGATCAGCAGGATGCGGTCGGCCTGCACACCGAGCCCGAGCACGGCGTCGAGGCCGTCGGCCAAGCCACAGAGCAATCCTTCGATCGCGGCACGCGCCAGATTGGGCCTGGACGTCGAAGCCAGGGTCATCCCGAAGAGGGAGGCCGAGGCATCCGGCAGGTTGGGCGTGCGCTCGCCCTCGAAGTACGGCTGCAGCACGAGTCCGGCCGCGCCGGGTTCCGCCTCAAGCGCGAGGCGCCCGAGCTCATCGAAGTCGACGGCGAGGAGGCCCGAGATGGCGTCGAGCACGCGCGCGGCATTCAGGGTGGCGACGAGGGGAAGCGAGCGCCCTGTCGCGTCGGCGAACCCGGCGACGGTGCCCGTGACATCCGCTATGGGTGCGTCGGTGACGGCGAACACGGTGCCGCTCGTGCCGATGGACACCACGACATCGCCCGTGCCTGCCCCCAGACCGAGGGCAGCTCCGGCGTTGTCGCCTGCGCCGACGCCGATGACGAGAGCGGATGCCGCCACGTCAGGCCCCGTCGTGCCGGCGGATTCGCCTGGGCTGAGTACGCGCGGCAGGATCGCGTCGTGGCCGAGGGCCAGCGCGAGGAGTTCGCGGTCGTATTCGCCGGTGAGTGGTGACCAGTATCCGGTGCCACTCGCGTCGGAGCGGTCGGTCGTCAGCTCGGTGAGGACCGGTCCACGGCTGCTCTCGTCGACAGGGCCGAAGCCGCGAAGGCGCCAGGTGAGCCAGTCGTGGGGGAGGGCGACGGCGGCGACGCGGGCGGCGTTCTCCGGCTCAGCGCCCTGCAGCCAGCGCAGTTTCGTGATGGTGAATGATGCAACGGGAACGACCCCGGTGCGGCGCGCGAGCTCCGCGGCCCCGACCTCTGCGATGAGGTCTGCTGCGGCGGGCGCGCTGCGGGTGTCGTTCCAGAGCAGGGCGGGGCGGATGACGCGGCCATCGGCATCCAGTACGACCATGCCGTGTTGCTGGGCGGCGATCGAGATCGCTGAGACGTCGTCGAGTCCGCCGGCCTCGCTGATGGCGAGTTGCAGGGCGTCCCACCAGGCGGCGGGATCAACCTCTGTGCCGACGGGGTGCGTGGCCCTGCCGCTGCGGACCAGGGCGCCGGTGTCGGCATCCGTGATGACAATCTTGCAGCTCTGGGTGGATGAATCGACTCCGGCGACCAGGGTCATGCGGTGCTCCTCAGCGAGTGGTGGTGCGGGTGGTGTGTGGGCGATACGTGAAGGGGGTGACGACGGATGAGTCGCCCACTTCTGCTAGTTCAGAGTGCTCGTGCACTAGCAAAAATGGGCGACTCATGGACCCTGCTGCGCCGCGTGGTCGGCTGGCGCGGATGGGAGCGTGCTAGTTGCGCGCGCCCATCAGGTGCTCGAGCGCCAGCTGCTGCAGGTGCACGAAGCCGAAGCCCTTGCCACCGAAGTATGCCTTGGCGTCGAAGTCCTCGTACGAGGCGCGGTCGGCGAGGAAGTCGTCGTAGCTTTCGCCCTCGCCGAGCGTGGTGACGGACAGCTCAGGCACGCGTGACGCGGCCAGTGCCTCCTGCACCTCAGGGTCGGCGCGGAATGCCGCGGCGCGCTCCTTGAGCAGCAGGTAGGTGCGCATATTGGCCGCAGCCGACGTCCAGACGCCGGTGATGTCCTCGGTGCGTGACGGCTTGTAATCGAAGTGACGCGGGCCGTCGTACGCCTGGCCACCGTTCGGGCCACCGTTTTCGAGCAGGTCGACGAGCGAGAACGCGTTCTGCAGGTCGCCGTGACCGAACACGAGGTCCTGGTCGTACTTGATGCCACGCTGGCCGTTGAGGTCGATGTGGTACAGCTTGCCGGCGTCAAGCGCCTGCGCGATGCCGGCGGTGAAGTTCAGTCCGGCCATCTGCTCGTGGCCGACCTCAGGGTTCACACCGACGAGCTCAGGGCGCTCCAGCGTGTTGATGAATGCGATGGCGTGGCCGAGCGTCGGCAGCAGGATGTCGCCACGGGGCTCGTTCGGCTTCGGCTCAATGGCGAAGCGGATGTCGTAACCCTTGTCGGTCACATAGTCACCCAGCAGGTTCACGGCTTCGCGGTAGCGGTCGAGTGCAGCGCGGATGTCCTTGGCGGAGTCATACTCTGCGCCCTCGCGGCCGCCCCACATGACGAACGTCTTGGCACCGAGCTCTGCGGCAAGGTCGAGGTTGCGCATCACCTTGCGGAGCGCGAAGCGGCGAACGGCGCGGTCGTTCGACGTGAAGCCGCCGTCCTTGAAGACCGGTGCGCTGAACAGGTTGGTGGTCACCATCGGAATGATGAGGCCGGTGTCGGCGAGTGCCTGCTTGAGGCGGTCGATCTGGTTCTGGCGCGCGGCATCCGTTGAGCCGAAGGCGAAGAGGTCGTCGTCGTGGAAGGTGAGACCGTATGCGCCCAGTTCGTGCAGGCGGGTGACAGCTTCGACAACGTCGAGGTCGGGGCGGGTGGGGCCGCCGAAGGGGTCGGCTCCGTTGTAGCCGACGGTCCACAGACCGAAGGAGAACTTATCGGCCGGGGTGGGGGTGAGTGACATTGTCGAGCTCCGATTCAGCATCAATGATGATTTGTTGGACTTCAAAACATATTAGAGCACGAGCGAAGCGTCTGCACTACCTCTCAGCAAAGAATGCCGCTCATCGGGCTAAAAGACATTTGTAGTGAATTACCACAAATGTCTTGCGCTCTGACTTCTGGCTGGCTTAGGCTCTGGACACCGCATTCGAAACGTTTAAACAATGGAGTTCAGATGGCCAACATTCACGACGTCGCTCGCGTCGCTGGTGTGTCCATCTCCACCGTTTCCTACGCGCTGAGCGGGAAGCGATCCATTGCGGAAACCACCCGCAGACGAGTCGAAGCTGCCGTCCTGCAGCTGGACTACCGACCGAACGCCGGCGCGCAAATGCTCAAGGGCAGCCGCACCAACATCTTCGCGCTGAGCGCGCCGCTGCACTCCGGCACCTACGCCCCCGCCCACATGACGTTCGTGCTCTCGATCGTCAAGGCCGCGCGCGAATTCAACTACGACGTTCTGCTTCTCACCCAGGATGAGGCGACGAGCGGCCTGCGCCGCGTGGCGCGCTCGTCGCTCGTTGACGGGATCCTGTTGCTCGACGTCTCCACCGAAGACGTGCGCACCGACCTCATTCGTGAACTCGGCCTGCCGGCGACGGTTGTCGGCATCCCCAGCGACACGACGGGCCTCACCTGTGTCGACCTCGACTTTGAACGCGCAGCCGAAATGAGCCTCGAGCGACTGACCGCCCTCGGCCACACCCGAATCGGACTGCTCGGCCAGGCGCCGATCGTTTACGAGCGTGGATCGAACTTCCCGCCGCGGTTCAGGGACTCGTTTCTGGCCGACGCCAAACGTCGGGGGATCGAGGCGGCGTTCACGCCGTCTGCTGAGGACTCTGCCGGGGTGCGGGCATCCGTCGACGCCCTCATGGACGCACTGCCGGGAATGACGGCCCTCGTGCTGAACAGCAACGAGCCAGTGCAGTCGATGGTGCTCGAACTGCTGAGCCAGCGCGGCATCCGCGTGCCGCAGGACTTGTCGATCGTCTCCGCGTGCTCGAGCTTTGAGACCGACCACCTGGATCCGCCGCTCGATGTCATTCCCCTTCCGTCGGATGCGTCGTGCAGCAGGGCGATCCAGCTCATCATGGCGCAGCTGCACGGCGACACCGTCCCGCACGTTGAACTGATCGAGCCCACGTATGTCGCGCTCGGTTCAACGGCCCACTACCGTCCCTGACCTTCCCCGCACATCGAAAGGATTCTTTTCACCGCAAGTATCGAAACGTTTCGAAAGCCAGCACCACAGCACCACCAGCACCACCGCAACACAGCAGCATCCGCTCGCCCCTGCACCACCTACGAGGAAGTAGTTACTCATGAAAAGCAGAAAAATTCTGGCCGGCATCGCGCTCCTGGGAGCCAGTGCCCTGGTTCTCTCGGGTTGCTCAGCAACGTCAGGCGACTCGGCCGAAGACGGCAAGACCCTGAAGCTCTGGCACTTCGAGAGCGCAGACAGCGCGATGGGCATCGCCTGGAACGAGGCAATCAAGGTCTTCGAAGAAGAGACCGGCGCCACCGTCGAATTCGAAGAGAAGAGCTTCGAGCAGATCCGCTCCACCGCAAGCCAGGTGTTGAACTCGAACGAGGCGCCTGACGTGCTCGAGTACAACAAGGGCAACGCCACAGCCGGCCTGCTGGCCAGCCAGGGCCTGCTCTCCAACCTCGATGACGCGGTCGACGAGTTCGGCTGGGCAGACAAGCTCGCCCCGTCGCTGCAGACCACCGCCAAGTACGACGAGAACGGCGTCATGGGCAATGGCTCCTGGTACGGCGTCCCGAACTACGGCGAGTACGTCGAGGTGTACTACAACAAGGACATGTTCGCCGCGAACGGCCTCGAGGTGCCGACCACGCTTGCCGAGTTCGAAGCGGTGCTCGCCGCATTCGAGGCGAAGGGAATCACCCCGCTCGCCCAGGCCGCAACCGAGTACCCCCTGGGGCAGCTCTGGTACCAGCTGGCACTGACGAAGGCCGACCGCGACTGGGTGAACGACTACCAGCTGTACTCCAACCCCGTCGACTGGCAGGGCCCGGAGATCAGCTACGCCACCCAGACCATCAAGGACTGGACGGATGCCGGCTACATCAGCACCGACGCCACCGGCCTGAAGGCTGAGGATGCCGGAACCAGCTTCATCAGCGGCCAGTACCCGATCTTCTTCTCCGGCAGCTGGTGGTACAACCGCTTCACGACTGAGGCGACCGGC
Organism: Leifsonia sp. Y862; assembly: GCF_057669585.1. Lineage (NCBI taxonomy): Bacteria > Bacillati > Actinomycetota > Actinomycetes > Micrococcales > Microbacteriaceae > Leifsonia > Leifsonia sp. Y862. Next base: position 259,639 of record NZ_JBYHFR010000002.1, read on the forward strand.
TTCGACTGGGGCACCTTCCTCTTCCCAGAGACCGAGTTGTCCCCTGGCTCAGCCGGCAACATGTGGGCCGTGCCGGAGAACGCCTCGAACAAGGAACTCGCGTACCAGTTCATTGACATCACCATGCGCCCAGAGATCCAGGCGCTCATCGGTAACAACGGTGGAATCCCCGTCGCGGCGAACACCGACGACATCACCGACCCGAAGAGCCAGGAGCTCATCGCGAACTTCAACGAGCTGACCGAGAAAGACGGCATCGCCTTCTACCCCGACTGGCCAACCGCAACGTTCTACGACGAGCTGAACGCCGGCCTGCAGGAACTGTTGAACGGCACCAAGTCGGTCAAGGACGTCCAGAAGCAGCTCGGTGAGCAGTACCAGTCGGGCGTCGACGACATCGTCGGCTAACGTCTCGCGACATTCGCTCCGCTCGCACAAATTCGCACCACTAACCGGGGGCCGCACGCGGCCCCCGGTTACCTCGCAAGGATAGGAATTCGCATGGCGACTTCTCTCGCAGTCGACGAACCGGTACGTCGTAAGCCGCAGTACCGCAGCCTCATCCCAGGCAGCAGCAGTAAGGGCTTCTGGGTGTACCTCGTGCCCGGCCTCACACTGATCACACTGATCATCCTGATTCCGCTGGTCTGGAACATCTACCTCACCTTCACGAAGTACAGGGGCATCAAACCCCCGGAGTGGATTGGGCTCGACAACTGGGAGAAGCTCCTCGGCGACAGCACGTTCTGGGCGTCGTTCAGCAACTCGATCGCCATGGTGGTTGCCATGGTCGTCGTGCCAACACTGCTCGGCCTCGTGCTCGCCGCCATGCTCTTCGACCTCATCGGCAAGAAGTTCGGCGGCAAGCTCGCCAGCTTCCTCCGTGCTACCTATTACCTGCCGCAGATCCTCCCAGGCGTGATCGCCGCGATCGTGATCGGCTGGATCCTCCGGCCGCAGAACGGCGCGCTCAACCAGGTGCTCGACGCAATCGGCCTCGGCTCGCTGCAGCACAACTGGCTCGGCAGCCCTGACACCGCGCTTCCCAGCATCATGGTCATCATGATCTGGGTGCAGCTCGGCTACCCGATCGTCATCTTCATGGCCGCACTGCAACGCGTCGACCCCGAACTCTACGAGGCTGCAGAGCTCGACGGAGCGAACTGGTTCCAGCGCTTCCGTGCGATCACAGTCAGCATCATCCGCCCAGAGATCTTCGTCGTCACCCTCACCTGCACGATCGCGGCGCTCAAGGTGTTCGGCCCCATCTACACGCTGACCGGCGGCGGCCCAGGCACGTCGACCATCGTCCCTGCCTACTACGCGTACAGCGAGTTCTTCCAGTCACAGCAGGTGGGATACGGAGCCACCATCGCGACGGCACTCACGATCGTGGTCGCCGCTGTCGCAGTGGTATTCGTCATCGCCCAGACCCGGCTCGAGCGCAAGGAAGAGGAACGCTAATGTCGTCCAGCAGCACCACACTGGAGAAGCCGGCAGACGCCGCACGTCCGCAGCCCACCGTTTCGCGCCCCGTGCCGAAAAAGGGCAAGGGCGGCATGACACGGAAGACGCCAGGCGACTGGCTCATCCTCGTCGTCGCCATCCTGATCGGCCTGCTCATCGCCGTGCCGTTCCTCTTGATCTTGCTCAACTCGTTCAAATCGCCGAGCGAATACAACACGTCTGGCCCCCTCTCCGTTCCAAAGGAGCTCTATCTCGACGGCTTGACGTCGTTCTGGCAGCGCGTCAACTTCCCGGAGAAGCTCTGGAACAGCTTCTTCATCTCCGGCACCGTCGCGGTGCTCGCCGTCGGCATCTCGCTTCTCAACGCCTTCGCGCTCGGCATCGGGCGGGTCAAGGGCCGCACCTGGATCGTGCTCCTCATCCTGCTGGCCAACATGCTGCCGCAGGAAGTACTGCTCTACCCGCTCTACTTCATGTTCAAGCTGGTCGGGCTGTACGACAACCAGTGGGCCGTCATCATCATCTTCGTGGTGATCCAGAGTGCATTCGGCACCTACCTGCTGGCATCGGTGCTCGGCACCTTCCCGCGCGAGATCCTCGAGGCCGCCTCGATCGACGGCGCGAGCCGGTTCACCATCCTGTGGCGGGTCGTCTATCCCATCACCCGGCCGACGCTCAGCGTGCTGCTCATCTTCTTCTTCATCTGGACGTGGAACGAGTTCCTGATTCCGCTCACCTTCCTGGTGAGCAACGCCTCGCAGACCGTGCCCGTCGCGATCAGCGTGCTGCAGGGTGACCGCATGATGGACGTCACCACCACGAGCGCGTCCGCACTGCTCGGCCTGTTGCCGACGCTGATCTTCTTCCTCATCTTCCAACGCACCCTCACCAGGGGCATCACCGCAGGAGCAGTCAAGTAACCATGAAGTTCACCGATGGATTCTGGCACGCCAGGCCCGGCGTCGACGCTCTCTACGCCCAGGAGGCGTACGACATCGAGGTACAACGCACGGAGCAGCGTGGCGATGCGCTCCGCATCTCCGCCCCCACCAAAGTCATCGAGCGTCGCGGCGACGTGCTCAATCGGGCACTGCTCGGAGTGACGCTCTCGTCGCCGCTCGATGGTGTCATCCGGGTGCGCATTGAGAAGGACACCGGCGGCCAGGTCGGGCCGGGCTTCGACCTCGTCGGGGCAGAGAACGGCCACGGCGAGATTGAGGTGACGGATGCCGGTGGCGCTGTGACGTCCGGCGAGCTCACCGCGCGCATTGCGCCGGGCGCCCCATGGAACCTGAGCTTTGAGGCCGCGGGCGAGGTGCTCACCTCGAGCGGCCACAAGTCGATCGGGTACATGAAGCTGCAGCCGGACGCCCCCATCACCACCGAGCCCGCCGGAGTGTCCGGCGTGACGACGACGGGCCTGGCGCCGGCATCCGCTTATGTGCACGGCCGCCTGTCGCTCGGCGTCGGCGAACTTGTCTACGGGCTGGGGGAGAGGTTCGGCCCGCTCGTGAAGAACGGCCAGACCATCGACATCTGGAATGCCGATGGCGGCACGTCGAGTGAGCAGTCGTACAAGAACATCCCGTTCTACCTCACTAACCGCGGTTATGGCGTGCTCGTCAACCACCCTGAGCACGTCTCGTTCGAGGTCGGCACAGAGTCGGTCGAAGAGGTGCAGTTCTCCGTCGCGGGGGAGGCGCTCGAGTACCTGGTGATCTACGGGCCGACCCAGAAGGAGATCCTGGAGCGCTACACCCGGCTCACCGGTCGCCCTGCGCGCGTGCCGGCGTGGTCATACGGATTGTGGCTGTCGACCTCGTTCACCACCCAGTACGACGAAGCCACAGTGTCGAGCTTCATCGACGGCATGGCGGAGCGCGACCTGCCGCTGTCTGTCTTCCACTTCGACTGCTTCTGGATGCGTGAGTTCAACTGGACAGACTTCGAATGGGACCCGCGCGTCTTCCCCGACCCTGAGGGCATGCTGGCGCGACTGCATGACAAGAATCTGCACGTCAGCGCCTGGATCAACCCATACATCGCGCAGCGCGCCCCGATCTTCGAGGAGGCCAAGCAGGGCGGCTACCTCGTGAAGAAGCCGAACGGCGAGGTCTGGCAGTGGGACTTCTGGCAGGCCGGCATGGGCCTGGTCGACTTCACCAACCCCGAGGCCGTCACCTGGTTCCAGGGCAAGCTGCGCCACCTCTTCGACCAGGGCGTCGACGCTATCAAGACCGACTTCGGCGAACGCATTCCAACGGATGTCGTCTGGCACGACGGCAGCTCTCCTCTCGTCATGCACAACCTCTATACCCAGCTCTACAACAAGGCCGTCTTCGAGGTGCTCGAAGAGCACAGGGGTGAAGGCGATGCGGTGCTGTTCGCTCGGTCAGCCACGGTCGGCGGACAGATGCAGCCGGTGCACTGGGGCGGGGACAACTCCTCCAGCTTCGAGTCGATGGCCGAGACCCTGCGTGGCGGACTGTCGCTGGCCTTCAGCGGCTTCGGCTACTGGAGCCACGACATCGGCGGGTTCGAAGGCATGCCGGATGCCGCGGTGTTCAAGCGCTGGCTGGCTTTCGGCTTGCTGTCCAGCCACTCTCGGCTGCACGGGTCGACGAGCTACCGGGTGCCGTGGCTGTTCGACGATGGCAGCGAGGCGCCGGGCCAGAGCGCCGTCGATGTCACCCGTCGCTTCACGACGCTCAAGCTTGAGTTGATGCCGTACCTTTACCAGGTGGGGCTGGAGGCGCATCGCCACGGCATCCCGTTCATGCGTCCGATGCAGCTGGAATTCGGCGACGACCCGGCCACCGACTACCTCGATCGGCAGTACCTGCTTGGCTCAGACCTGCTGGTGGCGCCGGTCTTCAGCGCCTCGGGCGACGTGCGGTACTACCTGCCTGCCGGCACCTGGACCAACTACCTCACGGGCGAAGTGGTCAGCGGCGGCAGCTGGCGCAGGGAGACGCATGCGTTCGACAGCATTCCGCTGTGGGTGCGCGAAGGCGCGGTCATCGTCACGGGCTCGCGAAGCGACCGCCCCGACTACGACTTCACCGAGGACGCACTCATCACGGTCTACCCCGGCTTCACCGGCAGCCGCACGGTCGAGGTGGCCAATCCACTCGACGGTTCGGCGATCAGTTTCACCGTCACAGCAGCGGATGACGCCATCACCGTGACCGCGTCGGCTGCGGGTTCGCAGCCTGCCGTCGCATTCAGCGCTCGCCGCGCCGGGGGCGACCCCGTCGCATCCGCTGACGGACGGGTCGCGCTCTAGCCTGTGAGCTGAACGCTCCCGGTGGTTGAGGAGCGCCCGAGGAACGAGGCCGCGTCTCGAAACCCACGCAACCCGATCCAGGGCTGTGGGTCTCGAGACGGCCTGGCGGCCTCCTCGACCACCGGTTGGTCAGACGGCCGCAGCCACGTCGCTCGTCGCGAACGCATTCGCGAAGAACGTGAGCGCGAGCTCGTAGTCGACGATGCCGCCACCCTCGTGCCCGTTGTACTCCCAGACCGAGATGTCCTTGTCGCCGGCATAGGCGTTGAACGCGCCGAACACCGTCGACGGCGGACAAATCGCGTCCATCAGGCTCGCCGAGAACAGCGCGGGTGCCTGGGCGCGCTTGGCGAAGTTGACGCCATCGAAGTAGGCAAGCACCCCGTGTGCCTGCGACACCTTGTCGCGGTGCACGGCGAGGTACGACGCGATCTCCCGGTATGGGTGCTCGTCGGTGATGCGGGTGGCGCGCGGGAAGTCGCAGAGGAACGGCACGCGAGGAGCGACAGCGGCAAGGCCGTCGACCAACCCGCTCACAGCGAGCGCGATGCCACCGCCCTGGCTTCCGCCGTAGACGGCGACCCGGCCGGCATCCACCTGGTCAAGTGCCCGCACGGTGTCGATCGCTCGCACCGCATCGGTGAACACCCTGCGGTAGTAATAGGTCTCTCTCGACTCGATTCCGCGGGTCATCATGCCGGGGTGCTGGGGGCCACTGCCCACCGGGTCTGGGGTATCGCCCTGGCTCCAGCCGGAGCCCTGACCACGCGTATCCATGTGAAAACTGACATAGCCAGCGGATGCCCACAGCAGGTTCTCGAGAGCATGGCCACGGCCGCCGCCGTACCCGATGAACTCGACAACGGCGGGCAGCGGTGTGCGTGCACCTGCCGGAATGCGCAGCCAGCCGCGGATGGGGTGCCCATCGCTGCCGGAGAACGTCACGTCGTAGACCTCAATCGAGGTCAGGGGCGTTTCGACACGCACGATGACGGGGTCGGCGGCCAGCTCACGCGCCGCAGCGATCGTGTCGGCCCAGAACTCGTCGAAGTCGGTTGGATCGGTCTGATCGCTCCGGTATTGCAGGAGCTCGGCTACGGACAGATCGGTGTTCATGCATCGTCGCTTTCACTGGTGATTACATCACGCGTGGACCCGACGACCACGGGTGTATTGCCTGCGCATCACGAGTGCCTGGCGCCCAGATGCGAATTTGTACAATATCACCACAAATAGCGGGGCTGTCGCTGTGATGGCCAGGATCGCCGGTAGCCTTGGAGGATTCAACGCGCCGGCTGTGCTGGTAACGAGGGGGCAGCCGTGCAGGGAAACAACCACGACGACGTTCGTCGACACAACCTGTCGACGATCCTTCGCCTGGTGCACCGGAACGGCGCGTCGTCGCGGTCACAGCTCACCCGTCTCACCGGCCTGAACCGGTCGACGGTTGCGGCGCTCGTCGCCGAACTCGTCGAACGCGGCCTCGCCGTCGAACGCGACCCTGACCCCACCAATCAGGTCGGCCGCCCGAGCCCGATCGTTGCGGTGAGCGCGCGTGTCGTGGCGCTGGCCATCAACCCGGAAATCGATGCGGTGACCGTCGGTATCGTGGGCCTCGATGGTGTCGTGCACCAGCGCATCCGCTTTCCGGTCGAGACGTCGCCGACGGCGGTCGAAGCCGTCAGCATCGCCGCCGGCATCATCGACGACCTGCGCGACGACCTTGCAGCGAACTTCAGGGTTGTCGGCATTGGCGTTGCCGTGCCTGGACTCGTCCGTGCGCACGACGGGCTCGTGCGGCATGCCCCGCATCTTGGGTGGGTCGACGAGCCACTCGCCGACATGCTGGAAGCAGCAACGGGCTATCCGGTCGTCGCGGCCAACGACGCAAGCCTCGGGGCAATGGCTGAGCGCTACTTCGGTGCAGGCAAGGGCATCTCCGACTTGATTTACCTGAACGGCGGAGCCAGCGGAATCGGCGGCGGCCTCATCGTCGGCGGCGTGGCCGTCGGGGGAGTCGCCGGCTATGCGGGGGAGTTCGGGCACACCAGGGTGAGCAGCAGCGACCACACGGACTCCACCGGCGTTAGCGGAACCCTCGAAGCCGAAGTCACCCGCCGCGACCTGCTCGCCGTGCTTGGCCTGAGTGGGGCGGATGCCGATGAGCTGGAAACCGCGCTTCTCAACTCCGATTCGGCGGAGGTGCGCAACACCGTCAACCGTCAGCTCGACTACCTGGCCGTTGCACTGGCCGGCGCCGTCAATATCCTGAATCCCCAGCTGATCGTGCTCGGTGGCTTCCTGGCCTCCCTGCTCGCCGTCGACCCAGAGCGGCTGAACGACGCCGTGGCTGAGCGCGCGCTTCCGGCGCCGTTCGGCAGTGTCCGGGTGGCCGCGGCCGAGTTGGGCTCCAGCCTGCTCATGATCGGGGCGGCTGAGCTCGCATTCGAGCGCGTGCTCGACGACCCGAGCGGATTCCACCCCATCGCTTCCTGAGTCCGTTCGCGGCGCGCAGGCACTCCCTTTTCCCCTTATAACGACGAGGACACCAGTACGTGAGTTCTGTTTTTCACCCAGGAGATCGACTTTCCGCCCGCCAGCGACTGGTCTACATCCTGGTTCTTGGCGCGTTGACCGCGCTTGGCCCGTTCACCATTGACCTGTACCTGCCGGCATTCCCCATGCTCGAGAGCGACCTCGGTGTCTCAACGGCGGCGATCCAACTCACGCTGACCGGCACCATGATTGGTTTTGGCGTCGGGCAGCTGATTGTCGGTCCATGGAGCGACAAGGTCGGCCGCCGGTTGCCGCTCATTCTCGCGACGGCGTTCCACGTGCTGGCCTGCGTTGGCGCCGCCCTGTCCGACGACATCCTGTGGCTCGGCGTGTTCCGCGTTCTGCAGGGGTTCGGCGCCGCAGCGGGTGGCGTGGTGGCCATGGCCATGGTGCGCGACCTGTTCGGTGGCAAGCCCCTCGTGAAGATGCTGTCCCGACTGGCCCTGGTCAACGGGCTCGCGCCGGTGCTGGCCCCCGTGCTCGGTTCCCAGCTGCTGCTCGTGATGGACTGGCGCGGGATCTTCTGGGTGCTCGCCGCTTACGGAACACTGGTCATCGCTGCCGTGATGCTGTTCATCGTCGAAACCCTTCCGAAGGAAGAACGACACGTTGCCGGGCACAACACCCTGGGCCAGCGCTACAAGTCCGTGCTCACCGACCGGGTCTTCGTCGGCGTCGCGATTGTCGGGGCGATGACCTTCACCGGCCTGTTCGCCTACCTGTCGGCGTCGCCATTCCTGTTCCAGCAGGTCTACGCGTTCAACCCGCAACAGTACGGGTTGCTGTTCGCGGTGAACTCCATCGGCGTCATCATCGGCGTGCAGGCCAGTTCTCGGCTGATGCACTCGTCTGATGTTCCGCCGCAGTGGATCCTGGTGGTCACGACTGCTGTGATGGCGGCCATGGCTGTCGTCATCGTCGTCCTCGACCAGGCGGGCGTCGGCCTGTGGGGCACGCTCATCCCGCTCTGGTTCTTCATCGCTGCCTGTGGCTTCAGCTTCCCCTGCACCCAGGTCATCGCCCTGAACGCCCACGGCCATGAGGCCGGTACGGCGGCCTCGCTGCTCGGGGCGGCAAACTTCGGAATCGCCGGGCTGGTGTCGCCCATTGTCGGCCTGCTCGGCGTCGCAACGGCCACGCCAATGGGTGGGGTGATGATCGTGACCTCCCTTATCTCGATCGTCGTGCTGTGGACCGTCGTGCGCCCGCGCTCCGTCCCTGCCCTTGCGCACTAGAAGGGCACGGAAAGCAGGGGTTGACAGCTAAAGCTAATGCCATTAGCTTTAGGGCTATGAACATTTCCGAAAGCCAGAATGTGCGCTACCTCGCACGACCAGACGGTCGCATCTCCTACACAGTCGACGGTTCGGGTCCGCTCGTCGTCGCCGTTCCCGGCATGGGCGATCTGCGCTCCAGCTACCGCGAGGTCGTCCCCGCGCTTGTCGCCGCCGGCTTCCGCGTGGCCGTCACCGACCTCCGCGGACACGGACAGAGCGACACCACCTTTCGGGTCCATGGAGATGTGGCCACGGGCGAAGACCTGCTCGCCCTGATCGATGAACTCGGCGGCTCGGCCGTCGTGCTCGGAAACTCCATGGGTGCGGCAGCCGCAGCGTGGGCCGCAGCCGAGCGACCTGAGGCGATCGCTGGACTCGTCATGTACGGGCCGATCCTGAGGGATGCGCCAACAAACGCCGTCGTGCGCGCCGCTATGCAGCTGTTCTATCACGTCGCTCTCGCCCGGCCGTGGGGCGCAGCCTTCTGGTCGGCGTTCTATCGGTCGCTCAACAAGGGAACGCGCGCACCCTGGCTGGACGAGCATGTCGCTGCCATCCGCTCGACCCTGCGCGAGCCTGGTCGGTTGCGGTCATTCAGAGAGCTGGCCCTGCAACTCGACCACACCGTCGTGGAGGCCAGGCTGGGTGAGGTGACGGCCCCGATCCTGGCATTCGTGGGCGACCTGGACCCCGATTACCGTGATCCAGCCGCCGAGAGCGATTGGATCGCCTCCCTCGGAGCGCACTCGCACTCGACACTGGTGCCGCAGACCGGTCACTATCCACATGCTCAGCGCCCCGACCTGGTCGTGCCGGCGACGGTCGAGTTCCTCAGTACTCTTCGAAGCGGCGCTCTTCGAAGCAGCACCCTGCGCAATGACGCTGTGACGGATGCCTGGGCGTCGCGTGCCTAGGGCAGGGCTCAGTCGCCAGGCGGTCACCAACGCCGCACTCGACGTCATCGATGCCGGGGGAACCGCAGGCTTTGGCACCCTGACACTCGCGGCTGTCGCAGCGCAGGTGGGGGTGGCGGTGCCCAGTCTCTACAAGCATGTCGCGTCGCTGACAGACCTGCGCCGATCGGTTGCCATCCTCTGTGTGACCGAGTTCACCGCCACGATCGAAAGCGCGGCGATCGGCCGCGCCGGGCCGGAAGCGCTCAGGGCGGTGGCACACGTCATGCGGGCATTCGCGACCGCCCACCCTGGCCGCTACGCCGCGACGCAGGTCGCAGCGGATCCTGCCGACCCGGCGGATGCCGAACTTGCCGCAGCCAGCGCAGCCACACTCACCGCCCTGGCGAGAGTTCTGCGCGGGTTCGACCTTCCCGCCGATCTCACCGTTGAGGCGATTCGGATCATGCGCTCAGCGCTGCACGGTTTCATCGTGCTGGAACTCGGCGGGGGGTTCAAGCTGCCGGACGACCTTGATCGCAGTTTTGAGCTCCTCGTCACGATTGTCATCGCCGGCATCGACACGCTGGCCGCTGGCATCGACACGCTGGCCGCCGAATAGTAGCGGCGGGGTCGTCCGGCGGCACTGGGCGACCTCGTAGCAGTGTCACTTACCATGGGCAGATGGAGCATGAGGGAGCAGCTGAGACCGCTGCCGGTCCGAAGACCAGGCGGTTCAGTCGACGTTGGCCGCTGATCAGCGGAATCGGAGCACTCGTTCTGGCCGCCCTGCTTGGAGCCCTGCTCGTGATCAGGGCGAACGGCAATCCGACCGGCATCGACGTGGAATGGATGGATGAGATCGTCGAGCACCGCTCGCCGATCTGGGAGATTCCGTCGTTGGCCATGAACTACATTGGCGGCGGCATCGTGGGCGTCTTTGTGGTGCCGATTGCGATCATCGTGTTGCTTCTTGTCTTCAAACGCCCGACCGCAGCCGTCTACTACCTGGCGGCGACGCTGGTCAGCTCAGGGCTGGTGCAGATCCTCAAACACACCTTCGGCAGGGCGCGCCCAGAAGACATCCTTGTGCACTCCGATTTCGGCTCATTCCCCTCTGGGCACGTCGCCAATGCCGCCACCATGGCGGTGGCGCTCGGCATCATCTTCGCGAAGGTGTGGGTCTGGGTTGTCGGCGCGATCTACACCGTCGTCATGATGCTGAGCCGCACCTATCTCGGCGCGCACTGGCTGACGGACACCATCGGCGGCCTGCTCATCGGCGTCGGCGTCGCCCTCCTGGTGTGGGTGCCGCTGGCGGCACGGCTCGATGGCGAGCGGCAGTTGCGGATGCGACATCGTTCGCTGCCGCGCACATCAGAGTAGGCCTGGGGTGGCGTTGGTCGTTTCGCGGCGGAAGCGCGACAGCAGCCGACCCCGCACTGTAGCGTCATGGCATGAGAATTCTGATTGTCGGGGCTGGGGGCGTTGGGGACGCGATTGCGAAGATCGCGGCGAGGCGTTCGTTCTACGAACACATCGTGGTGAGCGACTTCGATCTGGCGAGGGCGATCCGCACGATTGCGGCGATCGAGAGTCGCCTCGGCGCAGAGACGGCCAGTCGCTTCAGCGCCGCCCAGATCGATGCGAGTGACCCAGACGCGGTGACACGCGTGGCCAGGGAGCACGCCATCACGCACGTCATGAACGCCGTTGAGCCGAAGTTCGTGCCGACGATCTTTGCCGGGGCGCTCGCCGCAGGGGCCGACTACATCGACATGGCTATGAGCCTGTCAGAGCCGCACCCCACAGAGCCACACTCACTCACCGGCGTGAAGCTCGGTGACGACCAGTTCGCCCAGGCCGGCGATTGGGAGAGCGCAGGTCGGCTCGCACTCGTTGGCATGGGCGTCGAACCCGGGCTCTCCGATGTGTTCGCGCGCTACGCGTCCGACCATCTGTTCAGCGAGATCGACGAACTCGGCACCCGCGATGGCGCCAACCTCGTGGTGCGCGACGAATCCGGAAACGAGGTCTTCGCGCCGTCGTTCAGCATCTGGACCACGATCGAGGAATGCTTGAACCCGCCGGTGATCTTCGAGAAGGACCGCGGCTGGTACACCACCCCGCCGTTCAGTGAGCCGGAGACCTTCGTCTTTCCTGAGGGCATCGGCGCCGTTGAATGCGTGAACGTCGAGCACGAAGAGGTGCTGCTGATGCCGCGCTGGCTTGACGCGAAGCGCGTGACCTTCAAGTACGGACTGGGCGAAGAATTCATCGGCGTGCTGAAGACACTGCACCTGCTCGGACTCGACAGCGTGGCGCCGGTGCGCGTGCGAAGCGCTGCAGGGCCCGTCGAGGTCGCGCCACGCGATGTGGTGGCCGCCAGCCTGCCTGACCCGGCACAGATCGGGCCGCGGATGACGGGCAAGACGTGCGCCGGAGTGTGGGTGACCGGCACCGGTATCGATGGGCAGCCCCGCGAGGTCTACCTGTATCACGTGAGCGACAACGAGTGGACGATGGCGGAGTACGACGCGCAGTGCGTGGTCTGGCAGACGGCGCTGAACCCGGTCATCGCCCTCGAACTGCTGGCGAAGGGGATCTGGACGGGAACCGGCGTGCGGGGTCCTGAGTCTTTCGATGCCACACCGTACCTTGACCTGATGAAAGCGCCGGAGGCATCCGGTGGATATGGCCAGGCCTGGGGCCTGGAGGAGCGAACGCCGGCGGCTCGCTGAATTCGGCCAGGGCTGCGCGTTGGCCAGGGCTGCGTTCTCGCCCTGCCCTCGGGCCTGGTGGCACCCCTTTCAGGGGTGGACGATGGATGCCTGAGGGCATTAGCTATACGTGGGGGGCAGAAGACTTGTCCGTTGATCGGTGTCTCGCCATCGCAGCCGAGTGAACAGGTCTCAGCTGTGATGGCGAGCGACAACGACAATGACCGCGACAACGACAGCGGCACCTCTGCCGATGACAATTCTGGTGCTGCGTGGTGGCCGACCGATGTGGTCTACTCAATGCATGAGCGTTGACCCCGAACTCGTGCGCGCCGCATACCGCCAGGCAGATGCTGCTGCTGAGGCGGCAGGGGTGAGCGTGCGGATGGCCGAACCGGGTGACATGAACGCCGTCGTTGGACTATTCGAACGAACGTGGGGGCTCGGACGCAGCCCAGACCGCTCGTTGCTTCTCGCGCTCGACTACGCAGGCAACACCGTGCTCATTGCTGTCGCAGAGGGCCGGCCCGTCGGGGCGGCGCTTGGGTTCCTCGGCTGGAACGACGGCGTCCATCTGCACTCCCATATGGCTGCGGTGGTGCCGTGGCGGCGAAGCGGTGGCGTCGGCTACGCCATCAAACTGTTTCAGCGGGCACTCTGCCTCGAGCACGGTGTCACCGACATGCGGTGGACGTTCGACCCGCTCATCCGTCGCAACGCCCATTTCAACCTGGTGAAGCTGGGCGCCGAGGTTGTGCGATTCCTGCCCGATTTCTATGGGCAGCTCGACGATGCCATTACGGGCAACGACCATAGCGACCGCTTCGAAGTGCGCTGGAATCTGGCCTCTCCCCGGGTGAACAACGCCCTGACCGGTGTTGCCCCGCCGAATTGGACGCCGACAGCAGGCTTCGAGCTTGCTCCCGACTTCGAGCAGCTGCGCGTCGCAGAGCCAGAGACCGCCGCCGCCATGCGCCAGCAGTCGCGTACCGTCTTCACCGACGCCTTCCTGGTCGGCCTGCGCCCCGAATTGAATGCCATCAACGACTACGTGCTCACCAGCGACCCTGTGCTCACCACCGACCCTCCGGACGGAACCCCGCGTGAAGCTTGAATCGATCACCCTGCACCGCGTAGCGATGCCACTCGTGCGCCCCTTCGAGACCTCGTTCGGCCGGCAGGTCGCCAGGGTGGTGCTCCTCGTTCACGTGCGCGGACGCACGGCCGGCGCTGAGACCGAAGGCTGGGGAGAGTGCGTTGCGGGGGAGGGACCGCTGTACAGCTCTGAGTACGTCGACGGATGCGAACACGTCATTCGCCACTACCTGGCCCCAGCGTTGCTGGCCGCCGATGACATCACAGCGGAGAGCATCGCTGGCCTGCTGACGTTCGTAGTGGGGCACCGCATGGCCAAGGCGTCGCTGGAGGCGGCGATCCTCGACGCAGAGCTGCGGGCATCCGGAATCTCCATGGGCACGTATCTGGGCGCCACAGCCGACTGGGTCGACTGCGGAGTGTCTGTGGGCATCAGCCCAGACCTCGACACGTTGCTCGACGAGGTGTCTGGTTACGTCGAGGCCGGCTACCGGCGCATCAAGCTGAAGATCAAGCCGGGCTGGGACCTCGAGCCGGTCGCCGCCGTGCGCGTTCTCATTGGGGCGGATGTCCCACTCCAGGTCGACGCGAACACCGCGTACACCGTCGAAGACATCGACCACCTGCGCGAGCTCGACGCCTACGGGTTACTCCTGATCGAGCAGCCGTTCGTCGAAGAAGACATCGCAGCGCACGCCGTGTTGGCGCGGGCCATCGCGACGCCGGTCTGTCTCGACGAGTCGATCGTGAACGTCGACGTGGCCATTGACGCGATCGAGCGTGGGGCGACATCGGTGATCAACATCAAGCCGGGCCGCGTCGGCGGGTACCAGGAAGCGGTGCGCATTCACGACGTATGCCAGGCGCTTGAGGTACCTGTGTGGTGCGGCGGAATGCTGGAGACCGGTATCGGCAGGGCTGCGAATGTGGCGCTCGCCGCGCTGCCTGGCTTCACGCTGCCCGGCGATACCTCTGCATCTGACCGGTACTTCGCCGAGGACCTCATCGAGGAGCCCTTCGTGCTCGGCGACGGTGAGCACACGGGTCAGTTGCGCGTGCCGACAGGGCCGGGCACAGGGGTGACCGTGCGGCAGGGCCTCGTGCGCGACTGGGCGCTGGCAACGCCCATCGAACTGCTGCGCGGCCGATAGGTTTCCGGCTCGCGCCTTCAGACTGAACTCGCGCTCGGCAGAGCAACCCTGGGCGGCTTCGGTCGGGTTGCTGCGAACCATTGGCTGCAGAACACGACAATCACGACGAGATCGATAACGTCGCCGCCGTAGTACATGATCATGCTTCCGATCTCCGCCTGGGGCGCAGGAACCCCGGCAGGCGGATGCACATACAGGTACTTGGCCAGGATGTCGTGCCCGGCCAAGGCAATGACCAGGACGATGGCCCGATAGAGGTAGCCAGAACGGTGCGGAGCGGGATCCACACTGATCATGGACACAGTGAACAGGTAGCCGGCGACGAAGACGTGGATGTGCACGACGAACAGGAGCAGTGCGTTGTCGTGCATGGCCGGGTAGAGCGCCGTCGTATAGAGGGCCCACAGCCCTCCCATGTTCAGCACCGTTGCGACGATCGGATGCGTGAAGAAGCGAACCAGCGGTGACCTGAGGACCGCAGAGAGTCGTCGTGCGGGTACAACGTCGAGGGTGCGAAGTGCGAGCGTTATGGGGGCAGCGAGCACCAGCAGAAGCGGCGCCAGCATTCCCAGAAGGAGATGCCCGACCATATGGGCGCTGAAATTCTCATGGCTCGCATCGGCGATGGGTCCGACGGTGGCAACCCACACAGCGAGCACGCCGCCTATCCACAGCGCCGACCGGTACAAGGGCCATGGTCGACGCCTGCGATTTCGAATTGCGGGCGCGACATAGGCGAGCGCGACGAGCACCATCCCCAGGCTCAGCACGACACCCAGGATTGCGGGATTGCCCGGTGCGTGGTTAGGCAAGGTTCTCAGGTGCAGGTGCAGGTGCAGGTGCAGGTGCAGGTGCAGGTGCAGGTGGGGGAGGTGCTGGCACAGTCGTCGCAGCCGAGTGACGTGTCCGAATCACCAGGATGAGGCCGATGACGATCATGATGCCGGCGAGGATGTTCCAGGTCAGGTCGTAGGGGAGGAGATCAACGTCGTACCTGATCTGGTGCAATCCCATCACTTTGTGCTGGATCGTCCCGTCATAGAGCTGGAAGATCCCTGCGCCAAGAAGAACGCCTCCCCACCATCGTGTCCACCACACGGCATGCCGACGAAACAGGTCCGCGAGCAGAAACAGGGCGCCGACCATGGCGAACCACCCGAAGGCGTGGAAGATTCCGTCAGAGACGAGTCCGACATCCGGCGTTGACCTGTCGTAGAAGTGATGCCAGTGAAGCAATTGGTGGAACACAGTTTCGTCGATGAACGCTGCGACTCCCACGCCAAGCAGCAGGCCGGAGACGAGGTTTCGGCCTCGGTAGAGCCGCCGAGCTTCCGTACTGGCAGCGTGTTCTGCACGTGTATCGCTGGTCATGCGTATCCTCGCTTCACCTCGTAGGCGCCGGCCAATCGTGGAGACGTTGTCTATACCTCCAGCGTGCTCCTGACGGCTCGTGCGCTCAAGGACGAACGAGCGAAATCGGCCTGTGCCTAGTACCGGGTGAGCACGCGGCCTACACTTCTGGCCATGAGCCCCAGCGACGTGGATCCGGTAGCAGCAGCACAGGCAGAGGCGGATGCCGCCCTCGCCGCAGCCAAACAGGCGCAGGCCGATGCGGAGGCGGCGGTCAAGCGGGCGCAGGAGGCAGCCGTTGCCGCTGCCACGCATGCCGAAGCGCTGGCACGGGCCACGCAGGCGGCGCAGCCGGCCGCCGCTGAGCCGAGTGCGGCATCCGCTTCAGCCAGTGGCGGCCCGCTCGACGACAGCCATGTCGACGCCATCCGCGCCGGCTACGCCTTCGATGCGCCCGCCCTTGAAATGGGTGCCCTGGTCAACGGCGAGGCCAGACCTGACGTGCCCATTCGTATCCCGCTGGCCATGACCAACCGGCACGGCCTGGTGGCCGGAGCCACTGGAACGGGCAAGACCAAGACGCTGCAGGTGCTGGCAGAGCAGCTCTCGGCCAACGGCGTCGCGGTGTTTGCGGCCGACATCAAGGGCGACCTCTCCGGCATCGCAACAGCCGGCACCCCGAATGACAAGCTTCTGGCGCGTACGCAGGAGATCGGGCAGAACTGGCAGCCCGTCGCGACGCCCACCGAGTACTTCTCCCTCGGCGGCATCGGCACCGGGATACCCATCAGGGCGACGGTCGCCGGCTTCGGGCCGCTGCTCCTCTCCAAGGTGCTCGGCCTGAACGACACCCAGGAGTCGAGCCTTGGCCTGGTCTTCCACTACGCAGACAAAGCTGGGCTTCCGCTGCTCGACCTCACCGACCTGCGCGCTGTGCTGAGCTTCCTGATCAGCCCGGAGGGCAAGGGCGAGCTCACCGAACTCGGCGGCCTCTCCAGCGCGACGGTGGGGGTGATCCTGCGCGAGCTCATCACGTTCGCCGACCAGGGGGCGGATGTCTTCTTCGGCGAACCCGAGATCGACACCGCTGAATTCCTCGCCCAGACGCCCGACGGCAGGGGAGTGGTCAGCCTGCTCGAGGTGCCAGGCGTGCAGGACAAGCCAGCACTGTACTCGTCCTTCCTCATGTGGCTGCTCGCCGACCTCTACAACGACCTGCCGGAGGTCGGTGACCTCGACAAGCCCAAGCTGGTGTTCTTCTTCGATGAGGCCCACCTGCTGTTCAAGGACGCGTCGAAGGATTTCCTGGCGTCGATCACGCAGACCGTGCGTCTCATCCGTTCAAAGGGAGTGGGCATCTTCTTCGTGACGCAGACGCCGAAGGATGTGCCGGCCGACGTGCTGTCGCAGCTCGGGTCGCGGGTTCAGCACCAACTGCGGGCGTTCACCCCCGACGACGCGCAGGCGCTGCGCCAGACGGTATCGACGTACCCCAACTCCGGCTATGACCTCGCTGAGGTGCTGACAACGCTCGGCACCGGCGAGGCGATTGTGACGGTGATGAACGAGAAGGGCGCGCCGAGCCCGGTCGCCTGGACCCGGTTGCGGGCACCGCAAGGGTCGATGGTGCCGACGGCGGCGGAGCAGATCGAGAAGACTGCCCATGCCTCGCCCCTGTTCGCGAAGTACGGCACGCCCATCGACCGCGAATCGGCCAGGGAGATGCTCGCCGAGAAGCTGGAGGCGGCCAACGAAGCTGAGTCGGCCAGAGAATCAGCACGTGCCTCAGGCGCAACCCAACAGACCGCGGCGGAGAAGAAGGCGCAGGCCGAATACGACCGACTGATGAAGGAGACCACGGGTACCTCGCGCGCACGTACCCGGTCGCAGCCGCAGAAATCCGTGGTCGAACAAGTGCTCGGATCGTCGGTGACGAAGACCATTCTCACGGGTGTCGTCGCAGGAATCTTCGGAACGAGGCGCCGGCGCTAGCGTCAGCTCTCGGGGACTGTCGTTCGGCTGGCCTCAGCGGGCCGCGCGGGTTCCGACGGGGCGGCGCTCAAACCAGTACAACAGCTCAGGACTCGTGCGGTTGAGGTCGCGCAGGGTGACGGGTTCTTCGACACGGATGATGGGCGCGGCCAGCACGTCGATGACCGTTTCCATGTCGGCCAGTGCCCAGAACTGTCCGCGCATGCGGAGGGCCACGGTGCCGTCTGACTTCCTGACGAAGAGATTGGTATGGGTGTCGAGGGTGTCGCTCTGGTACAACTCAACCATCATGATGCTGTCGACGGCGGCAGCCGAGTATCGCGTCGTGCGTCCGAAGAACCCACGCTCGGTGAACCCGATGGGCGAGACGACGATCTTGAGATGTTGGTGCGAGTAGATGGCGTAGAAGATGCACGACGCCGCAATGACCTGCACGATAGCGACGGGGAGCCAGAGCCCGCGAGGAATGGTGAGCCAATAGAGCACGGCGAACAGGGGAACGAAGAACGCCAGAACGGCAGTCAGGCCCTGCTTGAAGAGGTGCCCAAGCGGACGTAACTCCGTCGCACGCTGTGCCCCCTCGAACAACACCCTGACCCCTTAGCTCAATTCATTCAGGGCAAGGCGGGGATGTTCCCCCAACGCAATTGACCTAGAAAATCTGACGATGAAATCACCTGCAACTGCAGGCGCCTGACGCTCCCCAGCGCCAGGATTTTATGTATTTAGTGAAAGCTACCGCGTTGAGCGCTGCGCTGCGGTATCAAACACCCCCGAGTCTGCCCCAACAATCGGGGGCAGAACGATGGTGTACCCCCCGAGTCTGCCCCACTTTGCGCATGCGTCATAGCCACACTTTGGGGGGTGTGTCATTGCGGCGGTTCTTGGGTCGCACTCATCGAGCTAGCCCGTCCGCTGGAAGCCTGTCACAGCGCTGATGTGGCCTATTTTGGACAACGTTCAGTCGTTAAGCAACAAATCACGCAAAACTGCGGCTGCGCCCTCGAGTCGCCTCGAATCACAATCCTGTTAACGACATAACGCCCGACCTGAGGCCGGGCGTTACGTTGTTGGCGGAGAATGGGGGACCCCGTCGTTCGGGCTCCGCCCTCACTCCTCCTCGAATCACAATTCCTGTTAAAAGAAAGAAGAGCCCGACCTTCGGCCTGGCTCTTCTTTCTTTGGCGGAGAATGGGGGATTCGAACCCCCGAGGGCTTTCACCCAACACGCTTTCCAAGCGTGCGCCATAGGCCACTAGGCGAATTCTCCAACTGAGTCGTACCCCGAAGGACAACGACCTCAAAGAATCTTACCCGGTCGGAGAGGGTGCTCGTGCCACCTCGAGGCGAGCGGCCGAAAATACGGGCAACTCGGCCGGTATGCGCGTCGATCGCGAACGCGGGTCAACTGGTGAGAGCCGCAACGGCGTCCCGCACCGGAACCTCGCCGCTGATCGCCTCGAACTGCGTGCGCACGGCTTCCCCGGTCACGAGGAGGTCGGCGAGGAGGGCAGCGACATCCGCTCGAGGGATGCTGCCGCGACCGGTCGACGCCGCGAGATTCACGGTGCCGGTTGCCGGATCGTCGGTGAGGCTCCCAGGGCGCACGATCGTCCAGTCGAGGCTGCGGCCCCGCACGTTGGCATCCGCTTCGCTCTTAGCCTTCAAGTAGACCTGGAACACGTCGTCAGAGTCCGGGTCGAAGTCATCGGCCGACATCGCTGAGACCAGCACGTAGCGACGGATGCCCGCCGCCTCTGCCGCATCGGCCAGCAGTATCGCGGCGTCACGGTCGACGGTCAGTTTTCGCTCTGCTGTGCTCCCCGGACCTGCGCCCGCTGCAAAAACAACCGCTTCAACGCCCTGTAAATCGGTCGCAAGCGTTGCTGCGTCGATGGCCTCAAGGTCGATCTGCACCGGTATCCCTCCAGCGACCAGCACGTCGGTGGCATGCTCAGGGTTGCGAATCAGGGCAACAGCCTGGTGGCCGGCGTCTGACAATTGTTTTTCGAGGAGCAGCGCGATCTTGCCGTGCCCACCTGCAATGGCGATTCTCATGGGTGATACCTCCGACTCCAGTGAACGCCCGCACCAGCAAAGGTGCAAGCTGACCTCGTGGATCGCGCGGTGCGCAGAGTTCGATTAGTATGGTTCATGGCTCCCCGCGTGGCGCCATCCAGGCCAACTCCCCCAGGACGGAAACGTAGCAAGGGTAACCGGGCTCTGGCGGGTGCGCGGGGAGTCTTTATCGTTAACTCCCGTTCGTGGTCAACTCCCATTCGTGGTCGAAGTTTCGGCGGTGCGTTTCAGCGAGGCGCTTGGCCCGTGCGAGACAGGCCGCATCAGCACCCAGAGGCACGCAGCGCCCAGCGCAAGTTCGACGGCACCGGCCAGGGCAAGCGCCGTCGACGGAGTGCCATCGACCGCCCAGGAGAGAGCACGGCCGCCGGCGTACGCGAGCAGCACAACGGCACCGATGAGTGCTGCAGCTGTTGTCAACCGTGCCAGGAATGCCCCCGCGACAACGGTCGCGCCCAGCAGAAGCAACGCCAGCCCTGCGGCGCGCAGCTCGCTCGTCAGATCGGTGTCACCGGCAAGCGCGATGCCGTAGCTGCTGTAGAACGCGTCGGGTGCGAACGCCGCACCAGCTCCGATGGCAACCAGCGTGAGGCCAGCGAGGAGCAGCACGATTCGGCGAAGCCTGCCGGTGCTCATGCCCAGGCCCCCGCCAAGGCTGCTTCGGTGAGCACGGCGCGCGCGTCGCGCGGACCGCGGCCGATCGCTTGGGCGACGCCATCGGTGGTGCTCTCGTTGCGACCGTCGAACACCTCACGGCAGAGCTCTGTGAGCAGCGTCGCGACCTCCGGCCCCTGCTCGGCGGCGACGGCCGCATGGAAGTCGTCGAATCCCATGGGCACGTAGTCGACGTTGCGCCCACTGATCTCTGACAACAGCGTCGCCACATCGGCGAACGTCAACAGCTGCGGACCTGTCACCTCATAGAGGCGGCCGTCATGGCCGTCTCCGGTGAGCGCTTCCACCGCCACGTCGGCGATGTCGTCGACGTCGATGAACGGCTCCCGCACGTTTCCAGCCGGAAGCGCGAGCACTCCGGTCTGGGCGGCGTCGCTCAGTGCACCCTCGGTGAAGTTCTGGATGAACCAGCTCGCACGCACGACGGTCGCTGGGATCCCGGAGGCGAACAGGATGTCTTCGCACCGACGCGCTCCGTCTTCGCCCCTGCCGGAGAGCATGACGATGCGCTGCACGCCGGCGTCGCGTGCGACCTCGGTTAGGCGGGTGATGGCGAGGTCCGATCCAGGAGCTGCGAGGTCTGGCACGTATGCGACGTAGAGCCGGTCGACGCCGCGAAGGGCCTGTGGCCACCCCTCCGGCTTCTCCCAATCGAACGCGGGGGTGGTCTCGCGGGACAGGCGGCGCACCGCGTGTCCTCGTTCGTCGAGCAGATCTGCGATGCGGCGCCCGGTCTTTCCGGTGGCACCGATCACGGCAATTGTTGAGGTCATGGTGGACTCCCTTTCGTTCTTCATGCGTCCACCTTCGCGGTGACGCGTCGGACGTACAATCGCCAGAAGTTCGTATCTCTGTGCTGATCGTCCAGCAGTTGGGACGCCTGGCCGTTCGGCATGTCACAGTGGACGCATGGTCAATCCCCGCAACCCCGGCAGCCAGGGCGCCGGTGATCAGCTCGGCGACGGACTCCACCTCCTGCGGTTCACGGGGGCGCTGTACTGCCGCGCCGAACTCTCCGCACCCTGGGGCGTTGAGTTCCCCGCGCTCGATGGGTACATGATGCTTCCGGTCGTGCTCGCCGGCCGCTGCATCCTCGAAATCGACGGTGAGCGCCATGCGCTCGAAGCCGGGAGCGCAGCACTCATTCCCCGGGCAGTGCCTCATAGGCTCCTGAGCGCAGCGGATGCCGCGAGCACGCCGCTCTTCGATATCCCCGTCGAGCAGGTCAGCGAGAAATACGAGCACATGCGCTTCGGCGGTGGCGGTGAACGCACCCAGATCGCCTATGCCGCGATGCAGGTCGATGCTCCCCTCACCGCTCGCCTGATCGAGGAACTGCCTGGCCTCATTCGCGTCGACGCCTGGGATGACACAGAGGCTGGCACGTTCCAGGCTGTGTTGCGGATGCTCGCCCGAGAGGCGGAGGGCAACCAGCCCGGCGGTGAGGCCGTGATGACGAGGCTGGCAGATGTACTGGTCATCCAGGTGCTGCGCTGGTGGTTGCGCACGACTGACACGGCGGCGAGCGGATGGCTCACTGCCCTTCGCGATCCACAGGTGGGTCACGCGCTCGGTCGCATGCACGACAAGCCGGGCCACGACTGGACCCTCGTGGAACTCGCGCGGCAGGTCAACATGTCGCGCTCCGCCTTCGCAGAGCGGTTCACGACCCTCGTCGGAGAGCCTCCGATGCGCTACCTCGCCGGGTGGCGGCTACAGCAGGCGCATTCGGAGCTGACGCGCACCACCGACTCGATCGGTTCAATCTCACGTCGAGTCGGCTACACCTCTGAGGCGTCATTCAACCGTGCATTCAAGCGCCATCACGGCGCGACACCGGGTGCCGTCCGTCGGATGAACCATGCGATCATCCCTGGTCTTCCTCGTGTGAATGGTGTGCAGTAGCGGCTGATGTCACATCCGTCTCCCGGTCGGTGTCTTCATGTGAAAGGCATACGACACCGATGGAGGAGACATCATGACTGACAACTCGAGAATTCCGGCAACCGAGATCACGGGCCTGTACGGAGGGCTCGTGAAGATCCTGAGTAAGAAGATGCTCGGCAAGGTCCCAGACTCGCTCGGGGTGCTGTGGCATCACCCCGCGGTGTTGAAGGACATGATGGGCTTCGGTCGCAAGACCGAGAAGTGGGATCGACTCGACCCGAACCTCGCGTCGCTCGCCAACATGGCAGCAGCCGCCACCGTCGGGTGCAGCTTCTGCCTCGACCTCCACTACTTCATGGCCCACAGCCATGGGCTCGATGAGGCCAAGGCGCGCGAGGTACCAGCATGGCGCGAGTCTGAACTGTTCACCCCGCTTGAGCGCCGGGTCATGGAGTACGCAGAGGCGATGAGCCAGACCCCGCCGGCCGTCACCGACGCACTGTCAGACGAACTGCTCGCCGAGTTGGGAGCTCCGGCCGTGGTCGAGCTTGCCGCCAGGGTCGGGTCCATGAACTTGTCAGCGCGCATGAACATCGCCCTCGGCATCCACTCGGCGGAATTCTCGGATTCCTGCGGTCTGGAGCCGCTCGCCCGCCGCTCGACAGACGTAGGCTCCACGGCATGACAGAGGATCCGTTTGTCGCTCACCGCAGCCTGCTCTTCACTGTCGCCTACGAGATGCTCGGCTCAGCGGCCGACGCCGAAGACGTACTGCAGGAGTCCTGGCTGCGCTGGGCAGCGGTCGACCACGAACATGTGCAGGATGCGCGCCCCTACCTGGTACGGATTGTGACGCGTCAAGCGCTTAACCATGTGCGCACCGTGTCACGGCGACGCGAGGCATATGTGGGCGAGTGGCTGCCTGAGCCGCTGCTCACGAGCCCGGATGTCGCCGACGACGTGGAGCTCGCCGAGAGCGTGTCGATCGCCATGCTCACCGTGCTTGAAACACTCGGCCCAGTGGAGCGTGCCGTGTTCGTGTTGCGCGAGGTCTTCGATGTGCCATACGACGAGATCGCTGAGGCCGTCGGCAAGACGACGGCGGCCGTGCGCCAGATCGCCCACAGGGCGAAAGATCACGTGGCGGCACGTCGTCCGCGCGTTTCGGTGGAGCAGGCAGAACAGAAACGGGTGGTCGAACGGTTCATCACTGCCATCAACACCGGCGATGTGCAGGGCTTCATGGAGGTGCTCGCGCCAGATGTCGTGCTGGTCGCCGACGGCGGGGGACGTGTGGGTGCCGCGCGGCGCCCGATCATCGGCGCAGAACGACTTGTCACCTTCCTCTTCGGAGGAATGGCCAAACTGCCCACGCCGCTCGTTGGCTCGCCGGTGTGGCTCAACGGCGCGCACGGCGCCCGATTCGAGCTCGGCGGCGAACTCGTCGCCGCGGTCAGCCTGACCGTCGAGAACGGCCGGATCACCCGGCTCTACTCGATGGTCAATCCACAGAAGCTGGCACGGCTCGACGCGGAAGCGGCGCTTGCCCGCTAGCCGAACACTGTTCACACACACCCCTGCCGGTCGCAGAGGGCCCCCGCGTAGAGTGAGGGTGCAAGCTGACGCCCCAAACTACTGAGCGTGGAGGCACCGATGGTCGAATCGTCCGGCATCAACTCGAGCAGCACATCGAAGGCACCGCATAAAGGCGGTCTAGCCCGCACCGAAGGTCACCCGCGCAACGAGTGGCCGAGCCGAGAAGCCGTAGGGCTTTCCCCCGAGGCGCTCGCCAGCGTTGATGCCTGGTGGCGCGCAGCGAACTATCTCTCCATCGGCCAGATTTACCTGCTCGCGAACCCCCTGCTGCGCGAGCCGCTCAGCCGCGACCACATCAAGCCGCGCCTGCTCGGGCACTGGGGAACGACGCCCGGCCTCAACTTCGTCTATGCGCACCTGAACCGTGCCATCCAGGAGCGCGACCTCAACACCATCTACATCGCAGGCCCCGGCCATGGTGGACCCGGCATGGTGGCCAACGGGTACCTCGACGGCACGTACAGCGAGGTCTACTCCGACATCGACCAGAGCGTGCACGGTCTCACCCGCCTCTTCCGGCAGTTCTCCTTCCCCGGCGGCATCCCGAGCCACGCATCGCCAGAGACACCGGGGTCCATCCACGAGGGCGGTGAGCTCGGCTACGCGCTCAGCCACGCCTATGGCGCAGCCTTCGACAATCCAGACCTCCTGGTGGCGGCCGTCGTGGGCGACGGCGAGGCAGAGACCGGTCCGCTGGCCACCAGCTGGCACTCCAACAAGTTCGTCGACCCGCTCCAGGACGGCGTCGTGCTGCCGATCCTGCACCTGAACGGGTACAAGATCGCCAACCCCACCGTGCTGGCGCGCATCCCAGAGGAAGAACTTCTCGACCTCATGCGCGGCTATGGACACAAGCCGCACCTGGTTTCAGGGGGGTTCGACGGCGAAGATCCGATGCTGGTCCACGAGCGGATGGCCGCCGTGCTCGACACCGTGCTCAACGAGATCGCCGAGATCAAGCGACAGGCCAGGGCCGGTGAGCCAATCGCCACCCATCCGCGCTGGCCCATGATCATCCTGCGCACGCCGAAAGGCTGGACCTGCCCTGCCGTCATCGACGGGCTGCCCGTTGAGAACACGTGGCGCGCCCACCAGGTTCCGCTCGCGAATGCGCGCGACACCGAAGCGCACACGCGCATCCTGGAGGGCTGGCTGCAGAGCTACCGGCCAGACGAACTCTTCGACGACGATGGTGCGCCGGTCGATCTCATCACGCAGCTCGCGCCGGTCGGCGACCTCCGGATGAGCGCCAATCCCATCGCCAACGGCGGCCTGCTCCGACGTGACCTGCGGCTGCCCGACTTCCGCGACTACGCCGTTGACGTGCCGAAACCGGGCGCGACCACCGACGAGGCGACGCGGGTGCTCGGCGGGTGGCTGGCCGACGTCATCCGCTTGAACCCGGATAATTTCCGCATCTTCGGGCCGGATGAAACGGCATCCAATCGTCTGGCTCCTGCCGTGTACCAGACGACAGACAAGCAGTTCGATGGCGCGATCTGGCCCATCGACGAGCATCTTGCTCGCGTCGGCCAGGTCATGGAGATGCTGTCGGAGCACCAGTGCCAGGGGTGGCTGGAGGGCTACCTGCTGACGGGGCGCCACGGCATGTTCAACTGCTACGAAGCCTTCATCCACATCATCGACTCGATGTTCAACCAGCACGCGAAGTGGCTGAAGGTGACGCGGGAGATCCCGTGGCGTCGGCCGATCGCAAGCCTCAACTACCTGCTGAGTTCGCATGTCTGGCGGCAGGACCACAACGGCTTCAGCCACCAGGACCCCGGCTTCATCGACCACGTCGTCAACAAGAGCGCAGAGGTCGTGCGGGTGTACCTGCCGTTCGACGCCAACACGCTGCTGTCGACCTACGATCACTGCCTGCGCTCCGTCGACTACGTCAACGTTGTCGTCGCCGGCAAGCAGCCAGCCCCGAACTGGCTCACCATGGACGAGGCGATCGCGCACTGCACGCGCGGCGTCGGCATCTTCGACTGGGCTGGCACAGAGATGCCAGGGCTCGAACCGGATGTCGTGCTCGCGGCAGCAGGCGACGTCCCGACCTATGAGGTGCTGGCCGCTGCCTCGATCCTGCGTGAGCGGATCCCCGACCTGCTGGTGCGCGTGGTGAACGTGGTCGACCTCATGCGGCTGCAGTCGAACGACGATCACCCGCACGGCATGACCGACCATGAGTTCGACGCGGTCTTCACGACGGATTCGCCCATCATTTTCGCGTACCACGGCTACCCGTGGCTCATCCATCGCCTCACGTACAAGCGCAACGGGCACGCGAACATCCACGCCCGCGGGTACAAGGAGAACGGCACGACGACAACGCCGTTCGACATGGTGATGCTGAACGACCTCGACCGGTACCACCTGGTGATCGACGTGATCGATCGGGTGCCTGGCCTCGCCACCCGCACCGGAGCTCTCCGCCAGGAGATGCAGGATGCCCGGCTGCGCGCCAGGCAGTACACCCGCGACCACGGCGAAGACATTCCGGAGGTCGCAGATTGGGCATGGGATCCGACGGCGCGCGGCGCGCTCAGCTTCGATTCGACCGGCGGCGATAACGTATAGCTGTGGCACGTAGCATCTACATCACCTCCGCTGAGGGGCACACCGGCAAGTCAACCATCGCGCTCGGAACTCTCGACACGCTTGCGCATCAGGTTAAGCGGGTGGGAGTGTTCCGGCCGATCGCGCGATCCACCGCCGAACCGGACTACGTGGTCGAGCTGTTGCTCGGCCACGACAGTGTTCACCTCGAGTACGACGAGTGCATCGGCGTCAGCTATGACGACGTGCACCATGACGCTGAGGCTGCGCTGTCGCGTATCGTCGAGCGCTACAAGCTCGTCGAGGCCCAGTGCGACGCCGTCGTGATCGTCGGGTCTGATTACACGGATGTCGGCAGCCCGACAGAGCTCGGCTACAACGCCCGCATCGCGGCCAACCTCGGCGCCCCTGTGCTGCTGGTGCTCGGCGGACGCGCTGAGCAGGGTTCAGGCGAACGCCTCGGCCAGGCCGACCCGCGCAGCGCCACCCAGATGAACGACATCGCCGAGCTGGCGCTGCTTGAGCTGCGTTCAGCCCACGCCACACTCGTGGCCGTCATCGCGAACCGCGTCGAAGCGACGCAACTCGACGGCATCCGCTCTGCCATTCTCGACGCCAAGCCAGGTGTGCCGGTCTGGGTGATTCCCGAAGACCCGTACCTGATCGCACCAAGCATGGACTCGATCATGCGGGCCACGAACGGAAGCCTGCTGAAGGGTGACCCGGCGCTGCTCACCCGTGAGGCGCTTGGCGTTGTGGTGGCCGGCATGAGCATGGTCAACGTGCTGCCCCGACTCATCCAGGGCGCGGTTCTCGTCGTGGCCGGCGACCGCACAGAGGTGCTGCTCGCCGTCATGATGGCGCAAAGCTCAGGCACGTTCCCGTCGATCGCCGGCGTCATCCTGAACGGCGGCTTCGACCTGCCAGAGCCTGTTGAACGCCTGCTCGACGGGCTGCCACAGTCACTGCCGATCATCCGCACCGAGCTCGGCACCTACGAAACCATTGTCGCGATCACGCGCACGCGCGGACGCCTCGCCGCCGATTCGCAGCGCAAGTATGATGCAGCGCTGGCGCTCTTCGAGAAGCACGTGAACGCATCCGAATTGCTGGACCTCTTGCACCTGGCCCGCACCGACGTTGTCACGCCGCTCATGTTCGAGCACGGGCTGCTCGAACGTGCTCGCCAGGCCCGCAAACACATCGTGTTGCCTGAAGGCGACGACGACCGCGTGCTGCGCGCCGCCCACACGCTGCTCGCCCGTGAGGTAGCCGAACTGACGATTCTCGGCGAACCATTCGAGGTGCACTCGCGTGCCATCGAACTGGGGCTCGATATCAGCCGCGCCCAGGTGCTGTCGCCGCACGACGCCGTGCTCAGCCACAAGTTCGCGGTGGAGTACGCGCGGCTCCGCGCCCACAAGGGCGTCACGATTGAGCAGGCGCGCGACCAGGTGAGCGACGTGTCGTACTTCGGCACGATGATGGTGCACCTTGGCCTCGCCGACGGCATGGTGTCAGGCGCTGTGCACACCACGGCGCACACCATCCGTCCGGCCTTCGAGATCATCAAGACCAAGCCACACGTCGATGTCGTGTCGAGTGTCTTCCTCATGGCATTGCAAGACCGGGTGCTGGTCTACGGCGACTGCGCGGTCATCCCGACGCCCAACGCATCAGAGCTCGCCGACATCGCCATCTCGTCGAGCGCAACGGCCGAACAGTTCGGCATCGAGCCGCGCGTGGCCATGCTGTCGTATTCGACGGGGGAGTCCGGCACGGGCGCCGACGTCGAAAAGGTGCGGGAGGCCACCGCCCTGGTGCGCTCTCG
The DNA here is from genome assembly GCF_057669585.1 of Leifsonia sp. Y862. Taxonomy (NCBI): domain Bacteria; kingdom Bacillati; phylum Actinomycetota; class Actinomycetes; order Micrococcales; family Microbacteriaceae; genus Leifsonia; species Leifsonia sp. Y862. Next base: position 288,059 of record NZ_JBYHFR010000002.1, read on the forward strand.
CCGCCCAGACCTGCTCGTCGAAGGCCCGATCCAGTACGACGCGGCAGCGGATGCCGCGGTCGCCGCCACAAAGATGCCAGACTCCAAGGTCGCCGGCCGCGCAACGGTGTTCATCTTCCCCGACCTGAACACCGGGAACAACACGTACAAGGCTGTGCAGCGGTCGGCGGGCGCCGTGGCGATCGGACCGATCCTGCAGGGTCTCCGCAAGCCCATCAACGACCTGTCGCGCGGAGCGCTGGTGCAGGACATCGTCAACACCGTTGCGATCACCGCGATCCAGGCCGCGAGCGAGGACCAGGCGTGAAGGCTGTATTCGTCGTCAACTCCGGTTCGTCGTCGATCAAGTACCAGCTGATCAATCCCCGGGCACAGAAACCGCTCCTGAGCGGCTTGATTGAGCGGATCGGCGAGCCGGGATCGTCGATCCCCGACCATGAGTTCGGCATGAGCATTGTGCTGGCCAAGCTGGGTGACCTGAGCCGCGACATCGTGGCCGTCGGGCATCGCGTCGTGCACGGCGGCAGCGAGTTCGACGGGCCAACGCTCATCACGCCGGAGGTCGAGTCGGAGATCGACGCGCTCTCGCGGCTCGCGCCCCTGCACAACCCGGCCAACCTGCTCGGCATCCGTGCGGCGAAGAAGGCCCTGCCCGATGTGCCGCACGTCGCCGTGTTCGACACCGCATTCCACCAGACCCTGGCACCGGATGCCTACACGTATGCCATCGACCGCGAACTCGCCGAGCAGTACAAGGTGCGCCGCTATGGCTTCCACGGCACGTCGGTCAAGTACGTGTCAGAGTTGGCCGCCACGCTGCTGAAGAAGCCGCTCGCAGACGTGCGCACGATCGTGCTGCACCTCGGCAACGGTGCATCGGCGACGGCGGTGGACGGTGGCAAGTCGATCGACACCTCCATGGGGTTGACCCCGCTGCAGGGACTCGTGATGGGCACGCGCTCCGGCGACATCGACCCCGCCGTCGTCGCCCACCTCAGCCGCGCGGCCGGTATGACCGTCAACGAGATCGACACCATGCTGAACCGCCGCAGCGGCCTCCTCGGCCTCACCGGCACGGGCGATATGCGCGATGTGCAGGGGGCTGCCAACGACGGTGACGAGAATGCCGAGCTGGCCTTGCGGGTCTGGCGTCATCGCATCCGTCACTACATCGGCGCCTATTACGCGCAGCTGGGCGGGCTCGACGCGCTGGTCTTCACGGCCGGTGTCGGTGAGAACAACGCGCTGCTGCGCCGCCGCGCGCTCGCGGGACTCGAGCACCTCGGTATCTTCATCGACCCAGATCGCAACGAACTCGCCTCGAAGAAGGAGCGGATCATCTCGCCAGACGGGGCGCCCGTCACGGTGATGGTGATTCCGACGAACGAAGAGCTGGAAATCGCGAGGCAGACGCTGTCGGTGACGGCCTAGCGCGGGCGGGCTGGCTGGCGGCCCGGCATTCAGGCGCTCAGGCGCGCAGGCGCTTGGGCAGCCCGGCGGATTGCAGGATGAGCTGCTGCGATCGGTTCGAGCGGAGAAAATGCAACACGCCGCGCTTGAGTGGCGCTTAGAGGCGGCGAGTCGCAAAAACTCCGCCTGAACGCTTGCCAAGGAGCGCGATCCGGCGAGCGCGATAGAGCGGATGCGGCGACCTTCGGCGAACGGATGCGGCAGTCTTGGCGCGAGCGGTCACAGCCCTCGGCGATTGCGCTCAGACCCGGCATCCTGAACCATCCGCTCAATGGTGCTGAGCGTGGCGCCCCAGTCGTGCAGGATCATCTGCTGGGTCAGCCGAAGCGTACGGAGCCCCAGCCGTTCACAGAATGCGTCGCGATTGCGATCCGGATGGAATCGATCAGCGCCATGCCACTTTTTTCCATCAGTCTCGATGGCAACGCAATCTTCCACGATGAGATCCTCGACATACGGGCCGACGGGAACCTGGGCCATGACGCGAAATCCCCGGTGTCTGAGGCGTCGCCGCACGATGGTCTCCTGCCCAGAGTCCGACGTGAACTCCAGTTCGCGGATGCCTGCCGCGAGTCGTCGAGGCGCCACCCTGCAGATCTGATTCACTTCACGGCGCGTAAGAAACCCCTCGCTCACGGCGGATTCCAGACATGCGATGGCATGCTCTTCGTCGAGGCAATGGATGCTCTGCCAGACCGCGCCCATCGGGCTCACGAGCCAGGAGCGCTCCCGGCGATCGCGGAATCGCGGTTCAGACCAGTGAATCGTCTGGGCGCTGGCCAGCTCGGCGGCTACATGCCCGTGCGGCGTTCGTTGCAGGTGCAGCGTCCTGTCGGTTCCGGCCCAGACCCCCGCCATTGCGAGGGCGCTGACGCAGGTAATCCTGGCAGGGACGGATGCCGCCAGCCGCCGGTTCGCATCCGCGTGCGCGCAGACATAGTGGCCCCGAACGGCCCGGATGATGACCCCAGCATCTACCGCGGCACGAAGATGTTCCACCGGAATTCCAACTCGAAACAGCTCGCTGGTGGATGCAACATGACCGTTTGCGCAGAGCGCACGGGTGACTGGAAACATCTGGCAACGTTCGGCCATCGTGGCTCGCGACAGCGTGACGACCGAAGAACGGGGGAGAAGGGACGAGGAGCAGGTGCGGGGGAGGACGCGGTGTGCACCGGTCGGGATATGCCACGAGACGGTCGAGGCTGCGCGCGCATCCGCTCAGGTGGAGAACGAGCATCCGTTCAGGCGGAGAAAATGTGAAACGCCGGGTGTTTCTGCCACATCTGACCGGCGTTTCGCAAAAAACTCCGCTCGAACTGCTGCTGGCGCTGCTGCTGCTGGTTCCGGTGCTGCGGGTGCAACTGCACCCGCAGCACCGGGTTCACGGAGAACTACGTCGTGATCTGCTCGGCCGGAGCGTACTCCTGCACGAAGGCCAGCGCCTCGTCGGCGACTTCCTTCCAGCCGCTGTCGATGGTGAGCGAGTGACCGCGTCCTGGAATGATGATCTCGACGGTGACGCCGGGATTCTTGGCCTGGATCTTGTAGCTGGCATTCGTGATTGCCGGTGGCACCGTGTTGTCGTTCTCGCTGCCGATGATCAGCAAAGGTCCGCGGTCGGGGTTCTTGGAGTCGACCCTGGTTTCACCGCCGAACGGATTGAAATTCGCCGTTGCCGCCTGGAACAGCGGGGCTCCCGCCGCTGGCACGTGGTACGTGTCGAACAGCTCGCGGGCCTCGTCTTCGTCCAGGTTGTTCGCCCAGCCGTACGTGAACTGGTCGAAGGTCAAGGCGACGCCCTTGCCGATGTTCGTCGGGTTGCCGAGAATCGGCGATGACGATTTCAGGGCAGAGAGCGGCAGCGGCAAGACGCCCTTGAACGGGGCATTGTTGATCGACACGGTGGCGGCCGCGACTCCTTCGCCCGCAATCTTCTGGGCGATGAGTCCGCCGAAGGAGTGTCCGATCACGACCGGGGCCTGATCGAGCAGCCGGATCGCGGCCAGGTAGTGGTCGGTCACCTGCTGCACCATCTTGTGGGCGAAAACCTCGGGGTGTTCGCGCGCTTCCGCGACGGTGTCTGGGTCATCCGGCCAACCGGGAGCCAGAGTGGCGTATCCGTTCTCTTCGAACAGGTCCCGCCACTTCTTCCAGCTGCTGGAGAGCAGCCACAATCCATGAACGAAAACGACAGGAACCAGCCCTGACGCGTTCGCCTTCTCAATTTCGGTGAGCTCCCAGTCGGCGAGGACGGGAGCTGGTTCGGTGGAGCTCATTCTTGTCCTCTGTTCTCTCAGGTGGCGCAGAACGATAAGGCGCGGCGTGGGTAGCGCAGCGTGTTGCAGAGAATACGCCCAGCGGATGCCGCCACGCGAGAATTTTCTTGTCGCATGGCGTCATGTTCGGGCAGCAGCTCGCGGCGGTTAGCTCTCGTTGCGACGCGGGATCAGGCTCATGCCGACGGCACCCGCGGCTACCAGGCCGATCGCCCACCACGGAAAACCCGCGTCGAGGGATCCGGCAGGCGTCACGACCACCTCAGGCGCGGCGAGGGCTGGCGAGTCGTCAGCGCTGGCGCTGGCCGGCCACGAGCGCGTGGTGATGAGCGCGCTCGGCAGGGCGCTCTGCCCCGGCTCCCAGTGGGCGAAGAGAGCGAGGTTGCCGAGCACGGGCGAAGCGGCATCCCACCGAGTGTCCTGCCCAGCAGTCACCGACGTGTACCAACCGGCAAATGTGTGGCCTATCAGGGTGGGATCCACCGGGATCCGGACGCGCTCGCCGTAGCCAACGATCTGCGCCTGGATGGCGCTGCCGCCGCGGCTGTCGAAGCTGACGGTGTGAGTGGCCGGCGCCCAGATGGCCCGCAGGGTGAGGTCTCCGGTGACAGCAGTGGTTGGATCCCAGGCCACGTCAGTTCCGTCGGCCGAGCGGATGCTCCAACCCGCGAAGACGAAGCCCGCCCGCGTTGGGTCGGCCGGCAGGGGCGCTGTACTGCCGTAGTCGACAATCAGCGTCGCGATGGCAGCGCTGCCCAGACCGATAAAGGTGACGGTGTGGTTGTCCAGCGTCCACTCGGCGTAGAGGTCCAGATCGCCGGCGACCGGAGCACCCGGGTCCCAGAGTGGCCCGCCACCGAGTCCGCCGCCGACTCCGCCGCTGCTCCCGGAACCAACGCCGTCGGATGTGGTGCGCCAACTCGCCGAGTGTCCGACGCGGGCGAAGACGAATCCGGTGCGCGCGGCATCCTGAACGGATGTCGGCAGCACAGCCGCTGCCGCCCGCTCGGCATAGAGCGTCAGGAGCGCAGGGACGTCATCGAGGCCGACAGCGTGAAATCGGAGAACTGCGTTGTCGCCGGCCAGCGTGATGCCTGGGTCGATCGTTCCCGAGTTCAGGAGCACGCCGGCATTCTGCACAACGCCGGCGCCAACAGTGCCGGCAGTGCCGACAGCGCCGACAGCGCCGACAGCGCCGACAGCGGCGACGGGCGTAAGGCGCCCACGGTTGTCGAAAACACCGGCGTTCTGGATGCCGCCGCCCAGCGAGATGCTCGCGGTGTTCACGACGGTCGCCCCCTGCGAAACGACCAGGGCATCGCCGTGCGGAATGACCAGGGTGCCAGCCCCTGACAGGCTGAGCGTTGCGCCGGCTGGAACGCCGATGGCGGCCTGGCCAGAGTCGCCACTGGCAGTAAGACTGTGGCCGTTCAGGTCAACGACAACGGATGCATCCTGCGGCACGAACAGGGCACCACCGATGATGTCGGCGTCCAACCGAATAGCTGAACCGGAGCTGGTTGACGCTGCGACGGCATCCGTCAACTGAGCTGCGGTGGTCACGGCTGTCGGGGAAGGCGTCGATGATGTTGGCGCAGCAGCAGCAGCAGCAGCAGCAGCAGCAGCAGCAGCAGCAGGTGCAGCAAGGGGAGACACCTCAGGAGATGCCTGGGCGAGCGTTGTCTGCGTGAGCGTTTCGGCACTGGCTGGACTCGCTGGCACGAGAACGGATGCGAGGCAGAGGATGAGGCCCGTCACCACGGCCAGCGCAGCGGCCGCCCTGAGGGGAGCCGCTTCGGCGCGGGACGCGGTGTGAACGTGTTGGCGACGGTCGGCGAACCGGAACGGATTCGTCGTCCAATCAGCCATTCAGTTGTCTCCATAGCGTCAAGAGTCGATCGCCATCAGCTTAGCGATGAGCGTGTCGTTTTCCGAGCAGCCGCTGCCCCCAAAACGGCCTCATCTGGCGCACGCCGGGCGTTCTGTCAGCGGCCCCGACTACGATTGACCCGTGGTCACAGCCTTATATCGCCGGTACCGGCCAGAGACATTCGCCGAGATGATCGGTCAGTCACAGGTGACCGATCCGCTCATGACGGCGCTTCGCACCAACCGTGTCAATCACGCCTACCTGTTCAGCGGTCCGCGCGGGTGTGGCAAGACGACGTCTGCCCGCATTCTGGCGCGCTGCCTCAACTGTGCAGAGGGCCCAACGGATACCCCGTGCGGCGTCTGCCCGAGCTGCGTTGAGCTCGCGCGCGATGGCAGCGGCTCACTCGACGTGGTCGAGATTGACGCCGCCAGCCACAACGGTGTCGACGATGCCCGCGACATCCGTGAGCGTGCGATCTTCGCCCCCGCTCGCGACCGCTACAAGATCTTCATCCTCGACGAGGCGCATATGGTGACCCCGCAGGGCTTCAACGCGCTGCTGAAGATCGTCGAAGAGCCGCCGGAGCACGTCAAGTTCATCTTCGCGACGACCGAGCCCGAAAAGGTCATCGGCACCATCAGGTCGCGCACCCACCACTATCCATTCCGGCTGGTTCCGCCCGCGCAGATGCTGGAGTACGTGCAGACGCTCTGCGAGAGCGAGAAGATGCAGGTCGCTCCAGGCGTGCTCCCGCTCGTGGTGCGCGCCGGCGGCGGATCACCCCGCGACACCCTGTCGCTGCTCGACCAGCTGATGGCCGGCTCAGACGGGTCGAACGTCGAGTACGAGCGCGCCGTTGCGCTGCTCGGCTACACGCATGGCGCCCTGCTCGACGAAGCGATCGACGCCATCGCGGCGCGCGACTCCGCAGCGGCATTCGACGCCGTCGACCGCGTGATCCAGACCGGGCAAGACCCGCGTCGATTCGTCGAAGACCTGCTCGAACGCATGCGCGACCTGATCATCGTGGCCGCGACATCCGCTGAGGGTGCCGCAGCCGTGCTGCGCGGCGTCCCACAAGACGAGCTCGACCACATGGCTGTGCAGGCTTCGCAATTCGGTCCGGCCGAGTTGTCTCGCACCGCCGACATTCTGAACGCCGCCCTCACCGAGATGACCGGCGCGACCTCGCCCCGCCTCCACCTCGAACTGATGATCGCGCGCGCGTTGATTCCAGCCAGCGACGACACCACCCGCGGCGCACTCGCCAGGGTAGAGCGGCTCGAACGCCGCATCGGAGTGGATGGCGTTGCCGCCGAAGCCGCGCCGGCCGCGGCATCCGTCCCCGCTGCTGCTGCGCCGGATTCTGCTCCCGCAGCCACGCCGGTATCCGCTCCCGCTGTTTCCGCTCCGGCTCAGGAGTCGGCTCAGTCGACGCGGTCGGTACCCGTCGCGAAAACAGGAACGGATGGCGCAACCAGCTCGGTTCGTCCTGTTTCAGGCGCCCCGACGTCGGTTCCTCCTGTTTCGGCGACGCCGTCACGAGAAGCAGAGCCACAGGCAGAAGCAGCACCAGAGACAAAGACAGAGCCAGCGAAGCCCAGCACGCCGGTCGGCCCCGTCACGCTCCAGCAGGTGAAGGACGCCTGGCCGCAGGTTCTCGACGTGGTCAAGGCCACCAAGATGAACGCCTGGCTCGTGCTCTTCACCGCGCGCGTTCGTGAATTGCGTGACGGCGACATCCTCGTGCTCTCGTTCCCCAGCCAGAAAGACGTCGACAGCCTCAAGCAGAAGGCTGCCCCAGGGCAGGGCATCGGCGACTACCTCAAGGAAGCCGTCTTCCAGGTGCTCGGCATCCGGGCCAAGTTGATTGCCAGAACGGATGCCGCCCACGGCGGAGACACCGCACGCTCGGCCTCCGCAGATGCCTCAGCCGGCAGCGCGACCGGGGCAACCGCAGCGCCGAGCGCTCCGGCGTCCTCGCAGCAGCAGAGCTCGGCAGGGGATACCGGATCGGTCGCCGCGTCCAGCTCACCGGCGGCGCCAGCATCGAAGCCATCTGGACGCAGTCCGAAGGCCACGGCCGCGGCCCCCGCGCCTGCCGCCTCGAGCGCAGCCGCAGTCGTGCCAGCGCCCGCTGCGTCGGCAACGGGCTGGGCCACTGTCGCCATCCCGGGGTCGGGCTCGGCCGCTACTGCAGGCTCAGCGGAGCCGGCTCACACCGCGGACGCTGCGTCGACCTCAGCCTCCTCAGCGCCGGTTGCGGTGCCTGACCCATCGTCGGCACCCGCGCCCCGTGACCAGGAAGCGCCCGACGAAGAACCGCCGCCATTCGACGACGATGTGCCGCCTGAGACAGAACCGCCGTTCGACCCGTATGAGTCGCACGGCCAGCCGGCATCGGCCCCTGCGGCGCCTTCGTCCCCGTCGACTGCATCGGCATCCGTTGCCGCGCCTGCCCGCGCCACCCCGCCGGCAGCAGAGCGCTCTGCCAATGCCCCGGCGTTTGAAGAGAAGCAGCGATACGGCGAATCCGTCGTGCGCGAAATACTAGGTGCCACCTTCCTCGAAGAGCAGCCGTACAACCCGGCACAGCGATAGAGAGGGTTGTAATCCATGTATGAAGGAATCGTTCAGGAACTGATCGACGAGCTGGGCCGCCTGCCAGGCATCGGACCGAAGTCGGCGCAGCGCATCGCGTTCCACATTCTGCAGACCCAGACGTTCGACGTGAGCAAGCTGGCCAATGTGCTGCTTGAGGTGCGTGACAAGGTGCGCTTCTGCGACATCTGCGGCAACGTGTCAGAGCAGCAGACCTGCTCGATCTGTCGCGATCCACGCCGCAACCCGGCATCCATTTGCGTGGTTGAAGAAGCCAAGGACGTCGTGGCCATCGAGCGCACCCGCGAATTCCGTGGCCTCTATCACGTGCTGGGTGGCGCGATCAGCCCGATCGACGGCGTCGGGCCCGACGACCTGAGCATTCGCCAGCTCATGCAGCGCCTGGCCGACGGCGTGGTGCAGGAAGTCATCATCGCGACCGACCCCAACCTCGAAGGCGAAGCGACAGCGACATACCTGTCGCGCCTGTTGACCACCCTCGAAATCCGAGTCACCCGGCTGGCCTCCGGCCTGCCCGTTGGTGGCGACCTCGAGTACGCCGATGAGGTCACCCTCGGCCGCGCATTCGAGGGTCGGCGGGTCGTTACGAGCTAGGTCAGGCCCCGTCTGATGCTGCGGACCGCCGGCTCGCAGCCGTTCGCCAGTCGTGCGCACTAGCATTGGCCAATGACTGCAACTCCTCGCGTGCGCGGTGCTCACCTTGTTGGATCCATCAATCAGCCGACGGCAACCGACACATTCCGCGTCGTCGCTGAAAACCTCGGTTCGGATCTGGCGCGCATCCCAGACGGCGAAGCTGGAGAACGTTTCCACTGGATGCTCTTCCAGGGCAAGGTCTTCGATGCCACGCCTGGATTGTCACGCCTCCCGATTGAGCCGATCATGCACGCCGGGTTCGACATGCGCCCGCTGACCATCGACGGCTCAGTGGCGCCGGCAGACCTCGTCATCGGCGCACTCGGCTATGCAGAGGCCGCCATCGACAGCTATGCCGCGTTCCTCAGTCTTCGCGCAGAGGGGATCATCGGGGAGCACACCCGCTTCCAGGTCACCCTGCCCTCAGCGCTCGCTCCTGTCACAACGTTCATTGCGAACATCGACCGTCCCAGCGTGTACCCGGCGTATGAGGCTGCCCTGGTGCGTGAGATCGCTGCAATCGCCGCCGCCATTCCCGCGGCAGACCTTGCCATTCAAATCGACCTGGCCACCGAGTTCGCCTACATCGAAGGCGCATCGCTGGGTGGCGGTCCGCTGGATCCCTGGCTCGCGGCGGATCCGTCCCGTGAATCCATCATCGACGGATGCGTTCAGCTCGCGGCCGCGCTCGCCAGCGCTGTTCCCGCGGATGTCCAGCTCGGATTCCACCTCTGCTACGGCGACGTGGGGGAGAGGCACTTCTTTGACCCAACGGATGCCGGCGCGCTTGTGGCCGTGGCCAACGGTCTGACGAACGAAACCACCAGGCCGATCGATTGGATTCACCTGCCGGTGCCGATTGAGCGGAACGACGACGAGTACTTTGCGCCGCTGGCCGATCTCACCCTGGCCGCAGGCACCTCCCTGTTCCTGGGCCTCGTGCATCACGAAGACGGTGTCGCCGGCGCCACCAGTCGCATTGTCGCCGCCGGGCCGGCTCTTGCCGCAGCGGGCATCGACGAGTTCGGCATCGGCACGGAGTGTGGATTCGGCCGCGGTCCGGCCGAACGCACCGCTGGCCTGCTCGCCCTGCACGCAGACATCATCAGGGCTGCACTGGTCGGGGCCGCGTAACCAAGCAGTGCTGCTGCGTCAGCGCCTGCAGTGCCCGGTTCCACCATCCACCACCGCGGCGGTGCCCCGTCACATGGCGAGTGTGGAATATCAAAACAATTAGACTGTGAGTCCCGGGCCGTGCCCGTGCTACCCAACCCTCAGGAGCGTCACGTGAGCTTGATTGTGCAGAAGTTCGGCGGATCATCCGTCGCCGACGCCGAAAGCATCAAGCGCGTGGCCAAGCGCATCGTGGACACCCGCAAGGCAGGCAACGAAGTCGTCGTCGCCGTCTCTGCAATGGGCGATTCCACCGACGAACTGCTTGACCTCGCGCACGAGGTAACCCCGATTCCCGCGCCCCGGGAATTGGACATGCTGCTCACCGCTGGTGAGCGCATTTCGATGGCGCTGCTCGCTATGGCGATCAAGAGCATGGGCTACGACGCCCGATCGTTCACGGGGAGCCAGGCCGGCATGATCACGGATGCCCGTCACGGCGCCGCGCGCATCGTCGATGTTACGCCCGGCCGCATCCGTGACGCACTCGATGAAGGCGCCGTCGCTATCGTTGCGGGATTCCAGGGCTTCAGCCGCGACACGAAAGACATCACGACCCTTGGTCGCGGTGGATCAGACACGACGGCCGTCGCACTGGCCGCCGCTCTCGGCGCAGATATCTGCGAGATCTACACCGACGTCGACGGCATCTTCACCGCCGACCCCCGCGTGGTACCGCGCGCGCACAAACTCGACCGTATTTCCAGCGAAGAGATGCTGGAGCTCGCGGCAGCCGGCGCCAAGGTGCTGTACATTCGCGCTGTGGAATATGCCCGTCGCCACGGTGTGACGCTGCACGTGCGATCGTCCTTTAACAACAACGACGGAACCATCGTCTACAACAACAGTGCGTCAGTCGTGAATGGAGACACAGTGGAAGAGCCAATAATCGCCGGAGTTGCCGCGGACCTCAGCGAGGCCAAGGTCACCGTCGTGGGCGTTCCCGACATTCCAGGCATGGCAGCGCAGATCTTCAAGATCGTCGCCAAGACGAACGCGAACGTCGACATGATCGTGCAGAACGTGTCAGCTGCAGCAACTGGCCTCACCGACATCTCGTTCACCCTGCCGAAGTCGGAGGGGCAGCAGGTACTCACCGCCCTCACGAACGAGAAGGACAACGTGGGCTTCGTCGGCCTGCAGTACGACGACCAGATCGGCAAGTTGGCACTCGTCGGCGCCGGCATGCGCACCAACACCGGCGTCTCGGCCAAGCTGTTCGAGGCGCTGTTCGAAGCGGGCATCAACATTGAAATGATCTCGACGAGCGAGATTCGCATCTCTGTCGTGACCCGCGCTGACACAATCAACGAGGCGTTGCGCGTCGTGCACACCGCTTTCGGTCTCGACGGTGACGACGAGGCAACAGTCCACGGTGGCACCGGCCGCTAACTGCATCCGCAGCCAATAACCAGCCAGATAGCCAGCCAGCCAGCCAGCCAGACAGCCAGCAAGCCGGCTCAATCGCCGGCCATCAGCTACCCGGCCAGTCTCCCGGCCTATCCCCAGCGACAACTAGCGCGCATAACTCCTGCATTTACTGCCAAAGTCGGCGCAATACCCCAATTGCGACCTCGAACCGGCAAAATTGCAGGAGTTATGCATAGCGACAGAGTGAGGAACGAAGTGAGCAACTCCGCAGGAATCAACATCGGCGTCGTCGGAGCCACCGGACAGGTCGGTGCCGTCGTGCGTCGCCTGCTTGAGGAGCGCGACTTCCCGGTTGCCAGCATCCGCTACTTTGCGTCGGCCAGGTCTGCCGGAACGACGCTGCCCTGGAAGGGCGAGCAGATCGTGGTTGAAGACGCCATGATCGCCGACCCGACTGGACTCGACGTTGCCATCTTCTCGGCCGGTGCCACCCTGTCGAAGGCGCAGGCTCCGCGCTTTGCCGCAGCCGGAGTGACAGTCATCGACAACTCCTCCGGCTGGCGCATGGACCCCGAGGTTCCGCTCGTCGTCAGCGAGGTGAACCCGGACGCCATCAAGCAGGCGGTCAAGGGCATTATCGCCAACCCGAACTGCACCACCATGGCTGCCATGCCGGTGCTCAAGGTACTGCACGACGAGGCCGGCCTCGAGCGCCTGATCGTGAGCACATATCAGGCTGTCTCCGGCAGTGGCCTCGCCGGTGCCGAAGAACTCGCCACGCAGGTGCGCGTCGCCGCAGAAGACACCAACCTGTTGCAGCTCGTGCACGACGGCAGTGCCGTCACCATGCCAGAGCCCGTCAAGTACGTGCGCCCCATTGCGTTCGACGTGATCCCGCTGGCGGGCAACATTGTCGACGACGGCTCGTTCGAGACAGACGAAGAGCAGAAGCTGCGCAACGAGAGCCGCAAAATCCTTGAGCTCCCCGACCTGCTGGTCAGCGGTACGTGCGTGCGCGTCCCGGTGTTCACGGGCCACTCACTGTCGATCAACGTTGAGTTCGCCAATCCGCTCTCTGTTGCTCGCGCCCAGGAACTCCTTTCCGACGCGGCTGGCGTCGTGCTCACTGACGTGCCAACCCCCCTTGAGGCCGCAGGCCAGGATCCGTCGTTCGTCGGCCGCATCCGGCAAGATCCCGGCGTGCCGAACAACCGCGGTCTCGCATTGTTCATCAGCAATGACAACCTGCGAAAGGGCGCGGCTCTGAATGCCGTGCAGATCGCAGAACTTGTCGCAGCCGACCTGCTCGCGGTCTAGCAGCATCCCATGCCCGTCAATGGGTATTCCCAGGCGCGAGGCGTGAAGCGCGTCGCCTTCAGCATTGTCGCTGGACTGGCCGTGATCATGGTGGCTGCGTCACTCGTCCTGCTGGTCGCGGGGCCATCCTGGCAGTGGCTGGTCGCATTTGTGGGCGCGGTGTGCGCAGCGACGCTGGAGGTTCTGTGGATCAGGGTCGGCAGCGTCAGGCACCGTACCCCGGTGCTCAGCCTGCCGGTGTTGGCGTTCCCCGCTCTGGTGGCGGTTGTACCTGAGCTCATCAGCATTGGTGTCATCGTCATTGGCGTGATGGCGATCATTCTCGTGAGGACGCGTCATGTGTCTGTGGCGCTCTACAGCGCTGGCCTTGCGGGTATCGGAACTGCGATGACCGCCGGCCTCGCCTTCGTGCTTCAGAACCACGGAATGGACGTCTTCTGGGCGATGGCCATCGCGTGTAGCGACTACGTCCTCTTCATCACGATCATCGAGGTGTTGCGTATGCGACTCACGAAGAACACACCGGATCTCGACGGGCGGTCGCTGCTCTCGCCGACCCGTACGGCGTTGGCGTTCATCGGGTGTGCGCTGGCTGGAGGCGTTATCGCATCTCGGAGTGAGTACGGCGTCGTCCTCCTGAACAACGGGGAAGGGGCAACGGCAATCAACACCGTCGTCGTGCTCCTTGCACTGACGGCGACGGCCGTGGCGATCAAGCTCCCGGTCTCGATGAACATCATGCGCCGTCGTCTCAACGGCTTGATCGCAGGGACGAGCGCCCTCAGTTCCAGCAACAGGCTCACCGCCAGGGCGAACAACATGGTCGGTTTCGCGGCGATCTCCGAAGCTGAGGCATCCGCGCGCCTGGCACGAAAACTATGCAGGGTCGCGGCGGACGCCATCGGTGCCGAACTGGTCGAAGTGCGGGACGAACCTCCGCGATCAGGCGAGATCGGGGTGCCCGTCGTCCTGACCATGGGCAGGCGCCAGTACGTCGTTGCGCGCCGCGACGCCATGGATGGCGCGTTCACCATCGATGACCGCCATGCTCTCATCGCGCTCGCCCGCACAGCGGACGTCGTGACAGAGGGCAGGCACAACATCGGCGGACTCACGCTGCGCGCACAAACCGACTCGCTGACGACGCTGCCGAACTATGGCGCGTTCCAGGAGGCGCTGGCCAACATCAATGACAACCGCGAATACGCGGAGGCCATTGCCGTCATGTTCATCGACCTCGACAATTTCAAGCGGATGAATGACCAGCACGGCCACCAGGTGGGCGACGAGCTTCTCCGCAACATTGGCGCGCGGCTGACACGAGCAGTGCGGGCCCGTGACGTTGTGGCCAGGGTCGGCGGCGACGAATTCGTCATCACCCTCACCCAGCTGTCATCGTTGGCGGATGCCAGGTTGCTGGCTGAAGAGATCATCGCAGAGGCGTGCGCTCCCCTCACTATCGGAGAGCTGGAAGTCACTCCCGTGCTCAGTGTCGGGCTCGCGTACTCTGCCCACAGGGAGACCGACCTCAAGCAACTCGTGGCTGACGCCGACAATGCGATGCTCGCCATCAAGCGCAATCGCCGTTCAACCCGGCAGGGTGGCACCACGAAGTCAAGCAGCCTGAACATCGCGAACCACCGCTCGTTCGAGGTGAACGACATTGTGGTCAGGGCAATCGAGGAAGACCTGCTTGAGGTCGCATTCCAGCCCATCGTCAATCTGCTCACCGGCCGAATCTGGGCGTTCGAGGCCCTGGTGCGGTACACGCACCCGCAGTTGGGTTCGATCTCGCCGTCGATGTTGATCGAGAAGGCCAAGGCCCTCGGCCGTATGGATGCGCTCACGGTGCAGGTATCAGAGAAGGCGATGGCCGCCGCCGCCCAGTTCAGGGCGATTGATCGCCACATTGCCTGCATGACGATCAATATCGACGCGCCCCAGGTGCTGGCGGGGCGAGTGGGCACCTTCATCGAAGAACTGGCCGAGCGCTACTCCGACATCACCATCTGTCTCGAGCTGAACGAGGGATCGCTGGCGATGGTGTCTGAGCCTGTTCGCGCCCACACCGAATATCTTCGCGATCTCGGCATCATGATCGCAGTGGATGACTACGGATCGCAGGATTCATCCGTTGACTCGCTGGTCCGAATCCCGATGGACATCCTGAAGATCGACAAGAGCCTCATCGACGACCTCGACGACATCCGGCAGCGAGAGGTGCTCACGGCACTGCAGGGGTTCGGCGACAAGCTTGAGTACTCGATGATCGTCGAAGGGGTGGAGAACCAGGCGATGGCCGAACACCTGACGGCGCTCGGCATCCGGAATGCGCAGGGCTTCCACTACGGCGTTCCCCAGAGTCTGAGCCAGACCCTTGAGCGCCTGAACACCCACGGCGGCCTCGCCCTCGTGCCGGCGGGCGCCCTGGGGCTCGCGAGTACGCTGGAGGAATGAAGAAAACGCACGTGCCTGCCGAGGTTGAGCATTACTTTGCCGACCTCACTTCAGACCGTCGTGCGGTCCTGTATCCGGTCATCGAGACGCTGTGGGATGCGATGCCCGCTGGGTACGAACTCGGCATGTACTGGGGAATGCCGGGCTTCGTCGTCCCGCTGGCGCGCTTTCCGAACACGTACAACACACAGCCACTGGCCTACGTCAGCCTCGCTGCCCAGAAGAACTACAACTCCCTGTACCTGATGGGTCTTCACAGCTATCCAGAAGCGGATGCCGCATTCAAAGCTGAGTGGGCCGCAACCGGGCTCACGCTCGACATGGGCAAGAGCTGCCTGCGCTTCAGGACACTGGCCGATCTTGACCTTGACATCATCGCCCGCACCGTGGCATCCGTCTCCGTCGACGACTTCATCGCCCAGTACGAGCGGCAGCGACCGCGCTGACCGCGCGTTCGTGCGGCCGCACAGCTTTGCCTCGATAGACTGAAAAGCGTGAATTCTCAGGCCCCCGTCGACGTCGTCCTCATTGGCGGCGGAATCATGAGTGCCACGCTTGGCACTCTCCTCAAGCAATTGCAGCCAGATTGGACCATTGAGGTCTACGAGCGACTGGGCGCTGTTGCCCAGGAGAGCTCGAACCCATGGAACAACGCAGGTACCGGCCACGCCGCGCTCTGCGAGCTGAACTACATGCCGGAATCGGCGGATGGCACGGTGAGCGCTGACAAGGCTGTCAGCATCAACGAGCAGTTCCAGATCAGCCGTCAGCTGTGGGCGCACCTCGTCTCAATCGGCGCGCTGCCCGAACCGGAGAAGTTCATCAATGCGACGCCGCATATGACCTTCGTGCACGGCAAGGCGAACATCGAGTACCTGAAGAAGCGCGTTGATGTGCTGAAAGACCAGCCGCTGTTCCAGGGCATGGAGTTCAGTGACGACCCGGCGAAGATCGGCGAATGGACGCCGCTCCTCACCAAGAAGCGCAACCCGAAGCAGAAGATCGCAGCCACGCGGATCGAGTCAGGCACCGACGTCGATTTCGGTGCGCTCACTCGCTTTATGTTCGACGACCTGACCAAGCGCGGTGCCGCCCTTCACCTCAACCACCAGGTCACCGGGCTCAAGAAGCAGAGCGACGGCACCTGGCGCGTCAAGCTGATGAACCTCGTCGGCCGCTACAAGAAGACGGTCAACGCCCGGTTCGTGTTCGTCGGTGCAGGGGGCGGCGCGCTCGCCCTGCTCCAGCAGAGCGGAATCCCCGAGATCAAGGGCTTCGGTGGGTTCCCCATCAGTGGTCAGTTCTTGAAAACCAGCAACCCAGACATCGTGGCGAAGCACCAGGCAAAGGTCTACGGCAAGGCGGCCGTTGGCGCCCCGCCCATGTCTGTTCCGCACCTCGACACCCGTGTCGTGAACGGCGAGGCATCGCTGTTGTTCGGTCCGTACGCCGGTTTCACGCCCAAGTTCCTGAAAACCAGCACCTGGTTCGATCTGCCGTTCTCCATTCGCGCCCACAACATCGGTCCGATGCTCGCGGTCGCCAGGCACAATTTCGACCTGATGAAGTATCTCGCCGGAGAACTCGTCGCCACGCGCCAGAAGAAGCTGAAGGCCCTGCAGGAATTCATGCCGACGGCCAAGCTCGCCGACTGGGAACTGATCACGGCCGGCCAGCGTGTGCAGGTCATGAAGAAGGATGCCAAGCAGGGGGGCGTGCTGCAGTTCGGCACCGAGGTCATCACGGCGTCCGACGGAAGCATTGCCGGTCTGCTTGGGGCATCGCCGGGAGCATCAACAGCCGCCCCGATCATGGTCGACCTGCTCAAGCGGTGCTTCCCTGAGGAGTACGTCGAGTGGGAGCTGCAGCTGAAGGAGATGGTGCCGAGCCTCGGTACGACGCTGTCCCGCAATCCGGAGGCGGCAGCGGCGTCGCTGGCCGCAACCGCAGCAGCGCTGCACCTGCCCGCATAATCTCAGAACAGCGTCGGCGATAGCTCTGGGGGCAACTCCTCCGCAATGAGCGACACTGAGTTCGGCGACATCGAGTTCAGCAACGCTGCGCGACGCTCACCGTTGGCGTCTCGCATCCCGCCGAGCGCTGACGACCGAACGTCAGGCATCCGCTGCTCGTGCCTGCGCTCAAGCCCGTTGGCGCGAATGAGCGGCTTGATGCGTGCGGCCAGCCAGGTGCGGTAGTCCTTGGGGGCGTACGCTCCCGTGCGGTACAGCTCCTGATAGCGGGTGACCAGTTCAGGGTGCTCGCGCGCCAGCCAGCTCATGTACCAGTCCTTGACGCCGCTCCGCAGGTGCAGCGCGGTGTAGACCACCGATGTTGCTCCCGCGGCCTTCGCCTGGCGCAGGGCGTCGTCGAGATGCGCCTTGGTGTCGGTGAGGAACGGCAGGATCGGCATGAGGAACACCGAGCACTCGAGCCCTCGCTCCCTGACGGCGGTCACCGTCGCAAGCCTGGCCTTGGTCGTTGGCGTGCCTGGCTCTACCGACTGCTGCAGCTCGTCGTCGTAGATGGCGATCGACATGGCGAGATCCACCGGAACATGCTCTGCGGCCTCAGCGATCAGGTCGAGGTCGCGGCGGAGCAATGTGCCCTTGGTCAGGATGCTGAATGGCGTCCCCGAGTGGGCAAGGGCCGCGATGATGCCCGGCATGAGCCGGTAGCGGCCCTCTGCGCGCTGGTACGGATCCGTGTTGGTGCCGAGAGCCACGCCCTGTCTGCCCCACGACTGCTTGGCCAGCTCGGTGCGGAGCACCTCAGCGACGTTGACCTTGACGATGATCTCGTTGTCGAAGTCGGCCCCTGAGTCCAGATCAAGGTACGTGTGTGTTGGACGCGCGAAACAGTATGTGCAGGCGTGCGAACAGCCGCGATATGGATTGATCGTCCAGCCGAAGGGCATGGCGCTCTGCCCTGGCACCCGATTGAGCGCAGACTTCGCGAGCACCTCGTGAAAAGTGATGCCGGCAAACTCCGGCGTCTGAACGCTGCGCACCAGGTTGTTGAGCCTGGCAAGACCCGGCAGGGTGCCCGCCTGCTCTGTCTGTAGTTCCTGGCTGCTCCATCTCATTGTCCAATTCGAACACATCTTCGAATCTTAAGCAAGGTGAGCTCAAGGGGGATCGAGTAATGTAAAACGGGCTGCCTGGCACCGGCGGCGCGCGCGAGCACCCACAACCCAGAACGGACAGCATTCGCAAATGGCGAAACTCTATTTCCGATACGGAGCGATGAACAGCGGGAAGAGCACTTCCATGCTGCAGGCCGCATATAACTACGAAGAACGTGGTCATCGCGTGCTGCTCGCAAAGCCGTCGATCGACACCAGGGGTGATACCCATATCGTGTCTCGCCTCGGAGTGACTCGCGACGTCGATTTCCTCATGTCGCCGACCGCCAACGTCTACGCCCTGTTTCAGACTCACCGCCAGGGTGTGCTCGCGACCACGGGGCTCGACGTCAGCGCATTGCTCGTCGACGAGGCCCAGTTCTTTACAGAGCAACAGGTCGACGACCTGCTGCGAATCGCAATCCTGGAGAATGTTCCGGTGCTTGCCTACGGCATCCGCACCGATTTCCAGACTGTCGCATTCCCTGGCAGCCGCCGTCTCCTGGAGATCGCGCACAGCCTCGAAGAGCTGAAGACGATCTGCCGCTGCGGGCGTAAGGCTGTGTTCAACGGCCGGAAGATCAACGAACGATTCGTTTTCGACGGCAACCAGGTTGCGATCGACGGCGACATGGTCACGTACGAATCGCTCTGTGGAGCCTGTTATCTCGAAGAGAGCGGCGGCATCCTGAACGATCGCCGCCGGGCGTCGTAGGGCCGACACGTCGTCTCCTGCCCAGACATTCTCCGTCTCCCGCTGTGAGCTGGTGGCCATCGTGCCCTAGGTTGAGTGCAACGGAGTGTCGCATCCGTGGCATGTGGGTGTCACGACGCGCAGGAGGGAAGACCTGATGGCCAGTTTCCGTGTGGCTCTGATCGACGACCACGAGATAGTGGTGAGAGGTTTCGCGGATCTGTTTTCGACCATCCCCGACATCGTCGTGGTGGCGACAACGGACAGTGTGACGAACCTGCTTGAGTCCAGGGCTGCCATGGAAGGCGTTGACCTCGTCATCCTTGATCTTCGTCTGTCCGACGGGTCGATGGTGTCCGACAACGTAGAGCGACTCCGCGCGAGCGGTGCCCAGGTGCTGGCGTTCACGGGCGGAGACGACGCGAACCTGATGCGTGCTGCTGCGCGGGGCGGGGTACTGGGCGTCGTGCGCAAATCTGAGCCGACAGCCGTGCTGCTTGACGCCGTGGCCAGGGCGGCATCGGGGGAGCCCATCCTGTCCACGGAGTGGGCCGCAGCCCTGGACGGAGATCCCGACCTGGCGGATGCCGCATTGAGCCCCCGAGAGCGGGAAGTCCTGTCGCTGTACGCGGCGGGGGCGAAAGCTCCGCTGGTTGCCAGCCGCACCGGGCTGTCAGAGCTGACCGTTGTTGACTACATTCGTCGCGTCCGGTCAAAGTACGAGCGGGTCGGTCGGCCGGCGAGTACCAAGATCGACCTGTATAAGCGAGCGCTGGAGGACGGCATCCTGCCCATGCCTGGCCAGCGGTGACCGGCCCGGCTGCGGCCGCTTCATATCGTCGACCGCGTCGATCTGGCCGCCAGCGTCGAGCCCGGCGGGTGACGGGAACAGCAACAGAGCGGATGACGCGCACGCTATACGCCGCGATCGGCTTGATCGCCCTGGTGTTCGGCGGTCTCTCCGTGACATCGGTCTTCGCGCAGTTCAGCGTGTACCCGGCTGCGACGGCGATCGCCGTGTGGTTGCTGGTACTCGGTATTCCTCTCGCCCTTGGCGTGATGTCACAGTGGGCGCCGATTTCCGTGATGCGGACACTGGCCATGGTGAGCGCCAGCACCTTCTTCTTCGCCGTTGTTGCCGCGTTCGCGTTTCCGGGCGGGCGGTTTCCGGCCGATGCCGACGTGCCGTGGATCATCACGTTCACGGGGCTGCCGGCGCTCTGCGTTGTGGCCGTCACCCGCGATACACGGATCATCTGGGGCTACGCCGGCATCATGTGCGCACTCGGTGGGGTGATCAGGGGGCGAGCGTCGGCGCAGCCGAATGCTGCGCTCACCGGTTTCGAGGATGCTCTCTATTCGCTGCTCCTGGTCTCCGTCGTCGTTGGACTCGCGCTGTCGACCAAGCTTGCGGCTGCACGGCTCGACGCCGCGGTTGTTGCCGCGCGCCGTGATTATGCGGAACGAGCTGCCAGGGTGTCGCGCAAACAGGAACGCCTGAATATCGATGCCATCGTGCACGACAGCGTCATCTCCACCCTGCTGCTCGCGGGGCGCAGTGCCGTGCCGAGCGATGTGCTGTCGAGGCATGCCTCCTCAACGCTCGCCCAGCTCGACGCGCTCGGTGTGCCGCACCTTGACCGGACAGTGCGCGGGGATGACTTCGTTGCTCGGCTGGTGACAGCGGTGAAAGACCTCGACGAGGAGAGTGTCCTCCGCCACGACATCGTCGATTCGAGCGTGATTCCCTCCGCGGCTGCCACCGCGATGCTCGGCGCGGTCAGTGAGGCCATCCGTAATTCGCTCGCCAGCGCCCAGGGAACGCTGAGCCGTCCGGTACGGCGCACGATCGTGGCACAGATGTCCGGTTCAGGGCTGCGCATCACGGTCAGCGACGACGGTGTCGGTTTCGACCTGTCGGCAGTTCCGGCTGAGCGTCTCGGAATCGCCCAGAGCATTATTGGTCGCATGCAGCGCGTGAACGGGGGAGCTGCTCTGGTGCGCACGCAACCGGGACAGGGCACTGAGGTGGAGGTCTCATGGTCGGCAGCAAGCTGAGATCAGCAGGCCAGAAGGCCGCGCCTCACGCCGAGGGACCAGCTGCCAGCGCCGAGGCATCCGCTGGTACTGAGCCCAGCTCGACCTTTGAGATGCTGGGCATCTCGCTGCCGACGGCGCGAGTGATCCTGGTCTTCTTCATCGCGGTGCACGCGGTACTGGCGTTTACCGACGACGATCCGCGCGCTGGGCTGGTGCTGGAAATCCCCGCCTTCATTGCGGCGGCCCTGGCTGCATATGGGCTGATGGGAGATGTGGGCATCCGGATGCCCGTGAAACGTGCGTGGGTCATCCTGGCACTCTGCGCCGTCACGATGCTGCTCAGGTTCTTCCAGCTGCCGACCAGCACCAGCAATCCGTTTTCGCAGTGGCATCTCGGTGCTATCACCATGGTGCTCCTCGTGATGGCGCTCCGCGGTCGTGGGGGGTTGGCATGGTTCGGGTACGCCGCCATGGCTGCGATCACGATCTATTGGGCCTCCGTGAACGATCTGGGCGTCTCTGTCGGCGTCAATCTCGTGATTCGACATGCGGGAACACTGCTGGCCGGAACGCTGGTCGCGGTGAGCGTCCAGCGCACTGCACGCACGTTGGCAGCGCTGAATATCGCACGTTTTCGCCGAGCGGAAGTGGAGGCCACCCAGACTGCCGCCATCATGGAGCGCAAGGCCCAGCTGGATCGAATCAACGCGCTGGCGCGTCCGGCCCTTGAACGGCTCGCCAACCAGCATGAGCCCGGCGATGCAGAGCGGGCGGACTGCCTGCTGGTCGAGGCCGGATTGCGCGACGCGATGAGGGCTCGTTCGCTCTGCCGTGAGCCGCTGACCGACGCAGCGCGACGGGCGCGAGCGCGAGGCATCGAAGTCATCCTGCTCGACGATGGCGGGGACCATCCATCATTCGACGTCGACTCTCTCGCACAAATGGTGGCAGCCGAGCTGGACAGGCTGCGCTCTGGTCGGTTGACGGCCAGGGTCTTGCCTGCAGGGCGCGCGGAAGCTGCGACCCTGGTCATCGAGGCCGACGAACACACGATGATCTCTGTGCTTCGAAACGGCACAGTGCTCACCCGCTGAACCAACGGCGGGATAGCGCGCCACTATGGCCTCGCCGCAGACGCAGATACCCGCCCGATACACTTCAAGGGTGAGGTGCATCGAGTGAAGCTGTCGGTTATTGGTTGTGGTTATTTGGGCGCGGTGCACGCTGCGGCGATGGCCGAGTTGGGGCACGACGTCGTCGGCGTCGATGTCGACGCGCACAAGATCGCACAGCTCTCCGCGGGACAAGCTCCGTTCTTCGAGCCTGGCCTGCCAGAGGTTCTTGCCTCAGCATTGAGCACTGGCCGCTTGCGTTTCAGCACCGACATCGCGGCTGTTGCCGATGCCCAGGTGCACTTCGTCGCCGTCGGAACTCCGCAGAAGGCCGGCAGCTACGCCGCCGACCTCACCTATGTCGACGCCGCAGTGACAGCGTTGATCCCTCACCTCGCTGTGGGGTCACTGGTTGTGGGGAAGAGCACTGTACCGGTCGGAACCGCCGCCCGCCTTGCCGAGTTGGTTGAGGCATCCGGTCGTGGCGCGTCACTGGCCTGGAACCCGGAGTTCTTGCGCGAAGGATTCGCCGTGCAGGACACGCTCACCCCTGATCGCCTGGTCTATGGCGTTCCATCCGGCGAGACCGGCGACCACGCGACTGCCCTCCTGAATGAGGTCTACGCGTCGGCCATCGCGGCCGAGACGCCGTTGGTCATCACCGACTACGCCACCGCGGAGCTCGTCAAGGTGTCGGCGAACGCCTTCCTCGCCACCAAGATCAGCTTCATCAACGCCATGGCGGAAATCGCCGAGGCGACCGGAGCCGACGTCACTCAGCTCGCGGATGCCATCGGCTACGACGACCGGATCGGCCGCAAGTTCCTGGGCGCCGGCGTCGGGTTTGGCGGCGGATGCCTCCCCAAGGACATTCGGGCATTCACGGCGCGCGCTGAGGAACTGGGCAGGGGGGACTCCGTCGCGTTCCTCAGGGAAGTCGACAACATCAATCTGCGCAGGCGACAGCGCGTCGTCGAACTCACGGTGTCTGCCCTTGGCGACCACCTGCACACGTCCAAGGTGGCGGTACTCGGCCTCAGCTTCAAGCCGCACTCCGATGACGTGCGTGACTCGCCGGCGCTCGATGTTGCCGTGCAGCTGCACGGCCTCGGCGTTGACGTAGTGGCGACCGACCCTGAAGCCATTGAGAATGCCCGCGCCAGGCATCCGCAACTCGGCTACACGGCGTCACTCGACGACGCGCTGCGCGACGCAGACGTTGTCGTACTGGTGACGGAATGGCCCGAGTATCGGGCGCTTGACCCGGTGTGGGTCGCGTCACTCGTGCGCACCCCTGTCGTGGTCGATGGCCGCAACTCATATGACCCAGCGGCCTGGCGCGCCGCCGGCTGGTCGTACTACGGCCTCGGGCGCCCGTAGCGGGTACTCAAGACTGCGCCACGCGGGTTACGTGCCTGCTGAGGAATGCGGTGGCGCTTCATCGGGTTGGATAAAAGGTGCGCGGAAGTCTCGCACGCGGAGTCGATGGCGGCCGTGACCTCCGCTGTCGCCATCCAGCGGCCTGCACGCCACTTCTGAAATGCGAAAGGCCTCACTCTCGTGAACCTGTATTCTCCCGTCGCCTTCGGCGACATTGAACTGTCCAACCGCCTGGTCATGGCGCCGCTGACTCGCCTGCGGGCCAGCGCCGACGGCGTACCGACCGACCTGATGGTTGAGCACTACGCACAGCGCGCCTCACTGGGGCTCATCGTGACGGAGGGTGTGTACCCGAGTCCTGAATCGAGGGCGTATTCGGGCCAGCCTGGTATCCACACCGAGGAGCAGATCGCTGGGTGGGCGCGCGTCGCGGATGCCGTTCACGCGGCCGGCGGAAAGATCGTGATGCAGGTGATGCACTCAGGTCGGGTCTCACACACATCCATCACGGGCACCAGCCGAATCGTCGCACCGAGTGCGATCGCCATTGTGGGCGAGCTCCACACCCCGAATGGCAAGGAGGCATACCCCGTTCCCCACGCGCTGAGCACAGAGGAACTGCCAGCGGTGCAGGCCGAGATCGTCGAGGCGGCAGTGAACGCTATGCGGGCCGGGCTCGATGGTGTGCAGCTTCACTTCGCCAATGGCTACCTTCTGCACGAGTTCCTTTCCCCTGCGGCGAACATTCGCGACGACAACTATGGGGGCAGCCCCGAGAATCGTGCCCGGTTCGGCATTGAGGTGGCGACTGCCGTCGTAGCGGCGCTGGGTTCTGGTGTTGTGGGGGTGCGCATCTCTCCTGAGCACAACATCCAGGACATTGCTGAAACGGATGCCGCCGACGTGGCCGCCACGTATGGCGCGCTTGTCGATGGTCTTGCCCCGCTGAACCTCGCGTTCCTCGACGTCCTGCACGCAGAACCGGCTGGCAGCCTCGTGCAGGATCTGCGTCGTCGCTTTGCCGGACCGATTGTCGTCAACACCGGTTTCGCCTCACCGACGACGCGCCTGGAGGCCGAGGCCGTGCTCGAGGCCGGGCATGCTGACGCCGTGGCCGTTGGGCGCGCTGCTATCGCCAACCCCGACCTGTTGGAGCGCTGGATGGGTGAGCACCCCGAGAACGAGCCAGACTACTCAACCTTCTACGGCCCCAGTGCGGTCGGATACAC
This sequence comes from Leifsonia sp. Y862, assembly GCF_057669585.1. Classification (NCBI taxonomy): domain Bacteria; kingdom Bacillati; phylum Actinomycetota; class Actinomycetes; order Micrococcales; family Microbacteriaceae; genus Leifsonia; species Leifsonia sp. Y862. The sequence continues at coordinate 312,836 of NZ_JBYHFR010000002.1, forward strand.
CGACTACCCGCGTCTGGTCCTCGCCTAGCCCTGGCTCTGGCCCTGATCTAACCGCTCGTCGCTCGAGTGGCAGCCGATCGTCTGGCTGACACTCGAGCGACGCCGTAGACCAGCAGCAGGCCGATGGTGACTCCGAGCGCGGTCCCTGTGGTGTTCGCGAGGACATCTCGAACAGAGGCCGACCTGTCTGGGAGGAAGAGCAGCTGCGTGAGTTCTATGGCCGCGCTCAGCACGCCGCCACACGCGATGGCCAGCCACCACCGTCGTGCGCCGAGAAGCACAACAATGCACACGCCGAGTGGGACGAACAGCAGCACGTTTGCTGCGAACTCGATCGCGCCGTACCGCAGCCACTCAGGGGCACCGTGGCTGCGCCACAGCACGAGCCTGTCCGCGAGCAGGTCGTGCACAGAGCCGTCGACGGATGTCGCCCAGAAGGCGATCAGCGCCAGCAGCACCACGTAGACGGCGGTGCTCCACAGCGTGACCCGGCGGAGGATCCGCAGCTCGGTGGGTTGTGTGGCAGTGAACAATGTGTCGGGTCGTTCGTCGGTCACAGTGCCATCCGATGGTTTCGCGTGCGTGCTGCGAGTCTCGCAGTGCGACAAGACTAGGTCAGCGGACAGCGCGGCAAAAGATGGTGACGGAGATTGGCGACCGTGATCGGCGACCAGAATTGTTAACCGAAAAAGGTTCCCACTCCGAAGAGTGGGAACCTTTTATCTGGTCGGGGTAACAGGATTTGAACCTGCGACCTCGTCGTCCCGAACGACGCGCGCTACCAAGCTGCGCCATACCCCGATGGCTGTTGGGCCTCAATAAGTATAGACGCTTCCGAGGGGTGCTCGTGACCCTTTCGGCGCCCGTACTGATTTCCCCAGAGTATTCCCGCCTATTGGTGCACGCCTACGCGGCAATGAGGGTGAGCAACGTTGCTTCTGGTGGGCAGGCGAACCGCACGGGAGCATAGATGGATGTGCCAAGTCCTGCAGAGACGTTGAGGAACGCAGACCGGAGTCCCGCGTGCCACAGGCTCAAGCCACTGACCTGGTCGCGTGGGATGTCGCAGTTGGTGACCAGGGCGCCGAAGGCGGGAACGCACACCTGTCCACCGTGCGTGTGGCCGGCGAGGATGAGTTCTGCCCCGTGGTTGACGAAGGAGTTCAGCACCCGCTGGTACGGCGCGTGGGCCACTCCAAGAGTCAGGGTTGAGCGAGGTTCGGCTGACTGTTCGGGGTCTGGCCAGGTCTCGTCGGAGAGCGGATCGTTTGCTCGCAGGTCATCGATGGCTGCGGTGATGAGTTCCAGCCTGTCGCGGCCGATATGCGGGTCGTCGACGCCGAACATCTCCAGGTGGGTGCCGTTGACATCGAGCGCCGCTGCCGCGTTGTTGAGGTCGAGCCAGCCGAGGTCTGCAAAGACCTGGAGCAGGGCGTCGGTATCCAACCGGGGTGCCGACGGGGTGGGGCGATGTGATGGACCGGTGAAGTACCTGAAGGGGTTCTTCGTCGTCGGGCCGTAGTAGTCGTTCGAGCCGTTCACGAAGACGCCAGGGATGCCGCTGAACCGTTCAAAGGCGTACGCGATCCCTGAGACCCCGTCCTCGTGTCCCAGATTGTCTCCGGTGTCGACGATGAGGTCTGGTTCCAGATCGGCGAGTGAGCGCACCCACTCCTGCTTGGCCGTCTGCCACGGTGCCATGTGCAGGTCAGACAGGTGCAGGATGCGGATGGGGGCAGCCCCCTGCGGCAGCACAGGAACCGTCACCTCTCGCAGCGTGAATCGATTTCGTTCCACGAGTGATCCCCACGCCAGGGCGGCGAGTCCTACGGCACCGAGAGCGGTGGCAACGGTGCCTAGGCCCCTGCTGCCACCCCGTACGGACGTCATCCGTTGCCGTTCCCGTTGTTGCCATTTCCGGGGGCGCCGTTGCCGCCGCCGCCTTCTGCGAACTTACCGAAGACGAGGGCGATCTTGCTGCCGGACTTGACCGCGCTTCCCGCGCCGGGCTCCATGAAGATGACCTTGCCGTCCTGCGACCTGTCGGTCACATTCTGCTCGCTCTTGTCGATCGAGTATCCGCCGAGCGCTGACTTGGCTCCGTTCTCGTCCATCCCAACAACGTTGGGCAGCAACTTAAGTGAACCGTTGCTGGAGTGGACGGTGATAGTCGATCCCCTGCTCGCGTTCGTTCCGCCGGCTGGGTCAGTCCCTGCGACAGTTCCGACCGGCATCTCTGAGTCGGTGACGCCGCCGTCGACGAAGCTGAATCCGGCAGACTCAAGCGTGGACTGGGCTTCAGACATCGACTTGCCGCGGAGATCGGGAACGGGAACCTGAACGGCCTGGATCACGCTGGACGATGCCTCAGCGAAATCGTCTCCGCCGTATTTCGCGTTCGCGACCGACATCACGTCTGGCCACATGCGGTGACGTGCCGTTGCGGCCGAACCGCTGTCGAATGACACATTGCGCTGGTTGATGTCGCCGGTGACGCTGACGACGCCGACGACGGTGGCGACCTTGGAGCTGGCTCCGGTCATCCACGTGTCCTTGTTGCCATCCGTGGTACCGGTCTTGCCGATCATGGGAACGCGGGGAGAAGTTCTGCTGTACGACGAGGTCGCCGTACCGGACGTCATGACCTTTTGCATGGCATAGGTCATGCCGGCCGCGACCGACGGGTCGACGGACTGCACACACGTGGACTTCGGGATCGCGATTTCGGTGTCATCAGGGCCGATGATCTTGTCGATCGCGACGGGTGAGCAGGTGTTGCCGTTGTTCGCGATGCCGGCGAATGCGGCCGCCATCGTCAGCGGTGCGATCTCGTTGGTGCCGAGCACGGAGCTGACTCCCTGTTGGAGGTCGTCTCCGTCTGCCCGGTGCACGCCGAACGCTTCAGCTGTCTTGCGGATGCCGCACAGGTCAAGCTTCTTGGCCATGCCGATGAAGCCGGTGTTGATGGAGCCCACCGTCGACTCGAGGGCGCTGTAGTTGGATCCGCTCTCGTTGGAGTCGTTCTTCGGGTTGTAGCCGGGGAATGACTGGTTGCCGAGGCAGCTGTCCTTGAAGGTTCCCCAGTCTGACTTGCGCTTGGAGTCGACTCGCTCGTTCAACGAGTGGCCTTCCTTCAGCCAGTCAGCGAGCGTGAATACCTTGTAGGTTGATCCGGGCTGGAATCCGCTCGATCCACCCTGGTCAATGTCGGTGTTGTAGTTGATGCTGGTGTACTGCGGGCCGCTCTCGAGCACGGCCGGGTCCTGGCTGTACTCCTTGTTCTGGGCCATGGCCAGTACGCGCCCGGTGCCGACCTCGACGCTGGAGATCACGCTTCCGACATCCCAGTCCTCGTAGGTCTGCGGCACGTTCTCGCGCATGGTGTTCTCGGCCGCGACCTGGAGCTCGAGGTCGAGTGACGTGTACACGTCGTATCCGCCGCGCTTGAAGTTGGCGAACCTGGTGTCTTCGTCTTCACCGAATGTGGGGTCGGTCTTCAGAATCGAGGTGACGTAGTCACAGAAGTAGGCGCTGCCGCCGGCGGTCTGGCATCCGGTGCTCGGCTCTGTGATGACAGGCTCGATCGGCGTTGCAATGGCAGCGTCGTAGTCGGCCTTGGCGATGGTGCCGTACTTCAGCATCTCGCCGAGAATATAGTCGCGACGGTCCTTGTTGGCTGCATAGCCGTTGGCCGCGCCGTTCGTCTCGCTCTCCGGGTTGTCGAGCTGGAACTTGACCGGGTTGTTCACGATTGCGACGAGGCTGGCGGCCTGGGGCAGCGTCAGGTTCGCGGCAGTCGTGTTGTAGTAGTAGTTCGCGGCCGATTCGATGCCATAGACACTGCCGCCGAAGCCGGCAATGTTCAGGTAGCCGCGCAGGATGTCGTCTTTGGAGTACTTCTTCTCAACGCCGATAGCCCAGCGCATTTCCTTGAGCTTGCGGTCGGCGCTCGTTCTGGTGGCGTCGTCGTAGCAATCGTCGCGTGCGACCTCGTCGGTCAGCAACTCGCACTTCTGCACCAGGACGTTCTTCACGTACTGCTGGGTGATCGACGATCCACCACGCGCGGAGCCGCTGGTGAGAGTGCTCACAGCTCCCTTGACGGTTCCTTCGAGGTCGACACCGCCGTGCTCGAAGAAGCGCGGGTCCTCACCGGACACCGCTGCGTCCTTCACGAACTGGCTGATCTGGTCAGAGGCGACCTCAACCCGGTTCTGGTCGTAGAAGGAGGCCAGCAGTACTGGCGCACCCTCGGAGTTCATCGCGTAGATGTTGCTCTTCTGGGAGAGCTGGTCAACAGCGAGGTACTCAGGCAGGTTCTCGAAGATACCGATGGTGTTGCTCGCGGCCATACCGCTCACGGCCAACGCAGGGGTTACGGCGGCTGTTACGAGGACACCGGCAACGGCGCTCATCCCGATCAAGCCAAGGAAACCTCCGAGGGTTCCTCTCGCCGTTCGTTTTTTGGCAGACATACAATTGAGCGTAAGGGACAAAGCTGAAAAACCACCTGAATCGGAGCCACATGCCTGCCTGGGAATACCTCACGACCCCGCTGATGATCCATAATACCGCGGCTATCCTGAACAACTGGGGGGCTGACGGCTGGGAGCTCGTGCAGGTTGTCACGGGCCCGGAGGGTGGCCTTGTCGCCTACCTCAAGCGCCCGATCAACCCGACCGAAGGAGCCTAGTCATGTCGCTCATCGAAGCACGCCTCGCCGAACTCGGTATCGAGTTGCCCACGGTCGTCCCACCCGTTGCGGTGTACGTGCCCGCAGTGGTATCCGGCTCTCTCGTCTACACCTCTGGCCAGCTCCCGATGGTGGCCGGGGCCTTGCCTGCAACAGGCAAGGTCGGCGACGGGCACGGCCTGGTGCCGGCTGAGGATGCGAAGGACTATGCCCGCATCTCTGCGCTGAACGCACTCGCGGCCATCAAGTCCGTCATTGGATCGCTCGACCGCATCACGCAGGTCGTCAAGGTCGTTGGATTCGTCGCGAGCGATCCCTCGTTCACCGGCCAGCCCGGCGTGATCAACGGTGCGTCCGAAGTCCTCGGCGAGATCTTCGGCGACATCGGCATCCACGCGCGTTCCGCTGTGGGCGTCGCCGTGCTTCCCCTTGACTCGCCGGTCGAGGTCGAACTGATCGTGTCATTCGCGTAGTCATCCGTTTGCCGAGAATGGGCTGGACTGCCGTTCTCCCCGCAACACCCTGACGCACGTGTCGTGGTCATGATTTCCTGACCCGGCACGTGCGTTGTGCGCTGGCCGCTCGAACTCTCGGTTGCGCTCCCGGAAATCTCGTAGAAATACGGCCGGACTATCGTGACCACTCATGATGATCCGACGAGCATTGGCTTCCGCGTGGCCAACCAGCGCCTCGCTCGCGGCCCTGTCGTCTCACACCAACGGAAGGCTTCAGCGGCTGCGAACGACGTTGCCGACAATCATCCAACTCGCGGTCACCGCCACGATCGCATTCGCGGTCGCACACTACGCGCTCGGCCACACGTCACCGGCGCTTGCGTGCACCGTGGCCTTGTCAAGTCTCAGCCTCAACCGGGATGCGCGCCCGCGCACGGTCGCAGAGACGGCCTGTGCCATGGTGATGGGCATCACTCTGAGCGCCACGGTGGTCTCGCTGTTTGGCCGGGGACCGGTTCAGATCGCGGTGACGCTGCTGCTCGTGCTGTCACTCGCAACCCTGGTGTCACGGAACCCGGCGTTCGCACTCAGCGCCGCCACCCAGTCCATGCTTGTCGCCGTGCTTCCTGATCCCACCGGTGGCCCATATCTGCGTGCACTCGACGGCGTTGTCGGCGGTTGTGTCGCGCTGCTCATGACAGCGCTGATTCCGGCCGCTCCGATTCGACGGGCGTTGAGCGCAGGCAACTCGGTCATCAGGGATCTCGCAGACTCAGCCCATCTGATAGCCCTGTCGCTTGAGACGGGCGACGCAGAGCCCTCTCGTCGCGCTGCGAGCCAGTTGGTGCCCCTTCAGCCGCGCCTCGACGCATGGCGGGTGACCCTGGAGTCCGCTCGTGCAGTCGCCACGTTCTCTCCGCTGTCTCGAAGCAGCCGGGATGCATGGTTGGCGCGGATGGCCATGCACGATGGGTTGGAGAGTGCCTCGCGCAGCCTGCGCATGGTTGCTCGCCGCACCCAGGTGATCACGGCGTCTGGTCGGTCCCAGCCGCGGGTGGCCGCGGTTGCCAGGGAAATTGCCATCGGTATTGACCTGCTCGTGCTCGGGCATCGAGACGTTGATTCCGCCAAGGCCGCAGAGCGGTTCGAGACGGCGATTGCGGTTCTTGAAGAAGCATCGACCCACGCATCAGCCGACCAGGGACTGCTGGCGATGTTCCGCCAGATCATCGTCGATGGACTCAGGGCGACGGGCATGAGCGGCGACGTGGCGCGCTCGTCGCTTCCTGCCCTCGAACTGCCGGCGACCGGTGGCGTGCGCCTGCCCCGCAGGCCGGGTGACCTGACGCCATGACGTGCCAGGGCTGAGAACCCCACTGCGCAAGAATCCGGCCCTTCTTGATTGAAGGGCCGGATTTCGTACCTTATGGACGCATTGCGGTCACATCACGGCGTCGCAGCAGCGGCGCGCCGATGACGGCAGCACACCCGAGCACCAGCAGACCAACACCCAGCCCCATCGCGGGAGTCAGCTGCCCACCGGTCGCGGCGAGTTCACCGTGCTGCACGGTAACGCTCGAAACGACGGTGACACCGGCCTCGGCGAATGTCAGGATGAGGTGGTGCTCACCGTTCGGCACGTTTGTCAGGTCGAGGTTGCCGGTCACGGTGCCGCTGTCCCACTGCACCGTGCCAAGCGCCACCGGGGCGGAGCGCATGTTTCCGATAGCGCTTGAGCGTGAGTCCTGCATCTTTTTGACGAAGTTCGTCATGAGGTCGAACGCGTCGTTGTACTTGTTGGTCAGGGATTGCAGGCGGAGCATGTCCATCTGCTGGCTGTTGGACGCCGAGTCAATCTGACCACGCAGGTTCGTGGCAAGCGCAGACGCGGACGCAGATCCGGTGCCAGCGGAAGCGGACAGGAACACATGCTCGACGCCGGCTGCCTTCACTGCGTTGCTGGCCGCCGTGAAAGCAGCCTCGGTCGGCGACGCGAGGTACGCGGTGACGGCGGACAGCGCGGTGTTCAGCGTCGCGATGCGCGCGTTGCGCGCCTGCACCTCAGTGAGCTGCGCGGCGAGTTGGGTGTTCAGCAGCGAGGCTCGCTCTTTCTGGACCGACATGAGGAGTGATTGGAGGTCCGTCGCCACGAACGAAATCTGATTGACGGTGAGCCCTGGCGCGCTAGCCGTGATGGGCGACACGAGCCCCATCAGCTGCTGCACCTGCTGTGGTGTGGGCTGCTGCGCGAAACCGAGCAGCTGATTCAACCTGTTGTTCACCGCGGTGCTCTGGTAGCCACCGGCGGACGTCGCGGCCAGAAGCGCATTCAGCTGCGCCTCACTGCTTCCGTCGAGTGCAGCACCCAGACTGCCGGCGTCACCGAACGTGACGGATGCCGTCGGCACCACAGGCAGCGGTGGGCCAGCGGTCGGCGTGGCGGTCGGGGTCGGTGTGGCCGGCACGGTTGGTGTGGATGTTGGCGTGGGTGTGGGTGTGGGCGTGGGCGTGGGTGTGGGCGTGGGTGTGGGAGTCGGCGTCGGCGTCGGCGTCGGTGATGGTGTGGTGCCGTGCGACACGACGTCGAACTGACGCTGGATCGCGAGCGCGGCCGGGCTCGTTCCGTCTGCCGGCAGCGCGAACGGCGGGTTGGCCGTGGATTGCTCCGCGGCGATGTCGTACCCCGTCGGCGGAGCGAAGGACACGCGGTAGTCCGCAGATCCGCTCGTGGGCAGCGCACCGGAGACGAACGTGCCATCGGCGGCAAGCGAGATCTGCTGCACGGCCGTTGCTCCGCTGGTGATGACGGCGCCGGCGCCGCTGAGATCGGTCAGTGGTGCCCCATCGGCGGTCGCGGTGATCGAACCGGACACCGTGCCGTACGTTCCCCACAGGGTGATGTTGACGGGAGTCCCGCTGCCGAGTCTGAACTCCGTTCGCGTCGTCGTGGGATTGAGGTCGCCGGGGGCTCCCGGCCATTCGGCATCCGCCACATAGCTGGTCTCGACGCCATCGACTGCAAGCTCAAGGATGCCATCGGCGTCGGTAGTGCCCGTCGCGACGACCGTGTCGTCGCCCTCCGCCTGACGCACAGCGATGTGCACGCCCGCGAGCGCCGCGGCATCCGTCCCGTTGTTGATGCTCACCGTGACAGAAACGGGGTGCACGGCCGTCTCGACCGCGTTTGCGGCCAGCGGCACAGTCACCATGGCCAGCCCCATCACGGCGGTGATCGCGCCGGCGATTCGTGCCCGCCTCGCAGTCACTCGGGCGTGCGTCGGCAATGTTGTGCGATCCCGGAGCGGACGATGCATGTGGAACCTTTCAGTAGTGGAGACGCCGCCAAGCATGGACTGAGTCCAAACTTGGATGCAATCCAAAACTATACTCAGTATTGTGGGTGGAACGGTCGAGCGAGGGAGAAAGCATGGCTGAGGGACTCAGAGAGCTCAAGATGCGCGCTGCTCGACGAGCGATGGAGCACGCTGCGGTCGATCTCGCCTATGACGAAGGCGTGCGGGCGGTCACGGTTGATCGGGTGTGTGCGGTGGCAATGGTGTCCCGCAGTACCTTCTTCAACTATTTCTCCTCTCTCGACCAGGCCATCTTCGGATCCGCGCTGGTCTTTGATCCGAGCCTCACCGCTGACATCCTCATGCGGCATCCCCGTGACCTGGTGGTCGCGGCGAGCCTGATCGTGATGGAGTCCGTCCGCGGTCAAGCCGATGACACATTGACCCAGCGGCGGTTCGCGCTCTTCGCGCGAGAGCCGGGAACCGCTAGTTCTGTCTCGTGGTCGAGCGACGAGAGCCGTGAGCGCTTGGTCGCCGTGATCACTGCGTGGCTCGACGAGCATCCGGAATTCGCCCGATTGGGCGACGCTGACCACGCCACCGAAGCCCGTCTGACGGTTGGGCTCTCGATCGCGCTCGGAGACGAGGTGCTTCGGCATGTCCGCGAGGTCGACGGGGAGTTCCCCATCGACCTCGAGACGTTCCATACTGCACGGCGCCAGATGGCGGCGATCAGTACGCCGGCTGAGTGACTGCCTGGCACGTGGTGCCCGTCACTCGGTGACTGGCGCCTGCTGCGTGCTACCTCTTCATTTTGTCGGCGATGATCTGCATCACCGACGTGTCTGCGAGAGTCGTCGTGTCGCCGATCTCACGGCCTTCGGCAACATCGCGCAGCAGGCGGCGCATGATCTTTCCTGATCGCGTCTTCGGCAGTTCGTTCACAACAAAGATCTGCCGCGGCCTGGCAATGGCCCCGATCTGCTGTGCAACGTGAGCCCGCAAAACCTCTGCGACGTCTTCGTGTGATGCGGCATCCGTTTGACTGGCCTTGATGATGACGAACGCCACGACAGCCTGGCCTGTTGTCTCGTCGGCCGCTCCGACAACCGCTGCCTCTGCAGTGAGCGGATGCGCGACCAGCGACGACTCAATTTCTGCCGTCGAGAGGCGGTGGCCAGAGACGTTCATCACGTCGTCGACACGACCGAGCAGCCAGATGTCGCCGTCGTCGTCGAGGCGCGCTCCGTCGCCCGCGAAGTAGGCGGGCGCGATCGGGGTGCCGTTGAATTTGTCCCAGTACGTCTCCTTGAAGCGTTCAGGGTCGCCCCAGATGCCGCGCAGCATGGCCGGCCACGGTTCCTTGACCACGAGGAGCCCGCCATTGCCGTTTCCGACGTGCGTGCCCCCATCGTCGACGACGTCGATGCTGATGCCGGGAATCGGCACCTGTGCGGCGCCTGGCTTGGTCGAGGTGACCCCGGCAAGCGCGGAGATCATGATGCCGCCGGTCTCGGTCTGCCACCAGGTGTCGACCACGGGCGTGATGTTGTTTCCGATGACCTCTCGGTACCACATCCATGCCTCAGGGTTGATGGGTTCACCCACCGAACCGAGCACGCGCAGGCTGGTCAGGTCGAATTCCTGCGGGATCTGCCTGCCCAGCTTCATGAAGGTGCGGATGGCGGTCGGCGCGGTGTACAGGATGCTCACCTTGTACTTCTCGATGATCTCCCACCAGCGACCGGGGTGCGGGCTGTCGGGGGTTCCTTCGTACAGCACCTGCGTCGCGCCATTGGCGAGCGGGCCGTATGCCACGTAGGTGTGGCCGGTGATCCAGCCGACGTCGGCGGTGCACCAGTAGACATCCGTCTCAGGGTGCAGGTCGAACACGTTCCTGTGGGTGAAGGCCGCCTGGGTGAGGTATCCGCCGCTGGTGTGCAGGATGCCCTTCGGCTTGCCCGTCGTCCCTGACGTGTACAGGATGAACAGCGGATTCTCGGCGGGGAATGCCTCCGCCGTGTGGTCGAGGTCGGCAGCGCCCAGCGCATCGTGCCACCAGATGTCGCGGTCGTTCCATTCGACGTCCTGGCCAGTGCGCTTGACGACGAGAACGTTGCGCACCGTCGAGTCGCCGCTCTGCAGCGCTGCGTCAACAGCGGGCTTCAGGGCGGAGGCGCGGCCCTTGCGGTAGCCGCCGTCAGCGGTGATCACGAGCACAGCGCTGGCGTCGTCGATGCGGGAGCGCAGGCTCTCTGCGCTGAAGCCGCCGAAGATCACAGAGTGCACCGCACCGAGGCGTGCCACGGCGAGCATGGCAATGACGGCCTCAGGAATCATCGGAAGGTAGATGGCGACCCTGTCGCCTGCCTTGATGCCGAGGCTGGCGAGCACGTTCGCGGCCCGCTTCACCTCTGCGGTGAGCTCGGCGTACGTGAGTGAGCGCGAGTCGCCTGGTTCACCCTCGAAATGCAGGGCGACGCGGTCGCCATTACCAGCCAGCACATGGCGGTCGAGGCAGTTGTACGCCACATTGAGGCGGCCGTCCTCGAACCACTTCGCGAAGGGGGGATTCGACCAGTCAAGGGTGCGGGTGAATGGCCTGTGCCAATGAATCAGGTCACGTGCCTGCTCCGCCCAAAAGCCCAGCCGATCATCGGCCGCCGCTGCATACAGCGCGGGCGTGGCGACGGCGTGTTCCTGAAAGTCAGGGGTGGGTGGGAACTGACGAGTTTCGTCGAGCAGGTGATCAATCTGGACGCTCATTGTTCTGTGTCGCTCCTTTGCGCTACGTTCCGGTGGGCGTGCTGCCTGCCCGTGAAGAACCTTACTCTTTCGCGGGTTGCCGCAGATCGGCAGCGAAATAGGACGAAACCTCCGCCTAGCATGCCGGAGCGACCCGGCAGCACGCGCCGAGTGTCATTGGGGCGTCGAGGAGAGCTGACACGCTCTGCGGTCGAGCAATTCGCCGCGGAACAATCCGGGGAATGCCCCTGTAAACACAGCGAAACCTTGGGATTTCCAATGTTTTTGCCGTGCAGCAGCCTTGCCCCCAGTTTTGAGGGCATTGGGACTTGCGAATATCGGCTGAGCGCGTACTATTAGACCTGTGTGGATGAAAGTCCTCACCTGCAGTGCGTGATGTTCCCCCCAACTAGCGCATTGCCGAGGCGGCACCTGTTCCCCCCAATAGGTGCCGCCCCCCTTTTTTTAAGCCCCGGCTTGTGAGCCCGGCGGTGAGGCCCGGCGCCCACGTCCGGCACGTCCTGCACCGGTGGACGATCTGCTGATCCGTCCACAGCCTCGCGTCCGCCACAGTCGCGCGCCCTGCTGGGTACGTATCGTGCTGGCATGTTCGCTCCCTTCGACGATGTTCCGTTCGGCAATGCGGTGGCCGCGAGTGCGCCGTTCACCAGCCAGGACCGTTTTGTGGCTGTGTCGCCGCGTGATCGCGCAGCGAGCCCCGGCCCCGTAGCCGTTGGAGCCGCGAGACCTGGCGCTACGCTCGCTGGCCCTCTGAGCTCTGGCGCTACGGGCTCTGGCGCTACACGCGATGATCCCGAGCTGCCGCCGCGGGCGACAGCGACCAGCGACGACGCAGCACTCGACATCTCGGCGCTCGGTCCCCTGGCAGATTTTGCGAGCGCCCCCGGCGTCACTGACCTGTGCGTGAACGGGGAGTCAGGCCTTTGGACTGACGACGGGCGAGGTCTGGCCTGGCAACCGCTCTGGCGACTCGATGAACCGAGCGTTCGCGCTCTGGCCGTCAAGCTCATCGCGCTCGGCGGGCGACATATCGATGAAGCAAGTCCCTGTGTTGATGTGCGATTGGGAGACGGCATCCGCGTTCATGCGGTCTTGCCACCCATTTCAAGCACGGGAACGCTGCTGTCGATACGCCTGCCCAGCCGCACCCGGCTGAGCTTGGCGGCGCTGGCCGATGCCGGCCTGTGCGGAACCGAAGCCCGAATTGGTGCAACCGATGACGACGCCGTGCTGCCGCGTCTCCGCGCGATCGTGGCAGCCCGCGAAAACTTCCTGATCACCGGCGCGGCAGGGAGCGGCAAGACCACTCTCCTGGCCGCGATGCTGGGTGAGGTTCCGGCGGGGGAGCGCATCGTGGTCATCGAAGACGTCGCTGAGCTGCGGATCGAGCATCCGCACGTCGTCGGTCTTGAAGGGCGACAGGCAAACCTGGAGGGTGCTGGCCAGGTGGGGCTTGAGCGACTGGTGCGTGAGGCGCTGCGAATGCGGCCTGATCGGCTGGTGTTGGGGGAGTGCCGCGGCAGCGAGGTGCGGGAACTGTTGGCCGCACTGAACACCGGGCATGACGGCGGGGCTGGAACGCTGCACGCGAACTCGGTGGACGACGTCCCCGCCCGACTCGAGGCCCTGGGCGCGCTCGCGGGAATGAGCCAGGAGGCGATTGCGCGTCAAACAGTCAGTGCGTTGAGCTGGGTCGTGCACCTGGAGCGGGCTGAGGGTGTCCGGCGGGTGCGCACGATTGCCCGATTCGAGCTTGATGGGCGCGGCCGGCTGGCTGTGGCGAGCGGATGACGGCGCGAATGACAGTGCGGACGACGACGCGGTTGACCCGGAGCTTGATGACATTGCGCCGAGCGCGCCGCACCGGTGAGCTGCCGATTGAACGGGTCGCATCGCTCGTCCAACGAATCGCTGTGTTGCTGAGCGCCGGCGTCTCGCCTGTTGCCGTCTGGGGCTACCTCGGCGTGGCCGATGGCCAAGCGGGTGACGACAGCGTCGGCGAAGACAGTGTGGTGCAGGCCGCGGCCCGGGCTGGGCCACGCGGGGAGAGCGTCGCCGACGCCATCGCCGTGGCTGCCAGGCCGCTGGATGAGCAGTCAGCGGCGGCCTGGAATGGAATCGCGGCAGCCTGGCAGGTGGCAACTGAGGCGGGTGCGCCGCTGTCGACCTGCTTGCGGAGCCTTGCCTCCTCGTTCAGGGAGCTCGGTCAGGGGCAGCGCGAGCTTGAGGTGGCATTGGCTGGTCCGCAATCGACGGCACGAATGGTGATGTGGCTTCCCGCTGTCGGGATTCTGCTTGGCCTGCTGATGGGATTCGACACGCTGGGCACCCTGTTGACGACCGCCCCTGGCTTGCTCTGCCTGGCAGCGGGGGGAGCGCTGATGCTCGGAGGTGCGGGCTGGAACCGCAGGCTCGTGCGGGCCGCCGGACGGCGAACCGCGACCCCGGGGTTGGAATGCGACCTGATGGCCATCGCCATGTCAGGCGGCGGTTCCCTGGCGGGCGCCAGAGAACTCGCACACCGCGCGGCAACCCGCTTTGGGATTGCGACGGCGCACTCCGACGCTGTGATCCAATCCGTCCTCGAGCTGTCGGAGCGCGCAGGGGTGCCTGCGGCGGAGCTCTTACGGAGCGAGGCCGCGCACTTGCGTCTCGTGGAAAGTACCGAGGGTCAGCGGCAGGCTGCAACCCTGGCGGTGACCCTGATGCTGCCACTAGGACTCTGCATCCTGCCGTCGTTCATGCTCGTCGGAGTTGCGCCGCTGCTGATCTCGATCGTGTCCTCCACATTCGGTTCGCTCTGACGTTCTCCACGGATCCCCGGCTGCGCGCCTGGGTACTCGGTTGCTGGCGGATGCTGATTATGCCCGTGCCGATCCAATTGACACCCGGGACACCGAGAGGTTCGTCCGGGCGCAAACTCAAGGAGAAGAACCCATGCCAACAGTGCGTATGACGACTGAACAGTCCGGTGGGCTGGCGCGAGGGCACCGGAGGCGCGGCATCCGCTCGTTCCTGAGCGCAAGGCTGGCCAGAGCGCGGAGGCTGGCAGGAGCACGGAGACTGGCGGGAGACACAGGCGCCGCGACAGCTGAGTATGCCGTCGCCACGATGGCCGCTGTCGGGTTCGCCGGCCTGCTCATCGTCATCCTGCGGGGCGACGAGGTGCGGGGGATCCTGACGGACCTGGTGCGGAATGCGTTGTCGGTGGGGTGACCCGCGGCGCGAGACGGGCAGTGTGACAGCAGAGTTCGCCACCGTATTGCCTGCAGTGGTCCTGGTGCTCGGGTGCTGCCTGGGGGCGGTCGCCATGCTGGGGCAACAGGTGCGGCTCGCGGACGCCGCGGCTGACGCTGCCAGGTCGCTCGCCAGGGGTGACGACGAGGGGAGGGCTGCTGGCCTGGCCGCTCGTGCCGGCGCTGGTGTGACGCTGGTCACCGAGCGCCAGGGAGAGTTCACGTGTGCGACGCTGCGTGCTCCGGCGGCGATCGGCCCGTTCGCGGCGCTCGGACTTGTCGTCGAGGCATCGTCGTGCGCGCTGGCGGGAGGGTTGTGAACCGCTGGTGCCGTGGCCGCTGGAACTGCTGGCCGCGCGGCGCGACCGGCGAGCGTGACGAGGGATCCGGCACCATCCTCGGCGTGGCCGTCATCGCCGCGACCATGCTCGTCACGGCGCTGGTCGTCACGACATTCGCAGTGTTGGCCACCCACCAAACGGTGCTGAATGCGGCGGATGCGGCCGCGCTCGCGGCAGCAGACACAGCATCAGGTGCGGTTGCCGGCATCCCCTGCGATGCCGCGGCTCATGCGGCCGTTCTCAACGGGGCAATGCTGGCCTCGTGCACCATCGACGGCCTCGTCTCCGACGTGGTGGTCGAACGTGCAGCCGGTCCTTTTACAGTGCGGTCCAGGTCGCGAGCCGGTCCGCCTGGCTCAGCCGAAGAGTAGAGAGGGAAAGCGCGGCCTGACGGGGCTGTACTATTCGAATACAGCTTCAAGGTAGCGATAGTCAACGGCGCTCGGCCGATCTGGATTTTCAGAACCTTCGAATTCCAGTCCGGCGCCGCGTGCGTACAAGTACCGCTTGTTACTGGCGTTGACGGGGATCTTCAGCTGCGGTTGCGGATCACCTGATTGCAGGAACTCCACGGTGATGGTTTTGCCCTCAAGGGGGCCGTCCGTCAGCTTGGCCGTGTACGTGCCCATTGATGCTGTAGCCATGCTTCCATTGTCCTCAGGAACCGTTGAGGGGCAAGGGGGCACGGGTCTCATCGCAGAGGCGTGGGTCAGAGTCCCGCCCGCGGGGCTCACGGCAAACGCTGAACAAACGTGCAGCACACTGAATGAGGCACACTTTCCACTCCTATGTGTATGGTGTGCCTTGTTCCCATCACATATAAGAGGAGTCTGGTGCCAGGCACTAAGAAGCTGGTCATCGTTGAGTCGCCGACCAAGATGAAGTCAATCGCGCAGTATCTGGGCGATGGCTACGAGGTACTGTCCTCCGTCGGTCACATTCGCGACCTGGTCGAACCCAAGAACCTGCCGCCAGAGCTCAAAAAGGGCGGGCTGGGCAAGTTCTCTGTCGACGTCGACAACGGGTTCGAACCGTATTACGTCGTGTCTGACTCCAAGAAGAAGACAGTTGCCGAGCTGAAGCGCGCGCTGAAGAACGCCGACGAACTCCTGCTCGCAACTGATGAGGACCGCGAGGGAGAAGCCATCGCGTGGCACCTGCTGCAGGTGCTGGCACCCAAGGTTCCGGTTCGTCGCATGGTGTTCCACGAGATCACCAAAGACGCCATCCTGGCGGCCAAGGACAACACTCGCGAACTCGACACCGCACTCGTGGATGCCCAGGAAACCCGCCGCATCCTTGACCGCCTGTATGGATACGAGATCTCGCCCGTGCTGTGGCGCAAGGTCGGCCCTGGCCTGTCCGCCGGCCGCGTGCAGTCCGCCGCCACCCGACTCGTCGTCGACCGCGAGCGCGAACGCCTGGCGTTCGTCTCTGCCAGCTACTGGGACCTGATTGCGCAGCTCGCGGCATCCGCTGACAGCGATGCTGCCGGCTTCGACGCCAAGCTCGTGCGCATCAACGGTGACCGCATCGCCACCGGGGCAGACTTCGATGACACCGGCAAGCTGAAGCCCAAGGTGCAGGCCGCCGTGCTCGATGAGGCCGGGGCCCTCGCCCTGGCAGAGGCGCTGCGGAAGCCCGACGTCGACCTCACGGTCACCAAGGTGGCATCGAAGCCGTACCGCCGCAGCCCCGCCGCGCCATTCACGACCTCGACGCTGCAGCAGGAAGCCGCCCGCAAGCTGCGCTTCACCGCGCGCCAGACCATGAGCGTTGCCCAGTCGCTCTACGAAAACGGCTACATCACCTATATGCGAACCGACTCACCGTCGCTCTCGCAGCAGGCGATCGGCGCTGCGCGCACGCAGGCTGCAGCCCTTTACGGGCCCGAAACCGTGCCGGAATCGCCGCGCCTGTACAAGGGCAAGAGCAAGAACGCGCAGGAGGCACACGAGGCGATCCGCCCGTCTGGTGACACCTTCCGCACCCCGGCATCCCTCTCATCCAGCCTCCGTGGCAACGACTACAAGCTCTATGAACTGATCTGGAAGCGCACCGTCGCCTCGCAGATGGCCGACGCCACCGGTTCGACGGCATCCGTCACCATCTCTGCGGGCCCGACCGGCCCGTCTGACCAGCCATCGGCATCCGGTGTCGTCGCCGAGTTCGCGGCGAGTGGAACCGTCATCACGTTCCGCGGCTTCATGCTCGCGTACGAAGAATCGCGTGACGAAGAGCGAAACGCCGCGTCAGACCCGACCGAATCGAAGCTCCCGCCGCTCACGGAGGGCCAGGTTCTGAACCTCGTCGATGTGGAAGCCAAGGGACACGAGACCACACCGGCTGCCCGCTACACAGAGGCCAGCCTGGTGAAGAAGCTCGAAGAGCTCGGCATCGGCCGCCCATCGACGTACGCGTCGATCATTTCAACGATCACCGACCGCGGTTACGTCACCCCGCGCGGCCAGGCACTCATCCCGAACTGGATCGCCTTCTCCGTCGTGCGGTTGCTCGAGGACTACTTCGGTGACCTGGTCGAATACGACTTCACCGCCGAAATGGAGAACGACCTCGACCGCATCGCAGACGGCGAAGCAGAGCGCGTCGACTGGCTGACCAGCTTCTACTTCGGCTCAGACAAGCACAAGGGCCTCCGCCAGGTCATCGACAACCTGGGTGAGATCGACGCGAAGGCCGTCAACTCGGTCAGGATCGCCGACGACATCACGCTGCGCATCGGCAAGTACGGTCCCTACCTCGAGACCATTGATCCGGATGCCGCCCCCGACGCTCCTCCGCGTCGCGTCAACATCCCGCCGGAACTGGCTCCGGATGAACTGACCGCCGCAAAGGCACGCGAGCTCATCGAGGCTCCCGTCGTCACCGACCGCGTCATTGGCGTGAACCCGGAGAACGGCAAGAACGTCGTGGCCAAGGACGGCCGATTCGGACCGTACGTGACCGAGGTCGATCCAGAGCCAGAAGTCGATCCTGCTGCGGCATCCGTTGCCGCCGCACCTGCCGTGACAGAGACCGTCGACGCTGCCACCGGTGAGGTCACGGAAACGAAGCCGAAGAAGAAGACCGCGGCCAAGAAGACTGCGCTGCCCAAGGCTCGCACCGCCTCGCTCTTCAAATCGATGGACCTCGCGTCGATCGACCTGGACACCGCGCTTCGCCTGCTCGACCTGCCGCGCACCGTCGGCGTTGACCCTGAGTCTGGCGAAGAGATCCTTGCGCAGAATGGCAAGTTCGGTCCGTACCTGAAGAAGGGAACGGATACTCGTTCGCTCACCAGCGAAGACCAGATCTTCGAACTTGACCTGCCTGGCGCCCTCGAACTGTTCGCTCAGCCCAAGTACGGGGCACGTCGCGCTTCCAGCGCGCTCAAGGAATTCGAGGCCCCAGACCCGGAGAGCGGCAAGGCGATCAAGATCAAGGACGGTCGTTTCGGCGCATACGTGACCGACGGCGTCACCAACGCGACGATTCCGAAGTCCGAGAGCATCGAAGACATCGACTTCGACCGTGCTGTGCAGATTTTGGCCGACAAGCGTGCCAAGGGACCGGCGAAGCCGCGCGCCAAGGCGCCAGCCAAGAAGAAGCCCGTAGCCAAGAAGCCGGCAGCGAAGAAGCCCGCAGCCAAGAAGACGACTGCGGCGAAGACGACGGCGGCAAAGACAACGGCCACCAGCGCTGCGCGTTCGGCGGCAGCGAAGAAAGCCGCTGCAACCAGGGCGGCGAACAAGGCCGCCGCTGCAGCTGCGGAGTCTGCGACGTCGTGACCGGTTTGTTCATCACCCTTGAGGGCGGCGACGGCTCAGGCAAGACGACCCAGGCCGAACTTTTGACCGACTGGCTCGAGGAGCAGGGGCACACCGTGCTGCGCTCCCGCGAGCCAGGCGGAACGGATGTCGGCGTCGCGATTCGCGAGATTGTGCTGCATCACCGCGGCGACATCGCGCCGCGCGCTGAGGCCCTGCTCTATGCCGCTGACCGCGCCCACCACATCAGCACGAAGGTTCGGCCGGCTCTCGCACGCGGTGAAATCGTGGTGCAGGATCGCTACATCGACTCATCCGTCGCCTATCAGGGCGCCGGCCGAGTTCTCGGTGCCGACGAGGTGCGTGACCTGTCCATGTGGGCGGCTGAAGGCTTGCTGCCCGACCTCACCATCCTGCTCGATCTCGACGAATCGGCAGCGCGGTCACGCCTGAACGCGGCCAACAAGCGGTTCGACCGCCTGGAGGCCGAAAAGGGCGAGTTCCACGCCAGGGTGCGCGCGGCTTTCCTCGACCTCGCGGCCGCGGAACCCGACAGATTCATCGTGCTCGATGCTGATGCAGCGCCAGAAACGATCGCCGCTGCCATTCGGGAACGCGTCAGCGCGCTGCTGGCTGCCCGCAGCTAGCGGCACGCAGCGATCTGTCGGACGCGAACGGTACCCTTGCCTAATGGGAATCTGGGACGGACTGACGGGTCAAGCGGAGGCCATCGCCATTTTCCGTGCCGCAGCCGAACGGGTGGCGCTTCCTGCCGCTCCTGACGGATCAGTCTCACCGTCATCCGCCGGCGCCACCACGTCGACCTCCAGCGCCTCCATGACCCATGCCTGGCTGATCACGGGCCCGCCAGGGTCAGGTCGATCCAACCTGGCATTCGCCTTCGCCACGGCCCTGCTCAGCCCCGGCGACGAGGTGGGCGATGAAGCGGCCAGGCGACAGGTCGATGCGCGCACCCATCCAGACCTCACTGTGCTCTCCACAGAGGGCGTCATCATCAAGATGGAGTCGGTGAAAGAGGTCGTGGCGAGGTCACAGTACTCGCCCTCCATCGGTCGCTATCGAGTCATCGTCGTTGAAGACGCAGACCGGATGGTGGAGCGCACGTCGAACGTGCTGCTCAAGGCTCTCGAAGAACCACCGGAGCGCACGGTCTGGATTCTCTGTGCGCCAAGCGAAGCCGACCTGCTTCCCACCATCCGTTCGCGCGTCCGTACCGTTCGCCTTCGAGTCCCGAGCGTCGAAGACGTCGCCGACCTGCTGGTGGCGCGCGACGGGGTCGACGCCGACATCGCCCTCCGCGCGGCGCGCGAGGCGCAGAGCCACATCGGCATGGCCCACCGCCTTGCCACCAACGCTGAGGCACGAACCCGGCGCGACGAAACGCTGCGCACAGCCCTCGGCATCCGCTCGGTGTCTGCTGCCGTGATGGCCGCCGCCCGATTGCTGTCCATTGCCGGCGACGATGCGAAGGCCATCACGATTGAGCGCGATGCCCAGGAGCGAGAGGGCGTGCTGCGTTCGCTCGGCGTTGCGTCAGGCCAGTCGATTCCACCGGCGCTCCGGGGGCAGCTGAAAGCTCTGGAAGACGACCAGAAGCGTCGTGCAACGCGAAGCCTGCGGGATGGCATCGACCGCATCCTGGTCGACCTGGTGTCTCTGTACAGGGACATCATGATGGTGCAGCTCGGCAGAACGTCAACGGTGATCAATCTCGAACTCCTTCCGGAGCTGGAAGCGGCCGCCGCAGCCACCAGCCCGGCGGCGTCGCTGGCCACCATGGACGCGATCACCCTCGCCCGACAGCGAATCGAATCAAACGTCGCCCCAGCCCTTGCTCTCGAGGCAATGCTCGTCACGGCGATCAGACGCTGAACGCCCCCCCGCTACGAAAGAGGAACCCGTGACCACGACTCGCCCCAGAAGATCAGCCAGGGCCGGCGTTTCACTCGCTGCAGCGCTCGTCGTGACCATCGGATTGAGCGGGTGCGTGTCGTGGTTCATGCCCCAGCAGCCCTTGTCCACTTCGGTGCCGACGGGCGAAAAGGTTGATGCTGCGCTTCAACCGTTCTACGAGCAGGTGCTCAGCTGGGCCGACTGCGGCGACGACCTGCAGTGCGCGACAGCGACGGCACCGCTCGACTGGGCAGACCCAGCCGCCGGAGACATCGATCTGGCGATGGTGCGGCATACCGCCACGGGGCCTGACCGGCTCGGTTCGTTGCTCGTGAACCCCGGCGGCCCCGGCGCCTCCGGCTACGACTTCGTGAAGGAAAACGTCGACTACGCCACAGACGAGAAACTGCAGGCGGCGTACGACATCGTCGGGTTTGACCCGCGCGGTGTCGGTAAGTCCAGTGCCGTGGCCTGCTTCGACGCAGAGCAGATGGATGACTACCTGTACGGCATCCCGACCGCGGCGCGGGGAACGGATGAGTGGATCAGCGAGCTTGAGGCATCTGCGGCCGAATTCGGCGCGGCATGCCGGGACGAGACCGGTGCCCTCCTCGGCCACGTTGACACGGTGAACGCCGCTCACGACCTCGACCTGATGCGCGCGATCCTCGGAGACACCCAGCTCAACTACCTCGGGTACTCGTACGGCACCTTCCTCGGCGCCACCTATGCAGAGCTCTACCCCGACAAGGTCGGTCGGATGGTGCTCGATGGCGCCGTCGACCCCTCAACCAGCAACTTCGACGTGACCCGCATCCAGGCCCAGGGCTTCGAGAGCGCATTGCGGGCCTACCTGGCCGATTGCCTCAGCAGCACGTCATGCCCGTTCTCCGGAACGGTCGACGACGCCATGGCCACCATCCGGGCGCTGCTCGACTCGGTTGATGCGAACCCGATCAGTGCAGCGGATGGCCGCCAGCTCGGCTCAAGCGCCCTGTTGACGGCGATTATCTATCCGCTCTACCAAGCGGATGCCTGGAGCTACCTCAGCGAAATGCTGACCAGCGTGATGCAGGGCGATGCCGAGTACGCATTCCAGTTCGCCGATGCCTACAACGGCCGGAATGCAGACGGCACGTACCTCGACAACTCCACCGAAGCGTTCACCGCCATCAACTGCGTTGACTACAGCTACAACGACGATCCGGCCAGCATGCGGGCGCAGGCGGCAGAGATTGAAGCCGCCGCGCCGACGATCGGCACCTATATGAGCTTTGGCGACATCGGCTGCGCGAACTGGCCGTACGCGTTCACGGGCGAGCGCTCAGAAATCCACGCGGCAGGCGCTGCCCCCATTCTCGTGATCGGCACAACGAATGACCCCGCAACACCCTACGTCTGGGCGCAGAGTTTGGCCGCCCAACTCGACAGCGGACACCTTGTCACCTTCGACGGTGAAGGGCACACTGCTTACAACAAATCAAACGCCTGCGTGAATGACGCGGTCGACAACTATCTGCTCTCGGGAACGGTTCCGGCTGAAGACCCGATGTGCTGATCGTTGGCTGCGCGGGCGGCGTGGTCCGGCAGTAGGGCCGAGCTACGCCTATGTGCCAGTGAGATGAAAGCATGTCGAATAATTCAGAAGTCGGGCTGAGGGCGCGGAAACGCGCGGCGACACAGCTGAAGATCCAGCATGCGGCATTGTCGCTGGTGCTGGAACGCGGTATCGAGCACACGACGATCGACGAGATCAGTCGGATGGCGAACATTTCCCCGCGCACGTTCTTCAACTACTTTCCGACGAAAGATGCTGCCCTCGTCGGAGACATTCCCGGGTTTGCCTCTGAAGAATCGCTGGAGAAATTCGTGAATGCCGGGCCTGGCGGCCCAATCCTCGTCCAGCTTGAGGAGCTCCTGATCACCAACCTCCAGCCCCTAGAAGAAGACGAGGAACTACATCAGCTCAGGCACGAGGTGTTGCTGGGCAATTCGCAGTTGATCGGCATGAGAATGTCGACGTTGCGAGGATTCGAAGGTCGGATGCAAGACCTGCTGGAGAGGCGCCTGGCCATCGATCACCCAGAGCTGGCCGAAGACTCACAATTGCTGACTGAACAGGCATTGCTCTACACCTTGGTCGCTGTTGCCGCGATGCGGCACGCCTGGAGATGCTGGGCGGATTCGGCGGGGGAGACCAAACTGGCCGATCGGGTGAAGAGCTCATTCCGTGATGTGTACAAGATTGCTCTCGAGACACGCTAAGCTTGTTTGCTGTGTCACCGAGCGGTTTTGAAAAGAACCGCTCACGCCGCCTTAGCTCAGTCGGTAGAGCGATTCACTCGTAATGAATAGGTCATCAGTTCGATTCTGATAGGCGGCCCCACATCGCACTTGGCCACCAGCCCGAAAGGGTTGGTGGCCATTCTGCATTCAGGACCGAGGCATCAGTGTGCAGCCGATAGGCTCCATTGCATGACTGCACTTCGATGGGGAATTCTGGCCACGGGCAATATCGCCCACCAATTCACGAGCGACCTCCTGGAGAACGGTTTCACCGTTCAGGCCGTTGGTTCCCGTTCGCAAGAATCGGCCGACGCGTTCGCCGCCGAGTTCGGTATCCCGGTCGCGCACTCAAGCTATGAAGCGCTCGCGAACGACCCTGATGTCGACATCGTCTACATTTCAACACCGCATCCGCTGCATGCCAGCAATGCGGCGCTGATGCTCAACGCCGGCAAGCATGTGCTGATCGAAAAGCCGATCGCGGTGAACGCGGGCGAAGCTCAGGTCATCGCCGACCTGGCGGCCGAAAAGGGCCTGCTCGTGCTGGAGGCCATGTGGACCAGGTTCCTGCCCCACATGGTACGCATCAGGGAGATCCTGGCCGCTGGCACCCTCGGCAACGTTCACACGCTCATCGCCGACCACACGCAGGACCTGACGGATGACCCCGCTCACCGCATCAACGCCCTCGAGCTCGGTGGCGGCGCGCTGCTCGACCTCGGAATCTACCCGCTCTCCTTCGCGCACGAGCTGTTCGGCGACCCGGAGACGGTGCTTGCCAGCGCCACCTTCAAGGAGACCGGCGCCGACGCGCAGGTCGCCACCATCTTCCGATACGCCGGTGGACAGATCGCCTCGACGCTGTCGGCCAGCGACACCAAGGGGCCGAACACCGCGACCGTGCTGGGAACGGATGCCAGGATCGACATCGACGCCGTGTGGTACTCAGCGACGTCGTTCAGGGTCGTTTCGAGCGAGGGTGACGTGCTTGAGTCGTACGCCTCCAACGTTCGGGGCCGCGGCATGCACTTCCAGGCCGCGGAGGCCGAGCGCCTCATCGGTGAGGGACACATCGTGAGCGACATCCTGAGCCCGGCGCAGTCTGTCGCGATCATGAAGACCCTCGACGCTGTTCGCGCCGAGATCGGCCTCGTGTACCCGGGCGAATAAGCCGGTACCGCGGCGGTTCTCTCACCAGCGACAGCTAAAATACCCCAATGCACGATTCCGATGATTCGCCCCGCACTGTCCCTGAGCCAGATGCCGCCGGCGTCGAACCACAGGGCGGATCAGCGACGGGTATCGCATCGTTCTTCTCCCGGCACCGCCGCGCTGCGCTGATCACCGGCGGTGCGGTGGCGTTTGCCCTGCTCGGCACCGGAGCCGTTGTCGCCGGCGCGTCAGCCGGCAGTACGGCCGCGCCCGTTGCCGCAGGTGCGACGACGTCGACGTCGGCGGCACCGGATGCGACAGCAGACCCGGCCAGACCAGTGCCAGGGGCAGACACGGCGGCCAGCCGTCTCCGCACGTGCTCCGTTGCCGGGCTGGCCTCAGACAGCCGGCTGGGCAGTTTCCAGGCGCAGGTCGTCAACGCGAACACGGGCGAGGTGCTCTTCGACCGCGGCGGCACGACGCCAGCCCGCACAGCCAGCGTGCTGAAGATCCTGACATCCGCTGCAGCACTCAGCGTGCTTGGCCCCGACTATCGGGCGATCACCACCGTGGTGAAGGGCGCAGAACCCGGCACAGTCGTGCTGGTCGGCGGCGGCGACATCACGCTGTCGCGACTGCCATCAGGGGAAGACTCTGCGTACGCGGGAGCGGCGCACCTTGACGCCCTGGCCAGCCAGACGATTGCGGCCTGGGACGCTGACCCGGCCAATGCCGGCAACCCGATCACCAACCTGGTTCTCGATTCATCGCTGTTCGGCGACCCGGCCTGGGAGCCGAGCTGGAACACCAAGGAACTCTACGACGGGTACATGCCGGAGATCACGGCGCTCCAGGTTGACGGCGACAGGGCCAATCCTGCGCGCAGCACCTCGACGCGGAGCGACGACCCCGTTGGGCGTGCCGGTGAGGCATTCGCAGACGAACTGGGCGGTGACGTCACGGTGACCCGCGGCGCGGCGCCCGCAGGCGCACCCACGCTCGCCGCCGCACAATCGCAACCCGTCTCAACGCTGATCAAGCAGTCTCTGCTCGTCTCCGACAATGCTCTGGCGGAGATGCTGGCCAGGCTCGTCGCGGTGAAGTCAGGCGCTGGGAACACCTTCGCCGCGCTGCAGCAGTCCACCGTCGCCGGCCTCCAGCCATACGGAATCGACACAACGGGCATCGTCATCGCCGACGGTTCAGGGCTAAGCGACAACAATGCTGTGCCGCCGTCGTACCTCACTCAGCTCTTCGTCAAGATCAACGCCAGGGAGGGAGACCTTGGCATTATTTTCGATGGTCTCCCTGTTGCCGGCGGCGACTCCGGCTCGCTGTCGTACAGCGACCGATTCACCGGCGCCAACTCGGCTGCCGATGGGGCCGTCTTCGCCAAGACCGGCTGGATTGACACCGGCTACACGCTCGCCGGCATCATTCACGCCGCAGACGGCACCCCGCTCACCTTTGCCGTTTACGCGCTCGATGATGTGAGCGACAATGCGAAGATAGCGATCGACACCATCACGACAGGTTTCTTCAACTGCGGCGACAACCTGTCGAACAACTAAGTGAGGGAATCCGTGACGCGCGCACTGTTCATCATCGACGTTCAGAACGACTTCACCGAGGGAGGTGCGCTGGCCGTTGACGGCGGTCGCGGCGTGGCCGCCGGTGTGAGCGCCCTGCTTGCGGGTCACCCAGATGCGTACGACGGGGTCTTCGCCTCACGCGACTGGCACGACATCGACAACGACAACGGCGGTCACTTCGCTCGCGACGATGCCCCCGACTACGTCGACACCTGGCCGGTGCACTGCGTCGCTGGCACGACCGGTGCTGAGTACCACCCCGCCCTGGTGACGGATGCCATCTCCTTCCACATTCGGAAGGGCCAGGGGAAACCTGCGTATTCCATCTTCGAAGGACACACCGAAGCTGGTGAAACGGTGGGCGACCTCCTCACAGCGCACGGCGTGACGGAGATCGACGTCGTGGGACTTGCCACCGACCACTGCGTACGCGCATCAGCCCTCGATGCGCTGGAGCACGGGCAGCACGTGCGGATCCTCACCGACCTCATCGCAGGAGTGGCCGCGGATTCGAGCGACGCAGCACTGGCAGAGCTCGCCCATTCCGGGGCGACCCTGGCAACGTCTGCAGCGGTCGGTGGCGTGCGCGCCGCCGAAGACGACGATGCAGGCTGGTCAGGCCACGCGTGACGCTGGTCGCCTCCGGACGTAGCGGCGTACGGATTGCTTGCGACATCACCGAGGGGCAGCGACCCATCCTTCTCGTGCATGGCTTCGCGTCGAGCGCCGCGGCCACCTGGGGCGGTACCGGGTGGGTGCGCGCCATCTCGGAAGCGGGGCGCGGCTCCATTGCGCCAGACCTCCGCGGTCACGGGCAGAGCGATGCACCGCGCGAGGCGAGCGCCTACACGCAGGCCGAACTGGCGGGCGACCTGCTGGCCGTCCTCGACGCCTGCGAACTCGACTCCGTCGACGTGATCGGCTATTCGATGGGCGTTCGAGTCGTTTCGGCGCTGACCCAGCTGGCGCCGACCAGGGTGCGCCGGGTGGTGCTCGGCGGCGCTGGCCCAATCGAGTACTTCTCCACGTGGGACGGTGAGTCTGTCGATCGCTTCGTGGTCGATGGACAGCTTCCGGACGACCCGACGATTGCCGCCGTGTTGGCGGCCGCGATCGCTGCCGGCGAAGACCGCGAGGCATTGGGAGCCTGCGTCCTTGGCATGAGAGGGGCCGCCCTCGACGTTGCGCCTGGCATCCCGACGCTATATGTCAGAGGCGCCGCCGATCACATCCCCGATGGCGTCGAAGAGCTCGCGACCGCAACGGGCGCCAGCTATGTTGAGCTGCCTGCGCGCACGCACATCAATGCGCTGACGTCGCGGGAGTTCAAACGGGTCGCGCTGACCTTTCTTGACTAGGGGGTGGTCCACGGTCGCTGCGACCGAGCGAGCACGGCTGCAATCGCAGTGATGATGGCCATCAGGATGACCGACAGCAGGAGCGTCACGGTACCGAGGCCCAGGTTGATGAAAAGGGCACCGATCAATGCACCGAGCAGCATGCTGAACACCGAGAGCAACCGCCGCCCTGCGCGGCTGCTTGGCCCATTGGCCAGGTGGCTGTCCGCAGAGATCCCCGCGATCGTGAGCGTCAGCACCGTCGTAGTCAGATCGGTGACAGCGAGAGCACGCGCCATCGCATTCTGAATCCCCATTGCTACGCCGATTATCGTGATGAGAACCGCACGCGAGGCCGCGCCCGTTGGAGTGACGACAACCAGCGAGACGATGAGAGCGGCCAGCAGGAGGACGGTTTGCGTGCTCACAGCGAGCAGGAGCATCCGGCCACGATGAGCGTGCTGTGCGTGCGCGATTCGCCCGCCGATGACGGCTCCAATCGAGAACACCACCAGTGCGAGGGCAGACGCCCAGATGGTGAAGTCCGTCGACCCTGCAAGCGCGAAGGCCAGGAAGACGACATTGCCGGTCATATTTGCGACCAAGACGTGGCCCAGTAGAAGGTAGCTGTACGCATCAACGAGCCCGGTCACGATGGTCAGCAGCAGCATGACAGGGGGGAGGGGGCCGTGCTTGTCATTCAGGTCGGGGACGATTGTGCGCCAGGCATAGTTCCATTGCTCACCCATGGTGTGCCGCCTTCCAGAAATTTCATTCTGAAACGGCCAACGTGTCCGGGCAAGGGGTGGGTGAGCCGGGGGACGAGCCCCTCGATAGGGTTGACGGATGCCCGTGATCGACATTTCCGACCTCAGTGACCCGCGCCTGGCCGACTACTCGCACCTCACCGATGTTGCGTTGAAGAAGGCGCGTGGCACCGAGCACGGCCTGTACCTCGCTGAGTCGGCGCTCGTGCTCGAACGGGCGCTGCGTGCCGGGCATCAGCCCCGCTCGGTGCTCGCCCTCGGCGGCACCGTCGACGAGGCCGTCGCACTCGTCGGTCCCGACGTGCCGGTGTTCTCCGGCCCTGGCGAGCTGCTCGCCGAGCTGACGGGATACATCCTGCATCGCGGACTCATCGCATCGATGAATCGCCCTGCACTGCCAGACCCCGATCAACTTCTGGCCGAAGCCCGCCGCATCGTCATCCTGGAGGACGTCGCAGACCCCACGAACGTCGGCGCCATCTTCCGCTCGGCCGGCGCGATCGGGGCCGACGCCATCCTCGTGACGCCGCGGTGCTCCGACCCGTTCTATCGACGCGCCATCCGGGTATCCATGGGAACAGTGCTGCAGGTGCCGTGGACGCGCACGGGGGACTGGACAACGACCCGCGAGCTGCTGACCCGCCACGGATTCCACGTGGCGGCACTCGCCCTGACACCGGATGCCGTCAGCCTGCGCGACTTCGACGGCACGAACCACGATCGGCTGGCCCTGGTGCTCGGCGCTGAGGGCCCTGGGCTCACGGCAGATGCGCTCGCCGCGTCGGACAGCGTGGTGCAGATCCCGATGGAACACGGCATCGATTCGCTCAATGTCGCCGCGGCCAGCGCTGTCGCGATGTGGGCGCTCTCCGGCTGAAACCTGCCCATACCCTTCGTCCGCACCCCGGCATAGGAAAGTGCATGAGTGCATCTCTTGCATTCAACGGCGGGCTTCGATCGGTGGGCTCGCTCTTCACGTTTCGTGAGACGCCGTGTGTATGTCCCCCTAATGACGGACCTGTCGCTGACCGGGACATTAACGCTTGGTGAAGTCCTTCCGCCTGCCCCCATTAGAGGGTCAACCGATCGGTATCGTTGTCACCGTCTTCAGCGCCAGCCGGAGGTTTCATCAACGATACGAAAGCGACTCATGGCAAACCTTAATGTGACATACGGCGACATGCGCGACGCCTCCACCCGCCTCAACAACGGCGAGCAGGAAATCGAATCGAAGCTGCGCGAGCTCAAGACCCTGGTCGACGGTCTCATCAGCGGCGGCTACGTAACCGACAAATCGTCAGTGGCATTCGGCTCTTCGTACCAGGAGTTCAACGACGGTGCAACGAAGACGATCCAGGGCCTCATGGGCATGAGCCAGTACCTCACGGCCGCCGCCGACGCGCTTGAGTCGACCGACTCCGAGCTCGCGCGCGCCCTCGCCAAGTAGAACCCTGTCAGGAGGGCGCCGGTGGTTCCGCGCGCGCCCTCCTTTCCCTCTGCCACCTCACGATTGGACTCCTTGCAGCATGCCAGACCTCATTGTCACGTCAGCAGTTCTCGAAGAGTCATCGGCCAAGCTCGTTGAGATCGCGCACGAGTTCAACACAGCAGGCGACCGGGTTAAGGAAGATGCCGATGTCTGGGGCCAGCGAGATGTGACCGCGGCAATGGGCGAGTTCGTCAGCAATTGGAAGATCCACCGCGGCAAGATCTCGACGGCCGTCAACGACCTGCAGAAGAAAATCCACGACATGAGCGAAGCGTGGCGTGCGACGGAACAGTCGATAGCTGACGGTCTCTCCACCGAAACAGAATGACGATTCCCGTTCGTTTCCGACAGTCCAGAACGTCCTGAAAGGACCCACCATGCCCGCTCGTTCCGGAAACTGGCAACTGCTGGATCACCCTGCAGACCCTGTCGCGGGAGACCCAGACGAACTGCACCTCCTGGTTACGTACTACGCGAAGATCGCGGAGACAATCGCAAGCGAGGCGGCAGTATTGCAACGCATCGGCTCTGGCGACACAACAGAGCTCAAGGGCCAATCCGCCGACGCCATTCGCTCCCGCAGCGCAGATGTCGCCGCCTCGCTCACCAAAACCTCTGGTCGTTACGACGCCGTGTCTCGCGCTCTCGCCAGCTACAGCCCGGCACTTGACAGTGCCCGCACAGAATCCGCGCGCGCACTGGCCGAGGCCGAGGCCGCAGCCGGGGCGGCAGGAAGCGCCACAGGGATGCCAGACCCCAGTGCGCAGCGGGCTGCTGACGCTCCTGCGCTCACCACAGAAGAGAACGCCCAGATCCACGCGCGCACGACGGCACTGTCCGCGGCCGCCGATGCCAGCGGGCAGGCGCGTCGTCGCATGGAGGAGACCCTCGCTGCGCTGAACGGCGCGGGGAAGGCTGCGTCGAACACGATTCGGGGTGCGTGGAACGACGGCCTTGTCGACACCTGGCAGTACAAACTTCGAGAGGGCTTCCTCAAATTCCTCAAAATCTTCGTGAAGGTGCTCATGTGGATCGGCGTCGCGCTCGCGGTGCTGGCGTTCTTCATCCCAGGGCTGGGCGCTGCCGCCCTTGCCGGTGCAATCGTCGCCGTTGCCTCTGTTATTGGTACTGGCGCGCTTGCCGCGATGGGTGAGGGCTCCTGGCTCGACTTCATCATCGCGGTGGTCGGTGTCGTCTTGATCGGCGTTGGCGTTGTCGTCGCACGGATCGTGCAAACGGCCCACGTTGCGGCGATTGCGCGGGGCACCGCCGGCGCGGCGAAAGGCGCGGTAGGTGCGGGCGGTAAGGTCGCCGTCAAGGTCGGCCTGAAGTCTGCCGGTGCGGCAGCGAAGCGTCAGAAGATCTGGGCAGACGGCCTGGCTGGACGCATACCTGTGTCAGCGGCTATAAAGCGGATCGGCGCGATCGACCAGCGGCTACGGACCATCACCAGAGACATCGGGGTGGGGCACGCCACCCAAATCGGATCGAAGGCGGCGATCAAGCCGCAGTGGTGGAACGTCGCCACCAAGGGTTGGGGACCAAACGATATTGCGAAGGTGCGCGAGTTCGGCGGCAAATATCGCTTCGACAGGTTCTTCTCCACCGATCGCGTGGGCGATCTGAAGAAACTTCAGCTCGCCATGCACACCGAGTTCGGCATAGTTCCGAAAGCGATTCCGTGGTGGTACTACGCCAACGCCGGTCGGGTGGTGGGGTCGTTCGGGGCCAACGTCATGAAGTGGACGGTGAATCCCACCGGGTTCGGCACCGACACGGACCGGTCGTCGCTGTTCCCCGAGTATTACGCGGGCAAGACCGACCTGACGACTCCCAAAGCATGATCCCGTCAGCAACGCCACCAGTCAATTGGTCGCTCGACATCGAGCCACACGAATGGATGACAATACCGGCCGCGCCACGCGACATCGTGGAGTGGCGGGCCGATGTGATCACCCTTTTCGAACTGCTCGCGGAGTCCGAATCCGAAGCTGAATCCGAGGTGATTGCCGACGGGCCACCACCGGGCCCGATTGACCACAACGCGACCCTGGACACACTGCTCGAGTTCTCTGCAGCGCTGAGCTACGACGAGGTGCTCGTCGTGGGCCTTGGGTTGATCGGCCATTGGCCGCTGCCGGTCATCGTGAGCGTCGCCGCCGCAGGACACGAGCCCCTCGACCTGAGTGAGGCTGCTGGGGCCAGTGGCGGACTGCCTATCGACAGGCCGACAGTCGATGACATTACGGATGGCGACGGTATCCGCGTCACGCGACTCGACCTC
The DNA here is from genome assembly GCF_057669585.1 of Leifsonia sp. Y862. Classification (NCBI taxonomy): domain Bacteria; kingdom Bacillati; phylum Actinomycetota; class Actinomycetes; order Micrococcales; family Microbacteriaceae; genus Leifsonia; species Leifsonia sp. Y862. The sequence continues at coordinate 344,208 of NZ_JBYHFR010000002.1, forward strand.
GACGATGACGGCGCGATCTGGGCAACAATTGCGTGCGCACGTCAGACCGGCGATGTTGTCGTCGTGCTCACGTGGCGCACCTCCCAACTAGAACTCGTTCCGCAATTCTCCCCGCTGCTCGAAGAATTACTCGCTCACGTGACGATCGGACCAGAAGCATGACCCCAACGATCACCGCACCTCAGGCATCCTTTCTCATCGCCCTGCCTCCGGGCTGGATGCGGCTGCCGGCCGGCGTGGGAGAACAGTCGGTGCTGCGATCGATGATTGACGAGATAGTGGCAGAAGCGTTCCCGGATTCTTTGCCACGCGACACAGCCGAACCATGGCGCCATGAACTGCGCAGGAGCATCACCGGCATGGTTGTCGAGGCACGCGAGGCGGGTGCAAGCGCGGTCTACGTGCCGGTGCGTCCGGTCAACGGCGTTAACGTGCCGGCCTCGTTTGTAGAGTCGGAGATCGATGACGACGGAATTGGTGACCCTGGCGCGGTGCTGGCCGATATCCTCGCCGGCAGCGACGACGCCACCCTCCACACGATCGATGGTGCACACGCTGCGCGCACTGATAGCTCAATCGTGCGCGTCGATCCGCGCGACGGCTGGCCGGCGATGATCACACGGCAGATCGTATACACGATCAGCGTGCCGCATCGGGAGGGGCGCTGGGTGGTGCTGTCGTTCTCGGCGGCCTCTGGTGAGCATCCGGTTGCCGCTCTCTCCGACGCACTTGTTGCTCTCTTCGACGCGCTGATGCTGAGCTTCCGCTGGACAGACGTGCCGGGTGTCGACCACAGCGACCTCGAGGAGCGACTGGCCCAGATTCATTCCCGCTAGCCCTGTTTCACTAATCGAAGAGACCCATGACCATCGCCATCGCCGCCAGCATTCTGGTCTTCCTCGCCGCCGCAGCCCTCGCGGTGCCGACTGCAATACACTGGCGTCGACACCGTCGTTTCACCGAGAGTTTGAGCGCGCACCAGGTGCTCTCCGACAGCCACGCCTCGTGGATCGTTGACCACGCATTGAAGGCACTCGTTGCGGCGTGCCACAGCGAACAGCGGCATGTGCCTGGAGTGGTGATGGTCATGCTGCAGGAGAACTCGATCGCCGTGCACCTCGCTTCGCCCGCGTCGCACCCACCTGCGCCGTGGCGCACCAGCGCTACCGGTCTGGTCTGGACCGCCGACCTCCTCGCGCTGCAGGCGGCGCCGTTGACTCCGACAACGATGAACCCCTTCACCGGGATCGTAACGCTCGGGGTCGGCCAGGCCGGCCGCGTCTTCATCGACCTCACCCAGGCACGCGGGCTCGTCAGCATCGAGGGCGACCAGGTCTCCCGCCGCCGCATCGCTGCACGCTGGATTGCCGAAGCCGCTACCCGTCCGTGGGGAACCACTGATGCGGAGCTGGTGGGTCTCGACACCAACGCCGAACCTCACCCAACAAGGACCACAGCCGTGCAGAACCTTGCCGACACCGTTGCGTCCGGCGCTGTTGGTCTCACATTCGTCGCCCACCTGCCGAACGACGCCACGACCGCGCAACTCGTGCGTGCTCTCGAATCCCACGAGTGTCGCTGGCCCGTTGTCGTCGTCAGCGCGGTTCGTGACGCCCGGTGGCGCTTCACCGCCCATGCCAATGGGTGGGTCACGAGCGACTTCCTGCCCGCTGCGCGCTGGGACCCGGAATCCGCACTGCCAGTCACGACCGAAATGCCCACCAGGGCCGGGATCCCCTCGTGAGGGCGATCATCACCGTGCGAGACGTTGGCAGCGACGCTATGGATGCCGCCGTCGACACCACTGTGCTGGTCGATGCAGAGGCAGCTACGCCGCTGACCGACGTCGTGCGCGCGATCCACGCGCAACTCGGCCACAGGGCTGTCGCCCCGCTCGAGTCGAACGGCGTGACACCGCGCACGTTCGGCACCAGCGGGCTGAGGGATGGTGCGGTGTTGCACATTGGCGCGCCTCCTCAGCCCGAGCGGCCCCTGCTCGGCATCGTCGAGCTTCGCTACGTGGGCGGCCCAGACACGGGCCGCGTGCACGGGCTCACTATCGGTGAAACGGCGATCTGCCTCGCCACCGACGAGAGCGCTGTGTTCGGGCCAGACCTGGGCGAGGCGCTGGGATACGCCATGCTCGACAGCGACGGCTGCGTTACGGTGCGCGCCGGGAGCGGGCAGAAGGGTCTCGTGCTTGAGGGGAAGACTCTCGCAGAGACCAGCGAAGCGTGGTCACCGCACGCCCAATTGCGTATCGGGAGTTCTGTGGTCGAAGTACATCCGATCGCCCTGAGCGACGCCGATCTCGTTTCGTCGACCGACGGGGGTTGGCTGGACTTCAACCGGCCACCGCGACTGCTTCCGCCGGTTCCCGCCGCAATGTTCCGTCGCCCAGCACCACCAGCGGCTCCCACTCGCAATTCGATGCCATGGATCACCGCGATGATCCCCGCGGTGATGGGTGTCGCGATGGCCGTCTTGCTCAAGCAGCCGTTCTACCTGCTTTTCGCGCTGATGTCTCCCGTCATGATGATCGGCTCCACCCTGTCATCTCGACGCAACGGCAAGCAGAGCCACCGTCGGCTCATGCGTACATGGAAAGCGAACATTGCCGACATCGATCACAGCATCGAACTGGCCGTGGAGGCCGAGCAGCATCGTCGTCGAACGGGGGCACCGGATGCCGCGGAATTACTGCTCGTAGCGGCGGTCCCCACACGACGACTGTGGGAGCGACGCGCTACAGACCCCGATCATCTGCTCGTGCGGTTCGGCACTGCCGACCTACCGAGCGCTGTCGAGCTCGAAGATCAGGCAATGCCTGAGCATCGCCGCCACTACACCGGCACGACGCGTCGCGTGCCAGTGACGCTGTCACTCGCCGAGAGCGGCGTCATCGGCATCGCAGGTCACGGCGCGAGCGCACGCCACACCTGCCGCTGGTTGGTCGGCCAGCTCGCGGTGCTGCAGAGCCCGCGCGACCTGCAGGTCTACGTTCTGAGCGCGCCCGATGCCGGGGACGCCTGGGACTGGGTGAACTGGCTGCCCCACTCGCGGCCTGGCCTCGGCCAAGATGCACTCTCGCTCACCGCCACGGACTCCGAGACCCTGGGTCGACGCGTCGCCGAACTCGGGCAGCTCGTGACAGAGCGTATCGAATTGACCACGACGGGGGCGACACGCCAGACCCGGTTCTCGCCGGAGGTGCTCGTGGTGCTCGACGGAGCCCGCAGGCTGCGCGCCATGCCCGGCGTCGTCACCCTGCTCACGCACGGGGCCGATGTCGGTGTGCACATCGTCTGCCTCGATGACGAGGAGCGACAGCTACCTGAGGAGTGCACGGCCGTCGTCGTGCACGGCGATGGCGGCGAGATGGTCGTCAAACGACAGAATGCCGACGACATCGAACCCGTCGACCCCGATGTGATCCACCCACGCTGGTTCAATGAGGTTGGGCGCAGGCTTGCCCCGATTCGCGACGTGAGCCTGTCCGACGCAGACGGCCTGCTCCCGCACGCCGCCCGGCTGCTCGACGTGCTCGACCTGCCAGAACCGACGGGCGAGTCGATCGTGTCCCGCTGGCATCTGGACGGCCGTTCAACACGAGCCGTGATCGGCGTCTCTCTCGACGGCCCATTCGCGATTGACCTCGTGCGCGACGGACCGCACGGACTCGTCGCCGGCACGACAGGCGCTGGCAAGTCGGAGTTCCTGCAGACCCTCGTTGCCTCGCTCGCAGTCGCAAACCGCCCAGACGAGATGACATTCGTGCTCGTTGACTACAAGGGCGGCGCAGCATTCAGCGGGTGCGTCGACCTGCCGCACACCGTTGGAATGGTCACCGACCTGGATTCCCATCTCGTGCAGCGGGCACTGGGCTCGCTGCGCGCCGAACTCGTGCGCCGCGAGCACCTGCTCGCCCTCGCGGGTGCGAAAGACCTCGAGGACTACCAGCTGCATCGTGCCCGTGGGGGCTCCGGCGAAAGCCTGCCGAGGCTGGCGATCGTGATTGACGAGTTCGCAGCGATGGCGAAGGAGCTGCCCGACTTCGTTGCCGGACTCATCGGCATCGCCCAGCGCGGCCGCTCGCTTGGCGTGCACCTCGTGATGGCAACGCAACGACCGTCCGGCGTCATCTCTCCTGAGATCAGGGCAAACACCAACCTGCGCATCGCGCTGCGCATGACGGATGCAGGCGAGAGCTCTGACGTCATCGATATCCCGGATGCTGCGCGCATCAGCAAGGCGATACCAGGTCGCGCCTATGCGCGGCTGGGCCATGCGTCGATCGTTCCATTCCAGACCGCTCGCGTGGGGGGAACCAGCGAAGTCACCACCGATGAGGCACCGCTGCGGCCGACATTCGTGCAGCCACTCACCTGGTCGCAATTCTCGCTACCGGCACCCGTGCCGCCCCGGCCTGCGACGACATCCGCTGCCACAACCGATCTCTCACTACTCGTAGATTCGCTGAAGGCGGCGAGCGCGATTCTCGGCATTCCCCGCCAGCACAGCCCATGGCTCCCTCCTCTCGTCGAATCGCTGTCGCTGGCCTCCCTCACGTCGGGTACTGCTGCGGGATTCGCCTGGGGACTCGAAGATATTCCCGCGCGCCAGGCGCAGCAGAGCGCGGCCATCGACCTCGACCGCTTTGGGCACCTGTACATCGTGGGCGCCCCCGGCTCCGGGCGCTCGCAGGCGCTGCGCACCATCGCAGCAAGCGCCGCCACGTCGAACACGGTCGCCGACCTGCACCTCTACGGGATCGATTGCGGCAATGGGGCGCTGGCCTCGCTCGCTGCCCTGCCGCACTGCGGCGCGATCACCCAGCGCAGCCAATCGGAGCGCTCTGCCCGGCTGATCGATCGCCTCTGTGCGGAAATGCTGCGGCGGCACGAGTTGCTCGGCGCCGGTAATTTCGCGAACATCGCCGAACAGCGCGCGAGCGGCGCAGACGCATTGCCGCACATCCTGCTCTTCATCGACCGCTGGGACAACTTCGCCAGCACTCTCGGCGAGCTGGACAATGGCCGACTGACCGAGGCCATCCAGTCGCTGCTGCGCGACGGAGCGAGCGCGGGCGTGCACCTCGTTATCGCGGGAGACAGAACGCTGTTGACCAGCCGCATGGCAGTGCTGTGCGACGACAAGCTCATCCTTCGCCTCACCGACCGCCTCGACTACAGCCTCGCTGACCTCAACCACAAGACCATTCCGCTTGAGGTCGTCGCCGGCCGGGGGTTCCGTGCCGGGAGCGGTATCGAGGTGCAGGTGGCGATGCTCGGTCTCGACCCGGCCGGGCAGGCGCAGAGCGAGGAAGTGCGCACGCTTGGCGCAGAGCTCACCGTGCGGGAGGAGCTCGCCGGCCCCGCGCAGCGCCCGTTCCGCGTCGATGACCTGCCATCGACACTCGACATCGACCAGGCATTCGAGTTCGCGATCGACGGAGACGAGCACACCCCGATGTGGGCGATGCTTGGGGTAGGCGGCGACCAGCTGGTTGCCCACGGAATCAATCTCGAACGCGACGCCCCAACGTTCGTCGTTGCGGGTCCGGCTCGGTCGGGGCGCAGCACGCTCCTGGCGGTGATGGCTCACTCCCTGCTCCGGACCGGCACAGAACTGGTGATCGCCTGTCCTCGCGCCAGCCCGCTTCGTGACCTCGCAGGGGCGCCGGGTGTTCGCGCGGTACTGACCCACACCGAACTCACCGAAGGCGACCTCGCGCCGCTGCTCGACCCTGACGGCACACCCGTCGTTTTCATCGTGGACGACGGTGAGATGCTGATGGATGCCCCGGCAAAGACCTGGTTGCGGGCGTACATCCGCTCGGCCGGCGACTGTCGGCGTGGCCTCATCCTGGGCGGCAACGCCGCGGAGATCTGCGCGGGATTCGCCGGCTGGCAGGTCGACCTCAAGAAGAACCGGCGCGGCGCACTGCTCTCCCCGCAAAGCACTGTGGACGGCGACCTGCTCGGCGCACGGGTCGCACGCTCCATGATCTCGTCCAAGATCAGTCCAGGGCGCGCACTCGTTCACCTCGGGTCTGGCGAGTTGATCACGCTGCAGGTACCCGTGCTTGGCACGATCGGCACCATCAACGACGCACTCGCGCCTCTACGCGGCGCCAGCTGATCCGCATTCTTGAGCGGTCATGAGTCGCAGGCTCTCGACCGGCGTCGCCTGCCACTCTAGGCTGTGCGCATGAGCAACGATGCTGTCATCGTCGATGTGGTTCGCACGCCTTCTGGCCGGGGAAAGCCGGGAGGCGCGCTCTCTGGCGTGCATCCGGCCGACCTGCTCGCGGCGGTGCTGGGGGAACTGGTCAGCCGGAACGGGCTCGACCCCGCTCTCGTCGATGACGTGATCGGCGGGTGCGTGAGCCAGGTGGGGGAGCAGAGCAACAACATCACCCGCACGGCCGTGCTCTCTGCGGGCTTCCCAGAGTACATTCCTGCCGTGACCATCGACAGGCAGTGCGGGTCGAGCCAGCAGGCCGCAACGTTCGCGGCGCAGGGTGTGATCGCCGGGAGTTACGACGTGGTGATCGCCTGCGGCGTCGAGTCGATGAGCCGCGTGCCGCTGGGCTCGTCGGTGGCTGGGCAGCATCCATTCGGCCAGATGATGCACGAACGCTACCCTGACGGCCTGGTCTCGCAGGGCGTGTCGGCCGAGCTCATCAACGTGCGCTGGGACCTCGGACGCGACGAACTCGACGACTACGCGGCGCGCTCACACCAACGGGCAGCGGATGCCGCGGCTCGCGGCGACTTCCACCACGAGCTGGTCAGCATCATCACCCCCCATGGCCGGGTGGGCGCCGACGAGTCGATCAGGCCTGGCACGAGCGCCGCCGCCCTTGCCGCCCTCACACCGGCCTTCCGCACAGAGGAACTCGCCGCACGCTTCCCCGAGATCGACTGGCAGATCACCGCCGGCAATTCATCGCCGCTCACCGACGGCGCATCCGCTGCCCTCATCATGAGCGCGAAGCGTGCAGAGCAGCTCGGCCTCCGTCCCCGCGCCCGATTTCACAGCTTCGCCGTCACGGGCAGCGACCCGCTGCTCATGCTGACCGGCGTCATCCCGGTGACCCACCGCATCCTCCAGAGGGCCGGACTCACGATCGATGACCTGGATGTCTACGAGGTGAACGAGGCCTTCGCCTCCGTGCCGCTGATCTGGGAACGCGAGCTGGCTGCCGACCCCGCGAAGCTGAACCCACGGGGCGGGGCGATTGCCCTCGGCCATGCCCTCGGCTCCTCCGGAACGCGACTGCTTGCCACTCTCGTCAACGAACTCGAGGCATCTGGCGGGCGTTACGGTTTGCAAACCATGTGCGAGGGCGGCGGCATGGCCAACGCCACGATCATTGAGAGGCTGTGACATGCAGATTCACGGATGCGTTGCGCTGGTCACCGGGGCGGCTTCCGGCCTCGGTCTGGCCACGACCACTGCCCTGCACGACGCTGGGGCGAACGTTGTGTTGTTCGATCTGCCAGGGGCGCCGGGCGAAGAGATCGTGACGGCGCTCGGCGAACGGGCAGAGTTCATCGCCGGCGACGTCACCAAGGCCGGGGATGTGCACATCGCCGTTGAGGCGGCCAGGGCGCGTGGCCCGCTCCGCATCGTCGTCAACTGTGCCGGTATCGCCACAGCGGCGCGCACCGTTGGGCGAGAAGGCCCGCAAGCACTTGACGATTTCGAGCGGGTGATCGGCGTGAACCTCATCGGCACGTTCAACGTCATCCGTTTGGCGGCCGCTGCCATGCAGGCCACGGAGTCGGTGGGCGCGACGGCCGAGCGCGGCGTGATCGTGAACACCGCATCGGTGGCTGCGTTCGACGGTCAGATCGGCCAGGCTGCGTACTCAGCGTCGAAGGGCGGCGTCGCGGCGATGACCCTGCCGCTGGCCAGGGAGTTCGCGTCCACCCTCATCCGTGTGATGACAATCGCACCGGGGCTGTTCGACACACCCATGCTGCGTGCGCTGACGGAGGACGCCCGGATGTCGTTGGGTGCGCAGGTGCCGCACCCGTCACGGCTGGGTGACCCAGCGGAGTTCGCCTCACTGGTGCGCCACATCATCGAGAACCCGATGCTGAACGGCGAGACGATCCGGCTCGATGGCGCGATCAGGATGCAGCCGAAGTAGCCGCCGCCCCCTGCAGGAAACTGTCCAGCTATTCGGCGGCGTGAGCCTCCAGGAAGTCGTAGACCTCACCGTCGTCGACGCCCGGGAACGTTCCAGAGGGCAGCGGCGAGAGCACATGGGCGTGCAGGCGCGCACTCGGCCAGGCCTTGCCTGCCCAGCGGGAGGCGACAGACGAGACTGGCCGGCGGCAGCACGACTCATCCGGGCAGCGGGATACGGCGCGCTGGGTGGTCTCTCGACCTCTGAACCACTTGGCTTCCGTGAACGGCACGCCGACACTGATCGAGAATTCGCCGTCCTTCGTCGACCCCGTCTGGGTGGCGCACCAGAAGGTGCCGGCCGGGGTGTCGGTGTACTGGTAGAACTCGGTGGTGCGGTTGTTGTGCGTGAACGCGCTGCGCGCGCTCCACTGCTTGCAGACGAACTGGCCTTCGATCGACCCGGTCACATCAACGGGCAGCGGCAGGGAATCGTTCTCGTACCCCTTCTGCAGGGCACCGTCTCCGTTGACCCGCAGGAAGTGCAATGTCATGTCGAGGTGGGATGTCGCCAGGTTGGTCAGGCGGAGGGCCGCGGCCTCATGGGTGACGCCGAAGGCATCCCTGAAGTCTTCGACGGCCAGCTCCCGCTCGTTCTTGGCCGTCGTGAGGAACCTGAGCGCGGCATCCCTTGGCACCAGGCAGGCTGCCGCGAAGTAGTTGATCTCCAGCCGCTGCCACAGGAACTCGGCGTAACTCGACGGTCGCTCATGGCCGAGCAGCCGGTGCGCCATGGCCTGGAGGGCCATGGAGCGGAGGCCGTGGCCGCCGGGGATCGATGCCGGCGGCAGGTAGATGCGGCCATTGGCGAGGTCGGTCACCGACCGGGTGGAGCTCGGCAGGTCGTTCACGTAGAGCAGCGAGAAACCGAGCTGCTCGGCCATGACGCTCACCTCGCGGTGGGTGAGGGCGCCAGAGGTGTGGCCAGAGGCCCGCACGCGTTCTTCGGCGAGTTCCTCGATGTCTGGCATGTAGTTGTTGCGCACCCGCATCAGGTCGCGCAGCTCTGTGTTGGCTCTCCTGGCCTCCTCTGGGGTCGCAATCGCCTCGCTGGCGCGACGTGACAGCTCGCGATGCAGGCCAACCAGCGACTCGAGAGCTGGAAGGGGCATGCCCTTGGTGACCTTGACGGTCGGCAGCCCGAGCGAGGCGTAGAGCGCATTGCCCTGGGCGCGCGCCAACTCGATCTCCAGCGCAGCCCTCGTGTTTGGTGCCTCCGAACTCAGAAGGTCGGTGACCGTGACACCGAGCGCCGCCGCGATATCCGCGAGTGCCCCGAGTCGTGGTTCTTTCCGGCCGTTCTCGATGAGGGAGAGCTGGCTGCCGGCCAGGCCGACGCGCTCGCCGAGTTGGTCGAGGGTCAGTCCGCGCTCGCCGCGGTAGTGACGGATGCGATGTCCCAGTGTCACCAGATCGGATGCAGGAGGTCCCATTTCTTAAGAATAGTGAAAGAAACCCAATTCTTAACGGGTATTTTCTGGTTCCTGGCGTAATTTCTGCCGCATTCTGGATGCAGATCACGAGTTTTCACCACACCGGGTGGGCACACCAGGAAGGCCAGATCATGACCATGACGGAATTCTCCGTACAACGCAGCACCACAGCCCAGCGTCGGACTTCCACCACAGATCCCGCCCTGCAGGCGTGGGTGGATGGCATTGCCCGACTGACCCAGCCGGCAGAGATCGTCTGGTGCGACGGAACACTGCGTGAAGCTGACCTCCTCACCAAGCAGCTGGTGGCAGAGGGCACACTCATCCGGTTGAACCCGGAGTGGCGTCCGAACAGCTTCCTCGCGCGGTCAGACCCGCGAGACGTTGCCAGGGTGGAAGACCGCACCTTCATCTGCTCCTCCGATCCAGACGACGCCGGCCCCACGAACAACTGGGCAGACCCCGACGAGATGCGCAGCACGCTGAACGGCCTCTTCGAGGGCAGCATGCGCGGCCGCACGATGTACGTGGTGCCGTTCTCGATGGGACCGCTCGGCGGCCCGATCTCGCAGCTCGGCGTCGAGATCACCGATTCGCCGTACGTGGTCCTCAACATGGGGATCATGACGCGCATGGGGGATACCGTCGTCGACATGATCGAGGCCAGCGAGAGCTGGGTGCGGACCGTGCACAGCGTCGGCTACCCGCTCATCGAATCGAACGGTGCCAGGCGCAGTGATGTGTCGTGGCCGTGCAACGACGAGAAGTACATCGTGCAGTTCCCTGAGACCCGCGAAGTCTGGTCGTTCGGCTCCGGCTACGGCGGCAACGCGCTGCTGGCCAAGAAGTGCTTCGCGCTGCGGATCGCATCCGTCATGGCCCGCGACGAGGGGTGGCTCGCCGAGCACATGCTCCTCGTCAAGGTGATTTCCCCCGAGGGGCGTGCGTACCACCTCGCTGCCGCGTTCCCGTCGGCCTGCGGCAAGACGAATCTCTCCATGCTGCGCCCGACCATCCCCGGCTGGAGGGTCGAGACGATCGGCGACGACATCGCCTGGCTGCGGCAGGGTGAGGACGGACGGCTCTGGGCCATCAATCCAGAGGCCGGCTTCTTCGGTGTGGCTCCCGGAACCGGGGAGCTCACCAATGCCACAGCGGTCAACACGCTGTGGGGCAACACGATCTTCACGAACGTGGCGCTGCGCGACGACGGTGACGTGTGGTGGGAGGGTCTGACCGAAACGGCGCCCGCGCACCTGATCGATTGGGAGGGCAACGACTGGACGCCAGCATCAGGGCGCCCGGCCGCGCACCCGAACTCGCGATTCACCGTATCGGCCGCGCAGTGCCCGTCCATCGCTGACGACTGGGAGGCGCTCGGCGGCGTGCCGATCGACGCCATCCTCTTCGGTGGGCGACGGGCAACGAACGTGCCGCTGGTCGCCCAGGCTCGCAGCTGGAAGCATGGCGTGTTCATGGGCGCCACCATCTCATCTGAGAAGACGGCGGCGGCGGAAGGCACCGTCGGCGAGCTGCGCCGCGACCCGTTCGCAATGCTGCCTTTCTGCGGCTACAACATGGCCGACTACTGGTCGCACTGGTTGCGCGTCGGCAAGGAACTCGGCATCAACGCCCCGGCCATCTTCCAGGTCAATTGGTTCCGCAAGGGTGACGACGGCAGCTTCCTGTGGCCGGGATTCGGCGAGAACTCGCGCGTCATCGAGTGGATTGTGCGTCGACTGGAAGGCACAGCCAACACCGTCGACACCCCGATCGGTGTGCTGCCAGGCGAGGACGGCCTCAACCTCGACGGGCTTGACCTCACAACGGATGCCATCGATCAGCTTTTCCGCATCGACAACGCGTCGTGGCGAGCCGAATGCGACCTCACAGAGGAGTACTTCGCGCAGTTCGGCGACCGGGTTCCCGCAGCCATGAACGCTGAGCTGGCGAGCCTCCGGTACCACCTGAAGGACTAGCGCACAGGGATGGCGTCACGGCCGTCGACGTGGTGGGTCAGCTGAGTAGCTTGCGCGCCGCTTCGACGGCCGTTGCGCGTCTGCGGGTGGAGAGCTCCGGAGATGGCTTCTCCCCGGTGTGGTTGAACGCTGCGGGGGAGAACGCCCACGCCGTGGCTATCGACAGGAGCACGGTCAGGAGCTCCTGTGGGTCCCAGCTGGGGTCAATGCTTCCGGCGCGCTGCGCCTCGCTGATCGAGGCATTCTCTGCCGGGCTTCGCCAGGGAGACTGGTGGCCTGGCAGGCGCTGGCCTTCGAGGCGTGCCCAGTCGAGCATCCGGAGATGCTCAGGGTGCTCGGTGGAGTGATCGTAAACGCGGCCGACGAATCCCGGCAAGTCTGACGCGTCGAGAGGCACGGCTGCGTTCACGTCGGCGAGGTTCAGATCGACGACGGCGCCGAAGAGGGCGACCTTGTCGCCGAAGTATGCGTAGAGGCGTTCCTTACTGGCGTTCGCTGCTGCCGCGATGCGATCGACGCGGGCACCTGCAAGCCCGTACGCCGCGAACTCTGCGCGCGCTGCGATGAGAATTCGTTCCCGTGTCGCTTGTCCGTCGCTTCTCATGGCTATAATCATAACCCAACTAACCAGTTCGTTTGAAAAGGATCCCACCGCTTAGATGTCTTCCGAAACCTCAACCGTTTCATCATCCTCAGACCAGCCCAACGCGCCGGTCGACCACTCCGCACATCCCAGACGCTGGTGGCTGCTCGCTATTCTGGCGCTCGGCCAGCTGATGGTTATTCTCGATGGCACCATCGTGAACATCGCGCTCCCCGATGCCCAGCTTGATCTCGGCATGACTGACGGCGACCGCACGTGGGTCGTCACGATCTACGCGCTCGCGTTCGGTTCTCTGCTGCTGCTCGGTGGCCGCATCGCTGACTACTGGGGCCGCAAGCGCTCCTTCATGGTCGGCATGATCGGCTTCGCCGTCGCGTCCGCCATCGGTGGCTTCGCGGTGTCCACCGAAATGCTCTTGCTGGCCCGCGGCCTGCAGGGTGCATTCGCGGCACTGCTCGCCCCTGCGGCACTGGCCATCCTCACGATCACGTTCCCCGGCGGAAAAGACCGCATCAAGGCGTTCGCTGTCTTCGGCGCGATCGGTGGTGGTGGCGCGGCCATCGGCCTCCTCCTCGGTGGCGTGCTCACGCAGTACGCCAGCTGGAACTGGTGCCTGCTCGTCAACGTACCGATCGCACTCATCGCGATCATTGGTGGAATCCCACTGATCAGGGAAAGCCGCGCACACGGCAACACCCGCTACGACCTGCCAGGTGCAATCCTCGTCGTCGCCGGTCTCGCGTCGCTCGTCTACGGTTTCGCGCAGGCGGAGAACGGCTGGGGACGTCTTGAGACGATCGGCTTCCTCGCGCTCGGCGTCGTGCTGCTCGCCGTCTTTGTGCTCGTCGAGTCGAAGGTATCGAACCCGCTGCTCCCGCTTCGCGTCATTGCGAACAAGGTGCGCGGTGGTGCATTCCTGGTCTCGATGCTCACGGGCTCTGCGCTGCTCGGTGGCCTGCTGTTCCTGATCTTCTACTTCCAGATCGTGCTCGGCTACACGCCGCTGCAGTCCGGATTCGCCTCGCTGCCCATGACGATTTCGATCATGGCGTGCGTGCCGTTCCTGTCGAAGCTGTTGCCCAGCATCGGCGTGCGCCCGCTGCTGACCGTCGGCCCCATCATCGCGGCCATCGGCCTCGGCTGGATGTCATTCATCACGATGGAGGGCAACTATGTCCTGCAGGTGCTGCCTGGCCTCATCCTGCTCGGAATCGGCCTGGCCTGCGTCTTCGTGCCGCTGCAGAACGTTGCCCTGTCGGGAATCGATGAGCACGACGCTGGCGTCGCCAGCGCCGCGGTCACCGCAACCCAGCAGATCGGCGGCTCGATCGGTACCGCGCTCTTCACCGCGCTGTACACCGCCGCGATCTCGGCATACCTGTCGAGCAACCCCGCGTCGTCGACCGTGCACCTTGAGGCGCTCGTCAGCGGATACTCGACCGCGTTCATCTGGGCCGGCGGGCTCATGCTGCTCGCTGCTCCGATCGCGTTCTTCCTCATTCGCCCGAACAAGAGCGACCTGATGAATACCTCTGGCGTCGTGCACATGGGCTAATGCCCCAGCCAGCCTGACGGAAGCCCCGCGAGTCGATGACTCGTGGGGCTTCTGCGTTTGTATGCCCCACCCCATGCCACTCATCCCGTACCGGCATAGGCTGCCCATGCCACCGGCAGCATTCCAAAGGCATGGCGGCATGGCGGCCTGGGCCAGGGGGTGATGGCGAATGCATGACGACAGCGAACAGTTACAGCTGCGCATCGACCGATTCGTGCGGGAGCGACTGCAGCCGGCGATCTACCGCGCAGTCTCACCACTGTCGATCGAGGCGTGGGACGTGCCAGACGAACCGGTGCCATTCGCAGAGGCGGTTCGGCAGCAGTTCGTCCCATTCGAGGCGGGGAGCAGCTGGGGCGCACCGTGGGGGACGACGTGGTTTCACCTCACCGGAGTTGTCCCTGAGGGCTGGGGGAGCGACAACGCCAGCGTGCTCGAGGTCGTCGTCGACCTGGGATTCAACGGGGTAGCGCCCGGTTTCCAGGTCGAAGGCACCGCCTATGCGCCAGACGGCCAGATCCTGAAGGCTGTCGAATCGCGGAGTCGGCGCGTGCCCGTTGCCGGGTGCCCGGGCGACGCCATCGACCTCTACATCGAGGCCGCGAGCAACCCTGACCTCGCCGGCGACTGGACGTTCGCTCCCACGCTCCTCGGCGACAAGGCAACGGCCGGCAGTGCGCCCATCTACACGCTCAGGCAAGCGGATGCCGCGCTCAGGGACCTCCCGGTGTGGGAACTCGTCCAGGACATCTGGGCTCTGAACGGGTTGATGCGAGAGTTGCCGGTGACGCTGCCACGACGCGCTGACATTCTGCGGGCACTTGAGCGCTGTCTCGACGCGGTCGACCCCGACGATGTGTCTGGCACCGCAGCATCCGGTCGCCTGGCCCTCACTGACGTGCTGTCCAAGCCGGCGAACGCCAGCGCCCACCACCTGCACGCCGTCGGGCATGCCCACATCGACAGTGCCTGGCTCTGGCCGGTGCGGGAGACGGTCCGCAAGGTGGCACGCACATTCTCGAACGTGCTCAGCCTGATCGACGACAACCCTGACTTCGTGTTCGCCGCGTCATCCGCCCAGCAGTATGCCTGGCTGAAGCAGTTCTACCCCGAGCTGTTCGAGCGGGTACGCCTGGCCGTTGCCGCCGGGAATTTCGTGCCGGTTGGCGGCATGTGGGTGGAATCGGACACAAACCTGCCCAGCGGCGAATCGCTGGTGCGACAGTTTGTGGCTGGGAAACGGTTCTTCATCGAGGAATTCGGCGTCGAACCGCTGGAGGTCTGGCTGCCGGACTCGTTCGGTTACTCCGCCGCATTGCCGCAGATTGCGCTGGCGTCTGGCTCCCGCTGGTTCCTCACGCAGAAGATCTCCTGGAATGACACGAATGTGTTCCCGCACCACACCTTCCGCTGGGAGGGAATCGACGGCAGCCGCATCTTCACCCACTTCCCCCCAGTCGCCGACTACAACTCCCAGCTGTCTGCTGTCGAGCTGGCCAGGGCAGAACGGCTCTACGCGGAGAAGGGCAGGGCGAACACCTCGCTGATTCCGTTCGGGTGGGGAGACGGCGGTGGCGGGCCGACTGCTGAGATGATCGCATCCGCCCGCCGGACTGCGTCTCTGGAAGGGTCGCCAACGGTTGAGCTCTCGAGCCCGCGCCGCTTCTTCGAGGCGGCAGAGGCGGAGTACGAGTTGCCGCCGGTCTGGGCGGGGGAGCTGTACCTGGAATTCCACCGCGGCACCTATACCTCGCAGGCGCGCACCAAGCAGGGGAACCGGCAGAGCGAGCGGCTGTTGCGGGAAGCGGAGCTGTGGGCAACCACGGCAGCCGTTCGCGTCGGCGCTGAGTACCCCTATGCCGAGCTGGAGACGGCCTGGCACACGGTGCTGCTGCAGCAATTCCACGACATCCTGCCGGGGTCGGCGATCGCGTGGGTACACCGCGAAGCTGAACGCAACTATGCGTTGGTTGCGCAGTCGCTGACGGGTGTGATCGAGACGGCTGTGCGTGCGCTGGCGGGCGAGGGGGACCAGACGGTGGAGGTGAATGCGGGGCCGTTCGCTCTCGAGGGTGTGCCGGCGCTTGGGGGCCATGAGGCGGCATCCGTTTCTGGTGCCGCCACGGTGATTCGCTCAGCGGCAGGGTTCGTGCTGGCCAACGCACAGGTCGCGGTCACCATCGACACTGACGGGCTCTTCACCTCGGTACGCGACCTCGTTGCCGATCGCGAGGTGATTCCGGCTGGCTCGCGGGCGAACCTGCTGCAGCTGCACCGCGACACCCCGGCGCAGTGGGACGCCTGGGATCTTGACGCGAACTACCGGAATACCGTGACAGACCTGACGACCGCCGTCAGTGTCGAGATTGCCCCGCTGCCCGATCCAGACGGCGGGGCCCGAGGTCATGCTCGTGCCGGCGTTCGCATCGTTCGGATGGTTGGATCGTCTCTCATCATCGAAACGGTCACGCTTGAGCCGGGTTCTCCGACGATCGACATAGCGCTCAGCATCGACTGGCACGAGCGCCAGAAGCTGCTGAAGCTGGCGTTCCCGCTCGATGTGCATGCCGACCGGGCGGCGTCGGAGATCCAGTTCGGGCATGTATACCGGCCGACACACCGAAACACATCATGGGACGCTGCGCGGTTCGAAACCGTCGCCCACCGCTGGGTGCACGTTGGCGAGCCCGGCTACGGCATTGCCGTCGCCAACGACTCCACCTACGGTCACGACATCGAGAGAGGGGCGGATGCCGCGGGGCGCACCACGACGACCGTGCGGCTGTCGCTGCTGCGTGCCCCGCTCTACCCCGATCCGGAATCCGACCAGGGCTGGCACCACCTCGCTGTGTCGCTGCGGGTGGGCGCCGGCATTCCGGAGGCGATTGCCGAAGGCTATCGGCTGAACGTTCCCCTCCGCACAGTCAGCGGCGTAGCGACGACAGCGCTGGCGCCGCTCCTCTCCGTGGACAACCCCGCCGTGGTCATCGAGAGCGTCAAGCTTGCCGAAGACCAGAGCGGCGACGTGATCGTGCGGCTGTACGAGGCGCACGGGTCCCGGTCGCGGGCGCGCGTCATCCGCTCGTTCGAGGCAACGGATGTCGTCGAAACCGACCTGCTCGAGCGCCCGCTCGCCGAGACGCGAGCGTCGCTCAAACAGGAGGGCGCTGCGACAGGCGTGGAGCTGCGGCCGTTCCAGCTGGTGACGCTCCGCTACCTGCGTTCCTAGCTCCCAGCGCGTAGCTTGTAGCCGGATCCTCACCGACGGATACCTGGCTTAAGAGGCTGGGTCACGCGCTTTGCGCTGATGAACAAAAATGCTGTTCAGAACGGGCAAACGCGGCTGCGTCACACCTAGACTGCGCGCATGGGGAAAACGACGACGAGCGCGGACATGAACTGGGAAGAGGGTGCCAGGCGAATCGTCGACTGGCGATTCTGTCCCCGCTGCAGTGGGACGCTTGGCCGCGCGGGATCGTGCCGCGAATGCGGTGCTGACGTGACGGGGGCGCTCGGGGCTGAGCTGGGCAACGCGTCGAAACGAGTCGCAGAGGCCATTGCCGTTCGCCAGGCGCTGGTCGCCCGGTTGCCGACGGTACGACCCGCTGCGTATGGAGCATCCGCTGAGTATCGCGTTCCAGCGGCGACCGTCGTTTCGGCATCCGCGGTGCCCACAATGCCAGTTGGTGCACTAGCCCTCGCTGCCGCACCCGCACCCGCAGCGGGATCGACACCCGCCGTCGCATCAGTGACGAGCCCGGTGAACGCTTCCGGCTCGCAGATCAGTGTGCAGTCGGTGCTCGCCGTTGCCGGAGCCGGCCTGCTGGCGGTGGCCGCCCTCGTCTTCACGTTCCTCAACCCCGACCTCACGAGCTTCGGCACGCGAACAACGATCATCGCGGTGATCACCGTCGCGTTCATCGCCGGCGCGTGGCTGTTCGCCCGCCGCGGCCTGCAGTTCTCCGCTGAGTCCGTCGGTGCGCTTGCCGCAGTCTTTGCCGCCCTCGACGTCTGGGCGTTCGCGCAGGCTTCCCCCGCTGGTGTCAGCGGGTACGTTTTCGCGGGAATCGGCACGCTCCTCGCATCAGCTCTCTTCCTGCTCCTCGGCGCCAGGACACAGATCCGCACCTGGCTCTGGGTTGCGGTGGTCGGCATTGCTCTGACGCCTGGCTTCTTCGGTGCAGCCGGCGGCACCCTGTGGTCACTCTTGCTCGGCAGCCTCGCGGTTGCGATCGTGGTGCTTGGGGTGCAGCGGATGCTGCGCGTGCTCGAATCCAGATTCGGCTCCGTCCTCGGCGCCGAGCGGGTAACGGCGACCGTCCTGCAGGTCGGCGCCGTGACGATTGCCATCATCCAGTTGCTGCTCGTGCAGTTCGGGGTGCCTGTCGACGGACCAGGACAGGTCATCGGCAGTGCAGCGATGCTGGCCGTGCTGGCCGCGGTGGCCATGATCGGCAGTTGGAATGGCCTCGCCAGGTTCTGGAGTTTCCTGGCTGGCGCCTTCGCCGCGGCGGCCATCGGCATCCTGCCATTCGCCGCCGACCTCACAGAGCCATCGTGGTATTTCGCCATCGTGCCGCTGGCGACCGGGGTGGCCGTGGTGATCGGTGCCGCGCTCCGCCGACCGGTGACAGCCAATCGCACCGCACTCCTGAACGGTGCGCGAACCATCGCGGTCGCCAGTGCCGTCCCGACGCTCATCCTGGCCGCCCAGCAGCTCTTCTCGCCGATCGAACCCGTGACTGCGAGCATCATGGGCCTCGGCTGGCCTGGCCGAAACTCGACTCTCCCCACCCTGTCACCCACCGTCGGCCTGGCCGTCATCCTCGGGCTCGGCGCACTTGCCGCGGTGTCGTTGGCCGAGTCGTGGGCGCTGCGACGGGCGGCGGTCGAGTCGACGGATGTCGTGTCATCCGTTGGTCGTCGAGCCCGCACGCGCGCACTGTGGCTGGCGATGCTGACCCTGCTCACCGTGACGGGATGGAGCGGGTTCGATGGGGCGGCCCAGTCCGTCACCGGTTTCGTGCTGGCCACCGGCCTGAGCCTCGCGCTCGTTCTCGTCCCTGCACTCAACGCGGCTGATCCCTCGCTGCGACGGCCGCTCATCGTCGGTGCGCACGCGCTGCTGGTGCTCGCCGCCCTGATCGGCTGGCTCCAGCAGGACACCATCGTGTGGGTGGGCGCCGCAGCCGTACTCGTGCTCGGCGTGGTGTCGCTGACCATGCCGGCCAGCCGCAACCCGAACTATGTGGGGGTTGGCTACGCCTACGCGCTCATCATCATCGCCACGGCGCTCAGCCTCGCCCAGGTGGAGACCATAGCTGTGCTCTGCCTCACCACGGCCATCGCGCTGCTCGTCGCACTCGGCGTCACCCTCACCGGCTGGCTGTCGCCGCGGAGCTGGTATGCCACGCTGCTCGTCTCGGCCGTGCCGTTCGTCATGGGCGTTGTCGCTGTGCTGTTGGTGCGAAGCGGCTGGACGGCCCTTTCCACCGGCCTCGCATTCGCCCTCGCCCTCACCCTGATGGTGACGCGTCGCCCCGGCATGACGCTGGTGCTGCGGGCCGCGGCGGCATCGCTGCTTGTACCGTCACTGTCGGTCGTCGTCGTGTGTCTCGGCGCGCAGGTCTTCGCCTCGAGTGGCTCGCCGATCGTGCTGCCCGTCATCGCCGCGATCGTCGCCTGCACATTCCCGGCGGCCGGGCTCATCGCCGAGTCGCTCCGCCGACGTGGCATCTCCGCTGTCGAAGCGGATGTCTCCCGCTCCTGGATCGAGATCTCAGCTCTCGTGACGGCGGCGCTCACCGTGATCCTCGCTCTGGTACGCACGGCTGCTGGCCTGCAGACCACGTTCCTGGTGCTCGTCATCCTCGGGGCAGGAGCTGCGGCCACCGCGTTCAGCACGCACCGTCGCCACTCCTGGTGGGCGGCCGCAGTGAGTTGGACGGGCGCGCTGTGGTGCGTCTGGGCGATCCAGGGTGTGGATGTCCTTGAACCGTACCTGCTGCCCCCTGCCCTGACCGCCGTGATCGTCGGTGCGATCACCGTTGCGCGTGGCAGGGCCGGCATCGCCCTGTTCGCCACCGGCCTGGCCGTGGCCGTGGTGCCGAGCGTGGTCGTGCTCGCCGTCGGCGGCTCTGGTGCGGCGGGGATCATTCCGTGGCGTACATACGGACTGCTCGGCGCGGCCATTGCCCTCATCGTTCTGGCGGCAGTCGCCGTGCGGACGCCGCTCGGAGACAACCCCGATCGGCTGCGTTCCCTGCGTCGGCCGACACTCGTCGCAGCAATCGTTGCGGCGGGGGCCGGTGCAGTCCAGGCGATGCGCTGGGGGTGGAGCATCGACGGACTCGCCCTCGACACCCCGGCGTTGCTCATGGTGCAGGTGCTGGTTGTCAGTGCGATCGCGGCGATGCTGGCCGGCGCTGCCGGTTATCTGCTGGGCGACAGTGCTGCGGTGAGTACGCCTACGCCGAGTGCGCTGAGTGCAGCGTCTGGCGCAGCGGCTGGTGCACCAGGCGCTGCGCCGTCCCGCTGGCGATACGCAGCGGCCATGGCTTTCCTGGTGGTTGGACCGATCACGGCCATCCGTCTTGATGCGTTCTCGATTGCAACGCTCATGCTGCTCACGCTGGGGCTGCTCGGATTCATGCTCGTTGTGGTGGCCCGCGCCCGCACCGGGGTGAGCACCCTGCCGCCGGCATGGTTCATCTTCGCGCTGGCCTGGTGCACGGCCGTCGCTGGCTGGAGTGAGCGGGAACTGCGGGTGGAAGCGTTCTCGCTCCCGCTTGGCCTTGCCCTGCTGGGTGCCGGCATCATTGCCATGCGCCCGCAGCCCGCAGCGGCGGAGCTCGCCGCCAACGTTGCCCGCGCCAGTTGGACGACCTGGCCGAATGGCTTCGTCGGATCCTGGCGGGTGCTTGCCCCAGGGATCATCGTGACGTTCCTGCCATCGGTGCTTGCCACCGGAACCGACCCGCAAACCTGGCGCGCCATTCTCGTGATGAGCCTCGCGCTGGCGGCGATCCTGATCGGGTCTGTGCAGCGCCTCGCCGCGCCATTCGTGCTGGGACTCGCGGTGCTGCCGATCGAGATCGTCGTGGTCTTCACGGTTCAGATCGGCCAGACGATCAACCCATTGCTGTGGTGGATAACGCTGGCCGCCGCCGGGGCCGTGCTGCTGGTGATCGCCATCACGTCCGAGCGAAAGGGTGCGGACGGTGGCGGCTTCACCGCCAGGATGCGAGACCTCGGCTAGTCCGAACCGGTGCTAGACCAGCAGCTGGTGCTTTGCCAGGTCGCGGTACAGCGGCGTGGATGCCACCAGTTCGGAGTGCGTGCCGGTGCCGACAACCTGGCCGTGGTCGAGAACCACGATCTGGTCGGAATCGACAACGGTCGACAGGCGGTGGGCGATCACGATCAGCGTGCGGTTCTCCGCGACGGCGTCGATGGCCTCACGCATCTTCTGCTCGTTGACGCCATCGAGGCTCGACGTCGATTCGTCGAGCAGCAGGATCGGCGCGGCGCCCAGCAGCGCGCGACCGATGGCCAGTCGCTGGCGCTCTCCGCCGGAGAGCATGACGCCGTCTTCGCCGACGGGGGCGTCCAGCCCTGCAGGGTCACGCTCGAGCACCTCGGTGAGATTCACGGCGTGCAACACCCTGATGCAGTCCTCGTCTGTGGCATCGGGGCTTGAGAGCCGCAGATTGTCCCTGAGCGTGCCGGCGAGCACCGGAGCATCCTGTTCGACGTAGCCGAGCTGGGAGCGAAGCGCGTCACGTTCGAGGCCACGGATGTCGAGACCACCCAAGCGGATCGTGCCCGCCGTCGGGTCGTAGAAACGCTCGATGAGCGCGAGAATCGTGCTCTTGCCGGCGCCAGACGGGCCAACAAGCGCCGTGCGCTTGCCACGCGGAACGCTGAAGGACACGCCATGCAGCACCGGCTGGCGTACGGAGTCCGCCGCGGCAGGCTCCTCCAGAGCGGATGCCGCTGCGCGGGTGGCATTGTTCAGTTCGGTTTCCGCATCCACAACGGGAGCAGCGGCGGCGTACGCGAAGTGCACGTCGTCGAACTCGATCGCGGGTGAATCCGGATTCACCAGGACGTTCGCGGCGCCCACTGCGATTGCCGGCGGGGCGATGTCGCGGTCGAACTGGTCCTCGGCGGGCAGGCTGATGATCTCCTCGATGCGGCCGAGAGCACCAAGCGCCGCGTTCACAGAGGTGAGGGCGCCGAAGGCGGTGCCGAGCGGCATGATCATCATGAACAGGAACAGGATGAACGCGACCAGGTCGGCGATGGTGATCGCACCGCTGGCGACGCGGTAGCCACCGACGCCCAGAACGACGAGGAGCGAGACCTGCATGGCGATTCCGGCGATTGGAACGACGAGAGCCGAGATCTTTGCGACCTTGATGCCCATGCGCCAGGCGCCCTGGGCATCCGCGTCGACGACGGCGATCTCGCGCTCTGTCGCGTTGGCGGCACGCACGGTGCGCACCGCGCTGATCACACGCTCGACGCTGGCGGCCAGGTCGCCGACCTTGGATTGGGCCGCGTGGCTGGCGCTGCGGATGCGCTGCGACAGCAGGGTGACCGCCGTGATCGACACGCCGATCACGAGGGCGGTGAGTCCGAGCATCACCGGATCGATGATGAGCATGGCGATGAGGGCACCGACGAATGTGAGCGCTCCGCCGATGGAGTCGACCAGCCCCTGGGTGAGTACAGCCCGCAGCATCGTGGTGTCTGAGCCAACGCGCGAGACGAGGTCACCCGTGCGACGCGTGTCGAACTCGGAGATCGGGAGGTGCAGCATCCGCGCGACGAGCCTGCGGCGGCTTGACAGCACGACACCCTCACCGGTGCGCTGCAGGAGGTAGTGCTGGTAGCCGCTGATCACACCAGACACCACCACGAGTGCGACGAGCGCCCAGACGAGGGAGCCGAGCGTGTCGCCGTTGCTGACGAGGGCGATGACCTGGCTGACCAGCAGGGGCTGCGCGAGGCTCGCTGCGGCGCCGATGATGCTGAGTACAGCGACGACGATGAGCACCTTCTTGTGCTCGAACAAGTACGGAAGCAGCTGGCTGAATGTGGCGCGAGGCCCTGAGGCGTCGCGCGACGAGCGACGCAGGCCGCGCGGGGTCTTCGACGTGGGGGAGCCGCTGGGTTTCGGCGTGCTGGCAGTGCTGGCATTACGGGTGGAGGTGCTCACCGAATGAGCCTAACCGGTGCGGCTGAGCGCATACGCACGAAGGCCCCGGTTCCCCGGGGCCTTCGTGGTGGAACGGTGGAGCGCGGTGACCTCGCAGGGCACCGAGCGCAGCGCACCGTGCTCGCGACTAGCGATCGATGTCGACGTCCTTGGTTTCCTTGCTGATGACCAGCGCGACGAGGGTGATGGCGGCCATGATCGAGAGGTAGAGGCCGACGAGGACCGGGCTGCCATCGGCCATGGACCACAGCCACACCGCAATGAACGGTGCGACAGCGGCGCCCAAGATCGAGCTGACGTTGTACGAGATGCCCGAGCCGGTGTATCGCACGTTGGTCGGGAACAGCTCCGGCAGCAGCGCGCCCATCGGGCCGAACGTCATACCCATCAGGCTGAAACCGATGACCAGCCAGAACATGACGCCGACGAAGCCGGCACCGAGCAGTGGCACCCAGACCAGGCCGAAGAGGATGATCGCGGCTGTCACCCAGATGAGCGTCTTGCGACGACCGTACTTGTCGGCCAGCGGCCCGGAGATCAGGGTGAAGACGCCGAAGAAGACCACGCCGAAGATGAGCATAAGCACGAAGTTGCTGTAGCTGTAGCCGAGACCCGGCTGTGCGCCTTCTGCAGGCGCGAGGGGAGCGCGGCCGTAGCTGAGCGAGAACGTGGTCATCAGGTAGAACAGCACGTAGGTGGCCAGCATGAACAGCGTGCCGAGGATGAGTTCCCGCCAGTTTGAGCGGATGACGGTGCCGAGCGGCAACTTCACAACCTTGCCGCTCTTCACGGTCTTCGAGAATGCTTCGCTCTCCACGAGGCGGAGGCGAACCCAGAGTCCAACGATCACCATGACAGCCGAGAACAGGAACGGGATGCGCCATCCCCATTCGAGGAATGCGGTCGACGGCATGGTCGGGTCGTTGGAGGGCAGCACGGCGGCGATGATCAGGAACAGCCCGTTGGCGATGATGAAGCCGATCGGCGCACCCATCTGCGGGAACGTGCCGTACCAGGCACGCTTGCCCTTCGGGGCGTTCTCCGTGGCTACCAGCGCAGCGCCGCTCCACTCGCCACCGAGCGCGAAGCCCTGGGCGAGGCGAAGCACGACGAGCAGCAGTGGGGCGAACCAGCCGACCATGGCGTACGTCGGCAGCAATCCGATGAGGAACGTTGCGATGCCCATGGTGAGGAGTGCTGCAACGAGGGTTGTCTTGCGTCCGACCTTGTCGCCAAGGTGACCGAAGAAGACGGCGCCGAGCGGGCGTGCCACCATCGCGGCGCCGAAGACGGCGAACGATGCGAGGAGTGCCGTTGTGGCATCCCCGGTGGGGAAGAACAGATGGGGGAAGACGAGGACAGCGGCCGTGGCGTAGACGTAGAAGTCGTAGAACTCAATCGTCGTACCGATGAGGCTGGCCAGAATGACCCGGCTCTTTGGATTGAGTGGTGCGGCTGGCGCGTGGTCGATGGATGTGGCTGGTGCAGACATTGAGGAGAGACTCCGAGGCAGTATGTAAGCGGCAGTGGTGCGGGCGCGTCTGGTCACGCGGCAAGTGCATCGAACGGCACAAAACAAAGGCGGCCGCTTGTGGCGGCCGTCTGAATACCATACGCCTGCACAAAGTTTCGTGCGAATTGGCTGGGTTCATTAAGCTGTGTCTATGGAAACCGTATTCAATGTGCTGCACGTTGTCGCAGCAGTGTTCATCGTCGGCCCGATGGCGATCCTGCCCATGACGGCCATGCGCGCTGTGCGAGCCGGAAATGGTGCACAGGTCGCTGGCCTGGCCAAGTCAACGAACATCTTCAGCCTGCTCTCGCTCGCCGTCGTTCTCTTCGGCTTCGGCGCGATGGGCATGGCAGATGAGAAGTACAACTTGTCGATCGGCACCCCGTGGATTCTCTGGTCCATCATCCTGTACGTGGTCGCGCTGGCGATCAGCCTGTTCCTGGTCGTCCCGAGCATGCGCAAGGCAGCGGATGCCCTCCAGTCATCGTCGACAACCTCGGCTGCATCCGCCGGCTACCCGGCAATCGCCGCGGGAAGCGGAATCGCATCGCTGCTGCTCGTGATCGTCGTCGTGCTGATGGTCTGGAAGCCGTAAGGCTGTAGCCCCCACCCCGTCGGTCGAGGAGGCCGTTCACGGCCGTCTCGAGACCCCGGATACCGACCTTTGGGTGCGCGAAAAAAACATCCGCTCGCAAGAAATCGACCCAAAACTGTTGCTTTGGGTCGATTTCTTGCGAGTAGAGGGCTTCAGCGGGCGCCGCGCAGCTCGGCCAGCACCCGCGCGGTGGCCAGGGCAGCCGTTGCTGCTTCCTCTCCCTTGTCCTCCTTCGAGCCCGGCAGGCCGGCACGATCGAGGCCCTGCTGCTCGTCATCGAGGGTGAGCACGCCGAAGCCGACGGGCTTGCCCGTGTCGAGCGCGACGCGAGTGAGGCCATCCGTTGCCGCTGCCGACACGTATTCGAAGTGCGGAGTGCCGCCCCTGATGATGACGCCGAGAGCGACAACCGCATCCGCTCCGTTTTCCAGGGCCACCTTGCTGGCGACCGGCAGTTCGAAGCTGCCCGGAACCCTGACCAGCGAGTAGGTCGCACCTGAGGCCTCGAGCACACGGGTTGCGCCTGCGATGAGTCCATCGGTGATCACGTCATGCCAGCGGCCGGCGATGATCGTGACGTTCAGCCCGCGGCCGTCGATGTCGATGATGGGGGAGCCTGCTCCGCTCATAGTGCGCTTCCTTTGACTGTGCTGTACGTGATCGTGCGGGGGGTGGTTGAGCTCTGTGGGGACTGCGTGTCGATGTCGTGTCCCATGCGGTCGCGCTTGACGGCCAGGTACTCCTCGTTGTGCTCGCCGACGCCGACGATGAGGGGCACTCGCTCCCGCACGCTCACTCCGTGTGCTTCGAGCTGGCGCACCTTCTCGGGGTTGTTGGTCAACAGCCGGATAGCGCCCAGGTTCAGGTCTTTCAGGATCGCCGTTGCCGCGCTGTAGTCGCGGGCGTCGATCGGCAGTCCGAGGGCCACATTGGCGTCGAGAGTGTCGAGCCCCTCTTCCTGCAGCTTGTATGCGCGCAGCTTGTTGATCAGGCCGATGCCCCGACCCTCGTGGCCGCGCAGGTAGATGACAACGCCGCCGAACTGGTGGATGGTCTCCAGCGCAGCATCAAGCTGCGGACCGCACTCGCACTTGAGCGACCCGAACGCTTCGCCGGTGAGGCACTCTGAGTGCACGCGGACGAGAGCTCCGTCGCCCAGCTCCCCGGCGACGATCGCGACGTGGTCTGCGCCGGTCATGCGGTCCCGGTATGCCCGAATCCTGAAGTCGCCGTGCACGGTCGGCACCAGCGTCTCCACCTCGAAGTCGACCCGCGACGATTCAACCATTGGCTGCACGGCATCGAGGGGGTCAGGGTGCACGTCGTTCAGGTAATCGATGAGCTCAGCGATCGTGATGACAGCGATGCCCTCCCGTTCCCCGAGCTCGATGAGGCCTGGGAGGCGCATCATCTCGCCGTCGTCGGCCACAATCTCTGAGATGGCGCCGACAGGGGACAGCCCGGCCAGCTTCATCAGGTCGACGGCTGCTTCGGTGTGCCCGTCGCGCTCGCGCACGCCGCCGTCCATGGCGCGAAGCGGCAGGATGTGGCCGGGCCGATTCAGGCTGGCGGGAACGGATGCCGGATCGGCGAGCACACGCAGCGTGTGCGCCCGGTCTGCCGCACTGATGCCGGTGCTCAACCGATCGGCGGCGTCTACCGTGATCGTGTAGTTCGTGCCGCGCGGGTCCTGGTTCTCCGCCACCATCACTGGGAGTTCGAGCGCATCGGCGATTTCATTCGTCATCGGCGCGCAGATGAAGCCGGAGGAGTTGCGAACCATCCAGGCCAGCCATTC
Source organism: Leifsonia sp. Y862 (assembly GCF_057669585.1). NCBI lineage: Bacteria > Bacillati > Actinomycetota > Actinomycetes > Micrococcales > Microbacteriaceae > Leifsonia > Leifsonia sp. Y862. Next base: position 371,107 of record NZ_JBYHFR010000002.1, read on the forward strand.
CTGGGACGCGAGTTCGGCGGAGATGATGACATCGCCCTCGTTCTCCCTGCCTTCGTCGTCTGCCACGATGACGGGCCGTCCGAGGCGGAGCTGTGCGAGAGCTGTGGGGATATCGGCGAGGCTCATGATGCCCTCCTTGTTGGGGTCTGCGCGGTGGTGCTGCGGCGCCGTTCGGCGTCGGCCAGCGCCAGGATCCTGGCGGCGTGGCGGGCGAGGATGTCGGTCTCGATGTTCGTGGAGTCGCCGACGGCCAGGCCGCCGAGCGTCGTTGCGATGAGTGTCTCTGGGATGAGGGACACCTCAAGCCATTGGTCGAGCTCGTCAGCGTCACTGATGGCGCTTACGGTGAGAGAGACGCCATCGATGGCGATGGACCCCTTGTCGGTGACGAGGGGGGCGAGCTCAGGGGAGAGACTGAAGCGCAACACGCGCCAGGCGTCGCCTGGACGAATCTCGAGCACGGTGCTTGTGCCGTCGATGTGGCCCTGCACGATGTGTCCACCCAACCGGTCGCCGACCAGGGCGGCGCGTTCGAGGTTGACCGGCGCACCAACGTGGGCGGCGTCGAGCGTCGACATGCGCAGCGTCTGCGCCATGACGTCAGCGGTGAACGTGTCAGGGGTTTGGTCGACGACGGTGAGGCACACCCCGCTCACCGAGATCGAGTCGCCGTGCGAGGCGTCGGCCACGGCCAATGGACCCCTGATCGTGAAGCGTGCGGCGCCCTGTGATCTCTCGATCTTCTCGATGACGCCGAGCTCCTCGATGATTCCAGTGAACATGTCAGATCCTTCTATCTGGGTGTGCAGAAACGAGCAGGTCATCGCCGAGCCGTTCGACACTGTCAATGGTCAGCTTCAGCTGGTCGGCGATGCTGCCGACGCCGATATTGCCGAGCGCCAGCCGCGAGCCGCCGAGAAGTGTGGGGGCAAGGTAGATCAGGAACCGGTCGACGAGTCCGGCCTCGACGAATGCGCTGGCCAGCGTCGGACCGCCTTCGACGAACACACGCCGGATGCCACGCTCTCTGAGGTCGGCGAGCACCTCTGTGAGCTCACCGGTCCGGTAGAACAGAGGAGCATGCGGGTGCCTGAACACGGCGGCGGTCGACGGAATCATCCGTCGTCCGATGACGACGGGAATGGGCTGGTGCGGCAGCAGCGTGCCATCGGCATTTCTGGCGGTGAGTGACGGATCATCGGCCAGGATGGTGCCGGTTCCGACCACAATGGCGTCGGCCGCGCCGCGCCGGGTATGGACATCCGCTCGCGCGATCGTGCCGGTGATCCACTGGCTGCTGCCGTCATCGGCCGCAGCGCGACCGTCGAGGCTTGATGCCCATTTCACCGTCACGACGGGGCGGCCGAGGCTGGCCGGCTCGAGCCAGTCGGCCAGAAATGCCTCGGCCTCGTCGCGGAGCACGCCGGGCGTCACCCGGACTCCGGCGTCGCGGAGGCGTTCTGCCCCGCCGGCGGAGTGGTGTCCGGGGTCCTCGGTCGCATAGACGACCCTGGCAAGCCCGCTCTCAATGAGCGCGAGCGCGCATGGTCCCGTCCGGCCCGTGTGGTTGCAGGGCTCAAGGGTCACAACGGCTGTGGCGCCCGCGGCCTGGCCTGGGGCGAGCTGCGACAGGGCATCGACCTCTGCGTGTGCGGTGCCTGCGCCCCTGTGCCAGCCCTCGGCGAGCACGGAGCCGTCTACAGCGAGGATGACGCAGCCGACCTGCGGATTGACGCCATCGGCTGGGCCGTTGGCGGCAAGGGAGAGTGCGCGGCGCATTGTGCGCTCGATCAGTGCTTCGTCCACCGCCACCCTCGTTCGTTTGGTACGAACTCCGGGGATTGGCGTGCACGCAGGCGTTGCCGTCGACGGGTCGCAAGACTCGCCGATTCGTGCGCCTCCCATCCGGACTTTAACCGTCGGTGCTGGAATTTCACCAGCTCAACCGGCACTTCGCAAGGAAGCACCAGCTCGCGGACTTTCACCGCCGGTTCGGACTCACACCGACCCCGGAGCACGTTTCTTATCTTCAGTTATAGCCGAAAGCGGAACGCTTCGGGGTGTTCGGCGAACTTTGCCGATGAAACGGTCAGCTGCCGGCCGCCGAGGGATAGAGCAGCGCTCGCGCGGTTCCTTCATCGACGTAGAGGTCGGTGATGAGCTCGGCGGCCAGGGCGCCACGCAGGCTGGAAAGTTTGGAGCTGCCAGAGACCACACAGATGCGTCGCGGGGTGCGGCGCAGCACCGAGAAGTCGGGGCCGGTGCCGCGCAGGTTTAGCGGGATGTCGTCGGTCGAGCCGTCTGCCCTGAAGAACACCGTCGCCACGTCGCCAACCACGCCGGATTCGCTGAGCGAGGCGTATTCGGCCTCTTCGAGGTAGCCGCCGGCATACACGTGGCTCGGCACCTCAGAGAACGGTGAGCCAAGGCCGAAGAGTGCGACATCCATGTGCGCCTGGATATCGATGAGCCGCGTCACGTTACGCTCCCGCCACATCGCCTCCTTGGTGGCGGGGTCATCGAAGAACGCCGGCACGGGGAACTGCTGCACGTGGGCGCCGAATGCGTCTCCGAACCGGCGCAGGATCTCACTCGCGTAAGCGATTCCGGTCGTGCGCATGTTGCCGGCGCCGTTCAGCTGCACGATCTGCGAGTTGTGAGTTTGCTTGGGGGTCACATGGCGACTGATAGCGCTCATTGTTGAACCCCAGGCGACGCCCATCGTCATGTTTGAGTCGAAGTACTGGCCGAGAATCCGTGCAACGGACAGCGCTACGCGTTCCAGCCGATCGACGTCGCTGGCGTGGTCGGGGACGGGCACAACATGCGCGGTGACCTGGAACTGGGAAAGGATCTCCTTCTCAAGGCGGCTCGGTGCGTCGAGGGGAGACCGGATCTGAATGTCGACGAGGCCGCTGGCGCGCGCGTGACTGAGCAAACGAGACACCGACGACCGTGACGTGTGGAGTTCGTGGGCGATGGCATCCATCGTGAGGTCCTGCATGTAGTACAGGTGCGCGGCGGTGAGGGCATCGCGAGTGCGGTCTGAGTGGGATGGATATTCGGCTAGGGTCATGATTACTCCTTGCACATATGTTCACACAGCTTGACCGTTTGTGTCGAACCGTCCAAGCTTAAGAGATTCGTACGGTGGCCCAGCGGGCTGCCGGCTTTACACAAGAGGTGAGAAACAAATGCAGGAATCAGTGGCGAACTCCCAGGCCGTACTCCAGGGCCGACCGAAAGCACGCGTGCTCATCATCGGCGCTGGCATCAATGGGATCGCAACATTCCGCGACCTCGCCCTGCAGGGCGTTGACGTGGCCATCGTCGACAAGGGCGACTTCGTCTCCGGCGCTTCGAGTGCGTCGTCGCACATGATTCACGGCGGCATCCGCTACCTCGAGAACGGTGAATTCCGTCTCGTCAAGGAGTCGGTAACCGAGCGCAACGCCCTGATCAAGATCGCTCCGCACTACGTCAAGCCCCTGAAGACGACGGTGCCGATCTTCTCCACGTTCTCCGGCATCATGAGCGCCCCGCTGCGCTTCCTCACCCACAAGCAGGGTGCTCCGCAGGAACGTGGCGCACTGCTCATCAAAGTCGGACTCGTGCTCTACGACTCCTTCTCCCGCGACGGTGGCAGCGTTCCGCGCCACGAGTTCCGTGGGGCGAAGGAGTCCCTCAAGCAGCTGCCGAAGCTCAACAGCGGTGTGAAGTACACCGCCACCTACTACGACGCGTCGATGCACGACCCTGAGCGCCTCGCCCTCGACGTGCTGCGCGATGGCCTGGCTGCCGGCGAGCACGCTCGCGCTGCGAACTACGTCGAAGCCATCGGTATGGACGAGAACGGCGTGCGCCTGCGCAACACCGTGACCGGCGAAGAGTTCAGCTTCGAAGCTGACGTCGTCGTCAACACGAGCGGCCCATGGACCGACCTCACCAACTCGGCACTCGGCGCGGCCAGCACCTTCATGGGCGGCACCAAGGGCTCACACATCGTGATGGACAACCCGGCACTCCTGGCCGCCACCGGCGGACGCGAGATCTTCTTCGAGCACAGCGACGGCCGCATCGTGCTCATCTACCCGCTCAAGGGCCGCGTCATGGTTGGAACCACCGACCTCGAACACGACATGACCAAGCCGATTCGCTGCACCGACGAGGAGATCGACTACTTCTTCGAATTGGTCGCGCACGTTTTCCCAGATGTTGCCGTTGACCGTTCTGACATCGTCTACCGCTTCGCTGGCGTTCGCCCGCTGCCCCGTCACGACGACGAGGCACCCGGATTCGTGTCACGCGATTACCGCATCGAGTCGAGCCCGCTTGAGGCTCGCACCGGCACCCTGCTCAGCCTCGTCGGTGGCAAGTGGACCACGTTCCGCGCCCTGGCAGAACACCTGAGCAACGACATCCTGAAGCTCATCAATATGCCGCGCAAGGTTTCCACCGAGGGCCTCGCCATCGGCGGCGGCCGCGACTTCCCCATGACGGATGCGGCGCACCAGGTATGGATCGCCGCCAACGGCGATGAGGTGGGTGCGCCCCGTGCTGCTGCGCTGCTCGCACGCTACGGCACTCGCGCTACCGACGTCATCGAGTTCATGACCGAGGACACCGACGAGCCGCTCGCGAACAACGCGGACTACTCGCGCAGGGAGATCGAATACCTGGCTCGCACCGAGTCAGTGGTGCACCTTATCGACATCCTGCTGCGCCGCACGAGCATGGCGTTCGTCGGTGGTCTCACCACCGACCTCCTCGTCGAAATCACCGACATCGTTGCTCCCGTTCTCGGCTGGAGCGCCGAGCGTCGCCAGAGCGAGATTGATGCTGCCGTAGCTGAACTTTCTGACGCCCATGGCGTCCAGCTCTCCGGCACGACATCGGGAACGTTGACCGCGGCTTAAGGCTGGGAATTCTGCACGAACGTGCGCGTAAACCGTACCGAGGCCCCCACCGGGCCTCGGTACGGTTTTACAGGGTTCTTGAATCCCTTAGTCGGCGCGCCATGACTGGCGCCTCCCAGAAATAAAGAAATAAGGTCAACGTGGACAATCTTGGTGTTGTATTTCTCGCGGAACTGGTGGGAACTGCCCTCCTTGTGCTGCTTGGTTGTGGTGTTGTAGCCAACGTCGCGCTTGTGAAGAACAAGGGCTTTAACGGCGGCTTCCTGATGGTGAACATCGGCTGGGGCCTCGCGGTCTTCTCTGGCGTCATCGTCTCGTACAACTCAGGCGCACACCTGAACCCCGCTGTCACGTTGGGCCTCGTTGCCTCAGGTGCCACCGAGTTCGGCTCAGGCGTTCCGGTCAACCCCGTCTCTGTGCTGACGTACATCGCAGCCCAGATGATCGGCGCCATCATCGGCGCAGTCTTCGTCTGGCTCGCGTACAAGCAGCACTTCGACGCTGAACCGGATGCCGCGAACAAGCTCGGCGTCTTCTCAACCGGTCCTGCCATCCGTTCATACGGCTGGAACCTGGTCACCGAGATCATCGGCACGTTCGTTCTCGTCTTCGTCGTCATCGGCTTCGGTGGCGGACGTCAGGGCGACGGCGGCCTCGCTGCTCTCGGAGCACTGCCGGTCGCACTGCTCGTGATCGTGATCGGTACGTCCCTCGGTGGACCGACCGGCTACGCCATCAACCCTGCGCGTGACCTCGGCCCGCGTATCGCGCACTTCTTCCTGCCGATCAAGGGCAAGGGCAGCTCGGACTGGGCTTACTCGTGGGTTCCCGTCTTCGGCCCGATCATCGGTGGCGTTCTCGCAGGCTGGGCCTCGCTCGTCCTGCTGCCGATCCTCGCCTAACGGCATCCGTCTGAACCCGCATAATCCCCGCAAATCGCAACGAAGGAGTTAGCCATGGCAAAATACGTACTCGCCATCGATCAGGGAACGACCAGCAGCAGGGCCATCATCTTCGACAAGGCAGGGTCGATCATCTCGACCGGTCAGCTCGAGCACGAACAGATCTTCCCCCAGGCCGGCTGGGTCGAGCACGACCCCAAGGAAATCTGGAACAACACCCGTGAGGTCATCGGCCAGGCGCTGTCCAAGGCCAACCTGACCCGTCACGACATCGCAGCTGTCGGCATCACCAACCAGCGCGAGACCGCTGTTGTCTGGGACAAGAACACCGGCGAGCCCGTCTACAACGCCATCGTCTGGCAGGACACCCGCACGCAGTCCATCGTCGACCGCCTCGCAGCAGACGGCGGCATCGAGCGCTTCAAGCAGAAGGTCGGCCTTCCGCTGGCCACCTACTTCTCCGGCACCAAGATCGTCTGGATCCTGGAAAACGTTGAAGGCGCCCGCGAAAAGGCTGAAGCCGGCGACCTGCTCTTCGGCACCACCGACTCCTGGGTGCTGTGGAACCTGACCGGCGGAATCGAAGGCGGCGTCCACGCCACCGACGTGACCAATGCCTCGCGCACCCTGTTTATGGACCTCGAGACCCTGCAGTGGGACGACGAGATCCTCGCAGCGTTCGACGTGCCGAAGTCGATGCTTCCCGCCATCAAGTCCTCCTCTGAGGTCTACGGCACCGTCAACGAGCACAGCCTGCTCCGCGAAGTTCCGATCGCCGGCATCCTGGGCGACCAGCAGGCCGCGACGTTCGGCCAGGCGGCATTCGACCAGGGTGAAGCCAAGAACACCTACGGCACCGGCAACTTCCTGATCTTCAACACGGGTGAGGAAATCATCCACTCGAAGAACGGCCTGCTCACTACCGTCGGCTACAAGCTGGGCGACGCTCCCGTGCACTACGCACTCGAGGGCTCGATCGCTGTCACCGGTTCACTCGTGCAGTGGATGCGTGACAACCTCGGCATCATCGACTCTGCTGCAGACATCGAGGCTCTGGCCGCCACCGTCGAAGACAACGGTGGAGCCTACTTCGTGCCGGCATTCTCCGGACTCTTCGCGCCGTACTGGCGTTCGGATGCCCGTGGCGCACTGGTGGGTCTGACCCGCTACGTGAACAAGGGACACATTGCTCGTGCAGCGCTGGAGGCAATCGCATTCCAGACCCGCGAGGTGCTTGACGCTGTCAACGCTGACTCCGGTGTTCCCCTCACCGAGCTCAAGGTCGACGGTGGTGCAACCGCCAACAACCTGCTGCTTCAGTTCCAGGCTGACCTCCTCGACGTTCCTGTCGTTCGCCCCGTCGTTGCTGAGACCACGGCACTTGGCGCTGCGTACGCTGCAGGTCTGGCCGTCGGCTTCTGGAGCGGACTCGACGAGCTTCGCGCCAACTGGCAGGAAGACGCACGCTGGGAGCCCAACATGGACTCCGCAGAGCGCGAGCGTCTGCTTCGCAACTGGAAGAAGGCCGTCACGAAGACCCTCGACTGGGTCGACGAAGACGTGAAGTAACACCAGCACCGATACACGAAGGCCCGGTTCCGCTCACGCGGGGCCGGGCCTTTCGTTGCGCCCACCCCGTGCGCTCCTCGCCCCTCGCTCCCGGTCGCGGCACAGCAACCTCCCGCTGTTGTAGTTCTGCATAACTCCTGCAATTGGCGATCGCGCCGCACGGCATCCTCGGAAGTTCGCGGTCACGCAGCTGGGCTGCTCAAACCGGCAGGAGTTGTGCACCCATGGAGCTATGCGTACTGAGCCGTCGGGCAGATACCGACCGATGGCACCCCCGTCCGCTACGGATTGCCCGATTTCGGGTACACCGGGTTTCACCTGCGCAACTCCTGCACATTCGCGCATAGCAAGGAACGATGCCTGGAATTCGGCGGTCCTGGCCCGGGATCAACTCGCGGAGCAGGACTCATGCACAACCGGTGTCGCGAGCTGTCTCTCCACAGTCTCGGGGATGCCACGCCGCACGGAGGGTGGCTGCGCGACTGTGCTCGGCATGACCACAACAAACACGCAGTTCACCACGCAACGAATATTCTCCAGGCGAGACCTGCTGGCATCCGGGATGACCGGCGCACAGATCACCGAAGCCGTGCGCGACATACAGCTGATACGAGTGCGGCGGGATCACTATGCGTTGCCCGCGACAGATCAACACACAATCGAAGCCGTACGGGTCGGCGGCAGGCTGGCCTGTGTCTCCGCCGCTGCGGAGCTCGGAATCTTCGCGTTCGACAGCAGCCGCACCCACATTCATTTGGATCGCGAAGCCTCCCGGCTCCGGAGCGCAACTAGCCGCGCGCACTCGCTCGACGCCCTTCCGCGAAACGGAATTGAGCTCCATTGGCAGCCGCTGCTCGCTCCTGCCGACGGTACCGAATACTGCGTGGGGCCGATGGATGCCGTTGCGCAGATCATTCGCTGCCAGCCGGCCGTATTCGCCTTGGCTGCGCTCGACACGGCGCTTCATGCCAGGTGTATTTCTACTCACGACCTCGATGCGATCTTTGCTGCGGTGCCGCTGAAACGTCGCACGCTCCGCCCGTTGATCGACGCCCGATCCGAAGCCGGGCAAGAAACCGTACTGCGGGAACTCATCAGGCAAGCGGGCCTGCGGTACGCCCTTCAGGTCTGGTTTGAGGGCATCGGGCGCGTAGATCTGGTGGTCGAAGAATGCGTTGTCCTTGAAGCCGATAGCCAGGCCCACCACAAGAGCTGGGACGAGCATGTGCGCGATCGAAGTCGGGATCGAGCACTTGCAGAGCGCGGTTACATCACGCTCAGGTTGCTGTACCAGGACATCATGTTCAACCCAGACCGGTCGATCGCTGCCGTCCGGGCGCTAGTCGAAATCTGCCGCACGGGCAGTCGCCACGCGTAACTCCTGCAGAAACATCGAGGGGACGAATAGTCCCGCGACATTGAGGCGTTTGGCGCCTGCCAGCCGGTGATCTGCAGGAGTTATGCCACACACCCACACACCCACACACTCACACACCCTCACACCCTCACACGCGCACAGGCGCGGGGCGACGTGTGGGTCTCCGCCCCTAGGCGAGTGCCAGAAGCGCCGCTGGCAGTTCGGCCAGGCTTGTCAGACGGATGACGCCATATCGGCTGGCATCCGCTTCGTCCTCGGCAGACACTGGCGCGTTGATCCGATCGAGCCAGACTCCCGTCAGCCCGGCAGCAGCGGCCCCGATGGCATCCGTACTGAGCCGGTCGCCCACGTAGACAGCGTCTGCCGGCGACACCCCGAAGGTATCGCACGCGGCGGTGAAGATGCGGGCATCCGGTTTTGCGATGCCCAGTTCGCCAGACGTCACTAGGTGCTCGAACCGGTCGGTGAGTCCCATGGCTGTCATCTTGCGGGTCTGGAAGGCCAGATCGCCGTTGGTGATGATGCCGAACTGCACACCGGGAATGGCAGCGGCGAGGGCGTCGAGGCAGGGCAGCGCATCGGAATGCAGTGTCCAGCGCTCCACATAGCGCTCAAAGTACGAGTCGAACCATACGCCGGAGTCTGAGTCGCCGAGCTCAACCCCGTGTGCGGCGGCGAAGTCGCGGGCCCTGGCGCGGCGCTGGCCCTCAAAGTCCAGCTCTCCGGCCAGGTAGGAGTGATAGTGCTCTTCCTCCAGCGCATGCCAGAGTGTCACGGCGGACTCCGGGGATGTCTCGGCGAAAACGCCACCGAGCGCGTGGATGTGGCGCACGATCCCCTCGTCGACGGCCCGCCGATGTTCAAACAGAGTGTCGTCAAGATCGAACAGCACGACGGCGGGGGCCGTTGTCGTCATACCGACTCAACGATCTCGACGATGCTCGGCCAGCCGTCCTTGATGGACCTGTCGTCCCCTGCACGCAGGACGCCCTGCCAGGACTCAGGATGCGACCCGTCGCGGTACACGGACAGCGAGGGCCCTGCCCCGGTGAACGTGAAGCCGCACTTTCGAGCGACGCGGGCCGACGCAACATTTCCGACCAGGCACTCCCAGTGGATCGCGTCGACGATCCCCTCACTGAATGCCCAATCGGCGACGAGGCGCTGCGCCTCTGGGATGTATGCGTTGCCGCGATAGGGCGCGCCGAGCCAGAAGCCAATGGAGCCGCTCGCGACGCGCAGGCTGATCACGCCAATGAGCTCGTCTGAGTCCAGCAGCCGCAACACCCAGCTGTACTCCTGGTCAGACTTCCACGCGCCTGGAATGTACCGGGTGATGAAGGTCTCTGCGTCTGAATGGTTGTACGGCCACGGCACGGTGAGGAACCGCTCGAACAGCGGGTCCTGGCAGTACTCATACATCGGTCCGGCGTCAGCGGCGACCGGCTGGTTGAGCCGAATCCGATCGGACTGAAGCGCGACAGGTTGCATCAGCGGCGGGGGAGCAGGCCAACGCGATCGAATGCCTTCGCGAGCGTCGCGTTGGCGACCTCTGCGGCACGATCGGCGTTCTGGGCGAGCAGGCGGTCGAGCTCTGCCGGGTCGGCGAGAAGCTCGAGGACGCGCTCCCGAATCGGACCGAATGTTCCGGTGACGACCTCAGCGAGCCCCTTCTTCAAGTCGCCGTAGCCGCGGCCGGCGTACTCGTCTTCCAACGAGCTGATCGAGCGGCCGGCCATCACCGAATAGATGGTGAGCAGGTTGGAGACGCCCGGCTTGTTCTCGCGGTCGAAGACGACCGCACCGTCGGCATCCGTCACGGCGCGCATGATCTTCTTGGCGGTGACAGACGGCTCATCGAGTACCCAGATGACGCCGGCGTGCGACTCTGCCGACTTCGACATCTTTGACGTCGGGTTCTGCAGGTCGTAGATCTTCGCCGTCTCCTTCTGGATGTCTGCCTCTGGAATCACGAATGTCTCACCGAAGCGCGAGTTGAATCGAGCGGCGAGGTCGCGGGTGAGTTCGACGTGCTGGCGCTGGTCTTCGCCCACCGGAACGATCTTGGCGTCATAGAGCAGGATGTCAGCGGCCATGAGCACCGGGTAGGCGAACAGGCCGACGGTGACGGCGTCATTGCCGTGGCGCAGGGACTTGTCCTTGAACTGCGTCATGCGGCTGGCCTCACCGAAGCCCGTGATTGTGTTGAGCAACCAGGCCAGTTCGGAGTGGGCAGCGACGTGCGACTGCACGTAGAGCGTCGATGATGACGGGTCGATGCCGGCCGCGATGTACTGTGCAGCGGTGCGACGCGTGTTCTCCCTGAGCAGGGCAGGGTCTTGCGCAACGGTGATGGCGTGCAGGTCGACGATGGAGAAGAACGCGTCGTGCGACTCCTGGAGCGACTTCCAGTTGAGGAGCGCTCCGATGTAGTTGCCCAGCTGCAGCGATTCAGCGGATGGTTGCATGCCTGAATACAGGCGGGTCTTAGCGGTCATTGAACAAACTTTCGGTGTGGGTAGGCGAGGTTAGATGGCGTAATCGACGACGACGGGCGCGTGGTCGGACCATCGCTCGTCGTAGGCGTTCGCCCGATCCACGACATAGTTCGTGACGGTTGCTGCCAGGGCGGGAGTCGCGAGCTGGTAGTCGATGCGCCAGCCCGTGTCATTGTCGAATGCCTGGCCGCGCCATGACCACCAGGTGTACGGTCCTTCGACCTCGCCGGCGGCCGCGCGTCCGACGTCGACCCAGCCGAGGCCTGCGCCCGCGTTGTAGTCTGCGTCGCCTTCGGCGCCGAGGATGCGGTCGAAGTACGCGCGCTCGTCTGGAAGGAAGCCGGCGCGCTTGACGTTACCCTTCCAGTTCTTGATGTCGAGCGTTCGGTGTCCAACGTTCAGGTCGCCCATCACGACGGCGAATTCACTGTGGGAGGCGACCTCTGGCAGGCGCTCGATCATGGCGTCGAGGAATTTGTACTTCTCGACCTGCTTGGGGGTGTCCACCTCACCGGAGTGCACATAGGTACTCACGACGGTGACGATGCGACCGTTGACGTCATAGTCGGCCTCGAGCCAGCGCCCTGCGCTGTCGAAGTCGTCTGCACCGAATTCGACACGGTGAATGCTGGCGGCCCCTCGGCTGGCAATGGCAACGCCGGCGCGACCCTTTGCGGTTGCCGGGTCATGCAGGATGCTCCACTCCGGACCGAGGAGTCCCTGCAGGTCTTCAGTGGATGCTCGTACCTCTTGTATTGCGAGGATGTCGACATCGCGTGCATTCAGCCAATCACCCATTCCCTTGCGGAACGCAGCGCGGACGCCGTTCGTGTTGATGCTGGCGATGCGAAGCGGCTTGGCAGGCGTAGACGGCATGGTTCAATCCTACTTTGGGCCGGTGACATCGCTGCCCTCGCCGTCATCGTCCGCGGCGTATGCCCTGACCCTGTCCTCCGCTTCGCGCACCTGCCTGGCCGCCGACCGCCGCTTGTACCAGGGAGCAGTTTCGTATCGTTCGCGCGCTTCGCGGAGCTCAACCTCCGACGCCAGCCGCAGCGCCTCCGCTTCGCGTTGCCGTTGTGCCTCTTCGACATCGGCGGCGGCGTGGGTGCGGGGGGAGAGGCCTGCGTCCTGCATCCCAATGGCGATCCAGGATGCGGCGAGCAGGGTGACGGTGCTCGTCAGATTGAACCAGATCAGCAGACCGACGATCACGGCGAACGCGGCGAGCAACGGATTGCGCTCTGCGCCACCGAGCAGCGATGATCCGAGGACTTTGAGTGCGCCCAGTCCCATGGCGCCGAACAGGGATCCGGTGACCAAGCGGCGGAGTGGGATGCGCACCGACGACAACACGCGGAAGAGCACGGCCAGCGTCACGGTGTCGATGGCCAACACCAGGAGGAGACCGCTGACACGAACGAAGAGAGTTGCCCAGAACGAATCCTGCGGAATGCCGACCAGGCCGAGCAGCCAGGACAGCGCCTCGGTGCTGGCGATCGAAATCAACGCTGACACGATCAGCAGCAGGCCGAAGCCGGCGCCCAATCCGAGCTCACGCGCCTTTTCAAGCACGAAGAAGGTGGTGTCTCGTGGCATTTGGAAGATTGTGCGGACGGCAAGTTTGGTGGTCGACAGCCAGCCAAGAGCTGTTCCGATCAAGCCGACGAGGGCGAGCGCGCCAGTCCAGCCGAGTATGGATGCGCTCGTCAACTGGTCGGGGTTGATGACGCCATTGCCATCGCTGCCGATGAGGCCGGGAACTGACTGGTTGATCAGCTCGATCAGCGCGTCGAGGACGGCAGGGTGTGCCTTCAGCCACAGGCCGGCGATCGAGAAGCCCACCCAGATTGCGGCGAAAACGGCGAAGATCGACTGGTAGGCCATGCCGCCAGACAGGATGGCTCCGTTGCTCTCCGCGAAGTGGGTGAAGACCCGCACAGGCTTCAGCGCCATGACCCAGGCCGTGATCCGGGTGATGAGCGCCGTAATTCGGGTGATCAGCGTGCGGATCGTCATCCGGCCAGCCTAACCAGTCGATGCGACTCTCTCGCCTGAAAGATCGAGCCGCACCCCCACTTCGGGGGGCATTTGCATAACTGAACGTTCCTCATGTCTTGTCGGGTCTCGGTACCCCTGAGAGTATGCGGGTGCTGACCCAGCCGAGCCAGCTGTCCATAACCCGAAGATGGATGGTTTGATCATGTCTACGCACACGCATAAACGCCCTCCTGACAAGGGGGCACAGAGAACACGGAATCGCACCCCACTCTCACTGGCCGTCATCGCAATACTCGCCGTTGTCGGGTTGAGCGTGCCGGCCACCGCATTCGCTGACGACGTACTGTTGCAACTCGACACGACGTCCTCACCGGCGGCGGCTGATGAGGGGACGGTGGGCGCTAACGATTCCGCTGTTCTGGATGATGGCGACCCGACGCCCGGCGGAGACTCGGCTGGGTCAGCACCCGACACACCCGCAGCTGTGGTCGCTGGGACGCCTGCAGAGGCAACAGCCCAAACCCCCGCAGAATCACCCTCTGACGTGCCGGCAGCGGCATCGGCAGAGACACCGATCGCCCCGACCGAAGCCACCCGCGCTGATGACAGCACGAAATCAAGCAAGGGCGACGACAAGGGTTCGGGCAAGGGCGACGACAAGGGTTCGGGCAAGGGCGACGATAAGGGTTCGGGCAAGGGCGACGACAAGGGCGGCGACAAGGGTGGCCACCACGGCGGTCCGAAGCCGTCTGAACCATCGTGGGAACTCGCTAAGACCTCTGACCCCGTCAGCGGTTCGTCCGTGAGCCCGGGTCAGAACGTCACGTATACGCTGACGGCCGAGAACACCTCAGACGTCACGATCACGGATGCAGAGGCGACCGACGATCTCAGTAGTGTCATTCCCGCCCATGCATCCCTGGTCGAGCCGCTGGCCGATGACCTCAGCCTCGACGGCAGCCAGCTCACCTGGAGCGTGCCCACCCTTGAACCAGGGGATGACCCGGTGAGCGTCAGCTACGTGGTGACGGTCAACGCCGACGCGTTCGGGCAGGAAATCGACAACGTGGCAACGCCGGGCGAGAACGGCGAGTGCGTGTCTTCCGGTGGCCATGGACCGAAGGACCCTGGCAAGGACCCTGGCAAGGACCCTGGCAAGGACCCTGGCAAGGACTCCGAGAAGGACTCCGACAAGGGGACTGGCAAGGGCTCAGACAAGGGCTCTGGCCAGGACTCAGACAAGGCCTCTGGCAAAGGCTCAGATAAGGGCTCAGACAAGGACTCAGACAAGGGCTCTGGCGGCAAGGGGCACGGCGGGAAACCACCCCACGACAAAGCCAAGTGCACCACTCATCACCGTGTCATCGACATTGACCTGGCATTGCTGAAGACGGCGACGACGCCGGATGGCAATGCTGTCGAATCCGGAGTCAATGATCTGGTCACGCACACCCTCGACATCACGAACGTGGGCGATGACCCGTCGTGGCGCACCTCGATCACCGATACTCTGCCGGTCGGGTTGACGGCCGATCCGACATCCGTCACGTTCTCGCCTGCCGACCCAGACGGGCACTGGACCGTCACCGTCTCCGATGGTCTCTTCGTCGCGCAGCACGATGGCTGGTTCGAGCCGGGTGACGTGCAGGGCGTGAGCTTCGTCGGTACAGTCGGCGAGCTCGAGCGAGGAGCAGACACAGAGCCGTTCGCCGACCTGGTCAACGGCGCCTGTGTGGCAAGCGAGCAGCGCCCAGATTCAACAGTTGAGGGGCCAGGGTTCGACAGCGACCTGACCAACAACTGCGACACCGCACGGACACCGGTCGCATCGATGAACGTTGCCGCGATTCCCCGGTGCGTGAACGACGCAGCGCGGGTCGACTTCTCCGTCACGCCGTTCAACGTCAACCCGGAAACACAGCCGCTCGCGTTGATTTGGTGGACACCGACAGCGTACGAGCAACGTGACCCCTCGATTCCACCGAGCGACGTCGAGGCCCTCCTCGCAAACGGCGCATCTCGGGTCGAGCTCATCGCCTATCCGAGCGGATGGGTGAGTGGTGATCCGATCACGGGAGTGTCGATCTGGCCGGGGACCGTGGTCAATGCGGACGGCGTCGGCATCGGGTGGCCTGGGTACGAGCAGCAGGCGAACGGTACCTGGGTGCTCAATCCAGCTGCACCGTTCTATGACCTGCGCACTGACGCCGTTGTGGAATTCAGGATCAACCCGACAGGGGCAGTGACACTGGCGTACCCGACAGACGGAGCGAGCTGCCTCCCACCGACAACGCCGCCGGTCACACCGCCGGTCAACCCACCAGGCGTGACGCCCCCCGGAACGACAACAAGCCATGTGAGTGGCCGGCTGGCGACGGCAGGGTTCGACGGTGGACTGCTGATCCCGCTTGGCGGGGGACTCGCCATCCTCGGGGCGTTGTGCCTCGCCGCTGCCCGACGCTCGACGCGGCACCGCAGCGCTGACTGAACAGGCACCGGCTGAGCAGGCACCGACTGAGCAGGAACTGGCTGAAGCACACTGACCGAACACTCGGCTGGCTCAGTGAACGACTACCCAGCCCGCGAAAAAGAACGAACGCCCAGACATTTGTCCGGGCGTTCGTTCTGTGTGCAGAGCCTGTTAGGGCTTGCCACGCATGATGGCCTGCTTGACCTCGGCGATGGCCTGGGTCACCTGGATGCCGCGTGGGCATGCCTCTGTGCAGTTGAAGGTGGTGCGGCAGCGCCACACGCCTTCTTTGTCGTTCAGGATGTCGAGGCGCACGGCGGCGTTCTCGTCACGGGAGTCGAAGATGAAGCGGTGGGCGTTCACGATGGCGGCTGGGCCGAAGTACTGGCCGTCCGTCCAGAACACCGGGCAGCTCGACGTGCAGGCAGCGCACAGGATGCACTTGGTGGTGTCATCGAACCGCTCGCGCTGGGCGACGGTCTGGATGCGCTCCTTGCCATCCTTGGGGGCGCTCGTTGCCATGAGGAACGGCTGCACCTCCTTGAACGACTCGAAGAACGGCTCCATGTCGACGATGAGGTCCTTCTCCAGCGGCAGGCCCTTGATGGCTTCCACGTAGACGGGCTTCGTGATGTCGAGGTCCTTGATCAGCGTCTTGCAGGCCAGGCGGTTGCGGCCGTTGATGCGCATGGCATCCGATCCGCAGACACCGTGTGCACAGGAACGACGGAAGCTCAGGCTGCCGTCCTGTTCCCACTTGATCTTGTGGAGTGCGTCGAGGATGCGATCCGTGGGGTACATCTCGACGTCGAAGTCCTGCCAGTACGGCTCGTCGTCCACCTCTGGGTTGAAGCGGCGGATGATGAGGGTGACGGTGAATGATTCGATGGTGTCTGAAATCACCGGCGTCTCGACTACTGCTGTGCTCACCGTTAGTACTTCCTCTCCATGGGCTGGTAGCGCGTAATGACGACAGGCTTCCAGTCCAGCGCAATGTGGTCAGCGGCATCCGCTGAATGCGGGTCGCCGGTCAGGTACGCCATCGTGTGCTTCATGTAGTTCGCGTCGTCGCGGTCTGGGTAGTCGTCGCGCATGTGTCCGCCGCGGCTTTCCTTGCGGTTGCGGGCGGAGAAGACGACGACCTCTGCGAGGTCGAGCAGGAATCCGAGCTCAACGGCTTCGAGCAGGTCGGTGTTGAAGCGACGACCCTTGTCCTGCACGCCGATGTTCTTGTAGCGCTCGCGCAGCAGGTGGATGGTCTGCGTGACCTCGGCGAGGGACTCGTCTGTACGGAACACCTGGGCCTTCTGGTCCATCATCTCCTGCAGTTCCTTGCGGATGACTGCGATGCGCTCAGTGCCGGTCGAGGTGCGGATGCTCTCCAGCAGGCCGCGCACGAAACCGGCGGGGTCTTCTGGGAGCGGGGTGAACTCGGCCGTCTTCACGTACTCGACGGCGTTGTTGCCTGCACGCTTGCCGAACACGTTGATGTCGAGCAGCGAGTTGGTGCCGAGGCGGTTGGAGCCGTGCACGGAGACGCAGGCGCATTCGCCGGCGGCGTACAGGCCGGGAACGACGGTGGTGTTGTCGCGCAACACTTCGGCGTTGACGTTGGTGGGGATGCCACCCATCGCGTAGTGCGCGGTCGGCATGACCGGCACCGGCTCTGTGACCGGGTCGACACCGAGGTAGGTGCGTGCGAACTCCGTGATGTCTGGCAGCTTGGTCTCGAGCACCTCTGCACCGAGGTGCGTGCAGTCGAGGTAGACGTAGTCCTTGTTCGGACCAGCGCCGCGACCCTCTGCGACCTCTTTCACCATGCAGCGCGCGACAATGTCGCGGGGTGCGAGGTCCTTGATAGTCGGGGCGTAGCGCTCCATGAACCGCTCACCAGAGGCGTTGCGGAGGATTGCTCCCTCGCCGCGGGCGCCCTCTGTGAGGAGGATTCCGAGGCCGGCGAGTCCGGTCGGGTGGAACTGGAAGAACTCCATGTCCTCGAGCGGCAGGCCCTTGCGCCAGATGATGCCGACGCCGTCGCCCGTAAGGGTGTGTGCGTTGGAGGTCGTCTTGAAGATCTTGCCGAAACCGCCGGTGGCGAAGATGATCGCCTTGGACTGGAAGACGTGCAGCTCGCCGCTCGACAGGTCGTATGCGACAACACCAGACGGCTGGTCGACGCCGTCGACGTTGGTCATGATCAGGTCGAGCACGTAGAACTCGTTGAAGAAGTTGATGCCGCGCTTGACGCAGTTCTGGTACAGCGTCTGCAGGATCATGTGGCCGGTGCGGTCTGCGGCGTAGCAGGCCCGACGAACCGGGCTCTTGCCGTGGTCACGGGTGTGTCCACCGAAGCGACGCTGGTCGATCTTGCCCTCAGGCGTGCGGTTGAACGGCAGACCCATGTTCTCGAGGTCGATGACCGCGTCGATGGCTTCCTTCGCGAGGATCTCCGCCGCGTCCTGGTCAACCAGGTAGTCGCCACCCTTGACGGTGTCGAACGTGTGCCACTCCCAGTTGTCTTCCTCGACGTTGGCGAGGGCGGCAGCCATGCCACCCTGCGCGGCACCGGTGTGTGACCGGGTCGGGTAGAGCTTCGAGATGACCGCAGTGCGGGCATTGGGGCCGGCTTCGATGGCGGCACGCATACCGGCGCCACCGGCTCCCACGATCACGATGTCGAACTGGTGGTAGTGCACGCCGTCAATAACGGTGGACTCCGCGGGCGCTGTCACTGATGCATCCGTAGTCATGGTGGGTTTTTGCAGCTCCTAGCTGGCCGGGCAGAACGAGGGAAGAAGGTCGGCTGGCGCGCCGGCCGGGCAGGGGTCGAACGTGAAGACGACGAGGGTGCCGAGCACGATCAGCACGACGACTGCCGCGAGGATTGCGCCCTTGAAGATGCCGCGCGTCGTGCGGCTGGTGGCGTAGTCGTTGACGATGGTGCGCATGCCGTTGCCGCCGTGAATGAGGGCGAGCCACAGCATCAGCACGTCCCAGACTTTCCAGAACGGGTCGGACAGCTTGCCGCCGACGAACGCGAAGTCGAGGGCGCTGACACCCGTACCGAGCATCAGGTTGACGAAGAGGTGGCCGAAGATCAGCACAACGAGCAGCACGCCGGAGACGCGCATGTAGATCCAGCCCCACTTCTCCCAGTTCACACCGCGCTTGGCGCGTGCGTCACGGGAGTACGGGCTGCGGGGGGCTTCGATGGTGGTTGACATTGTGTTCCCCCTCCTAGTGGCTGAAGACGTTGATGAGATGGCGGGGAGCGAAGCCCAGCATCGTGATCACCCAGAGTGCGATGACGATGTAGAACATGATCTTCGAGTACTTCGCATTCCAGAAGTCGATCAGGATGATGCGCAAACCATTGAATGCGTGGAACACGATTGCCCCGACCAAGGCCACTTCGCCGAGGCCCATGATGGGCGTTTGATAGGTTCCGATCACTGCGTTGTACGCTTCGGGACTCACGCGCACCAGCGCGGTGTCGAGAATGTGCACCAGCAAGAAGAAGAAGATTGCGACACCGGTAATGCGGTGAAGAACCCACGACCACATGCCCTCGCGGCCCCTGTACAAGGTTCCTGCGGGGCGACGCGACGTCGTCCTTTGCTGAGATGTCAGTGTTCCTGCCGTCGTATCTGGCATGAACAACCCTCCCTGGCTGAGTAGTGCCCCATTGAACAGGGGCAGTCGATGCTCCATGAGCACGTGGGTCCAGTCTAGTTGTGGCTGAAGCGCGCGCGCCGTTTAGGACACCCTAATCGGCGAGACCCTCCTGACACGCGAGGCGGGTTCGAGCTCCCATGCCCGAACGCACACCACCGGCTAGTCTGGCCTGATGCGCACTTCCAACCGACCGATTGACCGCTTCTACAGCGTTATTCCCGCGGGCGGAATCGGCTCGCGGCTGTGGCCGCTTTCCCGAGCGGATGCCCCCAAATTCCTGCACGACCTCACCGGCTCCGGCCAGACCCTGCTGCGCGACACCTGGGACCGGCTGGTGCCGCTGTCTGGCCCCGGCCGCGTCATGGTTGTCACAGGCAGGGCACACCGCGCAGCCGTTGAAGCCCAGCTGCCAGAGCTTGAAGACCAGAACGTGGTGCTGGAGAGCGAGCCGCGCGACTCGTCTGCTGCCATCGGTCTCGCCGCCGCCATCCTGAACAAGCGCGAGCCGGGCGTCATCATCGGCTCGTTCGCCGCCGACCACGTCATCAAGAGCGAGCCGCTGTTCCGACTTGCCGTTGCGGAGGCCGTTGCTGCCGCCGATGCCGGTTACATCGCGACCATCGGCATCCAGCCCACCGAGCCCTCCATTGGTTTCGGGTACATCAAGTGTGCGAAGCAGCTGGAGATCGAGGGCGCCCCGAGCGCGCTCTCCGTTGACTCGTTCGTGGAGAAGCCTGACCTCGCCACGGCCAAGAAGTACGTGAACAACGGCCACTACCTATGGAATGCCGGCATGTTCATTGCCCGCGCCGACCGCCTGCTCGAAGAGCTCGGTGAGTCAGAACCGGAGCTGTTGGCCGGCATCCTCGAACTCGCCGAAGCATGGGACACCCCTGAACGCGGCGCCGTCGTCGACAAGGTCTGGCCGACGCTGAAGAAGATCGCCATTGACTACTCGGTCGCAGAGCCGGCCGCGGCAGCCGGTCGCCTTGCCGTCATCCCCGGCCAGTTCGACTGGGACGACGTCGGCGACTTCGCCTCCATTGCCAAATTGCACTCCGGCGGACGCAAGCGTGACCTCGCCATCCTGGGGGAGGGCGCCCGCGTGCTTGCCGACTCAAGCAGCGGAATCGTCGTGAGCCACACCGGTCGCATGATCGCGCTCATCGGCGTCGAAGACATCGTCGTGATCGACACGCCAGACGCACTCCTGGTTACCACCAGCGCGAACGCGCAGAAGGTAAAGTCCGTCGTCGACGCACTCAAGCTATCGGGCTCGAGCGACGTTCTCTAAGATCGATCCCAGCGTGGCCATGAGGCGCGCTGAATATTGCAGGACACATCCGTTGCAGGATACAGAGGGGTTCCATGTCACGCCGTCGTCTCATCCCAATCACCGTTGCCCTGGCATCCGTTGCCATGCTCGCGGCATGCGCGCCAGCTCCGAGCACGGACAGCGCGTCGTCTGAGGCCGACTACTGCGCCAGGATGGTGACGAATTCCGGCGGGTTGGAAGACCGCTCCTTCAACCAGTCAAGCTGGGAAGGGCTGCAGGCGGCAGAGGAGAAGTTCGGCATCGATGTGAACGCCATCGTGTCGAACTCCGAGAGTGACATCGCGCCCAACGTCACCCAGGCCGTCGATACCGGATGCCAGTTCGTGCTGACTGTCGGGTGGGAGCTGGCCGATGCGACAATCGCAGAGGCGACGGCCAACCCCGATGTGCATTTCTCTATCGTCGATGAGCAGGTCGACGGAGAGAACATCAAGCCCATCGTCTTCGACACGGCGCAGGCGGCATACCTGGCCGGCTACCTGGCTGCCGGCGTGAGCAAGACCGGCAAGGTCGCCACTTTCGGCGGCGGCAACCAGCCCCCTGTCACCCTCTTCATGGACGGCTTCGTCGACGGCGTCGCGAAGTACAACGAGGTGCATGGCACCGGCGTGCAGGTGCTCGGCTGGGACAAGGCAGCCCAGGACGGCACGTTCACGGGTGACTTCGAAGACATCAATAAGGGAAAGACGTACACCCAGGCGTTCATCGACCAGGGAGCGGATGTCATCCTGCCTGTCGCAGGGCAGGTGGGCGAGGGTGCAGCGGCTGCCGCAGCCGAGAACACCGATGTCGCCGTGATCTGGGTCGACAACGACGGCTACGACACGTTGCCGGCTGAGTTCAAGCCCGTCCTGCTGACCAGCGTTTTGAAGAACACCCAGGATGCCGTGGTGAAGATCGTCGGCGACGACATCGACGGGACATTCGACAACACCCCATTCGTCGGCACTCTCGCGAACGGCGGCGTTGAGATCGCGCCCTATCACGATCTTGCCAACCGGGTATCGGCCGAGCTCGACGCGGAGATCGACGGGCTGCGCTCCGAGATCATCGACGGCACCATCACGGTGACGTCACCCTCGACGCCGAAGTAGGGCAGGCGTCGCTCACAGAGCGGTGTTGAGGGGGGTAATTGTTACGAACAGTCGCCTGAAATGTAGCGACTTTGTAACCATTCGTTCGTAGCCCCAGTTTGCTCATCTGAGCAGTGCAACATTCGGTAACGTTGACTCCACACAGCCCGTGCGATCCGCCGCAGGGCGCATCTTGGAGGTCATTTTGACAATCACGACCCGTAAGGCCACGCTTGGCGGCCTTGCCGCGCTGGGAGTAGTCGCACTGCTCGCCGCGTGTGCCCCTGCCCCGACTGAAGACAACTCGGGCAGCGCAGCTGCGGCGGACTTCCTGCCCTGCATCGTCTCCGACTTCGGTGGGTTCGACGACAAGTCCTTCAACCAGTCGAGCTACGACGGCATGACCAAGGCTGCCGATGAACTCGGCGTCGAGTTCAAGCAGGCAGAGTCAAAGTCCGACGACCAGTACGACAGCAATGTCAGCAGCATGGTCGACCAGGGCTGTAACTTCATCCTCACCGTCGGCTTCGCACTGGCCAACGCCACGCGCGACTCCGCACAGGACAACACCGACGTCGAGTACGCCATCATCGACTCCTCGCTGTCGAACGACGACTTCAGCCCGCTGACACTCGACAACGTGAAGCCGGTTCTGTACGACACCGCGCAGGCCGCATTCCTCGCCGGCTACCTGGCTGCAGGAACCACCAAGACCGGAACCGTCGCCACGTACGGCGGCCAGCAGTTCCCGTCCGTCACCATCTTCATGGATGGCTTCGCTGACGGCGTCGCGTACTACAACGAGGCAAAGGGCACTGACGTCAAGGTCCTCGGCTGGGACAAAGACGCTCAGACCGGTAACTTCGCCGGTTCGTTCGACGACATCAACCAGGGCAAGGTCATCACCCAGGGCTTCATCGACCAGGGCGCAGACATCATCCTCCCGGTCGCCGGCCCGCTCTTCCAGGGCACTGCCCAGGCCATCGAAGACTCCGGCAAGGACGTCGCCATCATCGGTGTCGACAGCGACCTCTTCGAGACCGCGCCTGACTTCGCGCCGCTGTACCTCACCTCAGTCATGAAGCAGATGACGGATGCCACCCAGCAGATCATCGTTGACGCGGCAGGCGGCGACTTCTCAGCTGACCCGTACATCGGAACGCTGGAGAACAAGGGCGTTGACCTCGCACCGCTCCACGACTGGGAGTCCAAGGTTGACCCTGCTCTCGTCAAGGAAGTAGACGCACTGAAGGCAGACATCATCAGCGGCAAGATCACGGTCGAGTCGCCCGCAACACCGAAGTAACTCTTTCTCGCTATCACGCAGTAGAGCAACACAGCAGTACAGCAACACAGATATACATGGAGGGGGAGGCCAGCGATTGCTGGCCTCCCCAACTTCGTTAAGGCGGGGTCGAGAGCGTCGCCGAGGGGCGGCGCCCCCGGCTCAGTCGCGTCCCTTCGCTAACATATGAGCGGCGAGTACCGAGACGGCACAACTTTGGTGCAGACGAGCATGCATTCGTTGGTCCACTCAATAGAATCAGGAATTATGAAGCTTGAACTTCGCGGTATCACGAAGAGATTCGGTGCCCTGGTCGCGAACGACCACATCAACCTCACTGTCGAGGCCGGCGAGATCCACGCCCTCCTTGGCGAGAATGGCGCGGGCAAGTCCACGCTCATGAACGTTCTCTACGGCCTGTACCAGGCCGACGAGGGCGAGATCTTGCTGGACGACACCGTCCAGCGCTTCTCAGGACCCGGCGATGCCATGGGCGCCGGCATCGGCATGGTGCACCAGCACTTCATGCTGATTCCCGTCTTCACCGTGGCGGAGAACGTGATGCTCGGGCACGAAGAGACCAAATTCGGTGGTCGGCTCGACCTGGCCGCGGCGCGGAAGCGCGTGCGGGAGATCTCAGACCGCTTCGGGTTCGACGTTGACCCCGATGCGCTTGTCGAAGACCTGCCCGTTGGCGTGCAGCAGCGCGTTGAGATCATCAAGGCGTTGTCTCAGAACGCACGCGTGCTGGTCTTCGATGAGCCGACGGCTGTGCTCACCCCGCAGGAGACCGATGAGCTCATGGCCATCATGCGCCAGCTCAAGGAGACCGGTACCTCCATCGTGTTCATCACGCACAAGCTGCGGGAGGTGCGCGAAGTCGCTGACCGGATCACCGTCATCCGCTTGGGCAAGGTCGTTGGCGAAGCATCGCCGACAGCCAGCAACGAAGAGCTGGCCACGATGATGGTCGGCCGTGCCGTCGACCTCACCGTTGACAAGGCTCCGGCCACGCCGGGCAAGCCGGCCTTGGTCGTCACAAACCTCACCGTGCTCGACCCGCTGGGCAACATCGTCGTCGACAACGTCAGCTTCGACGTCAAGGAAGGCGAGATCCTCGCCATCGCCGGCGTGCAGGGCAACGGCCAGACCGAACTCACCGAAGCGCTTCTCGGCCTGCAGCCGCGTGTCGTCGGGGAGATCTCTCTCGACGGAAAATCGCTGCGTGGGCTCTCTGTGCGCAAGGTACTCAACGCCGGCGTCGGCTTTGTGCCTGAAGACCGCAACGAAGATGGCCTGGTCGGCGAATTCACCATTGCAGAGAACCTGATGCTCGACCGCTCCGACACGGAGCCGTTCGTGAAGCACTGGAACCTGCAGCTTGACTACCTGGCGACATTCGCCGAGGAGAAGATCAAGGAATTCGACGTTCGCTCGCAGGGCATCGAGACGAAGGTCAGTCAGTTGTCGGGCGGAAACGCCCAGAAGGTGGTGCTCGCCCGCGAACTCAGCCGCGACCTCCGCCTGTTCGTCGCGGCCCAGCCCACCCGTGGCCTCGATGTCGGCTCCATCGAGTTCGTCCACGAACGCATTGTCACCACTCGCGATGCCGGCACGCCGGTCATCGTCATCTCAACAGAATTGGACGAGGTTGCAGCCCTCGCCGACCGAATCATGGTCATGTACCGCGGACGCATCATCGGCATCGTCCCAGGAGACACCCCCCGCTCTGACCTTGGTCTCATGATGGCTGGCGAATCGCCCGCAGGAGAAGGAGCTGCCGCATGAGCGACAGTCACGTGCCCGACAAACCAGTCCAGGTGGAGGAACCTTCACGCTGGCACACCATGTTCCGCGAGATCACGACGGGCAGCGCGATCATCTCCGTCCTTGCCGTCGTGCTCGCACTCATTGTTGGCGCGATCATGATCGCGTTCACCGACAAAGAGGTGCAGGCCAGCGCCGGATACTTCTTCTCGCGTCCTGGCGACCTGCTCTCCGCGGTGTGGAACTCGGTGTCAGGGGCATACTCTGCGCTCTTCCAGGGCTCGATCTACAACTTCCGTCGCCCGTCATTCGCTGATGGCATCAAGCCACTCACCGAGACGCTCACCTTCGCCACACCGCTGATCGCTGCCGGCCTCGGTGTCGCGCTGGGCTTCCGCGTCGGACTGTTCAACATCGGTGGCCGTGGCCAGATGCTCATCGCAGCGGCCCTCGGCGGCTGGGTGGCGTTCGCACTCGACCTGCCGTACGGCCTCCACATGGTCGTCGCGCTCGTCGCCGGCATCCTGGGCGGTGCGCTCTGGGGCGGAATCGTCGGGCTGCTGAAAGCCCGCACCGGAGCCCATGAGGTGATCACCACGATCATGCTCAACTATGTGGCGTTCTACCTGGTCAGCTACCTGCTGCGCGACGGATTCCTGAAGACGCCTGGATCGAACAACCCGAAGAGCCCGGCGGCCAAGGAGACGGCCGTGTTCTTCGACCTGCTCGGTCCGAACTACAACCTGCACTTCGGTTTCATCCTGGTGATCGCGGCAACGATCTTCACCTGGTGGTTGCTCTCCCGCTCGAACCTGGGCTTCCAGTTCAAGGCAGTCGGTGTGAATCCGAACGCTGCGCGCGTTGCCGGCATCCACGTCAGCCGCATGTACGTCTACGCGATGCTGCTCTCTGGTGGCCTCGTCGGCCTGGCTGGAATCAACCAGGTCCTCGGTACAACCACAAGTGGCTTCGGCGCCGGCATCGACTCCGGCATCGGCTTCGACGCCATCACCGTTGCGCTGCTCGGTCGCTCGAAGCCGTGGGGCGTCTTCGTCGCCGGCATCCTGTTCGGTGCGTTCAAGGCTGGTGGCTTCGCCATGCAGGCGGCCGAGGGTGTTCCGGTCGACATCGTGCTCGTCGTGCAGTCACTCATCGTTCTCTTCATCGCAGCACCGCCGCTGGTGCGCGCGATCTTCCGGTTGCCGGCGCCGGGCTCAACTCCGCGCCGCGCACTCCCGTCTGTCACCAAGGAGGTGGCTGCAAAGTGAGTACGGTAGCCCACGTTTCACAGCCCACCCAGCCGGTTGAACCGACTGCCGGACCCGCCGTCGCCATGATCAAGAGCTGGAAAACGCCGATCGCACTCGGTGTGTTCACCCTGCTCTCGTTCGTGCTGCTTGTCGTCTTCGGCCGTGACGGTGTCAGCACCATGCAGCTGTCCACCTCAGACGACCTGATCCAGCTGCCCGATCTCTTGCTGCCCACCAGGGCCACCGGTATCGTCGTGACGATCCTGTTGCTCGCGATCACCCTGCTGAGCGTCTGGATGGTGCAGACGCACCGCAAGACGCCACTCTGGCTCATCTCGGTGTTTGCGTTCCTGGCGCTGCTCGGCTTCCTGGCCTGGGCATCCGCTGGTGCGACGATCCCCGTCCCCGGACTGCTCTTCGGGTCGCTAAGCCTGGCCGTGCCGCTCATCTTCGGTGCGCTCGGCGGCGTGATCTCTGAGCGCGTCGGTGTCGTCAACGTCGCCATCGAGGGTCAGCTGCTCGCCGGCGCCTTCACGTCTGCCCTGGTTGCCTCGCTCACCGGTCAGCCGCTGCTCGGTCTGGTGGCTGCCATGGTCGCCGGTGTGCTGGTGTCGTTCGTGCTCGCCGCGTTCGCGATCAAGTACTTCGTTGACCAGGTCATCGTCGGTGTGGTGCTCAACGTGCTCGTCACCGGTCTCACCGGGTTCCTCTACTCCCAGGTGCTTGCCCCGAACGCCGCGACCCTCAACCAGCCGCCGCGGTTCGACAGGATCAACATTCCGCTGCTGTCTGAGATCCCGATCATCGGGCCTGTCTTCTTCCGTCAGACGCTCATCGTGTACATCATGTACATCGCCGTTGCCGCCGTGTACTTCGGCATTTTCCACACGCGCTGGGGACTCCGACTTCGTTCCGTCGGTGAGCACCCGCAGGCGGCAGACACCGTCGGTATCAATGTGACGTCGACTCGGTTCTGGAACGTCTCACTCGCCGGCGCGATCGCCGGACTCGGCGGCGCGTACTTCACGCTTGGTTCGGTGGGCGCCTTCGGTAAGGAGATGACAGCGGGCGCCGGGTTCATCGCCCTGGCCGCCGTCATCTTCGGCCGCTGGGATCCCATCAGGGCCACGCTCGCCGCGCTGTTGTTCGGCTTCGCCAGCAACCTGCAGAACGTGCTCAGCATTATCGGGTCCCCGGTGCCGAGCGAGTTCATGCTCATGCTGCCGTACCTGGTCACGATCTTTGCCGTGGCGGGGCTGGTGGGCAAGTCCAGAGGCCCGGCCGCATCCGGTAAACCGTACATAAAGTCGTAGGCAGGAAGTCAGAGCGTGGATTCAGTATCCGACAACCAGGTGTCAGCCATCGATTGGGATGCGCTGCGCGCCGTCGCAGACGCCGCCATGCGTAAGGCGTACGCGCCGTACTCAAAGTTCCCCGTCGGGGCGGCGGCGATCACGACCGATGGTCGTGTGGTGAGCGGATGCAACATCGAGAACGCCTCGTACGGCGTCACGCTGTGTGCTGAGTGCTCACTGGTCACCGACCTCATCATGGGTGGCGGCGGCCGCCTGGTGGCGTTCACCTGTGTCGACGGCACCGGTGGGGTGCTGATGCCGTGCGGCCGCTGCCGACAGCTTCTGTTCGAGCACTCCGCCGCCGGCATGCTGCTGGAGACGGTGTCTGGCATTCGCACGATCGACGAGGTGCTGCCCGACGCATTCGGGCCGAGGCAGCTTGACGAGTACAGGGCGGACACCGAATGAGTGCCTCGAACGCCGGTATCGCGCTTGAGTCGTTCGACGCCGTCGACCTGATCCACGCCAAGCGCGACAAGGGTGAACTGAGCACGGCGCAGATCAACTGGCTCATTGACGCGTACACGCGCGGGTATGTGGGCGACGAACAGATGGCGGCCATGACCATGGCCATCTTCCTGAACGGCATGAGTCGCTCTGAGATCCGCGACCTGACCATGGCGATGCTCGCCAGCGGTGAGCGGATGAGCTTCGACGGACTCGGGAAGCCGACGACCGACAAGCACTCCACCGGCGGCGTCGGCGACAAGATCACCCTCCCGCTCATGCCGCTCGTCGCCGTGTTCGGTGCGGCCGTTCCCCAACTGTCCGGCCGTGGCCTCGGCCACACCGGCGGCACGCTCGACAAGCTGGAGTCCATCCCCGGCTGGCGGGCGAACCTCACGAACGAGGAGATGCTGGCCCAGCTCCGCGATGTGGGCGGCGTCGTCTGCGCCGCTGGCAGCGGGCTCGCGCCAGCAGACGGCAAGCTGTACGCCCTCCGTGACATCACGGGAACTGTCGAGGCCATTCCGCTCATCGCTTCCTCGATCATGTCGAAGAAGATCGCTGAGGGCACCGGCGCGCTGGTGCTCGACGTGAAGTTCGGCTCTGGTGCATTCCTGAAAGACATCGAGCGCTCTCGCGAACTCGCCCGCACGATGGTCGAACTCGGCGAGGATGCCGGCGTGGCGACATCCGCTCTGCTCACCAATATGAACGTGCCACTCGGCCTGGCCATCGGTAACGCGAACGAGGTGCGCGAATCGGTGGAGGTACTGGCCGGCGGCGGGCCAGCAGACGTCGTCGAGCTCACCGTTGCACTTGCGCGGGAGATGCTGGCGCTCGTCGGCAAGACGGATGTCGACGTTGAGGCAGCACTGACCGATGGACGCGCCATGGACAAGTGGCGTGCAGTCATTCGCGCGCAGGGTGGAGACCCGGATGCCGCGCTGCCCGTCGCGCGTGAAAGCCACGTCGTCACCGCCGATCGCGACGGCGTGCTCGTCGAGCAGCAGGCGCTGCCCTTCGGAATCGGCGCCTGGCGTCTCGGTGCAGGCAGGGCACGCAAGCAGGACCCAGTGCAGCACGCTGCCGGCATCGACCTGCACGTGAAGCCCGGTGCTCCTGTGCGCGCCGGCCAGCCACTGTTCACGCTCAGCGCCGACGAGCCGGAGCGCTTCGCTCGCGCACTCGAGGCCATCGAGGGCGCCTGGCGCATCGGTGATCCAGGTGAGCCGATTCTCGATGGTGGCCCCCTGATCGCCGAGCGCATCGGTCGCTAGGCCAACGCCCTGCCATCGGGGAGAACGTGCAGCGCTCGTTCAGGTTTCAGAGCGACTCAGTTCGCCTCACGCCGGTAGATTAGTGACGTGAACACGAACTCAGAGGTATTCCTGTTGCCACGCACGGGCATCAGCATCAACGCGCTGCCCAAGATCTCCCTGCACGATCACCTTGATGGCGGATTGCGCCCCCAGACGATTATTGAGCTGGCCGACGCGATCGGCATGGAACTGCCCGTCACCGACGCCGCAGCGCTCGGCGAGTGGTTCGCATCCCAGTCGAACTCCGGTTCGCTCGTTGAATACCTGAAGACTTTCGAGGTGACGACCGGCGTCATGCAGACCCGCGAGGGTCTCGTACGGGTCGCACGCGAGTTCGTCGAAGACCTCGCTGTAGACGGCGTGATCTACGGCGAGATTCGTTGGGCGCCAGAGCAGCACCTCGCGCGCGGGCTCACCCTCGACGAGACCGTTGAGGCGGTGCAGGAGGGTATAGAGGCCGGCATCGAGAGTGTCAAGAAGGCTGGCGCCCGCATTCGCATTGGCCAGCTCCTCACCGCAATGCGCCACGCGGGCCGCGGCCTCGAGATTGCGGAGCTCGCTGTGCGCCACCGCGCGAACGGCGTCGTCGGCTTCGATATCGCCGGTGCAGAGCTTGGTTTCCCCGCCAGCAACCACAAGGCTGCGTTCGACTACCTGGCCAGCGAGCTGTTCCCCGTCACGGTTCATGCCGGAGAGGCAGACGGCGTTGAGAGCATCCGCAGCGCCCTGGTCGACGGTCGCGCACTGCGCCTCGGCCACGGTGTGCGCCTGGCCGAAGATATCTCGATCGAACGCGAAGACAACGACAACACCTACGTCACGCTCGGTTCGGTGGCGCAGTGGGTGCGCGACCGCGAGATCCCGCTCGAGCTCAGCCCCTCCTCCAACCTGCAGACCGGCGCCATCGCCGCGTGGGGTGACGACCTGCTCGACCACCCGTTCGACCTGCTGTACCAGCTGGGCTTCCACGTCACGGTCAACACGGACAATCGACTCATGAGCAACACTTCGCTGAGCCGCGAGCTCTCGCTGCTCAGCGATGCCTTCGGCTACGACCTCGACGACTTCGAAGTGTTTCAGCACAACGCCGTCTCCGCATCGTTCCTGGCGCTGGAAGACCGGGAAGAACTCAGTGATGCCATCGTCGCCGGGTTCAGCCGCGCCTAACCTCGCGTTCGTCCATCGTGCCGCGCTCCTCGAAAGCAGCCATGTCCCTTCCTCCACTGCCTGACTCCGCAATCGCAATTGGTGCGCACGCGTCCGATTGGCGCGAAGCGATCACGCTTGCCGGTGATGCGCTGCAGCGGTCTGGCTCAACGACCGCCGACTACACCGGCCGCATGATCGGCGTCATCGACGAATTCGGCGCCTACATCGTGATTGCGCCCGGGCTGGCCCTTGCACACGCGCGGCCGGGTGGGGACGTTGTGGCCGAGGGACTGAGCGTCGTGACCCTGGCCGAGCCCGTGGCGTTCGGGCATCCGCACAATGACCCTGTTGGCGTTGTGCTCGGCCTGGCCGTGACCAGCTCTGACGAACACGTGCGCTTCGTGTCAGAACTCGCCAACGTATTCAACGACCCGAGCGTCATCCCGGCCATTCGGGCCGCCACGCACGCCGACGAGATTCGCTCTCTGCTCGGTGCCATCTCGGCTGACGCAGCCGTTCCGCGTGCCGAAAATGCTCCCGATGCCGGCTCCATACCTGAGGATTCAGAATGAAAATCGTAACCATCTGTGGAGCGGGAATCGGAACATCCGCCATCCTCAAGACAAACGCGGAGCGCGCCCTCGACCGGCTGGACATCCAGGCCGACGTCACGGCGACCGATGTCGCGAGCGTTGCGCTGGTGGCCGCCGACGCGCAGGTGATCCTGACATCATCTGAGCTTGTTGGCTTCATCGGTAAGACCAACGCCGATGTCATCGTGATCGACAACTACTTCGACCTCGATGAGCTGTCGGACAAGCTCGAAAAGGCGCTGGGCTAGCTACCGCCGGTATGGCTGCAGCTGGTTTATGCGGCTGGCTTAGGAACCGAGGGCCTGGCCCAGGATGCGTGCGCCCGCCGGAAAAGCGCCAGGATTGGCGCCCGAGAAGTTGAGGCGGACGAACGGGCCAGCCGGCTCTGCCGGGAACCACTCGCTGCCGGCGGCGATGAGTACGCCGCCGTCTTCGCATTCGCGCACGAGCCGGTCGAGAGGCGTGCCGTCCGGAAGTCGGAGCCAGAGATTGAGCCCGCCTGCCGGGATGGTGGTGAGATGGGCGAGAGGCGCATGCTCCTGAAGGCTGTCGATGAGCAGATCGCGGCGTGAGCGCAGCTGCTGTCGAAGGCCGCGGAGATGGGTCTGCCATCCTGGCTGGGTCACCACGTCGAGTGCAGCAGCCTGAAGGATGCCGCTCACATACATTGACGACGCGCTGCGGTCGGCGAGGATCCGCTCACGCGCCGGCCCGCGAGCGATGACGGCGGCGATTCGGATGGACGGAGACACGCTCTTGGTCAGCGAGCGAATGTAGACGACATGTCCAGCGTCATCCTGGGCGGCGAGGGGGGTCGGTGTCGTGGTGATGCCGAAGTCGTGAGCCCAGTCATCCTCGATGAGGAAGGCGCCGGCTGCGCGGACGATGTCCAGAATCTGGCTCGCCGTGTCCGGCGACCATTGTGCACCGGTGGGATTGGCATAGTTTGGCTGGGCATAGAAGGCCCGAGCCCCGCTCTCCTCGAACGCGCGTGCGAGCACGTCGGGCTCAGGTCCGTTCGGGCCGCTGGGCACGGGAATGACCTGCACGCCGGCCTGTGCGGCCGCAAGGATCGCCCCGCCGTAGGTCGGCGACTCCATGAGCAGGGGTTGTCCGGCGGTGACGAGGGCTCGGAATATCGAGCTGAGACCGCTCTGGCTACCGGGGAGCACGATGACATCACTCGGTGTGGGGGGCGTGATTCCGACCGGAGTGGCGGCAGCGAGCTCTGTCGCGAACCACGACTGCAATTCGGGAAGCCCAGAAGCTGGCGAGCGGAAGAGTGCTGCGTCGCCCCGCGCCGCGCGGGTGAGTGCTGCCCGAACGAGTCGCTCCGGCAGGAGCTCACGGTCGGGGTATCCAGCGTGCAGGGCGATCGCTCCGTGCGTGCCGGTTCGCATCGTCGACGACGACGTGGAGAAGCGGGTGTGGAGTGGGCGCAGGGCCGCCGTTTGCCAGCCGTAGTCGAGCGGGCGTGCGGTGCGCACCGAACGGACGAACGTACCGACGCCAGGGCGGCTGTCGATCAAGCCCTGCGCGGTGAGCGCCCGCATCGCCTTCTGCACGGTCACCGGACTTGCCTCGTACCTGGCGACCAGGGAACGTGTCGACGGAAGCTTCGCTCCGGCGGGAGCGGCGGAGATCCAGGTGCGAAGGTCGGCGACAATCCGAGAGGTGCTATCGTTGTCCATGAATGTAGACAGTAGCGCTACTCGTATCGCGTTGCCAGTGATATCCCGGTCTCACGCGGGCCTCTGGTGGGGACTCGCGGGAATTCTCGCGTTCTCCTTCACCGTGCCATTCACGCGGATCGCCCTCGGCGGGTTGTCGCCGCTGTTCATCGGATCTGGCAGGGCTGTCGTCGCCGCCGTGCTCGCCGCATCCGCCCTGGCGCTGACGAAGCAGCAACGTCCACACGGTATCCAGTGGGTCCGTCTGGCGGTTGTCGCCGGAGGCGTCGTCTTTGGCTTCCCGCTGTTGACCTCGTTCGCGCTCACGACAGCTCCGGCGAGTCACGGCGCCGTCGTCATCGCCCTGCTCCCCGCTGCCACAGCGGTGATGGCGGTCATCCGTGGGAAGGAACGCCCACCGGTATCGTTCTGGGTGATGGCCGGGGTGGGCGCCATGGTCGCGATCGCGTTCGCCTCGCTGCAGGGCGGTGGCTTCGCGCAACTGACGGCGTCCGACCTGCTGCTGTTCGGCGCTGTGGTCGCCGCGGCGATCGGCTATGCAGAGGGAGGCTTGCTCGCCCGCGAACTCGGCGCCTGGCAAACCGTCTCGTGGGCACTGGTGTTGGCCTCACCGTTGATGCTCGGCCTCACCATCGCCGCTGCGGTGCAGCAACCACCAACGGGAACGCCGACGGAGTGGGCCGCATTCGCTTATCTGGCCGTGGTGAGCATGTTCCTCGGCTTCTTCGCCTGGTATCGCGGGCTCGCGATCGGGCCCATGACGCAGGTGAGCCAGGTGCAGCTTGTGCAACCGGTGCTGACCATCCTGTGGGCGTTCCTGCTGCTGCACGAAGACCTCACCTGGCCGACGATCGTCGGTGGCCTGGCTGTCATCCTGTGCGCGGGCATCGCCGTGCGGGCCAGGAAGGGGCGCCGTGCGCCGGTCATCGCCTCGACGAATGCGCTCCGATCGCAAGAAATCGACCTAAACGCGCACGTATAGGTCGATTTCTTGCGAATGGATGCCGTGCACGCAGGCGTCAGCCGATCAGTGCGCGCATTCCGCGGTCGAGTTCTGCGAGGGTCGCGGTGGCCGCAGCCTTGCGCTCGGCGACGGTGCCATCGGTGCTCTGGGTGTCGAGGTAGACCTTGAGCTTCGGCTCCGTGCCGCTCGGCCGCACCATGACGCGGGAGCCGTCTGCCAGCCAGATGCGCAGCACGTCGCTCGGCGGCAGCCCGGCGAACCCGCCACTCAGATCGTCGATGCGCGACACGGCGACAGACCCGACGGATGCCGGGGGAGTGTCGCGGAGCCTGGTCATGACGGTGCTGATCTGGGACAGGTCGGTCACGCGAACCGAGATCTGCCCTGACGCGAAGTAGCCGAACGTCTCTGCGAAGTGGTCGAGGTGCTCCGCCAGCGTTGAGCCATCAGCCTTCAGCTCACTGACCAGGGAGAGCAGCGCGACAGCGGCGGAGATGCCGTCCTTGTCGTGCACCGTGCCAGGGTTGACGAGGTAGCCGAGGGCTTCCTCGAAGCCGAAGATGATGCCGGGGGCACGAGACACCCACTTGAAACCGGTGAGCGTGTCTGCAAAGCCGAGGCCGTAGGCATCCGCTACCGCCTTCAGCGCTGGGGTCGACACGATCGAGCAGGCCAGTGTGCCTTCGGCTGCACCATCTCCCTGCACGTCGGCGGCGATGCGCGCGGCGCGCCAGCCGAGGATCGCCCCGACCTCGTTGCCGCTCAGGCGACGGTATCCGCTCTCTTCTGCCGCGTCGGGGATGGCGACAGCGAGGCGGTCGGCATCCGGGTCGTTGGCGATGATGAGTTCGGCCGAGACCTCGCGCGCGGTCTCGTAGGAGAGGTCCATGGCGCCGGGCTCTTCCGGGTTCGGAAAGGAGACGGTCGGGAACGCAGGGTCGGGGGCGATCTGCGCGTCGACGAGCGTCGGCTGGTCGAAGCCGGCCTTCTCGAGCACTCGCCTGGTGGTGTCCCAGCCGACACCATGCAAGGCGGTGTACACAGAATTGACCTGGGTGCGTGGCGCAGGAGCGAGACTCGCCGTCGCGTCGACATACGCCTGAACGACGCTCTCATCCGCGGTTTCGTACGCGGCGCGGGGCAGCTCAGGAACGAGGCGCTCTGAGGCGACCTTCAGAATCTCGGCGGCAATCGCGGCGTCGTCTGGGGAGACGATCTGCGACCCGTGGTCATCGCCGCCGAGGTACACCTTGTAGCCGTTGTCGTTGGGTGGATTGTGCGAGGCGGTGACCATGACGCCGGCGCTGGCGTTCAGGTGCCGTACCGCGAACGCGAGAACGGGGGTCGGCAGCAGGCGCGGCAGCAGGATGGCGCGGACGCCGGCTCCCGCCATCAGCTCTGCCGTGTCTGTGGCGAAGATCTGGGAGTTCTTGCGGCCGTCATAGCCGACGACGACGGATGGCGTGGTGCCGGCAGGGGCAGCGCCGATCAGGTACGCGGCGAGACCGGCGGCGGCCTGGGACACGAGCACACGGTTCATCCGGTTGGAGCCTGCGGCAATCTCGCCGCGGAGGCCAGCCGTTCCAAACGCCAGGCGATGGTCGAACCGGGAGTGCAGGTCGGCTGTCGCCGCCTGGTCTCCATCGCGGGAAGCGTTGATCAGGGCGCGGAGCTGGGCCTGGGTCTCCGGGTCTGGATCCTGCAGCAGCCAGGCCGTCGCGATCGCGGTGATGTCGTCGGCCGGCGAATCCGCAGGCGACTCGACTTGCGACTCGTCAGGAACGACGGGGAGCGCCGCCGTGCGGGTGTCGGTCGGCTCGAAGTTCTCGTCTGGGCCCGCTGCGTGCCGGCCGCGGCTCAGGTCGCCGGTCACAGTGCGGCCACGATCTTCGCCAGCAGCGCGGTGATCACGGGTTCGGCGTCGCGGCCGGCCTCAATGACTTCCTGGTGGCTGAGCGGCGTCTTCTGGATGCCGGCTGCCAGATTGGTGATCAACGACATCCCGAGGATTTCCATACCGGCCTGGCGGGCGGCAATTGCCTCAAGGGCGGTGGACATGCCGACGATGTGACCGCCGATGGCCTTCGCCATCTGCACTTCGGCCGGCGTCTCGTAGTGCGGGCCGCGGAACTGGCAGTAGACGCCTTCGTCCAGGCTGGGTTCGATGTCGCGGGCCAGGTCGCGCAAGCGCGTCGAGTACAGGTCGGTGAGGTCGATGAAGGTGGCGCCCTCGAGCGGTGAGTCGGCCGTCAGGTTGATGTGGTCGCTGATGAGCACGGGGGTTCCCGGCGTCCAGGTCTCACGGATGCCGCCCGCACCGTTGGTGAGGATCATCGTCGTCGCACCGGTCGCCGCTGCGGTGCGCACGCTGTGCACGACGCGACGCACGCCGTGGTTCTCGTAGTAGTGGGTGCGAGCGCCGATGACGAGCGCGCGCTTGCCGCTCGGCAGCAGCACAGAGCGGAGCGTGCCGACGTGGCCTTCGAGTGCCGGTGCGCTGAATCCGGTGATCTCCTGTGCGGGAATGGTGTGGGTGGTCTCACCGATCAAGTCGGCAGCCTTGCCCCATCCGCTGCCCAGGGTGAGCGCGATGTCGTGTCGTTCGACACCGGTGGCAGCACTGATCTGCTCTGCAGCAATCCGCGCAACGTCGAACGGGTCAGTCTGGGGGTCATCAAGAGGATTGGTCAGAAGGGTAAGCATTCCACCACTCTAATTCCCGATCGATTTTGAGCAGCGCGTTTTTGCAGGCGCGCGCGAAAGAGCACGGGCCCCAGCCGTTTGTCGGCACGTCCACAGGTAGGGAAGAATGGGGGCATGCCCTACGAGTTCGAACGCAAGCAGAGAATTGTTGTACTCGGCGGAGGGCCTGGCGGATACGAAGCTGCCATTGCCGGCGCCCAGCAGGGAGCGGATGTCACCCTGGTCGAGCGAGTCGGCGTCGGCGGCTCGGCCGTCATCACCGACGTTGTCCCCTCAAAGTCGCTGATCGCGACGGCAGAGGCGTCCAACTCCATTGGGGAAGCCTCCGAGCTCGGCGTGCAGTTCTTCGTACGCGGAGAGAATGGAAAGCCGACGCGCCCAGAGGTTGCCATCAACCTCGCCACGGTCAACAAGCGTCTGCTCGGGCTCGCGCGGCAGCAGTCCGAAGACATGAAGGCCAGCCTCATCAGGGCAGGAGTGCGCCTCATCCAGGGACAGGGCAGACTCGACGGGCCCAGCGGTGTGATTGTCTCGACCGCCCCCGGCGACGCCGGAACCGACTTCGAACGTCTCGACGCCGACACCATCATTGTCTCCGTCGGTGCGAGCCCGCGCATCCTGTCGTCTGCAATTCCCGACGGGGAGCGCATCCTCACCTGGACCCAGCTCTACAACTTGAAGGCGGTGCCTGAGCACCTCATCGTCGTTGGGTCTGGCGTGACCGGCGCAGAGTTCGCCTCCGCATACCGTGCGCTCGGTGCGAAGGTGACGCTGATCTCCAGCCGCGACCAGGTGCTGCCAGGCGAAGACGTCGATGCCGCACGCGTCATCGAAGACGTGTTCAAGCGCAACGGCATGGTTGTGCTGTCGAAGTCGCGTGCCGACTCCGTCGTGCGCACGGAGACCGGCGTGATCGCCACCTTGTCAGACGGCCGCACCGTTGAGGCAACCCACTGCCTGATGGCCGTCGGGTCCATCCCCAACACCGCAGACGTCGGGCTGGAAGAGGCCGGGGTGCAGATGACCGACTCCGGCCACATCAGGGTCAACCGGGTATCCCGCACGTCCGTCCCCAACATTTACGCGGCCGGCGACTGCACGACACAGCTGCCCCTGGCATCCGTTGCCTCAATGGCCGGGCGCACCGCCGTGTTCCACGCCATGGGTGACACGGTCAACCCCATCGAGATTCGCAACGTGTCGTCGAACATCTTCACCCAGCCGGAGATCGCCACGGTCGGCTGGACAGAGAAGCAGATTCAGGACGGCCTCGTGCAGGGCGAGATTTACAAGTTGCCGCTCGCGTCGAACCCGCGCGCCAAGATGATGGGAATCAAGGACGGCTTCGTGAAGCTGTTCGCCCACACCGGCAGCGGCACGGTCATCGGCGGCGTTATCGTCGCCCCCAAGGCCAGTGAGCTCATCTTCCCGCTGGCCCTGGCCGTCGAACATCGCCTCAGCGTTGACGAGGTCGCGCGGGCGTTCGCCGTCTACCCGTCGCTCACCGGCTCCATTTCGGATGCCGCGCGCGCCATGCACGTCGTCCTCTAGCCCAGAAGAACGAGCCCAGAAAAAAGAGCCCAGAACGAACACGCGCTTAACGGCGTTCGGCCCGCAGTGCGCGGGCCGAACGGTGTTAAGTGCGAACGCTTACGCGGCGTCTGCTGCGGCGTCCACGACGGTGAGCAGCAGGTGACCCGACGCCACCGTTGCTCCGACAACCGCGGTGATGCTGCCGACGATGCCGTCCTTGTGTGCGGTCAGTGGTTGCTCCATCTTCATGGCCTCGAGCACGACCAGCAGGTCACCCTTGACGACCGTGTCACCCTCAGCGACGGCCATCTTCACGACGGTTGCCTGCATCGGCGCCTTGACGGCATCGCCGGTGGCGGTGTCGATCGCGTGCGCCCCAGCGCGGCGCTTGGGTGCTGCTCCAGCGGATGCGCCTGCGGCGGCTCCCGGCAGCAAACGCACCGGAAGGGTGACGGCGATGCGGCGGCCATCGACCTCGACGACGACGCTGTGGCGCTTGTGCGACGCCTCTGTGTCGGTCTGGGTGCCGGTCCATGGCTCAATGGTGTTGTCGAACTCGGTCTCGATCCAGCGCGTGTACACCGAGAACGGTGCGCCGTCGGCGGGAGCGAAAGCAGGGTCGCGCACGATCGCACGGTGGAACGGCAAGACGGTGGGCAGGCCGGCGACCTCGAACTCATCGAGGGCGCGGCGCGAACGCTCAAGGGCCTCTTCGCGAGTGGCGCCGGTGACGATGAGCTTGGCCAGCAGGGAGTCGAACGAGCCGGAGATGACATCGCCTGACTGCACGCCACTGTCGACACGCACGCCGGGTCCGCCGGCCGGCTTGAAGATCTGAACCGGGCCGGGGGAGGGGATGAAGCCGCGGCCGGCATCCTCTCCATTGATACGGAACTCGAAGGAGTGGCCGGTGGCGATGGGGTCGTCGTAGTCGAGCACGCCGCCGGCGGCGAGCCGGAACTGCTCACGGACGAGGTCGATTCCGGTGACCTCTTCTGAGACGGGGTGCTCAACCTGCAGGCGGGTGTTGACCTCAAGGAACGAGACGGTGCCGTCCTTGCCGATCAAGAACTCGCAGGTGCCGGCGCCGACATAGCCGACCTCCTTGAGGATGGCCTTCGACGCGCTGTACAGCAGTGCTGTCTGTTCCTCGGTGAGGAACGGCGCCGGGGCCTCTTCGACGAGCTTCTGGTGACGGCGCTGCAGCGAGCAGTCGCGAGTCGACACGACGACGACGTTGCCGTGCGCGTCAGCCAGGCACTGGGTCTCGACGTGACGCGGCTGGTCGAGGTACTTCTCGACGAAGCACTCGCCACGTCCGAAGGCAGCGATCGCCTCGCGGGTGGCTGAGTCGAACATCTCTGGGACTTCTTCACGGGTGCGTGCGACCTTGAGGCCGCGGCCGCCGCCGCCGAATGCTGCCTTGATGGCAACGGGCAGTCCGTGGGTGTCGACGAAGTCAAGCACCTCTGAGGCATCGGAGACCGGGTTCAGCGTGCCGGGTGCGAGCGGTGCGCCGACGTGCTGGGCAACGTGCCTGGCCGACACCTTGTCGCCGAGCTTCTCGATGGCCTCAGGCGACGGGCCGATCCAGGTGATGCCGGCCGCAATCACGGCGCGGGCGAAGTCTGCGTTCTCGGCGAGGAACCCATAGCCGGGGTGCACTGCGTCGGCTCCAGAGCGGCGCGCAATGGCGAGGATCTTCTCGATGACGAGGTACGTCTCTGCGCTCGTTGTTCCGTCCAGCCCGTATGCCTCGTCTGCGAGGCGGGCGTGCAGGGCGTCACGGTCCTGGTCGGCGTAGACGGCAACGGAGAGAATCCCGCTGTCTTTCGCGGCGCGGATCACTCGTACTGCGATCTCGCCCCTGTTGGCGATGAGAACCTTCGTTATAGGAGACACAGTCCCCTAGCCTATTGCCCGCTTCGTGCGTTGTTTTGGATCTGTTCGACAAAAAAGAACGCGTCTCTCCTGCGGATGCCTACAAGAACGTCAGATTCCTAGGAACGGTTCCACAGGCTCGACCACTCGTGCCCCATCGCGCGCACCATTCGGCGGAGCGTCGGCAACGACAGCCCGACCACCGTCGACGGGTCGCCGGAGATATGCGTGATGAAGGGTGCGCCGAGGCTGTCAATGGTGAAAGCGCCGGCGACGAAGAGCGGTTCGCCTGTTGCGACGTACGCATCGATTTCGGCATCCGTCATATCGTCGGTGAACGTCACGTCTGCAACGGCGACGGCCCCGTTGGCCGCCACGGTGACGCCGTCGACCTGCTCGATGAGCCAGTGGCCCGAGTAGAGCTGCCCGGTCTTGCCGCGCTGCATCAACCACCTGGCCGTGGCCTTCTCGCTGGTGTGCGGCTTGCCGTAGATCACGCCGTCAACGACGAACATCGAGTCGCCGCCCAGAATGAGCCCGGTGCGCCCCGCGCCATCATCCGCTGCTGAACTCGCGACAGCCTCTGCCTTCGCCCTGGCCAGCAACTCGACGAGAGTGGCGGGGTCCAATGGCGCGCCGGCGGCGGTGGCGGCAGCGTCGGCAACGGCATCTTCGTCGACATCCGGTGCAGCCAGCAGCGGCTCGATGCCGGCGGATCGGAGCAGCGCAAGCCGTGCGGGCGAGGTGGAGGCCAAAAAGAGGCGCATGCTGCTACTCCTGGGGTGTGGGATTATCGATATATGGGCACCAATCGCACGCAGTCAAACCGAAACTCTCAACCGTCACAGAAAACTCCGGGATCAGAGGTCGGCAC
The DNA here is from genome assembly GCF_057669585.1 of Leifsonia sp. Y862. NCBI lineage: Bacteria > Bacillati > Actinomycetota > Actinomycetes > Micrococcales > Microbacteriaceae > Leifsonia > Leifsonia sp. Y862. The sequence goes on from NZ_JBYHFR010000002.1 coordinate 411,736, forward strand.
CGAACTCGAGCTTGATGTCACCAACGTAGCCCACGGTGGAATCTTCGTGGCACGCCATGAGGGCCGCGTCATCTTCGTGAGTGACACCCTGCCTGGGGAGCGCGTTCGCGCTCGACTCACCGAAGCGAATCACAAGAGCTTCTGGCGCGCGGAGACCGTCGAGGTCCTCACCCCAGCACCAGAGCGCCAGCCCCACGTCTGGGCAGCAGCTGCTATCGAGCGCGCCCCTGAAAACCGTGCGGGTGGCGCAGAATTCGGGCACATTGAGCTCGCCCACCAGCGAGAGCTGAAGCGTCAGGTTCTCGCCGACGCCATGTTGCGCATGGCAAAAATTGAGACGGATGTTGCGGTCGAGGCCGTGCCCGTCGGACCAAACGCCTCTCCTGGCGACGAGCTCGACGGCACCGGATGGCGCACCAGGGTTCGCCTGCACGTCGGAGAAGACGGTTTCGTCGGCCCGTACGCCGCACGCTCACACAAGATCATTGCGGTGGACGACCTGCCGCTGGCCACGCACGACGTCGAAATGGCTGCGCCGCTTGACGGACGGTTCCCCGGTGCGGCATCGGTCGACATCGTCGGACCGAGCACCGGCCGTGTCCAGGTCATCGTCGCTGAGACCGACGCCAAGGGCAAGCGCAAGCCTGGCCCGCGCAACGTGATCACCGAGCGAGTGGGCGAGCGTGAGTTCAAACTCGACGTGACCGGCTTCTGGCAGGTGCACGCCCGTGCGGCCGAGACGCTGTACAAGGCCGTGCAGGACACCATCGACGAAGCACTGTTCGATCCGCGTGCCGCAAACCTCGACCTCTACGGTGGAGTCGGGCTGCTGGCAGCGGCCGTTGGCGACCGCTTCGGACCGGCAACGCGCATCACCTCGGTGGAGAGCGACGCAACCGCGACGGACTTCGCTTCAGAGAACCTCTCCGACTGGATGGGCGCCAGCGCGCAGACCGACAGGGTCGACCGTTACCTGGCCCGTATCAGCAAGGATGCCAGTGCAGCTGAGCGCAGCCGCCTCGCCGCCGGAACAGTGATTCTCGACCCGCCCCGCTCTGGCGCTGGTCGACAGGTCGTCGATCAGCTGGGTGCACTGTCCCCGAGCCAGATTGTCTATGTTGCCTGCGATCCCGTTGCATTGGCGCGCGATGTTGCCCTGTTTGCGGAGCACGGCTACCAGATGAAGACCCTGCGTGCCTTCGACCTGTTTCCGAATACGCACCATGTCGAAGCCGTCGCACTCCTCTCGCACTAGCTATCGTTGTCGTAGACATAGAAACGAAGGATAACCTCCACCGTGACCACAGCATCATCTGGCATTGCCGGTATTAGTGACCGCCCTGTTCGCGTCGGGATCGTCGATGACCATGAGTCTGTGCGCCTTGGTTTGGCCGCAGCGTGCGTGAATTCCGGGTACGAGGTCATCTACGCGGCCGAGAGCGCCCGCGCGTTGATCACGGGACTTGACGGTCGTCTCTGCGATGTGATCGTGCTCGACCTCTCGCTCGGTGACGGATCCCTCGTGACCGACAACGTGCATCTAGTGCAGTCGACAGGTGCCGCAGTGTTGGTGCACAGCATCGCCGACAGGGTCGCGTCAGTTCGCGAGGCTCTCGCGGCCGGCGCGGCAGGGGTCATCCCCAAGTCATCGCCGACGACGACGGTGATGGCTGCCGTTGCCACGGTTGCGCGGGGCGAGGTGCTCAACAACCTGGAGTGGGCGACCGCCATCGACGCGGATCGCGACTTCGCCAAGGCGCAGCTCGGGCGCAGGGAACGGGACGTGCTGCACCTCTATGCATCCGGCCTGCCCCTCAAGATGGTGGCCATGCAGCTGGGTATCGCGCACTCAACGGCTCGTGAATATCTTGATCGCATTCGCGTGAAGTATGTCGAGGTTGGTCGTCCGGCGCCCACAAAGGTGGACTTGTTGCGGCGGGCAGTTGAAGACGGCATCCTTCCGGGACTCGACCCGGATGGCGGGGATGGTCGCGCCTAGGCTTCCAGCCTCGGCCGAGATTCTCGGCGGCGCACGTGGCGAGGCGAAGCGACCGTTGAATCCGATCAGCCAACGCCAGATCGAAACAGTCATCTCCCGGTCGGTCGGGGGCATCGGCCTGGTCTTCGCGCTGCAGACGCTGACGCTCATGCTGCATCAGCAGGCGGAGCTGAAGACAGAGTTCGGCATTGTGCTCGCCGTCGTGATCTACGGCGGCATCGCCATGGTCGTGCTGGCAACGCTCGTCAAGGTGGGCATCAGGGCGGCAGCAACATTCGTCGCGGTGGCATACGCCATCGCGATGCTGGCCTGGCCGACGCTGGTGCTGGATCCCGCCCATACCCTCGATGGCCGCCCGTGGCTGTGGTACGTATGCACCGTGGCGACGTCCTGCGCCGCCCTGGCGTTCCCGGTGGCCGCGGCCGCGATCTACACGAGCGTCGTACCCGTCATCTATGGACTCGTGCGGATGCTGCCGTCGGGTGGCGGCGCCAGTCTCAGCCTCGCGACACTCGACGTCGTGTACGCCGTGATCCTCGGCCAGGTCATCGTCATCATCATCCACATGCTCAGGCACGCGACGGCGGAGGTGGATGTCGCCCAGTCGAATGCCCTGCACAAGTACGCCAACGCTGTCAGGCAACACGCTACAGAGCTGGAGCGGGTCCAGGTGGATGCCATCGTGCACGACAGCGTGCTGACCACGTTGCTCTCTGCCGCTGCCGTGAGTACGCCGAAGGAGGCGGAGCTCGCTGCCAGTATGGCCAGGCAGGCCATCGCTCGCCTCGATGAGGCCGGTGCCGCCCCGCTGGCCGATGAGGCGACAATTCCATTCACGCGGCTCAGCACCAGGATCAAGCAGACCGCGGATACCCTGTCGCTGCCGTTCACGGTGTCTGAAATAGGCATCGGTTGCGTCGTCATTCCGGTTGCGGCCAGCGAAGCGCTGTTCTCTGCAACCATCCAGGCGATGCTCAACAGCATGCAGCACGCCGGTGCTCCAGACGCCGTGCTCGTCAGGAGCCTGACCATGAGTGCCAACGACCACGGCGGCTGCACCATCGTGATCACCGATTCCGGTATCGGCTTCGATCCGGATGCCGTGCCAAGCGGCAGGCTGGGCCTGCGAATTTCCATCATGGAGCGCGTTGCCAGTGTTGGCGGTATCGCCCACATCGAGACGGCCATCGGCCAGGGAACATCGGTCACGCTGGACTGGCCGAACCCAGAGGGCGACAGCTCGCTGTCCAGCCAGTTCGCCGCCGATCTTCCGAACCTTGACCTGGCCGACTATGGAGACGAGAGAGCTGGGCGCGCATGATCAAGCTCTCTCGCCGACTCATCCTCGGGTTGGCGGCGCTGTTCTCCGGTTACCACATTGTGCTCGGCCTCTATTCGATCGGGGTGCCTGCCATGCCAGGGCCCGCTGTGGTGAGCCTGGTGTTGTATGCCACCGCCACCATCCTGAGCCTGTGGCCGACAAGCCCGACCAAGATGCCGCTGTGGCTTGCGCTGTTCAATGTGGCGGTGTGCCTGGCGCTGCCGCTGCTCGTGGCCAGCCAGCTCGACGGTGCTGTCTACAACGGGTACGCGACGTGGTACGTGGCCGCCGTCGGGACTCTCATGACAATCACGGCAACCCGCAAGCAGCAGCAGTTGGCCTGGGTTGGCATCGGTTTCCTGATTGTGCACACCGTATTGTGGGCCGGAGTCGGCGCTCTCGCCTCGATGGGCGTGATCGGCAGCGCAGTGTGGGTGGCGGCGGCGGCCCTGCTGTCGCGCGCGCTGACCAAAGCGGGCAGGGACGTGCGGCAGTACGCCCTGGCGGAGCGAGAAGCGACGGAATGGCAGGCCGCCCAGGAAGCGCACTTCTCAGAGCGCCAGCTGCGGCTCGCTCACACCAACCGCCTGGCAGCACCCATGCTGCGGCGGATCGTCGACCGCCACGGTGAGCTCACGGAGATGCAACGCCAGGAGTGTCGTTACCTGGAGGCGGCGATCAGGGACGAGATCCGCGGACGCAAGCTTTTGAACGATGCTGTGCGTGACCAGGTGATGGCCGCACGCCGCCGTGGAGCGATCGTGACGCTGCTCGACGAGGGCGGTATCGATGACCTCGAGGGCGAAGAACTCGACGTTGTCCTCGGCAAGCTTGCCGCGGCCATCGGGCGCACAGACGCAGACAAGATCATCGCGCGCACCGCGGCGGACGCCTCTCGCACGGCGATCACGGTAGTGGGCCTCAGTAGCGCTGATACCAGCGCCAGCGCTCTCGGCCAGGACTCGCAGGACGACGAGGTGGAACTCTGGCTGGAGATCCCTCGACAGCCTGGTACCGCGCTGATTTCCTAAGATATAACAGAGACGACAACGCACGTCTGAGACGACGGCATCCGGATACGAGAAAGGGGACCGATCTTTCGATCGATCCCCTTTTCCGAAAATCCGAGTCAGGGCAACAACCCGAATATTACCCTGACTCGCCCCCAAAACATTCGCCTGCTTACCCTAGTGGGCGAATGATTGGTGGTGTCAACTCAATGAGTTACACCTAGCAATATCTATAGTGCCCCGTTGATATCAGGGGCGATAGTCGGCATTTGGGGGGACAAACTCCGAGTCTGGTGCAACCGCTCAGCCCCTGAAGCCTCGCCATTGGCCGTATCCTGGCGTCAACGGCTGGCGCAGCGGGCGCTGGCTCGCCTCCCAGGCGCTCTGGCCGTGCGTCGGCGTGCGCAGGTCGGCGGACTCCTCCTGGAGCAAGCCGCGGATGACCGCAGTCACCGCGGCGACCTCGGTTGCGTTGACCCGCTGGGTGACGAAGTGGATCTCGCTTGGATCGAACTCTGAGCCCTGGGCTGGCGTGTGTGTCGGTGTCATGGGTGCCCCTTACAGCGGGATGTTGCCGTGCTTCTTGGGCGGGAGGCTGGAGCGCTTGGTGCGAAGGGCGCGCAGCGCCTTCGTGATCGACACGCGCGTGGCGGCCGGCTCGATGACACCGTCGAGCTCGCCGCGCTCAGCCGCCAGGAACGGGCTTGCCACGTTGTAGGTGTACTCGTTTGCCAGGCGTGTGCGCACGGCCGCGACATCCTCGCCTGCGGTCTCTGCTGCCTTGATTTCAGCGCGGTAGAGGATGTTCACGGCGCCCTGCCCACCCATGACCGCGATCTCGGCGGTCGGCCAGGCCAGGTTGATGTCTGCGCCGAGCTGCTTGGAACCCATGACGATGTATGCCCCGCCATAGGCCTTGCGCAGGATGACGGTGATCAGCGGAACGGTCGCTTCGGCGTATGCGTAGAGCAGCTTGGCGCCGCGGCGGATGACGCCGGTCCATTCCTGCTCTGTGCCAGGCAGGTAGCCGGGAACATCGACGAGTGTGAGGATCGGGATCGAGAACGCGTCACAGAAGCGCACGAACCTGGCGGCCTTCTCTCCGGCCTCGATGTTGAGGGTTCCGGCCATGGCGTTCGGCTGGTTGGCGACGATGCCGACGGAGCGACCCTCGACCCTGGCGAACCCGACGACGATGTTGGGCGCGAAGAGCGGCTGGGTCTCGAGGAAGTCGCCGTTGTCGACGATGTGCCCGATGACGGTCTTCACGTCGTATGGCTGGTTGGGGGAGTCGGGGATGATCGTGTTGAGCTTCTGATCATTGTCAGAGACTTCGAGCTGTACGTCGCTCTCGAAGACCGGGAGTTCAGCCAGGTTGTTGTCCGGCAGGAAGCTGAGCAGCGTGCGGGCGTAGTCGAGTGCATCCGCCTCGTCGCTCGCCAGGTAGTGGGAGACGCCGGAGACCTTGTTGTGGGTGAGCGCGCCGCCGAGCTCCTCCATGCCGACGTCTTCGCCGGTGACGGTCTTGATGACATCCGGTCCTGTGACGAACATCTGGCTGGTCTTGTCGACCATGATCACGAAGTCGGTGAGGGCTGGCGAGTAGACCGCGCCGCCGGCAGCCGGGCCGCAGATGATGGAGATCTGGGGGATGACGCCGGAGGCTGCGGTGTTGCGGCGGAAGATCTCGCCGTACTTGCCGAGCGCGACGACACCCTCCTGGATGCGGGCTCCGCCGGAGTCGAGGATGCCGATGATCGGCACGCCGGTCTTCAGTGCGAGGTCCATGACCTTGATGATCTTCTCGCCGGCGACCTCGCCGAGCGAGCCGCCGAAGATGGTGAAGTCCTGCGAGTAGACGGCGACCTGGCGGCCGTGGATGGTGCCGGTTCCGGTGACGACGGCGTCGCCGTACGGGCGCTTCTTTTCCATGCCGAAAGCGTGGGTGCGGTGGCGCACGAACTCGTCGAGTTCGACGAATGAACCCTGGTCCAGCAGCTGGTCGATGCGCTCGCGAGCCGTCATCTTGCCCTTGGCGTGCTGCTTTTCGATGGCTGCTTCACCACTGGCCGTGACGGCCTCGTGGTAGCGGTCCTTGAGATCAGCGAGTTTGCCGGCCGTCGTATACAGGTCGTGGCCAGAAGTAGGTGCGGTATCAGTCACGCGGTTCACTCTACCGGCCAACCCTTGGGCCAGAGTGTTGACGAATGTCTACAAATCTCGGCGCAATCGCTGGTCACTTCCACCCAGCATGGGCGCGAGCCCCCCGTTCTTCCCCGGCATAACTCCTGCAGAATGCGCGATTCGGACCCGATAACCCCGGTTTGGGCCGGCATCGGCGAGAATTGCAGGAGTTATGCCGGATAGTCGGGACGACGGCGGCACGAGTCGAGAGAGTGGCAGATGGAATTCACCGGCACAGGACCCGCACCTTTGTTCACGCAGAGCCGCGGCGCTGTAGCGCGATTCGAGTATTTGGCAGAGGCTGGATCGACGAACGACGTGCTCGTGGCGCATGCAACAGGGGCGGATGCCGCGTCATGGCCAGACCTGTCGGTTGTCGTCACCGACAACCAGACCCGTGGGCGCGGGCGCCTTGGCCGCACCTGGTTGGCGCCGACGGGCAAATCGCTGGCAATCTCCGTGCTGCTGCGGCCCGCGCTGCCCACTGGGCAGCCGCTGTCCATCGAGCACTTCGGCTGGTTCCCGCTGCTGGCCGGTGCGGCAATGACGCGCGCCGTTCGGACTGTCATCGACGCCAGCATCAAGCCGGTCACCGACGTGCGCGAGGCAGAGACTCCCCGCCACCAGGTGGCGCTCAAGTGGCCGAACGACGTCTTGATCGACGGCTACAAGGTCTCCGGCGTCCTGTCGGAGTTGCTGCCGGGCGCAGACGGCCTCGTCATTGGGGCAGGACTCAATGTGTCGCTCGACGAGCACGACCTGCCGACGCTCACCTCGACGTCGCTGTCGCTGGTCACCGGCAGCAGCCAAGACCCCGATGCTGTGCTGGCCGACTACCTCACAGAACTCACGACCCTGTACAGGGCATTCACCGCGGCAGGCGGAGATCCAGTGGCCAGCGGTGTGTTCGACGCGGTCTCCCAACTCTGCGGAACGCTTGGCTCGCAGGTGCGGGTCGAGCTGCCAGGCGGCGATGATCTCGTGGGTACCGCGATGGCGCTCGACGCGACTGGCCGATTGATCGTCCGGAATCAGGCGAATGGCGAGCTGCAGGCTGTCGCGGCTGGCGATGTCACGCACCTGAGGTATTAATGGGCTTATGACGAACAGTCCAGTGGTTCCAACGGATGCTCCGGCTCCGGTGCAGACAGAGCGGGTCGTGGCCCGCCTGCGTCCGCACGCCAGGGTGCTGTTCTGGCCGACTATTGCACTCTTCGTCATCTCGGGTGTGACCGGCTATTTCTCTGGGCAGTTTCCGGAATCGTGGGAGAACGTGGCGTTGCTCACGGCTGCCGCGCTCCTGATTGTGCTGCTCTGGCTGCTGCCGCTCATCTTCTGGCTGAATCACCAGTACACCATCACGACGAGGCGAATCATCTTCAAGCGGGGCGTATTCGTGCGCACCAGGCAGGAACTGCTGCACAGTCGCGGCTACGACGTGACGGTGCGCCGCAACTGGGTGCAGTCAGCGTTCCGCTCCGGCAATGTGTTGATCAACTCAGGGCTCGAGCATCCGCTCATCATGAAAGACGTGCCGAACGCCGATCTCGTGCAACGGACGCTGCATGACTTGATGGAGTCGTCACAGACCGTGATCGGCTCGAGACGACAGACCCAGCAATCAACGCTTTCGGATGAGTCAACGTTCTGGAACGGTCGTTAGGCGCCCTGTCGACGTAGTCGGCTCAGCTGCCCGGTGTGCTGAGACGGTGGTTGCCACTGCAGCAGCCGCCCTCGCAGCGCTGCGGGTGGGCGAGAACACCCAGTAGCGGTAGAGCAGGAAGCGGAAGATCGCACCGAGGCCGAGGCCAATGACGTTGGAGGAGATGTTGTCGGCGAGAACGCTGGTGTAGCCGAGCACATAGTGGGTGAACCACAGGCAGGCCAGGCCGATGCCCATGCCGACCAGGCTGACGGCGAAGAACTCGATGCCCTCCCGCAGGGTCTGGCTCTGGCGGCTCTCGCCGAAGGTCCAGTAGCGGTTGCCCAGCCAGTTGGCCAGGATCGCCAGGATCGTGGAGACGACCTTCGCGTAGATGGGGCCGGCGTGCACGACCTGTGGGTCAAAGATCGTCGCTCGCAGCAGGTTGAAGACGGTGATGTCGACAGCGAAGCCGACGAGTCCCACCGCGCCGAACTTGCCGAGTTGTGTGAGGAAAGTCACAAGTCGGGTGCGGCTCTTTGTGCTCAGTGACATGCATCCGTCCGGGTGGTGTGGGGGAGAGTCCCGGTGGAGATCACCGAGCAATCCCGCGAAGCTAAAATGGAGCCAAGATGGATCAAGACCATCCGAAGTCTAGGTCGATCCGCGGAACCCATCCTGAGATTACGTTGCGGCGCTATGAAAGCTCGCACAGAAATTGGTGTACATATGAGCATGATTGTTGGCGTCATTGGCGGCGGTCAGCTGGCCAGGATGATGATCCCCGCCGCGGTGAACCTGGGCATCGAACTGCGGGTGCTCGCGGAGAACGATGGCATGTCAGCGGAACTCGCCGCAGTCTCCGTCGGCGACTACCGCGACCGCGAGGTCGTGCTCGCGTTCGCGGAGACTGTCGACGTCATCACCTTCGATCACGAACATGTGCCCCAGGAGATCCTGCGTGAGCTGGTTGAGCGCGGCGTCTCCGTGCACCCAGGTCCAGACGCACTGCTGTACGCCCAGGACAAGCTGCTCATGCGCCAGAAGCTCTCCGAGCTCGGGTTGCCTGTTCCCGACTGGGCACGCGTCGAGGATGCCGCGCAGCTCGCCGACTTCCTCGCAGAGCACGGCGGCGCGGCCGTCGTGAAGACGGCCAGGGGCGGCTACGACGGCAAGGGTGTGCGGGTCGTCAGGCATGCACACGAGGCAGATGACTGGTTCGCCGCGCTCGCCGAAGACGCCAACGGTGGTGCGCTGCTCGTCGAAGAGCTCGTCGATTTCAAGCGTGAACTCGCACAGCTGGTTGCCCGCCGTCCGTCAGGGGAGATCGTGACCTGGCCCGTCGTCGAGACGGTGCAGCAGGGCGGTGTCTGCGCAGAGGTCATTGCTCCTGCCCCTGGCTCAGCAGGCAAGGTCGCTGACATGGCCAGCGATATCGCGATCGCCGTGGCCGAAGGCATTGGCGTCACCGGCGTTCTCGCCGTCGAACTCTTCGAGACAACCGATGACAGGGTGCTGATCAATGAGCTGGCCATGCGGCCGCACAACAGCGGGCACTGGTCGACCGACGGTTCGACGACCGGCCAGTTCGAACAGCACCTGCGTGCCGTGCTCGACCTGCCGCTGGGTGCGACGGGCGTGCGGGACGCCTGGTCATTCATGGTGAACATCCTCGGCGGGCCAACGGAGGGCTCGCTCGGCGACCGTTACCCGGCAGCCCTGGCGGAGCATCCGACGGTCAAGATCCACAACTACGGCAAGGATCCGCGCCCCGGACGCAAGGTCGGTCACGTCACGGCGGGTGGGGACAACCTCGATGACGTCGCATATGAAGCGCGTGCCACTGCGGCTTTCTTTCAGGACTGACCCATAAGATCGACTCCGTGCCAGAGAACAACGTGCCTGAACCCGAAACAGCAGGAGTTGCCCAGACACTCGTCGACGAGGCGATTCCACTCGTTGGCGTCGTGATGGGTTCCGATTCTGACTGGAACGTCATGAGCGACGCCGTCCAGGTACTTCGCGACTTCGGAGTACCGTGCGAGGTCGACGTTCTGTCTGCGCACCGCACCCCGCAGAAGATGATCGACTATGGCTCGTCTGCGCAGGCGCGCGGCCTCAAGGTGATCATCGCTGGTGCCGGTGGTGCTGCACACCTGCCCGGAATGCTGGCCTCTGTCACCACCCTGCCTGTCGTGGGTGTTCCCGTTCCCCTCAGCAGGCTTGATGGTCTCGATTCCCTGCTGTCCATTGTTCAGATGCCCGCCGGCGTTCCGGTGGCCACCGTCTCGATCGGCGGCGCCAAGAACGCCGGACTGATCGCCGTTAAGGTTCTCGCAACGGCTGACGACTCCCTCCGCATCAAGCTGGAGGAGTACGCGGCTTCACTGTCAGCGCAGGTTGAGCAGAAGAGCCGGGATCTCCGAGCCAAACTATGACTAGTGTGAGCAGCCCGATCCGGTACCCGGATGTCGGCTCCGCCCGCGTGATGACCAAGCGCGGCTGGTGGCTGGTCCTCCTGAACTTCCTCGTACCCGGTTCCGCCCAGGTACTGGCCGGTAACCGCCGTCTTGGCCGCTTCGGCCTGGGCGCAACCCTCACGCTGTGGGCGCTCGCGATCATCGGTGGTGTGTCCTACCTGTTGTGGCCGGCCGCCGTGCTCACGATCTTTACGAGCTTCATCGGCCTGTGGGCCGTTGCGATCGTTCTCGCTTTCTACGCCCTAATCTGGGTGATCCTGACCGTCGATACTCTGCGCCTGGTTCGCCTGGTGCGGGCAGCGCCTGGCGCCCGCCCGCTCATCGCCATGTTTGCGACGATCCTGATGGTGGTTGTGGCCGGAACGGCGTCTTATGGGGCGTACGTTGCGACATCCGCCAGCGGGTTCCTGTCGTCTGTGTTCTCGGCTGGACCCTCAGCGCCCCCGGTTGACGGGAAGTACAACATCCTGCTGCTCGGCGGCGACGCCGGTGCGGACCGGGATGGCATGCGACCCGACAGCATCTCCGTCGTGAGCATCGACGCTGAATCTGGCCAGGCCACTATGATCGGCCTGCCGCGCGATCTGGAGTGGTTCCCCTTCTCAGCCGGCCCGCTTGCCGACCTCTACCCAGAGGGCTACGCCGCGATCGACGGCTGCGAGGTTGACGCCTGCCAGCTCAACTCGGTGTACACCGAGGTCGACGTGAAGAGCCCCGAGATGTACCCGAACGCGGTCGCCGAAGGCAGCGAACCCGGCATCGAAGGCATGCGCGACGCTGCAGAGGGCATCACCGGCCTGAGCATCCAGTACTACGTGCTGATCGACATGCAGGGCTTCTCCGACCTCATCGACGCGCTCGGCGGTGTCGACATCGACGTGCAGAGCCGCGTTCCCGTGCACTCAGACGAGACCTTCACCGATGTGGCGTTCTGGTTCGAGCCGGGTATGCAGCACATGGACGGTTATCACGCCCTGTGGTTTGCTCGCTCGCGTCACGGCACCAGCGACTACGACCGCATGAACCGGCAGCACCAGCTGCAGGAGGCGATCCTCGCGCAGGCGAATCCGACGAATGTGCTGTCGAAGTTCGAGGCCGTTGCTTCTGCAGGGAAGCAGGTCGTGAAGACCGATATTCCGCAGAGCATGCTCGGATACTTCGTGAATCTCTCGTCGAAGACCAAGACGCTGCCGATCAACTCGATCAACCTGACGCCGGACAACGACATCGATCCGACGGATCCCGACTACGACTACATCCGTCAGATGATCGACACTGCGCTCACACCGCCGGCCACTGAAACGCCGGCCGAATAGGCGACTCCAGCTGGCAGCGGATGCCGCCCAGTGGCACACCGGGTCGGCCAGCGGATACAGTGACCGAGGAATGACTATGAAGCGGCAACTATGAAGCGACGGAACTTTCTCATCGGATCGGCGACAGGGCTTTCTGCCGTCGCCCTGATCGGCTGCGTGCCCGAGCGTCCGACTCCGTCGCCATCGCCCGGTCCGACGAAAAAGCCGACACCGACGATCGTTCCGAAGCCGAGTGCCATGCAGCGCACGTCGTGGTCGACTGATCCCTTTGCGCTCGGAGCGTTCAGCTATCAGCCGGTCGGCTCGCTGCCCGACCAGCGGGTGGCCCTTCGGCAGCCCGTCAACAGCCGCATCTTCTTTGCCGGCGAGCACACCGACGAGGTGAGCCCCGGCACCGTTCAGGGCGCACAGACATCCGGTGAGCGTGCGGCCGATGCAATCGCCCAGATCGCGGCGCCCGACGAGCGCATCGCCGTCATCGGGGCGGGCATCGCCGGTGCAACGGCCGCGAGGCGGCTCGCCGATGCGGGCTTCTCCGTTGTCATCGTCGAGGGCAGCGATCGCTCAGGTGGTCGAATCAAAACCCTGGTCGACGACAACTGGCCTGAACCGATCGAGCTCGGCGCCGCCTGGGTGCGGGATTCCTCGCGCACCACGCTGCTGGAAGATCTCGAAGCGCTGAGCGTTGACGCGCTCCCGTTCGATGCCGTTCCCGGAGAGCGCACGCCCGCGGGCATCGCCATCGAGTCCAGCCCCGTCGGAGCGGATGCCGTCACTGCAGCCCTCGCCTGGGCAGACACGCAGCCAGCCGATGTATCGGTGGCCGATGCACTGACCGAGTCGGGCGCGGACAACCTCAGCGACCAGCCAGACGCCAACGGAGTGTCAGACAAGCAGCGCCTGGACACCTTCCTGTCCACGAGGGTCGACGTCGACAGCGGTGCGGATCCAAGCAGCCTGTCTGCCTGGTTCCCCGGAAACCCCACACGCAGCACCGACGACGATCGTTACGTCACTGGAGAATTCCAGAGCCTCGTCACGACGGCCCTCGACGGCCTCGATATTCTGCCGTCGAGCGCTGTCGCCATGGTCAGTCAGACCGAGCGCGGCGTGAGCCTGCGCCTCTCACGGGGCGACTCGCTCTCGGCCGATCGCGTCGTCGTCACCGTGCCGCTCGGGGTGCTGAAGAGCGGAGCCGTCACCTTCGAACCCGGGCTGCCGTTCAGCCACCGCAACGCCATCAGCGCGCTCGGCATGGGCATGCAGGAGAAGCTGATCCTGCGCTTCGACGAGCCGTTCTGGTCGACGGACGAAACCGTCTGGACCATCGTCGGCCCCGATGTGGCGTATCCGCTCTGGTACAACATGCTGCCCCTGACAGGGGAGCCGGTGCTGGTCGGTGTGGTGGGAGCGGATGCCGCACTCCGCCAGGCGAAGGCCAGCGACGATGACGCGCTGAGCGCCGCGCTGGAGAGCCTGGTGCCGTTCGTGGCCGCGCCAACCCCAACCTCAACGCCAACGCCCTAATCGTTCTTTTCGTTGGTTGAGGAGCGCCCGAGGTACGAGGCCGCGTCTCGAAACCGGCCAGCGAGATTTCGAGACACTCGCTGGCGCTCGCTCCTCAATCGACGAGGGTGGCAATTTCCTCCCGTGAACGAATGCGGGCCACCCGCGCACGCATCCGCTCGACGCGTGGCAGCCGGCTGATGCCGAGAAGCAGTGCCGTGATGCCGGTGATGATGGCGACGATCACCACCGCGTACATGCCGAACTCGAGGGGGAATTCCACCTGGTCAGGGTCGAGGAAGAAGTACGGGTACCAGTAGACGGAGCTGCCCCTGATCATCGTGTAGACGATCCAGATGACGGGGAAGACCAAAACCCAGGCGATGCTCTTCCAGGGCACAGACCGGCCGGGCGCCATGAACCAATCGACGAGGGCAACCACCGGAATCACGAAGTGCAGCAGCTGGCTCGACCACGGCGACCAGACTGGGATGCCCCGCAGGGTGCCCTGCAGCAGGATCACCGCGAAGACAATGCCGGAGACGATCACGTAGGTGGTCGCCAGCAGACGGATCACGTCGAGCCAGAGCGGGTCATCCGCTGAAATGAACGCATAGATTGCGGCAATGATGAACACGATGACCGCGAACATCATGCTCTGCACGGTGAAGTAGCTGAAGTAGTTGCCGATCGCCAGCGGGCTGGTGCCGATGGAGTAGTTGAAGTAGCCCACCAGCGCGACGAGTCCGGTCGCGGCGGTGAGCACGCGCAGGAGCCCGAAAGCCTTACGCATGTGGGTCCTGCGGGGAAAGTGCACTACTCATCCGGAGAACCTAGATGTCAGCGTGCAGCTGCCATATTCGCTCGGCTGAGTCGCGCCAGCTGAATGCCTTGGCACGATCGCTGCCATAGATCTTCAGGCGGTCGGCCAGGTCGCTGTCGGTCAAGACGGTGCTGATGGCTTCGGCAAGGCGGGTCGGGTATCCAGCGGGGTCGGCGCGGGCGACGACGTAGCCCGCTTCTCCACTGGCCTCGATGAGCGCAGGGGCATCGGAGTGGATCACAGGTGTCCCCATCTGGAACGCCTGGATGATCGGCAGGCCGAAGCCCTCGTCCAGGCTTGGGTACACGAAAACGGATGCCCTCGAATAGACGAGCGCAAGATCTTCATCGCTGAGGTCGGTCAGGGATTGCACGCGTCCTATCGGCAGCCCCGCCTCGTCGGCGACAGACGCGAGGGTGAGCTCGCCCCAGCTGTCAGGCCCGATGACGACCAGGGGCAGGTCGGGTGCGCCAGGCAGTCCGAGCGCCGTGATGAGCGCCGTGACGGCTTTGCGGGGTTCAAGGCTGCCCATGGTGAGGATGTACTCCTCCGGCAGGCCAAGCGCCTCGACACGCTCCGCGATGAGTTCGTCGGCGAAGCCGCGGGCCAGCTGGCCACCCGGCAGCCGAAAGCCGTTGCCAACCGCGCCGCCGATCACGCGAAGGCGGTCGCCGAAATCAACGATCTCACTCAGCTGCATGGCGACGGCATGGCTCGGAACCACGACGGCATCCGCGTGTTTGCGAGCGCGGTTGACCATGCCCTTCCTCCACGCGACAGTGGTGGGCGTCAACGACTCCGGATGCGTCCAGGCGAGCAGATCATGAATGGTCACGGCCACCTGTGTGCCGTCGTTCACCACGTCGTGCCGGCGAAGCGGCGCGAGTAGGCCGGGGGCATGGATCATGCCGGGGCCAGGTGACTTTGAAACGCGCAGCTGCCAGGCCGCAGAAATCTCCCGTCGGCCGAGCGTCGTCTTGTACAGGCCGCCGAGTCCCGGAAGGGCTTTCTCGATCGCCGCATACTGTTCAGGGCTCGACGAAGACACGATGCCTTCGACATCGCAGTTCGCGGGCGCTGATGCAATCAGCGCCCGCGTCAGTTCTTCGGTGTAACGGCCCAGGCTGCCGGGCACCGGCGCGACCATCTGGTCAACGACTACCCGCAACGTGGTCATGCGTCTCCCAAAACTCCCTGGTGTGCTGCCTCGGTGAGGGCTTCGCGCCAGTCACGCATCGGTTCCAGTCCGGCTGCGAGCCAGGCATCGTGCCCTAAGACAGAGTACGACGGCCGCGGAGCCGGTCGCACGAATGTTGAACTGTCTGTCGGGGTGACGCGCTGAGGGTCGAGGCCTGCAGCCTCAAAGATGGCGCGGGCGAAGTCGAACCAGCTTGCGATTCCGGAGTTGGTGCCGTGGTAGATGCCGGCCGGTGCCTCTGAATCGAGCAGCGCCACGATCTGGGCGGCGAGGTCGCCGGTCCACGTCGGCTGGCCGAGCTGGTCATTGACGACGCTGACCGTGTCGTGGGAGCCGGCCAGGCGCACCATCGTCTTGGCGAAGTTCGGGCCGTGTGCGCCGTACAGCCACGCCGTGCGAACGATGAAGCTGCCAGCAGGGTTCTCTTCGAGCACGAACTTCTCGCCGGCGGCTTTGGTGCGGCCGTAGGCGGAGATCGGGTCGATGGGTGCGTTCTCCTGGTAGGGAGACGTGGCGCTGCCGTTGAAGACGTAGTCGGTGGAGACCTGCACGAGGCGTGCACCCTGCGCCGCGGCGGCGGTCGCCAAATTGCGCGGTCCGATCGCGTTCACCGCGTAAGCAGCGTCTTCGTTCGTCTCGGCGTCGTCGACCTTCGTGTATGCGGCGGCGTTGATGATGACGTCATGGCCGCGCGCGGCATCCGTCACGGCCTGCAGGTCGGTGACATCCAGGTCGGCACGGCCGAGCGCGGTGAATTCGCGCCCGGCGAGTGCCGTCTGCAGGTCGCGCCCGAGCATGCCGGATGCGCCAGTGATGAGATAGCGGGTCATGGTGAGTGCCAGTTAGGCCAGGGCCGCGCGAGCCTTGAGCGGTTCCCACCACTCGCGGTTGTCGCGGTACCACTGCACGACCTCGGCCAGGCCCTGCTCGAAGGGAACCTGGGGCTCATAGCCGAGCTCAGCCTGGATCTTCGAGATGTCGACCGAATAGCGCAGGTCGTGGCCGAGGCGGTCGGCGACGCGGTCAACGTACGACCAGTCCTTGCCGGTCGAGTCGAGCAGCAACTGGGTGAGCTCCTTGTTGGTGAGCTCAGTGCCGCCACCAATGTTGTAGATCTCGCCGGCGCGGCCATTGACCAGCACCATGGCGATGCCACGGGTGTGGTCGTCAACGTGCAGCCAGTCACGGATGTTGTTGCCCTCACCGTAGAGAGGAACGTGCTTGTCATCGATCAGGTTCGTGACGAACAGCGGGATGACCTTCTCAGGGAAGTGGAAGGGGCCGTAGTTGTTCGAGCAACGCGTGATCGAGACGTTGAGTCCGTGCGTGCGGTGGTAGCTGCGGGCGAGCAGGTCGCTGCCGGCCTTCGACGCCGAGTACGGCGAGTTGGGCTCGAGCGGGCGCTCTTCGTCCCACGAACCTTCTGCGATCGAGCCGTAGACCTCGTCGGTCGAGACGTGCACGAAGCGCTTGAGGTTGTTGCGAAGGGCAGCGTCGAGCAGCTGCTGGGTGCCGAGCACGTTCGTCTCGACGAAGATGGTGGCGTCGCGCACCGAGCGGTCGACGTGTGACTCTGCAGCAAAGTGCACGACAGCGTCGATGTCGGGGAACAGCTGGTCGAGCAGTGCGCCGTCGCGGATGTCGCCCTTGATGAAGGTGTAGCGCGGTGAATCTGCGACGGAGGCGAGGTTCGCCAGGTTGCCTGAGTAGGTGAGTGCGTCGAGTACGACGACCTCAGCTCCTTCGAGGCCCGGGTATGCGTCTTGCAGTGTGCGGCGAACAAAGTTCGAGCCGATAAAGCCGGCGCCGCCGGTGACGAGAATCTTCATAGGTGTTCGTAACCTGTCTGTATACGTAAAAGAGGCGTCGTCAGTCTACCGGGCGGGTGCTGAGGGGCCGCTGATCGTGCATTTTGCGTAAAAAGACGGTGGTTGCTGCCCCCACGACGGTTCGTGCCGATAGTTTGGCACCACGGCAAGACCAGGTGAGGCGTCGCCGCACCCCACAGAACTGCCGTTCGAGAGGCCATCGTGATCAACGTGCATACGCTCCTGCGCCGTGGCAGTGTCCTCGTCACCGGAGCGCTGGTGCTCGGGCTCCTGCAGGCTGGACCGGCATTTGCCGCGGGTGACGAAGACCAGCTCGTCCCGACCACCCGGTCGCAGGGCGATGATATGGTCGCCGTCGACGACGGAACGGGCGCGACCGACCGGCTTCGATCCCAGGACCAGACTCTGGATGACGGCATCCCGCTTGCCGCCTATTCGCAGTCGAACCACACGGTGAACGTGGCCGTGGTGGCACCGCGCGACGCCGGAACAGATGTGTCGTTCATCACCGATGCCGCAATCACGGCGATGCTGGCCGAGGTCAGCGCGTCCTGGAACGTGCAGTCGAACAACCAGGTGCTGTCCGTGGCCGTCAGCGGCCCGATACAGCGCTACACCAGCAATTACTCCTGCGCGGAGCCGATCCCGACGTGGAACGAAGCTGCGCTCACGTTGGGCCGCACAACCAGGTCATATTCCACGACCGACGCCCAGCACCTCCTGGTCCTCGTTCCCAAGGCGTGCGCGGCGTCGGGCCTCGGCAGCGTCGGCATCAACACGAGCGGCTCGGCCAGCGCCAACTACGGCGGTCTCATGTGGGTGTCAATGAAGGGATACGGCGACACCGACACGGTGACGCACGAATTCGGTCACAATCTCGGGCTGAACCACTCCAACTCACATAAGTGTCCCGTCGCAACGATGAGCGAGGGCCTGATCGACGCGACGACCGGCGCGTTTTCCGACGGATGCGCCGACTACCCCTATGGCGACTACTTCGACGTGATGGGGCCGAGCTGGGCGGTCAATGGCCCAGGCGGTGTCGTCTACACGAATGCCCGGCCAACGGCTCTCAACGTGACCCACAAGATTCGCCTGGGTGCTGTGGCAAACGGCGAGATGACCGCGCTGTCGTTGCCTGCTGGCAGCGCAACCTGGGCACAGACGTACTCCCTGGCATCCGTTGGCTTGAGCTCCGGCCTGCGCGACATTGCCGTGACCGACCCTCAAACCGGGCGGGTCTACTACGTCGACTACCGCGGTGGCGGGGGAACGGATGCCGGCTCGCTGTACGAATCGGGCAAGTTGGTCTCCGGGGGCACGGCCATGGGCGTTCGACTCTTGACGACCCGGGCCGATGGGGCCTCGATCGTGCTGAACAGCCCAGAGAGGGCCCCGCGCACCGGCAGCAAGCTCTACGTGGTGGCGGGGGAGACCCTCTCGACCAGGTCGGGCGGCGTGACCGTGGTCGTGAACAGCGCCGGGAACGGCGTTGCGAACGTGACAATCAAGCTGGCGTCGGCGGGGGCTATCCCTGTTCCCTCGGCCCCGACGCCGACGGTGGCGCGGATTTCGGGGGACGACCGGTATGCGACGGCGGTCCAGGTGTCACAGACTGGCTTCCCGTCCACCGCTGCAATCGTGTACGTGGCGACGGGTGCCAATTACCCCGATGCGCTCGCCGCAGCTCCCGCGGCCGCTCTCAAGGGCGGTCCATTGCTCCTGACGGATGCAGGGGTGCTTCCGGCGTCCGTGGCCACGGAGATCAAGCGGCTGAGCCCTAGTCGGATCGTCGTGGTCGGCGGCCCCAATGCCGTGTCTGCTTCGGTCTTCAACAGCTTGAAACAGTTGGCCGCTCGGGTCGACAGGATTGACGGGGTTGACCGCTACGAGACTGCACGCAAGATCGTTGTGGATGCGTTCGGGCCTGTGAGCGAGGCCTATCTCGCCACTGCGCTGGACTACCCCGATGCTCTGTCAGCGGCAGCAGCAGCAGGCGGGCGAGGAGTCCCCGTGCTTCTCATTGACGGCCGCGCAGCGGCGGTCGACTCGGGAACCACAGGACTGATTTCCTCGCTGGGGATCAAGAAAGTGACGATCGCCGGTGGAACCGCTGTCGTGTCATCCGGGATTGAAGCGACGCTCAAGAGCGCAGGGTTGACGGTTGCGCGGCAGGGTGGCAGCGACCGGTTCGAGACCTCGCGGCTCATCAACCAGGCAGCGTTCTCCACGGCTGCCGAGATGTTCATTGCCACGGGTCACCAATTCCCTGACGCACTTGCCGGCGCCGTGCTTGCTGGCTCCCGCACAGCGCCCCTCTATGTAGTTCCGCCCAGCTGCGTGCCGGTCGGTGTGGTGACCGACGTCACGCGACTGGGAGCGTCGAAAGTCACGCTGATTGGTGGGGTGAACGCATTGGGTACCGCGGTGGGCACCCTGACCAAGTGCGCCTAGGGGAGACACATCATGGCAGGGCGCTGAGGTATTCTCTACGTCTGCGGCAAGAGTGCGTCCACATCGGCAACCTCACTGCACAAAACAGGAGGATAGCGATTGCGACGAGTAATCTCACCAGGATTCGTTCGGCAATCCATTGTTCGTTGGGCGATCTTTCCCCTGGCCGTTCTGGTCGTCTTCATCGCCCTTGTCGGCTTCGACGTCAACGGCTCGTCGATCGCCGTCTTCTCCTCCCAGCCCGACGCTGATGGGCTGATGGCGGGAACCCCCCGTGGAATCCGAAGCGATGAGTTTCTTCTCCAGACCCCGAACGCGATCTCGTCGGTTGCGCACGGGCTGCCTGCCAACGCATGGATTGGGCTGAACAACGCCGACCAGGCCGTGGCTGCCGGAGGAGGGGCGACTCTCGACTGGTCAACGCTATTCATCCCGCAGGATTGGGGCTATGTGCTCCTGGGGGCGAGCCGAGGGCTGGCGGTGTACTGGTGGTGGCCATTTGCAATCAGCCTCTGGGGCTTCTTCGGGCTTCTGGGAATCCTGACACGACGACCGCTGCTGTCCGCCGGACTTGCAGTTGCAGCGACCTTTACTCCATATACGGGATGGTGGTTGCCTTCATTCACCGTCGGTCACGTGGTGGTCGCGGCGGCCGCTGTCCTCGGGGCGTGGATTGTGCGACGGACGAGGTGGGCAATTCTGCTGTCCATCGTCGCAGGATGGAGCGGGGCTGTCTTCGCGCTCACGCTGTATCCCCCCTGGCAGGTCTCGCTCGCGCTGGTTGTCGCTGCCCTCGGTATCGGTTTTGCGCTGGACAAGCGCATCCCATGGCGGAGAGTTGCGTGGACGACGGGCGCAGCAGTTTCTGTGACCGCCGGCGTCGCCCTCGTATGGATGCTGCAGCATGGTCAGACAATCGCGGCCGTCTCAAGCACCTACTATCCCGGTCAACGCAAGACGGTCGCCGGGACAGGATCACTGGAGACCTTACTCAGCGCGCCTTTGAATTTCTGGATGGTCGGTGACGCTGGCACGTCTCTCGGTGCAGATGGTCGAGTGGGCCCGTATGCCAACCTCTCCGAGTCTTCATCGAGCTGGTTTCCGCTGCCTGTCATCGCACTCGGGATCCTGGGGGTGGGGTTCATCGTTGTCAGGACTGTGCGTCAGGGGCGCGCTGCGCGACGTGGTCTTGCGGTGCAGTCGGATCTGTTGAACGACTCTGCTGCAGCCCGGTCAGAGCCCGTGTGGATGCTCTCGCTTCTGTCGGTCGTCATCCTCGTGCTGCTGGGCTGGACTCTCTTGCCGATGCCCGACTGGTTTGGCGTGGTGACCCAATTGCAGCGAGTGCAACCGTCGCGAACGTCCTTGGCCCTGGGCTTCGCCGCAATCATGTTGGTGGCTGTGGCGACGACTGTGCGGCGGCGCCCGCAGGTGTGGAGCTGGCCGTGGTTGTTGGCTGCATCTGCATTGACCGCTGTCATCACGGTGTGGTCGGCCGAACGGCTCCCGTGGGATACGAGTCTCGTCTCAATGAAGCTGGTTGCGGTGGCTGGGCTTGTTCTCGGCGTGCTGTTCGCAATGCTGCTGGGATCTCAGAAGCCCGCGCTCGCCGCTGTACTGCTCGCGATCTTCGCGTTTGTCAGCTGGGCCCCCATCAATCCCCTGCAACACGGGCTCGCGCCGCTGACCAATAACGCGCTGGTGAAGGAACTGCAGACTGTGGCTGGTGACAGTGACAACCCGCGGACTATGGTCTTCGGCGACTTCTTCACCGTTGCGAAGGTGCGTGCTGCCGGCCTGCAGAGCGTGTCAGGAGCGACCGCCTATCCAGACGTCGAGCTGATGACTGCGCTCGCCCCTCTTCAGGAGAAGCTCTGGAACAACTACGCGCAGTATCAGTGGATCCCAGCGGCCTCAGGGACAGCCCCCGTCATTGAGCGAGTGAATGGCAGCGGGATGACGTTGACCATCGATCCGTGCGATGACGTGATTGCCGAAATGGTTCAACCGGGCTGGGCGGTCTCTGAGACCCCGCTTGACGCATCGTGTCTGGTACCGGTGGCAACCACAAGCGGCGACAGAGAGTTCTACATTTACGCGGTCAATACACGCTGAACAGTTACGTAGCCGGGCATAGAACTGCCATTGGTAGGATGCTTTGGTGCAGATCCGTGAACTCTCCATCCCAGACTCCTACGAAATCACGCCGAAGCAGTTTGGCGACGACCGAGGAGTCTTCCTCGAGTGGTACCGCTTCGACAAGCTCGAAGAGACCATCGGGCACTCAATCAACCTGCGGCAGGCCAACACATCGGTCTCGAAGCGAGGAGTCGTACGCGGCATCCACTTCGCTGATGTGCCCGTCGGCCAGGCCAAGTACGTAACCGCAACCCATGGTGCCGTGCTCGACTACGTCATCGACATCCGGGTGGGGTCTCCGACCTTCGGGCAGTGGGACACCGTCCTCCTCGACGACACCGATCGCCGCGCCATCTACATCGCCGAGGGGCTCGGTCACTGCTTCGTGTCCCTGACCGACAACGCCACCGTCAGCTACCTCGTAACGGATGTCTTCAACCCGACACGCGAACACGGCATCAACCCGCTCGATGAGCAGGTGGGTCTCATCTTCCCGAAGGAAGCGGGGGAGCCGTTGCTCTCGCCGAAGGACACGGATGCGCCCGGTCTGGCCGAGGCTGCGGCATCCGGTCTGCTCCCGACGTGGGATGCCGTCAAGGCGTTCTACCAGACCCTGAATGAGGGAAAGTAACAATGCGCGGAATTATTCTCGCCGGCGGTTCCGGTACCCGGCTCTGGCCAATCACCAAGGGCATCTCCAAGCAGCTGATGCCGATCTACGACAAGCCGATGATCTATTACCCCTTGTCGACGTTGATGATGGCCGGGATCAACGAGGTCCTCATCATCACGACGCCGGAGTACAACGACCAGTTCCGTGCTCTGCTCGGCGACGGGTCAACGCTCGGCATCCGCATTGAGTACGCCGTGCAGCCCTCGCCAGACGGGCTGGCGCAGGCCTTCATCATCGGCGAGGAATTCATCGGTGACGAGAGCGTTGCGCTGGTGCTCGGCGACAACATCTTCCACGGCGCTGGCCTCGGCACATCGCTGCGCGCGAACCACGAGTTGAAGGGTGCGCGCATTTTTGCGTACCACGTGAGCAACCCGACCTCGTATGGCGTCGTCGAGTTCGACGAGTCGATGACTGCACTGTCGATCGAAGAGAAGCCGACAAAGCCCAAGAGCAACTACGCGGTGCCCGGCTTGTACTTCTACGACAACTCAGTTGTCGAGATCGCCAAGACCATTGAGCCCAGTGCGCGTGGCGAGCTGGAAATCAGTACCGTCAACGAGCGCTACCTCGAGCAGGGCAACCTGCACGTGCAGGTGCTCGACCGCGGAACGGCCTGGCTTGACACCGGCACATTCGAATCGATGATGCAGGCCTCCGAGTACGTGCGCGTGATCGAAGACCGCCAGGGCTTCAAGGTCGGCTGCATCGAAGAGATCGCCTGGCGCGCCGGTTGGATCGACGACGCCCAGCTCGCCGTCATCGCAGCACCGTTGGTGAAGAGCGGATACGGCCGCTACCTGATGTCACTCATCGCGTAGCGCACACAGACCAGTACGGCAGTGGCCCGGCTCCGAAAGGAGTCGGGCCACTGTTCGTTGATTGAGGAGCGAGCGCCAGCGAGTGTCTCGAAATCCAGCGGGCCGACCTCGTGGTTGTGGGTCTCGAGACGGCCTGGCGGCCTCCTCGACCAACGAACGGGGTACTAGGTCCGCGCCAGCTGCGATACGTCCGACTGCACCAGCAGCTCGCTGTCGGGATCGACCCTGGTCCAGCGTGCGACGAGCGCGACGACTCCGGCCCACGTCGCCGCGTAGAGGACTACGAGCACAATCCAACCGAGCGGCGGCTGCCAGGCGGGTGCCTGAATCATGTCGATCCAGGTCTGAGTGCCGATGACGTAGCGGCGCAAGACGAAGATGAACGCTGCGATCTGCGCGATCCCGAGCACCACGACTCCGCCAACGACCGCCTTGCGCGCCGTCGTCACCCTGGAACCGGGGAATGTGTCATCCAGGGCGAGTCCGGCCAGGATGAGCACACACAGGTACAGCGGGATCGCGTATCGGCCCTGCCACATCCAGCCGATTTCGTTGTAAAACGACGCCTGCACGGCGGGTGGAACGACGAACGCGGCAGCGGCGACAACGATGAGCGCAAGCCGTGCGCGACCCTTGGTCAGTGCGAAGCCGCAGAAGAGTACGGCAGCGATCGCGCCGAACCAGACCACGACGACCCCGGCAGGAGCTGGATAGTCAATCCAGCCGAATTGGCCGATCCATCCCTGCCAGTAATCGAACGTGCTCTCGACCATGAGCAGAACGATCGCGGTCAGTCCAGGGGCCCTCGGCTCGACTACTTTCGCACTGGCATCTGCCGTCGCTGCACCGTAGGTGGCCACCCAGGCCAGAGTCCCGATGACGGCGGCCGCGATTCCCGCCAGTGTGAACCACACGGGAGGGCGTTTGAGCAGGTCGACTACCGTCGACCACGGAACGGAAATGAGGGCGGCGACGCCAGCGATTGCCAGCCACAGCAGCCCGATGGACCTCCCGGATGTAAGCGCCACCGCGCTGCCGATCGTGAGCGATCCCGCCAGCCACAGTTGCTTCTGCGTAAGGGGTCGACGGAGCATCAGGGTGAGCAGGGAGAGCACAGCACCGGCCGCTGCGATCTCTGGCGCGTTGGGATTCAACGAGCCGCCGAGGAACAACACCATGGGGGTGACGCCCACCACCGATGCAATCACCGGCCACCACGAGCGTGACTGGGCCAGGAGCGCGACGACCATCGTGGTGAGGAGCAGCGACGTCAGTAACGCGCTCACAATGCGCATTGCGTACAGGGCAGGAGCGCCGGAAAGCAGCAGGCTCGGCCAGCCGACGAGCGCGTAGTACACAGGGCTATTGAGCGAACCGGTTGATTGGCTCTCAATGAGTGACTGGTCACCCGAGACCTCATCCTGACAGTCAGCAGTCAGCGTCGGATTGCCCGCGAAGCAGGTCATCCGGCGTGTCTCTTCGACGTATTCCGGCACCTGCACGTAGGGGTAGTCCGAGGTTTTCTTTACCGTGCCAATTGGCTGGCCCTGCGCAACGGCCCCTGCTCGCACGAAGTGTGCGGGTTCGTCAGGGGATGCAGCGAGTGGTGTTGCGAGCGACCACGCCGTAGTCAGGAGCATGAAGAGGGCGAGGATTGGAAGAACAATTCTGGCCGAAATGGGGTGGACTGAGCCACGGACGTCGGTTTTTGGGCGAACTCGTGTAAATGTCACTTTTTCCTCAATCAGCGAGCCCTGAGCTACACAGAGTCGCCTTTGAAGCCTAATCGGGGCAGGCTGGTCGATACCTGCGTGGCCCCGGCCTGTCGCATGGCTCGTCGAAGTTCTGGCCTAAACCGGGCGAGAAAGGATCGCAATATGCTCCCCAGACGGCGCCGTTCCCTCAGCGACTGCGGGGGCGTTGTCTGGCACCCGTGTGGGATCCAGCTAGGAGCATGATGGACTTCGCAGCGAGGCGACGAGCTGTAGCGCTATGGATTCGCAACGCCTGGGTGCCGATCATTCTGGTGCTGGTCGCCTGCGTGAGCGGCGGCATCATCACCGCCAACCATTCCAGCCAATTCTCACCGTTGGACGAGTGGGTCTACTACGACTACACGGTGAAGATTCCGACTCAGGGTGTGGTGCGTCAAGGTGAACTGATCGGGCACGAGGCGCTCGTCGGCATGGCCTGCAACGGTGATTCATTCGGCCCGCGTGGCGAACCATGCGACAACGTTCAAGACATTAACGCGAGCTATCCGCAGGGCGGAAAGACATCGGCCGACATCTACACCCCCGTCTACTTCGCAATCACGTGGGCGCTCGGCAAGGCGATCCAGCTCGTCACGGGGGCCGAATTCCTGACAGCGGCGCGAGCGACGGGCATCCTGTGGCTCGCCGGCGGTTTACTTGTCTTCTACAAGCTTCTTGAGCTGATGAAGGTTCGACGCGTCGTGACGCTGGGGCTCGGGCTTGGCATTATCGGGGCTCCAACGACCTTCTGGTCGAACACCTATATTTCAACGGATGCCCCCGCCTTCCTCGTTGGTGCGGCCCTGCTCTGGGCCGGCGTCAGCGCGATCAAGGGGAAAAGCAGCCCATGGTGGCTGGTTCCGATAGCGGTGGTAGGCATCCTGCTCAAGGTGACGACGATTCTGGCTCTGGGGCTCGTGGCCCTCGCCATCGTGTTCTTTGTCATATTTGCCAAGCAGGAAGCTGATCGGGCGGCGAAACGTCGATTGCTGATACCGATCGTCGTCGCTGTGGCTACGACAGGTATCGTGCAAGTGGCCTGGCTCCTGATTCGTGCGCAAATTTCGTTGGGCGCTGGCCCCGATCAGGGACTGGCGCAGCCGCTGGCGTGGCGTGACATTGCCGGAATGCTCGCGCTCTTCATTTACCCGGGTCCGCTGTCGGGCAACTACGACCCGCTACTGAAGATTCCGCAGATCGTTAGTGCGCCCTTGGTGCTCATCACCATTGCCGGGATCATCGCTTTCGCGTGTGCCACATTCGCTACCGCGCTGGAGAAATCACTGGCGTTCTCGATACTCCTGGCGTCGACGGTTTTTGCACCGTTGCTCGCTTTGGGTATGTACGTGCTGCTTGGGGACGTCTTCCCTGTCGCGGAGCGGTACGCAATTCCACTGCTCCCCGCGTACTTCCTTGCTGCTGCGATGATCGTAAAGAATCATGTCGCCGAGTGGGTCATCGTCGGCTATGGCGCCTTCCTGGTCGTCTTTGTCACCGCCTGCTCGATCGCGTTCTCCTAGCCCTCGCGCTGGACAAATGGCCACACGCGGCCGTCTCGAGACTCAGATGTGCCGGTTCGTGGTTAGGTGTGAGGGCCACCGCCGGACAGCCTGTCCGCGCTCTGGGTCATGATGCGTGTCGCCCCGTGCCGGGGGTAGACAACGAGGATAGGATCGCCAAATGCTCCCCACTCATCTTTTTCGGTCCGTGGTCGTCGGCGTCTGCGCAGTTCTGGTGGCGACCGGCGTCGCATTCACACCAATTGGTGCAGCGCAGGCCGAAGAAGGATCCGGTGCGGGTGCAACAACGAGCCCTGCCCCAGCTACTGAGTCGCCGAGCCCGACTCCCGCTGAAACACCGGCTCCCACAGCTACTGTCGAACCGTCTGTGACACCGACCCCTGAGCCTGAAGACACTGCCGCTCCAGTGCCAACGGAAGAGCCGGTCACAACGGATGCCCCGGCAGAGCCGCAGGAACAGCCGATTGCTCCGTTAGCCGCATCACCACTTCTCCTGGCGGCATCCGGTGTGTTCAATCCTGGCTTCATCGTGAGCGACTACAACTTCTACAACTCCTGGGCAATGACCGAGAGTGAAATTCAGAATTTTCTCAACGCCAAGATTGGCGCCTGCCAGAACTCATATTGCCTGAACGTCTATCGGATGGACACTCCGACCAAATCCTTTAGCTTTGGCCAGTGCTCCACCTACCAGGGCGAAGCGAACGAGAGCGCCGCGCGAATCATCTACAAGGTGCAGCGGGCGTGTGGCATCAGTGCCAAAGCAATCCTGGTGACTTTGCAGAAGGAACAGGGCCTGGTCACGAGCAGCGCACCGTCGCTCGCGATCCTGCGGAAGGCGATGGGATACGGATGCCCGGATACCAGCGAGTGTGACGCGAACTTCTACGGTTTCTTCAACCAGGTTTACACGGCCGGTCGGCAGCTGACGTGGTACAGCAACCCGGAGGGATCGTTCACCACGATCAAGATCGGGCAGGTCAACGCCGTCCGATATCACCCGAACGCTGCGTGCGGGTCGGGAAACGTCACGATTCAGAACCGGGCAACCGCCGCGCTCTACTACTACACGCCGTACCAGCCGAACGGGCCGGCACTTGCTGCGGGATATGGCGCATCAGCTGATGCTTGTGCGTCGTATGGAAACCGGAACTTCTTCAACTACTACCGAGACTGGTTCGGTGACCCAACGGCGGCAGGCTACCCGAGTACCGCACGGATTGCGGGCGACGATCGCTTTGCCACCGCAACTGCTATCTCCAGAACCGCGTATCCATCGTCTGGCGTTCCCGTTGTCTACGTCGCAACGGGCCTGGATTTCCCTGATGCACTGAGTGCAGCACCTGCTGCCGCAGCGCAGGGAGGGCCCATTCTGCTTGTTCGACCAGGCGATCTGCCAGAGGCGACCAAGATCGAATTGCGACGTCTTGCTCCACAGAAAATCGTTGTAGTCGGTGGACCTGTTGCAGTCGGTGCGGCAGTGTTTGACGCACTGAAGGCGATTCAACCCAATATTCAGCGTATTTTCGGCGCGGATCGATACGAGACCTCCCGCATGCTTGCGGCCGCGGCATTCCCTAACGCAACGAGTTCCTACGTCGCAACAGGCCTTGACTTCCCCGATGCGCTGTCGGCCAGCGCAGTGGCGGGCTCGCAGAAGATTCCCGTGATTCTCCTCGACAAGGCTCCGACACTCAGTGCCGCCGCCGCCGCCTCGCTCAGCAAGATGACCACGGTGAAGATAGCTGGTGGCCTGAATGCTGTATCGGCCAGCCAAGAGGCAGGCGTGCGGGCCCTGGGTATTAACGCCCCTCGGTTCGCGGGAGCTGACCGCTATCAGACCGGCGTGCTCATCAACACCGACGGGTTCCCCAGCGCGAAAACCGCCTATGTTGCAACAGCCTTTGCCTTCCCAGACGCGCTGGCGGGCGCAGCCGTTGCCGGGGCCAGCGGTAGTCCCTTGTACATCGCGATGCCTGGCTGCGTACCAAGCACGGTGCGTGCGGATATCACCGGGCGCAACATACCAAACATGGTGCTGCTGGGTGGACCAAACGCACTCTCAGACAACGTGGCGCGGCTTGCCGTCTGCTGAGTCCCGCTTGAGATATGAATGAGAGTGGCCGCGCCTGATGGTGCGGCCATTCTTGTTGATCGACTGGCCATCTTCAGCCGAGGGGTTCCCGTTGGTCGAGGAGGCCGGTCACGGCCGTCTCGAGACCAGTGGTCAGCGACCGGCGTTGTGAGCGATCAGATACTCGCGAAACTCGTTCTTCAGATCGGCGAGCTGCGGGAACTGGTTGGTCTCGTGGAGCACGAAGGTGATGTCAACGTCGGCCTTGCGCACCCGCCACCCCAGTGACGTGGCATAGCCGCAGAGCCACTGGTCTTCGAGGAACGCGTAGCGCCGAGGGAGCTCGGTGAAGAAGCGCGATGACCGCACAATCTCGATGTCGCAGATCGCGCCGCCTGTGCCCGCATAGTCAGCCAGCTCGCCTGGCGCCGTCGGATTGCGGTTCCAGTGCGAGTCAATGTAATTCCACGCCCAGAATCCGGCGAACTCACGCGGCGCGGCGTAACCCCTGAGGGTGTCGACGAACGACGGGGTGATGTCCTGGTCGTCGTCGAGGGTGATGAAGTGTCCGTGCACTCCAGATGTCAGGAGCCGACGAGCCAGGTAGAACCGGCCCATACCGCCCACATTGCGCGGGCTCAGCACGTACTCGACGCTGTCGAGAGCGCCGGAAGGCGAGAAGGCGGCGATGCGTTCCCGGTAATACGCGTCATCCGCTGCATTGTTGTTCCACAGCAGCACGCGCACGCGCTGGTCGGTTGACTGCGCATCGAGCTGGGCGAGAATGTCGTTAACGCGCGCGGCCCGATTCCACAGGCACAGGATGACGGGAATCGCGTCGTGGGTGGGCGTCCCAAGCAGCGTCTCCACCCTGAACAGGCCCGCGCGGCCTCTGAGGTTCGCGGTGTTCCAGGCGAGCGTGTCCTTCGCCGTGCCAGCACTTTCGCCGAGGCGGCGAGCGGATGCCGCTGTGCGCCGCTTGGCCACGCCAGCTCGACGGCGCAGCGACCGCAGTGCGCGTCCGCCGAATGAGCGAGCAGAGCGATAGAGCCCGCTCAACGCGTGACCCACCAGCTTCGGGCAGCCAAACCAATCCGCAGAACGGCGCGGAGTGGCGCCAGGTACCAGGCAGAGTACTTGTTCGCCAGGTACAGGTATGCGCTGCTGTGGTGCGCCTGCTCCATGCGCTTCGCGCTCCGCGACGTCGAGTGGGCGCCCGTGTGGGTCACCGTTGACGCGGGAAGGTAGACGTTGCGCCAACCGGACTTGCCGAGCCGTGCGCCCAGGTCGACGTCCTCGAAGTACATGAAGTACTTTGGGTCGAAGCCGTCAATCGCTTCATACGCGCTCTTCCGCACGAGGAGGCATGCTCCGGAGAGCCAGCCGGCGTCGCGGGCTTGGTTGTCGTAGTCGCGCTCCGCGCGGTAGCTGGTCGACCACGGGTTGCTCGGCCAGACGCGTCCGAACAGGGCATGGCCGATTCCGGTTCGAAGTGACGGCAGATTACGGGCCGACGGGTACACGGTTCCGTCTGCGTCGAGGATTCGGGGCCCGATGGCACCGGCATCGAGAGTTGCTTCAGCTGCCGAGACCAGTACGTCAATCGAGCCGGGGGAGAAGCTGACGTCGGGGTTGGTGACGAGAATGTAGTCGGCGGATGCCCCATAGGCGTCGACACCGGCGGTGACGCCCCCGCCGTAGCCGCGGTTCTCCGTGAGCTCAAGCAGAATCGCACCGTGAGCCTCCGCGACAGAGCGCTCCAGCGTCAGGTCGGCCGAGGCGTTGTCAACGATCACCACGGTGAGCGGGTTGACGCTGGCGGTCGACAACGACTCGAGGAAGGGAACCAACGTCTGTCCCGTGTTGTAGGTCACGGTGACGACGAGTACAGACGGAGACATCTTGCCTTTTCGATTCATGCGATGCCAATGACCGTTAGGCCATTGCACCCAAGTCGACGAACGCCGGTGTCGCGTAGGTCGTTCCGACGGCCAGCGGAGTGTCAGCGACGTCGAAGGAGCAGCCCTGCGGCAGGTCGAAGATGTGTCGTCCGGTTGAATCCATGATCGATGCGTTCACGAAGTACTTGCCAGTGCCGAAGTGCGTGTCGCTCAAGCGGAACTGCACGCGACGCTTGCCCTCGAAATGGCCGAGCGCGATACCGAGGCGCTTGGTGGTCGTGCCGTACACAACCTGGCCCATGGTGTTGTCGATCTGGATGGCGCACATCCAGTCATCCGTGCTGGTGAAGTGTTCGATGTACATCGTGATCAGGATGTCGTCACCCTGCTTCACGTCGGCGTCTGGATCGCGACCGTCAGCGTATGCCACCACGTCATGGATGACGGCCTCACGGGCAGCGGGCATTGCAGCTTCCGGGGTGTGATCGGCGACGGCGGCCACGTGGGCGACGCGGCGGTCTTCGAGGATGTCACGGAATTCGGCGACAGCCTCGTGCGGTTCGCCGTCGAAAACGACTTCGCCCTTGTTGAGCAGGATGGCCCTGTCACACATTTCGGGCACCTGGCTGAGCGAGTGCGTGACCAGGATGATCGTGCGCCCCTCCTCCTGGAAGGAGCGGATCTTGTCGAGGCACTTGCGCTGGAATGCCTCGTCACCAACGGCGAGAACTTCGTCGACGAGCAGGAGGTCAGGGTCGGTGTGCACGGCGACCGCGAATGCGAGGCGCACGTACATGCCAGACGAGTAGTACTTCACCTGGGTGTCGATGAACTCGCCGATTTCAGAGAAATCGAGGATGTCGTCGAAGCGCGACTCGACTTCGGCCCGGCTGAGACCCATGATCGACGCGTTCAGGAACACATTCTCGCGCCCGGTCAGGTCGGGGTGGAAGCCAGCGCCGAGCTCGAGGAGGGCGGCAATACGACCGCGCCGCGCGACTCGGCCACTGCTCGGGTCGATGATGCCGCCGATGACCTTCAGCAGCGTGCTCTTCCCAGATCCGTTGTGGCCGATGAGGGCAACGGTGTGACCGGCCTGGATGGTGATGTTGACGCCCTTGAGTGCCCAGAACTCTTCTTTGTGCTGCTTGCCTCGACCGAAGCCGGTCAGGCGTTCCTTGAGCGAGTTGTCCTTGCGCAGCACGAAGCGCTTGGACACATCGTCAATCGTGATGATGTCGGGGGCTTCGCTCATGGGCTTGGATTCCGTTTCGTATACCTGCGTCATTCGACTTGTCGCTTCCTGCTACAGAACCTGCGCGAAGTTGCCCTGCAACTTTGCGAAGACTCGATGGAAGACGGCGATCAGGATCACGCCGACGACGAATGCAATGCCGAGCCTGAGCATCAGGAACTCGGGGTATGGCACGACATCGTGGCCAGCCACCCAGAACGTCCGTTGGAAGCCGAGCACGGCCAGTGTCACCGGGTTGTTGGTGTAGATCTCGAGGAGCAGGCCAGGGCCGAGGGCGTTCTTGACCATTCCCCAGGCATACACGATGGGGGAGGCCCACATCATGAGAAGCAGCGCGACCTCGACCAGGTACTGGATGTCCCTGAGGTAGACATTTACCGCCGACAGCAGGATGCCAAATGCGGTGGCAAACACCAGCAGGACGGCCAGTGACGGGATGAAGTAGACGAGCTCAGGTGAGATCGGGAAAGCGCGAAGGAGGATTGTGGCAACGAGGAGAATGCCGAGCTGGATCACGAAGTTGAAGACTGCGGAGCCCACGCTGGCGAGCGGGAAGATCTCACGCGGAAGGTAGACCTTCTTGATCAAGCCGGCGTTGCCGACGATCGAGGAGGTCGAACTCGCAATGATCTCGCTGAAGAGCCCGAACGCGGTGAGGCCGGTGAAGACATAGATGGCGAAGTCGGGGATTCCGTCTGCGGCCTTCAGGAAGTGGCCGATCACCACGTAGTAAATGACCAGCTGCGTGATGGGTCGCACCAGCGTCCAGAGGAAGCCGAGTGCGCTGTCTTTGTAGCGTGACTTCAGGTCACGCCTGATGAGCAGCGAGAGCATCTCGCGCTGCTTCGAAATTTCACGAATCGAGGCGATGATTCCTTTGCCTGAGCCGGCACCGGAGCCCACCGTCACCAACTCCTGCTGGGCGAGAGCGGCGTAGCGGTCCTGAGCTGACATTCGGGTTCATTTCATTTCGGGGCAATGGACTGTCACGATTATAGTGCGGCACTCTCCGAAGACCCTGACTGCGCTGTGGCGCACACTCACCCCTGAAGAACGCTGTCCCAGCGGGCACGGAAGACCCGCTCGTTGTTAAATTCCTGTGCGAATCGGCCGGGGCTGAAGACGCTGAAGTGGGTGACCCGTGAGTCGGGTACGACGGCGAAGCGCGGCGTGCGTGCCGATGCCGCGTCCAGACGCAGCGCGAGGTCGGCATCCTCGAAACCGTTCGAATACAGCGGATCGAAACCCCGTACCGCTGCGAACTCGGCTGCTCGGTAGATGCAGGCAACCCCGGAGATTGCCAGCGGAGCTACCTCGTCAGCGGGGAGTTCTTCGAGGTCGCGGGGGAGACCCGTGCCTGGATCAACAACAAGGCCGGCGCTTTCGATCTGTCCTGCAGGTGAGCGGATGACCGCCTGCGCACCGTTGAGCGTCTCATCGTCGTTCATGGCCGCGACGAGTGGTGCCAGCCAGCCTGGTTCGACGACGACGTCGTCGTTGATGAACACCACGAGGCTGCCCGTCGTCTCGGCGAAGGCAAGGTTTGAACCGAGCGCGAAATTCGTGTTGCGGGGAACGGAAACCAGGCGTACACGAGGATTACAGGTGAGACTGGCCGTCAGGATTTCGCGCACGGACCGGGGCGAGCCATTGTCGAGCACGACGAGTTCGAAGTCGATATCGCCAGAATTCTCGATGATGGATCGCACGGCATCCACTGTCATACGCCAATCGGCATATGTCAGCATCACGATCGAAACGAGGCCAGCGTTCCGCTCTGCTGCACCGCGCTTGATAGCCGGCCAGTCGAGCAGATATTTCGTGAGAACAACCTGTTCCCAGCCGTTGGGCTCTGTGGTGCTGATGCGTTTGATGTCGCCGCGGTGGCTGTAAGCGACCCCGATCGCCGGTACGAACTGCATCCGACCGAGCGCGCTGAGACGGATGACCAGGTCGTAGTCCACCCAGCGTCGCAGGTCGTTGTCGAACCCGCCGATCTCGATGGCCGCGGAGCGGCGCACGATGAGGGTGTTGAGGTCGATGAAGTTGCCACCGTTGACCAGATCGTCGCGGTCGCCGCTCATGGCGAGGAACGAGTGCTCTCCGCGCTCGTCTGTGAGTTCGACGGCAGCGTGGGTTGCGACGACACCGGGGTCGGAGAACGCGGGCAGGCTCACCTCGATGAAGTCGGGCAGCCAGGCATTGTCGGAGTCGATAAAGGCGACGTATTCGCCGGCGGCGCGATCCAACCCGTTGTTACGTGCAGCGCAGACGCCGCTCTGCGACTGTTCGACCAGCCGGATGCGCGAGTCTTCAGCCGCAAACTTTCTGACGACATCGGCCGTGTCGTCGGTGGACCCGTCATCGACAATGATGAGTTCCCACGCGGCGTGCGTCTGCCCGATCACAGAGCGGATGGCATCCGCGATGATGCCGGCACGGTTGCGAACGGGCATGATCGCAGAGACCACGAGCTCGGACTGCGCTGGCGCAACCGATGTCGGCAGGGAGGGGTCTGGCGCCCACTCTGATGTGAGCCTCGGGCGTACGTAGTGTGAGCGCTTGTTGATGAGCTTCGCTGAGGTCAGCGCCAAAGCCCTGGCTTCTCCCCAGGTGGGCGTGCCGACGGCCCAGTGCGGCGTCGGCAACACCGTGGAATCCGAGGCGGTCGTGATGAACTGCTCCATCGCCTCCCGCACATTTCCGGGAACCGGCCGTCCTGCGTTGTCGCGCTGGGTGGCGAACACGCGGGCGTCGAAGAATGGCGAGGTGGTGTTGAGCTGTTCCGCGCCGAAGAAGAAGGAGAGGAAGCTGGGCTCCTCATCGCGGGACGTGTGGAAGCGGTACCACTCATCCTGGAACAGCGGCGTCAGGGACAACCCGGCCGCCAGACCGGTGTTGAAGAAGTGGATGACGGCGTCACGACGGGTGCGGAACGTCGTTTCCGCCTGTACCTCGTAGAACTCCTGGTCAACGAGTGGCGAGCGCTCAATGGCCGTGATCTGCCGGTAGCGGTCGAGAGGGAGGAGGTAGGAATTAATCATGGTGTAACGCCTCATGTGGGTGCGAATCCTGCGCGCGGTTGAGCGACGTGCGATCGTCATTGATCTCCCTGTCTCGGCGTGTCCGCCCCGACTGCCCCGTGACAGCTGGCATCAGACTACCGATAACAGAGGGCATCGCGATTCAGCGACGAAGCGTACGAGATCGAACGGCCGACGTGACCCAGCGGAGCGGACGGGTGATCTTCCACGAGGTGCTTTGCTCCAGACCGTCAACGCGCAGCTGCAATTCGTGCAGCAGCACGTTTCGCGGGGTCATCACGGTACGTACGTTGTCGGCCGCAGGGCGCGGGTTGGTGCAGAAGGCCACCAGCGGTGCGAGCACAGTTGACCACTTCATCGTTGATGCGAAGCGCTCGACGTTCGCCGTGATTCGCTCCTTCTCGCCGTCCTTGTACAACACGTCTTCGAGGGCGGCTTCGAGTGCCGGGACGTCCTCAGGCGGGACGATGCGGCCGAGATCGTGCTCCCGGATGATGCTCGCAAACGTGTCGCCGTCGGTGCTCACAATCGGCAGCGATGCCCACAAGTAGTCGAGGATGCGCGTGCGGAAGCTGAACGCGGTTTCCAGGTGGTCGAAGTGCGTGCTGACCCCGAGATCGGCGTCAAGCAGGAAGTTGGAGCGCTCCTCGTATGGCACCCAGCCTTCGTTGAAGAACACAACAGTGTTTAGCAGGCCCAGCTCCTCGGCGAGTTCGCGGGTGCGCAGCGAGACAGCCATCTCCGGAACGCTGGGGTTCGGGTGCTTGACGCCCAGGAAGAAGAGACGAAGGTCGGGGTGCCGCTGCGACAGGGCGTGAATGGCCCTGATGAGCGTCAGCGGATCGAACCAGTTGTAGATTCCGCCGCCCCAGAGCACCACAGTGTCGGTCTCGGAGATTCCGGGTACGACGCCTTTGATGCCGTGCCTGGTCTGCACAGGTGCGTTGTCTTCAATGCCGAACGGCGCAACATCCAGCAGGGAGCGGAGGCTCTCGTCGGTGTCATATGTCGACGGGTTGATGCGATACAGCCCGGCCAGCTGGCCGAGCCAGAAGTCGCGCTGCTTCTCAGAAGCGCACAGCATGAAGTCAGCGCGTTCAATCTGCACGTTCAGCACTTCGGCGGTCTGCAGCGACAGGGCGTAGCGGTCGGTGGGACTGAGGTCCTTGCCCTGCTCGAGAACCTCGAGGTGCATGGGGTCGTAGATGTCGGCGACCAGCACGTAGCGCGGGTCAAGCAGCCACGGGAAGCTAGCGAGTACATGCCCCTGGAAAACAATGACGTCTGCCCAGTCGGCGTAGACGCGCATCAAGGATTCTGGTGCAAATTCAATGGAGAACGCATCATGCGACAACTCAGCATGAACGCTCGACACGAGGCGGACTTCGGCGTTGGAGGCGGAGAGGACTTTCGCCATCTCAAATGCGCGGATCGCAGGACCGGCCATCTTGACCCCGATCGAGTCCGGGGTGATGATAAGGACTTTGCGTTGCAACGGGATACCTCGTTCTACACGTGATGAGCGGTGTGTGGCCGGGCCGCTTAAACGGGGATCGAGTCGGTCGGCAAGGCAATTCAGGAGACTAACACGGGTTTCTTGCCACCTCCTGAACGCAGAAGTCAAGCACTTGCGCGCAGAAGTGAGGTGCCACTCAGATTACGAGGAATCCGATTGGTACACTCAAATCTGCCATTCCCTTATAGAAAGGCCCGCATGCCTAAGCTGCGACCCGGTGTCGTTTCCGTTGTCCTTGTGAACTTCCGAGGGACCGATGACACCATCGAAGCCATCGACAAACTCGGCAAATTGGACTGGCCGTCCGATCTGCTGGAGATCGTCGTCGTTGAGAACGCCTCTGGCGACGACAGCGCAGAGCGCATCCGTGCCGCCGCCCCCCACGTGCTGCTGATCGAGTCGAAGAAGAACCTCGGCTTCGCCGGCGGCTGCAACCTCGGCGTGAAGGCATCATCCGGCGAGTTCATCGCCTTCCTGAACAACGACGCGAAGCCGGACTCCGCCTGGGTGCGCGCCGCCGTCGAGCGTTTCGCAGAGAACCCCGTCATCGGCGCTGTCGCCAGCCGGGTTCTCGACTGGGATGGCAACCTGGTCGACTACATCGGCTCGGCCATGACCTGGTTCGGCCAGGGTTACAAGCCGCTCACCGCGCAGCCCGTTCCCAGCGAACCCGACCGCGTGCATGACGTGCTCTTCGGCACCGGATCCGCCATGTTCGTGCGCCGCTCCGTTTACGAAGCCCTCGGCGGGTTCGACGAGCGCTACTTCATGTTCTTCGAAGACGTCGACCTCGGCTGGCGTCTCAACCTGCGCGGCTGGCGCTACGTGTACGAGCCGGCATCGCTGGCGTACCACAAGCACCACGCGTCGATGTCGTCGTTCGGCTCCTTCAAGGAGACCTACCTGCTCGAGCGCAACGCGCTCTTCACGCAGTACAAGAACCTCGGCGACGAAGCCCTCGCCCAGGCTCTCCCTGCCACCCTCGCCTTGGCCGTTCGCCGCGCTGTCGCCCGCGGCGGCCTCGACTCCACCGAGTTCGACCTGCGGAAGGGCGCGGACAACGGCCCGACCATGGAGGTCGCCAAGGAGACGATGGCCGGTGTGTACGCCATCGACCAGTTCGTCGAGAACCTGCCATCGCTGCGCGAATCACGCGACGAGATCCAGTCCTCCCGCGTCGTGACCGACAACCGCCTCTGGCGGCTCTTCGGTGAAACGGATGCCCCCTCCTACCAGTCGGAGCACTACCTCGAGGGGTACGACAAGATCGTCACGACCTTCGGTGTGACCGAGTCACCGGCTGTCACTCGTGTGATCGTGATCACGGGCGACCCGATCGGCGCCAAGATGGCCGGTCCTGCGATCCGCGCCTGGAACATGGCCGAAGCGCTCTCGAACAACAACCACGTCACGCTCGTGACGCTGGCCGGCGCAGAGCCGGTCTCCGCCCCGTTCGACATTGTGCACGTGCGCCCCGGTGACGACCGCGCGATGGGCAAGCTGGAGCGCGACGCAGATGTCATCGTCTTCCAGGGCCTGGCCATGGCGCTGTTCGACAGTTTGCGCACGAGCGACAAGATCATCGTCGCCGACATCTATGACCCCATGCACCTCGAGCAGCTGGAGCAGGGTCGCGAGCTGGGTTCAGAGCAGTGGAACAAGCAGGTGGGCGATGCAACGGATGTGCTCAACGAGCAGCTCCTGCGCGGTGACTTCTTCCTGTGCGCTTCAGAACGCCAGCGCCACTTCTACCTCGGTCAGCTGGCCGCGCTTGGCCGCATCAACCCGGCCAACTACGCCACAGACCCCGACCTCACCAGCCTCATCAGCGTTGTGCCGTTCGGCCTGAACGAGACGTTCCCCGCGCAGACCAAGCCGGCTCTCCGCGGCGTGCTGCCCGGTATCGATGCAGACGACAAGGTGCTGCTCTGGAGCGGCGGCCTGTACAACTGGTTCGATCCGAAGACCCTCATTCGCGCCGTGGCCAAGCTGTCAGAGACGCACGACAACGTGCGACTGTTCTTCCAGGGAACCAAGCATCCGCACCCCGGCGTTCCAGAGATGGGCATCGTTGCCGAGTCACGTGCCCTGGCCAGGGAGCTGGGCGTGCTCGACACGTCAGTCTTCTTCAACGCATCCTGGGTGGACTACGCAGACCGACACAACTATCTCGCTGAAGCGGATGCCGGTGTCAGCACGCACTTCGACCACGTCGAGACCACATTCTCGTTCCGCACTCGCATTCTCGACTACCTGTGGGCCGAGCTGCCCATGGTCGTCACGGAAGGCGATCACTTCGCCGAGCTGATCGCCGCCGAGAAGCTGGGCGTTGTCGTCCCGCCGACCGATGTCAACGCTCTCGCCGACGCCCTCGAGAAGGTGCTGTACGACGACGCCTTCGCAGCGGAGACCCGCAAGAACACCTCGCGGGTGCGCGAGGACTATGTGTGGGACACCGTTCTCGCACCGCTCGTTGACTTCGTGGCCAGCCCGCAGCACGCCCCAGACCTCGTCGCCAGCGGCGCTGTCACTGGCGGTTCAGGCAAGGGAGCGCGGAAGCCCGCCATCCGTCGTAAGAAGCACGGCATCCGTCACGACGCTGGCCTCTTCGTGCACTACCTGAGGCACGGCGGCCCCAAGGTTGTGGTGAAGAAGGTTCAGAGCCGTCTGCGGCGCCTGCGGTAATGCCGACATCTGGTTCAACGCCGGGCGCCATGGTCTCTGTCGCGCTCTGCACCTATAACGGCGCGCGCTTCATCGCGCCGCAGCTGCGAAGCATCCTGGCGCAGGGTGAACGCATCGCCGAGATCGTTGTGGCAGACGACGGTTCAGCGGATGCGACGCTCGACATCGTGCGCGCCATCGCCGCAGAGTCGAAGGCCGCTGGCAGCACGATCGAGTTCAGGATCCTGGACGGCCCTGGCGGAAACGGCGTCACGAAGAACTTTGAGCGGGCTGTCGCGGCCTGCCGGTCTGACTTCATCGCGCTCAGCGACCAGGACGACGTGTGGAGGCCAGACCGCATCGCCCTGCAACTGGCCGCGTTCGAGTCACAGGCAGAGCTGACTTTGGTATTCGGGGACGCTCGCCTGGTCGACGAGGCGGGGGCGCCGCTCGGTACCTCTCTCTTCACCACGCTTGAGGTCGGCCCGGAGACCCGTACTGCCGTGCGTCACGGTGACGCGTTCGCCGTGTTCCTGCGACGCAATATCGTCACGGGGGCCACCGTCATGTTCCGGCGCAGCCTGCTCGAACGGGCGATGCCCTTTCCGGCAGAGTGGATCCACGACGAATGGCTCGCCATCATCGCGGCGGCCACCGGGAGGGTCGACCTCATCGAACTCGAGCTCACCGACTACCGCCAGCACGGCAACAATGAGATCGGCGTGCGGGAGCCGACCTTCCGCAACAAGGCGCGGCGCGTGTTGCAGCCACGCGGGGAGCGCAACCGCGATCTCGCCGTGCGCTCACGCCTGCTGCGAGAGCGATGCGAGGCACTGCAGCGCGACGGACAGCTGGACGGCAAGCGGGGCGCCCAGCTGGTGAAGACGGCGCGTGGCAAGGCATCGTTCGAGCAATTCCGTGCTGACCTGCCGGCTGGGCGCATCCGTCGCATCTTCCCGGTGCTCGGTCGGGCACTCAGCCGCGACTACGGTCGATACGCGAGCCAGGGCAGTACCGACATCCTGCGTGACCTGCTGCAGCCGGCCTAACTGCTCGCTCTCGGCCCGGTGGTCGAGGAGGCCGCCAGGCGGTCTCGAGACTACTTACTGCGATTTCGAGACGCGTCCTCGTTCCTCGGGCGCTCCTCAATCGACGGGTTTCCGCTGGTCGAGGAGGCCGCCAGGCCGTCTCGAGACCCAGCGCCCACCCAGCTCGCTATCAACCGCCTCGTTATACTCGTTTGAGCTTGCAGAAGCTCTCCGCCCCTGTCATTGCGGGCGTCAACTCTGTGAAAATCGAAGGGATCTATTCAATGCCTCACCCAGAGGTGCTCGTTGTCTTGCCCACGCTCGGCGACCGGTTGGAAATGCTGGCGCAGACCCTGGAGACGGTGGCTGCGCAACGCAAGGATGTCGAGCTCACCCTCGTCGCTGTCATGCCTGCCGGTGCCACCGCGGCTCGCGAGCTCGCACTTGCGGCCGGCGCGGTCGTGGTCGATGACCCGAAGACGGGCATCTCCGACGCGATCAACTGTGGCCTGGCCGAGCGCACGGTCGAGACGTATTACGCCTGGATCGGCGACGACGACCTGTTCCGCCCGGGCGGTCTGCTTCGACTCAAGCGGATGCTCGATGCCCGGCCGAAGGCCGTGCTCGCGTACGGTGGCTGCGACTACATCGATCCCAATGGGCTGACGATTGGCACGAGCAACGCCGGCGCACTGGCGAAGTTCCTCCTGCCGTGGGGTCCAGACCTCATTCCCCACCCCGGAACCATGATCCGGCTCGACGCGCTGCAGGCCATCGGCGGCTTCGACTCAACGTTGAAGTACACGATGGACCTGGATGCCTTCCTCACCCTCCGTTCGCACGGCGAGTTCATCTCCACCCGCGAGACGGTGTCGGCGTTCCGCTGGCACCCCGATTCGCTCACGGTCGCTGGTCGTCTGAACTCCAGCAAGGAAGCCGAGCTGGTCAAGCGCCGCCACCTGCCGAAGGCGCTACGGCCGATCAGCCCGCTGTGGTTGCTTCCCGTGCGCTGGGCGTCATCCGTTGCAGCCAAGCGTGTGAGCGCACGAGCACGCTCGCTCGCGGCCCGGTAGCTGTCCCTGCGACTCGGCCGCGAGACCTTTGACGGCTCGCAAACTCTGCTGGGGTAAGCTGGTTCAGTATTGACGAGTGGGCGATTCGGCAATCTAACGACGTCCGTGGAAAAAATTACGGGGAATAACATCCAAATGACCGAAACACAGCTGAAGCGCGCTCTCATTACCGGCATCACCGGTCAGGACGGCAGCTACCTCGCGGAGCTGCTCCTGTCCAAGGGCTACGAAGTGCACGGCCTCATCCGCCGTTCGTCGACCATTAACACGAGTCGTATCGATCACGTCTACCAGGACCCGCACGAGTCTGGCGCTCGCCTGTTCCTGCACTATGGCGATCTGACTGACGGCTCACGCCTCGTCACGCTGCTTGACCAGATCCGCCCAGACGAGGTCTACAACCTTGCTGCCCAGTCGCACGTTCGCGTGAGCTTCGACGAGCCCGAGTACACCGGTGACACGACAGGCATGGGAACCATCCGCCTGCTCGAAGCCATTCGCATGACCGGTCTGCACTGCCGCTTCTACCAGGCCAGCAGCTCAGAGATGTTCGGCGCAACGCCCCCGCCGCAGAACGAGGACACCCCGTTCTACCCGCGTTCGCCATACGGCGTCGCCAAG
This sequence comes from Leifsonia sp. Y862, assembly GCF_057669585.1. Classification (NCBI taxonomy): domain Bacteria; kingdom Bacillati; phylum Actinomycetota; class Actinomycetes; order Micrococcales; family Microbacteriaceae; genus Leifsonia; species Leifsonia sp. Y862. The sequence continues at coordinate 453,581 of NZ_JBYHFR010000002.1, forward strand.
GTCTACTCCTACTGGATCACCCGCAACTACCGCGAAGCGTATGGAATGTTCGCGGTTAACGGCATCCTGTTCAACCACGAGTCCCCGCGCCGCGGCGACACCTTCGTCACGCGCAAGATCACCCGCGCCGTTGCCCGGATTGCTGCCGGGTCGCAGACCGAACTCTTCATGGGAAATCTTGACTCGGTTCGTGACTGGGGTTACGCGCCGGAGTACGTTGAAGCCATGTGGCGCATGCTTCAGCACGACACCCCCACCGACTACGTCGTGGCGACCGGTACCAACTACACCGTTCGCGACTTCCTGCAGCTCTCGTTCGAGCACGTTGGGCTCGACTGGGAGAAGTACGTGCGCTTCGACGAGCGCTACCTGCGTCCCACAGAGGTTGACGCTCTCGTCGGCAGCGCCCAGAAGGCCCAGGACCAGCTCGGCTGGGTTCCGAAGACCCTCACGCCCGATCTCGCTCGTCTCATGGTCGACGCCGACATTGCGTCGCTCAACGCCAGCGGCGAACCGTGGATCGATCGCGTCCAGTTCGCGTGACGCCCAGCTCGGTTGATGGCAAACCGAAGCTGAGCGTAGCGTTGTCGATGCTCACACTCGTTCCAGGTGGAATGGGTGGGAGCGAGACGTACGCGCGTGCTTTGACTTCGCAGTTGGCGTCCACGGACGCCGTACAGGTGACCGCCTTTATCCCCGAGATGGCACGTGGCTTCGGCGACGGGCTGCCGGAGCATCTCGTCACAGGCTTGCCTGACGGTGGGTCGACCAAGGACCGCCTGCGCGCCGTCGGCAGCCTTGCGCTGCGTGCACCGCAGCTGCGGAAGCTCATGTCGGGTGCCGACGTCGTGCACTACCCGTTTACGGTGCCGGTGCCGAGGCCGGGCCGCTCGCAGGCATCCGTTCAGTCCCTGCTCGATGTGCAGCACCTCGAACTGCCGCACATGTTCAGCAAGGCTGAGCTGCTGTACCGCAAGCGTTACTACGAGGGTTTCGCCAAGAAAGCGGATGCCGTCATCACCATCAGCCACTTCGCCAAGCGTCGCATGGTGGAGTTGCTGGGCATGGACGCAGACCGCATTCACGTGGCGCACCTCGGTGTCGACACCGCCAAGTACACGCCAAATCTGGGCGAGCGCAAGAACTTCGTGCTGTACCCGGCGAGGGGTTGGCCGCACAAGAACCACGCTAAGCTCATCGCTGCCATGGAGATCGTGCGGCGAACACGCCCCGACCTGCGACTCGTTCTCACCGGGGGTGGTCTTGACACGCTGGGCGATCTCCCTGACTGGGTCGATCGCAAAGGGCTCGTCTCTGAGGAGGAGTTGTTGAACCTGTACCGCACGGCTAGCGCGCTCGCGTTCCCGAGCCTCTACGAGGGTTTCGGCCTGCCGCCGCTTGAAGCGATGGCATCCGGATGCCCCGTGGCTGTTTCCAACGCCGGCTCCCTCCCAGAGGTGGTCGGTGATGCTGCTGTGTTGTTCGATCCGAGTAATGCTGACGCTATTGCCGCAGGTATTGACCAGACACTGAACCGTGCTTCTGAGTTGACTGCTGCCGGCCTCGAACAGGTGCAGAAGTTCACCTGGGAGAGCTGCCTTGATGTGCACCTCGCCGCATATGCTGCTGCGGTTGAGGTCCACGGATGAGCGCGCCTCGCGAACGGGTGCTGGTCACCGGTGCGAACGGCCAAGATGGCACCTATTTCATACGTCGACTTGCGCATGAAGGACATGACGTTCACGGCATGTGTCATTCAGAAGAGGGTGCAGCACGACTCTCGGCCGCGTTCCCCGACGTCGTGGCACATGTCGCAGACTTGGGAGACGGCGAGAGCATCGCCGCGCTCGTCGCCGGCGTTGAGCCGACCCACATCTACAATCTGGCGGGCAACACGTCGGTCGCCCGCTCCTGGGAGTACCCGGCGGAGACCGCCGACGTGCTCGGTGTTGGGCCTGTCCGCCTCATTGAGGCAGCCTGGAAGCTAGGGGAACGCACCGGGTCTCCGGTGCGCTTCGTGCAGGCATCCAGTGCCGAAGTATTTGGTGACGCGACGATCGTGCCGCAGGACGAATCGACGCCACGCGCTCCGGTGACACCCTACGGCGTCGCAAAATCTTTCGCGCAGGAAATGGTTGGCGTCTATCGCCAGCGCGGCATGTTTGCCAGCTCGGCAATCCTGTTCAACCATGAGTCGCCACATCGACCTGAGTCTTTCGTGGCTCGCAAGATCTCTCGCGAGGTCGCCCGGATCTCGCTCGGCCTGTCGGAACGCCTGGTACTCGGCAACATCGATGTGCACCGCGACTGGGGTTACGCGCCTGACTATGTCGACGCGATGCTTCGCATTGGGCGCGCAGATCATCCAAACGACTACGTTGTTGCGACCGGTGTCTCACACACGGTGCGCGACTTCGTGCAGGCGGCCTTCCAGCACATTGGTATCGACGACTACGAACCGTACCTGTTCATTGACCCGGCTTTCTATCGCCCGGCTGATCCGAAGTCCCTCGTGGGCGATCCGGCACGGCTTCGCCAGCTCGGCTGGGAGCCGAGCGTCGATTTCACTCAGCTGGTCACCTTGATGGTCGACTCAGACGTGGCACTGATCACCGACAGCAATTAGCCCGCCGATTGAGGAGCGCCCGACGGAGTCGGCCGCTCCTCGACATCTCGCTAGACGGTGAGCTCGGCGGGTAGCGCTGCCGGCTGAGCCGCCTGTAGCCGCGACACCCGCGCGTACGTCAGCCGCCACCCGGCGACGGTGGCTGCCGCCAGCACGAGCCCGAACACGATCAGCCAGAGCAGGTTGCCGCCGGGCGCGCTCCACTCCGGTGCGGCGATGATGTTCTTCCAGATGCCATCAGACCCGACGGCATAGCGCTTCAGTGCGCTGGCGAATGACACGTACTGGCCGATGGCCCACATGCCCCAGACGAGGAACGTCAGCCGGTTGAGCGTGCTGGGGGAGGGGAGCGTGATCCGCTCCGACACCAGCACGGCAAGGCCGAAGACGAGCATGACGAATAGCGGCAGCCCGTAGCGGCCCTGCCAGATGATTCCGCCGTTCGTGATGAACGCACCCTGGATGATGGCAGGAATGAACACGAAAGCGGCGGCGAGTACTGCGGCGAAGACGAGGGCGCGACCGCGCAGGATGCTGAAGGCGGCGAGCAGCAGCGTGCCGACGAGTGCTGCCCACACGAAGTACACGACCATGGGCGGCGGGGTGTCGAGCCAGCCGAAGTTGGCGATCATGGCCTGGGCGTAGCCGAGGGTGTCACGCACGGTGATAACGAACCCGTGGATCGGGCTGAGACCGACGCCGGGGAAAGACTGGAAGTAATCGGGGTCGTTCTGCGTCGCCGTGAGGTTGTTGGTGCTCATGAGCCAGCCCAGCGCGAAGAGCGTCGAGACGGCGGTGACCCCGATGGCCCAGAGCACCGGGGGCTTCTTCACGAGCGTCCAGATGCGGCTCCAGCTGGTCAGCAGCAGCGGCACCAGGATCGCGATGAGCACCCAGAGCGGCGAGAGGCCCCTGGTGTTGACCGCAATGGCGGCCCCGGCGCCAACGATGACAGCCCGCTCGGTGAGCAACCGGGAATTCGGCTGGGTCACGATGGCGAGCATCGCAGCGAACACCGCGAGGGTGCCGGTGATCTCCACGGCGTTCGGGTTCACCGACCCGCCCAGGAATATCAGCATGGGTGGCAGGGCAACGGCGACGCCAGCGAGCGGAATCGCATTCCGGCGCAAGCCGTACGCGATCATCACGGTGAAGGCCAGGAACAGCGAGGTGAGTACCGCGCTCAGCGCCCGCATCACGAAGATGCCGGTGTCGTCTCCGAAGAACAGCGTCGGCCAGCCTACGAGCATGTAGAAGACGGGATTGTAGAGGCCAGCGGATGTCGGTGCGTCGACGACGTCCGCAGGGTCGCCTGGCATCGGGGCGGAGCACGCCGCCGAAATGTCTGAGTGGAAGGCGTAGCAGGTCTCGTAGTGGGTGGAGGCGACGTAACGCGGCACCTGCACCTCCTGGCCGAAGGATGTGGTCTCGCCGATGAACTGTCCGCGGGCCACCGATGCGGCCTTGATGATGTGCGCCGGTTCATCCGGAGACGCGGAAATCGGGGTGGACATTGCCCAGATGATCGACAGCAACGACAGGATCGCCCAGCTGGCGCCGAAGACTTTCCAGCGGTGGGGTCGAACGGGTGCCGCCTGTGCCCGATCGGTATCTGCCGGATCGAGGTCTAAGTGGGCTGACGCAGTCATAGGAGAAGGTGCCTTCGCGTGACGGGTTGCTACTGCGAGACGATGGCCACGCTGAAGTCCACTGTACCGAGCGAGACTCAGAAAACCCTGCAGCGGCAGGGCTGTAGTATTGGCGGTCGCAGCCAAGAGGGAGTCAGTGCCATGCGATTCGTCGAGAGAGCACCGCGTCGCGTGCGCGTAGCAACCATCATTCTGGCCGTTGCCGTGGTCCTTGGCGGCGTGCTGATGCTGCTTGGGTTCTCACCAGCCGTTGGCGTGATCGCTGTGCTTGGTACTGCCACGCTCTTCTTCGGCCAGCGGTTTGGCTGGGCCACCAGCGTTGCCGCCTCCGTGCTCATGCTGCTGTTCGGCAACACTGTGTTGCTGCGCCTGGTCCCGCTCACCGGCATCGACCTCGGGCTGGCGAACGGCCTCGGCCTGCTGGTCGCCGGCCTCGCGCTGCTGGCCTGGCTTGTGCGGCAGGGGGCGAGCATCCGCTTGCCGAATCGCGGCGCGCTCACCATCGCCGGAGCAGCGGCTGTCGTGCCTGCCGTCACCGGGATCGTCGCACTCGTCACGCTCGGCGTCGGAGAGCGGATGCGGGTCGGCTGGATGATGGGCACCGGCACAGACACGGTGTGGAACACCGTCGCCTCCCGTTACATCCTGAACGACAACGGGATCGCGCCGTGGCTGAACCCCAACCCGTCACCACTCGTGAACGGCCTGATGGCCACCTGGTACGCGCCCGGCCGTGGAGCGGCAGAGGAACTGCTGCGCCATGACGTGACCCGGCAGAGTGAGCTGCTGGTGCTGCTGTTCCTGCTGTGCAGCGTGTTGGCTGGCATCGTCGTGGCCCGCGTGGTCTCCGCGCAGCGTCCGGTGCTCCGCTGGGTGGCCGGCATCTTCGGCAGCCTCCTGCCGCTGACCTGGTACATGGCTGGTTTTGTCATCCGCTTCGGGTTCTTCAACGTGGCCGTCGCCGTGGCCGTGCTGTTGTGCGTGTGGCTGATCTGGTCAGACCTGCCGCGGCACAGCATTGCGTCGATCGGGCTGCTGCTGATCGCCACGACGGTGCTCCTGGCGGCGTGGGCGCCGCTGGCCGCGCTGTCGCTCGGGCTCGCAGGGGTGGCGGCTTTGATGAACTGGCGCACTCTGCTCGGGCGGCAACCGGTGATTGAGGAGCGAGCGCCAGCGAGTGTCTCGAAATCCAATCTCCCGCTGATTGAGGAGCGAGCGCCAGCGAGTGTCTCGAAATCCACCTTGCGTGGCTGGTCGCTCGTGCTCTTCGTGCTGTCGGCTGTGCAGCTGGTGCTCTACGTGCTGCTGGCGACGTTGCCAGACCTCACCCGTGACGGTGGAGCGCTGTCGGCCAATGGTGGCGTGCCCGAGATCACTCCGCTCGATGTTGTGCTCGTCGGCGTGCTGATCTTCGCGTTCGGGGCCGTGGCATCCGTTGGCCTGGGCCAGCGGCATGAACTGCTCGGCATCGTGGTCGTCTTGCTCGCCGCGAGCGTTGGCGTGGCCTACCTGGCGCTGCAGCGCCGCGGCATGGACACGCTCTGGGGCTACTACCCGGCCAAGCTCGGCTGGTTGGTGACGGTGCTCCTGATCGTGCTGCTGGCGGCCTCGCTGATGCGCTGGCTCGGGCACGGAAGCGCACGCGGCGTGAACACCCTGGCCGTGCTGCTGGCGGCTGCCGCGGTGGTCGGCCTTGCAATGGCCAAGGTCCCGCCCATCAACCGGGATCTGGCAGGCATTGTACCGCTGATCGGCATTGGGCTGACGCCGGAGACCGCGGCGGAAACCGCGCGCGAAGACGCGCTGTTCGCGGCCACCGCCACCGACGCTGGCGAGAAGACCCTCTTCGCGAAGTACTCCGCAGCACCAGAGGACGACGCCTTCATCAACTACTGGTCGCTGCAGCTCCCTGCGACGACGAGCAACGATCCCATCCGCATGTTCGCGTACACTCTCGATTCGACGAATCCAGCGGATGTCTGCGAGGCCGCCGCCGTCTGGGGTTCCGATACCGTCATAGTCACCCGCGACCCCGCGTTCGAGGCAGCGCTGCAGGACGCCTGCCCGGCCGTCGCGGTCGACCTCCGCTAGACGCCTCCGTCGGTCGAGGAGGCCGCTCGCGGCTATCTCGAGACCTCGTGAGCTGATTTCGAGACGCGGGCTCGTTCCTCGCTCGCTCCTCAATCGCCGGTTATCCGTTGGTCGAGGAGGCCCGCCAGGGCCGTCTCGAGACCTCGTGAGCCGATCCCGCGGGAGGACTTCGAACCCTCCTCAACAGGATGCCCACAGCGCGCCACGCCAGAGCGAAATTGCCTGCTGCACTCACGACCACCACGCGAGCACCACACTGTTGCCCATGCCAGCGATCCCCACAATGTACATCTTGCGGTGCGCCGATGGCACCTACTACGTCGGTAGCACGTGGAACCTTGAGAATCGCCTCAACCAGCACCGGCACGGAGAAGGTGCTGCATACACGCGCCGACGCCTGCCGGTGGAGGTCGTCTACATCGAAGAGTTTTCCCGCATCGAAGAGGCGTACACGCGCGAGAAACAAGTACAGGGTTGGTCGCGAGCCAAGCGAGAGGCATTGATTGGCTATCAAGCGGATGCCCTTCCACAGCTGAGCGTGCGGGGCGGTCCCGGTGGTCGAGGAGGCCCGACAGGGGCGTCTCGAGACCCAGAGAACTGAGCTGAGGGTGCTGGGTAAGGATTTCGAGACGCGGGCTCGTTCCTCGATCGCTCCTCAATCAGCGGTTTCCGTTGGTCGAGGAGGCCCGCCAGGGCCGTCTCGAGACCTCCCACACTGATTTCGAGTCGGCCTGTTGGCCTCCTCAATCAGCGGTGGTTACTGCGAGACGCCGCTCTTCTGCTCCAGGTTGCGGATGCGCATCTCCTGCAGCGCCGACTCCTCAGCCAGCGTGCGGGTTTTGCTCTCCAGGTCGGTGAGCTCAGCGCTGTGCTGGATGCAGACCAGGAACAGCACTGCGATGCTCACGAAGAACACGAGGTTGGTCGGTGCCCCGACGCCGACGAGCGCAGCGGCCCAGTCGAGTACGGCGGGGAACACGCCGACGATGAGCGCCAGCGTGCCAGCGATCAGCCACCAGATCGCGTGGCGCTCGCGCAGGCGACGACGACGGAGCATCTCGATCACGACGCCGAGCGTCATGAGCGCGGCAAGGATTCCAAAAATGTAGGACGTTACGCTCATGGGCGTCAGGCTTTCGTTGCGATGGTCGTAGCTGGCCGCATCAGTGCGAAACCGAGTGCGAGGAATGCGCGCCCCAGATACGTTGCTGCTTTGAATGGGTTGTGTGAGGGTGTCCCGCCAGCGCGGGGCCGCATGGCCACGGGGATCTGAGCGACGACGCAGCCGGCGCGGGATGCGATTACCAACGCCTCAATGGTGTCGCCGAGATACTCGGCTGGGAAGTGAGTCGCGAAGAGGCGTACCGCACGCGGTCCGCACGCCTTGAAACCGGAGGTGGTGTCGGTGAGTTTCGTGCGGGCAGTGCGGCTCAGGATGCCAGAGAGCACGATCATCGCCCACTTGCGCGGGCCGCTCACCTCGTAGTTACCCTCACCGGCGAAGCGTGCGCCGATCACGAGGTCGGCGCGATCCAGGGCCGCAAGCAGGGCCGGAACGTTGCTTGGATCGTGCTGGCCGTCAGAGTCGATCTGCACGACGTTGTCGAAGCCGTTGTCGAGGGCGTATTTGAACCCGAGGCGCATAGCTCCGCCGACACCGAGGTTGAACGGCAGGTCGGCCACAGACGCCCCTGCTGCCAGTGCGACGGCAGTGGTGTTGTCCGATGATCCGTCGTTTACTACGAGGCAGCGAACGCCGGGCAGTTTGGCGTACACCTCGCGAACTACATCCCCGACGGACTCTTCCTCGTTAAACGCGGGCATGACGATGAGGGTGCGTTCGAACGGGGACGGCATGGCGTCCATCCTAACAATCCGTGGCTGAACGGTTGGCGGACGGGCGCAGCTGCCCACGTCCGAATGCATGCCCGAGCAGTGAGCGGATGCCGCTCCCGCTGCCGGCAGCGACAGCCGCCGGTAGCCGCGTGAAGGCGTTCAACCGTGACGAGAAGTGCCGGGAGGCGGCACGTGCCGCCGTGTTCCAGCCGAGCACCTGCAGACCGATGGACGTCGCCAGGAAGAAGCGGCGTTCCTCGGTGAATCGAGAGCCATCGTTCGCTTTCCACGATGAGACGCTGGCGCTGTGCCTGCGGTAGAGGAAGGACGGCTCGGTGTCGACGACCATGGAGCCGCCGGCGCTGATGATCTCCAGCTGCAGGGCCAGATCGAGCACCACGTCGAGGTCGGCGCGGAAGCCGTGCTTCGCCAACGTGTCTGTGCGCCAGCAGATGGAGGGAAAGTACGTCCAATTGCCGCGCAGCAGGCTGGTGGCCAGTCGCTCACCGCGGAGCTCTGTGGGGTGCGATAGGCGGGGGCGATAGTACGCCTTCACCCGGTCGGTGAGGGGGAGGCCAAGCTTCCCCGCCGAATCGATGACGTGGACGCCGGGCTGAATGTACGACGCGTCAGGGAACTGCGTGATGAGCACGCGCACTCGGCCGACGTAGCCGGGCAGGAGCAGGTCGTCGCAGCCGATGATCACGGCGTGGGAGGCATCCGCTAGTTCAACGCAACGGGCGAAATTGCCGGCGACGCCGAGGTTTGTCTCGTTGCGGTGGTATTCGATGCGACTGTCGCCGAGTGCCTGCAGCCATTCACCGGGTTCCGCACTCGGATACAGGTCGTCGATGACGACAAGTCTCCAGTGCGGATCAGTCTGGGCCAGAACGCTCTCGACGGCAGCCCGAAACAGTGCCGGGTCGCCGTAGAACGGCATCATGATGTCCAGGATGCCTGGCGTCGGCGCGTCGTCCCTGCTCATGCCGCTCTCATCCACGGCCTCATGCCTGTCATTTGGATCGCAGTGACGCGGCGTTCTCGAGGAACCAGGCGTAGGTGCGGGCCAGGCCCTCATCGAGGTCGACCTTCGCCGTCCAGCCCAGGTCGTTGATGCGGGAGACGTCCAGCAGCTTTCGCGGCGTGCCATCTGGCTTTGTGGGGTCCTGGCTGATGCTGCCGGTGTAGCCGACGGTGTCTGCCACGCGTCGTGCGAGCTCTGCGATGGAGAGGTCGTGACCGACGCCAACGTTGATGGTCTCTGGGGAGTCGTAATTCTCCAGCAGGAACAAGCTGGCAGCGGCGAGGTCTTCAACGAAGAGGAACTCGCGAAGCGGCGTTCCAGAGCCCCAGATCACGACGTCGTCAGCGCCGGTGTCTACTGCTTCGTGGAAGCGGCGCATCATCGCCGGCAGTACGTGTGAGTGCTCGGGGTGGAAGTTGTCGCCAGGGCCATAGAGGTTTGTCGGCATCGCCGAGATCCAGTTTCGGCCGTACTGACGCCGGGTGGCCTGCACCTGCATGATGCCGGCGATCTTCGCGATCGCGTATGCGTCGTTCGTGGGCTCGAGGGCGCCGGTCAGCAGGGAATCTTCACGAATGGGCTGCTCGGCGAACTTCGGATAGATGCAGCTGGAGCCGAGGAACAACAGGCGATCGACGTCGACGCTGTTGGCGGCATCCATCACATTCACCTGGATTTGCAGGTTGTCACTCAGGAACTCAGCCGGATACGTGTTGTTGGCCTGGATGCCTCCGACGCGGGCTGCGGCGTCAATGACGACATCCGGCTTGGCGTCGGCGAAGAAGTCGAACACGGCCTGACGGTTGCGGAGGTCGAGCTCGGCCGAGGTGGCCCCAATGAGGTTGGTGAAGCCGGAGTTCTCCAGGTGGCGCCAGATGGCGCCGCCGACGAGGCCTCTGTGCCCGGCAACATAGACTCGGCTGGCACGGTTGAGCGGCTGGTGGAAGTTCATTGTCGGTAGACTCTCATGGGTTGTCATCGGTTCTCTCTGGCAGGCGGCCAGCAGCTCCGTCTTTCGGCGAATTCAACTCGCAGCCTATCAAGCGAAGGAACGTCAAACTTGGCAATCGGTGTCACTAGCAGCGGCAAGGTCCTCGTTGTCCTTCCCACACTCGGGGATCGACTCGATCTTCTGGCCATCACGCTGAAGACGATTGAGGCGCAGCGCGCCAGTGTCGACCTCACCCTCGCGGTTGTCATTCCACCGAAAGCCACCGAAGCGCGCGCCCTCGCTGAGTCGTTCGGCGCCGTGCTCATCGACGATCCCAGGCAGGGACTGACCGGCGCGATCAACTCTGGCATTGCGGCCAGAACCGACGAAGAGTTCTACGCCTGGATCGGCGACGACGACCTGTTCAGGCCCCACGGCCTCGCAACCCTCCGCGCCCTGCTCAATGCCAACCCAGACGCCGTCTTGTCGTTCGGCGGTTGCGACTACATCGATCCTCAGGGACGCACCATCGCGGTGAGCAATGCCGGGCCGCTGGCCCCGCTTCTGCTGGCCTGGGGCCCAGACCTCATTCCGCACCCCGGCACCATGATTCGGCTGGATGCCCTCGCGAACGTCGGCAACTTCAACGTCGAATACAAATACGCGATGGATCTGGATGTCTTCCTCAAGTTGCGCAAAGTCGGCCGTTTTGTGTGGACTCGCACATCCGTCTCAGCGTTCCGCTGGCATCCGGAGTCGCTGACCGTGGCCAACCGGGACGCATCCGGCGCGGAGTCTGAGCTGATCAAACGTCGCCATCTCCCGGCCGCGCTCCGACCTATCTCACCGCTCTGGGTGCTCCCGATCCGATGGGCGTCACAGTTCGCGGCCAAGCGGGTTACAGCGAGTGCACGGCGAGTTACCCGCGTCGGATCGTAGACTCGGCATCATGATGACCGCCGAGATCTCAACGCCACAGCGACCTGCGCGCGCGCAGAACGTGCTGTGGGTTCTGGTGGCGACGGGCATCACGGGCGTCGCCGGTTTCCTGGTGACGTTCACGGCAGCGCGCGGGCTCGGCCCCGAGCTCTACTCATACTTCGGCGTCTTCTGGTCTGGTCTCTACCTGGTGGTGGGGATCCTGTTTGGGCTGCAGCAGGAATCCACCCGCGCCACCGCTGAATCACTGGCGATAGCGGATGTGGCTCCTCCCCGCAGTTCTCTCTGGGTGTTCGGCGCCGTGGCCGGCCTCATCGTCGGCGTTGTCGTCTTCGCCTCAAGTTTTTGGTGGGCGCCGGCAACCCTCAGCGAGGGCTATTCCGGCCTGTCGTTGCAGATTGCCATTGGCTCTGCCTGCAACGCGGTCGTTGCGACGATGTGTGGTGCACTTGCCGGGTCAGAGCGGTGGCGACTGCTCGCCGGCACCATCGTCCTCGACGGAGTTCTCCGACTCGCGGGTGTGCTCATCGTGCTCGCCGCTGGGGGAGACCCGGTAGCGCTCGCCTGGGTCGTCATCCTGCCGTTCCCGTTGTCGATCCTGATCGTTTTTCTCTGCGCTCCGCGCACGCTCCGCGTGGTCGCCCGGTCGCGGATGACGTACCGCCAACTGGCGATCAACTCCGGCCATACGCTGGTGGCGGCATCCGCGACGGCAGTCCTCATCAATGGTTTCCCGCTGGTGCTGGCGTTTTATGCCAGCGATAACGAAGCGGTAATGCTCGGGAAGTTGATCTTCGCCATCACCTTGACCAGGGCGCCTATTTTGGTGCCCATGATGGCGTTGCAGAGTTACCTGATTACCCGATTCACCAGTCACCCCGACCAGATCGGCAAGCTCATCGGGCAAGCCATGACGTTGATCGCTGCAGTGATGGTCGTGGGTGCCGCGGTCACGGCGCTGTGGGGACCCTGGGCGCTGCTCACCTTCATGGGCTCGAAGTATGTGCTGACGGCCGGAGTGCTGGTTCCCTTGGTTGTCTCATCGGGCTTCATCGGCGCCCTGTGTGTCACGGGGCCGGCACTGCTTGCACAGAACAATCACCGTGCCTATACCCTCGGCTGGATCGTGGCATCCGTCGTATCGCTGGCCGTGCTCTTCGTGCCCGTTGGCGTTGAATACCGTGCAGCGCTGGCGCTGTCCATCGGACCGATTGCAGGCCTGATCGTGCATTTCATTTCACTTAGGCAACGCTTCACCAAGGAATAGCGTTTTGTAACAGCCACAACGGCGCCCTATGCCACAATGAAGTTCTGGAATTGTCTGTGGGGCGGCTGTGCAAAATTCATGAATGAAGCGATCGATAAACAAAGAGGTATCGACGGCGGGCAACCGACCCTGCTTCTCCGCCCGGTTCTCGCAGGCATCTACCAATGACGACACAGGCTGTCGCGAACACAGCGGTTCGCAGCACGTGGCAGCAGGCCTACGCAAAGCGGCTCTTCGTCAGTGATTTAGTTGTAGTCGCAGCAGCCGTTTTCCTGTCGCAGCTGGTCTGGATCGGCGACCGAAGCGCTGACCTGTCGATGACCAAACCGGTACCGCGTGATTTCAGTCTTACGTACACCGCTGTATCGATCATCCTGGTGATCCTGTGGATGGTTTTTCTCGACCTTTTCGCCACGCGCGACCACAAGAACATTGGTGCGGGGACGACCGAATACAAGCGCATAACCGACGCAACGATTCGGTTGTTCGGAATCTTTGCGATCGTGGTATTCCTCATGAAGGCCGACCTGGGGCGCGGCTATTTCCTTACCGCCCTGCCTTTTGGCGTCCTCCTTCTCCTGCTGAGCCGTTGGATTTGGCGACAGTGGCTGAGAAGACAGCAGAAAAACGGGGACTACGTATCGCGGACTCTCCTTATTGGTCAACGAAGCAAGTCCCTTCACGTGGCTACGAATATCGAGCGCGATGGCTCAACCGGCCTCCATGCGATCGGCGCGTTGACAAGAACTGGTGCGGTACACAGTGATTTGATTCCAGGCGTTCCTGTATTGGGAGCATTTGCAGACGCTCTCCTTGTCATCGATGAACTCCAGATAGACACCGTAATCGTGACCTCGGCCGACGACTTGAGCCCGCAACACATGCGAGAGCTGGGGTGGAGTCTGAAGGCGCGCGACGTGAACCTCATCGTGACCCCGGCACTCACCGACGTTGCCGGTCCACGTATTCATGCGCGCCCGGTGGCGGGCCTTCCCCTCATCCACGTCGACTTTCCCGAATTCTCTGGCCGCAAACAGGTAGCAAAGAGAATTTTCGATGTGATCGGGGCCGGCGCAATCCTATTGGTCAGTTCGCCGCTCCTCATCGGCGTTGCAATTGCTGTCAGATCAACGAGCCCCGGCGCAATTCTTTATACACAGGAGCGGATCGGCCTCCGAGGCAACCCCTTCGGCATGTTGAAGTTCAGGTCCATGGTCCAGGGTGCAGATGACCAGCTGGCAAGCCTGCTCGATGCGCAAGGCACGTCAGACACCCCGCTGTTCAAGGTTATGAACGACCCTCGAATCACGCCTGTCGGGCGGTTCATCCGCAAGTACTCGATCGATGAGATTCCGCAGCTGATCAACGTTCTCCTCGGCCAGATGAGCCTGGTAGGTCCGAGGCCGCAGCGCGAAGCAGAGGTTGCCCTCTACGACGACACGGCCCATCGCAGACTGTTCATGAAGCCAGGGATGAGTGGGCTGTGGCAGGTCAGCGGCAGGTCAAAGCTTTCGTGGGAAGACGCCATTCGATTGGACCTGTACTACGTCGAGAACTGGTCAATGACGGGTGACCTCGTAATCCTTTGGCGAACAGTTCGAGCCGTAGTCGCGCCAGGGGATGATGCTCACTGATGTCTAGCGGCTACTAAGCGCCGCCGGGCCCAAGGAGTGGCACTTCGCTCGTCGCCCACTCGATGCATCGGCGTACAAGAACGAGCGGGACAATTGCGTGGAGAGTGGAAATTGAGAATTCTGATTGATGCGCTTGGCGCGCCGAGACAGTCTGGCGGCATGCGCCTATACGTAGACGGGGTCCTCCGAGGATGGCTGGAAGCCTATCCGCACGACGAGCTGACCATTCTGGGTGGTTCGTGGATCACCGAGGAATTTGGCCATCTACCCAACGTCACGGTCGTTGAGTGGGCAAACGAGGGCGCAGCGAAGCGGATTTTTGGGCAGTTGGTTCTAGCCGCAGTGCTATTCGCGCGGTCGAGGAGCGAGTGTCTCATTTCTTTGAGCCCAGTGGTCTCGCCGCTAGTGCCTCGCCGAAAGCGCACCTGTACGGTGCAGGACTGGCGGCACATCAAGAACCCGCACGAATTTGGGCGAGCACAGATGCTCTATCGCAGGCTCTGGAAACGCTCGGTAGCGAGCGCCGGATCCGTTGTCACGATGTCTGTAAAGACCCAGGAAGAGACAGAGGAGTTGGTGCCGCGCGCGCGGAGCCTCGTCGTAGAGACTGGGCGCGATTACATCCGGTATTGGGAATCAGCGACGGATGACCCGAGCTCCGATTCTCGGCGCGTTGTCGTGACCTTTGGGCACCACTCAAACAAACGCCCAGAGCTCGTGATCGGAGGGCTCGCTGGTCTTCCATTGGTACTTCGGGAGCAGGTGGAACTCGTGATTCTTGGGGCTCGCGGATCCTATAGGGACCAATTGCAGGTGATTGCTGAATCATCGGGAGTTGCTCAAAACTGTACGTTCCCAGGTTTTGTCGATGAGGGTGAGTACCGAGCGCTGATTCGGAGATCCGACGTAATCGTGCTGGCATCCAGCGACGAGGGATTCGGACTGCCTGTTGCTGAAGCCAACTATTTGGGAGTACCAGCGGTCGTGACGTCAGATAGCGGACTCGACTCAATCCATGAGCATGGAATCGTAGTTGCGGAACCCGATGCTTCAAGCGTCTCGCGTGCATTGCAATCCGCGCTCAATGGTGACGTAGAAACTCCGACGAGGGAGAGCCTGACTACATGGAGCGATACGGCGCGTGGGATCAGGGCTGCAGCGTTGGGCGCGTTCCAGCGCGAAGTTCTATGATCCAAGCCTCTGCTATCGGGTGAGCTCGATGAGTGAGCCACAATTGCCCGTTGAATGTAGGTGAAGGTTCTGTCTAGCCAATGTGCTCCGCTCCATACTGGTGACTGGTGACTGGTGACTGGTGACTGGTGACTGGTGACTGGTGGCTCTTTTCGGTTGGGCGAAGCTCAGCACTTTTATGTTGTCGACTCGGGATTCGATCTCGATCCCCGCCCCAACACAGCAAGCCTTACGAACTCTGGAATCAGTCGGCCGAAAGCGAACGTCGTGGTCTGCGAGCCTTCTGGCAAAGGGAAGACGTTCTTCCTCGAGGCCCATCACCAGCGGCCATTTCCGCTGGCCGCACATGGGCAGAGCGATTTCTAGCCTCTAGCCATTGACTATCCGCAACCTCGAGACTCACGACGTCTACGAGGTGACCGGCGACGACCACGACTACGCGAGAGTGAAGTATGGGCGGAAGGGAAGATCCCCGAAGGTTGAAAGCAGCTGTTCATCGACCGCAGCTTTAGCTACTGCTCGCGGTCCAGAATGTTCTCGAAATCTGGTGCGAGAAGGCCGGACTCAAGCGCTGAAATGTGGTTGTAATCGGCATAGACAGGTATCCCGCCCCTGGCGATTGAACACGTCCCGTCCGGGCAAATCGCATTGCTAAGGTCGAGCACTTCTGCGCCCGAGTCAGTAGCGGCCTGCTTGACTGCAGACCAAATGATACTTTGGCGGTTTGCGATTGCGGCAAGAGACGACTCCATATCGCTAGTGCAATCGTCAGCCAGCAACGACAGGGTCGTGCATGATTGGGCGCCGTCCCAGTGAGCGACGCTCTCGTCAGTATCTCCCAGATGGAAGTTTGGAATCGGAACGATAACCACTACCCGATGCCCGGATGTCTGAAGTGTTGCCACAGTATCCCTGAGGCCTTGTGAGTATGCTGCGATCTTCTGCGCGGCTCCAATCGCCTGATCGGAGCCGAAGAGAAGCCCCAGCGAAGGGTCCCGCATATAGAAGTCGGCGCTGCCGAGGAAGACAGTTCCGGGCTTCGAGTCGTAAAGCCACGAAATCGCTGACGTCTGATACTCGTCGCAACCAGGGCGAAATAGTTTGCCGTTGACTCTCCAAATCGCTGTTCCGCCCACCAAGGGGCAGCCGCCAAAGGTGTAAGACGTCAATGGCCGGTTGGAAGACTCGCTTGCGGCAAGCAATCCAGCGGTGAACATGTGCGCGTTGGAATCGCCAACGAGATACACTGGCGCGCCGGTTGATACCTTGTCCATCAGGCAATCTTGTGGGCTAGCCATCGTGGAGAAGTTGTCGGTGAAACAGTCGGGGATCGTCGGATCGATCTCTTGCCCGGTTTGGAAGTTGGTGATGCGCTCGTTCCAATAGCCGTGGTCAGCAGCGACCGACATCCCCCCGGTCAGCGCCAATGGAACGGCAAGCGTCATCGCAGCCAACGGCAGGAACCTGCGGCGCGCGTGGCCTCGCGCGCTACGTAAGGGGGTTTCAATCCATCGATACGAGGCGAGTGCGGGGACGACGGAAGCCAAGCACGCCAGGATCATGGCCGTCCGGCTCCCGGGCCATAGCACCGTTGAGAAAACGATGAACGGCCAATGCCACAGGTAGATTGAATAGGACCAGTCGCCGACCTTGACCATCGGTTTGGTCGACAAAAGCCGCGTCATGAGGTTTGACCGGTGCGTGCCTGAAAATAGCAGCAGTAGCGCGCCAACAACAGGAAGAATCGTGGCCTTGCCGGGGAATGTGGTGGTCTCGGTGATGAGCCAAAGTGAAGCGAGCAGCATCGCCGTACCGCCGACCCCGAGCGCTGATGCGAGCCCCTTTGACGTGATCGAGAACCGGGTGGTGGCTAGGGCGAGAAGCGCACCTACGCCGAACTCCCATGCGCGTGTCAACGGGTTATAGAAGCCAGCCAGCCAGGCGTTGTCGCCAAAGATCTCAGGACCGCGCATCGCGAGAAGGAAGGATGCCCCGGTGAGAGCCGCAACGAACACGAAGGTGGGGTTGCGGAGGGACGGATACTTTCGGGAGAGAAACCATCCGCCGGCGAGTAGGGCCGGGAAGAGGACATAGAACTGTTCTTCCACGGAAAGTGACCACGTGTTGAGCAGGGGATTCCCTGAAGCTGGGCCGTCGAAATATCCGCCAGTGGTAGACGCTATGGCGAAGTTAGCGGAGAGCAGAAGGGACCCGGCTGCTGTCAAAGCCATACTCTGCTGCGGCCCGAACGGTGAGAGCAGCAGCGTAGAAACGAGCACAGTGAACGCAACCATCACCGCGAGTGCAGGAGTCAGGCGCAGGAATCGTTTCATGTAGAAGTCACGGAATCGGATCCGCTGGGTTGTCACCCATTCGCGGCGCAGCATCGAGGTGATCACAAAGCCGGAAATAACGAAGAATACGTCGACGCCAATGAATCCGCCCGGCACATAAAGTCCAGCGTGGTATGCCAACACCATGAGAACGGAGATGGCCCGTAGGCCCTGGATGTCTTGCCTCCGATGGCTCTTCCTTTGGTCCGCGTCCAATGACCAAAAAGACCCCACGTGTTACGTCCCTCCAGCAGGACGGCGCCCCACAACCTATAGATTCTATTGGGCGCGATGCCCGCACCACCGTTGCATGCCCGCCAGCATGTCCCCGGCCCCGACTTACCTCAACGCATGCCTCTCCTGACACCCATCCGTTACGATGTCGCCACGTGTCGCGACGATCCTCGAAGGCTGGCAGCAGCTCTTCATCGACGTTGGCCACTAGCTCGGAATATGAGCAGTCTTGTTCCGAGTTTTGTCCGCGACTGCGAGATGGCTAAATCAGTAGCGAATGATTTGTTGCCGGAGGGCTGGCACCCGTTTTCGACCGATGGGAGCTACGGATGCGACTCGCTTCTCGCGGAGGTCCATCTCCATTTAGTGCCGTTCAATGCGCTTGAATGGCGCAACGGTTCCATAGTATGAACTTGGGTGTTCGCTCTGAACCCCACCCCTTTCAGCATCCCTGCGCAACCGCTGCCTCCGGCACGCGTAGGCCATCTTGACGGTGAGATTTTTGATTCGTGGTTTTCTCTAGCCCCACCTTCCTGTTCTTATTTCTCCCGATCACGCTTCTCGTCTACCATGTGATCCCCGCACGATCACGATCCCGGAACACCTGGTTACTCCTCGCCAGCATTGCGTTTTACTTCTGGGGTGCGGGAAGCGCGATCCTCGCCATCATTTTTGTCGGCTGTTCAAGCTTCGGCGGCGCCTACATCGCCTGGCTAATCGCGCGCCGTCAGGCAAGGGGAAGGCCGCCTGCAGAAGTGCAGAAGGTTGCCATCCCGTCGTTGGTGACGATCCTGATCATTTTGGTACCCCTGATCTCGTTCAAGTACATCCCGCAACTGGCAACATTGCAGATCCCCGGGGTGTCCTCTGCCCTGAGTAATGTCGGCGCGGCAAGCTGGGTTCTTCCGCTCGGCGTCTCATTCTTCACCTTCCACGCAGTCTCGTTTGTCATCGACTCCGCACGCGCAGGGCAACTGCTGACGAAGTCATTTCCGTCGTACCTGCTCTACCTGTTCGTATTCCCTCACCAGATCGCCGGCCCGATTGTTCGGTACGCGGAAATCGGCCCACAGATTGATGCTGTCCGTCGCGTCTCCTCGAGAGAGATGGGCTACGGCATCACACGCTTCACGTGGGGGCTGTCAAAGAAGGTCCTTATCGCGGACAACTGCGGCATCATCGCCAATGCGATGTTCGACAACGCCGCGAATGCGAGCCTCATGTCTGGTCCGGGCGCTTGGCTCGGGGCGCTCGCGTATGCTCTGCAAATCTATTTCGACTTCAGCGGCTATTCGGACATGGCGATCGGCCTGGCTGCGATGTTTGGTTTCAAATTCCCCCAGAACTTCCGGTCCCCTTACACCTCGGTGAGCGTGTCAGATTTTTGGAAGCGCTGGCACATCACGCTCACGAAGTGGTTCCAGGACTACATTTACATCCCGCTGGGAGGCAACCGCCGCGGGGTCTGGGTGGAGTACGGGGCGCTGTTGCTCATCTTCCTTCTGACGTCCCTCTGGCATGGGGCATTGGCCGGCTTCCTCATCTGGGGCGCAATGCACTCGGGGGCCATGCTCTTCGAACGCATCACCGGGATCCGGAAGATGAAGACGTTTGTGGCGCTCCGCCGGATATTGACTCTGCTGTTCGTGATCATCGCATGGGTGCCATTCCGTGCGCTCGAACTCCATACAAGCGTGGATATCTGGCAGGCAATGATCGGCGGTCCTTGGGACTTCACCTCTCCGGTACTTTGGGTGTCGCTGACGCCCCTCACTGTCACAGCCATGATCGTTGGCGCGCTGAGCTTCTTCATGTCGTCGAAGAAGACGGGCTTTGAATTGGTCTTCGGCCAGTCTGTGCCCGGAACACTAAGCGCGTTCCGTTGGAAAGCTGCAATTGTCCTCGTGCCAATTGCGCTCTTCGTCACGCTGTCCCTGGTGCTGCAGTCCGACTTCAGCCCGTTCCTCTACTTCCAGTTCTAAGGTGACACGAATGGTGCAATCGCGCGACATCGACGCAAGCAAGCCGACCCGCAGATGGGGTGGGATCGGCCCGCAGCTGATCGTCGGGCTGTTCAGTGTGGCGCTCTTGGCAGTGTGGGCGATTCCTGGAGACCCGGCAGGTGCACAAAATCGAGAATCAGTCGCGTTCCCCGTCATCACAAACTCAACGATCGCCCACACGTCAACGTATCGTGGCATCGATGCGGCGTTGAGGGATCGAATTGGTGCGCAGGTGGGAGTTGCCGAGGCAATCGGGAACTTATCGGTCCATGTGCTTGGACGCAGCCCAACCCCGCGGGTAGTACTTGGGGCGGACGGCCAGCCGTTTCTGGCGGATGACTTCCTGTTGCCGTGCGGTGAAACTGAAGGCACCTTGGCCGAAGTCAAAAAGAACATCGCTGACGGCGATGCGGCCATGGCCGCAGCCGGAAAGTATGCGCTCTTCGTAGTCGCCCCAGACAAGTCCTCGATCCGACACGACATCGTTAATCAGATATCGCCCGATCTTTTGCGCTGCAGCAACTTCGTGCGCGCCCACTTCGAGTCATGGGCGGCTGAAGGTGGCTTTCCGGTGCTGGCACTGTGGGACCAAGTCAAAGCAATAGACGAAGCCACTGCAAACGCATATTTCACCAACGACACTCACTGGAACGCGCAAGGAGCTACGTCGATGACGGTCGCCCTGTTGCGGAGGCTGGTCGCTGACGGTCAGGCACCGGCGCCAGTCCTTGAAGACCTTGATGGCCCCGTCTCTAGCGTTCCGCGCATGGCCGTTGCCGACCTGAATCGGATGATGGGACTGGCCGACC
Source organism: Leifsonia sp. Y862 (assembly GCF_057669585.1). NCBI lineage: Bacteria > Bacillati > Actinomycetota > Actinomycetes > Micrococcales > Microbacteriaceae > Leifsonia > Leifsonia sp. Y862. Next base: position 474,148 of record NZ_JBYHFR010000002.1, read on the forward strand.
TCGACGAAGTTTCGACGGCATCGTACAAGCGCCATGGTGTCGTGACGACCGGTCGCGAAACGATTGCGCCATCCGGCGCAAAGCAGATGCACTTTTCGTCAGTATCAGACGGCCACCCCTTAGTTCCCGGCAGGACGCTTATCTTGGGCGACTCATTTCTGATGACTCAGATGCAAACGCAACTTTCCGGTTTCTTTGAGGATGTAACGTTCGCGGGGCTTGCCGAAACTGCACAAGTGGGCGAATTCGATCGTGTGATCGTGGAGAGGGTCCAGCGCGGGACTGGTACTGGCGGCTGGCCGGTACTCGCCGCGGCACTTGACCAGTCGCAGCAATAGGCCGCGCCAAATTTAGCCGCCCGGATTTGGTGATCGATGCTTTCCCGTAGACCGGTCGGCATGGCATCGGTGCTGACTCCGCTTGCGTTCAAGGACAGAACGGGTAGTTAGTAGCGACCTCGCCCAGTCTTTCCGCGGCTACCGTCAACTATGCCCGCGAACGACGCTGAGAACTTCGCCCAGCGCGGGCGGGTGTCGATGAGTGGCTGTACGAGTAGTCGGGCGGTCTCGCGGATGCCAGAGCCGAAAAGTAGGTTGATGATTCCCGTCTCCGGCGCGCAAATCAAGATGCGATTCCGCTGCCCATAGTAATAGTATCCCGGGCTGTTCCCGCCCCCTGCCTGACCAGTGGAACCACCTTGCTCATGCCAAATTACAGCCTCAGGAACTACGAAGAGTTTCATGCCAAGTTTGACTGCGCGCACAGACAAGTCTGCATCTTCCCAGTACAAGAAGAAGTCATTGCTGATCCCACCTAGCCGGTCCCAAGTCGACTTCAGTAGCATTGGTGCGGCACCTGTAATAAAGGGTGACGCAGTTGGTTCACTCGGTATCTTGGAACTGAGTTTGCCCGTACCCCAATGCCATGACACACCCCGCTTTGTGTCGAGCTCCCCGCCTGCGAACCACACTTCAGCGTCAGGGCCGTGCCCAGTCATAATCAGAGGCGAAACGATGTCTCCGGCGTCAGCAGAGAGAAAACGGGCTAGGCGGCCAGCGGCCTCGGCCATGACGACCGTGTCTGGATTTAGAATCCACAATGGATTCGACGCGGATGCCGGAGAATTCGCCACGCCCAAGTTGACGCCGCCGGCGAAGCCGAGATTTAGATCGCTCCAGACAATCTGGACGCGAAGATCCCTGGACTGAATTGCTTCAAGGACGGGTCTGTCGGATGCGCGGGATCCGTTGTCGACGATCGTAATAGAGACGATTTCCGGATCGCTCAGCGATGCCACGCATGCTTCGACGTGGTGAGCAGAGTTGAAGTTCACGATGACAACACACACTTGAGCCAGATCGGGCATTTTTTCCATTTCGTTGCTTGGGGACAGCCAGGAGAAGGGTCGTGCAACGACGCCGCGGCTTGGGACCGATTCTGCAAGCCAGGGGAAGAAGAAACACTGTGGACTCATGCTGGACCCGCAAGAAGGGCATTGGACGAAGGTCTCGAATAGCGCGCGTCGGCCAGGCCTCTCACGATCTTAGTGACTAGGCAACACCCAGGATTGCCCCCGTTGCATTGGGCCAGTCAACGTAGACAGCCCACATACGATAGGAACAGCGGCAAATCGTTCCGGACCCGGGGTGACCGTCCGCTCGAGACCAAGGAATTTGATCAACGCGATGAGCACCCAGAAGAGAATGCTCCTCCTGAGCCCCGCTTTCTTTGGCTATGAGAATGACATCCGGGACGCGCTTGAAGCGCAAGAGGTCGAGGTCGACTTTTTCGACGAGCGTCCGAGTAACTCCACAATGGCGCGTGCTTTCTTCAGAGTGGCGGGTGCTCGGGCCGAGCCGCTGGTGCGCCGTTACTATCGCCAGATTCTGGCCAACGTGTTTGACCGTCACTACGACTACCTCCTTGTTGTCAAGGGTGAAGTCGTCCCGTTGTGGTTTGTCCACGAGTTGCGTAAACGCCAACCAAACGCGAAGTTCATCTACTACTCTTTTGATGCAATTCCGGCGGGCTCGAACTGCACTTTGTTGTTCCCTGCGATGGACGATTTGTACAGCTTCGATCCCAAGGACGTTGCGGCGAACGATCGGCTTACCTTGAAGCCCCTATTCTTTGCACGCGAATTCGGTGCTCCCCGAATCGATGGGCAACGGCAAAACCAAATCGCTTTTGTGGGTACCCTTCATTCGGATAGGCACCTATTCGTCTCCCGCCTTTTCGGGAATTTTGAGCGCACGTTTAGTTTCTTCTATGTGCCTGCGCGGTGGTATTTCTTCCTGAAGAAGTACATCTCCGGAGACTCTCGGGGGGTGAAGTGGTCGGAAGTTTCCTTCGAGAAGCTATCTAAGACTCAGGTCGCGGGCATTTTCCATGCCTCGGAGGCAGTGCTTGACATCCAGCGCAGCCAGCAAACGGGACTCACCATGAGGACCTTTGAGGTGCTCGCTAGCGGGGCGATCCTCGTGACAGGTAACAAGTCGATTCTCGACGCGGAATTCTACGACGACTCTCGGATTATTGTGATGGAGGACTACGACAGCCCTGGAGCTAGCGAGCGACTCTCTGCAGCACTCTCGAAGCTTCCAAAGCCCGTCGGAATGCCTGAAGGATTCGAGAAGTACGCCATCGAGAACTGGGTGCGGGACTTCATCGAGTAGAACGGCGTCTCCTCAACCTGCCGCGCCGCCGGCATCGGCCAGTGGCGACTATCTCTCGCGGTAGGCTCTTGGGGTTGGTCGGATTCATGAAAGAGGGGAACCATGAAGCGAGCGCTATCGTCGCTTGTCGGTCTGTGGCCGAGTAGCAAGTTGAAGAACAGAGTGTTGAATCTCCTTGGCCACGATGTGTCGATGTCAGCGTCCATCGCCCCGATCCTCATCGCTGGGAATACCATCCTCACCGTCGGTGACTTCGCCAGAGTGGGACCGTTGAATGCCTTTCGTTCCGTTCCGAAGGTTGTCCTGGAGAAGCACTCTGAAATCGGGCAGCTGAATTGGGTCTCTTCGGCGCCCTTTCTGACTAACGAAACTGAATCAGCTCACTCGGGGACGTTTCACTTAGGTGAGCACTCCTCGTTCACGAGTCGTCACTATGTCGATGCGTCTGGCGGCGTCATTATTGGCGAATTCGTAACGATCGCGGGCGTCCGCACAGTCTTCATGTCGCATGGCATTGACGTCGCCGACAATGTCTTGGACATTGCGCCGATCACTGTTGGTGACTACGCAATGGTTGGTGGGGGATGCAACTTGGTGATGGGCGCCGCTGTACCAGCGTACTCAGTCGTTGCAATGGGATCTGTTGTAGTTAAGGGCCTTCAGCGTACGCATGCACTGTACGCGGGTGCCCCTGCGAAATTCAAGAAGCCAGTGCCTGAAGGCGCCTATGCCACCCGGATACACGGGGCCGTGCCGCCGCGAAACGCGCGCATCAACACTCACCGCTAGTTTCACTTAGATTAGTTTCACTTGGGCTGGAAGAAGGAGCGTAGGTGCCGAAGGTGCTCGCATTGAATAGTTGGCTTTCGGATGCTTCTGTTCGGTTGGTAGAACGGGTTGGCGTCGTGCGGGTGCAGCTTTTGCTCACTTTTGGCGTGTCGCTCGTACTAGCGATTGCTTTCGTGTTCATCGAAAATATCGCGAGCGGACAGAGCTCCTCTGTTTCATTTGACCTCCGTCCGGCTATTCTCTGCGTCAGCCTGCTCGGGTTTGCCGTAATTTCTTACGTGGTGTGGCCAAATCGCTGGAACATACTGGCGCACACTCAGCTTGTGTTTGGGATCGTTGCATACATCATTCCTCTCCTTCTCCTGGGCGGCGGGCGCCGGGTATCAAGCGATGTGCTTGGCCAGTACACTGCAATCATGGCGATCGGGTACGTCGCCGCTGTGGTCGGAACTGTCGGCGGCTCGTGGCTGGCCTTACGCCGCAGCAACGCAGATCGCATCTCCAAGTTCACCATCCCTAAGGATCGGATTGTTTCAACGATCCCGCGGAGAGTCATGATCGTGACTCTCATCGCCTGTGTTGGTGTGGTGGTGTCCTTCGCAGTAATGGGATTTGTGCCAGCACTTGCTGCGGACCCATTCGCTGCCAAGTTCATGAAGGGCAGCTACGCCGAAAGCTATGCGAAGGTCGCCGTCCTGTACCGCGCATGCACATCTGCGCTAGCCGTGTTGGTCCCATTGTTGACGATGTACGCGATCTTGCGTCGCAAGCCAGCGTGGATCGTGGTGTTCCTGGGGTCAGTTGCGATCCTTATCCTGACTCTGCAGCGCGGGCCGGCTATCAGCGGGGTTTTGCTCCTCATCGGGATACTTGTCGCCGCGCGAAAGCGAGGAATGGTTCTCTATTTTCTTGCCTTGCTCGCGGTTTACTTCGCTGGAAGCGCGTCCTACTTCGTCTTCGCGGCCCTAGGCATCGGCAATTTTGGCGATGCAATGGATGTGGCCCCAGTTGGATTCCTTGCGAGCGTGGCTGCTGGTGCGCCGGATGTCCATGACCAGTTCCAATTCTTGCAAGCCTGGCTGGCAAACCCGTACTACCCGCATGGGTTGACGTTCATCGGTGGCCTTATACCGGGTCATTTCCAGTGGAACCCATCAGTGTGGAGCTTGTCGGTTACCTACCCTGGTGTAGACATCTCTACCATAGACTCCGGAGGGTTCCGGCTGCCGGGGCCGCTGTGGGGGTTCGTGAACTTTGGTTGGATTGGCGCAGTCCTAGTCGGATTGGCCTACGGTTTGATCGTCGGATATCTAACGCGTAGTTTCGCCATGGTGCAATCTGGCTTTCCTAAGGCGGTTGGCACGCCGACGATCCGAAGAGAATCGATGATATTGGCGTTTCTGGTTTACGCAACTGTCTTTAAGTTCTCCACTGACTTCTTCGCCCTCAGTTATGTTTCCCTCATTCAAACCGTCCTGATGCTTGGGATTATTCTTGTTGGAAGCCGCGCAGCCGGACGCTTTCGTGGGTTTATGTGGTTCGATAGGGCGGCCAAGTCCCGTGAAATGGTGTAAATCTCGGAGCGCGCTTCCGGACCTGGGCCTACAACGGATTGAGATTATGGTATTCGTGGCCATTGGGGAGACGAAGCCTTCGTGGCGGTTCACTGTTTGAGGGGATCCAGTGCAATTTGGCGTCGTGTTCCCGTGCAGCGAGGTCAGTTCAGCGCAGGAGCTCAATTCGTGAGCGAGAAGGAAGACGGCGAATGAGCTCGATCGATTCCATGTCCATTGCGAAGCGCGCGGCCCGAGGCAGCATCGCGCTGATCGGCCGGCAAATCGTGACCCTTGTTGTCACTTTCTTTGGCGGCATATTTCTGGCGCGTCTACTCACCCCTTCGGAGTTTGGGGCGTATGCGCTAATCGTTTTTGTCGCAGGCTTGACCAAACTCCTCACAGATGGCGGGTTGGCGGCGAGTCTCATCCAGCAGAAGCACGAACCGACACACCGTGAACGTTCGGCGGTGTTCACCGCGCAAATGGTGATGGCCGTGGTCCTGGCGATTTGTATCGTGCTAATGGCTCCATACTTTGAGTCTCTCCTCGACGTCCCCGGCACGATGTGGTCTCTCTGGTTTGCGGCGCTTGCTGTTCTCGCCGCGCCGCTGACGTCGATTTCAGTTGTGGTGCTTGAACGAAATCTCGATTTCAGCAAGTTGGGGCTACTCCTCCTCATCCAGCCCATTACGTTCAACCTCATCGCAGTGTGGCTCGCTTTCTCGAATTTCGGCGTGGTCGCCCTTGGGGTTGCTTTGGCAGTTTCCAACATTCTGGTGGTACCTGCCGCAGTCAAGGCGAGTCGCGCGTTTCCCTCCGTTGTCTTTGGAAAGGGGGAGCTGACGGGCCGTTTCAGTTTCGGTCTGCCCTACATCGGGGTCAGCGTCATTTCGACGGTGAAAGATTCCGTAAACCCGATGTTCATAGGCATCGTTATCGGCGCGACGGCAGCAGGCTACGTCAACTGGGCCCAGCAGGTGGCCGTTGTCGGAACTTACACGCTGGTGATCGTCTCACGGCTTCTCTTCCCCGTATTGTCGCGAGTCAAGGACAACCCAGATGCACTCGGGGGAGCGATTACCAAGGTTCTTTTCTGGGCCAACGCAATGGTCGCACCCATAACTATGTTCCTGGCCTTCTTTGCAACGGACGTGACGAAAGTCATATATGGCGCGCAATGGCTGCCAGCCGTGCCAATGCTGTACTTCCTCCTTTTGGCCAACCTTGTTGCGCCCACATCGAGTGTGCTTATGGCGCTCTTGAACGCCCTAGGGAGGCCGCTCATCCCGCTTTGGTTCGCGATCGCGTGGTTTGCTGCCACATGGGCCCTGGTTCCGTGGATGGTCTCGAGCTTTGGGGTCATAGGCTACGGCTATGCCAACGCGCTTGTGCAAGTTGTTTCTGTAATGCTCGTTTTTGTAGCACGTAGGCACGTCCATTTCTCCTGGGTTCGCCCGGTGTTGCAGCCATGGCTGTATGCGACTATTGCTTTCGCGGTTGTTGTTTTCCCCATGCGCATGATTGTTTCGGACCCCAACCTCGTAGCTATTATCGGCGCTGGCGCCGTCGCAACTATCGTTTTCATTGGTTTGATTTGGCTGTTCAGCCGTGAGAACCTGCGCTATCTCCTTAAGAATGTGTTCCGATGAGACTCGTCGGGCACATGTCATGGTTCATTTGTCCGTACTCACGTTGAAGGCCCGATATGTCCAGTTCGAAGATCACCGGAATCATCCATACGAGAAATGAGAGCGCTTACATTGCGCAGGCGATCAAGTCACTCCTCGGTTTCGTAGACGAAGTCCTCGTGGCCGACATGGCGAGCACCGATGACACAGTCGAAATCGCGAAGAGGCTTGGCGCACGAGTAATTCAGGTACCGGAGTACGGATTTGCAGACCCTGCCCGCCAACAGGCGGTTGATGCAGCAACGCACGAGTGGGTCTTCCTCCTTGATGCGGACGAGATCGCTCCGCCGAGTCTCGGGTCAAGAATCAAATACCTCGCTGTTCAGGGCGAGTGTGACGTTGTCTCGATTCCGCGGCTCAACTACATGGTGGGCAAGGCCATACGTCACACGGGTTGGAGTCCTTCGGATGATCGACAATTGCGCTTTTTCCGGAAACGGGCGATGGTACTGACCGGAACAATCCACAATTTTTCCAATGTTCAGCCCGGCTCGAAGATCGAGTACCTTGAGCCGACGGACGCTTTGAGCATCTACCACTTCAACTACACGGATTGGTCCAACTTCATTTCGAAGATGGATCGGTACACCACCATTGAGGCCGAACAACTCCTGAAGCGTGGAGAACGCCCCGGCGCAATGTGGCTTGTTCGAGGGGTGACCCGCGAGTTCTTGCGTCGTTTCGTATGGAAACGCGGGTATCGAGATGGATTCGAAGGATTTGCGCTGACCTGGCTCATGATGACCTACAAAATGCTGGTCTTCGCGAAATCCACGCAGCTATCGGCGCGTGGCACCGCTCAGGGAATACAAGAGTCCTATGCGGATCTGGCAGCAGCAATCGCTGCCGATGGTGCGCCAACGGTCCAGCGCTGAGGAAGCCCGGGCTCTTTTCCTAGCAGCGAGTGCGCGATAGGTCTGGCCATATTTTCGATAGTGTCAAAGACGAATTGGCAGTGTGGCATCGGTAGCCAGCCAATGGTCTGAATTAGGCCGATAGTCACTAAAAAATCAGATAGCAGCGGGGAAAAAAATACAGATGACACGCGTCAAGACCGTACTGATCTCAGGCGGAGCCGGCTTCATCGGCACAAGGCTCGCTAAGCGCCTTGTTGGTGAGTACAAGGTGATTCTGCTCGACAACCTGCACCCGCAGGTTCACGCAACAAACTCTTGGCCTGTAGACAGCCCTGTCGAGGCGGAGCAGCGAATCGGCGACGTGACACAGGCGTCGAGCTGGGACTCGGTAATCGCAGATCATGCGCCCGATATCATCGTGCACCTTGCTGCAGAGACGGGTACTGGGCAGTCGCTCACCGAGTCCTACCGACATGCATCGGTTAATGTCACCGGAACCGCACGTATGCTCGATGCGCTGTCAAATGGTGGCCACCGACCGGAATCGATTGTCCTTGCCTCATCTCGTGCCGTCTACGGTGAGGGGCAGTGGACGACCGGTCAGGGCGAGCCTTACTACGCGACACCGCGCGGCGAGCGACAGCTGAGCGATGCCAAGTGGGATCCAATCGGACCCAGTGGTGAAGAGGGGACGGCTGTCGCTCACAACGCCACTACGGTCGAAGCTCGCCCGACCAATGTATATGCAGCTACCAAACTCGCCCAAGAACACATGTTGTCGTCCTGGTGCGCTTCGATGAACGTTCCCCTGCGCATTTTGCGGCTACAAAACGTCTACGGCGCTGGCCAGGCCCTAGAAAACAGTTACACGGGAGTGCTTACGTATTTCGCTCGCCAGGCAATCTCCGGTGAGGCTATCAACGTGTACGAGGGTGGGGGAATTATTCGTGACTTTGTCCACGTGGACGACGTCGTTAGCGCACTCTCGGCCGCAATCGCGCTGCCAGGGGAGATTGGGTTCGGACTCGTTGACATTGGCTCGGGAGCCGCAGGCAGCCTTCTCGACTATGCCTCAATTCTGGCTGCTGCTGCTGGCAGCCCGGCACCGGAGACTAGCGATCGCTTCCGACTGGGTGATGTCCGAGCCGCGTTCGCCGATATCACCCCGGCGAGGGAACTGCTCGGCTACGACCCGCAGGTGCCGTTCCAGGATGGAGTCATCGGACTCCTTGAATGGGCGCGCCAGGGATCGAAAACCGCCGAGTAGCTTGGCGCACCCCGCACAGTTGGCGGTTGCCGCAAGAACGTGATGGGGACACCGGACAACGGCAATACGCTGTGCAAAAGGAGGGCCTGCATGATTACCGCTGAACCGCCCAAGAGCAGGGCTCGAGTATGGGTCGGCGCACTGACGCTGTCGGGTTACGCTACGATCGTTCTCTTGGCCACGATGTGGCCCACGCCTCTTGATCAGGGTTACGAAGCTTCAATCAACAAACTCTTCTCGGTGATGTACCGCAACGGGGTGCCTCTATGGTTTGGGTACAACAAACTCGAATTCTCGGCCAACGTACTGATGTTCATCCCGCTCGGGTTCCTCGTCGCCTTGCTGCTGCCAGCGCGGGTTTGGTGGTTGGCGCTGATTATCTGCCCTGCGATGTCTATTGCGATTGAGGTGACCCAGGCTTTCGCGCTAAGTGCCCGGTTTGCCACTGTCATCGATGTGGCGTCAAACTCGCTCGGAGCAGTGATTGGCATCCTTATCGCCGTCATACTGCGGGCAATCGTTTATGAGCGCGATCAGAAGATCATTGCGCGTGCGCTTTGGAGTGAGCGCTTCATTCACTAGGCCTTGTTAACCGTCACAATCAATGTGGAGTGGCTGCTGTGGCCGACCCGTAGAGTGGCGCAACAGCCCCATGCTGGCAAGACCTACTTTTCCTGTGTGCCGCCTGACACGCGCCGATCCCCGTCGATCGCATAGTCTCATCGGCAGGTCTACGCCATCGAGTCCAGAAGCGCCGCAGGGCAAGCCAACGATCGCTACTGGGAGGCGCAGCCTTCGGCCTGTACCGTCACTGTGGTTGGATTGAGCATCGGCGTCGTCCAGACTGCAGGGGCCGCATAGTTTCCCTCGGGCCCGGTGAACGTGGCGCTGACCGTTTTGGTCTCTCCTGGCGCCAGCATCACGTAGAAGGTAGCGACAGGTCGGCCGAGATCGGTGCCGGCATAGTCGACGAATGTCTCGGCATCTCCGCCCACGGTGACAGAGTTTCCCGACAGCGTGGTTCCGGGCGGGCCGTACACGAACACCTGAGTCTTGAACTTATTGCTGTCCCATAATTCAACGGAGCCGCTGGCCACGTACGCCGGCAGCGCATCGGCCAGCTCTTCGGTGATGTTCGAGTGCAGGTCCACCGAGGTAGTGAATGTGGGTGTAGGTGAGGTGCAAGCATCCGTTGTGAGGGTTGCCGCGGTCTGCAGGTAGAAGTCCATCTTTGATACAGACATATCGCGGAAGAAAACTCCGGTGGTGCTGGCCTCGTCGTTGGTGGTCGGCAGGATGCCGGACATCGGAGAATTGGCCAGGATCGCCTGTTCTTCAGGATGCGAGCTCCATGCCATGATGCGGTGCTCGGTGACGCCCTGCATCACCGACCCGAGGAGTACCTTGGGTTCCGCGTTTGAGCTCATCAGCGCGCTGAACATGTTCTTCGCTGCTTCCTCGAAGAACGCATCTGTCTGCTTGTATCCATCTGGCCCCTGGTATCGGAAGTAGATCTCGTTGAGTAGCAACGCCACCGCATTGTCAGCGCTGAGCTGATCGCCGGTGCTCATCGCAACCGGGCCGGTGGCGCCGAGAATGTGGGAGAGAGCAACGGGGTCGATCGAAATGACGCCATCCGGGGTGCCGCCAATGTCCTGCTGCCAGAAAGCGGATGCAATGTTCGCGGCCGTCGGGAAATCAGGCCGGCTCGTCGCCAAGTTGAGAGCCAGGTACATGTTGGGGTTGAAGACCGCGGATACTGCGGGGTCGATCGGAATCACGGGGTTGTCGGTACGCCACGGGAAGTCCTGGCTGGATGCCTGGCGGCTGATGCTGATGCCGCCGTTGTCGACGGTGACTTCTGACAGCGCTGCCGCGGTCCCGCCGAGGGCCGTGGTCTCGGCGAGGTTCTCGAAGATGAGGAGATAGGTGCGGGGGCCGTTTGCGCCGAGCATGTCGGGGGCGACGGCCATGATTTCGTTGACCTTTGCGATGAGCGGGTCGGCCGTGGCCAGCATCCCGTTCACTTTGTCGCCGGCAGCCGCGACCTGGCCGATCGTGCCGTCGAAGTCGATCGCAGCCGCCTTGACGGTGGATGCATGGAACGCGGTCGCTGCCGGACCCATCGCGCTGCTCAGCTGCACGATCGGGTCGATGTTGAGCTTGCCGTCAACGGGCTTCAACAGATTCATACTGAGGCCGGAGGCAATGCTGGCCAGCGGCGCAACGGTGTCTTGGGCGATATCGTCGACGACGACGGCGAGCTTGCGCACGGCTGTCAGGTTGGACCCGACGACGGGGAGGAGCTCAGCAGCTCGCCAGGTGGGGTCTTCGGTCTGCTCGACAGCGGTGGTCGTGAGTTCGGAGAGCTTCTTCGAAGTGTCGCCAATGCCGGAGAAGTCCATGCTGGTGGCCTGGTCTTTCACGGTGCCAACGAGACCCTGAGCCTCTTCGAGAGCCGACTTCGCGGTGAGCACGCGCGAAGCGAGCCAACCGCCGGCCACGAGCACACCCACGATGACCAGCCCGCTGGTCGCGAGGATGATCACCTTCTTCCGCGATCCGCGGTGCTTGCGGGCGTGGCGCGCCGCGGTAGCGGGTTCGGATGTCGACGAACGCGCGTCGCTGCTCTTGCGCGCGCGTCGTGCGCGGCCGGTAGTGGAATCGGTCACTTTATGAACCGTAGTGCATTGGCGCGGGAAGCTCGCTGAACGAAGGCTGTGGGTCGGTAGATCGAGGCATTTGCCCAGCAATCGGGGATTTCGCGCGGGGAGTGCTGCGGGATTTCGAGACGCGGCCTCGCGGGCTCGGGCGCTCCTCAATCAGCGGAGCAGTGGGGCTACTCGACCGGCGGGGGAGTGACCTGTGACTTGCGCATCAGCGCTGTGCGCCAGCTCATGCCCTGCGCAGCCTTGACCGCGCAGATGATGAGCAGCAGCCAACCAAACTCCCCGAGGATGTTGCTCTCGGCCAGGCTCGTCGTGAGCAGGATCACCAACACGAGTGCCGGCCAGACAAAAACGACGGGTCGTTTGTCTGAGGCCAACAGCCACGAGCGCACGAACGCGAGAATCACCAAAGCCAGGAAAAGCAGGAAACCGACGAAGCCCAGCTGCAGGTAGACATCAAGGTATGCATTGAGACCGGATGCGTGCGTCTGGTTGGTGCTGAAATCCAGCCAGCCGTAGGGCGTCACCTCGTGCGGCCAGATACCGGCCCAGCCCCAGCCCTCAATTGGATGCACCTTCGTCATCCGCCACATCTCGCGCCACAGCGTGTATCGCACGTCGAACTCACTGCCGGCGTTCATGGCCTGCAGGATGCGTGTACGGCTGATCCAGGCCACGACGAGCACGACGAGGGCCGTCGTCAGCAAGCCGAGTTGCAGCATCCATCGGTTTTCGGCCGGGGTGCGTCGCAACCAGTACAGCGCGGCAGCAGCAACGAGCATCGCCAGCGCAGCCAGGATCATCACGGGGGAGCGGGTGAGCACGAGACAGATGGCTGCCAGCCAGATGGAACCGATCCCCACGCTGCGCGGCACCGACCTGGCGCGCCACTCGATGACGAAGGTCACGCCGGCGATGAGGGCGACGAGTGCCAGCATGTTGCGCGAACCGAAGATGCCTTCAATGGGTCCGAGGTGCGAGATGTTGCCGCGGATGTCGAGGAACGCGATCGGCACATCAAGCAGCAGCCCCGAGAGCACCTCAAGGACGATGGACAGGCCGAGCAGCACGCGAAGCACGTTGCCAACGGCACGCGTGATCTGAATGGTGTCGCGCACGAGCGCGACGTAGATGCCGAGGAAGGCCACCGCCAGCAGGTAGGCGACGCCGACCGCAGTGGACCTGGGGTAGTTGCTCCAGGCGAGAGACACCACCGCCCAGCCGAGGAACAGCAGGATCGAGACCGGGAGCAAGCCATGCCATTCAATGGTGTCGCGGCGAGCGACCATCGACAGCGCGGCCAGCACGACGGTGGCGACCAGAATGCCGATCAGGCCTGGCCAGCCCATCGTGCTGCGAATGAGGTGCGTGGAGAACGCGACGCCAATGATGACCTGGGTGAGCGACGACGCAAACCGCGGCGAAGCCAGCAAGAGCCACAATGGCTCCACTGCGGGGAACTTGCGGCGCGTGGTCATAGGGGATCTACGCTACCGCTACGGCATCGGCGCATTGGTGCGCTGCTGCCGTTTCGTCGTCACGGCCAGCACCACGAGCAGCACCCAACCGGACTCAATCAAAATGCGACTCTCCGCCACGCTCTGGGCGACCAGCGCGGCCATGATCAGCAGCGGCAAGAGAGCGGATGCCGGGACAGGCCCCGGTACGTATCGACCCTCGTTGATTGGGGAGGGAGCCTCCCCGGTGATTGAGGAGCGAGTGCCAGCGAGCGTCTCGAAATCGCGTGAGCCGGTCTCGAGACGGCCGTGGACGGCCTCCTCGACCAGCGAGGGGGTTTCGACCAGCGGAGCATCCACGGCGAGGAACCAGGAGCGCCAGAGCGTCGAGAGCACGAGAGCGGCGAACACGATCAACCCGACAATGCCGAGCTGCAACCACACGTCCAGCCAGGCGTTGTGCGCCTGCAGGTAGGTGACGCCCTTCCGCACGGCGAGACCGTTGAATGGCTCGACCCATGGCGCCCAGTAGCTCACCCAGCCCCAGCCGAAGACGGGGCGCTGGCTCGCCAGGGCGATCACGCTGTTCCAGATGTCAAAGCGTCCGGTGAGGTCCTCGCTCTTGCCGAGCAGCTTCAGCGCGAATGGGCTGAGCGTTGCGACGGCCGCGATACCGACGACGATGAGCGCGGTGGCCGTCGCATAGACAGGTCGACGATGGTTCGGACCGGCGGCACGCGTCCACAGTGCAAAGAGCAGCACGACGACAACGGCAACACCGGCAATCGTCACCGTGGCCGACCGGGTGAGCGCCAGCATGGCGACGGCAAGAACCAGCCAGACGATGCCCCAGCTGCGTTTCACCGTTCGGGCCCGCAGCTGAATGGCGAAAACGATCACAGCCAGCAGCGCCACAAATCCGAGCAGGTTGCGGTTGGCAACGATTCCTTCGATCGGTCCGCCACTGAGCAGCAGTCCGCGAGACCAGTAGAACGCCATCGGGATCTTCTCCGTGCCGTAGTCCACCCAGAACGGCAGCACGGCGTGACGCACGAACACGGCAACGACGAATTCGAATAACAAGGAGAGTCCGAGAATCCAGCGCAGTGCCGCTGACAGGGTGCGGAGCAGTTCTGCCCAGGTCAGAGCCAGGGCGAGGAACAGGGCGACGATTGTGGTGACCAGCTGCAGCAGCACCCCGATCGCGCTTGCCCCAGGGTAGAACGACCAGGCAATCGACAGCGCAGACAATGCGACGAAGGCAACGAGTGATTTGGGAAAGCTGCGCCACATCCAGTCGGGCTTCAGCTGCACCAGCGCCACGATGCACCAGACAAGGACGAGCACACCCACGGCGCCGAAACCCCACCACCCGAGCAGATTGCGCCAGAACTGGCCGGCCAGCAGCGTGAAGAACGTCAGCGTCGCAAGCATACGAACGGCGAAGCGGCTGCGGACGGCTGGCATGTTCCTAGGGTAGTGCGGTCGAGCCGCTCCCTTGGGCGACCGCTCGCAGTGTCCGGTGGGCAAAGATCACAGTTTGACTTTTTCCTTGTAGGAACTCGACAACGTGAACGCACCGGCATCCGCTTGCGTTGGAGCGGATCGCAGAAAATTTGCTACTGCCAGACGGGGTGTGATGTGTGCTGCTACGGTCATCACACTTCAGTGCCTGACCCTCGACCCGGACCACTTTTTCACCCGACCAGCGCTGATTTTCGTTTCCTGCACCCTCTCCGCATAAGAGCGTGCGCGCGCCTTCGTGCGCGCTTCGCGAACCCACTATCAGGAGTACTCAATGATGAGTTCTGCAGCATTTCCCACCGCCAGCCGCAGCGGCGTCGGCCTTCGCATCGCCGCCATCGCGGTGAGCCTCTTATTGGTCGCCATGCTGGTGTTCTTCTTCCTCACAACGGGGAAGCTGGCCAGCGGCGCCGCCGAACTCACCTCGGGCGCCAGCAAGGCCCAGGACGGGTCTACCCAGGTCGCTGACGGTGCGACAGAGCTCGCGGCCGGAGCGTCGACCCTGAGTGACGGAGCCGCCACGGCCGAGAGCGGCGCGGCTGAATTGGCAGCGGGCGCAACCCGGGCCGATGTCGGCGCCCAAAGCGTTGCTGCCGGGGCTGCGAAGGCAGCCGCCGGCGCCGATGACCTGCTCAACGGCTCGCTCACCAGCCTCGACGGCGCCAACCGGCTCGCCATCGGCGCAGGAACCGCCAACGCAGGAGCGCAGTCTGTCGCCTCAGGCGCATCGTCGGCAGCGAACGGCGCTGCCGCGCTGGCTGCGGGCGCCGGTCAGGCCGCTGCCGGTGCTGCCGCACTCGCTGCCGGTGCTGGCGCTGTCGACGCGGGCGCGGTACAACTGCGTGACGGTTCGGCCAGCCTCGTTGCTGGTGCGAGCCAAGTTTCGTCAGGTCTCGCCCAGGCAACCGGTGCCACAGCGCACCCTAATTTGGGCCTCGCCGTCGGTGCGGCCAACGTGGCTGCCGGTGCGAACGTCGTAGCTGTCGGTGCGGAAGGTCTCGCCACCGCGATCGCCAATCTGGCCGCAGGTGCACAAGCAGGCGTAATCGACGCCGCGACCGTCACCGCCAACTTGCAGGCGCTCGCGGTCAAGTCTGCAGAGCTGTCAGGGGGAGCGAAGCAGGTCAACGCCGGCGCGGCCAAGGTCAGCACGGGTGCCAGCGACCTGAACGGCGCACTCCAGCAGCTCAGTGCAGGTGCAGGACTGGTCACCACCGGCTCCCAGAACCTCAATTCTGGTCTCACAGACCTGGCCGCAGGTACCGGCTCACTGTCCGCGGGAGCTGCAACTCTCGCAACAGGGACCGGGTCTGTCTCCGCCGGGGCGCAGTCGCTCAACGAGGGAACAAGCAAACTCGCCGTCGGCGCCTCCTCGTTGGCAACCGGCATCGACACCGTTGCTGTCGGAGCCAGTGCACTCTCCACAGGGGCAGACAAGCTCGCAACGGGTGCAGGCACCCTGCAGAGCGGGGCGCAGACGCTCTCCGCCGGTGCAACCACCCTCGCGGACGGCACGAAGGCACTGGCGGTCGGCTCTTCGACACTGGCCGCTGGTACCGGCAAGCTCTCCGCCGGGGCCGGTGAACTCTCGGCAGGCGCATCAGAACTCGCCGTCGGCACCGTGAAGCTCCAGGATGGCAATAGCCAGGTTGCTGCCGGCACCGTTCAGCTCAAGGACGGTGCAGAAAGCGTGACCGCCGGACGCGCCGCACCCGCCATCGTGCTGGTGCTCGCCCTGCTGCTGGCAGGCACGGCTGCCTGGTTCATCGTCCGCTGGCGTTCGGCACGATCCGCTCGATAGAGCAGCAGACACGATGAGGGCCCGGTTCCAGTGGAACCGGGCCCTCCTTCGTTGGTCGAGGAGGCCGCTCGCGGCCGTCTCGAGACCACCGTGATCCGATTTCGAGACGCGGCCTCGTTCCTCGGTCGCTCCTCAATCAGCGGGGGAGATGGCTACGACGGGTTAGACGAACGCGGCCTTGCCCGTGATGGTGCGGCCCACAATCAGGGTGTTCATCTCCTGGGTGCCCTCGTAGGAATAGATCGCTTCTGCGTCGGCGAAGTGGCGTGCCACGTCGTAGTCGAGCGTGATGCCGTTGCCGCCGAACAGCTCGCGGCACCAGGCCACCGTCTCGCGCATGCGTGACGTCGTATATGCCTTGGCCAGCGCGGAGTGCTCATCGCGCTGGGTGCCGGCGTCGAGCATCTCCGAGACGCGCACCACCATGCCAAGGCTCGCGGTGATGTTGCCGAGGCTCTTGACCAGCAGGTCCTGCACCAGCTGATGCCCGCCGATGGCCTTGCCGAACTGGATGCGCTCCTTGGAATATGCAACGGCCGCCTCATATGCTCCGATGGCATTGCCCACAGCGGCCCAGGAAACCTCGGCGCGGGTGAGGCGCAGCACCTTGGCGGTGTCCTTGAACGAGTTCGCGTTCTGCAGGCGGTTGTGCTCAGGCACGATCACGTTCTCAAGCGTGATGTCAGCGTTCTGCACGCTGCGCAGGCTGATCTTGCCCTCGATCTTCGTGGCGGAATAGCCCTCGGTGTCGGTCGGGACGATGAACCCCAACACCCGCCCGTCTTCGGCATTCTTCGCCCAAATGATGGTGATGTCGGAGAACGTGGCGTTGCCGATCCAGCGCTTTTGGCCGTTGAGGATCCAGCTGTCGCCGTCGCGCGTGGCGATGGTGGTGAGCCCCTGTGCCGAGTCGGAGCCCGACAGTGGTTCGGTCAGTGCGAACGCTCCGACAATCTCGCCGGACGCCATCTTCGGCAGCCACTCGTCGCGCTGTTCCTGCGACCCGGTCACCGAGATCGAGCCCATGGCCAGGCCGTTCTGCACGCCGACGAAGGTGGCAACGGATGCGTCAACGCGCGCCAGTTCCATGGCCACGAAACCACGGAACACAGCCGACGACTCAAACGGGGCGGTCTCCGGCCACGCGAAGCTGAAGATTCCGAGGTTGGCGAGGGGCTTGATGATCTGGGAGGGGAACTCGGCACGATCCCAGCATCCGTTCACGATGGGCCTGACGTCGGTGTCGAGGTAGGCGCGGATGTCGGCCAGCGCCGACTGCTCCCGTTCGGTCAAGAGGCTTTCGTAGCTGTAGAAATCGCTGTCGAGTAGCTCAAATGTCATGCCTGCGCTCCGTTGCATAGTATGCGGCCGCCTCGTGCGGTCGTAGCCGAGGGGTGACCCCCGTCCGAGGTCAGCCTAGAAGTCCGGGCATGTCCGCTCAAAGCGATTGGTAGTTTGGTCTAAACGGAGTAGGTCAGGAGCCAACCATGTTTGTGGGCATCACCAATACACCGCGCGGGTATGCGTGGGGCGCGACGGATGCCATCGCCGCAGCCCTGGGGCGCGCGCCGTCGGGCGCCCCGGAAGCCGAACTATGGTTGGGCGCCCACATCGGGTCGCCCTCGATCATTGCTGAGCCGGTGCAGGTCGGTGGCGCCCGCGACCTCAAGGAGTGGATCGCCGCGGCCCCCGTTGACACCCTGGGCGAGAAGCACGGAACGACGACCACCGGAGAGACGCCGCAACTGCCGTTCCTGCTGAAGCTCCTGGCGGCGGCCAAGCCCCTCTCACTGCAAGCGCACCCCTCAGCAGAACGGGCGCGCCTCGGTTTCGCGCTGGAGAACGCCGCCGGGATGCCGATCGACGGCTTCGACCGCAACTACAAGGATCCGTTCCCCAAGCCAGAACTCATCTACGCGCTGAGTGAGACCTTCGAGGCGCTTTGCGGGTTCCGCACCATCGCAGAGATCCACCGGATCTTCGACGAACTGCGCGCCATCGACGCCACAACGGATGCCCCGCAGGCCGAAGCCCTCGATACCCTCGAGCGCCGACTGGTGGGCGACGACGCCCTGCACGACGTGGTCGAGTGGCTGCTGCGCGACGGACGCGGCGAAGACAGCGGTGAAGTCGTCTGGCTGGTCGAACGGGTCGTGGCGCTCGCCGAGCAGGCACTGTTCCTGGCCGACGGCGGCGCCCACATCAGCTTCCTCCGCGAGCTTGAGACCGTACGCTCGCTCTCTGTCGCGTACCCCGGCGACCCGGGGATCGTGCTCTCGCTGCTGCTCAACCGCGTGTCCCTCAAGCGCGGCGAGGCGCTGTACCTGCCAGCCGGCAACATCCACGCCTACCTGTTCGGGTTCGGCGTTGAGCTGATGGCGGCCTCCGACAACGTGCTGCGCGGCGGCCTCACCGCCAAGCACATCGACGTCGACGAACTGCTCGACGTGCTCGACTTCGCACCGCTGCCGGTTCCGTACCTGGCGCCGCGTGAGGTTTCGCCCGGCGTGAGCGTCTTCACGCCCCCTGTGCCCGAATTCCAGCTCGTGCACATTGAAGCGGATGCGGCTGCCGCCGGCGCCCTCCCTCCCATGCGCCAGGTGGAGCTGGCCGGCCCGGCGATCGCTCTGTGCCTCACGGGCGGGTTCCTGGTGGCGGGGGAGTCGTCGTCGATGGCGCTGAAGCGCGGCGAGGCCGTCTTCATCACGCCCGACGAGGGCACCGTGACGTTCGCCGGCGTCGGCGAGGTCTTCCTGGCGATGCCGCAGTAGCGGACGCGCCCCCGGTGGTCGAGGAGGCCGCCAGGCCGTCTCGAGACCCTTCGGCGCGCCGATGTCGAGACGCGGCCTCGCGTGCTGATTTCATCTGGGCGCGCGCTTTTCCGCTGGGCGCGCGGTTAAACGCGCGCCCAGCGCGTTTTCGCGCGCCAGGATGCGGCGGGAGCGGATTTCGAGACGCGTGCTCGTTCCTCGGTCGCTCCTCAATCAGCGGATGCCGGTGGTCGAGGAGGTCCGCCATGGCCGTCTCGAGACCCGTCAGCTGGCGAGAACGCGCGCCCCGAACGTGCGGCGGTACGCCGTCGGTGTGGTCTGCAGCACCTTCACGAAGTGATGGCGCATGACCGCAGCCCCGCCGAAGCCGGTGTCGGCGGCGATGGACTCCAGACTTCTGGTGGTCTCCTCCAGCAGCTGTTGTGCGCGCAGCAGGCGCTGTCGGTTGAGCCACGCCGTCGGGGTCGTGCCGAGCTCGGCCCTGAACCGACGGGCGAACGTGCGCGACGACATCAGCGACTTGCGCGCCAACTGGTCGACCGTCAGGTCCTGGTCGAGGTTGCCGAGCATCCACTCTGTGATGGCCGCGAACGAGTCGCTCTGGCATTCGACGACCGGCGTCTGGATGAATTGCGACTGCCCGCCGTCGCGCTGGGGAGGCACCACCATGCGCCTGGCGATGATGTTGGCGGCTGCGGCGCCGAGGTCTTTGCGCACGATATGCAGCGCGGCGTCGATGCCGGCTGCCGTGCCAGCGCCGGTGACGACTTTGCCGTCCTCGACGAACAATACGTCGGGGTCGACGATCGTCTGCGGGTATTCGAGGGCAAGCTGGTCGGTGTACATCCAGTGCGTAGTGCTGCGGCGCCCGTCAAGGATGCCGGCTTCGCCCAGCACGAACGCCCCGCTGCAGACGCTGAGCACCCAGGCGCCGCGTGCCTCTGCCTCGCGGACGACCCGCAGGATCTCTGGGTGAACCTCTGTGCCGTATTGGTACGCGGGGATGGCGACGAGGTCGGCATCCGCTGCCCCTGAGAGGTCTTCATGCACCACGATGTCGAAGCCGAGCTTGGTGCGGATGGGGCCTGGCTCTGCGGCGCCGACGTGGAAATCGAAGACGGGGCCGCCCTGGTCGCTCCGGTCGATGCCGAAGACCTCGCAGATTACACCGAACTCGAATGGCGCCATGCCTGGCAGTGCAACGCAGACGATCTTGTTGAGCATTGTCTCGCTCCTTGATTGGCGAATCTGACCGGGAGAACGGATGCCGTCAGCGGTCACGCAGATGGCAGGAATATGTCGATTACTGGCAATCCTGCCACTCGCGGCAGTTAATCGCAATGCGTAGCGTTTCTGCCATGATAATTCTGATGCTGGCCCTCGGGGCCATTGGGTTGTGGGGAGTGATCGAGAGCGTGCGTCGGCTGCGTGGCGATGGCTATGGCACGCCGGAACTGCGAGAACGCAACAGCGGCATGCACCACTCCGCTGGTTGAGGAAGGCCGGTCGCGGCCGCCTCGAAACCTCGTGAGCAGATTTCGAAACCCGGCCACAGTTCAGAGGTCGGCCGGCGATGGTTTCGAGACGCGGCCTCGTTCCTCGGGCGCTCCTCAACCAACGACGCCCACGATGATTTCGACTCGCGGCCTCGTTCCTCGGGCGCTCCTCAATCAACGAAATGTCGAGACACTCTCTGGCGCTCGTTCCTCAATCACGGGAGAGTGCTGCACCCCCCGATAGGGTGGTGACGTCGATCGCACTGGGCGCCGACGGAATGCGAGTAGGCACACATGGCATGGTTGGTCACCGGCGGAGCAGGCTACATCGGGTCGCACGTGGTTCGTGCGTTCCTCGCTGATGGAATCGATGTCGTTGTCGTAGACGACCTGTCGAGCGGCCACGCCGAGTTCGTACCTGCCGGTGTTCCCTTCGTGCAGGGCACCATCCTCGACGCCGACCTCCTGCGCCGCACCTTCGCCGAATACGACATCTCAGGCGTTGTGCACGTGGCCGGATACAAGTACGCCGGAGTGTCAGTGCAGCGCCCGCTGCACACGTACGAGCAGAACGTCACCGCGACAGCCGTGCTGCTGGCCGCCATGGCTGAAGCGGATGTCTCCCGCATCGTCTTCTCCTCCAGCGCCGCCGTCTACGGCACGCCGCACACCGACCTCGTCACCGAGGCCACCCCGAAGAGCCCCGAATCGCCCTACGGCGAGTCCAAGCTCATCGGCGAATGGCTGTTGCGCGACCAGGGCGTCGCTGCCGGCCTCGCCCACACCTCGCTGCGCTACTTCAACGTTGTCGGTTCCGGAGCCCGTGAACTCCGCGACACTAGCCCGCACAACCTCTTCCCGCTGGTCTTCGAGGCGCTGCTGGCCGGCCGCACCCCGCGCATCAACGGCAACGACTACAACACGGCGGATGGCACGTGCGTGCGCGACTACATCCACGTCGCCGACCTCGCCATCTCCCACGTGGCTGCCGCCCGTCGACTGGATGCCGGCGACTCGATCGAGGCCGTCTACAACCTCGGCAGCGGCGACGGCGTATCCGTCGGCCAGATCATGAGCACCGTTGCAGCGGTCACCGGCATCGACTTCACGCCGGAGATCGCACCGCGTCGCGCCGGCGACCCCGACCGCATCGTGGCATCTGGGGAGCTGGCCGCCCGCGACCTGGATTGGGCCATGCGGCACACCCTGGAAGAGATGGTGCAGAGCGCGTGGGAATCCCGGCAGGCCGCATCCGCTGGTGCCGCCGTCTGAAACTAAACTCCCCGACCATTCCCGGCGCGCCTAAACCTTCTATTCATTATTGAGGGTTTAGCATCTGCGACTTGACGAAACATGAACTACACGGGTGTAATTAGTCGTGTCGTTCAATTCGTGGACGATGGCATGAGGGGGGAGACGATATGTCGGCATCAGAATATCGTCCCGGGGTACCCGATGACTGGTTCATCGATCCTGTTCGTCTGGGAGTACCCGGGGTACGACCGAACACTGGGGATGACAACTCCCTCGCTTGGCAGTCTGATTCGCTCTGCGCGCAGACCGACCCTGAAGCCTTCTTCCCTGAAAAGGGTGGCTCGACCAGGGACGCCAAGAAGATCTGTGCCTCGTGCGAGGTTCGCAACCAGTGCCTGCAGTACGCCCTCGCCAACGACGAGCGCTTCGGAATTTGGGGCGGCCTGTCGGAGCGCGAGCGTCGCAAACTGCGGAAGCGCGCTGTTTAGCCCACTTTTCACACCCATTCGCGGGTCGATTTGTGGCGCGCCCACCCGCATCATCGATGCCAGGCACTCTCCGATCTAGGCTGTCCCCGTTATGCAACCGAGAGTCACCGCCATCCTTGTCGCGCGAAATGGCGCGAAGCACCTTGAGCGAACTCTCGAGGCGCTCAGCATTCAAACGCGCCAGCCAGACACGGTCATCGTCGTCGACTGCGGGTCGACCGACTCCACCAGCACGCTGCTCGCTGATTTCGGTCCCACGCATTTCCTGAGCGCGGATGCCGACCTCACGTTCGGGCAGGCCATCGCCGTCGCCGTGCGGATGACCGGGCACCCAGAGTCAGATCACGAGATGTTGTGGCTGCTGGCCCAGGACAGCGCCCCAGAAGCGGATGCCCTCGCGCAGCTTCTCGGCGGACTCGAGATTGCGCCATCCGTTGCCGTGGCCGGTCCGAAGGTCATGGAATGGGATGCGGCAGACTACATCCACGAATTCGGCGAATCCGTCACGCCACTCGGTGCGACTGTCACCCTGGTGGAGAACGAACTCGACCAGGCGCAGCACGACGGACTGAGCGACGTGATGGCCGTGGCCGCCGGCGGAATGCTCGTGCGCCACATCGTCTGGGACCAGCTCGGTGGCTTCGACCCCGGACTGCCCGTTGTCGACGATTCCCTTGATTTCTGCATCCGCGTTCGCCTCGCAGGCCACCGTGTCTCGGTTGTTCCCGCCGCCAGGGTCGCCTCAGCCGGCGACGGTGTCGCGGGTCCGAACGGCTCATCGAGCGGCCGTCAACGTCGCAAGCGCATTCGGGCAGAACGCTCGGCCCAACTGCACCGCAGGCTCGTCTACGCGCCCGTCGGAGCGCTCATCTTCCACTGGCTGTCCCTGGTGCCGCTCGCCATCATCCGCTCGGTGTGGCAGCTGCTGCGCAAGGAGCCAGGCGCCATTCTCGGTGAGTTCGCTGCCGCGTTCGGGGCCGCATTCAACGGGATGCGGGTGCGCAACGCACGCAAGAAGCTCGCGGCAACGAAGAAGGTCGGCTGGGCAGCGCTCGCGCCACTGCGGGTGCCGTCTGCCGAGGTGCGCCGCCGCAACGCCCTGCGCCGCGAGGCCAGCGCCACCACGCTTCGGGGCCTGCGTCCAGAAATCCACTTCTTCGCCACCGGCGGGGCCTGGACCATCATCGTCGCCGCACTTGCCGGCGTCATCCTGCTCGCACCGCTGCTCGGCGCAGGCTCACTGACCGGCGGCGGACTGCTGCCTCTCAGTGCTGAGCTCACCACGCTGTGGCAGAACGCGCTCTATGGCTGGCGCGACATTGGGCTCGGATTCGTCGGCGCGGCCGACCCGTTCGCGGCCGTCGTGGCCATTCTCGGCTCACTGACCTTCTGGGACACGTCGTTCGCCCTCGTGCTGCTGTACCTGCTGGCCCTTCCGCTCGCGGCCTTCGGTGCCTGGATGGCCGCCACCCGGCTCACCCAGCGCGGCAGCCTCCGCGCCATCGCCGCAGCGCTGTGGGTGTTGTCACCGCCGTTCCTGACAGCGCTGGCCACCGGGCGCCCCGCCGACATCATCGTGCACCTCGTGCTGCCGTGGCTGTTCTTCGCCGGGCTGGCCGCCGCCCGTTCCTGGTCGGCCTCTGCCTCTGCCGCACTGCTCTTCGCCGTGATCGTGGCCTGTGCGCCGTCGCTCGCCCCCGCACTGCTCATCGGCTGGCTCATCTGCGTCGTGACGAGCGGCCGCTCCATCATGCGCTTCATCGGCATCCCGCTGCCGGCCCTGGCCCTGGCGCTGCCCCTCATCTGGGACCAGACGCTCCGCGGCAACTGGCTCGCCCTCATCGCAGACCCCGGCGTGCCGATTCCCTCAGCGGATGTCTCGGTGTGGCAACTGCTGATGGGCTTCCCGACCGGCGACCTGGGGGGCTGGGCGACGCTGCTGGTTGCGGCCGGCGTGCCCCTGGCGACAGCCCAGATCGTGATCCCAGCGCTGCTGGCCCCGCTGGCACTGCTCGCCCTGGCCGCGCTCTTCCTCCCCGGCTCCCGGGCCGCAACGTTCTCGCTCGTCGCCGCGCTGCTGGGCTTCGGCACGGCCGTTGCCGCCAGCCACATCGCGGTCGCCACCGCGGGCTCAGAGTCGGTCGGCGTCTGGACGGGCTCAGGCCTCAGCCTCTACTGGCTCGGCATCATCGGTGCCGTCATCTACACGCTCCGCAACATCAGGCGGTTCGCCCTGGTGCCCGCGCTCGTCGTCGCGCTCACGGTCGCCGTCGTCGCCGCGCCGCTGGCCGCTTCCCTCCAGCTCGGCACCTCGGTGGTCAGCGCAGGGTCTGAGCGCACCCTCCCCGCCTTCGTCAGCGCTGAGGCGCAGACCGACCCACGCCTCGGCACGCTCGAAATCGTGCCGCAGCCCGACGGCGGCATCCTGGCCAATGTCATCCGCGGCAATGGTGACACCCTCGATGCCCAGTCAACGCTCGCCAGCACGGAATCAGCGCTGAGTATCGAGCAGGAGGAGCTGGCTGTGCTGGCCGGCAACCTCGTCTCACGCAGCGGTCTGGATGCCTCTGAGGGGCTTGCCGAGTTCGGGATCCGCTTCGTGCTGCTTCGGCCGCCGGCGGTCGAGCCCGGCGTGCTGGGCACCACGGTGAAGCCCACGAGCAATGCTGCAGCGACCGAGCTCAGGGCGAACACCGCGCTGAACGCCAACGCAGCCCTTGCCCAGGTCGGCGAGACCGCATTCGGCCAGCTGTGGCGGAACGACGGTGCAGTCGACCCGGACGCCGGAGCGATCCCGGTGAATGCCGGCGGCGTCATCGGCCTCATCTTCACGATCATTGCTCTCGTGGTCATCGGTGCGACCATCTTGCTCTCCATTCCCACCGGGGCAGGCCGCGAGGCTGTTCGCCAGGCCAACCGCGATGCCATCCGCCAGAACGCGCGGGCGACGGCCAAGCTGAAGCGCGCCGAGCGCTCGCGTGGCGTTGGCACCGGCACCGGCAGGGGCGCGCGGAACGGTGCGAACGGCACTGGGCCAATCGACACAGGGCCCGTCGACACCGGAGAAATCGACACCGGGGCGATTGAGACCGGAAGTCGCGACCAGGGCGACGTTGATACGCGTTCGGTCGAGGTGGCATCCGTCGATGCTGCTGGCACTGCGCCTGCCTCTGCCTATTCAGACTCTGCCCATTCAGACGCTGCCTATTCAGATTCTGCCTATTCAGACGCTGCCGACCCAGGTGCAGCCGATTCGGCGCCACCCACCGGCGCCTACCCGCATATTCAGCACGAGGAGAACCACGATGCCAAGTAAGCGCGGAGTTGCCCTGGCGGGCGCTCGAGCGGTCGCCGGAGTCATCGGTATTGGTATCGCCGTCGTTGCCGTGAGCGCATCGACCCTCATCACCTGGCCAAGCGTCGCGGCCTCGCCGCCATCCGCTCTCGTGGTGCCGCAACCCGCTGAGCTGCAGCGGGTGTGTCCAGGTCCCCTGCTGACCCTGGCTGAGGATTCCAGCCAAGCGGATGCTGCCACCTCCGTTGGCGCCGCCACCAGCGTGTACGCCGCGCGAGCCGTGACCGACAGCGCCGATCTCGGTGAGGTGATCGAGGCATCCGCTGCTGATATCGACGCGGTCGACAACGCCAAGGGCGCCGAGAATGGCGCGCCCGTGCTGGTCACCGTGCCTGCGGAGGACGGCGACATGACGGTGCCGCTCGTCGCTGGCAGCCAGTCGCAGACCGCAGCCAGCGAGACGATCGGCGGCTTCGCTGCTGCCGCATGCACAGAGGCGTCGGCTGACGCGTGGCTGGTCGGCGGCTCCACCGACATCGGAAACACTAGCCTGCTGCTGCTCAGTAACCCAACGGAAGTCGCCGCCACCGTCGACCTCGTCGTGTACTCGGAGACCGGCGTCGTGAGTGCGCCGGGCGCGACTGGCATCCTGGTTCAGCCGGGAACGCAGCGGATCATCTCGCTCGCCGGTCTCGCCCCCAACGTCAAGTCGCCCGTCGTGCAGGTGTCCTCACGTGGCGGCCAGGTTACCGCAACGCTCGAGCAGAGCGTCATTCACGGCATCGTGCCGCGCGGCGTCGAGATGATCGGCGCGACGTCAGGACCGGCGACGAGCCAGGTCATCACCGGGATGACGGTGTCTGCCGCAGCGGCCGGCGCCAGCTCGACCGACAGCGGGGGAACGGCTGCCCCGAGCATCCGCCTTTTGGTGCCGGGTGACGAGGGCTCCACCGTGCAGATCGGACTCGCCAGCGAAGACGGTTCTGCCACGGGCACGTCGCTGCAGGTTGACCTGCAGCCCGGTGTCGCCACCGAGGTTCCGCTTGAATCGCTGTCGCCCGGCAGCTTCACGGTTACCATCGACTCCGACGAGCCCATCGTTGCCGCGGCCCAGACGCAGGCGGCCGGTACCACCGCGCAGGACTTCGCCTGGTTCGTCGCTTCAGAGGCGCTGGCCGCTGACTTCCTGGTCGCCGTCGCCCCCGGCCCATCGCCGACGCTGCACCTCTTCAATTCAGACACAGCGGATGCCGCCATCACGATCACCCCGAACGCCGGTGGGGATGCGACCACGGTCACGGTTCCCGCCAGCGGCTCTGCGGTGGCCGCCGTGCAGGCATCCGGCACCTATGCGGTGACGGGCGGCGAGGGAATCTCCGCCTCGGTGAGCTACCTCGGCGATGGGCAGATCTCGGCGTTCAGCCTTCGTCCGCCCGGCTCGCTCGCCTCGGAGATCCGCGTCTTCGCCCACTAGCCGTCTGCGCTGGCGCTCCCGCTGTCCCTCCCCGCTGATTGAGGAGCGCGCGACGCAGGAGCACGCGTCTCGAAATCTGCGCGTTAGCGTTCAGCGTTCAGGAGCACGCGTCACGAATTCCGCGCGTTCAGGCGGAGAAAATGCGACACGCCGCGTGAAAGTGGCGCCGCGCCTCGGCGAGTCGCAAAATCTCCGCTTGGAGTGGCATCCGCTGTGTGAAATGCGAGCCGAGACAAATGAAGTGAGCGGATGCCGCGCGCGACCTAGAAGTGGCGGAACCGCTCCGGCGCCAGGTCCCACGGATCCTTGCCGAGCAACTCGGCGATACCGCGGAAGACGCAACTCTCGATGGCCATCCGCTGGTGGAGTTCGTCGTTGCGGTGCAGGTGGCTCAGGCGCTGGATCGGCAGCCGGTAGAACACGACGCGGCGTTCAGAGGGGAACACCGCCCAGCGCTCAACGCCGACGCCGGGAACGACGGATGCCGGTCCGGCAGCCACCTCGAAGCGTGCGGTGGAGAGTTCAGCCGGCCACACACCACGCAGGTAGTCGACCGTTGATGCCACCGTCAGATCGAACAAATCGGTGCGTGTGCGGAGCGGTGGAAGGTACGGGCCCGTCGCTGAACTGCGCAAACCACGCCCGTGCCTGTCGAGCCCGCGAGCCCGAGGCTGCGGCTCAGGAAAGACAGAACCGCTCGACCTTTGCATGTCGCCATCCTACTTCGGTGCCCTGCCGGAGTACTCTGAATGACGATGTCTACCCGGCCATGTTCCCGTATCGCCTGCGCTGCCCCCGCAGTGGCGACGATGACGTTCGTCTACGCAGATTCGATGGCCGTGCTCGGCCCGCTCTCCGCCATGCCAGAGCCGCACGGGTACGACCTGTGCGCCAGGCACAGCGAGCGCACGTCGGCGCCGAAGGGGTGGCAGGTCATCCGCCACAAAGTGATGGGCGAACTGTTCGGCGACGTAGAGGCGTAGCCGCCACACGATGGGCCGAACCCGCACCGGATTTCGGGCGACGGCGGGTGTCGCGAAAACAGGATGCGCGACCTGAAACAGGCCGATCCGTCCTGTTTTCGATGACACATGGCCGATTCATCCTGTTTTCGCTACATGCCGGACTGCCGCCTCAGATGGCCGACCGAACGGATGCGCGTGGGCGAGTTCTGGGGACGGCAGGCGAGGTCTCGAGACGCTCGCTAGCGCTCGCTCCTCGACCGGCGGGGTCGCGGCGCGAGCTCCTCGACCGGCGGCGGGTCTCGAGACGCTCGCTAGCGCTCGCTCCTCGACCGGCAGAGCGGCTACAGCCGGCCAGCCGCCTTCAACGCGATGTAGTGGTCGGCCAGCGCGGGCGGCAAGGCATCCGGTGTTCCGGAGACCACCTCTGCGCCCTGTTGCCTGATCGCCGCCGACACCCGCGTGATGTCCAGCATCGAGCGTTCGGCCGCCGCCGCCCGGTACACCTCTTCGCGGTTGCCGCGTTCGCGACTGGCCTGCACAATGAGGGGATCGGTGACGGATGCCACCACAACGGTGTGCGAGCGCGTCAACTGGGGGAGCACGGCAAGCAGGCTCGTCGACGCGCCCGCAGCGTCGACGGGGGTGACCAGCACCACGAAGGCGTGCTGGTTGGTGATGCTGCGCACCTGGCCAGGCACCGCTGACCAGTCCATCTCGATCAGCTCCGGTTCGACGAGCGCCATGGCATCCACCATGCGTGAGAGCAGCTCTGCACCCTGCGCGCCCTGGACCCGCGCCCGCACGCGGCGGTCATAGGCCACGAAATCAACCCGGTCGCCGGCGCGCGTGGCGAGGGCAGCGAGCAGCAGCGCAGCCTCGAATGCCGTGTCGAGCCGCGGTTCGTCGCCGACCCTGGCGGCGGAGACGCGTCCGGTGTCGACGACGATGACGACCCGGCGATCGCGCTCCGGGCGCCAGGTGCGCACCACGACGTCGCCCCGCCGCGCGGTTGCACGCCAGTCGATGGAGCGCACATCGTCGCCCCGCACGTACTCGCGCAGCGAATCGAACTCGGTGCCCTGGCCACGGATCATCACGCTCGTGCGCCCGTCGAGCTCGCGCAGCCTGGCCAGGCGGGACGGCAGGTGCTTGCGCGCGTTGAACGGCGGCAGCACGCGGATGCGCCCTGGCGCCACCAGGGTCGCCTGCCTTGCCCAGAGGCCGAGCGGGCCGAACGAGCGGACGGTGACCTGGCCCACCCGCCGCTCACCCCGCCGGAAGGGCGTGAGCGTGAGCGAGACGAGGCGGCGTTCGCCGGCGGGGATGTCCAGCCGGGTGCGGTTGTTGCCGGCGCCGGCCGAGGGCTGCCAGGCGTCGCGGATGCTGGCGTGCAGCATCCGCTTGCCGTTGTTCGTGATGTACAGCTCACTGGTGACGCTCTCGCCGAGCCTGACGCGGGCCGGAAGCCGACGCGCAAGCGCAAGCGCACGGGGTGAGGCGGCGAGGGCGAGGTCGATGCAGCCGGCGGCGACCACCAGCAGCAGCCATAGCCAGAGCACCGTGAATGCCTGCGCGCTCGTGCCCCCGAGCAGCACGATCGGCACCACGCCGAGGGCGAGGAGCAGGGCGAAACGGCCGGTTACGGTCATGAGAGGCGGCGCACCGGCACTAGAGCGGAACCTGGACCTGCTGCATAATCGAGCGCAGGATCGTGTCGCTGGCCACGCCCTCCAGCTCAGCCTCAGGGCGCAGCTGGATGCGGTGCCGCCAGACCGGCAGCACCATGGCCTGGATGTGGTCGGGCGTGATGGCGTCGTAGCCACCGAGCCAGGCCCACGCCTTGGCCGCGGCCAACAGCGCCGTCGTGCCGCGGGGACTCACGCCGAGCTTGACCGACGGGCTGCGCCTGGTCGCCCGAGCCAGGTCGACGAGGTAGGCGAGCACATCGGCGCTGGCGGCAACGGATGCCACGGCCGCCTGGGCCGCGGTCAGTTGCGCGGCACCGAGCACCGGCGTGACGCCGGCCGCCGAGAGATCGCGCGGGTTGAACCCGGCAGCATGCCGGCGCAGCACCTCGACTTCGAGGTCACGCTCCGGCACGTCGAGTACGAGCTTCAGCAGGAAGCGGTCGAGCTGGGCCTCCGGCAGCGTATACGTGCCCTCGTACTCGATGGGGTTCATCGTCGCGGCAACGATGAACGGATCGGGCAGCGGCAGCGATAGCCCGTCGACGCTCACCTGGCGCTCCTCCATCGCTTCGAGCAGCGCGGACTGCGTCTTCGGGGGAGTGCGGTTGATCTCGTCGGCCAGCAGGATGTTGGTGAACACCGGCCCGCGGCGAAACTCAAACTCGCCGACCTTGGCGTCGTAGACGAGCGAGCCGGTGACGTCGCCCGGCATCAGGTCAGGCGTGAACTGCACACGCTTGGTGTCGAGGCTGAGCGCGTGGCTGAGCGAGCGCACCAGCAGTGTCTTGGCCACCCCAGGCACGCCCTCAAGCAGCACGTGCCCGCGAGCCAGCAGCGCGATGATCAGGCCGGTGACGGCGCCATCCTGGCCGACGACGGCTTTCCCCACTTCTGTACGCACCTGGGCGAGGGCCTGGCGCAGATCGTCGGAGCTCGCCGCGGCGTTGGACGGTGCGGCGTGAGATGCTGCGGAGGTCGGTGCTGGAGAGGTCATGTGTCCATTCTTCCGGTTGGGCGAGCGGATGCGCTGGTCTGGTTGGTCGCGGGTCTGTCTGTCGTAGGTCTAGGCGGTCATCGGTCTGTTGGTTGCTGCGGCGTGACGGATGCCTGGCCGGGGTCGGATATCTGGCCGGGGTCGGTCAGTCGTCTGGTGAGGCGTTCGAGTTCCTCCAGCTGGTCAGACAGGCTGACGAGCTCGCGGTCGGAGGCCGGTGTGGCTCCAACGAGAATGGTGCCGACGTCGGCAGGAGCGCGGCCCGTGAGGGCGGAAACGGCCCCGATCACGTTGTCGAGCGTGGCCGTTCTGGGCAGCCCGACGAGGGAGGCCAGCCGTCGCACCGTGCCAACGCGCAGGGAGTCGGCGGCCCGCAGCCGCGCAGAGTTGCGGGCGTACAACCGCGCGCGACCTTCCATCGTTTCGCTCGCGGTGACGATGACGGGCAGGTTCTCCGCCACGAGCGCACCGAAGCGGCGCCCACGCCAGATGAAGGCAGCGAGAGCGGTGACCACCAGGAGCACCAGCACGGGGGTGACCCAGCCAGGGGTGAGCTCGCCGAGCGATGGCGGGCCGGTCGCGGGCACATCGGCCAGAGTCGGGAGGTACCAGACCAGCGAATCGCTCTCGCCGAGCAGGCCGAGGGCGAGGGCGGCGTTCCCGTACTCGACGATGTGTTCGTTGTCGAAGACCTCTGTCGTTGCGACCAGGGTGAGGGAGCGCTCCGGGGCGGCATTGCCATCCTGTGCGACGCCGGCCAGCACGACGGGCCCCTGCACCACCGAGTAGCGATCAGCGGAGCTCGGGAAACAGCCGACGAAAGCGGATGCCGCGTCGGCGGCCCCGTTCGCCGTTGCGCCGGCCTCAACGCCGGCTAGCGACAACGTGCTGCCGCCGGGGGTGATGCTGCCTGCCCGCTCGGCCGCAGGCACGTCGCACTCTGCCGCCAGCGTGTCTGCGTCGGATACCCCGCCGAAGCCGACGCCGGACGCCAGGGTCTGCAGCATGGTGAAATCCGGCGCGGCGATGACCAGCCGGGGCGCCAGGGTGCCGAGCTCTGTGAGCTGCTCCGCCGTGAGGTAGGCGGCCGGGTCGGAGAAGAAAATGGTGCTCGATTCGGAGGAGACGGCATCCGTCGCCTGCTCGAGGGTGTCGACGACCGTGACCGTGACGCCCTGGTTTCGCAGCACCTCGACCAGCGCCTTGCTGCCAGCCGGTGCCGGATTTGTGGCGCCGAGCGGCACGCCGGTGGACCCGCTCCCGCCGGCAATGAGCGCGGCGACGATGGAGACCACGATGGCCACGATGCCGGCGAGTACCCAGAAGCCGGCTTTGCGGCTGAACGCACGCACGGTGAGCGTGGTCGACGGGGCGGCAGTCGCCGACGGCGCGGTCGTCACGAGAGGGCCCGCCGTCACGAGTGCGCCGCCGAATCCGTGGAGGAACGCTCGTCGGAGGATGCGGAGGATGCGGAGGATGCGGTGGATGCGGTGGATGCGGTGGATGCGGACGATGCAGCGGATGCCGTGGCGTCCACAAACGTCGGCTGGGCCGCACGCAGGCGCTCGTCCAGGGCAACCAGCGATCGGAACTCGGGTTCCGTGCCATCACGCCCGAGGTAGCGAACGCCGTCGAAGACCGCGGCAGCGCCCTGCAACTCGTGATGCTCTGCGGGGAAGGCAGCGGCGGCGGTCAGGGCGAAATCGTGCGCCGTCGTGCCGGGGGAGACGACAACGATGGTGCGCGCCTGCAGTCCGCGCGCGATGGCGCGGAACATCTCTGCGCACGCCAGGCTCCAGTCGCCGGCGGCCGCCGCGGCCTGCGCGGCGCGACGCATGTCTGCGGCAGAGCGCCGATCGTCGTCGCCGAACAGTTCAGCGGCGAGCTGGCTGCGTCGGCGAAGGCGCGGCAGGCCGAAGATCAGAAAGGCCACGACCAGGATGCTGGCGAACAGCACCGTGAGGATCACGGGGATCCAGGCGCCGAGACCCTCCCCGCTCGGCAGCGTCAGCGACTGCAACCAGTCGAAGAAGCCCTGGGAGAGCGTGTCGAACCAGGTCGGCCTCGCCGCCGCATACTCGGGTTTGGCCAGCTCTTCCCGCAGAAGCTCCCTGGCGTCAGGGGCGTTCGGGTCGACGGGTATTGCCAGGACACCAATCATGCCCAGGGCGAACCAGGGGCAACAGCGGTGGGCGAGACGTAGCCGGCCGGCGACGTGTACGGGTCGGCCGGATTGGCCCCGGCTGCCCGCTGCTCGACGAACCGCTGCAGGTCGAGGTCGAGGCCCTCCTTGCGCATCCGAAGGTCAATATAAATGAGCGCGGTCGTCGCCGACTGCACCACGGCGGCGACGGCCCCCAGCACGAGCGCCACGAACAGGATCAGCACGTAGAGAACGATGGACGGGATGTACGCGTCGAACGAGGCATTGGGGTCGACGAGCGACATCGCGACAGAGAACAACAGCGACAGCGGCGTGCTCACGACCTGGCTGACGACGTTGACGATCGCCGCCACCAGAAACTGCACGCCGAGCGTGCGCCAGAAATAGCCGATCGTCAGCGCCCACGACCGGCGAATCGCCGAGCGGATGCTGAGACGCTCCAACACAATGAGGCTCGGCACCAGGGAAGTGCGGGTGTAGAGCCAGGCCGCCAGGGCGATGAGTCCGAGCCCGCCGAGGATGCCGACGACCACGGCAATGGCAACACCGATGCCGCCGGCCATGGCGAGCAGCGCGATGCCGCCAGCCAGGATGCCGATGGCGATCAACAGCGCGAATGACAGGATCAGCGTCCAGCCGACCAACGGCCACAGCCGCTTGCCAGCGGCCCGCCACAGGGGACCGAGCTTCAGCTTCTCCCCAAGCGTCGCCCTGGCGACCTCCATCACGATGACGCCCTGGAGCAGGGCGGAGGCAATGACAGAGAGGAGGACGGGAATGATGGCCGACACCACGATCATGGCCATGGATCCGGCTTCGACGGCGTCACGCTCGTCGAGTGGAGCGGCGTCAATGCGACTGACGGCAAAGAAGGTGGCCAGCCCGATCACGATGAGCGACACCAGGGTGATGATGCCCTGCACGAGCAGTGCGCTACCGAAGGTGGCCTTCGGGTTGCGCTTCAGCACCTGGAATGGCGCCCACAGCAGCGTGCCGAACCCGAGTGGGCGCAGCGGAATCAGTCCTGGCTTCGGCGGCGGGGTCCACCCTGGCTGCTGCTGGCCGTACTGCTGCCCATATTGCGGGACGTATGGCGACGCCGGGGGATACGACGCGGGCTGCGGCGCGCCCGCAGGCGGCAGATACTCCCCGTACTGGGGGGCTGCCGGCACGGTCGGTGGAACGACGGGGGGAACGCCCGCAGCATCTGCGGGCTGGCCATCCGTCGGTGGTTGCCAGTTCTGTGCGTCTGTCACGTACTCATGCTGGCATATTCGTGGCGCAGAATCCGGTGGACGCGGCTAGGCTCTGCCTACTCGACTACTCTTATGCCAAGAATGGTCGCCGACCACGCGCTTGTCGCGTGCGGCTCAGGGAAACGGATCTATGAACGCTCGTATTTTGGTAGTCGATGACGACACCGCTCTGGCAGAGATGATTGGCATCGTCCTGCAGAGTGAAGGTTTCGACACGCTCTTCTGCGCAGACGGCGGCAGCGCCCTCGAGGCATTCCGTGCGGCCAAGCCCGATCTCGTGCTGCTTGACCTGATGCTCCCCGGCCTCGACGGCATCGAAGTGTGCCGCCTGATCCGCGCAGAGTCCGGCACTCCCATCATCATGCTGACGGCAAGGTCAGACACCACAGACGTCGTCAAAGGCCTCGAATCGGGTGCAGACGACTACATTGTCAAGCCGTTCAACCCCAAAGAACTCGTCGCCAGGATCAGGACCAGGCTGCGACCGGCCGCTGTCGAGACATCCGTCAACCTGCAGATCGGCGACCTCGTCGTCGACCCTGCCGGCCACGAGGTGACGCGTGGTGACCAGCGCATCAACCTGACGCCGCTCGAGTTCGACCTGCTGCTCGCGCTGGCGTCGAAGCCGCAACAGGTTTTCACCAGGGAAATGCTCCTCGAGCAGGTCTGGGGCTACCACTACAAAGCCGACACCAGACTGGTCAACGTGCACGTACAGCGCCTCAGGGCGAAGGTCGAAGACGATCCGGACAGTCCCCGAATCGTGATGACGGTGCGCGGCGTTGGCTATCGGGCCGGCGCTGTCGTCTAGGACCTTGTGACTCTGCAGCACGAATCGAGCGGATTCCCCTTTACCCGGTCGACCTTCTGGCGTTCGTGGCGCTCCTGGCCGGCCATGTTCAGGGCGACCTGGCGGTCGTCGCTGCACTTCCGTACCGTCTCCGTCACCCTCGTGCTGTCTGGCGTTGCCATCGTGCTGGTTGGCGTCTACATGTCGATCAGTATCGGCAACGACCTGTTCCAGTCGCGCCTCAACCAGGTGCTCGCCGATTCACACCGGGCGACCACCGCGGCACAGGGCCTGCTCGATTCATCGGATGCCGCCGACAAGGTGCAGGTGCAGTCGCTGCTCCGCACCACGCAAACCACCATCACCGCCGCGTCGTCGTCGAGCCTGATGGCGGTGTTCCGCGTGCCAGGCCAGGAGCCGTCAGTGGCAACCCCGCAGGACTTCTCCACCTTCGGGGAATCCCGCAGCGTGATTTCGGAGGAGCTGCGGACATCCGTTCAGGAGAACCCTGGCGAGCAGTTCTGGCAGTCGGTGACGCTGACGACAGCCGACGGGACGACGATCCCCGGCATCGTGGTCGGCTCCCAGCTCACGGTGCCCGTCGCCGGCAGCTACGAGCTGTACATCGGGTACAGCATGGCCGACGCGGAGAACACCCTGGCGTTCGTGCAGCGCACGCTCGTGATCGCCGACATCGTGCTCATCCTCCTCATCGGCGCCGTCACCTGGATCGTGGTCAGGTTCGTCGTCACACCGATCAGGGTTGCGGCGGAGACCAGCCAGAAACTGGCCTCCGGTGACCTGGAGGTGCGGATCCCTGAAAAGGGCGAAGACGTCATCGCCACGCTGGCGCGCTCGTTCAACGGGATGGCCGACAGCCTGCAAAGCCAGATCAAGGAGCTTGCAGAACTCTCCGAGGTGCAACAACGCTTCGTCTCCGACGTGTCACACGAGCTGCGCACGCCGCTGACCACGATTCGTCTGGCCGGTGACGTGTTGTACGACCAGCGGATGACGTTCCCCCCGGCCACCCGGAGAACCACAGAGTTGCTGCACACCCAGGTGCAACGCTTCGAGGGGCTCCTCGGTGACCTACTGGAGATCAGCCGCTACGACGCCGGATCTGTGCAGCTGGAGACAGAGCCGACCAACCTGGTCCACCTCGCGGAAGACGCCATCGACAGCATGCGCACCCTGGCAGAGTCGAAGGGCAGCGACCTGCGCTTCGTGGCTCCTGGCGGGCACCTGAACGCAGAAGTCGACCCGCGTCGCATCCGTCGCATCCTGCTGAACCTGATCGGCAACGCCATCGAGCACGGGGAAGGACGGCCGATCGTGGTGTCTGTCGACAGCAACCAGAGTGCTGTCGCGCTGTCGGTGCGTGACTACGGGCTCGGCATGGACGAGTCCGACGTCTCTCACGTCTTCGACAGGTTCTGGCGCGCAGACCCCTCCAGGCAGCGCACCATCGGCGGCACAGGTCTCGGCCTGGCCATTTCACGCGGCGACGCGATAGCCCACTCCGGCCGACTGGACGTCTGGTCGAAGCCGGGCGTCGGCTCCTGTTTCCGGCTCACGGTGCCCAGGGTGGCCCACGGAATCATCGCGAAATCCCCACTACCGCTTCCACCTGAGGACGCCGACACGCGGCTCGGAGGTAATCCCATTGTCTAGAAAATCGGCATCCGCTGCCGTTATCGCCGGCATCGGCATGATCGCGGTGCTGCTCACCGCCTGCACGGGCATTCCGCGCGATGGTGGCGTGCACCAGGGCCAGGTGATCGAGGCCGGCGACAGCCCAGCCCCCGTCTTCCTGCCGCAGCGACCGCAGAAGGACGCCACGCAGGAGGAGATCCTGCGCGGCTTCATCGACGCGGCCTCCAGCCCTGAGAACAAGTACGCGATCGCGCGCGAATTCCTCACGCCAGCCTTCAACGAGGCCTGGGAACCGGACGCCGGCGTCACCGTCGACGAGGGCGACCGCGAGGCCGTCGCCATCGACGCGCAATCGATCATGCTGTCGATCATCCCCCTAGCGGATGTCGACGCCAGCGGTGAGTTCACCGAGGGCGACACGGTCACCCCGGTGCCGCTGCGCTACCAGTTCGAGCAGGTCGACGGGCAGTGGCGCATCAGCCAGGCACCGAACGGCACGATCATCGACTTCAACACCTTCTCCGACGTGTTCAGCGCCCAGGAGCTGTACTTCTACGACCCGACGTTCAGCTACCTGGTGCCTGACCAACGCTGGTACCCGCGCGGCGCGACCACGCCGACCCGTATCGTGAAGGGCGTGCTCGCCGGGCCGAGCGCGTGGCTCGACGGCGCCGTCACCAGCGCGTTCCCTCAGGGCACAGAACTGACAGCGGATGCCGTGCAGGTGGTCTCGAACGACGCCAAGGTCGACCTGAACGCCGAGGCCCTGAACGCCGACCGGATCACCCTGCAGCGCATGAAGGCCCAGCTGGCGACGAGCCTGCCGACTGGGATCTCCGTGACGGTCACCATCAACCAGAACCCGCAGGACATCGGCGACCTGGTCACGTCGCCGCCCATCGTCAATCAGCGTGTTGACGCACGCGCCCTCATCCTGCGTGATGGCGAATTCGGGTTCCTCGCGGCAACCGGCCAATCGATCACGCCGATTGCCGGGCTGTCAGATTCCGTGGCGGCGCTGAACCCCACCGCCGTTGCCCTGTCGGCCAGGCAGACTGTCGCCGCTGCACTGACGGCAGGGGGAGTCTACGGGGTGCGGCTCGGCGACGCCCCTGTGCTGCTGGACGGACGCCCAGGCCTCGTCGCGCCCTCCGTCGACACCTCCGGCTACGTCTGGACCGCCCAGGGCGCCAGCCCGTCAACGCTCAACGTGACGAACACCTCCGGCGACTCTGTGGTGCTGCAGACCCCGTGGCCTGAGGCATCGAGCATCCGTACCCTGCAGGTGTCGCGGGACGGCACCCGCCTCATCGCGCTCCTCGGGTCTGGCACAGACGACACCCGCTTCGTTGTCGTCGGCATCACGCGCGAGGGCACGGTTCCGGTGAGTCTCGGCGACCCGCTCGACCTGACAGCGACCACAGGAACGCCATTGGACGCGACCTGGATCGACGAGCTCACCGTCGCCTCCCTCACGAGGCTGCCCACCGGCGAAGAGCGCATCATCGCTCAGCGGATCGGCGGCACGAGCTCGGTGCTCGAGGCTGCACCGACCAGCGTCTCGATCACGGGCGGCAACTCGCTCCGTGACGTGAAGGCGCTGTCGTCCACTGGCGGACTCCAGGTGCGGCGCGGGGCCGGTTGGCAGGAGCGCGTCGACAGCGTGGTGCTGGTCGGCACGCAGCAGGGGACGGGCTAGGCCAGGACACGGGCTAGACCAGGGCTCGAACTCGGGGACGATCCGGCCTCCTCCACAGCAGGCAGCCGCGGCGGGATACGCCCCGATCGAACCCTGCACGGGAGCGCGGTGTGCCGACGGAGCAGCGTTGACTCATGAACAGTCCTCGAGCTGAGGGCGGCCCCACGCTGCTCGATGCTGTTCGCCATGCCGTGCGGGACGCACTGTCGGTGTTCTTCCCCACGATGTGCAGCGGCTGCGGGGCCGACGATGCCGCGCTGTGCGCCGCCTGCTGCATCGCACTCCGCCCCAGCGTGCACCTCGTACGTCGCGACGGCTTCGTCGTGTGGATCTCCCTCGAGTACGCGGGCGTCGCTCGCAGCGTCATCGCGGCCTACAAAGACGGTGGGCGAACGGATGCCGCCGGCGCGCTCGCCGCGGCCCTCCGTCCGGCGCTCGCGGCGGCGCTGGCCGCGGCACCCCTGCAGGCTGGAGTTCGGGCTGCAGTGAGCTCGAGCGCTCAGGCCAACGGCCCGCCGGCGGGGGTTGAGCTGGTCACCATCCCCTCCGCGGCATCCGCCTGGCGAAGCCGCGGCTACCACCCGGTCAACCTGCTCGTCGCCCGGTGCGGACTTCGGCCGCCAGGGCGCCTGCTGAGGCTCGTCGAGGACACCGTGGACCAGGTGGGCCTGACACGACGCGAGCGAGCCGAGAACAAGCACGGGTCGATGCGCGCAGTCGGGCGGCTTGACGGCCGCGAATTCCTCATCGTTGACGACATTGTCACGACAGGAGCCAGCATTCGAGAAGCAATTCGCGCGCTGACCGCGGCGGGCGGAGTCGTTGTCGGTGTGTCGGCGCTCGCCGGGACGCCCCGTCGTTACGGGGCAGAATCGGCTTCATAGAATACTCATCGGCGAAAGCTGTGACATCTGACTTGGGCCACAGTACGGTGGAGGAAAGGCATAAACAATCGCCCGGAATCTGGGCGGTTGGCCCTGATCTGGAGGTCGTCATGGAAACTAACATCGTCGGACGCAACCTGGAGATCACTGATCGATTCCGTGAATACGCCACGGAAAAAGCCGGCAAGGTCGAGAGCCTCGCTGACAAGGCATTGGTCCTCGAGATTAAAGTCAGTCGCCAGGAGAAGAACGGTTCATCTGGCTCAGACCGAGTGGAACTCACACTCATCGGCAAGGGCCCGCTGGTGCGGGCTGAAGCAGAAGGCTCCGACAAGTTCGCTGCCTTCGACGTTGCGCTTGGACGTCTCCTTGAACGGATTCGCCGCGCAAAGGACCGCAAGAAGGTGCACCGTGGTGGTGCCCACCGTCCAACGTCACTGCACGAAGCATCCACTCAGGGGTTCAGCAACGTGGATATCACGCCCGCTGCCCCCGAGGTACTTGAACGAGTGCGCACGGGTGCGATTCCCATCGTGACGAGCGAGGAATCGGATCAGGAGTCCGACGAGGTGTACTCGCCCATCGTCATCCGTAAGAAGGTGTTCGCATCGGCGCCGATGACCGTCGACGACGCGCTCTACTTCATGGAGCTTGTCGGTCACGATTTCTACCTTTTCCAGGACTCGGAGACCAACCGGCCGAGCGTGGTCTACCGGCGTAAGGGCTGGGACTACGGCGTCATCGGTCTGGCCACCGAGTCTGAAGTCCTCCTGGAGGCCTAACAGCCCCGAGGCGACATGAGCTCGGTCGCCGGCTGCCACATGTCGCAGCCGGCGACCGAGTAGCATTGCTATAGTTGCCGCCTACGTCGGCGCGCTGTTTCGACAGCAGAACAAAGGCGTCCGACAGGACGACAGGCGTGTGCATGCGCCGTGACGACTACTGGAGTGCATTCGTGGCCTCAATTCTTGAAAAAGTTCTTCGTGTTGGTGAAGGGCGTACCCTTCGTCGCCTTGAGAACTACGCCAAAGCGATCAACGCCTTGGAAGACGACTTCACAGAACTCAGCGATGAGGAACTGAAGAACGAGACGGTCGCGCTTCGCGAGCGTTATTCCAACGGTGAATCGCTCGACGACCTGCTGCCTGAGGCCTTTGCGGCCGTCAGGGAAGCATCCGTTCGTACCCTGGGCCTTCGTCACTTCGACGTGCAGCTCATGGGTGGCGCGGCGCTGCACCTCGGAAACATCGCCGAGATGAAGACCGGTGAGGGCAAGACCCTCGTCGCGACGACCGCCGCATACCTGAACGCCATCACCAGCCGTGGTGTGCACGTGATCACGGTGAACGACTACCTGGCCAGCTACCAGAGCGAGCTCATGGGTCGCGTGTTCCGCGCGCTCGGCATGACCACCGGATGCATCATCTCCGGCCAGACCCCCGCGCAGCGCCGCGAAGAGTATGCCTGCGACATCACGTACGGCACGAACAACGAGTTCGGCTTCGACTACCTGCGCGACAACATGGCGTGGCAGGCACAGGACATGGTGCAGCGCGGTCACTACTTCGCCGTCGTTGACGAGGTCGACTCGATCCTGATCGATGAGGCCAGGACCCCGCTGATCATCTCTGGCCCGGCATCCGGTGAAGCCAACCGCTGGTTCAACGAATTCGCCAGCCTGGCCAAGCGCCTCGTGCTCGACGTCGACTTTGAGGTCGATGAGAAGAAGCGCACCGTCGGCGTACTCGAACCCGGTATCGAAAAGGTCGAGGACTACCTCGGCATCGACAACCTGTATGAGTCGGCCAACACCCCGCTCATCTCGTTCCTCAACAACGCCATCAAGGCCAACGCGCTGTTCAAGAAAGACAAGGACTACGTCGTGATGAACGGCGAAGTGCTGATCGTCGACGAGCACACCGGCCGCATCCTGATGGGCCGTCGCTACAACGAGGGCATCCACCAGGCGATCGAAGCCAAGGAAGGCGTCGCGGTCAAGGCCGAGAACCAGACCCTGGCCACCGTGACCCTGCAGAACTACTTCCGCCTGTACTCGAAGATCTCCGGCATGACCGGTACGGCCGAAACCGAAGCGGCCGAGTTCATGAGCACCTACAAGCTTGGTGTGGTGTCGATCCCGACCAACAAGCCCATGCAGCGCATCGACCAGCCAGACCTCGTCTACAAGAACGAAGAGGCGAAGTTCGGCCAGGTCGTCGAAGACATCCTCGAGCGTCACCAGAAGGGCCAGCCGGTTCTGATTGGTACCACGAGCGTCGAGAAGAGCGAATACCTCTCCCGCCTGCTCGCCAAGAAGGGCGTGCGCCACGAGGTGCTGAACGCCAAGAACCACGCTCGTGAAGCAGCGATCGTCGCCCAGGCCGGGCGCCTCGGATCCGTCACCGTCGCCACCAACATGGCTGGTCGTGGAACCGACGTGATGCTCGGTGGCAACGCCGAGTTCCTCGCCGTCGCCGAGATGAACGCCAAGGGCTTCAGCCCCGTCGAGACGCCGAACGAGTACGAAGCTGCCTGGGACGACGTCTTCAAAACCGTGAAGGCCGGCGTGCAGGAAGAGGCCGACAAGGTCATCGAAGCCGGTGGCCTGTACGTGCTCGGTACTGAGCGTCACGAATCCCGCCGCATCGACAACCAGCTCCGTGGTCGCAGTGGCCGCCAGGGTGACCCTGGAGAGAGCCGCTTCTACCTCTCGCTCACCGACGACCTGATGCGCATGTTCAACGCGGGTGCTGCAGAGGCACTCATGGGCCGCCAGGGTGTGCCGGATGACATGGCGATTGAATCCAAGGTCGTCAGCCGCGCCATCCGCAGCGCCCAGGCGCAGGTGGAAGGCCGCAACGCCGAGATCCGCAAGAACGTTCTGAAGTACGACGACGTGCTGAACCGCCAGCGCGAA
The DNA here is from genome assembly GCF_057669585.1 of Leifsonia sp. Y862. Classification (NCBI taxonomy): domain Bacteria; kingdom Bacillati; phylum Actinomycetota; class Actinomycetes; order Micrococcales; family Microbacteriaceae; genus Leifsonia; species Leifsonia sp. Y862. The sequence continues at coordinate 516,222 of NZ_JBYHFR010000002.1, forward strand.
GCGATCTACAGCGACCGCCGTCACATCCTCGAGGGCGACGACCTGCACGAGCGCACACAGAAGTTCCTCGAAGATGTCATCGACGAGGTGCTCGAGGTGCACACCGGCGAGGGCAACGGCGACGACTGGGACTTCGACGCACTCTGGACAGAGCTGAAGACGCTGTACCCGGTAGGCATCACTATCGACGAGGTCATCTCAGAGGCCGGCAACAAGGGCAAGATCAACCGCGCGTTCATGCGTCGCGAGATTCTCTCCGATGCCAAGGTCGCGTACCAGCGCCGTGAAGAGTCGCTCGGATCTCCCGCCATGCGAGAGCTTGAGCGTCGTGTTGTGCTGTCGGTCATCGACCGTCGCTGGCGCGACCACCTCTACGAAATGGACTACCTGAAGGACGGCATCGGCCTGCGTGCGATGGCCCAGCGCGATCCGCTGGTCGAGTACCAGCGCGAAGGCTTCGCCATGTTCCAGCAGATGATGGGCCAGATCCGCGAGGAGACCGTCGGGTTCCTGTTCAACCTAGACGTCGAAGTGACCCAGGGCGCCGGCGAGGTCAAGGGACCGATCGTCGAAGCCAAGGGCCTCACGCCGGCCGAGCAGGCTGACGCGAAGCTCAGCTACACGGCACCGAGCGATTCGGGCGGAGTCGAGGTGCGCAACCAGCGCGGCCAGATCCAGCAGGCCGCAACGGACCGCGCTCGTCGCGCAGCCGCCACCACCGCAGCAGCACCGGAGGCTGAGGCTCCCGCCGCGGCTGCCGGCCCTGCACCGCGTGGCAGCTTCGGCCAGCGCCCCGCCGGCGCTGCTCCGACGGCAGCTCCTGTGAACCGCGCAGAGCGCCGCGCGAAGAAGAAGTAGCTTCACCAACCAGACGATGCCCCGGCCCACTCGGCCGGGGCATCGTGGTTTCTGCAGTGTGGTTTCTGCGGTGTGCTTTATGCGGAGGAGCGCTCAGAGAACGTTGATGGCGCTGGCCCGCCAGCGATTGTCGAGTCCTTCGAGCCTGATCGCCACCGCGCGGGCGCGTACCTTCGTGTGCACCATGACGACGGCCTCAATGACCCCGTCGCGTGGCTCGGTGATGAGGATCCTCCCGATGGACAGCGACGGGCGCTGCGCACTCTGGCCTTTGACGGCCCGAGCCCTCGCCGAGAGCACTACTCGCTTCAGAAGGTGTCTGTAGACGTCATCACTCACCCACCTGGCCAACTGGTCCAGCTCCCTCGCGCCAGCCAGAACCTCGATCACACTGCGCGTGAGGTTGATCAGGAGTGGTTCGGGATCTGGCAGCTCCCGTCGACTGCTGGGCTGGACTCCGAAGAAGTCCGCGTCGTGAAATCCGTCCTGGCCCGGCCGTACGGGGAGTGATGGCATGTCTCCTCCGATGAGTGGAATATTCGACCCCCCAATGGGGGTCGAACGCATGGCAGAAACTCAACCAGTAGAGTCATGGCGATGTCTAGCGCTTATAAAGCCTGTGGAGAATCTCAGCGCAGCGCTGCGGCGCCGACTAGTTTCGGCTTGTGCGCTGGGACAATCTCTTTGACGACCTTGAGGGTCAGCTGGAGCAGGAGCTGCGCGCCGAAGAGGTCGATCTTCGGGCGGAGGAAGAACGCCTGCGCCTGGGGCGGCTGTCGCTGCGCGATCGGCTGATCAGCCTGTCGAACGCCGGGATGGGGCCGTCTTCCGTGACGCTCACGCTGGTTCTGGCCTCCGGCACCACGCTCACCGTGCGGCCGGTGACCTTCGGCAAGGACTGGGTAGCGGCAGACCTGGCGGAGTCAGGAGGCGCCCAGTGCGTCATCCCCTTTACGTGGATCTCCGGCGTCATTCTCACCCGGTCACAGGTGGATGCTTCGCTGAACCCGCCGGTGGAATCGGCCTCTCGCGTCATTGACCGGATCGGCTTTCCGTTCGTGCTGCGTGACCTGTGTCGGCGCAGGAAAAGCGTCGAACTGCACACCACCGACGGAATCGTCACCGGCACGATCGATCGCGTTGGACGCGACCACCTTGACCTGGCCGTGCACGCACCTGGCACGGTGCGTCGGTCGCGCGAGGTGCTGCACTACCGGGTCGTGCCCCTGGCGCAGGTGCAACAGATCCGCGTGTACTGAGGCCCGCTTGTACTGAAACTCACCTTGTACTGAAACTCACGGAGGGGCGAGCTGGTCAGCTCTCTGGGCGAATGATCGTGCCGCCGGAGAGCTCTGGGATGTTGGCGTAATCCGACTGCTCCCAGAGCGAGATGCGCCTGGCCTCTTCGTACTTCGCCTCGATGAACGACTCCAGCACGACCCGCTCAATGCGCCAGCTGCCTGCAGCGTTGAGCCTGATCGCCGGCAACTCCCCAGTGCGCACCAGCTCAAGCGCCTCAGCGGCCGTGATGCTGAGGACTTCCGCGGTGTCGGCCAAGGTCAGGAAGCGGCCGAGGGCATCGGGGGAGGCGGAAACTGTCATGTCTGATTATCCGTCGCGCCGACCGCGTGGGAACGGGTTGTGGATAACTTTCACGGGCTGGGCGGGAGAGAGCGACCATAGAGTGCGCCCAAAAATAATGCACAGGCGCAAGACAGTCAGCACGCACGCAGCGGCACGCAGGAACGGCACGCAGAAACACCAACGCGACGGAGGTGGACCGTGGGGGTAGGGCAGGACGCGGGGACACGCAAGCGAATCTGGTTCGACCCTCGATTCGCCATCGGGCTGGTGCTCGTCGTGGCCTCCATCATCGGGGTGTGGCTCCTGGTGTCCGGCGCAGAGCGCTCGACCGCCGTGTATGCAGCCCGGCAGGCTCTGATGGTGGGAGACCGCGTCGAATCGTCGGACTTCGTCCTCGCCCAGGTGCGATTCGACGACGCCGTCAGCCTGTACGTGACACCGGACAGCCTTCCTCAGGACGGGCTCGTGGTCACGCGCAGTATCGCCGCGGGAGAACTGATCCCGGCGTCGGCTGTCGGGACGGAAGCCGGGGCATCCGTCACGAGCATCGTCATCGACATCACGGGGAAGCTGCCTGAAAGCGTCAGCCCAGGCACCGTCGTCGACATCTGGAGCGCCAGGGAAACGGAAAACGGCGTGTTCGGGCCGCCGGCGGTTCTCGTGGGGGAGGCATCCGTTGTGCGCATCGTCGAGTCGACCGGGTTCATCGCAGACAGCACAGGGCAGGCCGTCGAGGTGCTGATTCCGAAGGGCAAGGTCGCCGCGGTGCTTGAATCGCAGGCGAATGCCGACTCCTTGGCACTGGTTCCGGTCAACCAGGCGATCGGCGGCTAACCATGGTGGCGCTCGCGCTGTCGCTCGACCGGCGAACCGAAGACCGGCTGCTTGCCGACATGATCGAACACGGCCACACGATTCTCGCCCGCGTGATGAGCGCCAGGGAGATGCTGGCCGCACTCCCGGTTTACGCACCGGATGCCATCGTGGTCGGCGCCGCGCGGGCAACGCTGAACGCCGAGCTGATCGCCGGCTGCGACCACCACGGCGTGCGCATCGTTGCTGTCGCGAATTCCGACCTTGAACGACGCCACGCGGCATCGCTCGGGCTGTACGAGGTCGTGGATGAAACGGCGACGTGGTCCGACATCGAGGCGCTCATCCTCGGCGGCATCGACGTGCCGAAACGGATCGGGAACGCGGATCGCAGCAGCGCATCCTCGCTGCATGCCGGGTCGGTGATCGCGGTCTGGGGTCCGGCCGGCGCTCCTGGCCGCACGACGATCGCCATCACCATCGCGGCGGAGATCGCGGCGGCTGGGCACACCGTGGTGCTGGCCGATGTTGACACGTACAGCGGATCGGTGGCGCCGACGCTCGGGATGCTCGATGAAGCGCCTGGCTTCGCTGCGGCATGCAGGCTCGCGGGTGCAGACGCCCTCAATCGTGCTGAGCTGGAGCGGATAGCGCAGCGATACAACTCGCCGCATGGCGCGTTCTGGGTGCTCACGGGGATCGGCCGGCCATCGCGCTGGCCAGAGCTGTCGGGCGACCGGGTGACGAAAACGATCCAGGCCCTGCGCGACTGGGTTGACTACGTGGTCATCGACACCGGCTTCAACCTCGAATCCGACGAGGAGATCTCGAGCGACCTCTTCACCCCGCGACGCAACGCGGCAACGGTGAGCGCACTCGCCCAGGCCGACCACGTTGTGGCATGCGGGCTGGCCGATCCGGTTGGGATGGCGCGCTTTCTCCGCTCCTGGGTGGAGCTGGCCGATGTGCTGAGCACCGAACGAGTGAGTGTCTTCATGAACAAGGTGCGGGCCAGCGCCATCGGCATGGACCCGCGCGCACAGGTCAGTGCCACGCTCCGGCGGTTTGGTGGCATCGAGCACGCCGTGCTCATTCCACATGACCAGAATGGTGTCGATGCAGCCGTGCTGACCGGCCGCACCCTGCGGGATGCCTCACCCAAGTCGCCCGCGCGTGCGCGCATCCGCCAGTTCGTGAATGAGGAGCTGCTGATCGCGCCGATTCCCGCCGCCCGGAAACGGCGAAAGCGCTCTGAACGGATGTGGGGCGTGCGCAGAGCCACCCGTGGCTGATCTAGGCTGTGAACGTGTCGACGCTTAGTGATCTCGTACTTGCCCAGGGCCGCAGCAGCGCGGAAGACGTCGATTGGCTGCATATGCTCGTCGCCGACGGACAGCTGCTGGCCGATCTTGCTTTCGCCGATATCGTCGTGTGGGTTCCCACGGACGAAGGCAGCTTCGTCGCCGTGGCTCACGCCAGGCCCTCCAGCGCCGCAACGCTGTTCTACCGCGACTTTGTGGGCCAGAGCATCAAGGCTGAGTGGCGGAAGCAGGTCACAGAGGCCTTCGAGACCGCGAAGATCGTCGATACGACGGCCCCCGACTGGTATGAGGAGACTCCGACGCGCGTGCGGGCCATTCCGGTCATGCGCCGCCTGAGCCCTGCAGGTCCCCAGATCACCGATGCTCCAATCGCAGTGTTGACCAGGCACACGAACCTCAGCGAGGCTCGCACCCCGAGCCGCCAGGAGCTGACCTTCAACGACTGCGCGAACGACCTGTTCGCCATGATCGCCTCCGGCGACTTCCCCGACCTCGGAGCACCGACCGGCCCGCGCCGCGGGGCTCCGCGCGCCTCAGACGGCCTGCTCAGGCTCGACGTCGACGGGACCACCACATTCGCCAGCCCGAATGCCCTCTCCGCGTTCAACCGGATGGGCTTCGCTGACGAACTCGAGGGCGAGTCGCTGGCCGAGGTCACCACTCGACTGATTCCCGGCAAAGCCGTCGTTGACGAGTCGTTGCCGCTCGTGGTCACCGGCCGTGCGCCGTGGCGCACCGACATTGAGGCCAGGGGAGTGACGGTGTCGCTCCGCGCCATCCCGATCAGGGAGCGCGGGTCGCGGATTGGCGCCATCGTGCTGTGCCGCGATGTCACAGAGCTCCGCCACCAGGAACGCGAGCTCATCACCAAGGATGCGACGATCCGCGAGATCCACCACCGGGTGAAGAACAACCTGCAGACCGTCGCATCACTGCTGCGCATCCAGGCCAGGCGCACACACTCCGAAACCGCGAGGGAAGCGCTCACGCAGGCAATGCGTCGGGTCGCGGCCATCGCCGTCGTGCACGACACCCTGTCTGAAGGCCTCAGCCAGAGCGTGGACTTCGACGCCGTGTTCGACCGGGTGCTGCTTTTGGTCGCCGAGGTCGCATCCGCTCACAACACCACGGCCCACCCGCGACTGACCGGCAGCTTCGGCACATTGCCGAGCGCTTTTGCCACGCCGCTGGCGCTCGCACTCACCGAGCTCGTCACCAACGCCGTCGAGCATGGTCTGGCCGGGCGCGAGGGTGAGGTCATCATCGAGGCGACCCGCAGCGAGGAGATGCTGACGGTCACCGTGAAGGACAACGGAACCGGCCTGCCAGAGGGCAAGGTGGGTTCAGGCCTCGGCACGCAGATCGTGCGCACCCTGATCCAGGGTGAGCTGAGCGGCACCATCGACTGGCACACGATCATGGGAAGCGGTACCGAAGTGACGATCGAGATTCCGCTCCGGTACATCCACGAGCGCTAAGCGCTCACCGCTTAACAAACAAATGCCGGCACCCAGTGGGTGCCGGCATTTGAGAAGCTCGGGTTAAGAAGCGCGGCGTGCGCGAGCGGCACGTCGTTTGAGTGCTCGTCGCTCGTCTTCGCTGAGTCCACCCCATACGCCGGAGTCCTGACCGGTCTCAAGTGCGTACTGGAGGCAAACTTCGGTGACGTTGCAACGCGCGCACACCGACTTTGCCTTTTCAATCTGGTCTACAGCCGGGCCAGTGTTGCCTACCGGGAAGAAAAGCTCCGGGTCAGCTGTCAGGCATGCCGCTTTGTCGCGCCAATCCATGGTGATGTGCTCCTTTGTTGCGTGGGTGCGTGGCCGAAATGGCCTAAATGCGGGGGATGGCAGCTGCAGGAATATTTCGGATCTACGTATTGAGATCTGCCCACGTCCCTGTGAGCGTCAACTGCGCCTCAAATATGGTCCCATAATGGTTGAATCAAATCAATAGTTTTGTATGGGATATCCCTGTGAAAAAATCGTCTGAAGACTTCTCCTCGACCGATCCGGCCCCCGCCGACCGCCCTCGACCACTCGCGCTGAAGCTCCTTTTCGTTCTCGTGAGCGCAGAGGCGCTGCTGCTGTGGGCTGTCACGATCTGGCAGATCATCGAGCTGTTGACCGACACGCCGGCCTCCATGCCGAGCGCCATCGCCATTCTGGTGCTCCTGCTCATTGCGGCGATCTGGGTGAGCGCCATCGCGCTGAACGTGTTGCGGCACCGATCCTGGATCAGGGGAGCGGCCGTCACCTGGCAGCTCGTGCAGATTGCCGTGGCCCTCGGGGCCTTCCAGGGGATGTACGCCAGGCCGGACATCGGCTGGGCACTGCTGCTTCCCTCCATCGTCGTGATCGTGTTGCTCTTCGTGCCGAGCGTGATGGCCGCAACGGGTGCAGAGCGCGACCAGCACCGCGACTAGCGAGACCAGCGAGACCAGCGAGACCAGCGCGACCAGCGCACGGCTGCGACCGAACGCGACGGTGCGGAATACCCGGTGCAGAGAGCGTGTTGCACAAGCATCGGTTGTCATATCTCGCAACCTGATTGGTAATCGAGCGTCTAGCCGCGCACTATTGAGGGATCATGACTCTTTCTTCCACCGATACGTCTTCCGCCGGTACCCTGCACGCGTCACCCGCCGTGGTCGACGCTGCCCGCGAGAGCTGGGCCGCCTGGAGGGCGCACCGCCTCAGCAGCGTCGTCGCCGCAACCGGCAACCTCTCACTCGTGGAGACCCGCTGGTTCGACAGCGAAACGGATGCCGCAGCCGTGCCAAGCGCTGAAGCCGTGCTGGCAGCGCTGCCAACCGAACAGGCCGCTACGACGACGGTCACGGAACTCACCCGCGTGAACATCGCCACGGGGGAGCCGGAGCACGGCATCCGCTTGTGGGATGCGGCCTCTGACTCCATTCGCAACTTCGAGACGATCACGGGCTTCGACTTCGACCCGAGCTGGGTGATTGAGGCGACCTTCACCCCCGTCGACTCCGGCCGCACCGTTCCCTTCGAGCACATCAGGGACAACGGCGGAACGCGCGACCTCGTCGTGCCAGGCGACATCACCTTCACGAGGGATGGCGTCGACTACAGCTTCAGCGCCTTCGACGATGGCGGCACCCTCCTGCTCGTCTTCGGCGATGCCACGAACGGCGCTGCAGGCGACAACGGCAGCTACGAGGCCGGCCGTTTCCTCTTCGTGCGCCGCTCCGGTGACTCCAACACCGGTGAGTCCAACACCGATGAGTCCAACACTGATGAGTCCAACACCAGCGGCAGCAGCACCGTCATCCTCGACTTCAACCAGGCCTTCGTGCCGCCGTGCGGTTTTTCGATTCACTACAACTGTCCACTGCCGCCGCGGAACAATCGCTTCGCTTTCGCTGTTGAGGCAGGGGAGAAGGTTGTTGTCTTCAGCGGTGGCTACTCCCTGTACTGAAGTTTCGGCTGTCTGTACACCCCATAGCTACCCCGCATTACCTCTGGCTCACTGACGTTCACCGTTCGTGCCGCCATGCCAGTCTCGCTGCGTCGCCTCGTTCGGTGAGAACGATCGTCGCTCAGCAACACCGTCCGCCAACCCCACGGTTCAGGAGAACTCTGTGAAAAAAACCATGACAGCCGCGCTTGCCGCCACAGTAATTGCAACGCTTGCACTTGCTGGCTGCGCACCGGCGTCCTCTGGCTCTTCGTCATCGGCCAGCACCATTGAAATCGGGTCGCTCTACGAGCCACAGAACCTCGACAACACCGCTGGCGGCGGGCAGGGCATCACGGAGGCCTTCAACGGCAACGTGTACGAGGGTCTGTTCAAGCTGACGGATGACGGCGCCGTCGAACCGCTGCTGGCCACCGACTACACGCTGAGCGACGACGGCCTGAGCTACACGTTCACGCTGCAGGATGGCGTCACGTTCCACTCCGGCAAGGCGCTCACCAGTGCCGACGTCAAGTCGAGCATCGAGAAGGTCACCGCAGAGGACTCCCAGTCGGCACGCAAGTCGAGCCTGAAGCCCATTGCCGACATCCAGACGCCCGATGACCAGACCGTTGTCATCAGCCTCTCGAGCAAGTCGATCTCCCTGCCGTACCTGCTCAGCTACGTGTGGATCATCAACAGTGACGCCACCGACCTGCAGACCTCCGAAGACGGCACAGGCCCGTACACACTCGGCGACTGGAAGCGTGGCAGCTCGCTCAGCCTTGAGGCCTCCGACTCGTACTGGGGAGACAAGGCGAAGAGCGACGAGGTCGTCTTCAACTACTTCACGGATGCCACAGCGCTCGGAAACGCACTCCTCACCAACCAGGTCGACATCGTCACGAGCGTGCAGAGCCCCGACTCGCTCGCGCAGTTCGAAGACAACGCTGACTACACCGTGAACGACGGCAACTCCACCACCAAGGAAATCCTCGCGTTCAACGACCGCGTCGCCCCGTTCGACAACGTGGACGTGCGCAAGGCGCTCTACTCAGCCATCGACCGCGAGAAGCTGCTGAACTCCATCTGGGGCGACTACGGCACCCTGATCGGTTCGATGGTTCCGCCGACCGACCCCTGGTACGAAGACTTGAGCGACGTGAACCCGTACGACGTTGACCTCGCACAGTCGTTGCTCGCCAAGGCCGGCTACGCCGACGGTTTCGAGTTCACCCTCGACACCCCGACGTATGACCCGCACCCCGCCGTTGCCGAGTTCGTGAAGAGCGAGCTCGCCAAGGTCGGCGTCACGGTGAACATCAACCCGATCACCTCAGACGAGTGGTACACCAAGGTGTTCAAGGAGCAGAACTTCGAGGCGACGCTGCAGGAGCACGTGAACGACCGCGACGTGGTCTGGTACGGCAACCCCGACTTCTACTGGGGCTACAACAACCCAGACGTGACCCAGTGGGTCTCTGAGGCCGAGCAGGCGTCATCCGTTGAAGAGCAGACCGACAAGCTGAAGCTCGTCAACGAGCAGATTGCAGCGGATGCCGCCAGCGTCTGGCTGTACCTGTACCCCCAGATCGTGGTGGCCGCGAGTGACCTGACCGGGTACCCGGTCAACGGGCTCAACTCGCAGTTCTACGTATACGACATCGAAGCGAAGTAACCACAGGCGAGCCTGTGCTCGCTGCTTGCTGCTCGGTGCTCGGTGCTCGGTGCATAACTCCTGCAATTGCGACGCATCGCGCGTCGGCTGCCGCGGAATTCCGCGGCAGCCGGAACCGCGTGGGCTGTATTGCAGGAGTTATGCACCATTCGTCTTGGCACACCTGAACCATCGATACACATGACTGAAGTAGCCTGAAACTGTAATGACCACTTATCTGCTGCGCCGCTTCGCCTTCCTGGTGCTCTCGCTGGTGCTCGCCATGGTCGTACTCTTTGTGCTGCTGCGACTGCTGCCAGGCGACCCCGCGAACGCGCTGCTCTCGGTGAATGCCACCCCTGAGCAAATCGCCGCCGCGCAGGAGCAGGTCGGGTCGAACCTGCCGCTCTGGCAGCAGTTCACCACCTGGTTCGGCGAGATCGTCACGCTGAACCTCGGCAATTCGTTCGTCTCATCGCTGCCCGTCGGCCCCGAGATCATGTCGCGGCTGGCTGTGACGATTCCGCTGACGCTCATCTCCTTCAGCCTCGCCCTGGTGCTGTCACTCTTCGTCGGCTTCATCGCGGCATGGAAGGCACGCACCTGGTACGGGTCAGCCCTCTCCGCCATCTCACAACTGGGCGTTGCCGTTCCGGCGTTCTGGGTCGGCATCCTGCTGGTGAGCGTGTTCTCGGTGAACCTGCGCCTGTTCCCGTCCGGCGGGTTCCCGCGTGACGACTGGGCAGACCCCGCCGACGCGCTGCACTCGCTCGCGCTGCCGGTGATCACCATCACCATCGTGATGACCGCCTCCATCTCGCGCTACGTGCGCTCCGCCACGCTCGATGTGCTCGGCAGCGACTACATCCGGAATGCTCGGGCGCTCGGTTCGCCGTTTCGGAGCGCAATGTGGCGCCACGGGCTGCGGAACGGCTCCGTGCCCGTCATCTCGATCCTGGGCATCGAACTGGCCACCACCTTCCTCGGCGCCGTCGTCATTGAAAGTGTCTTCACCTTGCCTGGTCTTGGCAGCATGCTGCTGAAGGCCATCGCCCAGCATGACTACCCGAATATCCAGGGCATCCTGCTCGTCAGCACGGTCGCCGTGCTGCTGATCGGCTTCGTCACCGACATCATCCAGCGCCTGGTCGACCCGCGCCTCCGCACGAGCGTGGCGGTGAACCGCTGATGAGTGCTGTCACGCCCATAGAGGCGTCACCCGAGGCCCCGACGGGTGCCGCCTCGGCCCTCGTGCGCCGCCGTACCTCGCGCTCTGTGACACTGACCATCGGCCTGGTGCTCGTTGGCATCATCGTGCTGATGGCGCTCGTCTCCCTCGTCTGGCTGCCGTATCCGCCGGCGGACACCTCTGGCACCCGGCTCGAAGGGCCGAGCGCAGAACACTGGCTCGGCACAGACAAGCTCGGCCGCGACCTGATGACCCAGCTGATGATCGGCGCGAGGATCGCGCTCATCGTTGGGGCGGCATCCGTTGCCATTGCCGCCGTGATCGGGATTCTGCTCGGCCTGCTTGCCGCCTTCGCGACGAGCTGGCTCGATGACACGTTGTCGGCGCTGCTCGATATTCTGATCGCGTTCCCCACCCTGCTGCTCGCGATGCTGATCGTGGCCGCGCAGGGGGCGTCGCTCTGGTCGGCGGTGCTCGCCATCGGCCTCGCGATGTCGGCGATCGTCGCCCGGCTGACCAGGGTGCTGGCCAAACGCGTGCTCGCAGAGCAGTACATCACTGCCGCCCGCACGTCGGGTACCGGCTGGCTCGCGATCATCCGCGCACACGTGATGCCCAATATCTGGCCGACGCTGTCGGTCAACCTGGCACTGCAGTTCGGCATCGCCGTGCTGGCAGAGGCCAGCCTGTCGTACCTGGGGCTCGGGGCGCCGCCGCCCAACGCGTCATGGGGACGGATGCTGCAGGAGGCGCAGAGCACGGTGGCGACAGCGCCGATCGGTGCCATCGCTCCCGGGCTTGCCCTCGTCGCACTCGTGATCGGCGTCAACCTGGTGGCCGATGGCCTGCGGGACGTTGCAGATCCGATCAGGAGGAAGTCACGATGACGCCGGTGAACACCACCACCACGCCTGACCAGGCCGCCGTGCTGAGCGTGCATGGTCTGTCAGTTGCAACGGATGACGGCCGCACGTTGGTTCGATCGCTCTCGTTTGAGCTGAACAGGGGCGCACGCCTTGGCCTGATTGGCGAATCCGGCTCGGGCAAGTCGCTGACTTCGCTGGCCATCACCGGCCTGCTGGCGCCCGGCCTGCATGCGACGGGCAGCGTGACGCTGGCCGGCACGCACGTGATCGGCGCGAGCGAGCGCACGCTGATGCCCATCCGCGGGAGCCGTGCCGCGATCGTCTTCCAGGAGCCGCTCAGCTCCCTCGATCCGCTGATGCGCCTCGGCAAGCAGCTGGCAGAACCGCTGCGCAGGCACCAGGGATTGCGTGGCGCGGCGCTGAACGAGGCCGTGCTCGCCGCCTTCGCTGAGGTGAGCCTGCCAGACCCGGAGCGCATCGCCCGCTCATACCCGTTCGAGGTCTCCGGCGGCCAGCGGCAGCGCGTGGCCATCGCCATGGCGCTGGCCTGCCGCCCAGAACTCTTGATCGCAGACGAACCGACGACGGCCCTCGACGTAACGGTGCAGGCCGACGTGCTCGACCTGCTCGACCGGGTGATCGCAGAGCGCGGCATGTCGCTGCTGTTCATCAGCCACGACCTGGCCGTTGTGGCGCGGATGACCGACCGCGTGATCGTGCTGCAGAACGGTGAAGCCGTGGAGTCGGGGCCGCTGGCCACCATCCTGACGGCGCCACAGCATCCGTACACGGCAGAACTCGTGCGGAGCGCACGAATCCTCGACGCGGCACTGGAGACCTCATGACGGCCATCCTGGAGCTTCGGGGCGCGGGTTTTGCCTACCGCGGCGGTGCAGATGCGCTGACCGGAGTGTCATTCGCAGTTGAGGCCGGAACCAGCGTTGGGCTCGTGGGGGAGTCTGGCGCCGGCAAGACCACTCTCGTGCGGCTGTTGCTCGGCCTCGCGTCGCCGTCGAGCGGCCAGGTGCTGTTCGACGGAGCGCCGCTGGTACCCACTGACCGCGCCCAGATGCGCCAATTCCGCCGCAGTGTGCAGACGGTCTTCCAGGACCCGTACTCGTCGCTCGACCCCCGGCAGCGGGTGGGCCGCATCGTCTCTGAGCCGTTGACCTCGCTCGGGATCGCGCGGGGTGCCGCAGCGGATGCGCTGGTCGCAGAGGCGCTCGAGTCTGTTGGTCTGCCAGCGGATGCCGCCAGCCGCTACCCACACGAATTCTCCGGCGGGCAGCGCCAGCGCATTGCTATCGCGAGGGCCATCGTGCCTGGCCCTCGGCTGATCCTGGCGGACGAGCCGCTGAGCGCACTCGACGTGACGACGCGCATCCAGATCATGGACCTGCTCGTCGAACTCGGCCAGAAGCGCAACCTGACGGTGCTGATGGTGTCGCACGACCTGGGCGTCGTCGCATCGCTGTGCGCCCAGACGATCGTGCTGCAGAACGGGCGCGTCGTCGAGCAGGGCGAGACCGCGCAGGTGCTCGGTGCCCCGCGTGAGGACTACACGAAGCGACTGCTGGCGGCGGTGCCGCGCCTGCCTCGTTGAGTGAGTAACGAGCGCCAGCGAGTGTCTCGAAATCCAGCGAGCCAACCCTCCCGCACAACCCGCCTATCTGCTGGGCTGACGGCATCCGCTCGCAAGAAATCGACCTAAAACTCGTCGGTTAGGTCGATTTCTTGCGAGTGAATTACACACATGTGCTGCGAGCTAGCTGTCGATGCCGAGCTTCTTGCGCAGGCTGGCCACGTGGCCGGTCGCCTTCACGTTGTAGAGGGCGAGCTGGATGGTGCCGGTCTCGTCGATCACGAACGTCGAGCGCAGCACGCCGGTGACGAGCTTGCCGTAGAGGTTCTTCTCGCCCCAGGCGCCGTAGGCGTTGTGCACGGCGAGGTCTTCGTCGCTGAGCAGCGGGAAGTTCACGCCGTCGCGCTCCTGGAAATTCTTGAGCTTGGCGGGGGCATCCTTCGAGATGCCGAGCACCTGGTATCCGGCAGCCTTCAGCGACGAGAGGTTGTCGCGGAAGTCGCAGGCCTGCGTGGTGCAGCCGGGCGTCATGGCGGCCGGGTAGAAGTACACGACAACCTTCTGGCCGGCGAAGTCGGCGAGCGAAACCTCTGCGCCGTCCTGGTCAGTGAGCGTGAACTGCGGTGCAGGGTCGCCTGCCGAGAGGCGTGTGGAATCCGTCATGCCTCAACGCTACCCGAGCGGTGTCGTGTGTAGTCCTGCGAGACACGGACCTGGCGGGTCGCTGCGGGCATGGGGTGTGCCCGTGCATAACTCCTGCAACGTGGTGTCGCCCGCGGGTAATTGCCCGAATTTCCGGGGCTGGGTGCGAGGAACGGATGATTCTGCAGGAGTTATGCAATTCGGGCAGGGCCCAGCCGAGACTGCACGCTCAGTGCGTCGACGGGGTCTTGGCGAAGGTCAGCAGCAGGCGCTGCAACGAGTCGAGGCGCACCGCACCTGTCTCGCCGAGTTCGCCGGCAGCTACGGCCTCGTTGATGGCGCAGTCCGGCGCATCGGGCAGGTGCGTGCAGCCGCGCGGGCACTTCTCCGCAATGGCCGCCAGGTCGGTGAACGCCTTGAGGATGTTGTCGGTGTTAATGTGACCGAGCCCGAACGAGCGAACGCCTGGCGTATCGATCACCCAGCCGCGTCCCTCCGGCGTCTCCAGCCGCAGCGACACCGTCGATGACGACGTGTGACGGCCACGACCCGTGACGGTGTTCACCACGCCGACAGCTCGCTTGGCTGCAGGCACGAGCGCGTTGACGAGCGTCGACTTGCCGACGCCTGAGTGTCCGACGAAGACCGTGTCATGCCCGATGAGCGCGCGTGAGATCTCCTCGACGGGAAGCTCGTCTTCGCGGCTCGTGAAGACCCTGAGGTCGAGCCCGGCGAAGTTGCTCAGGAACTCTGCCGGGTCGGCCAGGTCGGTCTTCGTGATGCAGAGGATCGGTGTAATCCCAGCATCGAACGCGGCAACGAGATAGCGATCAACGAGACGGATGCGCGGCTCAGGATTCGCCGCTGCCACCACGATGAGCATCTGGTCGGCGTTGGCGACGATGACGCGCTCCACGGCATCCGTGTCATCGGCGCTCCGACGCAGCAGCGTCTTCCGCGGCACGATGCGCACGATGCGGGACAGGCTGCCCTCGGCTCCCGTGGTGTCGCCGACGATGTCGACGCGGTCGCCCGTGACGACCGCGTGCTTGCGGAGTTCGCTGGCGCGCGCTGCGGTGACCTGGCGTTCGTCAGGCGTGTTCTCGTCGAGCATGACCGTGTAGCGACCACGGTCAACGGCGATGATGCGTCCGGTCAGCGCATCTTCGTGATCTGGGCGAGTCTTCGTGCGTGGCTTGTTGCCCTTGCGATTGGGGCGAACTCGCACGCTCGATTCGTCGTACTCCGGCTCGTCGTCGTCGTCATCGTTCGACCACCAGGACATCAGGACTGAACCAACATCTAGAGCGCAACTCCCGCAAAGAGTGAATGCCACAATTCGGGGAACTGGGGGAGCGTCTTCGAGGTTGTGCCGATGTTCTCGATATCCACGCCGGGAACAGCGAGCCCGATGATCGCGCCCGTTGTCGCCATCCGGTGGTCGTCGTAGCTGCGCCAGGTACCGCCGTGCAGCGGACGGGGCTCGATGTGCAGGCCGTCTTCGAGCTCTGTCACTGCGCCGCCGAGGCCGTTGATCTCGGCCACAAGGGCAGCGAGGCGGTCGGTTTCGTGGTGGCGGATGTGGCCAATCCCCGTGATGGTGCTCGGGGAGTCGGCCAGCGCCGCGAGTGCGACGAGGTTCGGTACGAGCTCTCCGCTGGTCGACAGGTCGAGTTCAACACCGCGGATGCTCTCACCCGCCGTCACCGTGACCCGGTCGCCGTCGCGCGTGACCGTGGCACCGAACAGCGGGAGCAGGTCGATGAGTCCGGCGCCGACCTGGGTCGTCGTATCGGGCCAGCCCGAGATGGTGACGCTGCCGCCCGCAACGAGTGCGGCAGCCAGGAACGGTGCGGCGTTCGAGAGGTCTGGTTCAATGTCGACCTCGCGGCCGGCGATGGCGCCTGGGCGCACGATCCACTCGCCGACGGCTGGCGTCTCGACGACGACGCCGCGAGCGGCCAGCGTGTCGATCGTCATCTCAATGTGGGGCATGCTCGGCAGGCGTTCGCCGTTGTGGCGGAGGTGCAAGCCGTCGTCGAAGCGTGCCGCGGCAAGCAGCAGGCCGGAGACGAACTGGCTCGACGTTGAGGCGTCGATGGTGATCTCGCCGCCGGCGACGGATCCGGTGCCGTGCACCGTGAAGGGCAGCGCAAGGCGGCCGTCATCGTTGATGTCGGCGCCGAGCGCGCGAAGGGAGGTGATGGTCGTCGCCATGGGGCGGCGGCGGGCACCCTCATCGCCGTCGAACGTCGTCGGGCCGAGGGCAAGTGCGGCGATCGGCGGCAGGAACCGCATCACCGTTCCTGCGAGGCCGCAGTCGATGGTGGTGGAGCCCAACAACTCTCCGGGGGTGACGAGCAGGTCGTCGCCGTACTGGCTGTCGCCAGGCACCTTCTCGATGGTGGTGCCGAGTTGGCGAAGAGCCGCGACCATCAGGTCGCTGTCCCGCGAGTGCAACGGCGAGCGAAGCAGCGACGGGGAGTCGGCGAGTGCCGACAGCGCGAGTTCGCGGTTGGTCAGGGATTTTGATCCGGGGAGCGCGAGAACGGCGTCCAGCGGCGCGGTAGAAACGGGCGCCTGCCACAGCACGGCCCGCTCGTCTGGAGCGGAATCACCGTACGGATTGAATTCAGGCTTGGAATATCTCGAGATCAGCATCGGTTATCAGAATAGTCGGTGATGTGAAGAAGAGGGAGGTTCGCTTGACAAGCTCAGCAGTCTTGGAGCGGCCAGTCATGGGTGCCGTAGACGGCCTAGGATTGCCGTTGATGACTTCAGAAACTCCTGACGTGCGCGATCTGTTCGAAGAACAGGCGATGCCGTTCATTGACCAGCTTTACGCTGCAGCCATGCGTATGACGCGCAATCCGTCTGACGCGCAAGACTTGGTGCAAGAAACCTTCGTGAAGGCGTTTGCCGCTTTCGCGCAGTTCCAGCAGGGCACGAACCTCAAAGCGTGGCTCTATCGCATCCTGACAAATACCTTCATCAACACGTATCGCAAGAAACAGCGTGAACCGTACCAGGGCACGATTGATGACCTTGAGGACTGGCAGCTGGGCGGCGCAGAGTCGACGACAGCCACCTCCAGCCGGTCGGCTGAGGCCGAGGCCATCGATCACCTGCCAGACAGCGCGGTGAAAGATGCACTGCAGGCTATTCCCGAGGATTTCCGGCTTGCTGTCTATTTCGCTGATGTCGAAGGCTTCTCCTATCAGGAGATCGCCGAAATAATGAAAACACCGATTGGCACCGTGATGAGCCGTCTGCACCGTGGCAGGCGCCTTCTTCGCGAGATGTTGGCAGGCTATGCAGCTGAGCGCGGGCTCGGCGGTGGCCAGTCAGCCGGCCAGAAGAACTCTGGGAGCAACTGATCATGACCGATTGCGGATGCGAGAAAGCGAAAGCCGAACTCGAAGAGTACTTGCACAATGAGTTGTGCAAAGAGGACGCTGCTGATATTCGCGAGCACCTCGAAACGTGCCCCGATTGCAGCAGCGAACACCACGTGGGCGTCACGCTCACCGAGGTGATGCAGCGCGCCTGCAAGGAGACCGCGCCAGAAGACCTGCGCGACCTGGTTCTGCAGAAGTTGCGCGCCGTTCAGTCGACGCACTGACCTTTGACGCACTGGCCCTCGACGCACTGACCCTCGACGGTCGGCCGCTCCTGGTTCTCTGGCGCTGATGGTCACCCGCTGGCTGTCGCGGGCTGATCATCACATATCGGAAGAATCAAACTTTCGTTTGACGTACACCTAACCAGGTTAGCGATAGTCTGGATGACGTGATGACTACGCCCCGCACCCCCCAAGCCTCCCGGGTACCGACCTGGCTGCGCGTCCTGATTCCGACAGTCCTGATCGTGGTCTGGTTCGTGATGTTCGGGGCGGGCGGCGCCTCGTTCGGCAAGATCAGCGAAGTGTCGACCAACGACGCAGCCACCCAACTGCCGGCCAGCGCCGACGCAACGCAGGTGCAGGCGCTTGAGTCAGAGTTCCGTGGCAGCGACACACTGCCAGGCATCCTGCTCTTCCAGCGTGACGGTGGACTGACGGATGCCGATATCGCGGCCATAGACGAGACGGTCACGACCCTCTCCACCATGGACGGCGTCGTCACCGATTCGGTGTCGCCGGCAATCGTCTCAGAAGACGGCGAGGCGGCAGAGGTCTTCTTGCCGCTGGCGACGGAAGACGTCAAACCGGCGGAGACGGTCGCCGAGATCAGGGACTACCTTGAGGCCAACCCCATTGAAGGGGTGACCACGTTCATCACCGGCCCCGCCGGTCTGATCGCCGACCTCACCGGTGCATTCGCCGGCATCGACGGCATCCTGTTGCTCACCGCGCTGATCGCCGTCTTCATCATCCTGATCATCGTGTACCGCTCACCGCTGCTGCCGCTGATCGTGCTCGGCACCAGTCTTGCCGCGCTCTGCGCATCCGTTCTCGTCGTGGTGTCGCTGGCGCGTGCGGAAGTTCTGACGCTCACCGGCCAGACCCAGGGCATCCTGTTCATTCTCGTCATCGGTGCTGCGACCGACTACTCGCTGCTGTACGTGTCACGGTTCAGGGAAGCCCTGCGCGACAACGAACGCAAGTGGGACGCGACCTGGGTGGCGCTGCGTGGCGCATTCGAGCCGATCGTGGCATCGGGCGGCACCGTCATCGTCGCGCTCCTCTGCCTGCTCTTCAGCGACCTGAACTCGAACAAGTCGCTCGGCCCTGTAGCTGCGATCGGCATCGCGTTCGCGATCGTTGCCGCCCTGACCCTGTTGCCGGCCCTGCTGCTCTGGGCTGGACGCACAGCCTTCTGGCCGGTCCGCCCGAAGTTCGGTTCAGTGCACCCAGACCTCACCGGCGAAGGAGCGCGTGGTGTCTGGCCGAAGCTGGCTCGCCTCATCTCCAAGCGCGCACGCCTGATCTGGATCGCCTCCACCGTGCTGCTCGCCGTGTTGGCCATCGGTGCATTCCAGTTCAAGGCTGACGGCGTGTCTCAGAGCGACTTCGTGCTCGGCACGTCTGAAGCCCGCGATGGCCAGGCGGCACTCGGCGAGCACTTCCCCGGCGGATCCGGCACCCCGGCGATCGTCATCGGTCCTGAGGGCGAGCTGCAGGAGATGGCGGACGTCCTGCTCGCCAACGACGGCGTCGACTCTGTCGCGGTGATCGCCCAGGACTCGGTGAGCGGCACAACGCCCATCACAACCGACGGTTTGCAGGCCGTTGGGCGCCCTGGCACCCCGGTTGCCGAGCCCACGGTTGTCGACGGCACGGTGATGATTCAGGCCACACTGACGGATGCCGGCGACTCTGTTGCCGCTGAAGACACGGTGAGGGAATTGCGCACCGACCTCTCGGCCGTTGACGACAGCATCCTGGTCGGCGGCACGACCGCCATCGCCATTGACACCAACGACACGTCGATCCACGACCGCAACCTGATCATCCCGATCATCCTCGGCGTCATCCTGCTGATCCTCATGCTGCTGCTGCGGTCGATTCTGGCCCCAATCCTGCTCATCGCAACCGTCGTGCTGTCGTTCGCCGCAGCTCTCGGTGTCTCGGCGTGGGTGTTCAACGGCGTGCTGGGCTTCCCCGGCGCAGACCCCGTCGTTCCGCTGTTCGGGTTCGTGTTCCTAGTGGCCCTCGGAATTGACTACAACATCTTCCTGATGAGTCGAGTGCGAGAAGAGTCCATCATCCACGGCACCCGTGAGGGAATCCTGCGGGGGCTCGTGGCGACCGGTGGTGTGATCACCTCTGCCGGTGTCGTGCTCGCGGCGACGTTCGCAGCGCTTGGTGTGCTGCCGATCCTGTTCCTCGCCCAGATCGCGTTCATCGTGGCCTTCGGTGTGCTGCTCGACACCTTCCTGGTTAGATCGCTGCTGGTGCCAGCTCTGGCCTACGACATCGGACCGAAGATCTGGTGGCCGTCGAAGCTGGCCCGCCGCTAACCCTCCGCAGCAGAACCCTGGCGCACATCCGCCCGGCTCGCGACTCTCGCGCGCCGGGCGGTTTGCGCGCCAACCTGACAGCGGGCGTCGAGACCACTTTGTGCATAACTCCTGCACTCTGCCCGGATCTCGCGGTGAAGCGCCAGTTCCAGCTCATCTCGCCGAATCTGCAGGAGTTATGCACTCGGCACGGGCGCTCGTCGCTCGGCTGTAGGTGCCGGGGGCACAGGGGCCGGGCACCGAGGCACAGAGGGCCAGGGCTCAGGGGGCGGAGTGCTCGGTGCTCAGTGCTCAGTGCTCAGTGCTCAGTGCTCGGTGTCGTTGTCTTCGAGATGCTGCAGCCGGGACTCCTCGAGATCCAGCAACTGCTGCGCACGATCCAGTACGCGCGAGCTGTACCAGCCCACCGTCCTGGCCTCCAGAAGCGCGGCACGCTCCTCGTCGAGCACGCGCAGGCGTAGTGCGCGCTGTTGCGCATGCGGGCCGATACGCCCCTCTTCCCTGGTCTCGGTGACGGCATCCCGGATCCTCAGGCTGTCGGCACGCACACGCTCCACGACGCCGGGGTCGAACGGTTCGCCGTTGTCCTGGGCGAGCTCCGGATTGTCGAGCATCGCTGAACCGACCTCGCCGATCTCCTGAACGAGTGATGCGAATTCGGCGCGTTCCGTGTCCTCGTCCGTGCCGACGATGCCGAGCTTCTTGATCAGCCATGGCAGCGTGCCGCCCTGGGCAAGCAGCGTGACGACGGCCACCGTGAACGCGATGAGGATGAGCTGCGGTCGGTACGGAATCGTGAGCGGGAGCGACTGGGCGGCAGCCAGCGTGACCACACCGCGCATGCCAGACCACGCAAGTACCGCCCCGCCCCGCCAGCCGAGACCCTCCTTGGCCAGCGAATCCAGGTCAGCCTGTTTCCTGTTCAAAAAGCGTCTCAACTTGCTCTTCTTTTGCGCGGACTTTTCATCGCGCACCGGACTCGCCTCGAGCCGATCAATCGCATGCGCCACATAGGGACCTTGTGCGGCGGCGCGTCGTTGATCCCGCCGCAGAACGACGATCAATGGCGCCACGAATGCCACCCTCACCAGAATCAGCACCACGGTGATGAGAATGCCAAGCGCCACAGCTTGCCTGACTCCAAGCTCTTGGCCCCTGGCCTGGATGATGAGTCCTCGCAGCTCGAAGCCCATCAGCAGGAAGACGCCGTTCTCCAGGATGAACTGGATGGTGCGCCAATTGATGCGCTCAGTGATGCGATCCTGCGCGCTGAAGTAACTGGCACTGCGGTGACCGGTGATGAGACCGGCCACGACCACGGCGAGCACGCCGGAGCCATTGAGCTCCTCAGCTGGAATGTAGGCCAGGAACGGCACGGCAAAGGAGATCGTGGTGTTCAGCACCGGGCTGCCGAGCTTTGAACGCACCCAGACCGTCACGTAGCCGATGATGATGCCGACGGCGATCGCCGCAGCGACCGCATAGAGGAAGTCACCCGCAACCTGCCAGGCTGAGACCGCGCCTGCTGTCGCGGCGATGGCGGAGCGCAGCAACACCAGAGCGGATGCGTCATTGACGAGACCCTCACCCTCCAGAATCGTGACCAGACGTGGGGGGAGACCGAGTCTCTTTGCTATGGCAGTTGCGGCCACGGCATCCGGTGGGCTGATTACCGCGCCGAGGGCAATCCCGGCGGCAAGGCTGAGGTCAGGCAGCAGCGTGTAGAGCAGGAATCCACTCACGAGCGCCGACACGATCACCAGCACCACGGACAGGCTCGTTATCGCCTTCAGGTTGCGCCGAAAATCAACCAGGGGAACATTGACCGCCGACGCGTAGAGGATGGGCGGCAGCACCAGGGCGAGGATGAGTTCCGGCGGAAACTGCGGAGTCGGCACGCCGGGAATGAAGCTGCACGCGATTCCGACGACAACCAGCACAAGGGGCGCAGCGACGCCCAACCTGGATGCAAACGTCGAGACGGCAACGATGATCAGGATGGCGGCAAGTCCGAGAAGTGCATAGTCCACGTCGCCAGTCTGGTCCGGAGCACCAGAGAAAGCATGGGGCAACGACGAAGGGGCCGCACCAAATGGTGCGACCCCTTCGTGAAGCGTGACCCAGTCGAGCCGGACCCAGTCGAGCCGGACTCAGTCGAGCCGGTCTCAGTCGAGCGTGAGTGCCCTGCTGATGAGCTCTGCCTGTTCGATGGCGTGGCGCTTCGCCGATCCGGCGGCCGGTGAGGCCGAGGCCGGACGGGAGAAGACACGAACGCTACGCGGGCCAAGCTTGTTGGTCTCCACGTAGAAGAACGGCCAGGCACCCTGGTTCTCCGGCTCGTCCTGCACCCAGGCGAGTTCGGCGTTCGGGTACGTGTCGGCCACGGCCTTCAACTCGGTGGCGGGGAGCGGGTAGAACTGCTCCATGCGCACCAGCGCGATGGCCGGGTTCGGGTTCTTGTCCAGTTCATTGGCCAGGTCGTAGTAGAGCTTGCCGGACATGAACAGCACACGCTTGACAGCGGCCTTGTCAGTGATGCGGGCATCATCGATGATCGGCTCGAACTTGCCATTGGTGAAGTCGGACACGGCACTCGTCGCACCGCGCAGTCGCAGCATCGCCTTCGGCGTGAAGACGACGAGCGGACGCCGCGGACGCTGGTACGCCTGACGGCGCAGCAGGTGGAAGTACGACGCAGGTGTCGACGGGCGAGCCACTGTCATGTTGTTCTCTGCACACATCTGCAGGAAACGCTCGATGCGGGCTGAGGAGTGGTCGGGGCCCTGACCCTCGTAGCCGTGCGGCAGCAGCAGGACGACGGATGACCGCTGTCCCCACTTCTGCTCTGCGGATGAGATGAACTCGTCGATGATCGTCTGGGCGCCGTTGGCGAAGTCGCCGAACTGGGCTTCCCAGAGCACGAGCGCATCTGCCCGCTCAACCGAATAGCCATACTCGAAGCCCATGGCCGCATATTCGCTGAGCAGCGTGTCGTAGATCCAGAAGCGGGCCTGGTTGTCGCTGAGGTTGGACAGCGGCAGCCATTCCTGACCGTTGACCCGGTCGTGCAACACCGCGTGGCGCTGTACGAACGTGCCGCGGCGGGCATCCTGCCCGGCGAAACGCACCGGGGTGCCCTCGAGCAGCACAGAGCCGAGCGCCAGCAACTCGCCGAAACTCCAGTCGATGTTGCCGTTGCGGCTCATGTCGAGGCGCTTCTGCAACAGCTGCTGCAGCTTGGTGTGCACCGTGAAGCCAGCGGGCTTGTTGTTGAACGCGTCACCGATGAGCTGGATGACGGCCTCTTGCACTCCGGTCGTCTCCGGCTCGCCGACGGCGTCCGCAACGTGGTCGCCGTTGGCGCCGATGCCGCCGCCGACGATGCTCATTGAGCCGGTCTGGGCGGCGTGCGTCTCCATGAACGCGCGCTCCAGGCGGTCCTGGAAGTCGTGGTGTGCGGCTTCGTATTCTTCCTGGGTGATATCGCCACGGCCGACAAGCGCTTCGGTGTACAGCTTTCGTACGGAGCGCTTGGCTTCGATGAGGTTGTACATGAGCGGCTGCGTCATCGAGGGGTCGTCGCCCTCGTTGTGGCCGCGCCTGCGGTAGCAGACGAGGTCGATGACGACGTCGCGCTTGAATTCCTGACGGTAGGCGAAGGCGAGTTCCGCAACGCGCACGACAGCCTCTGGGTCATCGCCGTTCACGTGGAACACCGGTGCCTGGATCGTCTTGGCGACATCCGTTGAGTAAATCGACGTGCGAGCCTCGCCAGCAGGCGTGGTGAAGCCGACCTGGTTGTTGATGACGATGTGGATGGTGCCGCCGACGCGGTAGCCGCGCAGCTGGGACATCTGCATGGTCTCAACAACAACGCCCTGGCCTGCCATCGCCGCGTCACCGTGGACGAGGAGCGGCAGGGTGCTGTACGTACCGATGGGCTTGCGGTCCTGCTTGGCGCGCACGATGCCCTCGACGACGCCGTCAGCGGCTTCGAGGTGTGACGGGTTCGCTGCGATGGAGACCTGGATCTCTTCGCCGTTGGCGCCGCGGAAGGAACCCTCTGTGCCGAGGTGGTACTTGACGTCACCGGAACCCTGCACGCTGCGGGGGTCCTGGGTGCCTTCGAACTCACGGAAGATCTGACCGTAAGTCTTGCCCGCGATGTTGGTGAGCACGTTCAGGCGGCCACGGTGGGCCATGCCGATGACGACTCCGTCGAGACCGGTCTCTGCTGCGCCCTGAAGGATTGCGTCGAGCAATGCGATGGTCGACTCGCCACCTTCGAGGCTGAAGCGCTTCTGGCCGACGTACTTGGTCTGCAGGAAGGTTTCGAACGCCTCTGCCTCGTTGAGCTTGCCCAGGATGCGCATCTGCTCATCGTGGGTGGGCTTGACGTACTTCTTCTCGATGCGTTCCTGCATCCACTTGCGCTGGGCTGGATCCTGGATGTGCATGTACTCGATGCCGATGGTGCGGCAGTACGTGTCGCGCAGCACACCGAGGATGTCGCGCAGCTGCATCTGGCGAACTTCACCGAACCCACCAGTGATGAACTCACGGTCGAGGTCCCAGAAGGTCAGGCCGTGCGTGGAGATCTCGAGGTCGGGGTGCGTGCGCTGCGCGTACTCCAACGGGTCGATGTCTGCCATCAGGTGGCCACGAACGCGGTAGGCGTTGATGAGTTCCTGCACGCGGGCCGTCTTGTCGATGGCGGCGGCCAGGTCGACGCTGATGTCCGGTGCCCAGTGGATCGGGTCGTACGGGATGCGGATCGCAGCGAAGATGTCTTCGTAGAAGTTGTGCTTGCCGATCAGCAGCTCGTGCACGATCTTCAGGAACTCGCCGGACCCTGCGCCCTGGATGACCCTGTGGTCGTAGGTGCTGGTGAGCGTGATGGTCTTCGAGATAGCGAGGTTCGTGAGCGTCTTGATGCTCGCGCCCTGGAACTCTGCCGGGTAGTCGAGGGCGCCGGCGCCGATGATGCAGCCCTGGCCCTTCATGAGGCGCGGAACGGAGTGAACCGTTCCGATGCCACCCGGGTTGGTGAGCGAGACGGATGCGCCGGAGAAATCGTCTGCGGTGAGCTTGTTCTTGCGGGCGCGGGCGACGATGTCTTCATATGCGGTGAGGTACTCACCGAAGCTCATCGTGTCTGCGCGCTTGATGGCTGGAACGAGCAGCGCGCGGCTGCCGTCCGGCTTCGGGATGTCGATGGCGATGCCAAGGCCGACGTGTGCCGGTGCGATGACGGACGGCTTGCCATCGACCTCGTCGTAGTACACGTTCTGGCTCGGGAACATCTTGAGAGCGCGAATCAGCGCCCAGCCGATGAGGTGGGTGAACGACACCTTGCCACCACGTGCGCGCTGCATGTGGTTGTTGATGACGATGCGGTTGTCGATCAGCAGCTTTGCCGGGATCGTGCGCACGCTGGTCGCCGTCGGAACGGTGAGGCTGACCGCCATGTTTGCGGCAAGCGACTTCGCCATGCCGCGGAGGGGAGTGGTGACGTCCTGCTTCACTTCGGCGTCGTCAGCCGGGATGACCGACTGCGGACTCGTGACAGGCGCGTCGGCGGGGACGGGCTCCGGCTTCGGAGCAACCGAGGTGGTACGCGCCGTCGGCTGCGCACCGATCACGGCGATGGGAGCCGTCGCGGGTGCAGCAGGAGCTGCAGCGGCAGCAGGAGCAGCGGCAGGAGCCGCGGGCTCAGGGGACGCAGCAGTGTCGCCCTGAGGGGGCGGCGCTGCGGCAGCATCCGCTGTGGGAACCCCCGTTGCGCTCTGATGGTAGCTCTCAAGAGTCGGCCACCATGACTGGTCTACCGAGTTCTTGTCGACGAGGTACCGTTCGTACATCTCGTCAACGAGCCATTCATTTGCTCCGAATTCACCTGACGTTGTTTCATCAGATGTTCCACCGGTCAACTGGCTTGACACAGCCGATCGCCCACTCTCTCCGTTGATTCAGGAAGTCTCACGCGATCACGAAATCGCTATGGTCAGTCTGCTGATCAAGCCTAATCCCATTGGGAGAAGGCTGCGGCCAACTCTCCGGGCGGCTAGCTTTATTCCCATGGAGTTCTATGGAGAGCAACCGAGTTTTGACCTGACCTACTCAGACGTGTTTCTGGTGCCGAACCATTCAGCGGTCACGAGCAGGCTCGACGTGTCCCTGGCCCCCCACGACGGTACCGGCGCGACTATTCCAGTCGTCTCCGCGAACATGAACTCCGTCACCGGCCCCCGGCTGGCCGCAACGCTGGCCAGGCGAGGCGGGCTCGGCGTGTTGCCGCAGGACATGCATCTGCAGGATTTGGATGCCGCGATCCGCTGGGTGAAAGACCAATCGGTCAGGTTCGACACTCCGCTCTTCCTTGCTCCGGACGCCACTGTCGCCGACGCGCTCACCCTCGTGCCACCGATCGATGGCCAGGGCATTGTCGTTCGGGACGCTGCTGGCGCCTATCTCGGCTGCATCGTGGCCTCGCGGCTGGCCAGCGCCCCACTGGATGCAGTGCTCGGCGACCTGCTGCACGGCTCGATGACGGCGCTTGACGCCGATGACATTGAGACCCCGCGGCGTGCATTCGACCTGATGACAGAGGCCGACATTGACTTCGCTCCCGTGCTGCACCACGGCGGGATCGCCGGAACGCTCAGCCGCACGAGTGCACTGCGTTCCACCCTGTACACCCCTGCTGTCGACAGCTCTGGTCGGCTGTTGGTGGCCGCAGCCATCGGCATCAATGGCGACGTCGCCGCCAAGGCACGCGCACTCGTCGCTGCCGGAGTCGACGTGCTCGTCGTCGACACAGCCCACGGGCACCAGATCGGCATGCTGAGGGCGCTGCAGATCGTGGCAGACCTCGGGCTCGGGATCCCGATCGTGGCTGGGAACGTGGTCACAGCGGATGCCGTCGGCGACCTCGTCGACGCGGGCGCCACCATCGTCAAGGTCGGCGTCGGCCCCGGTGCCATGTGCACGACACGCATGATGACGGCCGTCGGTCGCCCGCAGTTCTCCGCCGTGCTCGAGACGGCGGCGGCTGCTCGCGAACTCGGCGCACACGTGTGGGCAGACGGGGGAGTGCGCTACCCGAGGGACGTGGCGCTCGCACTGGCCGCCGGCGCGGCATCCGTCATGATCGGTTCGTGGTTCGCCGGCACCGTCGAGGCACCAGGCACGCTCAGAGCGGATGACGACGGTCGGCTCTACAAGGAGAGCTGGGGCATGGCATCGACCAAGGCCGTGCAGGAGCGCTTCGACCGACTCGACGCCTACGAGCTGGCGCGCAAGACGCTCTTCGCCGAGGGCATCTCCAGCTCGAAGATCTACCTTGATCCGCTGCGCCCGTCTGTCGAAGACCTGCTCGACATGATCACGACCGGGGTGCGCAGTTCGTTCACGTATGCGGGCGCCACCGACATCGCGGATTTCCAGCGCACGGCACGCGTCGGGCTCCAATCGGCGGCCGGTTACGACGAGGGCAAGGCGCTTCCCGTCTCCTGGTAGCTGCACAGATGACGGGTGCGCCGAGCCGGGACGAACTACATCGCCTTCCCAGTAAACCGGGCGGCCGTGCCGGTATAGTCGTACCCACAATGGACGACCCCCCTCCTGCATCTTCATCATCATCCGCCCCCGGTCATAGACCCTCGCCCGTGAACCGTTGGGGTGAGTGCCTTGTATGAGTTGATCATGCTCGGCGTTGGTCTCCTCCTGACCATTGGCACGGGCTTATTCGTTGCCAGCGAGTTTGCGCTGGTCAACCTCGATCGCTCCGATCTGGAAGCGCGTCAAAGCCGCGGGGAAACCCGACTCGGCATGACGATCGCAGCCCTGCGGATCACGTCGACGCACCTCTCGAGCGCCCAGCTCGGCATCACGCTGACGACGCTGCTCACCGGTTACACCATGGAGCCGGCGATCAGTTCGCTGCTCGCCGGTCCGCTGACCTCGCTCGGGCTGCCGGAAGGCACGGTGGCACCGATCGCCACAACAGTGGCCATCGTGGTCGCCACGCTCGTCTCGATGATCATCGGTGAACTGGTGCCGAAGAACTTTGCGCTGGCCCTGCCGATTCAGACGGCCAAACTGGTGATCCCGTTCCAGACGGTGTTCACCACGGTCTTCAAGCCGGCGATCGTGGTGCTGAACGGCAGCGCGAATGGAATACTGCGGTCGTTCGGCATCGAGCCGAAGGAAGAACTCTCCGGCGCCCGCACCGCAGAGGAGCTCTCCTCCCTGGTGCGCCGCTCCGCGAGTGCCGGCGTCCTGGAGAAGGACACCGCCACCCTGCTGCACCGCACCCTGCGATTCTCCGAGCACACGGCATCCGACGTGATGACCCCGCGCACCCGTGTCGCGAGCATCTCGCGCAACGACTCAGCGCAGGCTGTCATCGAACTGGCGCAACAGACCGGCTACTCGCGCTTCCCCGTCGTCGATGACGGCATCGACGACGTGTCTGGCATCGTGCACATCAAGCAGGCTGTCGCGGTTCCCCGCGAGCGTCGAGCGGATGTCCCCGTGTCGGCACTGCAGTCTGACGCCATTCGCGTGCCTGAGACCATGAAGCTCGACGGCCTGCTCGGCGAACTCCGCGCCCGCGGCTACCAAATGGCCGTCGTGGTCGATGAGTACGGCGGAACAGCCGGCGTCGCCACCCTTGAGGACCTCGTTGAAGAACTGGTCGGCGAGGTGGCGGACGAGCACGACCGCGCCAAGGCCGGTGTCGTCGTGTCGACGGGATCGCTCGCCTTCCCCGGAATGCTGCGCCCTGACGAGCTCCTTGAACGCACCGGAATCGTGGTGCCAGAGGACGGCCCCTATGAAACCGTGGCCGGCTACGTCATGAGCGTTCTCGGACGGCTTCCCGTCGTCGGCGACACCGTGCGCGTCGCCACCGGTGAACTGAAGGTGGAGCGGCTTGACGGCCGACGGATCGACAGGCTGCGTTATACGCCAGACCCTGAACCAGAGGCCGAATCGCTGCCCGTCGACGAACCGCGCGGTTCAGCGCGAGAAGCCAGGGAAGCCAAAAGTGCATCACGCCGTGCCAAAGCAGAACAGACAGGGAGCGAGGTGAGTGACCGATGAGTGACTGGGCCGGACTTGCCTGGCTGGTGGTGCTGCTGCTCGGCAACGCCTTCTTCGTCGCAGCGGAGTTCGCTGTGATCTCTGCTCGGCGCTCGCAGATCGAGCCGCTCGCTGAAGCGGGCAAACGCAGCGCCAAGACCGCGCTGTGGGCGATGGAACACGCGACGCTGATGCTGGCAACGAGCCAGCTGGGTATCACCATCTGCTCGCTGCTCATCCTGAACGTCTCCGAACCGGCGATTCACCACCTGCTGGAAATGCCGCTGGCACTCACCGGCTGGTCAGAAGAGGTCATCGGGACGATTTCGTTCCTGATGGCGCTGCTCATCGTGTCGTACCTGCACGTCGTCTTCGGTGAAATGGTGCCGAAGAACCTGTCGTTCTCCGTCCCAGACAAGGCCGTGCTCATCCTCGCGACCCCGCTGGTGTTCTTCGGTCGCGTCTTCAAGCCCGTGATCGTTGCACTGAACTCGACGGCCAACGGCATCCTGCGCCTGTTCGGGGTGCAGCCGAAATCTGAGGCCACGAGCACGTACACGCTTGACGAGGTGGCGACCATCGTGTCGCAATCCACCAAGGAGGGTGTGCTCCAGGACAACTCTGGCGCACTGAACGCGGCATTCGAATTCACCAACCGCAAGGTGGAGGACATCGCCGTGCGTCTCGACGCCCTCATCAGCCTGCCCGAGGGCGCAACCCCCGCTGACGTCGAGAGGGCCGTCACCAAGTACGGTTTCTCCCGGTACGTCATCGAAACACCCGCGGGGGAGCCGAGCGGATACCTGCACCTGAAGGACGTCATCGACCTCGATCTCGCCGGTCCGACAGACGCAGGCCGCGCATATCTCGCGCCAGTGCCTGCCAAGCGCATCCGTCAGTTGGGGTCGATGTTCGAAGGCACCGACCTCGAGGACGCCCTGGCCACCATGCGGCAGTCGGGTGCCCACCTGGCTCGGGCATTCAACGAGGAAGGCGAGACCACCGGTGTGCTCTTCCTCGAGGACATCATCGAGGAACTCGTCGGTGAAGTTCAGGACGCCACCAGACGGCTGTAGCCAGACGGCTGTGGTCAGACTGGCGCTGGTCCAGCCGGCAATCGTCGATAACGGGCGGGAACACGTTCTTCGGAACCAATGTTCCCGCCCGTTTTCTGTGTCACCCCATGTCGTGCATTCACCGTGCCGCGTAGCGTGGAATCCAAAGAAGGAGGACTCTCATGTTTGAGAACCTGGAGGTAATTGCTGTGCTTCCGGCGGCTGACATGAACCGGGCGCTTGGCTTCTACAAGGACACGTTCGGCTTCGAGCCAGTGGAGAAGAGTGACGCTGGGATGTTGTTTCGTATGAAGGGAGGAACGGGTTTCATGCTCTACGAAACCCCGAACGCCGGCACAGCGAAGAACACGCAATTGTGTTTGATGACCGACGACCTCGACCGTGACATGGCCGAATTGCGCTCGCGCGGCGTGGTCTTCGCCGATTTTGATTTCCCGGGGCTGAAGACCGAGAACGGTGTCGCCGCTGACGACACGGAGCGAACCGCGTGGTTCAACGACACAGAGGGCAATGTGCTCTGCATGGGGGAGCGCGTCTGAGCTGATTTCTCCCGTTGATTGAGGAGCGAGCGCCAGCGAGTGTCTCGAAATCACCCAGGCCGAACTCTGGTCTCGAGACAGCCGTGAACGGCCTCCTCGACCGACGGGAGCTTAGTCCTCCGGCCAGCGTGCCCGAACATACTGGCCAGGCCAGTAGTTGATGTCGACACCGAGCTCATGCGCGGCGCGCAGGGGGAAATGCGGGTCGCGCAGCATCTCGCGGCCGAGCATGACGGCATCCGCTTGACCTGAGGCCACAATCTGCTCCGCCTGCGCCGAGGTGAGGATGAGGCCGACGGCGCTCACCGGCACGCCGGCCGTCTCCTTGACGAACGTGGCGAGGGGCACCTGGTAACCGGGGCTGAGGGGGATCGTCACGCCGGCGATATTGCCACCGCTTGAGATGTCGAAGAAGTCGGCTCCAGCCTCGCGTGCCCAGCCGGCCACGGTGGCGGTCTGCTGCTCGTCCCAGCCGTCCGGTGCATAGTCGGTCGCCGAGAACCGCACGAACAGCGGCATCTCATCGCCGATGGCGCTCCGTACACGTTCGACAATGCGGAGAACGAGGCGGGCACGGCCGGCCAGGTCGCCGCCGTATTCGTCGGTGCGCATGTTGCTGAGCGGGGAGAGGAACTGGTGCAGCAGGTACCCGTGCGCGGCATGGATTTCGATGATGTCGAACCCGGCATCGACAGCGCGGAGAGCGGCGGCCTCGAAGTTGTCGACGACGAGGTTGATGCC
The DNA here is from genome assembly GCF_057669585.1 of Leifsonia sp. Y862. Classification (NCBI taxonomy): domain Bacteria; kingdom Bacillati; phylum Actinomycetota; class Actinomycetes; order Micrococcales; family Microbacteriaceae; genus Leifsonia; species Leifsonia sp. Y862. Next base: position 547,559 of record NZ_JBYHFR010000002.1, read on the forward strand.
TGCGGCATCAAGCGCGGTGGGGTCGTCCATGCCGGGGAACGGCACGGCTGAGGCTGACACCGTCTGCCAGCCGCCGTCCTCTTTTGGCTGGCTGCCGCGGTTGTCTGTGCCCCAGGCCGGCCAGGCGGATGCCTTTCGGCCAGCGTGCGCGAGCTGCACCCCGGCGAGCGTGCCCTGCGAGTGGATGAAGTCGACGATCGGCGCCCAGGCTTCTGCCTGTTCGGTGTTCCACAGCCCGGTGTCCTGGTCGGTGATGCGGCCGTCTGGGCTCACCGCTGTCGCTTCTGCGATGACAAGGCCCGTTCCGCCGGCGGCCATCGATCCCAGGTGCACAAGATGCCACGCGCGGGGCACACCGTCTTTCTCCATGACCGAGTACTGGCACATGGGTGCGACCCAGATTCGGTTGCGAAAGGTCACGTTGCGGATGGTGAGCGGTGCGAAGAGAACCGAGGGGGCCATGGAATTCCTTTGCTGCTGGATCGTGTGCTCCGAACAACTTATCGTGGGTGCATGGTGAACCCCGATGAACCGGCCGCAGACGACCACACCGTGGAGTGGCGAGAGTGGACCAGAGCGGATGCGGCAGCGTGGATCCGCGTTCCGACCAGCGTCGACGACAAGTACACCAGGGGAGTGCTCGGGGTCAACACCGGTTCAACCCTGTATCCGGGCGCTGCCGTGCTCGGCGTTGAGGCAGCGGCCCGCGTCGGCGTCGGCATGGTGCGGTATGTGGGGCCCGCCCGGGCCGCAGACCTCGTCCTGGCGAGGCGTCCGGAGACAGTGACGGTGGCCGGTCGCGTCCAGGCCTGGCTGCTGGGGTCTGGGATGGACGCCGCGCACCGCGACGACGCCACGACGGACGCGCTGCGAGCTGCGCTGGCAGAGGGCGTGCCATGCGTGGTCGATGCCGGTGCGCTCGACCTCGTGCCGCGGGTTCCGGCAGCGACTGCGCTTGTCGTCACGCCGCACTACCGGGAGCTGGCCGGCCTGCTCGGTCGCCACCACATCGAGGTGGCGGCGGCGGAGATTGCGGCCGATCCGGGGAACTGGGCTGTGCGGGCATCCGCTGTGTTGAATGTGACGGTGCTGCTGAAAGGCGGGACGACATACATCGCGTCTCCGAGCGGCCAGCGGCTGACGATGTCGACCGGCACTCCGTGGCTGTCGACGGCGGGAACGGGCGATGTGTTGGGCGGAATTCTCGGCGCACTCGTCGCAACACATGCCGAACGGGTGGCGGCCGACCCAGACACCCTGGCGTTCGTGGCGGCAACCGCAGCGCTGGTGCATGCCCAGGCGGCGCTCTGGGCATCCAGCGGCGGTCCGATCGCCGCACTCGACGTGGCGGAGGCAGTGCAGACGGTGGTCGCAGACCTGCTCGTCCCTTGATCCGCTGGTGGAACGAACCTTTGCCTCGAGGTGTGGGAAAGTGAGGGTGTGCACGTAGACGAGCAATCGGGACAGGAAGCCCGCCACACGCCCCAGCCAGCGCGGAGCAGGCGACGCTGGTTCGAGTACTCGACCAGTCTCTGGGCGGCGTTCGTGTTCGTGCACGTGCTGATCAGCTGGATCACGTTCATAGCCCCTGGCTGGCCGCTCGGCGACGTGGAACGGGTGTATTTCGGCTGGGCAGACGCCGCAGCATCTGGCGCCTACCTGGTGGGTATCACGACAGAGTTCGTCTACCCGATCCTCGCATTCGTGCCGATTTTCGCCTCGCTCGCGTTCGGCCCTGAGAACTATGCGCTGACCTGGCTGGTGCTCGTCTCCCTCGTCAACGCCGCCGCGTTCGCCTGGCTGCTCGGCAGCTGGCGGAAGCCCTCGCACGTGGGTGCGGCATGGTGGTGGCTCGGATTCCTGCTGCTGCTTGGTCCCATCGGGCTCACCCGCATCGACTCCATCACGGTGCCGCTCGTCGTGATGGCGCTGCTGTGGCTCCGCACCGAGCCGTTCTGGGGCGCCGTGCTCCTGACCGTGGCGACCTGGGTCAAGGTATGGCCGGCCGCCGTGCTTGCCGCGCTGTTCGTGGTTGCGCGTGACCGCTGGCGTGTACTGCTCACAGCAATCGGAACGAGCGCAGTGATCGTCGCACTCGCCCTGCTGCTCGGCAGCGGCGGAAACGTCTTCAGCTTCGTGTCGCAGCAGACCAATCGGGGCATCCAGATCGAGTCGCCAATCGGTTTCTGGTGGATGTGGCAGGCGGTCCTTGGCATTCCTGGCAGCTCGATCTACTACGACCGCGAGATTCTGACCTACCAGGTGACGGGCGCCGGAACCGAGGTGGCCAGCGCGCTGATGACTCCGGTGCTGGCGCTCGCAGCCGCCGCAGTGCTCGTGCTCGGCTGGCTGGCCATGCGGCGTGGCGCACGGCAGGACGAACTCTTCCCTCCGCTCGTGCTGGCGCTCGTGGTGACCCTGATCGCCTTCAACAAGGTGGGCTCCCCGCAATTCATCAGTTGGCTCGCCGCTCCCGTCATCCTCGGTCTGGTCCTTCGCAGCAGGTCATGGCGAACGCCGGCGATTCTCGTCGCGGTACTGGCCGCGCTCACCCAGTTCGTTTATCCCTATCTCTACTCATTCCTGCTGGCCGCTGACCCCGTGCTCGTCTTCGTACTCACCGCGCGCAATGTGCTCGAGTTCGTCGTGCTTGGCTGGGCGATTTGGCAGATCTGGACTGTGCGTCGTTCCGTACCACCCCTGAAGGAGTAATTATGTTGGTTGCATTCTCAGTCGCACCGTCCGGCACTGGCTCAGTGGATGGCTCCGTGCACGATGCCGTCGCTGCTGCCGTTCGCATCGTGCGCGACTCCGGCCTGCCGAACCACACTGATTCGATGTTCACGACAATCGAGGGGGAGTGGGACGAGGTCTTCGCCGTCATCAAAGCCGCAACGGATGCCGTTGGCGCCTATGGATCGCGGGTTTCGCTGGTACTGAAGGCCGACATCCGCCCCGGCTATACCGGTGAGATGACGGGCAAGGTCCAGCGGCTGGAAGCGGTGCTCGAGCAGGACTAGCGCTCTCGCATCACGGGTAGCCGAGGAACCACAGCAGCACGATCGCCACGGGTTGGAGCGCCATGCCGCAGATGAGCAGCGTGCGCCTGATGCGCGGCGAGCTGGAGATCGTGGGGTCGCCCAGTAGCGGTGCCAGCGGCATCAGCAGCCTGAACAGGCTCTGCTGCGGCAAGAAGACAGCCAGCAGGTACAGCCCGTAGCTGGCGCTGTATGCCAGCAACTCGACGCCGAGTCGACGCGGCCCTCTCCGGGTGAGCCACCAGACGAAGCCCCCGATCACGACGAACACCAGTAGCACGCCGATCACGCCGAGATATTTGCTCGTGAGCAGGAACCACGGGGTGAGCGGAATGAACTCCTGGCGACCGACGAAGCCTGTCCACCACGACAGTTCCGTCTCGACATAGGCGCCGTCGTACCCCGTCACAGCGGATGCGATCACCGGCCACGCAAGACCGGCCACCGAGATCACGGCCGCAGCCACGATCATCCGAATGCGCGTCGCCCACGGGAACGGCTCCTGCGTGCGGCGCCAATTGACCCAGCGCACCACGAACACAATGCCGAGCGCCAGTGCGACGGCGAGCCCGCCAGGGCGCGTGAACGCCGCAACGACGGCGAATGGGATCATCAGGAGGTATCGCTGCTTCACCATCGCCCAGAGGCTGCAGAACAACAGGAACAGGAACATGCTCTCGGCGTATGCCACCTGGAGAACGAAGGCGAGCGGCCCGAAGCTGAACAGCGCAACCGCCCACAACGCAGGCTTCGCCCCAACGCGTGACTCGACAAGCCGGTAGAGAACGTAGGCGGCCGCAGCGCCGAGGACCGTCGCGACGATCACGCCGGCAACGTAGAAGTTGAGGCCGGTCACGTTCATCAGTCCGCGGGTGACGGCGGGGAAGACGGGCAGGAATGCCCAGGCGTTGGGAACGACGTTCCCGTCGGCATCCGTCGGTAATTCTGTGGGGTAGCCGTGCAGGCCGATCTGCCGGTAGAACCAGGTATCCCAGGAACCGGAGAACGTGAAGAACGACGATTCGTCGCGGTGGCTGGCGAACATCCATCCCCTGCTGGTGGCGACGCCGTACATGGTCGCCAGCAGCGTGGTCGTGAAGAGGCGGGACAGGGCATACAAGCCCAGAACCGTGGCCCAGGCTGGCCAGCTCTGCCACGAACGCCAGGTTCGCGGGAGCAGCGCGCGTGTCGTGACCATCTCACGATCTTTTCACACGGATGCCATGCCGGGTTCGCACGACGCTGCTGGTCGTCATTCCCATCCAACGCCCCTGTGGCCGAAACGTGGGCGAAATTCGCAAAGCGCTTAGGCTGGGACGATGCCCTCCACCACCACCGGGCCGACGCGGTTGTCGCCGGCCCGCATTCGTCTTGCCCTGCTCGCACTCGCTCTCGGTGGCTTTGCCATCGGTGCGACCGAGTTCGTGGCGATGGGACTGCTGCCGAACCTCGCCGGCGACCTGCTGCCAGGCTTCTACCAGTCGAACCCTGAGGAGGCCACCGCCCAGGCCGGCTGGCTCATTTCGGCGTACGCGCTCGGCGTCGTTGTCGGCGCACCGACGATCGCAGCAGCTGCCGCGCGCTGGCCGCGCAAGCAACTGTTGCTGGTGCTCCTCACCGCATTCACCATCGGAACAATAGCTTCAGCTCTCCTGCCAAGCTTCGGGCTCATCATGGCTGCACGATTCGTCAGCGCGCTGCCGCACGGCGCGTACTTCGGGATCGCCTCGCTCGTCGCAGCCGACCTCATGGGGCCAGGCAAGCGTGCACGCGGCGTCGCCTTCGTGTTGTCGGGGCTGACGATCTCCAACGTCATCGGCGTGCCGGCGATCACCTGGCTCGGCCAGGTCGCCGGATGGCGCATCGCCTACCTGGCGGTTGCGCTGATCTTCGCGCTCACGTTCCTCGCCGTCGCGCTGGCCGTTCCGTTCCAGGCTGGCAACCCTGCGGCATCCATGCGCAATGAACTGCGCGCGTTCGGCCGCGCCCAGGTCTGGTTCGCGCTGTCGATCGGAGCGATCGGCTTCGGTGGCCTCTTCGCCGTCTACGCCTACATCTCGCCCATGGTGACCGAGGTCACCGGGCTGACGGCCAGCGCAGTGCCGCTCGTACTGATCGTCATCGGACTCGGCATGACCGTCGGTAACTTCGTCGGGGGATGGACAGCGGATCGCAGCGTTCGCCGCAGCATGTACAGCTTCTTCGCGGTACTGATCCTGGCCCTCGTGCTGCTCGGCTTCACCGCCCAGACCGTGGTCGGGCTCGTGGTGAGCGTGTTCCTGATCGGCGGGGCGGCATCCGCCCTGTCGCCCACGATCCAGACCAGGCTGATGGATGTCGCCCACGACAGCCAGTCGATCGCTGCAGCGCTCAACCACTCAGCACTCAATATTGGCAATGCCGTCGGTGCGTTCCTCGGCGGCGTCGTCATCTCGGCGGGCTTCGGCTATGTCGCACCAATCTGGGTGGGACTGGGCCTCAGCATCCTCGGCATCATCCTGGCGACCGCATCGTTCATGCTCGACCGGTCGCGTCGCCAGAACGGCGTTCACGTGCCGTATGGCACGCAGGGGATCCGGACGGTGAGCGGGCGCTAGTCGGTCTGCAGCAGGATGCCGTCGTGGATGGCGCGCTTTCGCAGCGCCACCTTGGTTCCGACGTCATACCCGGCCAGGCGGTACTTCTCGCGAATCCGCTTCAGGTACGACTTGGCCGTCTCCTCTGAGATGCCCAACTGGTACGCGACGGCCTTGACCGGTTCGCCGGCGCCATAAAGTGCCATGACGCGACGTTCCTGGGCGCTCAGGCGAGGAGAGCCACCATCGGCACCCGCGTTGAGGGCTACGTCGAGCTCTGCAGAAATATAGGACTGGCCCTGTGCAGCGGCACGGATCGCCTCGACGATCATGCTGGCTTCCTCGCTCTTGACGAGATAACCGAGGGCTCCGGCCGCGAGTGCCTCCCTGACAACCGCCGGCTCTGAGTACGTGCTCATGAGCACGGTCTTCACTCCGGTGGTCTTCAACGTCGAAATCTTCAGCGAGATCGGGATGTTGTCTTTGAGGTCGAGGTCGAGCAATACGACATCAACGGGAAACTCGGGGTGCGTCAACAGCTCTGGCCACGTGGTTACCGCGGCAACCATGTTGATGTCCTCCGCGGCGCTGCGGATCCACTCTGTGAGCGCGCCTAGTAGCATCCGGTGGTCGTCGACCAGAGCCAATCGGATGCTGCTATTCGGATTTGTCACTACTGCCTCCTGTGCATTCACGCTACGGAACGTTCCGTTGCGCTTGTGCGTCCGCGGGATTATCGACACTGCATTCGATGTCAACCTGCAAACTGCCGTCTCGAATGGAGTCGACATGCGGGCCCACCACACGGATAGCTTGCCACGTCTCGGGGTCTACCCTCCGACGTGGCACACCGGACGTGCTCAATTCGATAGGAAAATGAATCTTTTGTCGGTGCGCGGTGCCATGTGAGGGCAAAATCGGACCCAATGTCAGCGAAACGCTCGCCGTCGGCCGTGCAGCATCGCTGATCAGCATCCAAATCGTGAGCAACAGGGCATCGCGCTGCCTCGGCGCCATCAACCCGGCCAGCCCGTTCGGATCATGCAGTGTCACCGACGGGCCGAGGAACTCAGACTCCGTGATGGCGTGATGCAGCCAGGTCTCCTTGCGCCCCTCGATGAGGTGAAAGCGCAACTGCGTGGCGATGGACGATGCGGTGCCGGCGAGGTCTGGAGGCAACGGCAATGTGGCCCTGCCCTCTGCCACATCGTCGAGCAACTGTTCCGCGCCGAGGTCGAGGCGCGCGAGTTCTTCAGAGGCGAGCATGCCCACTGACAAACGAGGCTGCGACACTGTGCTCTGAACCAGCACCAGGTCGAGTTCGAGCTGCACCATGCGGCGGAATGTCCGAACCACATAGACGCCGAGGCACGGTGGGATGACCGCAAGGGCCACGGTGGCGATGTCGATGGTCAACGTGAGCGGGTCGTCCCTGTGCCTGACGACGCCGTAGGTGGCGACGGCAACGCCCAGCGCCACTGCACCCACCAGGATGGGCCGCGTCTCATACACGGTGACGAGCCCAAGCAACAGTGCGCCAACGGCAGGGGCTGCGGTCAGGTAGACCCCGCTGGTGTTGCCTCCCCAGCTGGCGACCATGTCGAGGGCAACGATCACGACGGAGACCGCGGCCATCACGGGGAAGACCCAGACCGGCATCCGCGAGGGGTGCCGGCTGCTGATCGCCAGCGCGAGTGACCCGGAGATCGTGAGTGCCAGCCAGGCAAGCACGAGCGGAAGGTGGTTCTCATAGCCTGGCCACTGGACGATGGAGACCATGATCAGGAAGATGACGCTGAATCCAGCCGCGAGGAGGATGCCGGTGTTCAGATGACGGCCGCCGAGACCGCTCTGGTTGGCCCTGGTCGTGCGGATGGTTCGCTCAGCCCGGCGGAATGGCTGGCTGTCTGCGGCATCGGCACGCCGCCTCGCGCGACCCTGTATTCCCTCGCGCCCCACGGCGATTCCGAGAGTGTTCTCCTCGATCGTCGATTTACTCACTTGGGCACCTCGAGAACTACAGTCGTGCCAGAACCTGGCGAGGAGAATAACCGGGCATTGCCCCCGACGTCATGCAGGCGAGCGACGACAGACTCCGCGAATCCCAAGCGCTCTGCGGGAACCTCGCCGAGGTCAAAGCCGATGCCGGCATCCGTCACCATGGCGCGCACTGTTTTGTCGTCATCGGTGATGGTGACGTCGGCACGCGTCACGCCGGAGTGCCGGCGCACGTTCTCGAGGCATTCGCCCAGCGCGAGCAGGAAGGAGTCGAGTACATCGCTCGGCAACAGCACCTGTCCGCTGCCGTGCCAATCGACATCGAGCCCGATCCGACCGAAACGCTGTTTCACTGACTCCAGTGTGTTGCCGAGGGTGAATTCCGTCGCCGGCTCCAGGGTGTAAACGCCGGAGGAGCGGGGCATGGGGAGGCCACCCAGTCGCAGCTGGCGCAGCAGCCTGGCGTCGTCACCGGCCTGGTGCTGGAGAGCGGCTGGGGAGACACCGACGCCGGAGTGGGCCAGCAGCGTAAGTGTTGCGAGCACGGTGTCGTGCAGCAGCCTGGCGTCCTGGCGCCGCTTGGCCTCGAGCTCACTGGCGTGGCGCTCTGCCCGGTGGGCGCGGCCAATCGCCGCGATGCGCTGCATGGCGCGTGGGATGCTCAGGCTCAGCCACCAGCCGCCGATTGCGGTGATCAGCCACACGCTGAGGGTGAAAGTGAACGGCATGAATGAGTCGCCATAGGTGAGCGTGATTCCCAGCACCAGTGCGGCTGTGACGCCGAGCATGCCGGCCAGGATGATCAGTCGGGGCATGGTCACCACGAGTACGGGAGCGACACAACTCATCGCCCCTGCGGCAATGAGAGCAATGACACTTTGCTCGACGATGTTCAGCTGCAGGCCGACGTGGCTGAAGAGGCCGACAAGCACGACGATGCCGATGCCGCTGAACGCGATGAGCAGTACCCAGCGGATGCCGCCGGTGCGACCCAGCATGTACTGCGACACGGCCAGCAGGAAGATCAGGGGAACGGACCAGAACAGCGCCTCAGAGCCGATGCCGTTGGGGACGAGCATGCAGAGAAGGGCCGCCACCGTCCAGGCGAGTCCATCGGCTCTCGCCGCCTTGCGGAGGAGGCGATCGCGCTCTTTGAAGATGCGTTGCATGGGGCTAGCGTCGTTCCTGTCAGACGGGTTCAGGCCAGTCGACCTGATTTCTGCCGACGGATGTATTCAGAACCTTATCGGCAACTGGTTCACCGGGGCAGTAGCCGTTGCAATTGGGCACCGACTGAATCGATCTCGATGAGGAACCCATCGTGGCCGAACGCGGATTCGAGGACGACCGCGGATCGACCATCGATGTTGCGCGGGAGGTACCGGGCGATCTCCCGCTGACCGTCGACGGGAAAGAGCCGGTCACTGTCGAATCCAACGATCAGGGTTTCTGCCGTGATCCGTCCGAGCGCGGCTTCAACGCCGCCCCTGCCCCGGCCGACATCGTGTGAATTCATCGCCTCGACCAGGGTGATGTAACTGTTGGCATCGAAGCGCCTGGTGAACTTGTTGCCGTGGAAATCGAGGTATGACTCCACCGCGAAGCGCCCCCCTGAACCCAGCGGACTGAGTGTGCTTTGCCAGGTGCGTTCAAAGCGAGCATTGAGTTCGGCTGGGCTGCGGTAGTTGAGGAGCGCCATGCGCCGCGCCAGCGCGAGCCCGTTTGATGGGCCCTCCCCGTCTATCGCGTCGTAGTAGTCGCCTGCCTGGAAGAGTGGATCTGTGCGGATCGCTTCAATCTGGATCGAGTTGACGGCGACCTGGTCTGCCGTGGTGACGGGGGGCGCAGCCAGTATGACCAGCCGTTCCACTCTCTCCGGCACCTCGATCGCCCACTCCAGGGCATGCATTCCGCCCATCGATCCGCCGATGACCATCGCGAAGCTGTCGATGCCGATGTGGTCGGCCACCGCGATCTGCGCCGACACCTGGTCGCGAATGGTGAGGTAGGGAAAACGGGTGCCCCACTCGACCCCATTGGGAGCGACAGAAGAGGGACCGGTGCTGCCCTGGCATCCGCCCAACATGTTCGGGGCGATCACGAACCAGCGATCGGTGTCGATGGTGAGGCCTGGCCCGATCATGCCGTCCCACCAGCCGCCGGTGGCGTGACCGTTGCCTGGGTCGCCGATGACGTGACTGTCACCCGTCAGGGCGTGCAGCACGAGGATCGCGTTGTCGCGGCTCGGCGACAGCTCTCCCCAGCTCTCGTAGGCGATCCGAACGTGGGGGAGGAACCCACCGGCCTCGAATGACAGCGGCCCGACGTCGACGAATCGACGGTCACCGACGGGATCGCCCTCTCGCCAGGCGCCGGTCGCCGGAGGCTTACCGATGACCGACCGCGCCTGAGCTTCAGTGATGAAGCTGGACGGGACCGTGTCTGCCGAAGTCTGCCATTCCATATCAGCTCTATTCTGCCCGTGAACGAGAAACCCCCGCCGATTGTTACGGCGGGGGATTCGCCCGGCAGGACGGGCCTGCGGGGATGGTGAGAACGAGGGCTAGGCGTTGGCGCGTGAGGCCTCCACGATGGCTCGCGCCGCGGCGAGGCCTTTCTCCAGGTCTGCCTTCAGGTCGGCGATGTTCTCGATGCCGACGGAGAGGCGCACCAGGCCTGGCGTGACGCCGGCGGTCAACTGCTGCTCAGGGGTGAGCTGGGCGTGAGTGGTCGAAGCCGGGTGGATGATGAGCGAGCGAACGTCACCGATGTTGGCCAGGTGGCTGAACAGCTCGACGCTGTCGACCAGGGCACGCCCGGCTTCCACTCCGCCCTTGAGCTCGAAGGAGAGCACCGCACCGACACCCTTCGGGGCGTACGTGTTTGCGGCGGCGTACCAGGGGCTTGACGGCAGGCCGGAGTAGTTCACCGTGGCGATGTCGGGGTGGTTCTCCAGCCACTCCGCGATCTCCTGGGCATTCTGCACGTGGCGCTCGATGCGCAGGCTCAGGGTTTCGATGCCCTGGATGAGCTGCCAGGCGCTGGCCGGCGCGATGGCGGAACCCAGGTCGCGCAGCAGCTGCACGCGGGCCTTGATGATGTACGCGATGCCATCGCCGACAGCTGTCGTGTAGCTGGCGCCGTGGTACGACGGGTCTGGCTCGGTGAGGCCGGGGAATTTCTCGACATTCTTCGACCACTCGAACGTGCCGCCGTCGACGATGATGCCGCCGATGACGGTGCCGTGTCCGCCGAGGAACTTGGTGGCGGAGTGCACGATGATGTCCGCGCCATGCTCGAACGGACGAATCAGGTACGGGGTGGCGATGGTGTTGTCAACGATGAGCGGAATACCGGACTCGTGGGCGACATCCGCTACGGCCCTGATGTCGAGCACGTTGATCTTCGGGTTGCCGATGGTCTCAGCGAAGAACAGCTTGGTGTTCGGGCGCACGGCGCGCTTCCACTCTGCGGGGTCGTCCTGGTTCTCCACGAAGGTGGTCTCGATGCCGAGCTTGGCGAGCGTGTACTTGAACAGGTTGTACGTGCCGCCGTAGATCGAGCTCGATGACACGATGTGGTCGCCGGCCTGGGCGATGTTCAGCACGGCGAACGTCGATGCCGACTGGCCGGAGGCGACGAGCAGCGCGGCGGTTCCGCCTTCGAGGGCTGCGACACGTTCTTCGACGACGGCCTGCGTCGGGTTCTGGATGCGCGTGTAGATGTTGCCGAACTCGGCCAGCGCGAACAGGTTCTGCGCGTGGTCGGCGCTATTGAAGACGTACGAGGTGGTCTGGTAGATCGGCGTCGCCCGAGCATTGGTGGTCGGGTCCGGCTGGGCGCCGGTGTGGACCTGCTTGGTTTCGAACTTCCAGTTTTCAGCGTTTGCGCTCATGAGGATGTCTTCCTTTGCCTCGACGAGCGTGGACCATCCAGCGCTCTGCAGCGAGCCTAAGCAGGGGGCCAACCTCGATCAATGGTCCGTGCAACACGGCGTCATTTTCGGAGCGCCAACGTGCCCTTCGGTTGCACGACCGGTCGGAACCATCGCTGCACGAATGCGAGCGACAGCAGCACGGCGATCCCGAAGCTGAGCAACACCATCGCCGGCAGCACCCACCACGGCTGCGGGCCGTCGAGAATGCCGGACTCCCTGAACGGATACAGCAGGAAGGTGTGCAGCAAATAGATGTACATGGTGGCGGCGCCGAAATCGGTGAACCAGGTGCGGCCGCGCGGCACCAGCATCAGGAATGCCACAACGAGCAGCACGGTGAACAAAATCAGCGCGAGACGGATGCCGCCAGCCCAGATTTCGTCGTACCCGAACGACGCGTACGACTCGTCGTAGAGCAGGAACCGCCGGATCTTGATCTCGCGCAGCCACTCGATGTTCAGCACGATGAACACCGCAAGGGCGGTGAACAGCGCCAGGGACCCCGCGCGCCAGCGCCACATCGATGACGGCGGGAGGGCCAGCCACCTGGCGGTGACGCGCGACTGGCGCACCTTCCATCCGAAGACGAAGAAGGGCAACAGGGCGAGGGTGCGTGACATGGCGAAGGTGCTGTCGATGCTGCTGAGGTAGCCGACGAAAACCGAGATCGCGATGCTGATGAGCAATGGATAGCGCAGCAGCGCCAGGTAGGGGAGTGTGATGCGCCAGATTGCCAGGGCGATCAGGAACCACAAGGTCCACGAGGCCGTGGCGTAGTCGAGCTTGAACGTGCCTCCCAACAGCCAGCGAATCGTCGTCCACACGGTCTCGAAGATGAGGTACGGGAACACGACGTCGGTGAGCAGCCGTTTCATCTGCCGTGTGCCTGGCGGGGATGCCTTGGCGAAGTATCCGCTGACCGCGACGAAGAGCGGAACGTGGAATGCGTAGATGAAGAGGTAGAGCTCATACGCCGGGTCGGATTCACCGATGAGTTTGAGGATTGCGTGGCCGATGACGACGAGCACGATCGCAATCCAGCGTGCATTGTCCCAGTAAGGAACACGTTGCTTCTGGGGGGTGGACATGCGGGTAGGAGGAGCAATCATTACCTCCATTCTCCCGCCAGAATGGTGACATGAGTGCAAAAAGAGTTGTGGTGACCGGTGCTAGCTCGGGAATTGGGGCGGCCACAGTGCGCTTGTTCCGGCTTCGAGGCTGGGATGTTGTGGGTGTCGCTCGACGTGCCGACCGACTTGCAGCGCTCGCCGAAGAGACTGGCGCAGACGTGTTCACGGCTGACCTCACGGTGCAGGCCGACGTCGACGCGCTTCGCGACTACCTGGCGTCGACGGGCGCCGTGCATGCCCTTGTCAACAACGCGGGCGGGGCAAAGGGCGGCATGGACTTCGTCGAAGACGCAGATGTCGACGACTGGGCCTGGATGTTCGAGATCAACGTGCTCGCGGTGAAGCGGGTCATCAGCGCCGTGCTGCCGCTGCTTCGGGCAGGCCTTGAATCGTCTGGTGATGGTTCAGCGGATGCCGTGTCGGCCGACATCGTGAACATCACGTCGATCGCCGGCCACGTCACCTACCTCGGTGGCGGTGGGTACAACGCCGCCAAATTCGCCGCCCACGCCATGACCGAGGTGCTGCGCCTGGAGCTGAACGGTGAGCCGATCCGCGTGATCGAGATCGCTCCGGGAATGGTCAAGACCGAGGAATTCGGCCTGGTGCGCTTCGACGGCGACGCGGAGAAGGCCGCCGCTGCCTACACGGGCGTCCCGCATCCGCTGTCGGCTGAGGACATTGCCACCGCGATCGTGTCGAGCGTTGAGCTTCCGGCGCACGTCAACCTCGACCTGGTGACCATCAAGCCGGTCGCCCAGGCCGCCCCGACCCGCGTGGCACGCGGAGAGCTGAAGCCGCGCAGCTAGCGAGCCCTGTCGCCCCGCGGTACTGGGCTCGGCCTTGTGTCCTCGAGTGTCGCCGTTTGTGCCGAGTGTCGCCGTTGCAAAGGCGACACTCGGTCGTAACGGCGATTCTCGGCGTTAGCTGTTCGGCTACTCGGCGGGTGCCAGCTCCACGTCGCCGATGGCTTCGGGCTCTGCCGCGACATCTGCAAAGGCGAGTTTCGGAACGAAGAACAGCAGCACGCCCGCAACGAGCGCGCCGGCGCCGCAGATGGTCCACACCAGCATGTAGCCGAACAGGCTCGCCGCTGTCGCGGTGACCGTCGACGCTGCACCGGCCAGCAACACCACGCCGAAGACGGCAGAGGCGAATGACCCGCCGATGGTCTTCGTTGTGTTGGTCAGTGCCGCGGCGATGCCGGTCTGGCCGCGGGGCGCTGCAGCGGCTGCGGCAGCAGGCAGCGCGCCAACGAGTGCACCAGAGCCGATGCCCGCAATGGCCATGTTCGTGAAGACCTGCCAGGTTTCCTGGTGAAAGGGCAGGAACGAGAGGTAGCCGACCGCGACCACGAAGGTGGCGATGATGAGCGCGATGCGCGGACTCGTCCACTTCGACACCAGCGGGAACAGCAGCGCGCCGACGATCATCGAGATCAGGTACGCGCCGATGAGCGTCGAGATGTCGGTGGCGTCGAGACCGAGTCCGTATCCGTTCACCGGGTCTGTACCCGCGAATGTCGCCAGCGGCGCCTGCGCGCCGAGCAGGCTGATTCCCACGAGGCCGGCCGTCAGCATCACCGGCCACATGGTGGGCTGGCGAAGCACCCGCAGGTCGATCGCCGGGTCCTTCTGCTTCAGCTCGAATCGACCGAACGGCACGAACGAGGCAACGCCGACGAGGATGAGCGCCCACACCCACCAGGTTCCTGGCCCGTTCAGGCGCAGGAAGGTGAGCCCGGAGGTGATGAGCAGCAAGCCGAGGGCCAGCAGCATGAAGCCGCGGCCGTCGAGTGACCGGCCGGCGACCGGCTCGGACTCCGGTACCCCGAAGAGGATGGCGAAGAAGACCAGCGTGACAGCGATGGCCGGCACCATCATCGCGGCGGTGACGTTCTCGCCGAGCGCAACGAACAGGCGTCCGGCACTCAGCGCGCCGATGATGGCACCGGCCTCTAGGGCGACGACGAGCAGCCCGGCCGCACGCCTGGTCTGCGACGCTCCCGTGTTCGTGCGGCGGCCACGATCGAAGATGAGGGCAACCTCGAGCGGCAGCCACACGACGTAAAAGCCCTGCAGCGCCCAGGCCGCGAGGAAGCTCCAGAAGTCGCCGGCGAAAGCCAGCCACCAGGTTGCTCCTGCCGTCAGCACGGTGGAAATGAGCAGGATGCGCTTGTGCCCGTGCATATCGCCGAGCTTGGCGAGGAACGGGACTACCAGGGCCGACAACAGCAACTGTGCTGCCTCGAACCAGTTGAAGTCAGCGTCATGGATGCCGAGGTGGCGCACGAGATCGGGGATCAGCGGCACGTAGAAGCCCTGCAGGATTCCGCTGGTGATCTCTACGAGAAAGAGGAAGCCGACCAGGCTGGCGGTCACACCAACGGCTGAGCCTCTGAGCGCGTTGGGCGCCTGGGGGAATGACATCATGCAGGGATGCTAGTGCGCAGGCTGCGTGAAAACGGGGATATTCGGGGCGCCGCTGTGCACGGCGTGGTGAATTCACCGAACTAACATTGGTGAATGGCCTTTGACGCAGACGACGCAGCACTTGGAACCCCCGATATCGAGCGAGAGATCCTTCAGTGGTCTGACTTCGAGGATGCCTCCCGGCTCCTCGCTACGCGCGTTCGTGAGAGCGGCTTCGACCCCGATGTCGTCATCGCCATTGCCCGCGGGGGACTGCTGCTGGCCGGCGCCATCTCGTACGCCCTCGGCACCAAGAACTGCGGCAGCATCAACGTGGAGTTCTACACCGGCATCGACCAGCGCCTGCCGAAGCCGGTGCTGTCTGCCCCAATGCTCGACGCCCCGGCCCTCGCTGGCAAGAAGGTCCTGGTCGTCGACGACGTCTCAGACTCCGGCCACACCCTCGCGATGGTCGTCGGGCTGCTGGAAGAGACAGCGGATGAGGTGCGCTCCGCCACGCTGTATACGAAGCCCCGCACCGTGCTGGTGCCCGACTTCACCTGGCGCGAGACCGCAGGGTGGATTGTCTTCCCGTGGTCGGCAAAGCCGCCGGTGTCGGTGGAACTGCCCGTTTCGGTGGCGGCAGCGCTCTAACGCCCCGGTCTCACGGGTGCTCACCGGCGCGGGTACTTTTGCTCAGTAGAAGGTCTTCCGCTCAGTCGGAGTTCAGTCGTCGGTAGCCGGCCCGGTCAGCGATGTGATGCACCGGCCGAGGAGCAGCCGCAGATGTTTGACGTCGGTTGATTCAAGGCCCGTGAGCATCTGCTGCTCGACGCCCTTCACCGCGGCACTGGCGACCTTCAGCCGACTCCGGCCCAGCTCGGTCAGCTGGGTGGGGATGGCCCGCCCCTCTGCCGCGCTCTCAGCGCGCGACACGAACCCGTCTCGCTCGAGGGATTGCAGCAGCACGTTCATCGACTGCCGCGACACAAACGCACCGCGCGCGAGTTCGGAGTTGGACAGCCCTGGCCGTTGCGCGAGCAGCTCGAGGCAGGAGTAGTGGGTGATGTTCATCCCCAGCGGTCGGAGCACGGCTTCCATTGACGAGCGCAACGCACTGGCCGCCTCCTTGAGCAGGTAGCCAAGCGAAGTCTCCAAGTGGATGCCGGCAGCATCCTTGCCGGCAGCACTGTTGCGTGCAGCACTGTTGCGTGCAGCGCTGTCGTTGCTCAACACATCGTCGTCCATGCTTCCCTCTCCGGTACGAACCATGTCAATATTCTGACATACTCGTTTCATGTCAACTTACTGACACTAACGAGGAGGATCATCATGACAGTTTCCGGACCCGGCTTCATCTCCCTGCAGGTGCGCGATATCGCGCGTTCCGCAGCGTTCTATGAGCACTACCTGGGGTTCACTCGACAGGCCGGACCGCCGCAGGCCGTGGTGTTCGCCACCGCGCCGGCGGCGTTCGCGGTACGCGCGGCGCTTCCGGGGGTTGACCTTGAGTCGGTTCATCAGCTCGGCATGGGAATTGGTGTGTGGCTGCATGCCGAGAACGCATCAGGGATTCACGACGCGCTCGCTGCCGATGGCGTCGAGATCACGGCGGCTCTCAGCGATGGCCCCTTTGGGGCGACGTTCACCTTCGCCGACCCCGACGGGTACCAGATCACGCTGCACGACCGAGCCTGAGTTGGACGGTGATTAGTCGGCGAGGATGAGGTACAGGGCGCGCCTGGCTTCATCGAGCTTCTCGGCTGCAGCGATGCGTTGGGTATCGGTGGCCGACTTGCGGAACTGATGAACCACGCCCACCAGCTTGCCGAGGCTCTCGTGGAAGGCGACATCAGCGTCTGACTGTCCTGGCGTCGCCTCCCACGCCTTCTTCAGGTCGTCTTCATGCTCGGCCAGGTACGCGGTGCCAGCATCCGTCAACTGGTAGTCGGTGCGCCGACCGTCACCCGTTGCCGCGATGAGTTCCTCATCGACGAGCTGCTGAAGGGTCGGGTATACCGATCCAGGACTGGGTCGCCAAGCGCCGCCGGTCTTCTCTTCGATCGCGCGGATGAGCCCGTATCCGTTGGAAGGGCCGTCGGCGAGGAGGGAGAGGATGGCTGAACGAACGTCGCCCCTGCTGGCGCGCCTGGAGCCCCGTGGGCCACCGCCTGGGCCAAAGCCTGGGCCAAAGCCTGAGCCGAAGCCGGGGCCAAAACCGGGTCCGCCAGGACCGAATCCCCGTCCGCGGCCATGTCCGTGGCCACGTCCTTCTGATTCGTGCTCGAAGGAGTCACGACGAGAGCGGCTGAATTCGGGGTCGAACCCCATGTGTTGTGAGTGAGAAATGCGCTTCATGATCGCATCACTCCTTTCGTGTTTGTTGAAATATTGATACACCGCAGAACTTCTGCGATACGTCAACGATATATCGGTCAGGATAACGCGTCAAGAGTCAGGTCGCAGAATTTCTGGAATCTGCATGCTTGCGGGGTTCTCGATCGCCTGAGACAATTACACGTCCTGTTCCCTAGTGAAAAGTTGAGACAGTGAAGATCTACATCGGTTCCGCGCCCCTGTTCCTGCGCTGACCGACGCCCCGTTCGGGGTCTCGCGTCAGTGCACCACTGACGTTTTCGGAGACCCTTGTGGCTTTTTCATCCAACCCTGCTGTTGTCCTGACCGATCTGGGCCTCACGTGGCCTGACGGCACTTACGCGCTTCACGGCATCACCGCCAGCTTCGGCCGTGGTCGCACGGGCCTGATCGGAACCAACGGTTCCGGCAAGTCCACCCTGCTCAAGCTGATCGCCGGCGACCTCAGCCCGACCACCGGGGGCGTGCAGCTGAACGCCGATGTCGGCGTGCTTCCACAAGACATCACGCTGGGTGTCGGCGACTCCATCGCCGGAGTGCTCGGCATCGGCGAGGTGAGGTCGGCGCTGCACGCCATCCTCGGTGGCGACGCCTCCGCGGAGAACTTCGAGACCCTCGGCGACAACTGGGATATCGAAGAGCGCACGCTCGCGGTGCTCTCGGAGATGGGCTTTGCCGTCGGGGACAACGTGCTCGACCGGCGGGTCGACACGCTCTCAGGAGGCGAGGTCGTGCTCGCCGGACTGGCACGGCTGCGACTGGCCGGCACCCCGATCACCTTGCTTGACGAACCGACCAACAACCTCGACCGGCGCGCGCGCTCGCTGCTCTACACAGCGGTGCGTAACTGGAGTGGAACCTTGATCGTGGTGAGCCACGACCGCGAACTGCTCGACCTGATGGACGAGACGGCGGAACTCCACGACGGCGAGCTTCGCCTCTTCGGGGGCGGCTATTCGGCGTACCGCGAGCAGATCACCGCTGAGCAGGAGAACGCTGAACGGCTCGTCGCCGCCGCGACGCATGAGCTACAGGTCGAGAAGCGACAGCGCATCGAAGCCGAGTCGAAGCTGGCCAAACGTGCGCGGTACGCCCAGACCGACTACGAGAACAAGCGGATGCCGAAGATCATCATGAACCAGCGAAAATCCAACGCCCAGGTGTCGGCGGGCAAGTATCGGGAGATGGCGTCGCAGCGCGTCGACGCCGCTGGTAGTTCGCTGCAGGACGCCGAAGCGCGGCTGCGGAAGTCCAGGCACATCCGAATCGACGTGCCGGGGAGCGCCGTTCCAGAGGGGCGCACCGTTCTCGAGCTTGACTCGGAGCCTCGGCCGCTCGTGATCCGCGGGCCAGAACGCATCGCGCTCATCGGCCCGAACGGATCTGGCAAGACCACGCTCCTCGAGGAGATCGCCGGGTATCAGGCATCCGCTTCGCCCTCGCGTGTGGCCTTTCGCATTGATGCTGTGCGCTACCTGCCCCAGCGGCTGGACATCCTGATCGACGACGCGAGCGTCATCGAGAACATTCGGCGTGCGGCACCCCTGCGCAGCCCGAATGAGATCAGGAGCCAACTGGCGCGCTTCCTGATTCGTGCTGACGCCGTCGACCAGCCCGTCTCCCAACTCTCTGGCGGTGAACGATTCCGGGTGGCGCTTGCGAGCCTGCTGCTGGCTGACGACCCACCCCAGTTGTTGCTGCTCGACGAGCCGACGAACAATCTCGACCTCACCAGCATCGACCAGCTGGTCGAAGCCCTCAGCGCCTGGCACGGGGCGCTCATGATCGTGAGCCACGACTTTGAGTTCCTCGGCCGGC
Source organism: Leifsonia sp. Y862 (assembly GCF_057669585.1). Lineage (NCBI taxonomy): Bacteria > Bacillati > Actinomycetota > Actinomycetes > Micrococcales > Microbacteriaceae > Leifsonia > Leifsonia sp. Y862. Next base: position 566,843 of record NZ_JBYHFR010000002.1, read on the forward strand.
TGCGCATCGAGCGGTGGTTCGAGATGACAGCGGATGCCGGGGTGCAGGAGACCCACCAACCAGAGCCTGACTATTCCGCTTAGGCTCGATGTATGAGCGTGCATTTGGTTGGCGGGGGCTGGACCCCCGAACATGACGAGAGCGTCTTCGGACCCTTCCTGGCGGAAGCGACGGAGCACGCGGTGGCGGCAGGCCGCAACTTCGGCCCGCGTATCGCGATCATCGTGGTGCGGGATGGCGATGGCGACGAGCACGCAGCCAAGCTTGCCGCGGCGCTGGGCGCAGGCGGTGCCGGCGGCGTCGGCGGTGTCTTCGAACCGATTGTGACCAGCCTGGCGCTCACCGACAGTGCAACTGCAGGGGCGATCAGCGGTGTCGACGGCATCCTGATCGGTGGAGGTCTCACCCCGGCATACCTCAACGCCGTCAGGCCGATCGCGGCTGAGATCCGACAGCTGGTCACAGACGGGACGCCCTATCTGGGCTTCTCTGCTGGGGCAGCCATCGCGGCGGAACGCGCCCTTCTCGGCGGCTGGCGCATCGGCGGGGTCGAGGTTTGCCCTGAAGATGCCTCCGAAGACCTTGATGAGGTCACCATCGAACCGGGCATCGGACTCATCGACGTGAGCATCGACGTGCACGCGGCGCAGTGGGGCACGTTGTCGAGACTCATCGCGGTGACCGAAGCCGGCGTGATCGACGGTGGCCTGGCCATCGACGAGAGCACAACCCTCATCGTGGGCAACAACGCACTGCGCGTGACCGGGGCAGGAAGCGTGTGGCGCGTCACCCAGGCAGACGCCGGCGTTCTCGTCAGCACGTTTGGCGCCTAGTGTCCGCAGCACCACCCGCTGGAATCACCGGTGACCCGGCTCTCGTTGGGGCAGCATCGGTTGGTCCGGCAGCCGTTGACCCGGCAGCCGTTGACCCGGCACGCGTTGACCGCACTATCGTCGACCTGAATCTCAGCAGCATCGACCCTGGCTGGGCCGCTGCCCTCGCGCCCGTTGCCGGCCAACTGGCATCCGTCACCGAGTTCCTGCAGGAAGAGACCACCGCCGGCCGGCCGTGGCTCCCAGCACCGGATGCCGTGCTGCGGGCATTTCGCGCGCCGCTGGAGCAGGTGCGCGTTCTCATCGTCGGGCAGGACCCATACCCGACACCGGGGCATCCGATTGGGTTGTCGTTTGCAGCCGACCCCGCTGTGCGGCCCCTGCCACGGAGCCTCGGCAACATCTACACCGAACTCCGTGACGACCTCGGGATCCCAACGCCTGCCAACGGCGACCTGACGCCATGGACCGGCCACGGCGTGATGCTGCTGAACCGAGTGCTGACCGTGGAGAGCGGGAGCGCAGGCTCGCACCGACGTCGCGGCTGGGAGGCCATCACCGACCACGCCATCCGCTCACTGGTGGCACGCGATGCGCCGCTGGTGGCGATCCTGTGGGGTAAGGACGCCCAGGCGTTGCGGCCACTTCTCGGCGATACGCCGATCATCGAATCCGCGCATCCCAGCCCGCTGTCTGCGCGGCGCGGGTTCTTCGGGTCCCGCCCGTTCAGCCGGGCCAATGAGCTGCTGGTGGAGCAGGGTGCTGCCCCCGTCGACTGGTCGCTCAGCTAATCTTGACCTGCATCACTCGCGGCGCGACAGCGCGATAGCGCGATGACCGTTCGTGAAATGTACCGCGACAGGAAAGGGGAGCGCCGTGCTCGAAGAGGAATACCAGCCGAGACGACGCCTGCCACCGCACCTGCGGCCGGCCCCTGAACCAGAGGCGCCATTCGAGTACACGCTGAGGGATGCCACGCGCGCAGATCTCCCGCACATTCGGGAGATTTACAACTACTACGTGGCCAACAGCACCGTGACGTTCGACGAAGACGCGATGACCCTCACGGAGTGGCGCGACAAGTTCGACTACCTGGCCAAGTTCAACATGCCGTTCATCGTGGCCGAATCCACCAGGGGCCAGATTCTCGGTTACGCGCTCGTCTCGCCCTGGAAGCAGAAGAAGGCCTACCGGTTCACGGTCGAGAACTCGATCTACCTGGGCGCGGCATCCACCGGCAAAGGCCTCGGGCGCGTGCTGCTCACCGAGCTCCTTGCCCGCTCGAAGCAGGCAGGGCTGAAAGAGGTCATCGCCGTCATCGCAGACCAGGGAGCGGATGCCTCCATCAAGCTGCACAGCGACTTCGGCTTCGAGGAAATCGGTCGCATGGGCAAGGTGGGCTTCAAGTTCGAGCGTTGGCTCGGCATCGTGATGATGCAGAAGAGCCTGAAGTAGGCATCCGTTCGTGTTCGGAATGCAGCAGATCCGCGTTCTGTCACACGTTTGGGGACTAGCGGGGGATCCCTCCTCGCCACTAAGTTCAGCGTGGAGGAATTGTGCCACAAGCCGTTGCGGGTCACGCTATGCCGTTTGAACCGGTGCCAGTGGACTCCGAGACCCTGCTTCGCGCGCGCGGGCCGGTCTACGACGGAATCCAGGATTGCCTTCGGATCCAGGCGCATGCGACGCCCAGGGGAGCGCTCGGCAGGCTCTTCGGCCGCTGCCCGCTCGATCCGGAAGCACGCGAGGCATTCCCGCAAGCCGTGGCAGAAGGTGCCGTCGCTCGCGTCCTCACCACGCTGTCACCGGAGTGGACGGTGCTGCACGCCCTGCCATCAGCGGATGGCTCACACGTCATCGACCACATTCTCATCGGGCCGAGCGGGCTCTATTCCGTCACCACGGTTGAACATGGCGGTCGCCCCGTCGTCGTCGACGGCGGATCGCTCACCATCGGCCGGAAACGCACAGAGGCGCTCGCCGAAAGCCGCCAGGAGACCATTCGTGCGGCTGGTCTGTTGTCTGCGCGTGTGCGAGCCAATGTCGAGATCATTCCACTGATCGTGCTGGTCGCACCGGTGTCGATGAAGCTGGGCAAGACCCACGGGATCATCACGGTGCTGCCGGCGACAGATGTGCGCGACTGGCTGGCCGCCGGGCAACGCGTGCACACCGACGGCGCGCTCACGCTCTACGAACGGGCCCTCCGCGAGCAGGGGGAGTGGAGCAGCGTCGCCCGTGTGACAGATGACACCATCAGGCACATCAACCGGTTCGAGCGCCTGCAGCGCGAGGTGCAGGCGGCCAGCGGGCGCGCCCGAATCTGGTCGCGGGTCGCACTGTCTGGCATCATCGCCGCATCGGCTGGCGCTATCGCGCTGGCCGGAATTGTGCTCATCCCGCTGGCCGTTTAGGCCAATTCGGCGGCGTTACTTCGACGCGGCGCCCAGCTCCAGCAGGCCGACACCGACGATCACGAGGATCATCCCGGTGATCTGTACCCAGGTGAGGCTCTCTTTGAAAAATACCCAGCTCACCACCGACACCAGGATGACGCCGATCGCCGACCAGATGGCGTAGCCGATGGCGAGCGGCACTCCCCGGCTGAGCGACTGCGACAGCATCGCGAATGACACCACGTACCCGACCACCACGACCACGTACGCCCACCAGCGCGGGTCGGGCCCTGACACGAATTTCAGAAAGCTGGTTGCGACCACCTCGGTGACGATCGCGATGGCGAGGAACAGGTAGCCCATGGTGTGTCCGTTCTCGGCGGGGCGTGGGTGTGACGAGGCACGTGGCGATGGGCGTCCGCATGCCGCGGGCCTCACTCGAGGCTAGTGGGTGCGTAAAGTCGGAGTATGACCGACCATCACTTTGACCTCCCGGCCAAGCACACAGTGCTTCGCTCATTCGCCGGGCATCTGGATGCGTCGCCAGACGACGTCTACCCGCTTCTCGTCGCCCGGCTCATTCCCGGTGATGAGGCCGGTGGCCACATGCTGACCGATCCAGACGCACGACTCGTGATCGTCGAGGGGGACTGGTGGTACAGGGCCGAATACCGCGTTCGGCCGGAACAGGACGCACAGGGCTCCGTCGTCGAATTCGAGATCATCAATGTGGCGCAGAAGGCGCACTGGGCCGGAGCCATCACCGCACGATCTGTCGTGCAGAACGCCCCAGCGGCTTTCGGACGGTTGCTCACCGAACTCGACGAGCAGCTGAACGCGACGGGCAGCTGACCGAGTCCATCTTCCTGGCCGGTGCGTCCGCAGCCGAGTCTTGGCGCGCGGAATCCCCTCAGGCGCGCGTTTTATCGCGCGCCAGCCGGGATAACGCGCGCCCAGCTGAATTCACGACAGCCATTTACCTCCCCGGCCTGAGTAGGCTCAAGCCATGGCTGAACTGCATGACCTGACCGCCCTCGAACAGTGGCAGCAGCTGCAGACCGGAGCCGTCAGCCCCACGGAGCTCACCGAGCACTACCTGGCACGCATTGACGCGTCGAACCCGACGCTCGGCGCATTCGCCACGGTGACGGCCGACAACGCCCGCGCTCGTGCCCGGTTTGTGCAGGAGGAGGTTCCCCGCACCGCGCCGCTCTGGGGACTGCCGTTCGGCGACAAGGATCTCCAGCTGCGCGCCGGCGTGCCAGCCCAGTTCGGTTCCCGGCTCATGGCGGGCTTCGTGCCCGACGAATCTGACGAACTCACCCAGGGGCTCGATGATGCCGGCGCCGTCAGTCTCGGCAAGACCGCCGCCCCCGAGTTCGGGTTGCCGTCGTATACAGAGGGGTTGGCCTTTCCACCTGCCCGCAACCCCTGGAACCCGGCACTCGGCGCCGGAGGCTCAAGCGGCGGAGCTGCAGTCGCTGTCGCGGCGCGCCTGCTGCCATTCGCTCCCGGCTCCGACGGCGGCGGATCGGTGCGCATTCCCGCGGCCGCCTGCGGGCTCGTCGGCCTGAAGCCGAGTCGAGGGCTGATCCCAGCGTCGTCCGGTATCGACAAGCTCGCCGGGCTCCCCGTCGCCGGCCCGCTGGCCAGAACGGTAGCGGATGCCGCCCTCCTGCTCGACGCCATGATCACGCCACGGGGTGGTCACGCAGACCACCACTTCGCGCTGCGCTCTCCGGCCGACGACGCCCCGCTGCTCGCGGCGGCGGTGCGCGGCGAGGGACGTTACCAACTGGGCGTGATGACGACATCCGCTTGGGACGACGCCTATGACATCCGCATTTCTGCAGAGGCTACCGCCGCACTACAGGTGGCGATCGACGAGTTCGTGGCGCTCGGCCACGGGCTTGAAGAGACCGCCCTGGTGGCCGATCACAGCTATGCCCCTGCGTTCAGGACCATCTGGCAGGCGGGAGCCGCCGGTATCCCCGCAGAGACGGATGCCGAACTCGCGATGCTCGAACCGCTCACGGCCTGGCTGCTGGCTCGCGGCCGTGCGCTGTCGGCCCGTCAGCTCGCTGACGCCCTTGCGGCACTGGCGCTGTACGAACGCTCGTTCATTCGCCAGCTGTCGCGATTCGACGCAGTTCTCACGCCCGCACTGGCGCTCACGCCCCGGCCTGTCGGCTGGTATGACCAGAACGACGGTGAGCGTAACTTCGAGCAGCAGGTGCAGTACACGCCGTTCACGTCCATGGTGAATGTCTCCGGGCTGCCGGCCATTGTGCTGCCCGTGCACACGACGGCAGATGGCCTGCCCATGGGTGTGCAGCTGATCGGCAAGCCGGGGGGAGAGGCCACGCTTCTCGCGCTCGGCGCCCAGCTGGAACGCCGCCTGCGATGGCAGTTGCGGGCGCCTGCAGGCGCGTAGCTCTGCCGCCGTTGTTTTGAGTAATTCAAAACAACTGCTAGAATGGGCATATGAACACAGTGGAACAGACCGAAGCGGTAGGAGATACTGCCGCCGCGCTCGACGCCACTGTGTTGGTCGATAACGCGTCGCCGAACGTCGTTGACAGCCTTCGCGCTGCCGGCCTGAAGGTCACGGCCCCCCGCGTTGCCGTGATGTCTGCGCTGGTCACGATTCCCCATGCGGATGCCGACCAGCTGTACTCCGCCGTGCGCACCGAGCTCCCGGGTACCTCGCTTCAAGCGGTGTACGGAGTGCTGACCGCTCTGACCGGCGCCGGACTCGCGCGCCGCATCGAACCAGCAGGTTCTGCGGCACTCTACGAGCGTCGCATCGGCGACAACCACCACCACGCTGTCTGCACGCAGTGCAAGTCCGTCACCGACATCGACTGCGTGATCGGTGAGGCGCCGTGCCTGGTGCCGGCCGACACCTCAGGATTCGCAGTGCAGTCAGCCGAGGTGACGTTCTGGGGCGTGTGCTCAGCCTGCCAGGCCGCGGAAGCCCAACAGGCAATCGGTCCCGTCATCTAGCTCCCTTGCGGTTAACCCGCGCATTGTTCGGCAGCCCGCTTGCCGACCCACAGTTTCCCCACACTTGTTTTCGCTGTCCTGACCATTACTGAATCGAATCGAGAAGCATGACTACTCTCCCCACGACCACTCAGACCGGTACCCCGGTTCCGAGTGACGATCACTCGCTGACCGCTGGCCCCAACGGCGCCACGGCGCTGCACGATCGCTACCTGCTCGAGAAGCTGGCGCAGTTCGCCCGCGAGCGTATCCCGGAGCGCGTTGTGCACGCCAAGGGCGGCGGAGCATTCGGTACCTTCGAGGTCACCGAAGACGTCTCGAAGTACACCCGTGCAGCCGTGTTCCAGCCGGGCACGACGACCGAGACCGTCCAGCGCTTCTCCAGCGTTGCCGGCGAGCAGGGTTCCCCTGACACCTGGCGCGACGTGCGTGGCTTCTCGCTGAAGTTCTACACGACCGAGGGCAACTACGACATCGTCGGAAACAACACCCCCGTGTTCTTCATCCGCGACGGCATCAAGTTCCCCGACTTCATCCACTCGCAGAAGCGCCTTCCGGGTTCCGGTCTCCGCGATGCCGACATGCAGTGGGACTTCTGGACGCTGTCCCCTGAGTCCGCACACCAGGTGACCTACCTCATGGGTGACCGCGGCCTGCCGCGCTCCTGGCGCGAAATGCCCGGCTTCGGTTCACACACGTACCAGTGGATCAACGCTGAGGGTGAGCGCTTCTGGGTGAAGTACCACTTCACGTCCAACCAGGGCAACGTCGAAATCGACGGCAGCGATGCTGAACTCATCGCCGGTGGCGACGCTGACCACTACCGCCGCGACCTCTATGAGGCCATTGCGGCCGGAAACTTCCCGTCCTGGGACCTCCACGTACAGGTCATGCCGTACGAGGAAGCCAAGACCTACCGTTTCAACCCGTTCGACGTCACCAAGGTCTGGCCGCACGCTGACTACCCGCTCATCAAGGTGGGAACGCACACGCTGAACCGCAACCCGGAGAACTTCTTCGCCGAGATCGAGCAGGCAGCATTCTCGCCCGCCAACACGGTGCCCGGCATCGACATCAGCCCCGACAAGATGCTGATGGCTCGCGTGTTCTCCTACCCGGATTCCCAGCGCTACCGCCTGGGTGCGAACTACATCCAGATCCCGGTGAACGCGCCGAAGGCACCCGTCAACAACTACTCGCAGGATGGCGCGGCCCGTCACGGCTTCAACTCCGCAGCGACGCCCGTCTACGCTCCCAACTCGCTCGGCGGGTTTGCAGCGGATGCCGCAGCAGCCGGCACCGGCAGCTGGGAGAGCGACGGTGACCTCGTGCGCAGCGCAGCGACGCTGCGCTCAGAGGACAGCGACTTCGGCCAGGCCGGAACGCTCTACCGCGAGGTGTTCGATGACGCAGCCAAGGCTCGCTTCCTCGACACCATCACCGACGCCATCAGCGGTGTCCAGCGTCCAGAGGTGCGGGAACGCGCCATCTGGTACTGGACCAGCGTTGATGCTGAACTCGGCGCGCAGCTTGTTGCCGCGCTGAGCGCTGTTGACGCCTACTCGGCTATCGCCGAATAGTTCGACACAGCCCATCACACTCGCGTTACCAACCCGGTAACGCAAGCGGGGCATCCGGTCGTCTGCCGATTGCCGGATGCCCCACCGTACGCCGTCCAAAGAAGCTCTGCGTTCACATGAACCCGCATGCATTTCGCATGTGGACAAGGAGAAGAAAATGAACTCATACATCACCGTCCCCGCCGCACGCACCAGCGCGGGTTCGACTGGATACGTGACAGTGGATGCCGCACCGGCAACTGTCGTCGGCGGCTATGTCACCGATGTCGCGACGAGCGCCGTCGTTGGCAGCTACGTCGACTGCGACGCTCGCCACAGCACGAGCTACGAACTGGCCAGCTAGCCAGTCGCCTTCAAGCGCCCGGTCTCTGACTGGGCGCTTTGTCGTTGGCGCTACCGACGATCTCAGTCCGCCGAGATATTTCACTGGCGCACAAAGGTAAGGCATGCCATACTAAGGTAATGCTTACTTCGACCGACGCCCCTGAGGTGACGCGCGCCGCGCCTCGACAGCCGAAGCCAAGCTTCCGTCTGTTCGATGTCTCAGTTGCTCGCTTGACGAAGCTCTCCTCAACCTTCCTGCGTGTCACCTTCACCGGTGACGACCTGCACGAGTTCGGGACTGTCGGTCTCGACCAGCGGGTCAAGGTCGTGCTGCCTCTCCCCGGAATCGGCATCTCTGAACTGCCCGATGGCCAGGACTGGTACACCGCGTGGCGCCAGCTGCCAGAGGAAGCCCGCAACCCTATTCGTACGTACACCGTTCGCTTCGTGCGGCAGGCAGAGCGCGAGATCGATATCGACTTCGTGCTGCACGGCGATGCCGGTCCTGCGTCGCGCTGGGTGTCATCCGCTGCAGTTGGCGACAAGCTCATGATTGTCGGCCCCGATGCCCTTGGCGCGGATCCGACCTCGGGCGTCGAATGGCGACCGGGCAACGCCGCCACTGTTCTCCTCGCCGGCGACGAGACAGCTGCCCCCGCGATCTGCTCGATCCTCGCCGCCCTGCCCCGCACCGCGACGGGCTGCGCGTTCATCGAGGTCCCAGAACCCTCCGACTTCCTCGAAACTGATTCTCCCGTTGGCGTCCAGGTGACCTGGCTCGCTCGCAATGCGTCAAACGCTGCTGGCGACACTCACGAGGGTCACGGTTCTGGCCTCGCGCCCGCCGTGCGTGAATGGACGTCACGCTTCCTCAACGCGCCAACCTCGGGGCCTGAGCTCGCCGATGTCGATATCGACAAGGGTCTCCTCTGGGAAGTGCCAGAGGAGAACACCAGCCGTAGCAACGATGGCCTCTATGCCTGGCTTGCCGGCGAAGCCAGCGTCATCAAGTCGCTGCGCCGCTTCCTCGTGACCGAGTCTGGCATCGACCGCAAGCAGGTGGCCTTCATGGGCTACTGGCGCGCGGGTCGCTCTGAACTCAACTAACACCTCTCGCTGGCGCCAGCACACCGCTGCGCCCCTCGCGAGACCACGATGCTTTACCGAACTGCAGCGCCCCGCAGCTGCAGCGTTTCTCTGAAAGGAACTCCTGTGCCCAGGACCACATTTGCCCGCCGGATGACAGGCGCGACCGTCGTCGCAGCCACCGCAGTGGCTGCACTGCTCCTGGCTGGGTGCTCAGCAACCACCGACGACTCCACAGCGGATGCCTCTGGCGATGCGGCGTTCCCCGTCACGATCACCAGCGCCCTCGGCGACGCCGTGATTCCTGCGGCACCAGAACGCATCGTGACCATCGGCTGGGGTTCGGCCGACACCGTCGTTGCGCTTGGCGAGACACCCGTTGGTGTCGAAGCGGCAACATGGGGCGGCGACGAAGACCTGTACTTCCCGTGGGTTCGTGACGCCATCGAGAAGTCCGGCAACGAGCTCCCAGAGACCTTCAACGTGTACCCAGAGGTCGATGTCGAGGCCATCCTCGCGCTCAAGCCCGACCTGGTCCTCGCCCCGCAGTCCGGCCTCTCCGCTGAGGACTTCGCAACGCTCTCGGCCATCGCCCCGACCGTTGCATACCCTGAGGAGGCCTGGCAGACGAGCTGGGACGACCAGATCAGCATCATCGGCAAGGCACTCGGCAAGAGCGACGCAGCCGATGAACTCATCGAGGGCATCTCCACCGAACTCGCAGACACGGCTGCAGAGAACCCCGAATTCGCTGACCTCAGCTTCGCGTATGTCTACACGGCAGAGCCCGGCCAGCTGGCGTTCTACCAGTCCGGCGACCCGCGGGTCGACCTCATCTCCGGTCTCGGACTGACCGTTGACCCCACTGTCGCCGCTGTGCCGTTGACGGAAGGCACGTTCGCCTCAACGGTCGGACTCGAACAGGCCGACCTGCTGAACGACGTTGACGTGCTCTTCACCTGGTTCAACGACGCCGAGAACCAGCAGGCGATCGAGTCACAGCCGCTGTTCGCCCAGATCCCGGCATTCGCCCGTGGGTCATACGTGCCGAACGTTGACAACCAGCTCGCCATGGCTTCGAGCCTGCTCACCCCGCTGAGCGTGCCGTGGGCCCTCGACGCCTTCGTCCCGATGATCCAGGACGCGGCAGCCAACGTCGCCAAGTAGGCACACTGCCTGAAACCTGCAGGGAAAACCCCGCAGGAGCGCGTGGCCAGAGACAGTAAAGACAGCAACATGAACCGCAGCTGCATAACGCGAAGCAGTAATGACTGACACCACGTCACTCGACCGATCGGGCGCAGGGATCCCTGCGCCCGATCGTCGTGCGCGTGAGCGTCGTCTGCCGCGCTGGCCGAAGATCGGCCTGGCGACGGGACTCGTCGTGCTCGCCGTTGTGCTGGTCGTCGTGATGCTGCTCAGTCTGGCCATCGGCAACAAGTACGTGCCGCTGCCCGACGTCATCAACGCGCTCTTCAATCCGGGCGACACCTACGCTGACGCCGTGGTCGCCAGCCGGATTCCGCGCACCATCCTTGGACTCCTCGCCGGAGCAAGCCTGGCCGTGGCCGGCGCTGTCATGCAGGGCATCACGCGCAACCCGCTCGCAGACCCAGGGCTCTTCGGCGTCAACGCAGGGGCGGCGGCGGCGATTGTCACGGCATCCGCTTTCTTCGGCCTGGGTTCTGCGGCAACCAGCGTGTGGGTTGCCCTGCCAGGCGCCCTGCTCGCGGTCGTGGTTGTCTACCTGCTCGGATCGGTGTCTGGAACGGCGACACCCGTGCGGCTGGTACTCGCCGGCGTGGTGGTCGGGGCGGTGCTCGCTGCCTATATCCAGGCGATCACGCTCAGTTTCCCCGCCGTTTTCAACAGCTACCGGTTCTGGGTGATCGGCTCGCTCGCCGGCCGCGACCCGCAGCTGATTCTCGACGTTCTGCCGTTCGTCGTGGTGGGTCTCGTTCTCGCCCTCGGGCTGGCTCGATCCCTGAACGCACTCGCGCTCGGTGACGACACGGCCAGCGCGCTCGGCGCACATGTCGGGCGCACCCGCATCCTGGGTGCCATCGCAACCACGCTCCTGTGCGCTGCGGCCACCGCTGCCGTGGGCCCCATCGCGTTCGTCGGCCTTGCCGTGCCGCACATTGTGCGGTCGGTGACCGGCAGCGACTACCGCTGGCTGCTGCCGTACAGCCTGCTGGCGGGGCCGGCCCTGCTGCTCGCGGCCGACATCCTTGGCCGCGTGATCGCGAGCCCCGCTGAGCTCATGGTCGGCATCATCACCGCGTTCGTCGGTGCCCCGATTCTGATTCTCGCTGTGCGACGGATGAAGGTGCACAAGTGAGCGAGTCGTCGCGCGCCCTGCAGCCGCAGCCCACAGCTCCGTCGCAGTCGCAGGTGTCACCCGCCCGCGAGGCGACAATTCGGGTGGGCAGCTGGCTGAGCCTGCGCGTGCGCCGCCGCAGCCTCATCGTCGCTGGGCTCCTCCTGCTCGCCATCCTCGTCGTCGCCGTGTTGGCACTCACCCTCGGAAAACTCGGCGTCTCGCTGCCCGGGCTGGTCTCCGCACTATTCGGGCACGCGACAGGCACAGACCAGATCGTGTTGGGTGTCATCCGCGGCCCGCGCGTTGTGGTGGCCATTGCCGCCGGTGCGGCCTTCGGCGTGGCCGGCACCCTCTTCCAGACCGTCACGCGCAACCCGCTCGGCAGCCCAGACGTCATCGGGCTCACTTCGGGGGCTGCCGCCGGCGCCGCAGCCTTCGGCGTGATGTGGACCGGTATTGTGCCACTGCCCGTCGGCGCGCTCATCGGTGCCTTCGTGGCCATGGGGGTGGTCTTCTTCGCGACGGGAACCGGGTTCTCATCCCCGACACGGATGCTGCTGGTGGGCATCGGAGTCTCGGCCATGTCGCTGGCGTTCGTGCAGTTCGCCATTGCCCGTACCGGCCTTGAGCAGGCCACCATGCTGGCGTCCTACCTCAACGGCAGCCTCGCTTCACGGTCATGGGAGCATGCCGCGATCATCTGGGGCGCACTCATTGTCTTCCTGCCGCTGTCGCTGCTGCTCAGCCGCCGCCTGCAGCTGGCCGAGATGGGCGATGAGCAAGCGGATGCCCTTGGCGGCAGGAGTGACAGCACCAGGGTGCTCAGCATCCTGACCGGAATCGGACTGGCGACAGCCGCCGTGAGCGTGGCTGGGCCCGTGGCATTCATCGCGCTGATCGCGCCCCAGATCGCCAAACGGCTCACGCGGGCGCCCGGTCCGAATGTCGTCATGTCAGCGCTGGCCGGAGCTCTCCTGCTGGCATTCGCTGACCTGCTCGCCCAGCAGTCGCCCCTTCCAGTGCAGCTGCCGGTCGGCATCCTCACGGCGGGGCTCGGCGGAATTTACCTCGGTTGGCTGTTGCTGGGCGAGTGGAAGAAGGGAACGGTCTAGTGGCCACGTCACGACTTGCCGCAGAACATCTGCGCCTGGCCTACGACAAGCGGGTCGTCGTTGACGATCTGAACGTCTCCATTCCCGACGGTGGCTTCACCGTCATCATCGGTCCAAACGCCTGTGGCAAATCAACCCTGCTCAAGGCGCTGTCCCGCACCCTGAAGCCGGAGGCCGGCACGGTGCTCCTCGACGGGCAGCCGATCGGCTCGCTCCGCAGCCGCGCCATTGCCAGGGAGCTCGCGATGCTGCCGCAGAGCCCCATCGCCCCAGAGGCGATGACGGTGAAAGACCTCGTGAGCCGCGGACGCTACCCGCACCAGGGCCTGCTCCGGCAGTGGTCGCCGGCCGATGAACGCGCCGTCGCGACGGCGTTGGCCTCGACCGGTATCGCCGACCTGGCTGAGCGCTACGTCACCGAACTCTCCGGCGGGCAGCGCCAGCGCGCCTGGATCGCCATGGTTCTTGCCCAGGAAACTGAACTGCTGCTGCTCGACGAACCCACGACATTCCTCGACATCGCGCACCAGTACGAGGTGCTCGAACTGTGCAGTGCGCTGCACAACGAGGGCCGCACCCTCGTCGCGGTGCTGCACGACCTCAACCAGGCTGCCCGCTACGCCACGAACCTCGTGGTCATGAAGGCTGGGCAGATCGTAGCGACCGGCGCCCCACACGATGTTGTGACGGCCGACCTCATCGAAGATGTTTTCGGGCTGGCGTGCGTGGTCATCACCGACCCTGAGGCAGGGACACCCATGGTCATTCCGCGCGTGAGGGGCGTGGCGCCCGCGCTCTAGAGCTGCACTCTCCGTCGGCCCTGTCGCGAATACAGGATGAATCGGCCATTTGTAGTCGAAAACAGGACGGATCGCGCTCTCTGCAGCAACGTTTCCGGTTTTCGCGACATCCGTTGATTGAGGAGCGCCCGAGGAACGAGGCCGTGTAGCGGCGCCGGCGCCGTCGCTGTTGGCTCGGCGGTGCCAGCGGGTGGGCAGCCGGAATCGTCAGACTGTGGCAGAGGGCTTGCGGAGGTAGCCGCCCTTTTCGAGGCCGGCCTCGATCTCGAAGCGGTTCTTCAGCGGGTTGCGACCGGCGACCAGGTACAACAGCGGGAAGACCATTCCGTAGCGCTGCCACTGGCGCTTGTGCACGGCCTCGTGCTCGAGCACGTCGTCAGACACGTTCTGGTTGGTGAGGTAGCAGCCGCCGACGCACGACCCGCCGCGGCCGAATGCCCATTTCGGCATGCCGCGGAAGACGATGAGACCTGCGCGTCGCTCGACGCGTCCTGTGCTCCAGATTGCGCCCCACACAAGCCCGACCGTGGTGGCATACAGGTAGCCGGCCCGGCTGAGGGGAGAGTCGAAGAGGATGCTGCGCACGGCTCTAGCGTAGGTCTTCGGTTGGGCGTTGGTGGTCGGCAGGGCGCCCATACTCTTCGAGCAGCCGCAACCAGATCTCACTCATCGTCGGATAGCTCGGCACCGCGTGCCAGAGTCGGTTGATCGGCACCTCGCCGACGACCGCGATGGTGGCCGAGTGCAGCATCTCACCGACATCCTGGCCAACGAAGGTCACGCCGAGCAGCACCTCACGGTCGAGATCGATGATGGCGCGGGCCTGGCCAACGTAGTCATCCGCCAGGATTGTCGCCCCACCCACCCAACTCATGTCGTAGTCCACCACCTGAATCCGGTGTCCAGCCTTCTCCGCTGCGGCCTTCGTCAGTCCGACGGATGCTACCTCAGGGTCGCTGAACACCACCTGCGGCACGCTTGCATGGTCGGCCGTGGCAACGTGAGCTCCCCAGGGAGAGTCATCGACGGGCAGGCCTTTCGCGCGAGCTGCGATCACATCGCCGGCCGCCCTGGCCTGGTACTTGCCCTGGTGGGTGAGCAGAGCCCTGTGGTTCACGTCGCCGGTCGCGTAGAGCCACTGGCCGGCCAGCGCGGGGGAGTCGCCCTGCACGAGCATGGTGTCGTCGACCGGCAGCCAGTCGCCGTCGGTCAAGCCGACGGTGGCGAGCCCGAGGTCCATGGTTCGGGCGATCCGTCCGGTGGCCACGAGCACCTTCGCCGCGGTGACCACGGAGTCGTCGTCGAGGGTGAGCTCGGTGTCTCCGCGCTCGTTCAACGCCGCCCGCTGGGTCGACCGGCCAATGAGCACCTCGACGCCGTTGCCTCGCAGCGCATCGGTCACGAGCTTCGCGGCGAACGGCTCCTGGCCATGCAACAGCGCACTGCGCGCGATGATGGTCACCGCGGAACCCAGCGAAGCGTATGCGGTCGCCAGCTCGACGGCCACCACGCCACCGCCGATGACGGCGAGGCTGGCCGGAACCTCGTGCGCGCTGGTGGCGTCCTTGCTGGTCCACGGGGAGACCGTGCCGATGCCGGGGATGTCGGGGAGGAGCGGCGCGGATCCGGTGCTGATCACGACGGCAGACCTGGCGGTGAGCACCTGGGTGCTCGGGGTGCCAACGCCGTCAGGGCCCGCACCGTCTCCCGGAGTGCTGACCGTGACCTCGCGCACCCCTGTGAGACGGCCATGGCCGCGCACAAGGTCAATGCCTGTCTTGTTCAGCCAGGTGACCTGGCCTTCATCGCTCCAGTTGTGCACGATGGTGTCGCGTCGTTTCAGTGTGGCCCTGGCATCCGTTGTGCCCGTCACAGCCTCAGCAGCGCCAGGCACCCGCTTAGCCGCAGCGACGGCAGCGCCGCTTCGCAGCAGCGTCTTCGATGGCATGCAGGCCCAGTACGAGCAGTCGCCGCCAACGAGCTCGCGCTCGACGATGACCGTCGAGAGCCCGCCCTGCACGGCGCGATCGGCGACGTTCTCGGCGACGGCACCCCCGCCGATGATGATGAGGTCGTAAACAGTGGCCATGATGTCTCCCCATGCTCGCGCAGTGTTTGGCCAGCCTAGCCCGGCAGCGCAGCTGACCCTAGCGGCCGGTGAAGACGACCGGCGTCCTGGACAGGAACGCTGCCATGCCGGCGCGGGAATCCTCGGTGGCGGCCAGGCGGGCGAGCGCCGGTTGCAGTGCGGCTGCCGCGGCTGCATCTCCGGCCTCGATGGCGAGCCGGGCATTGGCGAGGGTGGCCTGCACAGCCAGGGGAGCCTGGGCGGCGATGCGCTCGGCGAGTTCCAGCGCGCGATCGAGCTGCGTGCCGTCAGGGACGACCTCCTGGACGATGCCGATGCGGTACGCCTCAGCCGCGTCGAAGCGGTCTCCAGTGAGCAGCCAGCGCATGGCATTGCCCCAGCCGGCGGCGCGCGGGAACCGCATCGTCGCTCCGCCGAACGGCAGGATGCCGCGGGCGACTTCGATCTGGCCGAACGAGGTTGACTCCGCAGCGACCACGATGTCACTGGCCAGCATGAGTTCGATGCCGAGCGTGAGGCAGATGCCGTGCACAGCCATGACGACGGGCTTGGAGAGCGAGACGCCTTCCAGCTGCCAGGGGTGGATGCCGCCCTCCGGCACAATCTGCAGGCCGTCAGGTCCGAGATGCTGGCCGACGTCGGCCAGGTCGAGGCCGGCCGTGAAATGGTCGCCGACCGCGTAGATGACGCCGACCCGCACCTCTGGGTCATTCTCGAGTTCTGCGTAGGCGAGCGACAGTTGCTGGAGCAGCGCGAAGTCGGCGGCGTTGCGCTTCTCTGGCCGATTGAAGCCGATCATGAGCACGTGCCCGCGTCGTTCGGTGATGATGCGCTGCTCATCTGTCACAGTTATCTCCCTTGATCGTGTACTTCCCCATGCTAGGCGTCCCGCAGCTCGAGCCGACGCCGCAGGAGCGAGCGCTCGATGAACGTCCACGTCGTGGTGACCGCGAGGTAGAGCGTGGCCGCCAGCGGTACGATCGCCGCGAAGATCACGGTGATGAACGGCATCCAACTCAGGATGCCGGTGAGCTGCGGCATCATCGCGGGCATCGATCCCGGCAGCTCGCCGGTCGGGGGTGCAGGCAGGAGCGCCGCGTTCCGCTGCGCTGTGCGCCGCGACAGCCAGGCGATCAGGGCGATGACTGCGAGCAACACCACGAAAACCGAGACGCCCGGCCATGAGTTGCCCGTGCTGACGAGATGCACGAGGGACGTGCCGAGCGGCACCTGGAACAGCTGATCGGCCAGCAGTGAATTCGTGTGACCGTTAATCGTGGTGAGGATGAAGAGCCCGTATACCGTGGAAAGCACGGGGGCCTGCGCGAGCGTAGGGAGACAGCCGGCGAACGGCGACGCCTTCTCGCTGGCATAGAGCTCAGCGGTCTTGCGCTGCATGAGTTCCGGGTTCTTCTTGTAGCGACGTTGAATCTCCTGAAGCTGGGGTGCGAGCTTCCGACGGATGAATTCAGCACGCACCTGAGATCGGCCGACAGGAATCAACATGGTGCGAACCAACATGGTGATCAGCACGATGGCGAGGGCGGTGGCGAATGTTCCGGCAAACGGAGTGAGGGATGAGGCAAGTGCGGTGACGACCGAGTAGGCGGCGTCGAGCACCGTCGCGACAGGCGCGAAGGAATAGATGTCCACGGTGAGTGGTCCTTACAGTCAGAGGGAAGAGTGGTCGCGAAAGTGACTCGCGTACTCGTCCCGGAGACGTGCAGGGCTACTGGGTTACCAGCGTCCTGAGGTGCTCAGAATGCTGAGCTGCCCGGATGACGAATTACGCGAGTGCCTCTGACTGCGACGGCGCGCGCGTGCGGGGCTTACCCGGAGTGTTGGGGTGCCGGGGAGCAACGATGCGGCTGAGCACTTCGCGATGCACTCGCGACCTGGCACCGATCGTGAGGGTGACCCACGAGATGGCGATCGTGGCGTGCCTGGCCCCATAGAACGCTGCAATGGCCAGCACGGCGGCGCCGGTGACGACGACTACCGCTGATGAATCAGGCGACTGGGCTAGAGCGAGCACCAGGAACGACATGGTCATGAGCATGACCAGCCTGGTGGTGAGAGATCTCACGCCGTTTCCTCTGCTCGAAACTACGACAAAGCGCCGTGGAACACATGCTAGCCGCACAACCAGCCACTGAGCGTGTCTGCCAGCGGGTATGTGTGCGCCGGCTAGCGGGTGAGCGCCCCGATGATGCGCAGGATTGCTGAGAGGTCGTCGTTGGCGGCATCCGGTGTTGATGGTGCAAAGCCCGCGATCGTCGCCCCGGCCAGCGTGTACGTGGTCTTCAACGCGGTGATTGCCGCGGTCAGCGCTTCAACGCTCAGGCCGAACGGCACGGCGTTGGAGATGCCCGTGATCACCGAGGGGTCGAGAACGTCGAGGTCGATGTGCACGTACACAGCGGTGGCGCCGGTCGCTCCCACCGCTGCCAGCAGGGCATCAGGCGTGTCGAGCACGGCGACGGGAACGGCTGCAATCTCCCGCTCGCCGATGAGGTCGGCTTCGGCCTGATCGATGTCGCGGATGCCGGCGAGCACGACACGATCGAGCGGAACGGCTGCCGGCTCGGTGAGGGCAAGGCCATCTGCGCCTTCTCCGGAGATCGCGCGCAGCACCATGCCGGTGAAGGCACCGGAAATCGACGACTCTGGGGTGTGCAGGTCGGGGTGGGCGTCGAACCAGACAACGGCCATGGCATCGGGATGCGCCGTGGACGCGTGCTCGACGGCGGTCAGCGAGACGCCGCAGTCGCCTCCGACGGTGAGGACCCAGTCCGACTCCGCCCGATGTTCGAGTGCCTGAAGTTCGTGTGCCAGGCGCTCCCGCACGGTGTGCAGCGCCGAGTAGCGATGGACGCCGGTGTCGAGGGCGTCGCCGGCTTCGATCGGAATCTCAACGACGCGAGTACGGGACATGGGCAGATCGCCCCTGATCGCCTCCGCACCATCACTCAAGCGCATCGCGCGGGGAGAAACGGAACCTTGCCATTGCGGTACGACTACGAAGGTGGGGGGCACAGCTCAGTATCTCCTGTGAAGGCGTTCGACTTCCAGCGTCGGTCGCGGTTTGGTGGGCGGATGCCGGTTTGGTGGGCGGATGCCGGTTGCCGGCGTCGCGCGGGTCGTGCGCAGCTGCGCGGGTGTTGCAGCATGCGCGAAGCTGCGTTCGACCCGCGCGGCCCCCGCTGGTCGAGTTCCTCGGGCGCTCCTCGACCAACGGGAGGATCCGGTGGTCGAGGAGCGAGCGCCAGCGAGCGTCTCGAGACCGAGCGGGGGAGCCCGGCGGTACTACTGCTCCAACGACGCCGTCGGAGCCTTCGAGCCGGAGCCCGCCTTCAGCGCAGCCAGGCGCGCGTCTACCTCTGTCAGCTCGCCCAGGTTGTCCAGGCTCTCGAACTGGGCATCCAGGCTGGATGCCGCGAGCTCGCTCGCGCCGCGAACCTTCGCCTCTTCGCGACGGATCTTCTCTTCGAAACGGCTGACCTCACTGGTGGGGTCCATGATGTCGATGCTCTTGACGGCATCCATCACCTGCGACTGTGCCTGCGCACTCTTGGAGCGCGCGATCAGCTCGTCACGCTTCGACGCCAGCTGGTTGAGCTTCTGCTTCATGGCGTTCAGGCCATTCTTCAGCTGCTCGACCACGGCGGTCTGCGAGGCGATCTGCGGCTCAGCGGCCTTGGCCTCGTTCTCGGACTGCAGCTGGCGGCCGAGTGCGACCTTGGCCAGGTTGTCGAACTTGTCGGCATCCGCTGTATTGCCGGATGCACGCAGTTCGTCGGCCTTGCGGCTGGCGGCGAGTGCCTTGTTGCCCCATTCGGATGCGGCTTCGATGTCTTCGCGGTGGTCGTCTTCGAGCAGGCGCAGGTTACCGATGGTCTCTGCGATCGCGCTCTCGGCATCCGCGATGCTGTTCGTGTAGTCGCGCACCATCTGGTCGAGCATCAGCTTGGGGTCTTCAGCCGAGTCCAAGAGTGCGTTGATGTTCGCCTTGGCCAGCTGTGAGATGCGGCCGAAGATGGATTGTTTTGCCATTTCAGTGTCCTTTCGGGAGTGCGGGATGAATCTGGTTCTGGATAGTGCAGGTTCTGAGTGGATCTGGATCTGGATCTGGATCTGGTTCTGGATCTGGGGCTGAGCGATGCGCAGCAGTGATGCCGATTGTCAGAAGCGGCCGCCACCGCCGCGCCGCGATCGGGTGCCGCTGCCGCCGAAGCTGCCGGGGGAGCGTCCGCCGCCACCTCCGCCGAACATTCCGCCGCTGGATCGGCGTCCGCCGCCACCCCCGCCGAACATGCCGCCTCCGCCGCCGCCGAACATACCGCCACCCGATCGGCTGCCGCCACTCAGGAGCGAATTGATCAGGATGCCGCCGAGGATTGCGCCCATGGCACCGTTGCCGCCGCCACCGGCTGTGCCGCCGCCGAACATGCCGCCACCGGAGGTGCCGCCGTACTGTGCGCTTTGGAAACCGTCGACATCGTTCTGGGCCAGGTTGATCGCCTCCGCGGCGAGTGAGTTTGCACGCTGAGCGGTCGCAAGCGCCGTTGCAGGGTCAGACGCCGATAGTGACTCGGCCTGCACAACGAGACGACCGGCCTCGGCCAGCCTGGTGCGCGCTTCGGCGCCGACGGCCCCGCGTCTGGCGGTGATGAAGTCCTCTGCAGCAGAGACCTGGCTGCGCGCAGAGAGCAGCGTCTGGTCGAACGCGGCGCGAGCCCGCTGCGCCTGCACCTGGGCATCCCGCACCCCGGCGAGGGCAGCGTCCATCTGCTCGTTGACCGATTCGAGGGACTGCACGAGTTCAAGCGGATTCGTGCGGCCAGCGGCCATCCGTTCCTTGGCCTGGGCGATTGTCTGTTCCGTCACCTGGACGAGCGTCGGAATCGACTCGGCGGCCGGCGTTCCGGCCGGCAACGCCTTGGCGGTGATGAGGTCTGACTCGAGGTCGGCGATCGTCGAGTTCACCGTTCCGGCCGCGTTCTTCAGGTCGGTTCCCAGCCGGTCGACGGCATCGAGCAGCAGGCCGGCCTGGGCGGCGGCCTCTTCGGCGGCGCGGATGTCAACTGCCGCGTCTCCCCGCTCGTCGGCGGCCAGGCTGGTGGTGGCGTCTTCGATCGCGGTGCGAGCGAATGCGATCCGGTCCTCTGCCTGGTTGATATTGTCGGCGACGGTGGCGATGGCGGCCTCCGAGTACGTTGCGGCCAGCTCCGTGAGCGATGCGGCGCCGTCGACGGTGCGCCGGGTGAGCGCATGAAGTTGCGCGGTGACGTCGGCCGCAGCCTCTGGGGCACGCTTCTCCAGCTGGCGCAGCTCGTCGAATGCGTCAGCCTGTTCGTCGAGGGCGGCGTTGGCCCTGGCGCACAGGTCGATGATCTCGCTGTACCAGGCGCGTTGCTGCTCTTCGCTATCCGGCTCGCCGTCGTCGAGCTTTTGCTGCAGGGTGAATGCCTGTGTGAGGAGAGCCTTGGATTCTGCCACCGCGGTGTGGAACGCTGTCGTTACTTCGGCGCCATACTGGGCGTCTGCGAAACCAACTTCTTGTTCGCTTGTCTTGATGGCGTCATCCGTTTGCACGAGCGCGCTGCCTGCACGTTGCTTGAGCGTGGCCGTTGGCACCGCGTCGACGCCGGCCTTGCCTGCACCTGCACCGCCACCCGACACAGCGCGGCGTCTCCGCACGAAGAAGATGATGCCGATGACGATCAACGCGACGATTACCAGCACGATCAGGAACACCACCCAGCCGCTGATTCCCGACGACGGATTCGCCTCGCCAGGCGTGATGTCAGGAGCGACGACCTCCTGGCCAAGGGACACGGCCGCAAGGCCGTTGGCGGCGCCGATTGCGGCAGCTGCCCAGTCGTTCTCGCGGAGCGCAGGCTCGATGGCCGTGGACTCCACCTCGCTGAGCTGGGCGTCGGTGAGCGGGAAGTCGGGGGCGACGGACAGCTGGTACTGCCGGTCCCCAGTGGCCACGGCCAGCAGTACGTCATTGGTGCCGAAGCCATTCTGGTCGGCGGTCTGGTCTGCCCACTGCTCGCGGTCTGAAACCCCGGAGAAGGTGTCGACGTATGCGACGAAGAGGTCGATCTGGGTCTCTGAATAGAGGGAGTCGATCGCAGCCTGCACGTCGGCGGTGTCATTGCCGATGGCGCCGACCGAGTCAGAAATGTGGCTCGAACCAAAGGTGACCGGGCTCTCGGCGGATGCCGCAGCCGGGAATCCGAACACCAGCACCGTCATCACGGCGATGGCTCCCACAGTCAGTCGTGCCCGCATCGGCCTGCCTTCGTCAGCTTGTTTCCGTGCTGCCGAGCTTACGACCAGCCGCCGACCCAGTCTAGGAATTCGCTGGGAGGTCACAGGCAACACTGGGTGCCGCTTCGGTGTCGCTGAACCGGCCATTTGAGTTGTGTTGCAGCCTGTTACGACGGGAGTCGCCGTCATCCGCTTGCCTTGGCACACTGGTCTCACGGCAGAATCGACGCCACATTCCGCAGCCCGATCGAGACAGGAGCGAGAGCATGAGTGAGTACACCTCCCGCCCGCACCTCGCGATCATTGAGGTCACCGCGTCCCGCCCGGATCGCCCCGCCTATCACGCCAAGGTGCAGACGCTGAATGGGCGCGTTGCGGCAGTTGGCATCGACGGCGGTTGGACCGTCAGCCGTCACGCCGCCGCAGACACCACGGCCGCAGACCTGCTCGCCGCGACCATCGACGCCGACGCCATCGTGCTCGTTGGCGGCGAAGACCTCACACCGCACTTCTATGGGGCCGAGACCGGGTACGAGGGTGAGAGCATCCACTTCGAGCAAGCGGATGCCGGCCAGATTGCGATCGTTCGCCGCGCTCTGCAGCGGTCGACGCCGCTGCTCGGCATCTGCCGGGGGCTCCAGGTCATCAACGTCGCCCTCGGCGGCACCCTCGTGCAGCACATCGAGGATGACGGCTTCCACAAGAACCTGAATGTGCCGGTCGAGCAGACTCTCGCCACGCACGCGGTGACCCTCGCCGATAACAGTGGGCTGGCCGCAAGCCTCGGTGCAACCGACGTGCTCGTGCAGAGCGCACATCACCAGGCTGTCGACCGCCTCGGCGCCGGCCTGGTGCCGGCCGCTGTCGCCCCAGACGGACTCGTCGAAGCGCTTGAGCACGTGACGGCGCCCATCACGGGCGTGCAGTGGCATCCTGAGGCGCCCGATGCTCCGGCAGCCCAGCTGGCGCTGCTGCTCGATGCACTGCAGCGTCAGGTCACGCCGGCACGCGCTCGCTCACGCAGAGGCGCCCGCGCACTCGCGTTCGCCTGACCTCTTTCCGCTCGTGGAGCGGTCGCCCGCATCCGCGGGCGTTTATCGGGCATTCGCGTCACGACCATGCCGCGCCACCCTGTAGCGAATACAGGATGAATCGAGCAAGTGTCACCGAATACAGGACGGATCGCGCTCTCTGCGGCAACGTTTCCGGTTTTCGCGACATCCGCTGGTTGAGGCGCGTCCGAGGAACGAGGCCACGTCTCGAAACCACAGCGAGCCGACCTCCAGACGCACGGCCGAATCCTGGCGCGCGGAAACGCGCCTGGCGCGCGGTATTTCGCGTGCCCAGCGCGTTTCCGCGCGCCCACCTGAGATCGACCGGAGGAGCGCGTACCTACGCGCTGATCTTCGCGACGGACTCCAGGAGCTGGTTGCGGACATCCGCTATGAGGAGCTCGCGGGCGCCGGCCAAAATCGGGTTGCCCTTGACGGTGCTGGCGGCGACGGTGGGTGTCCACCGGGTGGTGCGGCGGATCTGCTCAGAGACGAGTGCGGCGAGCTGGTCGCCACCGGCCATGCAGGTCGGGCCGCCGAGCACGACGAGGGCCGGGTCGAGTACTGCCAGCAGGGGGATTACGCCGAACGTGACCCGGCGGGCCAACTCGGTGATGACAGCATCCCTGGCGGGGCTCACCGCGAGGGCGTCGAGGATGTCGGTAAGGGTACGACCATGGATGTCGTGCTCACGGGCCAGGCGGATGATGGCCTTGGCGCCCATGACATCCTGCAGCTCGCTGGCCGGTTTGTCGTCATGGCCGAGCACGCCGCTCGGGGCAGGCAGGAAGCCGATCTCGCCGGCGCCGCCGAAGGTGCCACGGAAGACCGTGCCGTCGAGGTCGAGGGCTGCGCCGATGCCGTTGCCGAGCCAGAAGAGGGTGAAGCTGGAGGCATCCGTCGCTGTGCCCGTTGCGCGTTCGGCGACGGCGGCCAGGTTGACGTCGTTGTCGATCTGCACCTCGAGTTGCAGAGAGTCTTCGAGGTGGCGGCGCACGCCGGTGCGGGGCCAGCCAGGCAGGGTCTCGCTGTCGAGATGGTCATCGTCGCGGGTGTCGAGGTAGCCCTGCACACCGAGGCAGACTTTCCGCACCGCAGCGGGGTCTGCCCCGCTCGGCGCGCATGCGGCCTCAATTGCCTCGCGGATCTCGCGCGGGGCATCACGCTTCGTTGCGGGGGCAGGGAGGGGGATCTCGACGGTGTCGTGGTCGGTGCCGAGCGCGTCGACGAGGCAGGCGCGCATCCGTTTGGCGTCAATGTCGATGGCGACGCCCAGCACGCGGTCGGCGCGGGCGGTGTAGGTCTTCGCGGGCCGGCCCTGCCCCGTTGTCGTCTCGCCGGCGACGGTGATGAGCCCGGCCGATTCGAGGCGGGTGACGACGAGCGACGCGGTGGGCTTTGACATGTCACCGAGTTCGGCGATGCGCACTCGCGAGAGCGGGCCGTTTTCGAGAAGCAGGGAGAGGGCGGTGCGATCATTCCATGCGCCCAGCCAGGCGGGAGTGCCCGGTGCGGAACTCGCTGCCATCGGCTCTCTTTCGTGTGGTGATTTGTGCCGTCAACAATCTATCGGCAGGCCGGGTTCGTGACGGCGACGACACGGAAACAAGGCGTCATGAAGGGCGGCTGTCGGTCAGTGCGGCAGGCTCGACAGCTAGATTGTCGGGAGGGGAATATACAGTGCAACAGACTGAGCGGATGAGGGACGCATGCGGCTGACGATTGTTCCGGGCATTGGGGGATCAGGTCCTGCACACTGGCAGTCGATCTGGGAAGCGGATGACGGCACGTCGCGTCGAATCGCCCCCTCATCGTGGGACGAGCCTGAACTCAGCGACTGGCTCCGAGCTATAGACGACGCGGTGTCGCTGCAGGGCTCAGACACCATCCTCATCGCGCACAGCCTGGGGACACTGGCCGTGGCCGAGTGGCTGGTTCAGAACCCCGGTGGCGTGGCTGGAGCGCTCCTGGTAGCACCGCCAGACCGCTTCGGACCCGAATTCCCCGCCGACGCTCCCTCCTTCCTGACGATTGAGCCGGCTGCCCTCGGTGTGCCGGCGCTGGTCGTCGCCAGCGACAACGATCCGTACTGCGAGATCGCCGCGGCATTGGAGCTTGCAGCAGCATGGGAATCGGACTTCGCGCACGTCGGGAGCCTCGGGCACGTGAACGCAGCGAGCGATCTGGGCGGCTGGGATGCCGGGCGCGGCCTGTTGCGTGACTTCGTGGTGAGGGTGCAGGCTTCGCGCTAAGTGCACTGAGCGGCGGGGTGGGCTGAGCGCTGGGGTGGGCTGAGCGCTGGGGTGGGGGGAGCGCTGCGGTGTGCCATGCCCCGGGTGTGCCGGGCTTACGTCACACGGTGCAACGCGACGTAAGCGGGCGCAATCTGCGTGACAGCGGCGGGTGGCTTTCGTAGCGTTGGTCTATCGCGGCGTGCCCGAGTGGACGAAGGGGCCGGTTTCATATTCCGGTTGTCGCAGGTTCGAATCCTGCCGTCGTGTCGATTGCGTGACGTCTCTCCGCTGATTGAGGAGCCCCGCTCATTGAGGGGCGCCGCTCATTGAGGAGCCCCGCTGATTGAGGAGCCCCGCTGATTGAGGAGCGAGCGCCAGCGAGTGTCTCGAAATCTCGCAGGCTGGCTTCGCAACTGCGGGTTTCGGTGCGGCCGTGGACGGCCTCGTCCTCGATCACCGCGCCTGTTGTCGCTCGTCGCGCCCGCTATAGCGGGCGCGGTCCGCCACAACGGGCGCGACGACACCGGGGCCGCACACATCCCAGCGCGGAACGCTCCTAGAGCAGCTTCACGCCGACCGAGGTCGTGATCGGCTCCCGCTGCCCGCCGGAGTGCACGATGTCGGTGCCGTGCACGGTGAGCTGGCTCGCATGGCACTGCAGCGCGGCAGAGACGGTGCCGAAGTGGGCGTCGAGGTCGAGCCAGTCGACATCCGCTGCCCGTTCGTGGTGCACCTCGACGAACGGAACGCCGCTCGCCTGGCTCGCGAGCACCGTCGCATCGTGCACGCGCACATGATCGGGGTGGCCATAGCCGCCGTTGCTGTCATAACTGATGACCAGGGCCGGCTGCAGGTGGGCGATGAGCGCGGCGATATCCGCGGTCACCTCGTCGAGCGGCGTAACGGACAGCGCCGCGTCGTCGCTGTCTGCGGCCGGTCCGGCGAGTCCTGGTCGGATCCACTCCATGCCGGAGTCGAGGTAGCGCCGCTGAGCCAGGCCGGCCGCGCGGGCCGGGGGCTCGCCCAGCCAGAACCGCTGGGTGATGCCGAGAGTGTTGGTCGCCCTGTCCAGCTCGCGCTCGCGCTCAATGACAAGGTCGTCGGTGCCCTCGAGCCCTGACAGCGGGCCGTCGACGACCTCACCGCGCTCACCCCGCGTCGCCGTCAGCAGCCACACGGTGCTGCCACGGGCGACGAACTCGGCGATCAAAGCACCCGTTGAAATCGTCTCGTCGTCGGGGTGGGCATGCACGAAGAGAACGGATGCCGAATCAAGAATATTCACCGTGTCACGTGCTCCTGTCGTCATTTCTCGAGCTTCGCCTGCAGAAGCGCGCGGTACACGTCGAGCAGCCGCTCGGCCGATCGCGGCCAGCTCAGCGTCTCCGCGTGGGCCCGTGCCTCGACCGACAAGCGCGTCGCCAGCTCGGGATCCGTCAGGATTCTCGTAATGGCATCTGCCCAGACCATGGGGTCGCGGGAGTCGAGCACGACACCCGTCACGCCATCGACGACGGCTTCGCGCAGACCACCGGATGCTGCAGCCACGACGGGAACACCACTTGCGCCCGCTTCCAGGGCGACGAGTCCGTACGTTTCAGAGTGCGACGGCACGAGCACCAGTCGTGCTTCACGCATCAGCGTCGCGAGGTTGACCCGCGACTGCGGCCCCACGAAATGCACGCCGTCCTCGATGCCGTTGCGGGCGGCGAGGGCGCGCAGCTCATCGATGTACCCGTCGAAATCTCCGGAGGCGTCCCCTGAAATGACAAGTTCCGGCCGCACATCCGCTGGCACCGCGGCAATTGCCTCGATAGCCAGGTCGAGCCCTTTGAGCGGCTGCAGGCGCGCGGCGACGAGTGCGTAGGCGTCGGAGGTGGCCGCCGCGGTTGAGTTGTTGAGCGTGTGCTCGGCTCGGCCATCACGAGGGGCAGGCACGTGCGACGCCGGGTGGAACAGTGCACTGTCGACGCCGGGCGGCACGACAGCGATGCGTTCTCGCGTTCCGCCGAGGCGCGTGACCACGGTCTCAGCTTCGGCTTCGCTGATTGCGACGGTGGCGTCCGATTCGCGGGCGAGCCAGGCCTCGCCGACCAGCCTGCCGGGAGATTCGGGCCGTTCGCCTGACGACAGCGGAGTTGATTCGTCGGCGGCGATGCTGTGGAAGCTCTGCACATGCGGCACCCCGAGCTCGCGCGCGAGTGGCAGCGCGGCCATGCCGGAGAACCAGTGGTGTGAGTGGATGACGTCGTAGGGGCCGAACGCGGCCATGCGCATCCGGAATTCATCAATGACGGCTTCATGCTCGCCCTTGGCGATGGGAGTTGCCGGCCCTGCGTCGAGGAAGCGCAGCGTGACGCCCGGCGCTAGCTCGGTTGCGGCAGGGGCAGCGGATGACGACCGTCGCGTCAGGATCTCCACCGTGTGTCCCAGAGAGGCGAGCGCTTCAGCCTGGTGGCGAACCACCACGTTCATGCCGCCGGCGTCGCCAGAACCCGGTTCTGCTCCTGGTGACGTGTGAAGCGAAACGAGAGCGATGCGGAGGGGATGAGATGAGGGAGACACTACAAAATCTTAACTCAGATGCGGCACGGCGGCTGGCCGCAGGGCGCTGGATGGCGTGTGGGAGGGCCGCCGATGCGGACGTGACTCAAGTCCCAGGAGTACCAGGAGCAACGGAACAGCGGGAGTGACGGAAGCGACTACGGAGATGTGACCGATATGGTCACGGCCGTGCCATCCCAGGTTGTTGTTCGGTCGCCATCGACGAGGGAGAGGCCGGCCGACTTGAATTGGTCAGGCTCGATGCACGCGCCCACGAAGGAGTCGGGCACGGACTGGCTGATCAAGCAGAGCTCGCCCGTATAGGACTTGGCCACCCAGACGGTATTTCCCGGTGCGAGAGCGCGTACGAGTCTGGTGGTGTCTGAATCGAACCGGTCGGAATTCGCTACCGGGAGCTTATCGTCGGCATTTTGTGCGGAGCCAAACCACTTCTCTGCGGCCGCAAGATCGCCAGGGGTGGCGGAGTCACTACCGACCGGAACGCTGCGCGCGATCACGAAGCCGGCCACGCTGCCGAAGATCAGCGCTCCGGCGATGATGGCTCCGAGAACCAGTCGCTTGTGGGTTACCGGACGTCGTGGTGAGTGCGGGGCGGCAGCGTGGGAGGCGCGCTCTGAGCGGGCGTCTGTCAGCTGGTTGACGTCGGCGGATGAGGGGGAGGGGAGCGTGCCAGCGCCAGTGCCAGTGCCAGCGCCAGTGCCGACGTCAGCGTCAGGAATCGGGCGGGCGAATAGCCGCGCGCTGGGCGAATCCGCAACGGCAGCTGATTCCACGATGCTGTGGCCGCGGCCGAGCGCAGCCAGCGCCCGATCCAGCGCAGCGTCACTGCCGGCCCCGGCGTCGGCCACGGCGTCGGCAGCGCCACCGGTCGCGTTGATCGACAGCTCCAGCTGGTGCAGCTGCGCGCGGGCATCCGCTGCAGCCTGGTGTTCTTCCTCAGTCGTGGTGCGACCAAAGGCGAGCTTCCTGAGGTCCTCAATCGCGAGGCGATCATCTTCGGGAGTAGGCGGATTGGCTGCGCGACGCAGCGCGAGGAGCACATCGCCGGGGCCGTCGTATGCCGCAACGAGATCCGCGAGGGCGCGCTGATCCTGCGAGACGAGCTCGAGGACACGCTGCGCTGTCAGCATCCGCTGTGTCACGTTCGAAACGGCGCCATACGGCAGGGCAGCGTTCGAAACGGCGCCATACGGCAGGGCGCCACCCGCCGCAGCGCCGCGATACGCGACCTCTCCACTGCCGCCAGCCAGAATCGATTCATTCTCCGAAATAGTCATTCGGTGAAGCCCCCACTTCCATTCCGGCGAGCGGAAGTGACTCCGCGCCGATCAATTGTTCGACCAGACTAGGGGACTTTTCTGTTCACTCACGGCAGTGGCGGTCGTACGATCGAACGCATGGCACTCATTCACCAGGCCGATATTCGCCCTACCAAAGCGCAGCTCATCGCCGACTGGGCCCCGACCCAGCCGTGGTTCGAGGGCGACGGCAACGCGGCCGTGACGAGTGTGGCGGCATACCGATTCGACGATCCAGACGGCGAAGTCGGCATCGAGACGTTGCTCGTCCGATTCGGTGACGCCGGGCCGCTGCTGCAGGTGCCGCTCACCTACAGGGGAGCGCCGCTTGAGGGCGGCGACGACTGGCTCATCACCACCATGGAGCACTCGGTGCTCGGTGAGCGCTGGGTGTACGACGCGACGGGTGATCCCGTGTACATAGCGGCAGTTGCGACTGCGGCCTTCACCGGCGGACACGAGGCCGACGTGGTCTTCGAGGTCGATGGTGAACTTCTGCGACGCGACCCTACGGCGGTTGTCGTCGGCAGTGGTCGCGACGGCGCGCGGGTGTTGCCAGCGCCGATTGTCAACGTGTCGACGCGCCAAGAGCAGCGTCGAACGATCATCGAAATGGGTGACCTCACGGTCGTCGTGCCGCGTGTGCTCGGCGAGCACACGCACGAAGAGGGTGTCCAAACGGATGCCGTCCCCATCGCACACGGGGCCGCGGAAGCAGACCTGGCGGTGGCTGCGGACGCCGATGTGGCGCCGGGAAAAGAGACTCGGCAGGTGAGGCTCAGCGGCACCTGGCCGGGTGAGCCGGAGTCACACGTTCTAGTCCGCGCCGGGATATCCAAATCGCAGCCCTGACGCGCACAACCTAGCTGCAAACTACGACCTGGCGCGCACAACGCAACTACGAATAGTTCGCCGCAACAACGACCCGACCTGCACGGCGGAAAGACGCGCGGTAGCTAGCGACGCCAGCCGCTCCTTCTGGCACACTGGCTGCAAGGAGGGAGGGACCAATGAGCGACCTGTCAGTGAGCCTGGTGGTGATTCCGCTTCTTGCCGTGCTTGCGCCGGTGCTTGCCGCCGTGCTCGGACGGGTCGTGAAGGTCCCCGTCATCGTCTTCGAAATCGTGCTCGGTATCCTGGTCGGGCCAAGCCTGCTCGGGTGGGTGCATCCCACGGAGTTCATGACAACGCTGGCCAACTTCGGACTCGCCATGCTGTTCTTCATGGCGGGGAATGAGATCAATTTCGCGGCAATCAAGGGTCGCCCGCTCAATCGTGCAGGCCTGGGCTGGCTCATCTCACTCGCCGCGGGAATCGTCATTGGCATTCTGCTGGCGCCCACATTCGAGGCCGGAATCTTCATCGGTATCGCACTGAGCTCGACGGCGCTCGGCACGATCCTTCCGGTCATCCGCGACGCCGGTGAGCTGAACACTCCGTTCGGGCGTGCGGTGACGGCGATCGGTGCCGCGGGGGAGTTCGGCCCGCTCATCGCTATCTCTCTGTTCCTCAGCGGGAGAAACCCTGGTCCGTCGACCGTCGTCCTGCTCGTGTTCGCCGTGGTTGCCTCGCTGGCGATCTTGCTGGCCGCACGCGGGTCGCACAAGGGGCTGCACCGGCTGGTCGCCGCCACGCTGCACACGAGTGGGCAGTTTGCCGTGCGGTTTGTGATCCTCATCGTCGCTGCGCTGGTGATGCTCAGCCTCCTGCTCGGACTCGACATGCTGCTCGGTGCGTTCGCCGCCGGTGTGCTGTGGCGTGTGCTTGTCGCCCGCGCGGATCCGCGCGCACGCGAAATCGTGGAGATGAAACTTGATGGCGTGGCATTCGGTTTCCTGGTGCCCGTCTTCTTCATCAACACCGGCATCACCTTCGACCTGGAGTCGCTGCTCAGCAACCCGCTCGCCCTGGCTACGGTGCCGCTGTTCGTGGTGCTGTTCCTGGTGGTGCGCGGGCTTCCAGGGCTACTCGCTGCACCGGACGGCGCCACAAAGGCCGACCGCCGCGCACTCCTGTTCTTCAGCGCCACTGCGCTGCCCATCATCGTCGCCGTGACGCAGATCGGGGTGGACCAGAAAGTGCTCGCATCCAGCACCGCCGCGGCCCTTGTCGGCGCCGGAATGCTCTCGGTGCTGCTCTTCCCGCTGATCGCCCTCGGCCACCGCAAGCGGAGTCCGGAGAGCCCGGCCTACATTCCGCCGCCTGAAACGGATGCCGTGAGCTGAGCAGTCAGACGCGCATTGGCCCAGGGCGTCGCGAATACCGGATGAATCGGCCGAATGTCGTCGTATACAGGAAGAATCCGCCACTTTCGGATGCCGCTTCCTGTATTCGCTACGCCCGCGACGGAGACCGGCACGAAACCAGAAGCGAGCGCCGCCAGGACTGGCGACGCTCGCTCAGACGCCCTCAGGCATCCGCTGCAGCACTGGTAGCTGCTCAGGCTGGCTAGCCGGCGAGAGCCGACAGGTCGACCTTTCCGGTGAGCACTGCTGCGACGGCGCCGCCGTCTACGAGCAGGTCGGTGCCGGTGATGAAGGATGCGGCGTCCGACAGCAGGAATTCGGCGGCGGCTGCGATGTCATCCGGTGAACCAAGACGGCCGGTGCCTGACCCCTCGACCATGGCGCGCATGCCGGCGCCTGAGGGGCTGGCGAGTTCCTGCTGGCCCATCTTGGTGGAGATGACGCCGGGGCTGATCGAGTTGATGCGTGCACCCTTTGCGCCCCAGGCGGAGCTTGCGCCGCGCACGCGCAGCTGGTTGGCGCGCTTTGCGAAGGAGTAGGCGGCGCCGGGGTGGGGGAAGTTGTCTGGCGCGGTGGCTGGGAGGCTCAGCAGCTGGTCCGTCGGCGCAAGTGCCAGCTGGCCCTCGAGCTCACGATCCATCGGGGGCATGAAGTGTCCGGCCATGCTGGCGATGACGACGCCTGCGCCGCCGGGCGCGATGACCTCGGCGAATTCGTCGAGCACCAGTGCAACCCCGAGCAGGTCAACGTTGAGGATGGCGACGGTCGGCGCCTGTGCCGGCGACAGTCCGGCCGTGTGAACGACCTTGCGCACGGGGCCGAGCTCTGCGGCTGCGAGGGCGAGGGCGCGCACCGATTCGCGAGAAGACACATCGACAACCTGGGTGACGACCTGCTGGCCCTCTTCGCGGAGGGCAACGGCGACAGCGTCGAGAGCTGCTTCGTTGAAGTCGGCGAGCAGCAACGTCTTACCTGCGCCGAAACGACGGCTGGCAGCGACACCCATGCCGCCGGTACCGATGATTACGAGAACTTCATTCGGCATTGCCGACCTCCTAGGTGTTCGATTGCGAGACGATTAGTCTCACAAGCCGAATCTACACGCGCAGCCGTGCTGCCCGCACTACCTAAACTGATGCAATGGCCGCCGGACGCAAACGAAGTGAGACCTCGCGTCTCGCAGTTCTCACTGCCACGCGTGAGCTCGTCCTCGAGCTGGGCTATGAGCGCCTCACCATCGACGCCATCGCCGCGCGGGCAGGCGTCGGCAAACAGACGCTCTACCGCTGGTGGGGATCGAAGGGCACGATCGTCGCCGACGCTGCCCTCGACGGCGGCCTCGTCCCGTCGCTCGACGCAATTCCAGACACCGGAGATGTCTCACGAGACGTTCGAGCCTGGATGTACGACTGGGTTGCGCATGTCACCACACCAGAAGGCATGGGCTTGGCGTTGGCCCTCACCGCAGCGTCATCCGATGACCAGGCGATCGCCGACCAGCTCTACGAGCGTTTCACCGGGCCGCACGAGGACTTGTTGCGGGTGCGGTTGCAGACCGCTCGTTCCCAGGGCCAGCTCAAAGCGGATGCCGATGTGAACAGCCTGGCCGGCGTTCTCATCGGTTTTCCCCTCTATCGCGTCCTCGGCCGTCAGCAGCAGCCGACGGCATCCGATGTGGATGTGCTCGTGGAACTGGTGATTGCTGGGGCGCGTCCGTAAGCGGATGTCGGTTGAACGTGACGTCGACGAACTCGTCGACCTCACGATCGCGGCGCGGTAGGGTGTGGACACCGGCCCCGTAGCCGGCGGAGCTCCATCTCAACGAAGAGAGTGTGTCTTGTCCGGCAAATACGAACTGAGTGCAGACCGATCCGGTGGGTACATCTTCACGCTCAAGGCCCACAGTGGCGAGGTGCTCGTCACGTCGGAGAGCTACCAAACCAAGGCGGCGGCGCTCAAAGGCATCGAGCTCGTCAAGTCAGACGCGAAGTCGCGGGTCGTTGACCTGACCGATCCGCATTAACGTCACGCGTCGTAGCAAGCGCCTACGGCGCAGGCGCTCCGACCGAGTCGTACATCGCATAGTCGTCGGTGACGAGGGTGCCGTTGTTGAACAGGTTCAGGCCGAAGCTGATCGCGGTGGCACCGGCCGGTAGCGCGGGCGTCGTGAACGTCGCCTGCGTGTAAGCCGAGGCCGCGGCGAACCACGGGCTTGAGGTCCAGTACACCCAGGTGCCGCCTGCGTCACGGTAGTACACGGCGAATTGGGTTACGGCCGTCGATGTGTACCAGGCGCGCAGTGAGTAGGTGTGGCCGGCGATGGCAAGCGGGGCGCAGCTCCCACTGTCCAGGCTCTGCAGCAGTTTGGCGTCACCATTTGCGTAGCCGGACACGATCAGGCGCTCCGCCTTCGTGCCGGTGCGTGCGGTCGCCACCGTGCTGAAGGCTGCCGTGTTCGTGCCGAATCCAGAGGTTTGCCAGCACTGCGGTGTCGTGCCTGTGCCGGCTGTCTCCAGGCTCGCGTTCTGCACGAGGTTGGTCCCTGCGGGTGGCGGCGGTGGCGGGGGCGCCGCCGTTGCATCGAACATCTCGTAGTCATCGGTCGTGAGTGTGCCGTTGCTGACGAGATTGAGCCCGAAACTGATCGCACTGGCTCCAGCCGGCAGGGCGGGCGTCGTCCACGAGGCCTTGAGGTAGCTCGTCGAGCCGGCGAAGAACGGACTCGCCGTCCAGTAGGTCCACGAGCCAAGTCCCGTTCGGTAATACACCTCGATCTGGGTCGGGGCGGTGGATTTGTACCAGGCGGCGAGGGTGTAGCTGTGCCCTGGGGTAGCGCTGGGTGAGCATCCGCCCAGATCGAGGGCCGGAAGCCACTTTGCGTCGCCGCTTGAGTAGCCGGCCATCCGCAGTTGCGCCGCACGCGCCCCGGTGCGCCCGGGGGTCACCGTCGTGAAGGTCGGGGTGTTGGTGCCGTAGGCGCCGTTCTGCCAGCACTGCGGCACACCACTCGTGAGGGTCTCCAGGCCGGGGTTGGTGATGAGGTTGCTGCCCACCGGCTTGGGCGTCACCGCAGGGCCGGAGACCACGGGCTTGACGGTGCCGCCGATCACCTGGTCGACCGTCTTGACGCTCGTCGTGGCCGGCCGGGCCTTGAGCCAGGTGGCGAACTGGGTGAAGAGAGCCGACGAGATGGCCAGCGGGTCGCTGCCTCCGATGTGGTGGAAGGTCAGCTGCAACCAACCGCCCGCGGTCTCGGCTTGGGTGACCGACCTCTGGAGGTCGGCGAGAGTCCACGTCTTCTCGACCTGGTCTGGGGCCTGGGTCTGGAAAAGATTGGCCGGCGGGATTGCCTCGCTGAGCGGGCATCCGCTGCAGCTGAATCGGGTCTGGATATCACCGAGATTGCGTGCGCTGTTGTAGCCGCAGTTCTTCACGATGGTCTCGGTCGCCGGGGTCAGTAGCGACGCGAACGGGTAGGCGAAGCTGGTGATCCTGAACCCCCAGTTGGTCAGGTTGACCCGGTCGTTGCACACCTGCCTGGTTGCCTCCTCGGTCGGCAGCGTCGCCAGGTCGGGGTGTGTCACGGAGTGCCCGCCGATCTCGTGCCCGTCTGCGGCGAGGGACTGCAGGTTGGCCACGGTCAGGTACCCGGGCTGGTTGACGTACCCGGACGGTACGTAGAAGGTCCCGCGCAGGCCGTTGGTCTTCATGATCGCGGCCGCGGTTAGCTGGTCAGCGTTGGCATCGTCGAAGGTGAGCGAGATCACCGCGGGGCCGGCCGCCTGCGCAGGGGCGGCGATGATCCCATCTGCGATGCCGGCCGAGGCGACGGTGACAAGGGCGATCGATACCCACGCGAGCCACCGGCGGACGGCACCTGAGCGGCGGATGGGGGGAGTCTGGCTGGCCGGTCGGGTGAACTGAATCGACATCACGCTGCTCCATTCAGGTCGCCCGCGACCCATCCGCTTCGGGTACGGAGGTCTGGCGGGGCGATGCTGGACACCCATTAATTCCCCGACAACCGTCCTGCAGTCAATGGGGTCGAGCATCTGCGGGGTATCGCGCTAGCGCACTACTGCCATCGCCATATTCACCGGCGCTCACTACCGCGAAACGCGACTCTATGTGAGACTCAAGCAGCTCTTCATCGGACCGACTTCGCGCAGAACGGACTTCGCATGGATCTCAGGCTCACAGACAAAGTTGCAGTGGTCACAGGGGCAAGCCAGGGCATTGGCCTGGCCATCGTCCAGGGGCTGGTGGACGAAGGCGCTCGCGTTGTCGCCGGTTCCCGGCATGGATCGGCTGAGCTCGACAAGCTCGTCGCAACGGGGGCCGTCGTGTCTGTGAACGTCGATTTGTCGACCGACGAAGCGCCAGCGCAACTCGTGGCACGCTCTGCTGAATTCGGTGGCCTGGATATTCTCGTGAACAACGTCGGCGCCGTGACCCCGCGCACCGAGGGATTCCTGAGCGTCACGGATGAGCAATGGCTTGCCACGCTGAACCTCGGCCTGATGGCAGCCGTGAGGTCGACACGAGCGGCCATCCCGCTCCTGCTTGAGCGGGGCGGCGGCAACGTGGTGACCATCGGGTCGGTGAACTCGTTCCTTCCCGACTATGGCGTCATCGACTATTCGGCAACGAAGGCCGCGGTGTGGAACTTCTCCAAATCGCTGTCCAAGGAATTCGGGCCGCAGAACATCCGCTTCAACACCATCAGCCCGGGCCCGGTGGCAACTCCGTTGTGGCTGGGGGAGAGCGGTGTTGCCGCGACACTCGCCAAGAAGATGGGTGTCGATTTCGACACGGCCAAGGCGCGGGCTATCGAAGCGCAGGGCGGATTCACCACGGGGCGCTTCACCGAACCGGGGGAGGTGGCTGACCTGGTGCTCCTGCTCGCCAGCAATCGGGCCGGCAACGTGAACGGGTCAGATTTCATGATTGACGGCGGCCTCGTCAAGACCCTGTGAATCCAGGAAAGTAGCGGCTCGCAAGACCGTATTTACACTTAGTCGATGCTTTCCCACGACGACGCTCTTCCTCTTCGGCCACGCCGCGTACTTGTGGCGGGCGTGTCTGGCACGGGCAAGACCACTCTTGCTGCGCGGATTGCCGCCATCACAGGAGGTCGGCCAACTGAGATCGACTCGCTATTCCATGGCCCGAATTGGGTCCCTCGTCCAGAATTCCTCGATGATGTACGAACGCTCATCGCCGGGGATTCTTGGACGACCGAGTGGCAGTACGGCTCCGCTCGCCAGTTGCTTGTCGAGCGCGCGGATCTGCTCGTGTGGCTCGATCTGCCATTCATGCGAGTGACGCTTCCCCGGGTGATCCGCCGCACTATTCGTCGCAGGGTTCACCGTGAGAAATTGTGGAACGGAAACGTTGAGGGCCCCTTACACGCGGTGTTCACGGACCGTGAGCACATCGTGCGGTGGGCGATCTCGACCAGGCGGAAGTACGACGAGCAGGTGCCGCTGCTGGAACTCCAGCACCCCCACCTCGTCGTAGTGCGGCTGCGATCGCGGCATGAGGTCGAGCAGTGGCTAGGCGGGGCCCTCATGGACGCAGTTCGATAGAGCGCTTACTTGGTCGAGGCCAAGACCCGGCTGGTTCGAGGCTATCGAGGGCCTTGTAAGTTGGGGTATCGGTTGTGCTGCGGACGATGGAGCGACAGCACCCTGCACGGTCGCCTCAATGGATCTCGTGACTACTCCATCCGTGCCGCCGGCAAGCTTTGGAAATAGATAAAGTGCCAGGGCTAATTGTGGCCAGCGTGTTGTTTAGAGGTCACGAAAGTAGATATTGGACGGTGGAGAAATGAAACCAAGGCGGCTTCCGCCCGCACGTAAGAAGCAACTCAATGCTCTCTTCCTGCTGGCCGCTGTCTTGCTAGTAATCGCCGGCCCTACGCTCATTCCACTTGCATTTGGTGCTCAGGGATCAGTCACGCTGCCGGTGTTCTTTGAAATTGCCGGAGGTCTGACAGCCGGCATCGCTTTGGGCTGGTTGTTCCTATGGGGCTGCTACCGACCGGGACGTCGACTTTTTCGAGTTATGACTGAGGCGAATCCGGGACTTCAGGTCGTGCCCTTCTATGCCTCAGCGCCCTTCATCAGCGGTGTGAAGGAGCTCACTGGCACCACGCTTGCATCGAGTGAGTCGCCGTCTGGCGCGTTTCTCGTGCTTGTTGAAACCGGCAGCAATTTTGAGTTGTGGAGATGGTATCGCGGAGGGGCGCGACGCGTGGGGCGGTTTGCATGGTCGACAATCACTGCCGCAGACGTCGGCACGGTGTCCCATTTTGTCACCACTGACAGGGCAATAGTCCTGACGATGCACATCGAGGGTCGTGCAATCGACGTCCCAATCTCACCGCAAGCCTGCCATTTCATGCGGCTAAAACCAGTCGATGACGAAGCGTTTGCGGGGCTTGTGAGCCGATGGCAACAACGTGTGGTGACGAGCCGGCATTGCGCCGTCACACCTATGGAAGATGGAGTGGCGAACGAAACCGACAACCGATTGGGGTGAAGCTACCCCATCGGGTGGAACGGCATCGACGACGACATGCAACTCGGACGGTCGGAATGTACGCATATGGAGGGCTGACGGAATGAGAAATCTCAACTGGCGAGTGGTTGCACCTATCCTGCTCGTTGGCGCGCTACTTGGGTGGCTCGTCGTTTGGAGATCCGCTCGCGCATCGAACGCATTCCTGCCGTGGATTGGCGTTGGGCTGCCCATCCTTCTGGCTGGGTTCACATTCATCGCCGTGGTGGCATTGCTGCGTCGCCGGAAGTCGAACCGGACGTGGGAACTGATGCTGAATGTCGATCCGAACGCCAGCCATTTCATCACCTTTGTGTATCCGCCCGTCAAGACTCAGCTGGGCCGACTTGGCTGGCGAGTTTACGGATCGTCCTATGCATCTGTACCCGCCGTTGGAGTCAGTATCAGCGCTGCCGCTATCAAGTTCTGGGAGGCGGGTGTACCGGAACCGACTCTCACTCTTCGTGCGTCTGACATCGAATCTGCGATTGTTGGTCGCGTCAGCGACGGGTACAGAAGTCATCCCGCGATCGAACTCAGGCTCAACACGACGGACCGCAGTAACCGGATCCAGCTGAGTCTTCGGGACGACCGCCACCACGACGTTTCCCCCATGGAAATGAAGATGGCAATTCAAAAGATCCCGTTGATGAACGGGGCAAACGGTCCGTCGTAAGCGGCAACCAACATCCGGCGATCCTTGTCACAGAGCTGCAGCTTGGTGTGTTCTCTGGGAACGGCGATACGGAGGTGGCCAGGAGTCCCCACGAATTGGAAGCTCAGATTCAGGCAGAGCAGCAAGCGATAGCCGTGCGGTGGAGCTGGCCTGCTCTGGCCAAATAACGCACCTTACGCCGCTTTTCCCCGAACTGATCGTGCTGAAAGGTCCCGATCAGAGCTGGTCCTTTGCAGTCGTCTAAACTTCCGGTTTACGCTAGTCGGACAAACCTTGTGCTAGGGCCGCATTCAGCGTCACTCGGCGCTTCAATCGAGGGATGCTTTGATAAATGAGCGCGAAGAGAATGCATCCTCTCACGGTCGCTGGCATAGTCGCAGGGTCCATCGTCGTGGTGGCCGGGTCAACTGTAGTGTTCCTATTTGGAACTGGACGACTTATCCACAACGGAGTCAACGGCATCACCCTCGCTTCGCTCCTTGTACTTGGAACCGTGTTTGTGCTTCTTCTCGATCGCTACGTGAATAAAAGGGAAGAAGAAGCCACCCCCTCCTCGCAGGAAGCACCTCAAGAGACCGTGCCACCACCGAAGCATGTAAGGCCTCGGCATCTCCTCGATGAGACACGTTCTCACCGGTTTATGCGATCGGCAGTCGTTGCCGTATCTTCTATCCTTCTGTCCCTGTTTCTACTTCTTTTGATCGCCGTACTATTTCCAAACCTTTAGGCACCGGGCGCTTACTCGGATTGCTATGCGGCCTGATGCGGCCTGATTCGGGCTCTCCCCTCGAAGGATCTCAGACGTCGCAAGATCAGCCGCAATTGGTGTGAGGGAAGCGTGCTCGAAGCGACTGTTGTCCGAACTACGTGGCAGAAGTCCGAACTTCGCGTGTCACGTGATAAATGTGCCCCCACGCAGATTCGAACTGCGGCCCCTGCCTCCGGAGGGCAGTGCTCTATCCCCTGAGCTATGGGGGCCAGGGTGTTCACTAGATTAGCAGCCCACTCGGCGCAGGTTCGACACGCAGCGCGCACGCACCACGCGGATTTGCGCCAGGCGATGGGGCAGCATCGACATCCGCTCGCAAGAAATCGACCTAAAACTCGTGGGTTAGGTCGATTTCTTGCGAGCGGATGAAACGAAGTAGCGGATGCGACTCTTACGGCAGGTGCGACACCACAGTTGACATGAGCACCTGCACGTCGCCGGGCTCAATGAAGTCAACCGAGCTGATCGTCACCCAGTACGCGCCCGTGAACAGCTGCGCGGTGCCGGTGCCGCCGACGTACTTGAAGAATCCGAGGTCGCCGTAGGTCGGAACAGCCGTGCTGGCGGTCACGGCATCGGCCTTGAGCTCCGCCATCAGCGTGTCGTTCGGCTGGGCCACTGACACCTCGATCAGCGCGTCGCTGGTCTGGTTCATCCAGCCGCAGGCCACGCCCTCGTACTCAACGGCGGTCGCGCCCTTGCTGCCAGCCGCGGGCGCGTAGTCCGGCGCCGTGCCGACGTTGGAGTTGAAGGCGTAGACGTCATCCGCTGTCAAAATCTGGTCGCAGGTCAACGCGACAGCGGTGCCCGTCGGTTCCGGTGCGGCCGTCGGCGCTGCGGTGTCGACCGGCGCAGCCGTCTCACTCGAAGCGGATGTCGGCTTCGGCGTGTTCGCCCCGCCATCGGATGCGGGGGAGCACCCGGCCAGGGCGAGGAGGGCGAGGGTCGCGGTAGCAAGGGCGACGCCGGTACGCAGGCGAGAGGTACGGATCTGAGACGAGTTCATGACAGGCACGCGTTGACACTACCAAGTGCATCATGCCGAA
This sequence comes from Leifsonia sp. Y862, assembly GCF_057669585.1. Taxonomy (NCBI): domain Bacteria; kingdom Bacillati; phylum Actinomycetota; class Actinomycetes; order Micrococcales; family Microbacteriaceae; genus Leifsonia; species Leifsonia sp. Y862. The sequence goes on from NZ_JBYHFR010000002.1 coordinate 607,118, forward strand.
TCCGCCATGTGGCCTCCAACGCCCATGTCTAGCCCGTTGCGACCGTCGATTTCGGGAATAGCATGAGGGGAGCGGCCACGTGCTCGCTCACTCACCCGCGTGGCCCTTGTCTTCTAAGGAGTTCCTCATGGCTGACAACGTCGTAACCCGACTTGAAGTCAAGTCCCATGATTCGCCAGATGAACGTCGCGCCCCAGACAAAACCACCGTCGACCTCAACACCCTCGGCAACTACACGATCGGGCGCTTCACATTCGAGCCAGGATGGCGCTGGTCTGAGTGCATCAAACCCGTCGTCAACACCGACTCCTGTCAGGTCAACCACGTCGGATACTGCATCTCCGGCACCCTCGAAGTGACAACCAACGATGGCGCAACGGCCACGGTCGCTGCTGGGGATTCCTACGCGATCCCGCCAGGACACGACGCCCACGTCGTCGGAAATGAGTCGTTCGTCGGGCTGGAACTCGTCGGCGCTCCCGACTACGCAAAACGCGACTCCCACTAGGAGCGGGCCCAGCGGGTACAGCGGACACACCCGAGCGCCAGCAGGCACGGCCTGGTGGCCGTTCACAGCCAGTTGGCACGTCTGGTGCCCGTTTCACAGCGTCCCCGCGCGCGCCCGTAAGATTAGGGGGTGACTCCAGCCGAACTCTCCCAGACCCTCTTCAACCTCGTGACCGATCTGGTCGAGCGACGACGCCAGGCTGGTGCAGAAGTTCCCGACCTCGGTTTGACCGTGTCAGATGTCACCCTCGAACGACCGAAGAACCGCGACCACGGTGACTGGGCCTCCAGCATCTCCATGAAGATCGCCAAGCCGCTCGGTGCCAACCCGCGTGAAATCGCTGCAGAGCTCGCCGCTGGCCTCGAGCAGGTCGACGGTGTCGCATCCGTTGAGGTCGCAGGACCCGGCTTCATCAACATCCGCCTCGACGCCGCAGCTGCCGGCGCCCTTGCCAAGACCATCGTCGAATCCGGCGAGAGCTACGGCACCGGCCACCTGTACGACGGCATCAAGATCAACCTCGAATTCGTCTCCGCCAACCCCACCGGCCCCATCCACATGGGTGGCGTGCGCTGGGCAGCTGTGGGCGACAGCCTCGCCCGCGTGCTGCAGGCAGAGGGAGCGGATGTCACACGCGAGTACTACTTCAACGACCACGGCTCGCAGATCGACCGCTTTGCACGCTCGGTACTGGCCGCGTACCTCGGTGAGCCGACGCCGGAAGACGGCTACGGCGGAGCGTACATCTCCGACATCGCCGACCAGGTCGTCGCGCTGTACGACGGCGACATCGCTGCCCTGCCGCGCGACGAGCAGCAGGAAGTCTTCCGCTCCATCGGTGTTGACCTCATGTTCAAGGAGATCAAGGCCAAGCTGCACAGCTTCGGCGTTGACTTCGACGTGTACTTCCACGAAGACTCGCTGCACGAATCCGGCGCCGTCGACCGCGCCATCGAGCGCCTGCGCGAACAGGGCCACATCTTCGAAGAGGATGGCGCCATCTGGCTGCGCACCACCACGTTCGGCGATGACCGCGACCGCGTCATCATCCGCTCCAACGGTGAGCCCGCCTACATTTCGGGCGATATCGGCTACTACCTGAACAAGCGCGAGCGCGGCTTCGACCAGAACATGATCATGCTCGGCGCCGACCACCACGGCTACGTCGGCCGCATGATGGCCATGGTCGAGGCGTTCGGTGACGTTCCGGGTGTCAACCTGCAGATCCTCATCGGCCAGATGGTCAACCTGCTGAAGGACGGCGAGCCCGTGCGCATGTCGAAGCGCGCCGGCACCATCGTCACGCTCGACGACCTCGTCGACGCGGTCGGAGTGGATGCCGGTCGGTACGCTCTCGTGCGCTCCAGCAGCGACTCGCAGCTCGACATCGACCTCGACCTGCTCGGCAAGCGCACCAACGAGAACCCGGTGTTCTACGTGCAGTACGCCCACGCCCGTACCCAGTCTGTGGCACGCAACGCAGCGGCATCCGGTGTTGACCGCTCGGTCTTCGCCCCTGAACTGCTCACCCACGACAGCGAGTCGGCTCTGCTCGGCGTGCTGCAGGAGTTCCCGCGCGTCGTCGCCCAGGCCGCAGAGCTGCGCGAGCCGCACCGCATCGCCCGATACATCGAAGAGGTCGCCGGCTACTACCACCGCTGGTATGACAACTGCCGCGTCATCCCGCAGGGCGAAGAGCCCGTCACCGACGTGCACCGCACCCGCCTGTGGTTGAATGACGCCACCGGCCAGGTCATCCGCAACGGCCTCGGCCTGCTCGGCGTCTCAGCACCAGAACGGATGTAGTCATGGCCCCCAAGCGCAAGGGACTCACCGCTCTCGTCGTCACCGGCCTGACGGTGCTTGCGCTTGTGGCTGCCTACTTCATCATCGACGCCGTGCTGCGAAACGTCGCGGAGAACCGCATCAAGCAGGAGATCACCGCCAACCTGCCAGAGGGAGTCACCGGCGATGTGTCGGTCGACATCGGCGGGATGTCGGTGATCGCCCAGTACCTGTCAGGCACCTTCGACAAGGTCGACCTCGCGGCTCCCTCGCTCAACGTGAACGGGGCGGATGCCGCGGTGCGCATCGTCGCGATGGACGTGCCTCTCGACAGCAACAAGACCGTCGGCCAGGTGCAGGGCACCGTTGAGATCGGCCAGGCCGCCCTCAACACGTTGATTCAGACGTCGCCGGATGCGCCAGATGGCGAAGTGACGCTCGGCGATGACCAGATCTCGTACACGGGCCAGATCGAGGTCTTCGGGCTGCCGATCGGATACGAAGCGACGGCCAAGCCGGAGGCCGCAGGGTCATCGGTGACCTTCACGCCGACCGGCGCCACGATCACGACAGGCCTCGGCACGGTTGATGCGAGTTCACTCGTGCAGCGTGTGCTCGGCCAATCGCCGATCTCGGTCTGCGTCGCGCAGTACCTGCCGAACGGGCTCAAGGTGACAGGCGTGGAGATCACGCCTGAACTGGCGCGCGTCACTGTCGCCGCCGACAACACCCTCAAGCTGAACCACGACTCGCTGAGCACAGTGGGCAGCTGCGGCTAACCAGCAGTCGTTGATTGACGAGGCCGCCAGGCCGTCTCGAAATCCAGCGGATGCCGCTCACACCTGAACTGCGCGGGTTGAACGCAGCCGCGCGCACACTGCAGCTACCGCGTCGCTGCGTTCACCCCGCGCGGCGCTCCCAATCCCGCTGATTGAGGAGCGCCCGAGGTACGAGGCCGCGTCTCGAAATCCGCCCCGCGCCTGTCGCCCACCCGCGGCATCAGTCCGCCTGTGAGACGGTTAGAGGGTGCAGATATACGGCAAACCGATCGACGACCAGACGCGCTGCGTGCACTACGCAACAGAGCGAGACGTCGTCGCGATCCAGTTTGCGTGCTGCTCCCGTTTCTACCCGTGCCATCTCTGCCACGCAGAAACCGTCGAGCACGAAGCCTCGTACTGGCCGGTTGAGAGCCGCGACGAGCACGCAGTTCTCTGCGGCGTGTGCCAGCAGACAATGTCAATCGCGACGTACTTCACTGCCAGTGAATGCCCGCATTGTGCAGCCGATTTCAACGACGGATGTCGGTTGCACCGACACCTCTATTTCGAGTAGCTCTTCGCAAGCAGGCGAAACTGCTTGGCGCCGGCATAGCGGCGCGGGTCGAACGCAGCCACGCGCATGTTGCAACTACCGCGTCGCTGCGTTCAACCCGCGCGGCGCTCCCAACCAGTTAGCGCGTACCCATGCCAGGTGCGACCGGCACGAACTCGATGCTGTGCTTCGACTGCACGGTCTTCACCGGACGCCGTGAGAACCCCTTGGCGTCGAGGTTGTTCTCGGCGCGGAAGGTGGCCAGCGCTTCGTCGTAGATCTCATTGAGCTGGAGACCGGAGAACTGCTCAACGGTTCCATCGGTGAACGCGACAGCAATCGTCGTCTTCTGGGGAAAGTGCTTGTTCATGCGGATGAAGCCTTCGGCATCCTGCGTGAGAGTAATCATGTTTTGCTGCCTTCGTAAGCGTGAAGGTCCAGTCTTGCGTACCTTTTACCCTCCACTGCTCACGACCGTTACCCTCCACTGCGCACGACCGCGTCGCGGCAGCGCAAATCAACGCCCCGCAGCGCCCTCCCCGCACCGCCTGTGGCGTTACGCCACGCTGCGGTTCGCAGCAGTCGGCAGGGGATCGACTCCGGTGAGCTCCGCGGAAATCGACCACAGCCCAGCCGCCAGAGTGTCGTCCGTGGCCTGCTTGATCGTCGCGCCATTCGGATGCAGGCGGTTGAAGAACGCGCCACTGGCCGCCGGAACATTCCGGGCGCTCGCGAGCTTGACCAGCGGTTCCGCGCCGGCTTTCGGGGTTCGCCCGAGCCCCGCGAAGTGCAGCTTCGATGCCACCTTCATCAGCGGGGAATCTGCGCCGAAACTGGTGGTCACGAATCCGGGATGAAACGAGAACGCCTCGATGCCCGTGCTCTGTGCTCGTCTGGCGAGTTCCCGCATGAACAAGATCGTGGCGACCTTCGAGCTGCCGTACGCGCGCCATCCGCCAGTCCACGGCCGCGTCGCCCAGTCGAGATCGTCCAGTCGAAGATCGCCCATCCGGTTTGCGCTGCTGGCCGTTCCGAGCACGCGCACGGTATGACCAGCGGATGCCGTCTCCGCCAGCCGCGGGAATAACAAGCCGGTCAGCAGGAACGGCGACAGGTGGTTGACCTGAATGGTGAGTTCATGCCCGTCTTCCGTCATGGTGCGCTTCGACACCAGGCCGCCGGCGTTATTGGCCAGCACGTCGATGGTCTCGTATCGGGTGAGCACGGCATCCGCTAACGCCCGCACCTGGGCGAACGACGCGAAGTCGGCGATGAACGCCTCGCCGTTCGCGGCAGCGGCGACCTCGCGCGTGCGCTCCGGATTTCGCCCCACCACTGCAACCTGCGCGCCCTGCGCTGCGAGTGCGATCGCAGCCTCTGCCCCCAGCCCGGAGCTCGCACCGGTGATGATGATGGTCTTGCCCGCCAGATCGGTTCCCATGGCGCCAGCGTACGTTGTCGCAGGAAGTCGCCGCTATGTAAGACGCGGGACAAGCACGATACGCCGACCGATGGCAGCGGCACAGGCCTTGAATCGGGTGCTCACGCTCCCTAGTGTGAAGCCATCTGGAGCGCTCGAGCGCAGTCCCAGCGCCCCTGCGACACCAGCACCTCCGATTGGGCGTGAGTACCGTGACCACTCTCCGAATCCAACATCCGGTTTCTGACTACGACCGCTGGAAGGTGGTCTTCGACGCCGATCCGGCCGACCGACGAGGGTCTGGGGTGCGCCGATACACCGTTCGTCGCCAGGTCACCGATCCCAACTTCGTCATGGTCGACCTCGAATTCGATACGGTCCGCGAGGCCGAACTGATGCTGGGAAAGATGCACCGGATCTGGGCGGGAACCGGCAGAGGGGTTATCAGCGAACCGGAGGCGTGGATCGTGGACACCGTCGAAGTTGTCGTTCTGGAATAGCTCGTTCTGGAACGGCTCGTCATATTCCGTTCGTGGCACGTGACGGGTAATAAACTGTGGCACGCATCAGCGGTCGCCATCCTGGCCAGATGCACACGGCTGATTCGGCACGCTCACTACGCGTTCGCTAGAATTCCGGTACTCGCTCGTGCACAGAACCTCGTGCACAGAACAGCGACTGATCATTCACTGGCTTCAGGGACCAATCCGGGTTCGCTCGCCACTCAGTGAGACACCCACCGATAGTCCCGTGAGGTTTTCACCCGTGGCCACCAACCCTCTTGCCCCTGACTGGCTGAGTCTGCCCGCCGATGCCAATGCGCTTGCCGATGGCCTGTGGCCACGCACAGCGACACGCACCGACACCGGCGAGTTCAGCGTCGGCGGCGTCACTGCGTCCGAGCTCGCCCGCAGCTTCGGCACTCCGCTCTACGTCATTGACGAAGCGGATGCCCGCAGTCGCGCCCGTGCCATTCGCACCGCGTTCGAGACCGAGTTCTCCCGCATCGGCACCACCGCGACGGTGTACTACGCCGGCAAGGCGTTCCTCACGACAGAGATCGCACGCTGGATGGCCGCCGACGGCCTGAACATCGACATCTGCAGTGGGGGAGAGCTCGCCGTCGCGCTGGCGGCCGGCGTCGAACCCGCCCGCCTCGGCTTCCACGGCAACAACAAGTCGCTCGCCGAGATCGACGAAGCGACCCGTGTCGGCGTCGGCACGATCGTCATCGACAGCAGCGTCGAGATCGAGCGCGTCGCTGCGGCGGCCGCACGCCACGGCATCGTCCAGAACGTTCGCCTCCGCGTGAACAGCGGCGTACACGCACACACCCACAGCTTTCTCGCCACCGCCCATGAAGACCAGAAGTTCGGCATCACCCTTGAGGATGCACCGACGCTGGTCGCGGCCATCAGGTCGCACGACTCCCTGCGCTTCCTCGGCCTGCACTGCCACATCGGATCCCAGATCTTCGGCGCAGACGGTTTCGCCGAATCGGCCAGCCGCCTGCTCGCCCTGCACGCCGAACTCTTGAACACAGGGCCTGTGCCGGAGCTGAACCTCGGTGGCGGCTTCGGTATCGCGTACACGTCAGCCGATTCGCCCACCCCCATCGGCGAGCTGGCCGCCCGCATCGCCGACATCGTCGCCGCCGAATGCGCCACCCGCGACATTCCGTTGCCGGCCATCGCCTTCGAGCCAGGCCGCGCCATCATCGGCCGGGCCGGCGTCACCCTGTACGAGGTCGGTACCATCAAGCCCGTCGACGTCGGCGGTCACCCCCGCCTGTACGTCAGCGTCGATGGCGGCATGAGCGACAACGCCCGCACCGCCCTCTATGGCGCCGACTACTCTGTGCGCATCGCCAACCGCGTGACGGATGCCGACCCAGCCCTCGTGCGGATCGCCGGCAAGCACTGCGAGAGCGGCGACATCGTGGTGGATGCCGACTACCTGCCTGGCGACGTCACGCCAGGCGACCTCGTAGCCGTCGCCGCGACCGGTGCGTACTGCTGGTCGCTGGCGAGCAACTACAACTACCTCGGACGCCCACCCGTTGTCGCCGTCGCCGACGGCACGGCGCGACTCATCGTGCGTGGCGAGAGCATCGCCGATGTGCTCGCCCGCGACACCGGGATATCGCCCGCTGCTTCTTCTGGCTCTGTTTCTTTTGAATCTAAGGACTCGCTTCGATGATCGAATACCGCAACCTGCGCGTCGCCCTCCTCGGGGGCGGTTCCGTTGGTGCCCAGGTCGCGAGGCTGCTCCTCGAACAGGGTGACGAGCTCGCCAATCGCGTGGGCGCCGGCCTCGAGCTCATCGGTATCGCCGTGCGCGACGTCAACGCTGAGCGCACCGTTGACCTCCCGAAAGAGCTCTTCACAACGGATGCCGAGTCGCTCATTCTCGGTGCAGACGTCGTCATCGAGCTGATGGGCGGCATCGAGCCCGCGCGCACCCTCATTCTCCAGGCCATCAATTCAGGCGCAGACGTCGTGACCGCCAACAAGGCCCTGCTCGCCGCACACGGCGCAGAGCTGTTCATGGCTGCCGACCAGGTGGGCGCCCAGCTCAACTACGAAGCTGCCGTCGCCGGGGCGATCCCGATCGTGCGCCCGCTGCGCGACAGCCTCGCCGGTGACAGGGTCAACCGCATCCTCGGCATCGTGAACGGCACCACCAACTTCATCCTTGACCGCATGGATGTCGACGGCGACACCCTCGAAGAGGCACTCGCCACGGCGACGGACCTCGGTTACGCCGAAGCAGACCCGACGGCAGACATCGGCGGCTACGACGCCGCGCAGAAGGCAGCCATCCTGGCCAGCCTCGCCTTCCACACCACGGTTCCCCTTGAGTCCGTGTATCGCGAGGGCATCACGGCGGTCACCGCAGAGCAGATCGCATCCGCTCGGAAGGCCGGCTACGTCGTCAAACTCCTCGCGATCTGCGAGCGACTCGTCGATCCGATCACCGGCACAGAAGGCGTGTCAGCGCGCGTCTACCCAGCTATGGTTCCCCGGTCGCATCCGCTCGCCGCCGTGCACGGCGCCAACAACGCCGTCTTCGTCGAAGCGGAAGCTGCCGGCAGCCTCATGTTCTATGGCGCAGGAGCCGGGGGAGTCGAAACCGCCTCCGCCGTGCTCGGCGACCTCGTCTCACTGGCTCGTCGTCACGTGGTTGGGGGCCCTGGCTTCGCCGCCTCCGTGCACGCCGACCTCCCCATTCTCGACATCGGCCACATCATGACGCGGTACTCCGTCTCCCTCGAGGTAACGGATGAACCGGGCGCGCTGGCCAGGATCGCCAACGTCTTCGGCGATCACGACGTCTCACTTGAGCTTGTCGAGCAGGCGATAACGCCAGCCCAGGCGCAAACTGCCAGTCATGAGGCTGTACGTTCGACAGCTAGCCTTGTTATTGGAACCCACCTAGCCACGGAAGCGGCTCTCGCCGCCACCGTACGAGACCTCGCCGCCAACAGCGTCGTCTCCAAGATCGCATCCGTTTTGAGAGTTGAAGGAGCCTGATGCCCAGCCAAAACGAGACACTGCCCCTCGTTCGCCGAGAGTCACGACAGTGGCGCGGCGTTCTGCGGGAGTACGCAGACCGTCTGAACATCTCGGATGCCACACCGATCATCACGCTCGGTGAGGGTGGCACCCCGCTGATTCCAGCCCCAGCGCTGTCCGCACGCACCGGCGCCAAGGTCTGGGTCAAGTTTGAGGGCATGAACCCAACGGGTTCGTTCAAGGACCGCGGCATGACCATGGCCATCTCGAAGGCCGTCGAAGCCGGTGCAAAGGCCGTCATCTGCGCCTCGACCGGAAACACCAGCGCCTCTGCTGCCGCATACGCGACGCACGCCGGCATCACCGCGGCCGTGCTCGTGCCAGAAGGCAAGATCGCCATGGGCAAGCTCAGCCAGGCGATCGCGCACAACGCCCAGCTGCTGCAGGTGCAGGGCAACTTCGACGACTGCCTCGACCTCGCCCGCGACCTGGCGGCGAACTACCCTGTTCACCTGGTGAACTCGGTCAACCCAGACCGCATCGAAGGCCAGAAGACTGCCGCATTCGAGGTCGTCGAGGTTCTCGAAGACGCACCCGACTTCCACATCGTTCCCGTCGGCAACGCCGGAAACTACACCGCATACTTCCGTGGCTACAGCGAAGAGCTCGAGCGCGGCGCCACCACCAAGCTGCCCCGCATGTTCGGGTTCCAGGCCGCAGGCAGTGCACCCATCGTGCTCGGCCACCGCGTCGACAACCCAGACACCATCGCCAGCGCCATCCGCATCGGCAACCCGGCATCGTGGGACCTCGCACTCAACGCGCGCGAGGTGAGCGACGGCTACTTCGGCGCCATCTCAGACGAGAAGATCCTTGAGGCATACCGCATCCTCTCTGCAGAGGTCGGCATCTTCGTCGAGCCCGCATCGGCCATCAGCGTCGCCGGACTCCTCGAGCGCGCAGAGGCCGGCCAGATCCCGGCCGGCGCCACCGTCGTGCTCACCGTCACCGGTCACGGCCTGAAGGACCCGCAGTGGGCTCTTCGCACGGCAGACGGCAGTGACGTGCAGCCGATCAGTGTGTCGATCGATGCAGGCGAGATCGCCGGCGTGCTCGGGCTGGCAAAGGCATGAGCGTAGCCTCCGACCTCAGCGGTCGGTTTGTGACGGTCCAGGTTCCGGCCACCAGCGCCAACCTCGGCCCAGGCTTCGACACTCTCGGCCTCGCGCTCGCGCTCTACGACACCCTTGAGGTCAGTGTTCGCGACGAACCCGGCGTCTTGGTCGAGGTGCATGGCATCGGTGAGGGCGAGGTGCCAACGGATGAGTCGAATCTCGTCGTGCGCGCCATCGCGCACACGTTCGAGGCATTCGACCAGGAGATGCCCGGCCTGAATGTCGTCGCACACAACGCGATCCCGCACGGCCGCGGCCTCGGCTCGTCCGGCGCGGCCATCGTCTCCGGCATCATGGCGGCCAAGGGGCTGCTTGAGGGCATCGTCGAGATCGATTCCGACAAGCTGCTCGCGCTGGCCACCGACATGGAGGGTCACCCAGACAACGTCGCCCCAGCGCTCTTCGGTGGTCTCACCATTGCCTGGACGACGCCTGAGGGACCCAAGCACAAGAAGCTGATCGTGCACAGGGGAGTCTCTCCGCTGGTATTCGTACCAGAGCACGTCATGTCGACGGCACTCGCACGCAGCCTGCAGCCGGAGTCCGTGCCGCACGAAGACGCTGTCTTCAATGTGTCCCGCTCCGCGCTGCTCATTGCGGCACTCATCCAGAGCCCTGAGCTGTTGCTCGCGGCCACGGAAGACAAGCTGCACCAGAGCTACCGTGCCGCGGCGATGCCGGAGACGAACAAGCTCATCACGCTGCTGCGCGAACAGGGCTTCGCGGCTGTCGTCTCCGGAGCAGGTCCATCGCTCCTGGTGCTCGCGAGCGACCCTGGCCAGCGCCTCGTTGCTGCCGAGCTCGTCGCTGCAGCGTCCGACACCCCCTGGCAGGCGCTCATGCTGGCTGTTGACTTCCAGGGCGCATCCGTTTCAGTATCAGTACCGGTCGCCTAGAGCCGACGACCGTCAGGTCAGTGGGCTAGCCGCCCAAGCCAGTGAGTTACAGGGGACACGCCGAAAGAGGCGCGTCGAAAGCGCAATGCCAACGGTGCTAGACTTGCTTCGCACCCGATAGAAAACCGCCTAACGTGCGAATCTCTTCTTTGGTGTATTCCCTGTAACTCACTGCTACTGCTGTATGCAAGCGTGGCTGTGTGTGTTCATCCCGGTCCACATTCTGTGTGGGACTGGGTCACCCGCAGCGCAATGATCGCTGCACCAGCTCTCCTGGCATAGCATTTCGGCTCCCAGGGGGAAGGAACATTTTTTCGTGACTGATGTCAATCTCCGCGCCGCAGGCGTGGACCCATCACGCCTCACCGCTCTCCGCGTCGCCGAGCTTCAAGCTCTGGCCGGCGAACTGGGCATTCAGGGCGCGTCCAAACTTCGTAAGGGAGAACTCGTGGAAGCAATTTCCGAGGTCCAGGCCACGCGGTCCGCTACGTCGAACGCCCCGGTCAGCAGCGATGCACCGGCCAGCACCGACGCACCGGCTACCGACGCACCGGCTGGCACCGACGCTGTCGTAGCGGCACCGGCAGCCGAGGCTGTCGTTGCAGCTCCCGTTGCGGAAGCAACGGAAGCAGCAGCAGATGCTGCACCCGCAGCCCGCAAGCGTGCACCGCGACGTGCAAGCACCACGACGTCCGCGGCTCCGGCCGTTGCCCACGTCAACGTCGATGGCGGCTCAGGGCTTGACTCCCTGATCCCTGCGCTCGACGCTGTCGTGCCGCGCACCCGCTCCGCAAGGGGCACCCGCACCACCAGCGGTGCTGCGCCCGTCGCCGAGAACGCAGACGCGGTCGCCGCCGATGCAGCAACGACTGCGCCGTCCACCGACGCTCCGGCCGCTGACGCCGACGTGGCCACCGAGAAGCCGGCTCGCCGCAACTCGCGCAACCGCCGTGCCAGCTCCACTGGAACGCAGGATGCTGCCGCAACTGCAGAGCAGGGCGCATCGTCGACCGAGACGTCGACCGAGGTCTCCACCGACGCATCCGCTGAGGGAACGACCGACGCATCCGCTGAGCAGTCAGACCAGCCGCGCCAGGGCCGCAACCGCAACCGCAACCGCGGTGAGCGTAACCAGGACCGCAACCAGGCTGCTGCAGACCGCAACCAGCCTGCTGCTGAGCGCAACCAGCCCGCTGCAGAGCGCACCGAAGACGGTGGCCGCCAGCAGAACCAGCGCCAGGGCCGCAACCAGAACCAGAACGAGCGTGGCCAGGGCCAGGATCGCAACCAGGAGCGCGCAGAGCGCAACCAGGGCGACCGCAACCAGGGTCAGGACCGTAACCAGGAGCGCGCAGAGCGCAACCAGGCCGACCGTACCCAGGGCGACCGCAACCAGGGCGACCGTAGCCAGGGCGGCAACGAACGCCAGGGCAGCGATCGCGGTCAGGGTGGCAACATCCTCGACGACGAGTTGGGTGGCCGCGGAAACCGCAGCCGTTACCGTGACCGCAAGCGTCGCGGATCCGTTGCAGGAGATGACTTCGAGCCAGAGCTGACCGACGACGACGTACTGATCCCGGTTGCCGGCATCCTCGACGTCCTCGACAACTACGCGTTCGTGCGCACCTCCGGCTACCTGCCGGGTGCCAGCGACGTCTACGTTTCCCTCGGCCAGGTCAAGAAGTACAACCTGCGCAAGGGTGACGCCGTCGTCGGCGCCATCCGCCAGCCGCGTGAAGGCGACGCAAACGGTCGCCAGAAGTACAACGCGATCGTCAAGGTCGACTCCATCAACGGCCTGACCGTCGAAGAGGCAGCCAGCCGTGTCGAGTTCCAGAAGCTCACGCCGCTGTACCCGCAGGAGCGCCTGCGACTCGAGACCGAGTCCGGCAAGCTGACCCAGCGCATCATCGACCTCGTTGCCCCGATCGGCAAGGGACAGCGCGGCCTCATCGTCGCACCGCCCAAGGCCGGCAAGACGATCGTCATGCAGCAGATCGCCAACGCCATCAGCACGAACAACCCTGAGGTTCACCTCATGGTCGTTCTCGTTGACGAGCGTCCTGAGGAAGTCACCGACATGCAGCGCACGGTGAAGGGTGAGGTTATTGCCTCCACCTTCGACCGTCCGGCAGAAGACCACACCACCGTCGCCGAACTGGCCATCGAGCGCGCCAAGCGCCTCGTTGAGCTCGGTCACGACGTTGTCGTGCTCCTCGACTCGATCACGCGCCTCGGCCGTGCATACAACCTGGCGACCCCGCCGTCTGGCCGTGTGCTCTCCGGTGGCGTTGACGCCGCAGCCCTGTACCCGCCGAAGCGTTTCTTCGGTGCAGCGCGCAACATCGAGAACGGTGGCTCGCTCACCATCCTCGCCTCCGCGCTCGTCGAGACCGGGTCCAAGATGGACGAGGTAATCTTCGAAGAGTTCAAGGGCACCGGCAACATGGAGCTTCGCTTGTCACGCCAGCTGGCAGACAAGCGCATCTTCCCCGCCGTCGATGTGAACGCATCCGGTACTCGCCGTGAAGAAATGCTGATGAGCGCCGATGAGGTCAAGATCACCTGGAAGCTGCGTCGCGCACTTGCCGGTCTCGACCAGCAGCAGGCTCTCGAAGCGATCCTTGGCCGACTGAAGGAGACGTCGTCGAACGTTGAATTCCTGATGCAGGTTCAGAAGTCGATGCCGACCGCGAACGGGTCAGACAAGGACCACTGATGTTCGAGTCTGTTTCCACCCTGTTAGCTGAGCACGACGAGTTGCAGGGTCAGTTGGCCGATCCTGAGTTGCACTCCAACCCGGCGCGGTCCAAGAAGGTCAATCGTCGTTACGCCGAGCTCAGCCGCATCATCGCGGCGTACAACGAGTGGAAAGAGGTTGGCGAGAACCTTGACGCCGCTCGTGAGCTCGCTGACGAAGACGAAGCGTTCGCGGAAGAAATCCCGGGCCTCGAAGAACAGCTGGATGCAACAGCCGAAAAGCTGCGCCGCCTGCTGATTCCGCGTGACCCCAACGACAGCCGCGACGTGATCATGGAAATCAAGATGGGTGAGGGCGGCGCTGAGTCAGCGCTGTTCGCCGCCGATCTGCTTCGTATGTACCTGCACTACGCAGAGTCCAAGAAGTGGAAGACCGAGATCATCGAGCAGACCTCGAGCGACCTGGGCGGCATCAAGGATGTCCAGCTCGCGATCAAGGGCAACTCCAGCGACCCTGCAGAGGGCGTCTGGGCGCACCTGAAGTACGAAGGTGGCGTGCACCGCGTTCAGCGCGTGCCAGCCACCGAGTCGCAGGGACGCATCCACACCTCTGCAGCCGGCGTGCTGGTGTTCCCAGAGGTCGACGAGCCTGAGGAAGTCGAGATTCACCCGAACGACCTCAAGATCGATGTCTACCGCTCCAGCGGCCCTGGCGGCCAGTCGGTCAACACGACCGACTCCGCCGTTCGCATCACCCACTTGCCGACAGGCATCGTGGTTGCCATGCAGAACGAGAAGAGCCAGCTGCAGAACCGTGAAGCCGGCATGCGCGTTCTGCGTGCCCGCGTTCTCGCCAGGCAGCAGGAAGAGATCGACGCTGAGGCGTCGTTGGTTCGCAAGAGCCAGATCCGTACCATGGACCGCTCAGAGCGCATCCGTACGTACAACTTCCCGGAGAACCGCATTGCGGATCACCGCACCGGCTACAAGGCATACAACCTCGATGCCGTCATGAACGGTGCACTCGAGCCCGTTGTGACGTCGTGCATCCTGGCAGACGAGGAAGCTCGTCTCGCCGACATCGGTGACCACGAGTAGGTAGCTCAGCAGCAACCCTTACAGGGCCCGGTCGGCGTTCGCGCCAGCCGGGCCCTGTTTCGATGGGCGGGGGCGCGGGGCCAACTGCGTCAGCGTCAGCTACTTCTCGCTAGCTATTTCTCGGCGGCGAGCAGCGCGGTCAGCAGCGACTCCTGCAGGCCGCCGAGCCAGAAGTACACCGTCTGAAGCGGTTCAGCCTCTTCGTCGGTGCGTCCCTCTTCGTTGTCGTTGTTGATCTCGAGCCGCACGGCGAGAGTGAGTCGCAGGTCGGTGAGAGTGCGGAGCCAGGCCTGTACCTCTGCGTCGCTGAGGTCGAAGAACGATTCCTCGTCGTCGGGGGCGTCGAGCGAGGCGATCATGGTCCTGGCGTGCTCGATCTTCCGCTCGGTGAGCGTGTCTGCGGTGAAGCGCCTGAACTCAGCCGATGCCTCTGCGTCGCCCGGATACGCCCGGGGGAGCAGCCGCTCGACAGCTGGATCCGTGCCCTCAGCCTCCAGCACCTCCACCAGCTGCGATGCCAGATCGGAGAGGAACAGGCGTTCGTTGTTGTCGAAGTCGGCCACGATTGCGCCCGTCGACTGACGGTGGAACGGAATCATGCGCCGTCCCTGTCGATGGTCGCCCAGAGTCCAAACTCGTGCATGGCGAGAACATGCACTTCCATGGCTTCGCGGTTGCCCTGGGCAACGATGGCGCGGCCATCGTTGTGCACCTGCAGCATCAGTCGTTCGGCCTCATCGTTGCCGAAACCGAAGTAGCTCCGGAAGACGTAGACCACATACGACATGAGGTTGACGGGGTCGTTCCAGACGACAACGCGCCATGGCACGTCAAATGCAGCAGCAGGGCTCTGCCCTGTCTGCGCTTCTGTTTCCTGACGTGTCTCTTCCACAATTTGCACCACCACTCCAGCCTGACACGTTCTGGCCCGCTGATGTAGCCTCAGGTTTCTGAGAGCGAGTTCACACGGCGATTCCCAGCTACACAGTCAGACCGGCGATGCTGCCGCCTGTCGGATCACCAGCGGCAGAGGGCCCGGCTAGAGCGGCTCTGAATGCGTGATGCCGCCCCTGGCTGACTCGGTGGTCTCTGCCTTGGCCGGACGAACGGATGCCGGAACTCCGAGCAGCAACGAGTTGGCCGGTGCGTCCTTGGTCACCACCGCATTCGCGCCGATCGTGCTCCACTGGCCGATCGTGATCGCGCCGAGCACCTTGGCTCCAGCTCCGACAGTCACGCCGTTCTCGAGCGTCGGGTGGCGTTTGGCGCCGCGGGGGACGCCGTGCAGGCTCTTTCCGCCGAGGGTGACCCCGTGGTAGAGCATCACGTCATCGCCGACCTCAGCGGTCTCGCCGATGACGACGCCCATGCCGTGGTCGATGAAGAGCCGTCGACCGATCCGGGCGCCGGGGTGAATTTCGACTCCCGTGAGAAACCGGGCGAACTGCGAAAGCAGCCGGGCTGGCAAACGCCAGCCGGCCACCCACAGTTTGTGTGTCAGCCGATATGCCCACACAGCGTGGAGACCGCTGTATCCCAGAAAGATCTCCACACTTCCCTGGGCCGCCGGGTCATGGGCTCGCGCCGTCGCGACATCTTCGCGAATGCGTGAGAAAACTCCCATGGTGTGTCCAGTCGGTCAGGTTCGGATGGTTCTAGTCAAGCAGGTCTTCGTAGAGCACCGTCGAAATGTAACGCTCTCCGAAGTCGGGAACGACGACGACGATCGTCTTACCGGCATTCTCCGGCAACTTGGCCTGCTCAAGTGCAGCCCAGACCGCGGCACCCCCAGAGATACCGGCGAGGATGCCCTCATCCGTTGCCAGCGCGCGTGCAGTGGCGACGGAGTCGGCCAGGGTGACGTCGGTGACGGAGTCGTAGACCTCGCGGTCGAGGATGTCGGGAACGAAGTTGGCGCCAAGGCCCTGGATCTTGTGCGGGCCAGGTGCGCCGCCAGACAGGATGGGGGAGTCGATCGGCTCGACGGCCACGACCGTGAGGCCGGGCTTCTGCTCCTTGAGGAACTGCCCCGCACCGGTCACGGTTCCACCGGTGCCAACGCCGGCGACAAAGATGTCGACTGCGCCATCGGTGTCTGCCCAGATCTCCGGGCCGGTCGTCGCGCGGTGGACCGCCGGGTTGGCGGGGTTCTGGAACTGGCTGGCAAGGATGGCACCCTCAGTGGATGCCACGATCTCGCGCGCCTTCTCGACTGCGCCACGCATGCCGTCGGCACCGGGCGTGAGCACGATCTGGGCGCCGTACGCCCGCAGGAGCACGCGACGCTCCTTGCTCATGGTTTCCGGCATGGTGAGGATGACCTTGTAGCCGCGTGCGGCGCCGACCAGGGCGAGCGCGATGCCGGTGTTGCCGCTGGTTCCTTCAACGATGGTGCCGCCCGGCTTCAGTTCGCCTGACTTCTCAGCGGCGTTGATGATCGAGACGCCGATGCGGTCTTTCACGCTGCCGGCTGGATTGTAGAACTCGAGCTTGGCGAGCACGGTGGCGTCGGTCCCCGCTGTCAGGCGGTTCAGCCTCACCAAGGGTGTGCGTCCAACCGTCTCAGTTATGTCGGAGTAGATCTGTGCAGCCATCGGGAAGACCTTTCGCTCGTTGTGGGAAACCTCGCTCAGCCTAGAGCCACGGGAGTTGCACGTGCGAGTACGTTACATTCCATTATGTGCCTGTGACTCCATCCGACCCGTTTTCCGACTCCGCCAACATCGAGGGCGGCAACCACGACGGCTCGCAAGGCCCCGCTGTTCAGACGATTCCAGCGCTCAGATCCCGTGTGATTTCCACGCTGACGGATGCCGGCGTGCCAGACCCAGACGTCGACGCCGACCTCTTGATCGGTCACGTCCTCGGCCTCAGCCGCGGCCAGGTGCAGTCGGCCGTCATCATGGGCAGTGCGCTGGTCGAGGAGGACGCACGTCGCATCCTCGAGCTGGCCGCCAGGCGGGCCACCCGCGAACCCCTGCAGCACATCGTCGGCACGGCGCCATTCAGACACCTTGAGCTGTCCGTCGGGCCCGGGGTGTTCGTGCCGCGGCCGGAGACCGAGCAGGTCGCCCAGTTCGCGATCGATGCGCTCAGTTCCATGCCGGATGCCGCGCCCATTGGCGTTGACCTCGGCACCGGAAGCGGTGCGATCGCACTGGCAATGGCAACCGAGGTTCCGCACGCGCGAATCTGGGCCGTCGAAAAGTCCCCTGAGGCGTTCCCCTGGACGTCCAAGAACTTCGCGGATATCGGTGCGGAGAACGCGACCCTCGTGTTCGGCGATCTCGCCGACGCGCTGACCGAGCTCAACGGCACGGTTGCAGTCGTGATCTCGAACCCGCCGTACATCCCGGCCGCCGCAATCCCGCGCGATCCAGAGGTGCGCCTCTTCGACCCCGCCCTTGCGCTGTACGGCGGCGAGGACGGCCTCGATGTCGTGCGCCACGTGTCGCAGACGGCACTGCGCCTGCTGCGAAGCGGCGGCACCCTCGTGATCGAGCATGGCGAGCTGCAGGGGGCCGAGATCCGCGCGCTGCTCGAGGCAGACGGCTGGCGCGCGACGGCAACCCACCGCGACTACACGACGAGAGATCGCGCGACGACGGCAGTGCGCCCGTAGCGGTCGCCCACGACCCTCCCCGGTGGTCGAGGAGGCCCGCCAGGGCCGTCTCGAGACCTAGCGAGCAGATTTCGAGACGCGGCCTCCTACGTCGGTCGCTCCTCAATCACCGGATGAGGCGCAGGCGCCTAGCGCTCTCGCGAGGCGAACGCGTCAATGGCGGCGTTCAGCCCATCGACGTCGTAAACGCCGTTCGTCTCGGTGAACTGCCACGCATGCATGCCGGCAGCCTGGGCGCCGGCAACATTCGCCGCGCTGTCGTCGAACAGGATCGAATTCTCGGCCGGGATGCCGTACACGCCGAGTGCACGGGTGTAGATCCGTCGCTCCGGCTTCTCTGCGCCGAGCACCGCTGAGGTGAGGTCATTGCCGGCCAGGATGTCGGAGACCTCGGGGGCGAGCACCGGAAGCGAGTCGCGAAACGGAATCGGGTTGTTCGAGAGCAGCGACACAGTGCCAAGGGTCGCCGCGCGGCGGAGCGCTGCAATGGCGCCCGGGATCGGAGTCATCGCCGCAGCCCTGGCCTCTTGCCACTGTTCGAGCGTCAACGTCGTTCCCGTTACTTCCTTCCACGCCAGGAGGTACTCCTCTGTGGAGGGATACTCGCCCTCGTCGGCCGCGGTTTCATGCCCGCCAACCCACCATGTCGTGGCCAGGTGATACTCACTGGAACCGGTCAGTCGGGCGAGCGCCGGCAGCCTTTTCCGGAAATCGTATGCATAGAGGGTCTTGTCACAATCGAAGAAGTACACGTCAGTTGACATCCCTCCAGTATCTCCCAAGGAGGCTGGTCTAGAATTGAGGCCAAATGACACGCATTTATGATTGCTCGGTCGAAGCTGAACACACGGCCGGCATGAGACTGGCACGCTCCGCAATCGGACGGGGAGCGCTCGTCGTCATCCCCACCGACACCGTCTACGGCATTGCAGCGGATGCCTTCAATCCCGAAGCCGTCCAGCGCCTGCTTGATGCGAAGGGTCGCGACCGCCAGTCGCCGCCGCCCGTACTCATCCCAGGGGTGTCGACGCTCGACGCTCTTGCCACAGACATCCCCGCTCCTGTGCACGACCTCGTCGCCGCATTCTGGCCAGGCGGGCTCACCATTCTGCTTCGCGCCCAGCCGTCGCTCGCCTGGGACCTGGGCGAGACGCGCGGAACCGTTGCGCTGCGGATGCCCAGCAACCCGATCGCGCTCGAACTCCTCGCTGAGACCGGGCCACTTGCGGTGTCGTCGGCGAATCGCACTGGCATGCCGTCTGCGATCGATGCCGTAGGCGCAGAAGAGATGCTCGGCAGCAGCGTCTCCGTCTTCCTCGACGGGGGAGTGGCCGGGCTCGACTACGAGGCCATCGGCGACCGCCCAGGCGACACGTCGTCGACCATCATTGACGCCACGCGTTTCGATGCCAACGGCGGCACGCTCATGATCGTGCGTAACGGTGTCATTTCACGCGACCAGATCGCGGCCGTCATCGGCGATGCGCTGGCACCGGCTGCCACAGACGAGCCGGCTGCCACAGACGAGCCGGCTGCCACAGACGAGGCGGCCGCCACAGACGACCCGGCCGCCGAAATCACAGACGAGCCCACTGTCTCGGTCACGCGCGCGGCAACGGCCAAGCCAGGCGCAACCGATGAGCCTGCCCAAGAGACGTCCTCCGACTAAGCCATGACCCTCTTCATCGTCATCGCCCTGGTGGCGGCAATCGTCACCTTCGGGCTCTCCTTCGTGGTCCTGAGGCTCAGCCATCGCTATCACCTGTACCCGAAGATCCGGGAACGTGACGTGCACACCCGCCCGACGCCCCGGCTCGGCGGCATCGCGATGTTCATCGGCATTCTGGCCGCCTTCGGGGTGTCGTATGTGATCTCGGCGCAATTCGCGCCTCTCCGGCTGGTGTTCTCCAATCCGCAGCAGATCCTCGCGATCCTGGGCGCAGCGCTCCTCATCGTGCTCATCGGCGTCGCAGACGACATCTGGGACCTCGACTGGATGACCAAGCTGGCCGGACAGTTCATTGCAGCTGGACTGGTTGCCTGGCAGGGCGGCGTACAGATCTACTCGCTGCCCATCGGCGGACTCACCGTCGGCTCTGGCTGGATGTCGATCTTCATCTCCGTCTTCGCGATCGTGCTCGTCATGAACATGATCAACTTCATCGACGGGCTGGACGGACTTGTCGCCGGCGTCGCGCTCATCGCCAACGGAGTGTTCTTCCTCTATAGCTACCTCCTCGTGCGCGACACATCGCCCACGAACTACTTCAACCTCGCCTCACTCATCGCTGCGATCCTGGTTGGCGCCTGCGTCGGCTTCCTGCCCGTCAATTGGCGCCCGGCCAAGATGTTCATGGGGGATGCCGGCGCGCTGCTTGTCGGACTGCTGATGGCGACATCCGCTATCGCGATCACCGGCCAGGTTGACCCGGCTGCCGTGAACCGCTCACAGCTCTTTCCAGCATTCATCCCGATCCTGCTGCCAGTGGCCATCCTGATCATCCCGTTGCTCGACTTCGGCCTTGCGGTGTTCCGGCGGGTCAGAGTGGGTAAATCGCCGTTCAGCGCCGATCGCAAGCACCTGCACCACCGCCTGCTCGATATGGGCCACACGCACCTGCACGCCGTACTCATCTTCTACGGCTGGACGGCAGCGGCCTCCATTGGATGCCTGCTGTACTTCGTCCTGCCCGTCTACTTCCAGCTCCCCAGCTGGTACGCGACAGTGTTCCTGGTCGTTTCGCTGATGATCTGCACCATTGTCACGCTCGCCCCGCTCAGCCGCCGCAAGGCTGTTGAAGCCGCGAGCCAGCTCACGCCAGTGGCAGAGGAAACATTGCCCATCGCCAGACTCGATCCACTCGATGAGGCATCAGAACACGTCGAGGAGACCACAACATGACGTCCACCCCGCCCCCCACATACTCAGAACCGACATCCGTCCCGGCGTTCCGCAAGATCGTGATTTACGGGTCGTACCTCGCCCTCGGCATCGCCGTCATCGGCGGCATCCTTGGCGGGATCTTTGCGGGCATGCCCGGCATCGTGAGCGTACTCATCGGCACGGTCATGTCTGTGGTCTTCATGGGTGTCACCGCAGCCAGCCTCCTGATCGCCAATCGCTATGCCGGCCAGCAGGCTGCGATCGGTGCGTTCTTCGCCATCGTCCTCGGAGGATGGCTGCTGAAGTTCGTCGTCTTCCTGGTATTGGTCTTCCTGCTGAAAGACCAGGTCTGGCTCAACCCGGTCGTGCTGTTCCTCAGCATCATTGCCGGTGTTGTGGGCTCGTTGGTCATCGACGCCGTTGTACTGATGAAAAGCAGGATGCCGTATGCGAGCGATGTCAAGCTCCCAGACGCACCTCACGAAGAATAAACATGAATAAACATTCACCTCGATTGGGTGGATGCCCGGTTATTTGCTAGAGTCATAAGCGATTCCCCCCGGTAAAGGCAGCATTCACTTGTGTCCTAAACCAGTCATTCGTTCGTCGTTCGGAGAGCAGAGCTCACCGCCCCGAAACAGGAGATAGCGCTGCTAGAAACCGCTGTGAACCTGCTGCTCCCGTCTGCAAGCGACGACGGGGGCTTCCATGGTCCCACCATCAATGAATTCTTTCCCGACATCGTTCTATTCGCGGACACTCCGTTCGCAATGAACCGAATCATGATCATCCGCGTTCTCGCGATGGTCGTGCTCATGCTCATCTTCTGGTTGGGTACTCGCCGTATGAAGGTCATTCCGACCCGACTGCAGAGCCTGACGGAGATGGGACTCGACTTCGTTCGAGTCAACATCGCAGAGGATCTCCTCGGCAAGAAAGACGGCAAGCGCTTCCTGCCGCTTCTCACCACGATCTTCTTCATGGTGTTGTTCATGAACTTCACCGGAATCATTCCTGGCCTGAACATCGCCGGAACTTCCGTGATCGGTGTTCCGCTGCTGTTGGCTGTTATTGCCTACGGCACGTTCATCTACGCCGGCGTAAAGAAGAATCCCAGCAAGTTCTTCCGCAACGCGCTGTTCCCGCCCGGAGTTCCGCCGGCGTTATACCTCATCGTCACGCCGATTGAGTTCGTGTCCACGTTCATCATTCGCCCGGTGACATTGACGCTCCGACTCCTCATGAACATGGTCGTCGGCCACCTCCTGCTGGTGCTGTTCTTCAGCGCAACCCAGTTCTTCTTCTTCACTGCAGACGGCGGATTCAAGCTGTTCGGTGCTGGAACCCTGGTCTTCGGATTCGCCTTCACCCTCTTCGAGGTGCTGATCGCGGTTCTCCAGGCCTACATTTTCGCTCTGCTCACCGCTGTCTACATCCAGCTCGCGCTGGCTGAGGAACACTAAACAACGAACTCGGCATCCGTCGTATTCGCTCATCACGGAAGGAAACACACGTGGACGCAACTACCGTTCTCGCGGCACTCTCGGGAAACATCGCGACTGTCGGTTATGGCCTCGCGGCAATCGGCCCGGCAATCGGCGTTGGTATCGTCGTTGGCAAGACCATCGAAGGCGTTGCACGCCAGCCTGAACTCGCTGGCCAGCTTCAGGTCCTCATGTACATCGGTATCGCATTCACCGAGGCACTCGCCTTCATCGGTATCGCTACGTACTTCATCTTCACCACCGGTCAGTAGCCCTCTTTCACTCTAGTTAGGAGGCATGATGCTTCACGCAGTGATTGCAGCTGCCGCTGAGGGTGAGACGCGTAACCCGCTCATCCCAGAGGTCTACGACATTGTCTGGTCTGCGGTTTGTTTTGTCGTGATCCTGTTCTTCTTCTGGAAGCTCGTGCTTCCGAGGGTTCAGAAGATGCTCGATGACCGCGCAGAGGCCATCGAAGGCAATATCGCGAAGGCAGATGACGCACAGCGCAAGGCCGAGGCTGCTCTTGAGCAGTACACGGCCCAGCTCGCTGAGGCGCGCATCGAAGCCGGCCAGATCCGCGAGCAGGCTCGCGCTGACGGCCAGAAGATCGTCGCAGAGCAGAAGGATGCGGCTTCGGCCGAAGCCGCTCGTATTACCGCAACAGCTCAGGCTCAGATCGAAGCAGAGCGTCAGGCGGCCGTTGTGTCGCTTCGCTCAGAAGTCGGCTCCCTGGCCATCGACCTCGCATCGGGTGTCATCGGCGAAAGCCTGACTGACGACGCGAAGGCTACCGCCATCGTTGACCGTTTCCTGGCTGATCTTGAAGCCTCGGAGAAGGCAACGCCTTCAGCAGGG
Organism: Leifsonia sp. Y862; assembly: GCF_057669585.1. Classification (NCBI taxonomy): domain Bacteria; kingdom Bacillati; phylum Actinomycetota; class Actinomycetes; order Micrococcales; family Microbacteriaceae; genus Leifsonia; species Leifsonia sp. Y862. The sequence goes on from NZ_JBYHFR010000002.1 coordinate 630,377, forward strand.
AAGAACTAACAGCATGGGAAGCGCCACCAGAGAAGCTTTGGCCCTGACGCGGGCGGCACTGGCTGCCAGTGGCAGCACGGCCGATCTGGCGACGGGCGAAAGCCTTTTCAACGCCGGTCGAGTCGTCGGCGACTCGCCGCAGCTGCTCACGGCACTCGCAGATCCGTCAGCGGATGCTGCGGCAAAGACCGCGCTCGTCACGAGCGTGTTCGGATCCGCAGTCACGCCGACGGCACTCACTCTCTTGCAGAGTGTTGCGGGTGCCCGGTGGTCGAGCCATGACGACGTGCTTGCCGGGATCGAAGATCTCGGCCTGCGCACTATCGCACGGTCAGTCCCAGCAGGTACCTCTATTGAGGACGAGCTGTTTTCCTTCAGTGTCGCGGTTTCTTCCGACGCAGAGCTCGAGCTGGCCCTGGCCAGCAAGTTGGGCGATGCGGATGCCAAGGCTCGTGTCATTGACGCGCTCCTCGGCGGCAAGGTTTCTGCCCAGACACTCGCGATTGTTCGCCACCTCGTACGCCAGCCTCGCGGCCGTCGTATCGGTGAACTCCTTCGCCACGCGGCATCCGTTGTCGCAGACCAGTCAGGTCACTCCATCGCAACCGTGACCTCGGCTGCTCCGCTCGCCCAGGCGCAGCTCGACCGGCTCATCGCCGGTCTGTCTGCTCGCTACGGTCGTTCGCTCCTGGTCAACCAGGTCATCGACCCGGCCCTGATCGGCGGCGTGCGCGTCCAGATTGGCGACGACGTGATTGACGGCAGCGTCGCATCGCGTTTGAACGACTTGAGACTTCAGCTCGCTAGCTGATTCTCAGCCAGAAAAACTTAGAAACCTCGAGACGGCAACGTCTCGCACAGACAGAACCTGTACACCCCGTACAGAAAAGGGAAGATGATGGCAGAACTAACGATCAGCCCCGATGAGATCCGCGACGCTCTCAAGGACTTCGTGAAGTCCTACGAGCCGAACAAGGCTTCGACCACCGAGGTTGGGTACGTCACCACCGCTGGCGACGGCATTGCTCACGTTGAGGGTCTTCCCGGCGTCATGGCAAACGAACTCATCAAGTTCGCCGATGGAACGCTGGGCCTCGCCCAGAACCTCGACGAAGATGAGATCGGTGTCATCGTCCTCGGTGAGTTCACCGGCATCGTTGAGGGAATGGAAGTTCACCGCACCGGTGAAGTTCTTTCGGTTCCCGTCGGTGACGCATTCCTCGGTCGCGTTGTCGACCCGCTGGGCGCACCGATTGACGGTCTCGGCGAGATCAAGTCAGAAGGCCGTCGCGCCCTTGAACTGCAGGCGCCTGGCGTCATGCAGCGCAAGTCGGTGCACGAGCCGATGCAGACCGGTATCAAGGCCATCGACGCCATGATCCCGATCGGCCGCGGACAGCGCCAGCTGATCATTGGTGACCGCCAGACCGGTAAGACGGCCATCGCGATCGACACCATCATCAACCAGAAGGCCAACTGGGAGTCCGGCGACACGAACAAGCAGGTTCGCTGCATCTACGTCGCCATCGGCCAGAAGGGTTCAACCATCGCTTCGGTGAAGGGTGCACTCGAGGACGCAGGCGCAATGGAGTACACCACCATCGTGGCCGCTCCGGCATCTGACCCCGCCGGCTTCAAGTACCTCGCCCCGTACACCGGTTCGGCCATCGGCCAGCACTGGATGTACGCAGGCAAGCACGTCCTCATCATCTTCGATGACCTGTCAAAGCAGGCAGAGGCCTACCGTGCAGTATCACTGCTGCTCCGCCGTCCGCCGGGACGCGAAGCATACCCGGGTGACGTCTTCTACCTGCACTCCCGTCTGCTCGAGCGTTGTGCCAAGCTCTCCGACGAGCTGGGCGCCGGCTCCATGACCGGCCTGCCGATCATCGAGACCAAGGCAAACGACGTCTCCGCATACATCCCGACCAACGTGATCTCGATCACCGACGGCCAGATCTTCCTGCAGTCAGACCTCTTCAACTCCAACCAGCGCCCAGCTGTTGACGTTGGAATCTCGGTCTCCCGTGTTGGTGGAGACGCCCAGGTCAAGTCCATCAAGAAGGTCTCTGGAACGCTCAAGCTTGAGCTCGCCCAGTACCGCTCACTTGAGGCCTTCGCGATGTTCGCATCCGACCTCGACGCGGCCAGCCGCCGTCAGCTCGCCCGTGGCGCACGCCTCACCGAGCTGCTCAAGCAGCCGCAGTACTCGCCGTTCCCCGTTGAGGACCAGGTCGTTTCGATCTGGGCCGGCACCAAGGGCAAGCTCGACGAGGTTCCTGTCGAAGACATCCTGCGCTTTGAGCGCGAGCTGCTCGACTACCTCGCTCGCAACACGACCGTGTTGGCCACCCTGCGCGAGACCAACGTTCTCGACGACGCCACTGTGGCGACGCTCGATGCCGAGGTCGACAAGTTCAAGCTCGAGTTCCAGACGGGTGAGGGCAAGCCGCTCGCCTCCGTTGGTTCAGAGAAGTTTGAAGCCATCGCAGCAGAAGACGTCAACCAGGAAAAGATTGTGAAGCAGAAGCGCTAGTTCGACTCGTTCGATCACCGCCAACTTCTTCATAAACATCTAATCTAAGAACCACAGGAGACACATGGGAGCGCAACTTCGGGTCTACCGGCAGAAGATTAAATCTGCCCAGACGACCAAGAAGATCACTCGGGCCATGGAGCTGATCTCCGCCTCGCGCATCCAGAAGGCGCAGGCGCGAGTCGCTGCGTCCACCCCGTATTCGCGTGCGATCACGCGCGCAGTGTCGGCAGTGGCAACGTACTCGAATGTTGAGCACGTACTCACGACCGAGCCGGAGAAGGTCGAACGGGCAGCCGTCGTCATCTTCACGTCGGATCGCGGGCTCGCAGGCGCATTCAGCTCCCAGGTTCTGAAAGAAGCCGAAGAACTCAGCACGCTGCTGCGCAGCCAGGGCAAGGATGTCGTGTACTTCCTTGTGGGCCGCAAGGCAGTTGCTTACTTCGGGTTCCGTCGTCGCGCTGCAGAGCGCGTCTGGACGGGTGGCACAGACCAGCCGCAGTTCGACACGGCGAAGGAAATCGGCGACGCACTGCTCGAGTCCTTCCTGCGCGACAGCGAAGACGGCGGCGTGGACGAGATCCACATCGTCTACAACCGCTTCGTCAGCATGGTCAGCCAGGTTTCTGAGGTTGTTCGACTTCTTCCCTTGGAAGTTGTCGAGGGTGTAGAAGAGCCCGGCGACAAAGAGATTCTGCCGCTGTACGAGTTTGAGCCGGATGTCGAGACTGTTCTCGACGCACTGCTTCCGGTTTACATCGAAAGCCGTCTTTTCAATGCCATGCTGCAGTCGGCTGCTTCAGAGCACGCCAGCCGCCAGAAGGCTATGAAGTCCGCGAGCGACAACGCAGACAAGCTGATCACTGACTACACACGACTGGCCAACAACGCCCGTCAGTCTGAGATCACCCAGCAGATTTCCGAGATCGTGGGTGGAGCCGACGCGCTCTCATCCGCCAAGAACTAAGCAGAGAAGAGAGAGCAATGACTGACACCGCAACCGCGCCAGTCGAGGCAGAGGGCAAAGCAGGTGCTGTTGGCCGTATCGCCCGCGTCACCGGCCCCGTCGTCGACATCGAGTTCCCGCACGATTCGATTCCCGGGATCTACAACGCGCTGAAGACCACCGTCGTCATGGGCGAGTCGACCTCCGTGGTCACCCTCGAGGTTGCACAGCACCTCGGCGATGACCTCGTTCGTGCAATCGCCCTGAACCCGACCGACGGTATGGTTCGTGGCCAGGAGGTCCAGGACACTGGCTCACCCATCACGGTCCCCGTCGGAAACGTCACCAAGGGCAAGGTCTTCAACGTCATCGGCGAGGTGCTCAACGCCGAGCCCGGTGAAAAGATTGAGATCACCGAGCGCTGGCCCATCCACCGCAAGCCCCCGGCATTCGACCAGCTCGAGTCCAAGACTCAGCTCTTCGAAACCGGAATCAAGTCGATCGACCTTTTGACCCCGTACGTACTGGGTGGAAAGATCGGCCTCTTCGGTGGTGCTGGTGTTGGTAAGACCGTTCTGATCCAGGAAATGATCCAGCGCGTTGCGCAGGACCACGGTGGAGTTTCGGTGTTCGCCGGTGTCGGTGAGCGTACCCGTGAGGGTAACGACCTCATCGCTGAAATGGAAGAAGCAGGCGTCTTCGACAAGACTGCGCTTGTGTTCGGCCAGATGGATGAGCCGCCGGGAACGCGTCTGCGCGTCGCCCTCTCCGCCCTCACCATGGCTGAGTACTTCCGCGACGTGGAGAAGCAGGACGTTCTGCTCTTCATCGACAACATCTTCCGCTTCACCCAGGCCGGTTCTGAGGTGTCGACCCTTCTGGGCCGCATGCCCTCCGCCGTGGGTTACCAGCCGAACCTCGCCGACGAGATGGGTGTGCTCCAGGAGCGCATCACCTCGACCCGTGGCCACTCGATCACGTCGCTCCAGGCCATCTACGTGCCTGCTGACGACTACACCGACCCGGCACCGGCAACGACGTTCGCCCACCTGGACGCCACCACTGAGCTGTCGCGTGAAATGGCGTCGAAGGGCCTCTACCCGGCCATCGACCCGCTCACCTCGACCAGCCGCATCATGGACCCGCGTTACTTAGGTGCTGACCACTACCGTGTGGCCACCTCGGTCAAGGCGATTCTGCAGAAGAACAAGGAACTCCAGGAGATCATCGCGATCCTTGGTCTTGACGAGCTCTCTGAAGAAGACAAGGTCACCGTTTCGCGCGCACGCCGTATCCAGCAGTTCCTGTCGCAGAACACCTACATGGCGAAGAAGTTCACCGGTGTAGAGGGCTCGACGGTTCCGCTCAAGGAGACCATCGAGTCGTTCGACGCGATCGCCAAGGGTGAATTCGACCACGTGGCCGAGCAGGCCTTCTTCAACGTCGGTGGGCTCAGCGACGTCGAAGAACTGTGGGCGAAGATCCAGAAGGAGAACGGCTAACCATGGCTTCGGCGCCCCTTAGCGTCAGTGTCGTCTCGGCGGACCACCAGGTGTGGTCCGGCGAGGCCTCCATGGTCGTTGCTCGCACTGTCGAAGGTCAGATCGGTATTCTTGCCGGTCACGAGCCGATGCTCGCGATCCTGGCCAGCGGCGAGGTTCGCATCACGAGCACTGACGGATCAAAGGTCGTGGCGAAAGCTGCCGACGGCTTCCTGTCCGTAGAGAACAACACGGTTACTATCGTGGCCCGCCAGGCAGAGTTGGTTTAGCACACCTTTGCTGGTAATTCTTCCGCCTTCTGAAACGAAGCGCGACGGAGGCGCCGACGAGAAGCTTGATTACGATGCGCTTGCGCATCCGACATTGAACTCTCGTCGGCGTTTTCTGGTTCACGCGCTGCACACAATTGCCCACGACCCAGACGCCACGATCGCGGCGTTGAAGCTCGGACCCAAACAGCATGCCGAAATCGGCCGCAACCTGGCTGTGACATCCTCGGCCACCATGCCCGTGCTCGACCGGTACACCGGTGTGCTCTACGACGCCCTCGATGCGGCGTCGCTGACGCCCGCCGAGCGCGACTTCGCGGCATCCCATGTCGCTGTGCATTCCGCGCTGTTCGGCCTCGTCATGGCGCTCGACCCGATTCCGGCCTACCGGCTGTCGCATGACTCGCGCATTCCAGACACCCCCCTCAAGAAGCACTGGGGGAGTGTGAATGCCGATGTGCTGGCCTCCCGCCCCGGCCTCATCCTCGACTTCCGGTCTGAGGCCTATGTGGCGCTCGGCCCAGCGCCCGTGCGGGATGGCTCCTACTTCCTCCGGGTTGTGACGGATGCCGGAGGACGCAGGCGCGCACTCAATCACTTCAACAAGAAGTCAAAGGGTGAGTTCGCCAGGGCGATCATTCAGAATGCCGAAGACTTCGACACCGTCGAGCAGCTACTCGACTGGGCCGCAGCAGCGGGCTATCGGCTCGATCACGGCGCTGCCGGTGAGCTGGAGCTGGTCGTGGCCGAGGTCACTGCGGGCAAACGCGGCTGAGTCTCCTTGTCGCGCTTTCGGTACTCGATCCTTTCGTGATCAAGTAGCCAGCGCTTCGTGGCCACTCCCGCGCCCTGGGTGTAGCCGGTGACACGCCGCTGGGCGTCGAGCACGCGATGGCACGGCACGAACAGCGGGATCGGATTAGCCGCAACGGCATTGCCGATTCCCCTGCCGGTACCCGGCATCCCGATGTCGGTGGCAATCTGTCCGTACGTGATGGATTCGCCCCACGACACCGCGGCCAGCCGATGCCACACCATCCGTTGGAAGTCGGTACCGGCCAGCGCGTCGACACCCGGAACGAGCACCGGATGCCCACTGCTGAAATACTTCCGCAGGTCGCGGGATGCGGCGCGCAGCACCGCGGTGGGGGCGTCAGGCAGGGTGTCATGCGGGAGGCGGCCATCGTGCTCGATGGCCACCGAAATGAGATCGCCCGCAGCAGATGCCATGAGCTCGATCATGCCGATTGGACTCGGCATACGTAAGACGGACGGGCGCTGGAGCGTCTGGGGTACATCGGTTTCGATGTTCAGCTGTACTGGATTCATGCGGCGAGGCTACTGAACAGCGGCCAGTGCCCACTGCGGGATGCCAGCCCTCTGCACAGCCAGCCCGCCGTGAGCGCTGTGGAGGAGCATCACGCCAGACTTGGGTGATCACCAGACTAGGGTGATCAGATGACGTGGATCGAAGTTGCAGACGGTGTGTATCAACGGCGTTACGAACCTCTCGACGTCTCCGTTTGCCTGGTGCGCGGCAGCGACGGCCTCCTGCTCGTTGACACCAGAAGCAACCCGCGTGAGGCGCGGGAGATCGTCGAGGATGCCCAGGTGCTTGGCGCCGGCGCCATCCGCTGGGTGGTGAATACGCACGCCCACTACGACCACACGTTCGGGAACCAGGTGTTCGCACCGGCGACACCGATTTACGGGCATCACCTCATCCCGCGGCATTTCGCGACGTATGAGGCCCCCAGGCTCGCGGACTGGATGCATGACCCGGCCAACTCCCCACAGTACGACTGGCGAGACGTGCAGCTCACCCCGCCGAGCGTGCTGGTGCACGAGCGGCACACCATCGACATCGGCGGGCGGGTCGTTCACCTCATCCCGCTGCCCGCCGGCCACACAGACACGGACCTGGTCGTTCATGTCCCGGATGTCAACGCCTGGCTCGTCGGCGACGTCATCGAGCAATCTGGCCCCCCGATGTATGGCTCAGGCAGCTTCCCGCTCGAGTGGCCGGCCGCCCTCGACGTGCTCGCGTCGATGATCGATGACTCGGCCGGGGATGCCACGGACGTCGTGGTTCCCGGCCACGGCAGCGCCGTTGACCGTTCGTTCGTGCGCGCCCAAGCCGGCGTGCTCGGTGCGATTGCCGACGGCATCCGCTCTGCACACGCCGTTGTCGAGCCCATTGAGTCGGTGGGGGAGCGGCTGGCGTCACTGACCAACGTGCCCCTCGAGCTGGTGGAGGCCGCTGTGGTGCGCGGATACACGCAGCTTTCGGCTCGCTCTGCCTGAGGCGAGCGGCTTCCTGAGAACTTGTATAGGCGTCGCGGGTGCCGCGGCACTTCCATGGACTTAGGCTGATGGGATGGCAGAGATTCAGTACAGGGCGCTCGGTGACTCCGGCCTGATCGTGTCAACCATCGGACTCGGGTGCAACAACTTCGGGCGTACAGGAACGGCATCGGAATCCCTGGAAGGCACGAGCGCTGTCATCAACGCTGCGATCGATACCGGCGTGACGTTCTTCGACACAGCCGACATCTATGGTGCCCAACGCGGCCTGAGCGAGACCCTGATGGGGAAGGCCCTGCACGGTCGCCGCGACCAGATCGTGCTCGCCTCGAAGTTCGGCATGGACATGGGTGGGCAGAACGGACCCGACTGGGGCGCACGGGGTTCGCGCCGCTACATCCGCCTGGCTGTCGAAGCGTCGCTTCGTCGCTTGCAGACGGACTGGATCGACCTGTACCAGCTGCACCAGCCAGACCCGAACACGCCGATCGAAGAGACGCTCGCGACCCTCGACGACCTGATCACCGAGGGCAAGATCCGGTACATCGGTCACTCGAATTTGAGCGGATGGCAGATTGCTGAGGCCGAATTCACGGCCCGCATCGGTGGCCACCCGCGGTTCATTTCAGCGCAGAACGAGTACAGCCTGCTGGTTCGGGACGCAGAGGACGAAGTGCTCCCGGCCGTGAATCAGTACGGCCTGGGCTTCCTGCCCTTCTTCCCGCTGTACAACGGCCTGTTCACCGGCAAGTTCAGCCGTGGCGGCGGCCCGGCAGACAGCCGCATCATGATGATCCGCAAGCACCTGCTCGACAACGCGCCGTGGGACATCATCGAGGAGTACCAGGCGTTCTGCGACGAGCGTGGCGTGAGCATGCTGGCGGCGACGCTGGCGTGGCTGCTCGCCCAGCCCGGCTTGACCAGCGTGATCGCTGGGGCCACAAAGCCGGAACAAATCATCCAGAATGCCGAAGCGGCGACGGCCTGGCAGCCGTCCGCCGACGATATCGCCTGGATTTCACGCCTGTTCGAATAGAGCGGGATCACGCTGGTGCGCGGTGTGCTGCGCAACGGTCGTCGCACGGTTGTAATCGCACAGTTGTAGTCGCACGGTTGAGGTCGCACAGAGGCGACGAACGATGGGGAGTAGCAATGCTGTGGAAGTTGTTGGTGCAGTACCTCAAGCCGCACTCGCGGTTGCTCGTTGGCGTGGTGTTCTTCCAGCTCCTGCAATCAATCGCGTCGCTGTATCTCCCCACCCTGAATGCCGACATCATCGACAACGGTGTGGCAACGGGTGACACCGGCTACATCCTCAATACCGGTGGCGTGATGCTCCTCATCACGTTCGCCCAGATCATCTGCGCCATCATCGCGGTGTATTTCGGCGCCAAGGCTGCCATGGGGCTCGGCAGAGACCTGCGCTCTTCGGTCTTCTCACGGGTCGGCGAGTTCTCGGAGCAGGAGATGGCGAAGTTCGGAGCGCCCTCCCTCATCACCCGGTCCACGAATGACGTGCAGCAGGTGCAGATGCTCGTGCTGACAAGCGCGACGCTCATGGTGACGGCGCCGATCCTCAGCATCGGCGGCATCATCATGGCGATGCGCCAGGACCTCCAGCTGTCCTGGCTGATCGCCGTGAGCGTCCCGGTGCTGCTGATAGCTGTCGGGCTGATCATCGTGCGGATGGTGCCCCTGTTCCGCAAGATGCAGAAGCGCATCGACACCGTGAACCGCGTCCTCAGGGAGCAGCTCACCGGCATCCGCGTCATCCGTGCCTTCGTACGCGAAGACGTCGAGACGAAGCGGTTCGAAAAGGCGAACGTCGACGTGACGGACACCGCGTTGCGCGCCGGGCGTCTGATAGCACTGATGTTCCCCGTCGTCATGCTGGTGCTTAACGTGTCGAGCGTCGCGGTGATCTGGTTCGGATCGTTCCGCATCGAGGACGGCTCCATGCAGGTCGGAACGCTGATCGCCTTCCTCAGCTACCTCATGCAGATTTTGATGGCGGTGATGATGGCAACGTTCATGGTCGTGATGATTCCGCGTGCGGCTGTCTGTGCTGACCGCATCGGAGAGGTGCTTGGCACCGAATCAAGCGTGCGCCCGCCGGCGAATCCCGTGAGCGAGACAACGGGAAACGGCCAGGTCGAGCTGTTGGACGTTGGCTTCGCGTATCCAGGCGCCGAACAGCCTGTGCTCAGCAACATCAGTTTCTTCGCGCAGCCGGGCAAGACGACGGCGATCATCGGCAGCACGGGGTCTGGCAAGTCGACCCTGATCAATCTGGTCCCTCGCCTGTTCGATGCCACGAGCGGATCGGTGCTGTTTGACGGTGTCGACGTGAAAGAACTGAACCCCGACCTGCTGTGGGGCCACATCGGCCTGGTGCCGCAGAAGCCGTACCTGTTCTCCGGAACCGTGCGGAGCAACCTGCACTACGGCAAGCCCGATGCGACGGAGGATGAACTCTGGGCGGCGCTCGCGACTGCGCAGGCGAAGGACTTCGTGGAAGAGATGGAGGGTGGGCTCGATGCTCCCATCTCCCAGGGGGGAACCAACGTGTCAGGCGGGCAGCGCCAGCGACTTGCGATTGCGCGTGCGCTGGTGAAGCGGCCAAGCCTGTACGTGTTCGATGACTCGTTCTCCGCCCTCGACCTTGCAACGGATGCCAGGCTCAGGCTGGCGCTCAAGCGGGATACGGGGGGAGCGACGTTGCTCATTGTCGCCCAGCGAGTGTCGACGATTCTCGACGCCGACCAGATCCTGGTGCTTGAGGACGGACGCATTGTCGGTCGAGGCACCCATTCAGAGCTGCTGGAGACGTCGAAGACGTACCAGGAGATCGTGTCATCCCAGCTTGCAGCGGAGGAGGCAGCATGAGCGAGCAGAGCGAAGAGCGCACCACGCCCGCCCGACCGCCCCGGCCGCGCGGTGGTCCAGGCGGCGGACCCATGGCGGGGATGGCGATGCCCGCAGAGAAGTCGATGAACTTCGGTCCATCGGCCAGGCGTTTGATCGGCAAGCTGCGTCCGGAACGGCTCTGGCTGTTCCTCGTATTCCTGCTCGCCGTGGTGAGTGTCACGTTCTCCGTGCTCGGTCCGCGCCTCCTCGGCGAGGGCACCAACCTCATCTTCGCCGGTGTCATCTCAAAGCAGCTTCCGGCCGGTGTCACACAGGACCAGGTGATCGCCCAGCTGCGTGCGACGGGCGAGAACCAACAGGCCGACATGTTGAGCGGTATGACGCTGACGCCTGGCATCGGCATCAATTTCATGGCACTGACGAACGTGCTGATGTGGGTCTTGATCCTGTACATCCTGGCATCCGTTTTCAGCTGGCTGCAGGCCTATGTGCTGAACGGGGTCGTCCAGCGCACGGTGTTCCGCCTGCGCGAAGAGGTCGAGGTGAAGATCAACGACCTGCCGCTGAAGTACTTCGACAAGATGCAGCGCGGCGAGTTGCTCAGCCGGGTCACGAACGACGTCGACAACATCTCGCAGAGCCTGCAACAGACGCTGAGCCAGGTGGTCACCTCTCTCCTGACCGTCGTTGGCGTGCTGCTGATGATGTTCCTGCTGTCGCCGCTCCTTGCGCTGATCGCGCTCGTCACCGTGCCGCTCACCCTCGTCGTGACGATGCTGATCGCCAAGCGCTCGCAGAAGCTGTTCGTCGACCAGTGGACGAACACCGGGGAACTGAACGCGCAGATCGAGGAGACATTCACCGGTCACGCACTCGTGAAGGTGTTCGGCCGCCAGCACGAGGTAGAGGAACGGTTCGCAGCGAAGAACGAGGAGCTGTTCAAAGCCAGCTTCGGCGCCCAGTTCATCAGCGGCATGATCATGCCGGCGCTCACCTTCATCGGCAACCTGGTCTACGTCGCCATTGCCGTGGTCGGCGGCCTCCAGGTGGCATCTGGGGCGATGCAACTCGGTGACGTGCAGGCGTTCATCCAGTACTCGCGGCAGTTCACCCAGCCGCTTGCCCAGCTCGGCTCGATGGCGAACCTGCTGCAGTCCGGTGTCGCATCGGCCGAGCGCGTGTTCGAACTGCTCGATGCCGAAGAGCAGAGCCCCGACCCAGACCCGGCAGAGAGCCCCGTCGAGTCGGAGGGACGCCTGGTCTTCACTGACGTTTCCTTCAGCTATTCGCCGGACAAGCCGCTCATTGAACACCTGAACCTGGTGGCCGAACCCGGCCAGACCGTTGCCATCGTCGGACCGACGGGCGCGGGGAAGACCACCCTGGTGAACCTGATCATGCGCTTCTACGAGCTGGATGGCGGATCCATCACGCTCGACGGCGTCAACATCGCGGCCATGACCCGCGATGACCTGCGTTCCAGAATGGGCATGGTGCTGCAGGACACGTGGCTGTTCGGCGGCACGATCAGGGACAACATTGCGTATGGGCGTCCAGACGCCTCAGACGACGACGTTTTCGCGGCTGCTCGCGCCACCTATGTCGACAGGTTCGTGCGATCACTGCCAGAGGGGTACGACACCAAGCTTGACGATGAGGCGAGCAACGTGAGCGCGGGGGAGAAGCAGCTTTTGACCATCGCTCGTGCATTCCTCGCGCAGCCCAGCGTGCTCATCCTCGACGAGGCGACGAGCTCCGTCGACACGCGCACAGAGGTGCTGGTGCAGAAGGCGATGAACGCGCTGCGCGCAGACCGGACAAGTTTCGTGATCGCGCACCGCTTGTCGACAATTCGGGATGCCGACCTGATCCTTGTGATGGAATCGGGCCACATCGTCGAGCAGGGCACACACGCAGAGCTGCTCGCCGCGGAAGGCGCGTACTTCAACCTGTACAACGCACAGTTCGCCGCTGCGATCACTGACGAGGTGTAAAACGGACGAGGTATAAAACGCACGAGGTATAAAACGCACGAGGTGTAAAACGGACGAGGTGTAACGGGGCTTCTCCACAGACCGGATGCGGCCGGCGTTCTGCACACATGTGCCGAGCGTCGGTCGCTTGGCACGTACTCCGCGGAGGCTTGCCCCATGCAACCGACAATCATGAAGGCGAACGAACCTCAAGACCTTTTGGCCCTGGTTCCCCAGTTGAGTGGATTCGTGCCCGTGGACAGCGTCGTGCTGGTCGCGTTCTGCGGCAGGCGCACCTGCGGGATACTGCGCTTCAACCTTCCGAGCCCCGATACGCCAACGGAGGTGCACAAGCGCGTTGCGACGACCGTGGTCGGAATGCTGTGCAAGCTCGTCGGAGTCGATTCGGTGGTGCCCGTCATCTACACGAACGACAGCTTCCGGGAATCTGGCGGCATACCCCACCGGCTATTCGCGGACAGGCTGGCGTCGCGCCTCAGTTTGTCCGGATTTGGGATTCGGGATTCGCTCTGCGTGGCCGACGACGGCTGGGGCTCCTTTCTCGACCCGGCTTGCCCGAAACAGGGGCATCCGCTCAGCGACATTGAAGGCTCAGAGCTCTCTGTGTCACGGCTCTCTGCGGCACGGCAGACCGGGTCTGCGGGATCAGCGATCGGCACGCTCCTCAGTGGCGCCGACCTTCCCGTCGTGAGTCGTGCCGCTAAAGAGCGCTTTGGCAGGATGTACCGCCGGTACACCAGGGCGATATCCTCCCCTGATACCGCCATGGCCCTCATCGATACGCTCACCGACCTGCTCGATCCGATTGAGCTGGCTGAGCTGGCGCTGGACTGGAACCCCGACGAGATGACCGACGAGGAATCTGCGGCGCTGTTGCTCATGCTGCAGAGCCCGGCCACTCGTGACCAGATGATGGTGCAGTTCGCCTTCGGCAGGGAGGAAGGTATGCGGGCGTTCGCCCTCAACTCGCATTACGCGGCGCTTCAGCAGATGACGGGCCTCGGCATAGACGACCTCGTGTGGGCGGAGAGAGCCAGTTCCAGGGCAGATGCCGCGGCGCATTCAGCTGCGGACGAAGGCGCCGCCGGAATGCTGAACGACTTCGGGTCGGAGATACTGCTGGGCAGGTCGCAGGTTCGCCCGGACGACGACCGCATCGAACGCGGGATCATCCTGCTGAAGCGGGTAGTGGCGTTGGCACCACGAACCGCCAGGCCAGCTCCGCTGTGCATGCTGGCGTGGTTGTCATGGGCGTTGGGCCAGAGCACCGTCGGAGGACTCTTCGTTGACAAGGCACTCACCATTGACGCCGACTATGGCATGGCAGGAGTGCTCAACAAGCTCTTGTCGTCCGGGCACGTGCCGGACTGGCTGTTCGTCGAACCGGAATGACGGGTGCCACAGGGGCCGCGACAGAAAAGGTCAGGGAATGGTGTCGGATGCACCACTCCCTGACCTGGCTTTGCCAGAGCGTCAGCGTGCCCTGGGCATCAGTGCGCCCAGAGCGTCAGCGTGCCCTGGGCATCAGTGCGCCCTGGGCGTGTGGGCTACAGGTGGTTCACTGCCTCCGACAGCACGCCGCGCAGGATGCTTCCGATCTCTCGGATCTCTGAGGGACCGATGGTCAGCGGGGGAGCGAGCTGCACGACGGGGTCGCCACGGTCATCCGCTCTGCAGTACAACCCCGCGTCGAACAGGGCGCCGGACAGGAAGCCGCGCAGCAGTCGCTCAGACTCATCGTCGTTGAACGTTTCCTTGGTCTTCTTGTCCTTGACCAGTTCGATGCCGAAGAAGTACCCGTCACCGCGCACATCGCCGACGATCGGCAGGTCGAGAAGCGTCTCGAGCTCTGCACGGAACACCGGTGAGTTCTCGCGCACGTTCTCCAGGAGTTTTTCCTCCTCGAAGATGTCGAGGTTGGCCAATGCCACTGCAGACGACACCGGATGCCCCGCAAACGTGTAACCGTGATAGAACGCGGTATCGCCGTGCTTGAACGGTTCGTAGATGCGCTCACTGACGATGGTGGCGCCGATCGGCGAGTAGCCGCTCGTCATGCCCTTTGCGCACGTGATCATGTCGGGCTGGAAGCCATACGCGGTCGAGGCGAACATCTCGCCGATGCGGCCGAAGCCGGTGATGACCTCATCGGCCACGAGCAGCACGTCGTACTTGTCGCAGATCTCGCGCACACGCTGGAAGTAGCCGGGAGGGGGCGGGAAGCAGCCGCCGGAGTTCTGCACGGGCTCCAGGAACACGGCAGCGACGGTCTCAGGGCCCTCGAACTGGATCATCTCCTCGATGCGGTTCGCGGCCCACAGGCCGAATGCGCCGAGGTCGGATCCGAGGCCGGGGCTCATCTCGTCTGCACGGTAGAAGTTCGTGTTCGGAACCCGGAAGCCGCCGGGCGTCACCGGCTCGAACATCTCCTTCATGGCGGGGATGCCGGTGATCGCCAGTGCGCCCTGTGGGGTGCCGTGATAGGCCACCGCCCGTGAGATGACCTTGTGCTTGGTCGGGCGGCCCTGCAGCTTCCAGAAATACTTCGCGAGCTTGAAGGCCGTTTCGACGGCTTCTCCGCCACCGGTGGAGAAGAACACGCGGTTGAGGTCGCCGGGGGCATACGAGGCGAGACGGTCGGCAAGCTCGATGGCGTTGGGGTGTGCGTACGACCAGATGGGGAAGAACGCGAGTTCTTCTGCCTGCTTCGCCGCGACCTCCGCGAGCCGCTTGCGACCGTGGCCGGCGTTCACGACGAAGAGTCCGCTCAAGCCATCAATGTACTTCTTGCCCTTCGAGTCCCAGATATGGTGACCGCTGCCCTTGGTGATGATCGGCACGCCCTGGCCTGACTCCATGACGGACTGGCGCGCAAAATGCATCCACAGGTGATCTTTGGCCTTCTGCTGCATCGCAGCGTTCTCGGCATCGCTGTATACGGTGGGTGCTGATTCCAGAATTGACATCTTTATCGTGTTCCCCAGTTATAGAACTGCTTGTGCAGCTTGAGATAGACAAACGTCTCGGTGGAGAGGACTCCATCGAGATTGCGGATACGAGAGTTGAGGAGCGCGATCAGCTCCTCATCGTCTTCACAGACGACTTCGGCCAAAATGTCGAAGCTGCCCGCGGTGAGCACGACATAGTCGATGGCGGGGATGGCCGACAATTGCTCGGCCAGCACGCGGGTGTCACCAGAGGCACGGATTCCGATCATGGCCTGGCGGGTGAAGCCGAGCTGCATCGGATCGGTGACGGCGACGACCTGCATGACGCCGGCATCCGTCAGCTTCTGAACACGTTGCCGCACAGCGGCCTCGCTGAGACCGACAGCTTTGCCGATCTCGGCGTATGAGCGGCGGCCGTCGACCTGCAGCTGCTCGATGATTTTCTTGGAGACAGCGTCGAGCTGCAGTGGCTTGGCAGTGCTGCGTCCGGGGGCATTCATGGATCGATTGTGTCATTGAAGACAGGCCTAAACAAGCGATTCCGTGGCAAAAGCCATCGAAAACTACGGATTCCTATTGATTTCACCTCAGAGAAGCATGCACTCAGGCGTTAGAATCGCCTTCATGAGCGAGCTGCAACTGCGAAATTTCGTCAACGGAGAGTTCGTTGAATCAACCTCCGATGCCCGTCTGGACCTGATAGATCCGGCGACGGAAGCCGGCTACGGCACCAGCCCGGTCTCCTCCGCGGCCGATATCGACGCCGCGTACCAGGCTGCGTCCACCGCGTTTGAGACCTGGGGAGAATCGACACCCGCCGAGCGCCAGCTTGCCCTCTTCCGCATCGCGGATGCCGTCGAGGCGCGTGCAGAGGAGTTCGCCGATGCCGAATCTCGCGATACCGGGAAGCCGCGTGCCTCACTCGTTGAAGACGAGATCCTGCTTTCTGTTGACCAGATCCGCTTCTTCGCCGGAGCCGCCCGGAACCTCGAAGGCAAGTCGGCCGGCGAGTACCTGACGAACCACACGTCGTTCATCCGCCGTGAACCGATCGGCGTCGTCGGCCAGGTCACCCCCTGGAACTATCCATTGAACATGGCCGTCTGGAAGTTCGCGCCCGCGCTCGCGGCCGGAAACACCACCGTTCTGAAGCCATCGGACACCACCCCGAGCGCCACGCTGCTGCTGGCAGAGGTGGCGGCTGAGTTCCTCCCAGCCGGTGTGCTCAACGTGGTCATGGGTGATCGCAGCACAGGCGCAGCCATGATCGATCACCGGATCCCGCAGCTCGTCTCGATCACCGGCTCAGTGCGTGCCGGGATGGAAGTGGCCAAGGCCGCATCCGCTGATCTCAAGCGAGTACACCTCGAACTTGGCGGCAAGGCTCCCGTCATCGTGTTCGACGATGCCGACATTGAGTCGACAGTGGCCGGCATCGCGGCGGCCGGATACTTCAATGCCGGCCAGGACTGCACCGCAGCCACCCGGGTGCTCGTGCAGGACAGTATCCACGACGAGTTCGTCGCCGCCCTCGCCGCACACGCCCGTGACAACGCGAAGACCGGTGCGCCGGCCGAATCGGGAATCCTGTTCGGGCCACTCAACAATGTGAACCAGCTCGCCCAGGTGAGCGGATTCATCGACCGGCTGCCAGACCACGCCGTGATCGAGCTCGGTGGACACCGCCAGGGCGACACGGGCTACTTCCATGAGGCAACCATCGTCAGCGGGCTTGGACAGGCCGATGAGGCTGTGCGGGAGGAGATCTTCGGACCCGTCATCACCGTGCAGCGGTTCACGGACGAAGCAGAGGCACTGCGGTTCGCCAACGATTCCCGGTACGGACTGGCATCCTCGGTCTGGACCAGCAACCACGGTCGTGCCATGCGCATGGCGAAGCGCCTCGATTTCGGATGTGTCTGGATCAACACGCACATCCCGATCGTGGCCGAAATGCCCCACGGCGGGTTCAAGCACTCCGGCTACGGCAAAGATTTGTCCATGTACGGGTTCGAGGACTACACCCGTGTCAAGCATGTGATGTCATATATCGGAGAATAGAGGGAGTCGATGTCGAGGGGAACGGTGGGCGCATGATCACGGGTCGTGTGGGCTGTTCCCTGGCGACTGGTCACGCACCCCAGTGGGTCTTCGTCGTTGGCCGGACATTCCTGGTCGCCATTCCTGCCACCACGTCCCAGGATGTGGTGGATCGGCTGACCGCGGTCGTCGCGCGAGACGCCATTGAGATAGAAACCGTCGTCGCGCTTATCCCGCTGTCCGGCGTCGATGCGGTGCAGAGCTTCATCGTCATTGTGGCGCAGGGCCAACGAGCTGTTGGCAGTGGTCGAGCGACCGGCAGCCCATCAGACGACGGGGCAGACGGCGTGTCGGTGTCTGCGGTCATTCGCGGCGCAATCGTTGCCGACGTCTACTCGGTTGGTGGGTCGCGCCGGTTCTCAGACAGTGACATCCGACCGTGGTTGCTGGCAGATTTCCAGTCGGTGACCGGCGTCGCCATCAGCGACCCGGCGGCCCCGGTGCTCCCTGCGACGAGCTTGCGAGGCGGCGTGCACGTTGACTCTGGCGTCATGCCAGGCCAGGCCTTGTACTGGTCGAGTGAGATCGGTACTGCAGACCTCATCACCCCCGAACCGCTGCGGAATTCGGGCGTTGCAGCGGATCGAGCGGATGGGCCTCGGCGGTCGACAGTGGCAGAATCCGCTCAGGGAGTGGCAGCCGCGACGCCGGCGCTGACCCTGGCACCGGAATCCACACCCGCTGCGGAGTCGATCGGCACCGTGTCCGACACCGTGCTGCGCGCACCAGCCTCAACGCAGTCGGGCGACGCTGACACCGTGCTCAGCCGGCCGGTCCGCGACGCGGACACGGTGCTCAGTCGGCCGGTGCTCAGTCGGCCGCCGGAGACGGCGTCGATTCCTGAGATCGTGCCGATGACGTTCCGCGTCGCTGTGGAGCGGCATGGTCGGACTGCTGGCACTCCGTTCGAGCTGACGGCACCGTGCCTCGTTGGGCGTCGGCCGAGCGCGCCGCGCGTGTCGAGCGGTCAGCATCCGCAGCTGGTCACTGTTGATTCCCCGACCGCCGCCGTCTCGCGGACGCACATTGAAATTCGACAGGTCGGCGACTCCGTCGTCGTCACCGACCTGGGTTCGACCAACGGCACACGTGTCATCTCATTGACCGGTACGGCCCAGCGATTGCAGCCTCGCGGCTCGCTCACTGTGCTGCCCGGCATGCGAGTGGACATCGGTGACGGTAATATCGTCCAGATCCTCCCGGTTGACGCTGCGTCATCACGCCCGCCGGCACATCCGCATTCGGAAAGGCGTCACCTGTGACCCAGATCGGTCAAGGCTCGACCAGCTTCACGGTTGCATTGCCGTCGAAGGACACCCTCACGCTCGCGTGGGCTGCACTCACAGACACCGGTCACCGGCGCGAGGTCAATGAAGACAGTCTGGTGAGCATCCCCCCAATATTCGCCGTCGCGGACGGCATGGGCGGGCACTCTGCCGGCGATGTTGCCAGCGCCGCTGTCGTCGGCAGGCTTGCGGAGTTCGCAGAGCGATCAGAGGCCGACGCCGGAGCCATCAGCCGCGCACTGTCGCTCGCCGTTGACGACATGGCCCGAGGAGAAGGCGTCACCGACCTCGGCACAGGAACCACGGTGACCGGTGTCTCCCTGGTCATTGAATCCGGCACCCCGCAATGGATCGTCTTCAACATCGGTGATTCGCGCGTCTATCAATTGGTGTCAGGCGTGCTCGAACAAGTCACCGTCGATCACTCCGTCGTGCAGGAGCTCGTCGACGCCGGTCGCATCACGCGTGAGGAAGCCGACGTGCACCCGCACGGCAACGTCATCACCAGGGCGGTGGGCTTCCACGAGCCGCCGGTACCGGACTTCCGCATACTTCCCGTCATTCCCGGCATGAGGATCCTCGTCTGCTCGGATGGGCTGACGAAGGAATTGACGCCGTACGGCATCCGTCATTTCCTGCTGTCGAACCCGCAGCCCGCCGATGCGGCGGACGCACTCGTCACCGCGGCCCTGGAGAACGGCGGCAGGGACAACGTCACGGTCATCGTGCTCGACGTCGTGTCAGCTGCCGTACCAAACGTGGAGACGGCGCACTCGCAGACCTTGGAGGATACGGCCGAGCTGCCCGGTTTCGAACGCGACAACTGATAGCCATTTCAGACATCGGTGTCCTTGGCTGTCTGCGAGTGATTCCCTGCCTAGAATTGGAGAACGCTCGCTGGTGCACCCGTTACGGCGCGTGCTGAATGTTCGACCCAACACGTATCAGTAGAAAGCGGGAGGCGATGATGACACGACGGTTGCCGTCTTCGCCGCCCAACTTGGCGGGCTTCTCCTACGTGCGGGCGCTGGGTTCTGGCGGATTCGCCGATGTCTTCCTGTTCGAACAGAGCATGCCGCGGCGGCAGGTCGCCGTGAAGGTGCTGCTGGCCGAGGTCGTCAACGACCAGGTACGCCAGCTGTTCCAGGCCGAGGCGAACCTCATGGCCCAGTTGAGCTCGCATCCGGCGATCCTCACCGTGTACCAGGCCGGTGTGTCCACCGACGGGCGTCCATACCTTGTGATGGAGTACTGCTCGTCGACGCTCAGCCAGCGCTACCGCAGTGAACCGCTGCCGGTGCCAGAGGTGCTGCGCGTCGGAATCAAGGTTGCAAGTGCTGTGGAAACAGCGCACCGCTCCGGTGTCCTGCACCGCGACATCAAGCCATCCAACATCCTGATCACGGCGTACGGGCATCCGGTGCTCTCCGACTTCGGCATCGCCGCCACCGTCGGTGACGCTGAAAAGACGGATGCTCTCGGCCTGTCGATTCCGTGGTCGGCCCCCGAAGTGCTGTTCGACGAGGTCTCTGGGTCGATTGCTGCTGAGGTGTGGTCGCTGGGGGCGACACTCTATTCCCTGCTCGCCGGCCGCTCGCCCTTTGAACAGATCGGTGGCGACAACTCGTCTGCCGACCTGATGGCTCGCATCGCAAAGGCGAAGTTGCCACCACTCGGTCGTGCCGACGTTCCTCCGCGTCTGGAACTGGCGCTCAGGAAGGCGATGTCTCGCCGGCCGGAGCAGCGCCAGCACAGCGCACTCGAACTGATTCGCGAGCTGCAGGGGGTCGAGGCCGAACTCGGGCTGGTGCAGACACCCCTTGAAGTGTCGATGGATGACTGGGCAGAGGCCTCGCTCGCCGACCCAGAAGATAAAACCAGGATCAGTGGCGTGCGCGCCCTTGACCCGCAGGGTTCACGGCGTCGTCGAAAGGCGGTGGGAGCATCCGCTCGATCGAGTTCAGGCACGCGTCCGTCGCAGGGCCAGGCGGAAACCAGCGGATCGGCGACCCGAATCACGACCCGCGCATCCAAAGCAGGACTGGTGTGGGGAATGGTCGCACTCGCGGCCGTCATCGTGTCGTTGGCCGGCGTTGGCGTGACCATGCTGACGCGCTCTGCCGCTGAGGACATCCCGACCGTCACCTCGATCGGTGGATCTGCAGAGTCAGGTGTGGTGGTCTTCAGCTGGTCAGACCCCGGGCTCCGTGCCGGCGACGCCTACGTGGTGACCCTGGGCAGCGGCGAAAGCAGCATCCAGCGCGGAACGGAGTTCAGCGTTGACCCGCGGGACAGCGATCGCGTGTGCCTCAGCGTCGCGGTCAATCGCGAGGGAAAGACGGGGCAGGCCAGCGGGCAGAAGTGCGTCGACGTCTCCGCCGAGAGCACTCCGTGATTTTCCGGTGGATTCGGGCCAATCGCGCCCAGTCAATCACGTGGGCAAGCGGATTGCTCGTCGTAGCCATGGTCGTGACCATGGCTGTCGTGTCTGGTGGGTACACCGCCCAACGGATGGATCTCGGTGACGCGGCCGTCTGGGTGAGCAACGAGTCCCGGCAGACGGTCGGGAGGGCCAACACCGCGGTTCGCCAGTTGAACACCGTGGTGCCAGCCGATAGCACGAGCCTCGATCTGGTCCAAAGCGGATCGAATGTGCTGGTCATCGACCGCACCAGCAGTTCACTTGACATCGTTGATGCTGCGACGGCGACGGTCTCGAAGTCAGTGCCGCTCCCGCCCGTCTCCCCAGCGGTGCACCTCACGCCGAACAACGCAGTCATCACCTCTGACGGCGATGTGTGGAGTATGCCCATTGCCAGCCTCGACACTTTTGACAGCGCGGCCCAACCAACGTTGTCCCTCGGCACAGGCGCCATCACCAGCGTCGATGGCGCAGGAGTGTTGTTCTCGTTCACGCCGTCAACGGGCAACCTCTCGCGAGTGGACACGTCGGCGGGCGAGGCCGTCACCGAAACGGAGATCCTCGACGCCGGTGCGGTAACCGACACCTACCAGCTGACAAGCGTCGGCGGCCGCTGGGCGTTGTTGAATGAATCGACACTGCAGCTCCTGGTCAGTGACGCGAGCATCGACCTGTCAGGCACCCTGGCCGATGGCAGCACGCTGGACAGCTCCGTTGTGCTGCTGCAGGCACCCAGTCTGGCTGGTGATCGGGTGCTGGTCGCCCACAGTGGCGGCATGCTCGCCGTGCCGATTGATGGCGGAGAGCCAGAGGTGCTCGTCTCCGGCCGCAGCGGAGTGCCCGCTGCACCCATTGTGACCGACGCGTGCTCATTCGGCGCCTGGAATGACGGCGCTGCGTGGCGTTCGTGCGCAGGTGACACGGCGCCTGGCGGGGTGCAGGACGACCCGGCATCCGCTCCCAGCGAAGGCACACTGTCCACTCTCGCTTCGCTGGCCGGTGACGCCCGGTTGGAGTTCCAGCAGAACGGCACAGGGGTACTGCTGAACGACGCTCGCAATGGTGCGGCCTGGGCTGTGCAGGCCGACAACCAGCTCATCGACAACTGGGACGAGTTGATCGAGACGCTGACTGACCAGGACGAGGTCGAGACCAACAGCGAGGACACACCGCCAGAGGTGGAGAAGCTGCAGGTGCCTCCTGTCGCCGTTGACGACGAATTTGGTGCCAGGCCGGGCAGGGCGAGCATGCTGCCCGTGCTGCTGAACGATTATGACCCCAACGGCGACGCCTTGGTGATCACAGAGGTCACCGGTTTCCCGAGTGAGGCCGGCAGGGTTGAGCTTGTGTCCAATGGGCAACAAGTGCAGGTGACGCTGGTGGCGGGGGCAACCGGACAGCTGCAGTTCGGCTACACCATCAACGATGGTCGGGGCGGTTCGGCAAGCGCCAGCATCACGCTGACCGTGCGGGGCGAGGACGAGAACTCGCCGCCCATGCAAGCGCGCACCACAACGGCAACGGTCGAGGCTGGTGGGCGGGTGTTGACCAGAGTCCTCACCGATTGGGTCGACCCAGACGGCGATTCGTTCTACCTCGCCGGCGTGAACGTGGTCAGCCCCAATCAGGCCAGCTTCACCCCGCAGGGAAACGTGGTCTACACGGATGCCGGTTCGGGCGGCGACCTCGCCCTGGTCGGCTTGACGGTGTCTGACGGCCGTCTGAATGGAACCGGAAACCTCGCTGTCACGGTCAAACGCCTGGGAACTGTGCCCATCATCACCGAGACGTTCGTGGTCGCCACCACTGTGGACACCGAAGTCTCGGTTGCCCCCCTCGAGCACGTCAAGGGCGGGTCAGGCCCCCTCCGTCTCAGCAGCGTTCCGTCGAAACCCGACGCCACGATCACCGCAGACTTCGACGGTGGCACGTTCAGGTTCTCCAGTTCACGGGCTGGCACCCAGTACATCGACTACGCGGTGACCGATGGCACGTCAACGGCCAACGGGCAGGTGCGCATCGACGTGACGACGCCGGATGACGAGAATGTGAAACCGGTGACGGTGCCGCACACGGCGTTCGTGCGTTCGCAGCGCTCAGCGCTTGTCTCCGTGCTCGACGGCGACTTCGATCCCGCAGGCGGCGTGCTGCTCGTCACCGGCACGAGCAATGTTCCGGTGGAAAGCGGCATCCGTGTGGAGATCCTGGAGCAGCGCACCCTGCGGGTCACGCTGACCCGGCCGCTCGAGGGCGCCGTGTCGTTCAATTACACCGTCAGTAACGGATTGAGCGAAGCGACCGGAACCGTGACCGTGCTCGAGATACCAGAGCCGGTGCGTGCCCAGCCACCCGTTGCCATGCCTGACACGATCGCGGTGCGCGTTGGCCAGGCCATCGACATTCCGGTACTGGCCAACGACGAGCACCCAGACGGTGACACCCTCACCCTGCACAGCACGCTCCCGACACCGCTGCCCGCGGATTCCGGACTGCTGTTCACCTCTGGCAGCGTGCTTCGCTACCTCGCCCCGAACACACCGGGAAACTTCACCGCCGTCTACCAGGTCGATGCACCAGACGGACAGTTCGCCACCGCTGAAGTGACCATCTCCGTGCGTGAGGCCGATCCGGCATCCAACCATCCTCCTGTCCCCAAAACGATCACCGCCAGGGTGCTGGCCGGTGAAAGCGTCAGTATCCCGATCCCGTTGAGCGGCATCGATCCGGACGGTGACTCCGTTCAACTGCTCGGCCAGGAGACGAGCCCGCAGAAGGGCGCGGTGACGGCTGTGGGAACGGCGTCCATCGAGTACCTCTCCGGTGACTACTCCGCAGGCACAGATACCTTCACGTACACGGTGATCGACGCGCTGGGTGCTCGGGCAACCGGCACGATCAGGGTCGGTATCGGCCAACGGCTTGACGGCGCCCGCAACCCGATCGCCGTTGAAGACGAAGTCTTCGTGCGACCGGGAAGCACGATCCTGGTTCGGGTACTCGACAACGATTCAGATCCAGACGGCGAAGCACTGTCGATCACCAGCGTGATCCCGACCGGCAGCCTCGGTACCGCAACGGTGCAGGACGACTATGTCGTCGTGACCGCTCCTCCGCAGGAGGGCAGGATCGGCTTCATCTACGAGATCCAGAATGAGCGTGGCGGAACCAGTTCCAACTTCGTCACGGCTGTCGTCACGGCTGATGCTCCTTTGTCTCGGCCAGATGCCAGGGATACGGTCCTGGTGCTCTCCGACATCCTCGACCGCACCACGATCACGGTCGACGTGCTGCGGAATGTGTTCTTCGCCGATGGCTCAGAGCGCGACCTCTCACTCACCCTCCTACCGGGATTCGCCGACAACGCTCGGGTGACGGCCGGAAAGAAGGTCGAGGTGACGATTACGGATGAGGCGCAGATCATTCCGTTCGCCGTCGCCCATCCAGAGGATCCAGCGGTCGTTGCCAACGCGTTCATCTGGGTTCCTGGATTCAACGACGCCCTTCCTCAGCTGCGTCGCGGTGCACCGAAGCTCACCGTGCAGAGCGAATCGGCGCTCACGATTGATATCAATGATTACGTGGTCGCGGCGGGAGGCAAGAACGTCACGCTGGCCGACACCAGCACGGTGAGTGCGACTCACTCAAACGGTGCGGATCTCGTCGCAAACTCCACGACCCTCACGTTCACCAGCGAAGACAGGTTCTTCGGACCGGCGTCGATCGCGTTCGAGGTGACGGATGGCGACACGTCCGCCATCGGCGGCCCACGCACCGCGACGATCGTGTTGCCCATCACGGTCACGCCGCGCAAGAACCAGCCCCCAGCGTTCAGCGGCGCCGTCATCGACTTCGAGCCTGACCAGTCCAAGGTCATCGATCTCGTGAAGCTCACCACCTACCGCTATCCAGACGAATTGGGAAAGCTCGCATACACGGTCCTCGACCCTCAGCCCAGCGGATTCACCTGGTCGCTCGATGGCCAGAAGCTCACGGTGCGGGCCAATGCGGACACCCAGAAGGGCGCGACCGGAACGCTGCTGATTGGCGTCACGGATACCGTCAACGATGGGAGCACCGGCCGAATCGAGATGCGGGTCGTCGCATCCACTCGCCCTGTCGCCGTGCCAGCGGCTGACTCGGCGATCGTGCAGCGCGGCCAGACGACCACAATCGACGTACTGGGCAACGACAACGCGACCAACCCGTTCCCTGGGGTGCCGCTTCGGGTCGTGGCAGTGCGGGGGAGCGACAGCTCGTCGTTGCCGGAGGGTATCTCTGTCACCCCGAGTGCAGACAAAGCGACGTTGACGGTTCGCGTGTCGTCGACGGCGGTCGCGGCGGACGCGACCCTGCAATACCAGGTGGCTGATGCCACCAATGACCCGGCTCGATTTGCCTGGGGCACTGTGCGTATTTCAGTGCAGGACAAACCAGACCCCGTCACGAGTCTCGCTGTGACGGGATACGGCGATCGCTCACTGACGGTGTCGTTCAACCCAGGCGGATTCAACAACTCACCCATCTCGGCGTACGAGATCTCCCAGCTTGATGCCGGATCGGGTGGAGTGCTCAGCACGACGTCGTGCGTTGCAACCACCTGCACCCTGCAGACCGCCGGCAACGGACAAGCGAACGGTGTACGAATCTCGGTCGCCGCCCGGAACACGATTGGGCTCTCCACGCCGACAGCGACCAGCGGTGCCGTGTGGTCCGATGTCGTCCCCGCGGCGCCGACGAGGCTCTCGTCAGCCCCGCTCGACTCGGCGCTGACTCTCAGCTGGGCGGCCGTCGGCGTTCCCTCAGGCGCAACCGCTGTCAGCAGCTACGTGATCACCGTCAACGGCGTGCAACAGAGTGAGGTCAGCGCTGCAGGCCCCGCGTGTGTGGCCGGCCGGTGCTCGACGACCGTCGGCCCACTGACCAACGGGGCGGTAGCCACCTACTCTGTCAGCGCGAGGAACGGCGCATACCCGGCCTTGACTGCCTGGACCAGCTCAAGCGGCAGCGGCACACCGTATGGTGCACCGGTAGCCGGGACCGTCTCGGCGAGTGGCTCTGCGACGGACGCGACGGTGACGGTCGCGTGGGCCCCGTTCGACGGCAACGGCAACGCCGTGGGCGGCTACGTCGTGCAGCGGGTCAACGGCGGCGGCATCCCCACAGGAGCGCAGGCCTGTACCGTCTCGAGCCCAGCACCCGGAAGCGCCTCCCTTCCTACCGTGGGCGGCGCCGTGCTTGAGCAGATCGTTGTCGGGCCAGGAGCGACGTCGGCCACGTTCAGTGGATTGACGGCATCCGGTGCTGAATACCATTTCGTGGTGTGGGGCTACAACAAGGCCGGCTGTGTGGCTGCGGGCTCTGGTGCCGTGACGATCCGACCTGCTGTCGGTACTGTCACGGCGACGGGCACGATGGACACGCGTGGCGACGGGCGCGACTACCATGTGACGGGCCTCACCCCCTCCAGCGCTGCGGCACTGGTGCGCTACGAGATTCGCTCACCGGGGTCTGGCGACGCCCTGCCGTTCTCCGGGACGGGCTGGCCGCGGGAGATTCTCTCGCAGCCCTTCGGAGCCCCGGTGCAGTTCGAGGTGCGCGGATGCAGCGTGTGGGGGGAGTGCGGCGGATGGTCTGCGACGATCACGGCGCCAGAGCCCTCGATCACATTCGCGATGAGCGGGCTTACGTACGACGAGCTCTCCGGTGTCTTCTCTTGGGCGTCGGTGCCGGTGAACGGTGCGCTGACCGCGACAATCACCTGTGAGGTGCGCGACTCGACTGTGACGGTGACGGCCGACCCCCTCGCAACCACCTGTGTGCTGCCGGCACCTGCGCCGGCAGGGACGGTGCGGCTCATCGTCACGGTGAACAACGTCGCATACCCTTACGACCTGTAGCTGATTCACAATGACGACCAACGCGCCGATATGGGCCAGTGCCGAAACTGGCAATGAAAGAATCGAGAGAGACCAACCGATGACGATGACCCCGCAGCAGGCCACTCACTTCGCTGACGTTTTCGAACGGATGGTGCGCGGTGTCGAACAGGTCCTACTTGGCAAGGAACACGTCATCCGCCTCGCTTTCACCGCGCTGCTCAGCGAGGGACATCTGCTCCTCGAAGACGTCCCTGGAACCGGCAAGACGTCGCTCGCCAGGGCGATGGCCCAGAGTGTGCATTGCAGCAACAGTCGCATCCAGTTCACTCCAGACCTGCTGCCGGGAGACATCACAGGCGTCAGCATCTACGACCAGCGGAGCGGCGCGTTCGAGTATCACCGTGGGCCGGTCTTCGCGAACATCGTGCTGGCAGACGAGATCAACCGGGCGAGCCCGAAGACCCAGGCAGCCCTGCTCGAAGTGATGGAGGAAGGCCAGGTGACCGCTGACGGGGTGACCCACCAAGTCACACTGCCATTCATGGTGATCGCAACGCAGAACCCCATCGAACAGGCGGGAACCTACCGGCTGCCTGAAGCGCAACTCGACCGATTCATCATGAAGGCATCGATCGGCTATCCAGACCACGCGTCAACGATTCGTATTCTGGAAGGGGCTGGCAACCGCGCCCACGAGCAGCTCGTACAGCCCGTTGTCACCGCAGATTCGGTCGTAGAGATGGCCGCGCTGGCCAGGAGTGTCTTCGTGGATCCCAGTATCAACGACTACGTTGCCCGGTTGGTCGATGCAACACGCTCGGCCACAGAGGTGCGGCTGGGGGCCAGCGTTCGTGGTGCGCTCGCGCTGATCAGGGCCGCCAAGACACTCGCAGCCGCCAACGGCAGGCACTACGTGATTCCCGATGACGTGAAGGCGCTCGCCCTTCCGGTGCTCGCGCACCGGCTGTTGCTCGACCCCGAAGCAGAATTCGACGGCGTCACGGCGCCGAGTGTGATCGCCCAGATCCTTATCGAGACGCCGCCGCCCAGCGATAGGCAGCCCGTGTGAGTGTGACCACAGCTTCGCGCACCGAAGGGGCACTCGCAGACGCCATCGTCTGGTGCGTGCGCAGTTGGCGCGCCGTCGTCGCGGCCGCCAGGGCCGCCGCCGCGGCAGTCGCCGCTGTCGTGACCGCGCTCGGATGGGGCGTCATGTGCGCCGTCGCGGCGAGTTTCATCCTCGGCTACCAGCTGGGGTGGAGCGAGCTCGTCACTATCGGGTGGGCAGGCCTGGTGCTCATCGGCGCCACACTGCTGTACCTGATCGGTAGGAATGCGTACGAGATTCGCCTTGAGCTGCCGACGACGAAGGTCGTCGTCGGCGAACGGGTCCCCGGTCAGGTTCTGGTGCGCAATCCCACCAAACGACGCCTCCCCGGCGTCGACGTCGAGGTGCAGATTGGCGCGGACATGGCCGTGTTCCAGATGCCTGCCCTGCGTCATGGCGCCCAATTCGACGACGTCTTCGTCGTACCGACCAAGCGACGGGGAGTCATCCCCATTGGGCCCGTCCACACGGTACGCGGTGACCCCATCGGACTGTTCAGGGCAGAACGGGCCTGGGCAGAAGAGATCGATCTCTACGTGCATCCCCGTACGATCTCGATTCCGAGCATGAGCACCGGATTCGTCCGCGATCTCGAAGGCATCCCGACGAGGGATATGACCAACAGCGACGTGTCATTCCACGCGTTGCGCGAGTACGTGCCCGGTGACGATCGACGCAACATCCACTGGAAGAGCACTGCCAAGACAGGCACCTTCATGGTGCGGCAGTTCGAAGAGACCAGGCGGAGCCACCTCATGGTGGTGCTCAGCCTGGCCGAACCTGATTTTGCGACAGACGACGAGTTCGAGATGGCCGTCAGCGTCGCGGGCTCCCTGGGCGTGCGTGCCGTGCGGGACGCCCGCAACGTGTCGGTTGTCGTCAGTGAGCTCACCCCCGAATTCGCCAAGCGCACGGTGTACTCGATGCGCTCGCTCAGCACGATCTCGCGGGTGCGGCTGCTCGACGACCTCAGCACCATTGAGTTGGCTCCATCCGCGCTTCCCCTGACCGAGCTGGCCAGGGTCGCTGCCGACAACGTCGCCGGCATCTCGGTCGCCTTCCTGATCTGCGGTTCGTCGTGCACGCCGGCCCAATTGCGGAGAGCTGCGACCCGATATCCTGCCGGCGTCGCGGTCGTCGCCGTCGTGTGTGACCCGGATGTCGTGCCGACGGTTCGCAAGATGGGTGATCTCACCGTCATCACGATCGGCTACCTCGAAGACCTCCAGAAGATCCTGGCCAGGGCGGCAGCCGAATGAGCGGCCGATCTGCGGGCAGGCGTGCTGCCCCAGCCGCAACCCGGAACTGGGGATTCATCCTTGGCAACGTCATAGCGCTTGCGGTGACGAGTGCTGTGGCGTCCACCACGCTGTGGCCCATTTACCACAGCAGCGCCTTTGTGGTGATGGTGGGAGTGACCATCGTGCTCGGGGCATCCGTCGCCGTTCTCGGCGCTGTGTTCCGTTGGCCATCGTGGGCTGTTGCGCTGGCCACCCTTGTCGTTTTCCTGCTGGCTGGCGTGCCGCTGGCCGTTCCAGGACAAAGTATCGGCGGGATACTGCCGACGGCAGACGGGGTGCGGGAGCTGCTCGTTGCCACCGCGCTCGGGTGGAAGCAACTCGTCACCATCGTCCTGCCCGTTGGCGACTATCAGGCGTTGTTGGTGCCCGCGTTCATCATGGTGCTGCTGACAAGCGTGGTTGGCCTCACCACGGCGCTCAGGGCACGGCATCCGGATTTCGCCGTGCTGGCGCCGCTCGCACTATTCGTCGGCGGCATCGCGCTTGGACCGACAGTCCCTGACGCTCCCATCGAAATCGGCGTTGCCGTTTTCGTCGGCGTGCTGTCGTGGCTGCTGTGGTTGCGTTGGCACCGCAGGCGCAGGAGCGCACCCTCGGTCTCGCCGCCTGCGTCCCGCACCTCTGAGTCGGCGCTCGACCGCCGGCTGAACGCTGCGCGTGGGTTGGCCAGCGCCGCGATCATCGTTGCCGTGGCCATCGCCGTCGGCACCGCTGCGGCGATCGCGGCTCCGGCGTCAGTTCCCCGCGACGTGGTCAGGGCGCGGGTGCAACAGCCGTTCGATCCCCGTGACTACACCAGTCCGCTGACCGAGTTCCGCAACTACCTGCAGCCAGACCTGGCCGACACTGACATGCTGCGGGTAACCGGACTCCCTGAGTCGGCGTGGATCAGGCTTGCTGCGCTCGACACCTACGACGGCATCGTCTACTCGGTGGGTGACAGCGACACGGACAGTGCTTCGGGCTCATTCACTCGGCTGCCGTTCCGGCTCGACCAGAGCGGCGTGGCTGGCGAGCAGGCCACGCTCACAGTGCACGTTGACGGCTATTCCGGTGTGTGGGTGCCGGGCGCAGGGGCACTGGAACGCATCAATTTTTCGGGGAGCACGGCATCCGCTCTGGCTGACGCGTTCTTCTACAACGACAACAGCAGGACAGGGGCGGTGCTCGGCGGGTTGCACGAGGGGGATGAGTACCGCGCAACGTCTGTGGTGCCGGCCGCCCCGGACACCCTCGAGACGCTCTCGCCAGGCACAGCGGTGCTGCCGCCGATCGGTGTCGTTCCCGACCAGGTCACCCAGACGCTGGCGCGGTGGGTGCAGGAGAACCGTTCCCCAGGCGAACAGCTGGCGGACATGGTGGACGCGTTGCGAACGGAGGGGTACGTCAGCCACGGAATCGACCCCGAAGAGCCGTTCAGCCGATCGGGCCATGGTGCGGACCGGATCACCCAACTGTTGACCGATCGCCCCATGGTGGGGGATGCCGAGCAGTATGCGGTGACCGCTGCGCTGATGGCGCGGACCATCGGATTCCCGGCGAGGGTTGTCATGGGGTTCGTTCCGCAAGCGAGCAGCACGGATGCCGTTGGAACCACGACCGTGACCGGATCAGATATCTCGGCCTGGATCGAGGTGCAGAGTTCTGACGGGAGCTGGGTCAGCATCGACCCGAATCCGGTCGTACGCGACATCCCGGACAAGCAGCCTGACCTGCCGACCGAAGTCTCTCGGCCGCAATCGGTGGTTCCGCCGCCCGTTGAGGAGCCGAACCAGCAGAACAACGCCACTCAACCGGAGAGCAGCGAACAGGACCCGGCTCCAGCCACCGATCAATTCCTCGCGGTCTTGTTCACCGTGCTTCGGATCCTGGGCTGGGTCGTGCTCGGAATTGCACTGCTGCTTTCACCCTTCATCGCCATCGTCGTCGGGAAGACCCGGCGGCGGAAACTGCGTCAACGCACCGGGTCACCCGAGGAGCGCATCGCCGGCGGCTGGCGTGAATTCGCCGACCAGGCTGTCGATTCCGGTGTGGACGTTCCCGCATCTGCCACACGGATCGAGTTCGCGGAGCGGGTCGGGGGAATGCGTCCGCTGGGGCTGGCCTCGTTCGTCGACCGTGCTGTCTTTGCTCCAGACGAACCCACCGTGGCCGATGCCGACCACGTGTGGACCAGCGTCGACGAACTCGGTAACGCGCTGACCGCGCGGCTCAGCCGCCGGCAGCGCATCCGCGCGCTCGTCTCCCTGCGCTCGTTTGGCCGATACGCTGGACACGCGGGCACAGGAAGGCAACGATCGTGAACTGTCAGATTTGCGGAGCGGAACTCCCAGAGGGAGCGATGTTCTGCGGCGAGTGCGGAAGCTCGACAACAGCGACCGTAGCGACCAGGAAACGACAGGATCCGCGTCCCGCCGACACCACGATCATCCAGCCGCTGCCCCGTATACCGACGGTTATCTCCGTTCCGGTCGCTGGGCACGATGGCGGTCCTGGCGGGGCAAAAAGTGTGGACCCCGGCGTGCAAGTGGGGGCTGGTTCGGATTCGGAGTTGACCAGAGCATCGACCGTGGGGCTTGAGCCAGGCTCAGCGTCAGCGTCAGGACTAGTGACGACTGCGCAGACGACCGAGTCACCGTCGGGACCGGTGTCGGATGAGCGTGGGGCAGAGCCCCGTTTCACACGGCCCACGGTGCGTTTCGTGCTGCAATTCAGCACGGGGGAGACCGTCGTCGTGCATGGCTCAGGCTTGATCGGACGCCGTCCGCTGCCGCAGCCCTCTGAGTATTACGATCACTTGATCCAGATTGCGGATGTCGGGATGTCAGTCTCGAAGACCCACCTCGAGTTCGGGCAGCATGACGGCGAATTCTGGATCAGTGACCGTTTCTCCGGAAACGGGACAGCCATCCGTCGTCCGGATGAAGCTGCGCTCCGCTGCGAGGCCGGCAGGCGCTATCTCGTCCCTCGCGGTTCACGTGTCGAGCTGGCCGACCAGTTCTTCATGGTCATCTGACCCACTCACCCTTCGCAGCACACGCACCCACCAAAAGCCGCCCATTTTTGCTGGTAGGGCAGGCATCGGCACTAGCAAAAAACGGGCAACTCACAGACGCGAGACGAGCATTCCGTACGTGACGGATGCTCCTCCCCACGTCGAGCGATCACGGATACACCACCGGTGCTGTTGAATTGCGGATCACGACGCGGTGACCTGCTGTTGTGGGGGAGTGATCGAACCACCGACTGCCGTGCGCATCCCCGAACTGTCGGCCACGCCTGCTCGCGCGGGATTCCCGGTGGTCGCGACAGCTGCCCCTGTTGTGCTGTCCGGAGTCATGTGGATGGTCACCGGTTCCCTGTACATGCTGTTGTTCGCCGTGCTCGGCCCTGTGATTGCGCTGGCGAGCATGGTGGACAACCGGCGCGGGCTGCGCAAGGCCAGGGCTGCGGCACGCAGGCGCTTCGGAGCGGACTGCGCCGACGTCAGGGCGCGGATCGTGACCCTGCACCGGCAGCAGCGCCACGACGCATGGGCGAGGACTCCGTCCGTTGCCATGATCGAGAGTGGCAGCGGTGTCGTGGAGTTCGCGGGGATCGCTACGGCCGACGACCGGGGGGAGAAGAGCGAGGCTGGTGCCGACACCGCGCCGCACGTCGCGGATGCCAGCGCCGCGTTGTCCCGTTGGGAACCAGATGCCCATCCGTTGATTGCCTTGGGGCGGGGGACCGTGCCCAGCACTTTCACCGTGGAGAAGCCGGTGAGGGCATCGGACAGTGGAGCCGCGGACGGCAGCGGCATGGAGAGCGTGGCCATCGAGGCCGAGGCACGGAGCTGCCCCGACGCCCCCGTCGAGGTTGACGCCGGAGCCGGCATCGGCCTGGTCGGCCCACTGGTCCTGACCCGCTCGTTCGCGAGGGGCCTCGTGCTGCAACTCGCGCACCGCCTGCACCCCGGCCGACTGACGGTTCACGCTCCGCCAAACGACGGATGGACGTGGACACAGGCCTTGCCACACCTGGGGCCGGAACTCGGCCAGACGTCGCCCGGCGATGCCATCAGCCTGGTCGTCAGCGAGGACGCGCGAATGCTGCGCCCTGGCTCGGCCCAAGGCGAGATCCTCATTGCGATGGCGTCGTCGAGTGAGGCGCTTCCGCCAGGATGCTCGACCATTGTCCGAATCGACGTGCCGAACGACGCACGTATCGTGCGTTCGAACTATCATCCGACTGGCCTGTCCCTCCAGCCCGAACTCGTCGCGGCCAGCCAGGCCCATCAGCTGTCAGTGCACCTGGCAGAGGTGGCAGGAGATCTCGGATTCGGGGCCATGGCGAGGGCGTTGCCCCGTCGGATTGAGCTGCACGAACTTGCGGGGCCGGGCTCTCTGCCTGATCAGCCTGGACCGCGTGGCCTGGCTGAACCGCTTGGCCTGCCTGACCCGCACACCCTGCCCGGCTCGCGCGCGCTTCGTCAGTCGATCCACGGTGAATCAGCGGATGCCATCGACCGCCGTTCCCTGCGATGCCCCATTGCCATGGGCGGCAACGGTGTCCACGTTGTCGACCTCGTTGAGTCAGGCCCGCACGCTATCGTCGCCGGAACGACAGGAAGCGGGAAGAGCGAACTGCTCGTCACCTGGGTGGCCGCGCTCGCTGCGGCGTATCCACCGGATGCCGTCACATTCCTCCTTGTGGATTTCAAGGGTGGAGCTGCATTCGACGACCTCGTGCGACTGCCGCACTGCGTCGGAATCATCACCGACCTCAACGCTGCTGAGGCTAAGCGGGCGCTGGAGAGTCTGCGTGCCGAGATTCGCTATCGCGAGGAATCACTGCGAGACAGCGGAGCCAGGGACATCGCGGAGGACCGGAGCGGCCGGCTGTCGCGACTCGTCATCGTGGTTGATGAGTTCCAGGCGATGCTCGAAGCCTTTCCACCGCTCCATGCGCTCTTCGTCGATCTGGCCGCCCGTGGCCGGTCCCTCGGAATCCATCTCATTCTCTGCACCCAGCGACCCACCGGCGTGGTGCGGGATGCACTCCTGGCCAACTGCAGCCTGCGATTGTCGCTGCGGGTGAACAATGCGGCAGACAGTGTCGCCATTCTCGGTGTCGACGATGCGGTCGGTCTTGCCCAGGGCGACCCAGGTCGATGCCTCATCCGAACGGGCGACAACCTCGTCCTGTGCCAGGTCGCCACGACCAGCAGCACTCACGTCGACAGCATCGTCGCCCGCTGGGCCGATTCCGCACGCGAGTCGGCAGGGGAACCCCGCGCACCCAGACGCCCGTGGCTGGACCCGCTCCCGACCAGGGTGGAACGCGGCGATCTGGCCAGGCTCTTCGGCGGGGCCGGATTAGACGCGGCACGTGAAGCCGGCGGTGCTGGTGGGTCGGGTCGTGCAGGTGGCAGAACACCACCTGCGAACGCCATGCGTTCGTCGAGTCAGACCTCCCTCGTGCTCGGACTCGCGGACGAGCCGGAGCATCAGCGCTACAGCATCGCGCGATACGACCCGGTGGCCGATGGTGGGCTTCTCGTTGTCGGCGGGCCCGGCTCCGGCCGATCGACGCTTATCGCCTCATTGGCCGGCCAGCGCTCTGCTGCTCTCCGCTGCACCATCGTCCCTGCCGACAGCGAGGCGATGTGGGATGCCCTGGTCGATGCCGCTGGGCGGTTGGAGCACGGGCGGGCAGGGCATCGGGTTGATGCTGACGCTGTGGGTCCCTCACCACGGACCCTGTTGCTGTTCGACGACATCGACGCGATTTACGCCACGTGGGGGAGTGACCATCAGGATGCTGCCCGAACACTCTGGGGAGATCTCCTGCGGACGGGACCCGCCAGCGGACTGCATGTCGTGCTCACCCTCGGCCAGCTCACCCCCGCCCTGCAACGCATCGGAGCGCTGTGCCCGAGCACACTCGTGCTGGGCGGAACGAGCCCCGCCGACCTCGTTGCGGCAGGCGCGGACATCACTCTGCACGCCGGATGGGGAGAGTCCGAACAGCCGCCAGGCGCAGCACTCTGGCGCGGGCGTCATGTTCAGCTTCTGGCCAAAGCCACTCACCCCACTCAGCCCACCCATGCCACTTATGACACCCACGAACCGGAGCAACCGCACACCGCCTGGCCGATTCGGCTCGCTGACGAGTCCAACCTGGTCGTGGTGTCCGGCCGGCCGGCTGCCACCTGCGCGTACCTTCGGTCACGAGTCCCCGCGAGTACCTCTGTCTTCGACGTGAGCCGAAGCAATCGCGCCGAATCAGATGAGCGGATGCTCCGCGTCACCGGCACGGGTGCTGCGGGAGAGATTCTGGTGGGAGACGTCGATGCCTGGCAATCGCAGTGGGCGTTGTTTACCGCGCTGCGACGCAACACGATCGTCATACTCGATCACTGCACCCTGGCCGACATCCGCCTCATCACGCGGGGACGCAGTCTGCCACCCCACATCGCGCCGGGCCGACGCCACGTCTGGATACTTCAGCCAGACGGGCTGATCAGTCGTGGGGTATTTGCGTAGGCGTAAGGCAGCCGTGCCGGCTCCCGCCGACTCCGGCCAGCATCCGCGGTCAACTCTGGCCGACGCATCCGCTTCTTACTCAGCGAGCGCATCCGCCAGCTCGCGGTACTCGAGTCCGTGCGCCGCAGCGACGGCCTGGTTGGTGACCGCGCCCCCACTGGTGTTGAGGCCGAGAGCCAACGCCGGATCGGTGCTGAGCGCACTCTTCCAACCAGAGTTCGCCACGGCACGCACATAGGGAAGCGTGGCATTGGTGAGCGCGTAGGTCGACGTGTTGGGAACAGCACCCGGCATGTTCGCCACGCAGTAGAACAGCGAGTTGTGCACGGTGAACGTCGGGTCTGCGTGCGTTGTTGCATGCGTGTCGGCAAAGCAGCCACCCTGGTCGACAGCGATGTCCACGAGCACACTGCCCGGTCGCATCCGCGAAACCAGCTCATTGCTGACGAGTTTCGGTGCCTTGGCGCCGGGGATGAGAACCGAACCGATCACCATGTCGGCATTGACCACGGCCCTGTCGATCTCGAAGCTGTTCGAGGCGATGGTCTTCACCCGACCGAAGTTCATCGCATCCAGTTCCCTGAGCCGGAAGAGGTTGGTGTCGAGCACGGTCACCTCAGCGCCAAGGCCAAGGGAGACCTGCATGGCAGCTGTGCCTGCGACACCGCCGCCGAGCACGGTGATCTGCGCGGGGTGGGTTCCGGGAACGCCAGGCACCAGAAGGCCTGGCCCGCCATTCGGCTTCAACATGGCGTTGGCGCCGACGATTGGGGCCAGTCGCCCAGCGACCTCGCTCATGGGGGCGAGCAACGGCAGTGCGCGGGATGGCAGCTGCACCGTCTCGTAGGCAATGGCCGTCACTCCGCCGGCCAGCAGGGCGCGGGTGAGCTCGGGCTCTGCCGCGAGGTGCAGGTAGGTGAACAGCAAAAGGTCGGGCCTGAAGTAGGCGTACTCGCTCTCGATCGGCTCCTTGACCTTGAGCAGGAGATCGGCGATCGCCCAGATGTCAGCGGCATCTGGGAGGAGCTGGGCGCCCGCGGCGGCGTAGCTGGCGTCGGAGATTGACGACCCTGCACCGGCCCCTGACTGGATGAAGACCTCGTGACCGTACGACACGAGTTCGTGCACTCCCGCCGGTGTTATCGCAACGCGAAACTCGTTGTTTTTGACCTCGGTGGGAATTGCGACCTTCATGTGGATCCTCACGTCGTAGCCAGACATCGTCGCCTGTGCTGTCAGCCTACTGCCCTAGAACGGCTGTTTTCGAGGGTGAATGTTGCGTCTATGTACTGATTTCGTTACAAGTTGGGTTCTCGAATATCGATTTGGGCACTAATGCTGTCGGCGGTGTCTCGACTGTGCCAGTATCTATCCACTCGCACTGCCCAGAAATGCCGCCGGGCGCTTTGGTCCGGTCTCGTCTCGTTCACGCAAGGAGATCCATAGATGACTCACCGGCCGATGCCCGCAGACCCGATGATTCAGCAGCTCATCCGCCAGGCTCAACGGGCGCAAATGGGGCGAAGGACGCTGTTGGCCGGAGCAGGAGCCGGTGCTGCCGCTCTCGCGCTCGCCGCATGCTCCACCGGCGCGTCGGCCAAGCCGACGGCCGCACCCGACAACTCGGCAACCGACAAGACGCTGAACTGGGACAACTGGGCGCTGTACATCGACATCGACGACGATGGCAACTACCCAACCCTGGACGCATTCACGGCAGAGACAGGTATCAAGGTCAACTACACCGAGGCCGTCGACGACAACAACACTTACTACGGCAAGGTCAAAGACCAGCTCGCGCTCGGCAAGGACATCGGCGCAGACGCCGTGTGTCTCACCGACTGGATGGTCGGCCGATTGATCCGCTTTGGTTTCGTGCAGGAACTCAACCACGCCAACATCCCCAACCTCGCCAACCTCACGCCGTCGTTGAAGGATGTCGACTTCGATCCAGGGCGCTCGATGTCGGTTCCGTGGCAGGGCGGCTTCGCGGGTATCTGCTGGAACAAGGAGAAGCTGCCCGGCGGCCTGGCATCCGTTGAAGATCTGTGGGACCCCTCCCTGAAAGGCCGGGTTGGCGTGCTCTCTGAGATGCGCGACACCATGGGCCTGCTGATGCTCGACGCCGGCGTCGACATCTCGGGCGACTGGACGGAAGACGACTACAACACTGCGATCGACGTGCTGCAGAAGCAGGTCTCTGATGGGCAGATCCGCAACATCAAGGGCAACTCGTACAAGGAAGACCTCGTCAACGAGGACACCCTGGCTGCGATCGTCTGGTCGGGTGACATCACCCAGTTGAACGCCGAGAACGGTGATCGCTGGGAGTTCATCGTTCCGGAGAAGGGCGGCACGATTTGGAACGACAACTTCGTCGTACCGATCGGCTCGGGGCGGAAGACCAACGTTGAAACGCTCATCAACTACTACTACGAGCCAGAGGTGGCGGCTGAGGTGGCTGCCTACGTGAACTACATCACTCCGGTCGTCGGGGCGAAGGAGGCCGCAATGGCCATCGATCCTGAGCTGGCGAACAACCAGCTCATCTTCCCCGACGAGGCAACCCTCGCCAACGCCCACGTGTTCCGTTCGCTCACCGGCGCTGAGGA
The DNA here is from genome assembly GCF_057669585.1 of Leifsonia sp. Y862. Taxonomy (NCBI): domain Bacteria; kingdom Bacillati; phylum Actinomycetota; class Actinomycetes; order Micrococcales; family Microbacteriaceae; genus Leifsonia; species Leifsonia sp. Y862. The sequence goes on from NZ_JBYHFR010000002.1 coordinate 668,979, forward strand.
GCAGAAATACGACGCAGCATTCCAGAGCATCCTGTTGGGGGCGTAGCGATGGCCGGAGGAGCATTCGCCGACCGGGGAGCAGACCTCGAGCTGATCGGCATCCAGAAGAGGTTCCCTGGCTTCACGGCCATCGAGAACCTCGACCTCAAGATTCCGGCAGGGTCCTTCTTCGCGCTGCTCGGACCATCCGGCTGTGGCAAGACGACGACGCTTCGACTCGTGGCGGGGCTGGAAGATCCCACCGAGGGTCGCATCCTGATCGGTGGAACGGATGTCACGGAGCAGAAGCCGTATCGTCGTCCGGTCAACACCGTGTTCCAGAGTTACGCGCTGTTCCCGCACATGACGGTGCTGGAGAACGTGGCCTTCGGGCTGCGGCGACGCAAGATCAGCGACGCCGTGCAGAAAGCACACGAGGCACTGCGCCTGGTAGAGCTCGACCATCTCGGTGCCCGGAAGCCTATCCAGCTCTCCGGCGGCCAGCAGCAGCGAGTTGCGCTGGCCAGGGCCATCGTCAACCGCCCTGCCCTGTTGCTCCTCGACGAACCCCTCGGCGCGCTCGACCTGAAGCTCCGCCGCCAGATGCAGCTGGAGCTCAAGACCATCCAGGAAGAGGTCGGCCTGACGTTCCTCCACGTGACCCACGACCAGGAAGAGGCCATGACCATGGCCGACACCGTCGCTGTCATGAACAAGGGTCGGATCGAGCAGATGGGTGCGCCCGAGCAGCTCTACGAACTGCCCAGGACCGCCTTCGTCGCCAACTTCCTCGGTCAGTCCAACCTCTTCGTCGGTCCTGTCGTTGGTCAAACCAGCGAGGCAATCTCCGTCGACATCGTGGGCTCGAAGGTCGTCGTCCCGACGGCGCGGGCGCACAGGCATGCCGGAAGTATCACCGTTGGCGTGCGGCCGGAGAAGTTGACGCTGCACCGCGAGGTTCCGCTTGACGATGTGAAGCGCAACGTCCTCGGCCCCGGATACGTCACCGACGTGTCGTTCTCCGGTGTGAGCACCCAGTACATCGTCAACGTACCTGGAATCGGCAGCGTTGTGGTCTTCGCCCAGAACATGGCGTTCGGCCCCGTCGCCCATGAGGGTGACCAGGTGTGGATGTCGTGGGCGATCGAGCACGGCTTCGGCCTCGACGATGACCCGGATGAAACCCCCCGGTTCGCGGCAGACACCGATACGAAGAGCATCGCCGCGCAGAAGCGTGACGACCTCATCACGGAGCTTGAGGGAGCGTAGGGATGGCCTTCGCGGCATTTGCCCCTCAGACAACCGCGGCCGAACCGGCGCCGCGCCGAACCAGCAGGGTGGCTTTCCTGCTGCTCCTGCCCGGCATCCTGTACCTGGTGCTGTTCTTCCTGGCCCCCCTTGTGTCGCTGCTGCTCACCTCGCTGCAGCAACCGGCAGAATTCGGCGACGTCGGGCAGTTCGCCTACGCATTCAAGTGGGAGAACTACGTCACGGTCATCTCCGACTATTGGCCGCACATCGTGCGCTCGTTCGGCTACGCTCTCGTCGCGACGGTGCTCGCGCTGCTGTTCAGCTATCCGCTTGCCTATTTCATCGGCGTGAAAGCCCGGCGGTGGCCGCTGTTGCAGAGCCTGATGCTGGTGATGGTGATCGCACCGTTCTTCATCAGCTTCCTGCTGCGCACCTTGGCCTGGAAGCAGCTGCTGTCTGACGAGTCGTTCGTGATCACGTCGTTGAAGGCGCTCTCGCTGATGGCACCGGATGCCCATTTCACGGGTACTCCGGCTGCCGTTATCTTCGGCCTCACCTACAACTTCATCCCGTTCATGACGCTGCCGCTGTACACGACGCTTGAGCGGCTCGACCTGCGTTACCTCGAGGCTGGCAGTGACCTCTACGCCAGCCCGTTCCAGGTGTTCCGGAAGGTGACGATTCCGCTCTCGATGCCCGGCATCGTTGCGGGGACGCTGCTCACGTTCATCCCGGCGGCTGGCGACTACATCAATGCCAGCAGGGACTTCCTCGGTGGACCTGACACCCAGATGATCGGAAACGTGATCGAAGCGAACTTCCTGGTGCTGTTGAACTATCCGGCTGCGGCAGCGCTCTCCATCATTCTGATGTCGGTGATCCTCGTCATCGTTGGTGTCTACGTGAAGCGTTCAGGAACGGAGGACCTGCTGTGAAGATCTCCTTCGGCAAATGGCTGTTGCCGCTCTATGCGACCCTCGCGCTCATCTTCCTGATGATCCCGATCGTCTACACATTCATCTTCTCGTTCAATGACTCCATCAAATCGAACATCTCCTGGCGAGGGTTCACGCTCGACAAATGGTTGAACGTCTGCGCCGTGCAGAACGGGGCTGTCTGCCAGGCGTTCGGCAACAGCCTGCTGATCGGCGCCGTCGCCACCCTCATCGCCACCACACTCGGAACCATGATCGCAATCGCGATTGTGCGCTACCGGTTCAAGTTCCGCTCCGGCATCAGCCTGCTGCTGTTCCTGCCGATGGCCACTCCAGAGGTGGTTCTTGGGGCGGGTCTTGCCGCGCAGTTCCTGTCGGTGGGTATCCCGAAGGACATGGTCACGATCATCCTGGCGCACACGATGTTCTGCATCAGCTTCGTCGTTGTGACCGTCAAGGCGCGGGTGGCCGGGCTTGATCCTGCACTCGAAGAGGCCGGCCGTGACCTGTACGGGTCGCCGTCGCAGGTCTTCATGCGCGTGACGTTCCCGCTGTTGTTGCCTGGCATCCTGGCGGCGGCCTTGCTGTCATTCGCGCTGAGCTTTGATGACTTCATCATCACGAACTTCAACTCCGGTTCGGTGACGACGTTCCCGAAGTACATCTACATCTCGGCGGCGCGTGGCATACCGGCGGAAGCGAACGTGATCGCCTCAGCGGTGTTCATCTTCGCGCTGGTGATCGTGGTGACCACGCAGGTCTCCTCGGCGGCGCGCGCCAAGCGGCTGGCGAGGCTCAGCTAGTTCGGCTGGTCGGCTGCCGACCGACCGGCTGCCGACCGGCCGGCCTCGCTGGCGGATTACCGGTTGGCTGCTGGCGCATAACTCCTGCAATCTGTCGGGCGTGCCAGCTCCCGCCCAGTTTTTCAGGGGTGGTCGAACCGGACGCAGAGTGTTCTGCATGAGTTATAGACGAGAAGTCCAGTCGACACGATGGGTTCCGGGTTCCGGGTTCCGGGTTCCGGGTTCCGGGTTCGGGCTTATTCGCGCGCGGGCGAAGATTGGCCCGGCAGATGTGCCGTCGCGCCGGTGCCGCGTGCATAACTCCTGAAATTTGCCGGGCGGGTGATCTGCGAGGCCGTGTTTTCGCGGCAGTCGCAGCGGCCGCGGAGTGTTCTGCAGGAGTTATGCAGCAGACGTCCAGTCGGCGCCGTCTCAGTGTCAGCTGTTGTGTGCCGCCGGACCTCAGGCAAGTCATGCACATGGCTGAGTCATGCTCGGGGTTCAGGCTTACCCGGGCGCGGACCCAGGTCGGCCCGGCATGTTTGTCGTCGCGCGGGTTCTGTGTGCATAACTCCTGCAAGTTGCCCGGCGTGTGGGCTTCCGCCCCGTGTTTCCGGGGCTGGCTAACCGGCCGAGAGGATTCTGCAGGAGTTATGCAATCGAGGGCAGGCCGGGAGCAGCCGGGAGCAGCCAGGAACAGCCGGAGCAGTCAGGAACAGCCGAGAGCAGCCAGGAGCAGGCCAGGGGCAGGCCGGGAACGGCCAGGAACAGCCAGGAGCAGTAGCCAACGGCGAGAGCAACCGCGAGGAACGGGCCAGCGGGGTTGGGCGCCGCTCGCGGCACCCAACCCTGCCTCAGCTACACGTAGCTCGGCTTGATCTGACCGACGGGGCGGCCGCCACCCTGGACGGCGAGGTGCAGGTCTGGCACCAGCGCATCGACGTCCTCGCGGGCAAGCGCGTCGGCATCCGCCAACAGGCTGAGCGCCACGATCGTCGCTGCCCTCAGGTTGCCGTCGAGCACCTTCAGTGCAACCGTCGTGCCGTCCGGTGCCGTCGCGACGGTGATGCCCTCAGCGCCGTACTTGATGAAGATGCCGAGGCGGTCGATGACCACGGTGTCGGGCTGGCCGGGGCCGGCGATGATCCAGCCGTTGTCGCGCACGGCTTCAGCGAGGAAGCCGGCCTCGCGGTAGATGGCGAATGGCGAGTTCGAGCGGCTCGTGGCGATGCGAGCGATGCCGCGTGCCAGCGCAGTGAGCGAGATCGCGTGCACGGGCGCGCCGCAGCCGTCGATGCCGGACGCCGCGGGGCGTTCGCCCGTGAAGCGCTCGATGACGTCGAGAATCCGCTTCTGCAACGGATGCTCAGGGTGCAGATACCCGTCGATCGACCAGTTGTTCTGCACGCACGCCACAAGCATCGCAGCGTGCTTCCCGGAACAGTTCATGTAGAGCGGGTCTGGACCGAGGCCCTGGCGAACGAGGACGTCCCTGGTCGCCCGGTCATCCGGCCAGGAAGAGGGGCACTCGAGCGCTGCGGACGAGAGGCCGGCGCGGGTGAGGAGCCCGTTGGCCAGTTCGGCGTGCTTGAACGTGCCGGTGTGGCTGGCCGTGGCAATGGCCGCGTCCTCGCCGCGCAGCGTCACGCCGCTCGACATGACGGCGATCGCCTGGAACGGCTTCAGCGCTGAGCGCGGGAAGATCGGGCTGGTGACGTCGCCGAGCGTGCGCAGCAAGTCGCCTTCACCGGTCATGACGACGGCAGAACCGGCATGCCGGGACTCAACAAATCCGTTGCGTTCGACGACGGCCAACTCGACGGAGTCGGCGACGCTGAATGTGGCCGCCACGCTCTAGAGGGCCCGGATGGCATCACCGATGACGGACAGGGCGTCAGCGATGAGGTCATCGGTCAGGGCGAGGCTCGGCAGGAAGCGCAGCACGTTTCCGTAGGTGCCAGCGGTGAGGACCAGCACGCCGTGCTGCGCGGCATACGCCGAGATCGCGGTGACGGCGGCGGCGTTGGGTTCCTTTGTCGTGTCGCCCGTCCCGGGCTGGACCAGCTCGATGGCGACCATTGCGCCGTAGCCACGGATCTCGCCGATGATGTCTGTGCTGTTCTTCAGCTCTTCGAGACCCGCCTTGAGGCTCTTCTCGATGCGCTTGCCCTCTGCGAGCAGGTTGTTCTGCTCAATGGCTTCGAAGACGGCGATCGCGGCGGCGCAGGCCACCGGGTTTCCGCCGAAGGTGCCGCCAAGGCCACCGGGCTGCGAGGAGTCCATGATCTCTGCACGACCGGTGACGGCTGCCAGCGGAAGGCCGCCGGCAATGCCCTTTGCGGTGAGGACGAGGTCTGGCACCCAGCCGAAGTGCTCGCTGGCGTAGTACGCACCGGTGCGGGCCATGCCGCTCTGGATCTCGTCTGCGATCATGACGACGCCATTGGCCGTGCACCATTCCTGCAGTGCGGGGAGGTAGCCGTCGGCCGGAACCATGAATCCGCCCTCACCCTGGATGGGCTCGACAACGAGGCAGGCGAGGTCGCTCGCCCCGACAGCCTTCTCGAGGTAGGCGATGGTGCGAGCTGCGGCATCCGCTCCACTCAACCCGTCGTGATACGGGTAGGAGCTCGGTGCGTGGTAAACATCGCCGGCGAGCGGGCCGTAGCCGGTTGCGTATGGGGCGGCCTTGTAGTTCATGGCCATGGTGAGGTTGGTGCGGCCGTGGTACGCGTGGTCGAGCACCGCGACGGCGCGGCGGCCGGTGTACTTGCGGGCGATCTTCACGCCGTTCTCCACGGCCTCTGCGCCGGAGTTGATGAGGACGGACTTCTTCTTGAAGTCACCGGGGGTGTGCTCGGCGAGCAGCTCTGCGACGCGCACGTACTCTTCGTAAGGCGTGATGGTGAACAGCGTGTGGATGAACTGGCCGACCTGGTTGACCGCGGCATCCACAACACTTGACTCTGTGTGACCGATCGTGGTCACGCCGATGCCGGCTCCCAGGTCGATGAACTGGTTGCCGTCGACGTCGCGGAGGATCGCGCCGTGCGCCTGCTCGATGTAGACGGGCAGCATGGAGCTCACGCCGTCTGACACCGTTGCCAGTCGTCGCTCCTGCAATTCGACAGAGCGCGGCCCAGGAATGGCGGTCACGATACGGCGTTCCTGCGTGACGGTCGTGGCAGCGGATGCCTGGGCAGCGGTGGTTGCGAGAGTTTCAGTCATGATGCTGCAAGTTTACCGACCAGAGGGGCGGGTTCAGACGGATATTCTTGGGGAGAACTGCGATTGGCACCGGTTCAACAGAAGGAGCCCAGATGGACATCGTTCACGACTACACCGTTCAGGTCGAATGGACGGGCAATCGGGGCACCGGAACCAGCACCTATCGGGCATACGGCCGCGAACATCTGGTCAGCGCGATCGGCAAGCACGACATCGAAGGCTCAGCCGATCCGGCATTCAGGGGCAACCCTGAGCGCTGGAACCCAGAAGAACTTCTGCTGGCGGCGCTCAGCCAGTGCCACATGCTGTCGTACCTGCACGCGGCGGCGCAACATGGCGTGACGGTGCTGTCATACACCGACGCCGCCACAGGCTCGATGGAGCAAACGAGAGATGGTGGCGGCCACTTCACAGCCGCCGTGCTCAAGCCGCGGGTGACCATCACGGATGCCGGCCAGATCGACCTGGCCCAATCGCTGCACGCGCAGGCCGCCGCGCAGTGCTTTATCGCTTCGTCGGTGAACTTTCGGGTTGGCCACGAGCCGCTGACCGTGGCAGCCGACGCAGCGGACGGGGAGATTGCCGCGGTTCCGGTCGGCCAGGCTCAGGCGGGCCAGGCTCCGGCGGGCAGCGCGTGATGCCCGCCCTGGTGAAACTCGTCGTTCTCGACAGCACTGCGCTCCGCGCGCTGGCTGACGGTGATCTCGAGGGCGCTGGTGCGCTCACCGGATTGACCTTTCCCTCGTACTTCATCGGCGAGGCCTGGTTATGGCGATTGCACGCTGAGCGGATGCTGCAGCACCCGGCATCCGTCGGCTGGCTTGCCCGCGCCGTTGTCCTGCAGTCGACGGGCGAAGTCGTCGGACACGCCGGTTTCCACTTTCATCCGGACGAGACCGGCATGGTGGAGATCGGCTACACCGTGCTTCCGGAACACCGGGGGAGGGGCATTGCAACGGCCGTTGTCGGAGAGTTGCTGAAATTCGCAGCCGACCGCAACGATGTGCTGGTCGTGCGGGCCAGCATCAGCCCTGAGAATGTGGCATCGCTGGCCGTCATCGCAAACTGGGATTTCGTTCTCACCGGTGAGCAGATGGATGAAGAAGATGGGCTCGAATTCGTCTACGAGCGTCAACCCCCTCAGGCCTGACCTCCGGGGCATCGCTCCATCCCCTTGTTGCCCAGCGCCGAATCGCGGCTGTCCACTTGTCGTCGCGCGACAGGGGCGCCGCGTCGTCGCCTGCCGTGCGCTGCCTGTGTTGCTCGATGGCGCGTTCCAGTTCTCGTTCCCTGCTCTCGACTAGAGACAGTGTGAACCAAGCGAGCGGATTCATGATTCCTCCATCGTCTTCGGCGCCGCCATGCGCTTTGCGTAACCTCCATGACCGTTTTACCGGTTACTAAATGCCACGCTACCGTAACCCGTAAAGTGCGTACACTGGTTATGTGATGGATGGCAGCATTTCAACGAAAGTCGGCGCTCAGCAGTCGCCGGAAGACCTGCTCGTGGACTTTCTCAACACCGTCGACGTGGAGTCGAATACGGATGCGCTGTCCAGCCAGACTGCGCTCGCCGAGTGGGCAGAGGCGCGGGAGCTTGAACCGGGCGACTTCGCGGAGACCGTTGCCGTGCGTGACGCGCTGCGCCAGTTGGTCGCCGGCGAGAAGCCGATCCTGCCGAAGGTGTCCCTCGAGCCCTCGTGCGATGGAGGCGGCCTGTCATTGACGTCGGCCACCGTTGCCGAGGCGGCGCTTTCTGCAGCCGTGAGGCTCAGCATCCTGGGCACGATGCCGCGGGTGAAGCTGTGCCAGGCCGATACCTGCCAGGAGGCGTATTTCGATCGCTCCCGAAACGGATCACGGGCGTGGTGCAGCATGGAAATCTGCGGCAACCGGCAGAAGGCGCGGAGCTATCGGAGCAAGGCGCACCCTGACGTGGAGTCTTGAAGCATGATTCGCGCGTGCGCTGAGGCGCTGAGGTGCTGAGGCGCTGAGGTGCTGAGGTGCTGAGGTGCTGACGGGCTGACGTGCTGACGTGCTGCGGTACTCCAGCGCTGTCGCGCTGTCGCGTTAAAGCACCGTGAGGCGCCACATTCAGATGTGGCGCCTCACGGTTTTGTTCGACCACAGCGTAGCCGAACGAGAGAGCAAGTCGACCTAGACGGCGGCAGCCGACAAGGCGGTGAGTGCTTCCTCGATGACAGTCGCAGCGTCGTCGATGAGCTCGTCGGAGATCACGACTGACGGCATGATGCGCAGCACGGAGTCCCAGCTGCCGGCGTCGAGCACGATGACACCGTTGGTTGTCGCGTGCTTGAGGATTGCAGTGAGCGCCTCAGGATTCTGCTTCTTCGTGCCAGGGTGCACGAGCTCGACGCCGAACATGGCGCCCTTGCCGCGGACCTCGCCGACGATCGGGAAGCGGTCTGCCCAGTCGCCGATACGAGCCCAGAGTGCCTTCTCGACGCGCTGCGCCTCGGCAATCAGTCCTTCACGCTCAATGATGTCGAAGACCTCGAGAGCAGCAGCGGTCGAAACCGGGTTGCCACCGAAGGTGCCGCCGATGCCACCGGGCTGGACGGCATCCATGATCTCGGCGCGACCGGTGACAGCAGCGAGCGGGAAGCCGCCCGCGATGCCCTTAGCCGTCGTGATGAGGTCTGGCACAACACCGTGGTGTTCGATCGAGTACCACGCGCCGGTGCGCGCAATGCCGGCCTGAATCTCGTCGGCAACGAAGACGATGCCGTTTTCGGTGCAGAACTCTGAGAGGCGCTTGAAGTAGCCGGGTGCCGGGATGATGACGCCACCGTCGCCCTGGATCGGCTCGACGAAGAACGCCGCGATCTCAGAGGCACCGATGTGGGTGTTGATGTAGTCGATGGTCTTCTCGGCTGCCTCTTCGCCGGACAGGCCGTCGCGGTATGGGTAGCTGATCGGAACACTGTAGAGCTCTGCGGGTACTGGACCCATACCTGCACGCTCTGGCCAGGGGCGGTACGTCATGCCCATGGTCAGGTTGGTGCGGCCGTGGAATGCGTGGTCGAGGCTCACGATGGCGCGGCGACCCGTGTACTTGCGCGCGATCTTGACCGCGTTCTCGACGGCCTCTGCGCCGGAGTTGACGAGGATGGAGTGCTTCTCGAAGTCACCTGGGGTGATCTCGGCGAGCTTCTCTGCGACGCGCACGTAGTTCTCGTATGGGGTCACCGTGAACAGGGTGTGGGTGAGCTTGCCGGCCTGGGCAGCAGCGGCCGCCGCGACGTCGGGGTGGGCGTGCCCGATCGTGGTCACGCCGATGCCACAGCCGAGGTCGATGAGCTGGTTGCCGTCGACGTCGACGAGTACTGCTCCCGCGCCGTGGTCCATGTAGATGTTGGCCAGGGTGCCTGCGCCCTTGGAGACGGACTTCACCCGGCGCTTCTGGAGTTCGACCGACTTCGGGCCGGGGAGTTCGGTGACGAGTTTGCGCTGCTGGGGTACTGAGAACGTGCGAGTCATAACATCAAGAGTACGTCGCCCACGTTTCCTGAACATGACAGTCAGGTGTGTGCGGCGTGTGCACAGCGACCCGCCGTTGGTTGAGGAGAACGCGACGGAGGAGCATTCGTCTCGAAACCCAGCGAGCCATCCTTGAGCTGAGCTGAGCTGAGCTGTAGGTGCCTGGACGATCGCCTGCCCAGCGATCAGAACTAGATGCGCTCGCGCGGGAAGACCTTGTCGGCGATGCGGTGCAGCGTGCCAGACGGCGGCGACTCGTTGTAGACGCCGGCGAGTTCCTGCTCTGACAGCTCGTGGATACCGGCCATGATCTGGTCGGTCGCGAGGCGCCTGGCCTTGCCAGACTCCGCAGACCCATGAACGCTGACATCGATGGGCTCACCGAACTTGACCGAGATCCGACGGATGCGTGGGAACTTGGCCCCGACCGGCTGGATCTCCTGGGTGCCGATCAAGCCGACCGGAACGACGACAGCGCCGGTGGTCAGGGCGAGCCAGGCGACACCGGTCCGCCCCTTGTACAGACGACCGTCGAGGGATCGGGTGCCCTCTGGGTAGATCGCGAAGGCACTGTCCGATTCGAGAATGTGTCGACCGGCGTCGAGTGCATCCTGTGCGGCCTGTCCGGCTCCGCGTTCGACGCCGACGGCTCCGATGGAGGTGAAGAAGGTGCGTGACACCCAGCCCTTGAAGCCGGTGCCGGTGAAGTAGGTGTTTTTCGCCAGGAACTGCACCCGGCGCGGCGCGGTCAGCGGAATGACCAGGCTGTCGACGAACGACAGGTGATTGCTCGCGAGGATGACGCGGCCGGTCTTCGGGATGTTCTCCCTGCCCGTGATACGAGGTCGGAAGACGAGCCTGGCAACGGGTGCCATGATGCCGTAGCCGAGGAAGTACACGAAACCCGGTCGCTTGGCCTTGAGGGGTTTGGGGGCGTCTTCGCTCTCATTTGTCACAGAACGACACTACCCCGGCTTATATGCGTGTCAGAGAATGGACGCGCAGGAAAGCGAAGGAGCAGGATAAGCATATGCAGTCGCCACGAGTAGGGGCATCGGTTGGAGCAGTCGCGGGGGTATCCGTCGCGATCTACCGCCAGGCCGCCGACCCTGCAGACCCCGCCGACCCCGTTGCGAGCGGGGGCAGCGCTGGCAACGCGGCGATAGCGGATGCCGTCGCGGCGTTCTCCGGCACCTCGGCCATCGACGTGGTGATTGCCAGGCACTGCCGCCGCTGCGGTGCCGACGATCATGGCAAGCCACGTATCCTTGCTCCGGTGTTCATTGATGGGTCAGAGATCCAGGTGAGCCTCAGCCGAGCTGGGGGACAGGTGGTCGTCGCTGTGACGGCGGGGAGTCCGATCGGCTTCGACCTCGAGGACCCCATGGCGCTCGCGGCAGCGATTGCTGCAGCTCCCGTCGATGAGGTGCTGCTGCATCCCGACGAGCGGCGCGCGCTCGCGACGCTGCCGGAGTCCCTGCGCGCTCACCGTCGCACGCTGCTCTGGACCGCAAAGGAAGCCGTGCTGAAGGCCACCGGATGGGGACTGGCGATCGAACTGGCCACCCTGTCGCTCACCGTTCTCGCTGACGACGAGCTGATTCTCGACGCCTGGCCGGCAGAGCTCGGTCTCGACGATGCACCCACCATCGTGGTTGTCGACCTGCCCGCAACGGATGCCGACAGTCGCCTACTCGGCGCTGTCGCCGTGCTTGGAGCTATCCGCTGATTGAGGAGCGCCCGAGGAACGAGGCCGCGTCTCGAAATCATCGCGAGCAGGTCTCGAGTGGTCGGCCGTGAACGGGTTCGTCGACCGCCGGGAAGCCGGGAAGCCGGGAAGCCGGGATCAGTCGCGATACCCCCGCGGAAGCTTCGGCAGTGCAGTGTCGAACAACCAGAGGCCGAGCAGCGCGCTGACGGAGCGATCCGTGTATCCGCTGGCATGTGTCACGAACTCCGCCGTCGTCACTGAACCGAACCGCTTGAGCGCTGTCCACTCGCGCAGCATCGTGAAGAACAGCTCACTGCCGATCGTGAGCCGTAGAGCGTGCAGGGCAAGCGCACCGCGCTTGTACACCCGGTCGTCGAACATCAGGTCGGGGCCGGGGTCGCCGATCAGGATGTCCTGCGGCAGCGCGCTGAGCTTTGCCCAGTACGACTCGGCGAGGCGTTGGGCGGTTGGCCCGCCCGACTCCTCAGACCACAGCCACTCCGCGTAGCAGGCGAAGCCCTCGTGCAGCCAGATGTGCTGCCACGATGACACGGTGAGGCTGTTGCCGAACCACGAGTGGGCGAGTTCGTGCGCGATGAGTCGGCTGGAGCCGTGCGCACCGTCGACATGGTTGCGGCCGAAGACCGACAGGCCGTGGGCCTCAAGCGGAATCTCCAGCTCGTCATCCGTCACGACAACGGTGTATTCCGGGAATGGATATGGTCCGAACATCCGCTCAAAGGATTCGATCATGGCGGGCTGTCGTGCGAAGTCGGTTGCAACGTCTGCAGCGAGGTCGACCGGGATATATGCCCGCTGCGGGATGTCTGCTGCGGCAATGGGATGCAGGGCGTAGTGCCCGATCTGCACGGTGGCCAGGTACGTGGCCACCGGTTCGGCGGTGTCGAAAACCCACACGGTCTTGCTCGCCTTGATCGTGCGGGAGACCAGTGTTCCGCACGCCACGACGCGGTACGGCGAGTCCGTGGTGATGGTGAGGGTGACCGTCGCCTTGTTGCTCGGGTGGTCGTTGCACGGAAACCAGGTGGGCGCGCCGCACGGTTCGCCGGCAACCAGCACGCCGTCGGTGAGTTCCTCCCAGCCGACATCACCCCAGAGGCTGCGCCGTGGTGCCGGTGAACCGCCGTAACGCACGGTGATGGTGAAGCGCTCGCCGACTTCGAGTGGGCGTGCGGGAGTGATGGTGAGCTTGTGGGCGCTTTGCGTGAAGCGAGGCGCTCGCACGCCATTGACGCGCACCTTCTGGGCAGAGAGCCCGGAGAAATCAAGGCTGAACCTGCCCAGCGGATGCGTGGCCACCGCCGTGATGATCGCCGTTCCTGCCAGCCGATTGCCGGCGACGCGATAGTCGAGCTCCACGGCATAGTGCGTGACGAGATAGCCGCCATTGCCGCTGCCCGGCAGGTACGGGTCGCCGAAGCTTGCCGCGCCATGGGTCTTTTCCTCGTCGGCAGCTGTCACCTCGCCAGAGTAATTGATCATGCGGCGTAATCGATCATCCGAGGTGACCCAGGCGACCCATCATGCGACCCGTCAGGTGTCCCATCACGCAGGGCGACCCATCGTCCGGCTCTGCTGCAGGTCATGAGGATCGCCCCGCGTTCCAGGGCGCAATCGGATTACCAGCCCAGCGACTTGAGTCAGGCACGAATTCGCCGCGCATGACGAGGGAGGCAGGGCCGACAGTTGCGTGGGAACCGATGGCGGCCGCGGGCAGGATCACGCTGTGCGGGCCAAGCGTTGCACCGTCGGCGAGCACGACGGTGTCGAGCGACATCACCCGGTCGTGGAAGAGGTGGGTTTGCACGACGCAGCCCCTGTTGACCGTCGCACCGTCGCCGAGGCTCACCAGGTCGGCCTCAGGCAACCAGTACGACTCGCACCAGGTGCCCCGGCCGAGCCGCGCGCCGAGGGAGCGCAGCCACCAGGCCAGTGCGGGTGTTCCCGTCGCCGCGACAGCGAACCACGGGGCGGCCACCAGTTCCACAAAGCAGTCAGACACTTCGTTGCGCCAGACGAACGACGACCACAGCGGATGCGCCTCCACCCTGATTCGCCCCACCAGAATCCACTTCATCACTGTCGTGACGCCCGCCGCCACAGCTCCGGCAACCAGCATCGCCACGCCGGACAACAGGATCGTCACGGGTGTGCCCCAGGCCGCGATCATCCATTCGAGTCCAACGATGATGCCGAGCGCGATGGCGGCAGAGACCACGACGGGCACGAACCGGCAGCACTCCCAGAGCAGCCGTGCGATGCGCAGCGCGGTCGACGGCTGGAAGGTGCGGGTCTCATCGAACTCGGCCACCGCGCGCCGGAGACGCACCGGCGGATTCCCGAGCCACGACGACCCTGATTTCGCTTTCCGTGGGGTTGCAGAGAGCACGGCGACGAGTCCGTTCTTCGGCACAGTGCGTCCTGGGCCGGTCATCCCCGAATTGCCGAGGAAGGCGCGTCGGCCGACCTTTGCCCTGTCGATGCGCATCCAGCCGTGCCCGAGTTCGTAGGAGGCCACCATGGTGTCGTCGGCGAGGAACGCCAGGTCGCCGATGGTGGTGAGCGAGGGAATCAGCAACACGGTTGAGGCTTCGACGTCCTTACCGACGCTGGCACCGAGCATCCGCAGCCATACAGGGGTGAACAGGCTCGCGTATAAGGGGAACAAGATGGTGCGGGCGGAATCCAGCAGGCGCTCCGTTGCCCACACCTGGAAGCCGATGCGACTGCGCACCGGGTATGTGCCGGGCACCAGGCCGATGCTGAGCACTCTGACGGCGACGACGGTGAGTCCCGCGTAGACGACGCCGCCGGCCGCCGTGGCGACGGGCAGCCAGAGCAGTGCGCGAAGTGCGGCCCCGCCGAGGTCGGTTGTACCGGTGATGCCCGCTCCGATGATCAGGAGCGCAACGGCAATGGCGAGTACCGGCAGGGTCGAGAGCGCCACGGAGCCGGCGCCGTAGGCGACGAGCCAGCGGGTACCGATCGGCGGCCGCTCGTCTGGCCAGTCGTTCCGTGACTTGCCGATACGTTCGGCGGGGGAGCCGGCCCAAAGCTGGCCGGCGGGCACCTGGCCGTGAACGGCGGAGCCGGCCGCAATCTCTGCACCCCTGCCGATACGGGTGCCCGGCAGCAGCGTGCTGCGGGAGCCGATCGTGGCATCCGCTCCAATCTGCACGGCACCGAGCCGCAGGATGTCGCCGTCCAGCCAGTAGCCGGCCAGGTCGACCTCTGGCTCGATGGACGCGCCAGCCCCAATCTTGAGCATTCCGGTGACCGGAGGCAGTGAATGCAGGTCGACGCCTGGCCCGATTCTGGCGCCGAGGGCCCTGGCGTAGTAGCTGATCCAGGGCGCTCCGGCCAGGTTCGCGGCGCCGACCAGATGCGCCACCTGTTCGGCGAGCCACAGTCGCAGGTGCACGGCGCCGCCACGCGGATAGTCGCCGGGTTTCACGCCGGTGAGCAGCGCCCTGGCGGCAACGACCGAGATGGTCATGCGACCGGCTGGGGTGACGAAGAGGATGAACCCGGCCAGGATCCACCACCAGGACGTGGAGTCGGCCCAGTGGGCGATCCCGGTCAGGGCGAGCAGGTTGTTCACGATGGCGAGATAGACGATCCAGCGGAGACCGACGATCACGTGCAGGGGAATCCCGAGCACGGTCTGTATCACTTGCGTTTTCAGCGGGGTCGGCGTGACGGTACGGCGTTCCTGTGCCTCTCGCGGTATCCGGGAGTCCAGCTCGACGGCGAGGGCGCCGATGCGGGGATGGTCGTAGATGTCAGAGACCGTGGTTTCGGGAAAACGGGTGCGGATGGCGGAGACCAGCTGTGCAGCAGACAACGACCCGCCGCCGTGTGCGAAGAAGTCATCATCGGGTCCGGCTACCGGCGTGCCGAGGATGGCGCTCCACTGGCTGGCCAGCCAGGTCGCTGTCTCGCCGAGGCCGGCGAGGTTGGCCTCTGCATCACCGACCATTGGCAGCGGCCAGGGGAGTGCTGCACGGTCAACTTTGCCCGACGTGCGGGTGGGCAGTGAGTCGACGATGGCGAGCAGCGGGACCAGGGCAGCGGGGAGTTCATCGCGGAGTCGCCGGGTGGCGGCATCCGTGTCGAAAGGCGCCGCTGGGTCGGTGGGCGCGAGGTAGCCGACGAGCACGTGGTTGCCGGCCGGCGTCGTCTGGACGACGGCTGCTGCGCCGCCGACTCCGGGAATGGCGGCCAGTGCGGCATCGATTTCGCCCAGTTCAATGCGTCGTCCGCCGAGCTTGACCTGGTCGTCTGCGCGGCCCTGGAAGAGAAGACCGGCTGGTTCGTAGCGCACGAGGTCGCCCGAGCGGTATGCCCTGTCCCAACCGAGGCTCGGAAAGGGAGCGAACTTCTCAGCGTCTTTGGCGGGGTCGAGGTAGCGGGCAAGGCCGACGCCGCCGATGATGAGTTCGCCGACGTCGCCTGCGCCGACCGGTTGGCCGTCGGCGTCAACGACGGCGAGGTCCCAGCCGTCGAGGGGGAGTCCGATCCGGATCGGGGGAGTGCCGTTCAGCAGCGCGGCGCAGGAGACCACGGTCGCTTCCGTTGGCCCGTAGGTGTTCCACACTTCACGGCCTTCGACGGCGAGGCGTTCGGCAAGCTCTGGCGGGCATGCTTCGCCGCCGAAGATAAGCAGGCGCACCAGCTCGAGCGATTCGACGGGCCACAGGCCAGCGAGCGTCGGCACCGTTGAGACGATGGTGATGCCGTGGGTGATGAGCCAGGGACCAAGGTCGACGCCGGAGCGCACGAGCGACCGGGGTGCTGGCACCAGGCATGCGCCGTTCCGCCAGGCGAGCCACATCTCTTCGCAGGACGCGTCGAAGGCAACCGACAAGCCGGCGAGCACGCGGTCACCGGGTCCGATGGGGTCGTGCTGCAGGAAGAGCCTGGCTTCGGCGTCGACGAATGCCGCGGCGGAGCGGTGCGAGACGGCGACGCCCTTGGGGACGCCCGTCGAGCCAGAGGTGAAGATCACCCAGGCGTCGTCGTCTGGGGTGGGGTCGGTGATGCGGGGGAGCGTGCCTGTTGGCGTTGGCGTTGGACTTGGTGCTGGTGGCTGCACCGTAGCCGTAGCCGTAGCCGTAGCCGTAGCCGTAGCCGTAGCCGTAGCCGTACGTANGTTGGCGTTGGACTTGGTGCTGGTGGCTGCACCGTAGCCGTAGCCGTAGCCGTAGCCGTAGCCGTAGCCGTAGCCGTAGCCGTAGCCGTAGCCGTAGCGGTATCTGTATCCGAGGCCGCCGCAGCCGGAATGCTGCCCTGCCCGCGCGGGACGAACGAGCCATCGGCGCCGACAACGCCGACGACATCCGCTTCGCCGAAGACGAGCTCTGCGCGTTCGTCTGGATCATCGGCGTCGACGGGCACATAGCTCGCGCCGGCGGCGATGGCGGCCAGGATCGATACGTACAGGGTGCGTGAGCCAGACGGAATACGGATGCCGACGCGATCGCCGTTCGTGACACCGGCGGCGATCAGTGCGGCCGCTTGTGCCGTGACCAGCCGCATCAGCTGCCGGTAGCTCAACGAGCCGTCGGCGTCGATGAGAGCGGATGCCTGTGGATTGGCCTCCGCGCTCTCACGAAGAATGTCGATCAGGGTGCGCGGTTCTGGCGCACGATCGCCCGCCAGCAACAGGCCGGTGGCGCGGTTGGGCACCTCCGCCAGATCAGTCACTGCCACTCCGGTCATGCTTTCCCCTGTCCTCCCCGTTTCCATGATTGCGCAATCCGGGCGCTCTGCACCGTTCATGTCGCAAATACGCTCCTGTCCTGCACACGCCGGCACAGCACTGGCGCAACACCGGCACGGTATTGGCGCAACACCGGCGCTCGCCGAAGGCTAGGGGTGCTCGGTGTCCAACGGGTGAACGGGACACGCGGCCCACCGCCGCAGCCGCAGCCGCAGCCGCAGCCGCAGCCGCAGCCGTATCCGCTGCCGCAGCTAGAGTCCAGCCACAGCCGAAGCTGCTGCATCTGCGCCTGCCAGCGCTATCGCGTTCGCCGCTTGCCGGTTGCCGCGCTCGCCGCTCGCCACTCGCAGAACGGACCTCCAGAGCTGACCTCGCCAGCGCCGAAACGGAGGCGGGCCTAGCATGGGGAGGGTGCAGAGAGTAATAATCCTCGGATCAACCGGTTCTATTGGAACCCAGGCGCTCGACGTGATCAGGGCGAACCCCACCCGGTTCGACGTGGTCGGACTGGCGGCGGGCAGCAATCGTGCCCTGCTCGACGAGCAGGCAGCGGAATTCCACGTTGAGAACACCGCGCTTGGCGCCGTAGAAGCAGAACAGCTGGTGCGGGATGTCGATGCCGACGTCGTGCTGAACGGAATCACCGGTTCCATCGGGCTTGGCCCGACACTGGCCGCGCTGCAGGCAGGTCGTACGCTCGCGCTGGCGAACAAGGAATCTCTCATCGTGGGTGGCGACCTGGTGAAGTCAATCGCGGCTCCCGGCCAGATCGTGCCCGTCGATTCGGAGCACTCAGCCATCGCGCAGGCGCTGCGCTCAGGGACAGCGGATGAGGTGCGTCGGCTGGTGCTGACGGCATCCGGTGGACCATTCCGTGGCAGGACCCGTGAGCAGCTGGCATCCGTCACGCCAGCCCAGGCCCTCGCCCACCCGACGTGGAATATGGGCATGGTTGTCACCACGAATTCGGCGACCCTGGTCAATAAGGGCCTGGAGATCATCGAGGCGCACCTCTTGTTCGATGTCGGCTATGACCGCATTGATGTCGTGGTGCACCCGCAGTCTGTCGTGCATTCCATGGTGGAGTTCATCGATGGGTCGACCATCGCCCAGGCGTCTCCGCCCGACATGCGTCTGCCCATTTCACTCGGACTGGACTGGCCGAACCGCGTAGGTGCTGTTGGCGCGCCCATCGACTGGACCGTTGCACAGTCCTGGACTTTTGAGCCACTCGACGATGTGGCATTCCCCGCAGTCGAACTGGCCAAGACCGTCGGTCGCGCCGGCGGTACGTATCCAGCGGTGTTCAATGCCGCCAATGAGCAGGCTGTCGCCGCATTCCACGATGGGCGCTTGCCGTTCCTCGGCATTGTTGACACCGTGCGGGCTGTCGTTGAATCACATGAGCAGGATGGTGCGCTGAGCCTGGACTCGCTGGCTGCTGCTGAAGAGTGGGCGCGGCGTGCGGCAGACAAGGTGATCGGCAGCGGCAACTAGTCCGTCGGCTCGCGGTAACTCTCTGCGGTCGTCCGGAGCGACGCATCCCAGTCGGGAGCTTGCAAGCCCAGCTCTCTTTTCGTCTCCGTGGCATCAATGACAAACGGCACAACGAATTGATAGCTCGATGCCGAAATCTCTCGCATCATCGGACTGGCCATTCCCAGGGCACGCAGCATCCACTGTGGGTAACCCGAGACCTTTCCCCTGGTGCCGTACATGGCATTCAGCTGGGCGGCGATCTCGTTGCGACTGTACGCGGCGCTCGGCACATGCCAAATGCGCCCCCATTCACCCTGATAGTCGGCGGCGGCAATCAGCGTCGTCGCGATATCGGGCAGATAGCTCCAGCTATGGGTGACGGCTGGCTTACCGACCACACGGGCGGTCTTGGATGCCAGTACCGCCGTGAAGAAGGACTCGCCGAGGTGGGCTGTGCCTCCCGAACCGGGACCGAAGTAGTCGCTTGCCCGCACCTCAACGGCCTTGATCTCCCCGCGCCGGTGCGCCGCAAGTACCTGCTGCCAGCCCGCCTTGCGAATGAGCCCCTTCTTCTCCGTGGTGCGTTCCGGCGAATGCTCGGTCATCACACCCGTCGGCGAACCATAGGGATACAGGTTGCCCATCACGACCAGGTTCGCACCGCTGCTGGATGCCGCAGCAATGGCTGCAGAGAAGATCGGCGGCCAGTCGGTTTCCCAGTCGGTATACGGCGGGTTCGTGCAGAGGAAGATCGTGGCGGCACCGTCGGCTGCCCGGCTGAACGCCGATGGATCGCTTGCGTCGAGCGTGAGCGGAGTCGCACCGGCCGCACGTGAGCCCGAGCGGGTTGCGATGGTGACGTCATCGCCGCGTGCGGCGAGCCGCTCGGCGACAGGGCGTCCGATCAGACCGGCGCCAACGACGAGTTGATGTGCCATGACTGTCTCCTCAACTGGTTTGCTTGGAACTCTAGATGAAGACGGCACATTTGACTGCTGCTGGCCGCGTTCGCGTTGCATAAGGCGTTCACGTAGTACTCAGGTATGACAGCGCCGTCGCGAACGCCCTCCTTGCGGCGGATGCCAACGTGCGCTCAGATTTCTAGGCTTGACGCATGATTGAAATTCAGGGCTTGACCAAGACGTACGGCGCCAAGACCGCCGTCGACGATGTGACATTCACGATTGCGCCAGGACGGGTCACCGGTTTCCTGGGGCCGAACGGTGCGGGCAAGTCCACCACGATGCGCATGATCGTCGGTCTTGACCGTCCGAGTGCAGGCACCGCGTTGGTGAACGGCAAGCGTTACGCGGAACACGCTGCGCCCCTCCACGAAGTCGGGGCTTTGCTTGACGCGAAGGCCATCCACACCGGCCGCACCGCCTACAACCACCTGCGCGCCATGGCCGCGACTCATGGCATCAGCCAGCGCCGTGTCCACGAGGTCATCGCCATGACCGGCCTCGAATCCGTGGCCAAGAAGCGCGTCGGCGGTTTCTCGCTCGGAATGGGTCAGCGCCTCGGCCTCGCCGTCGCCCTCCTCGGTGACCCCTCAACGCTGATCTTTGATGAGCCAGTCAACGGCCTCGATCCAGAGGGTGTGCTGTGGGTGCGCCAGCTGTCACGGCAGCTTGCCGCAGAGGGTCGCACCGTCTTCTTGTCCTCCCACCTCATGAGCGAAATGGCGCAGACGGCCGACCACCTCATCGTGCTGGGCCGCGGCCGTGTTGTCGCTGATGCGCCCGTCGCTGAGATCCTGGCTGCCGCGACCGGAACATCCGTTACCGTGCGTACGCCGAGGGCCGGCGATCTCGCGAGGTTGATCGCCAGCGCGGATGTCACCGTCACCAGCACGCAGGCCGACCTCCTCAACATCACCGGCCTGGCTGCAGCGCAGATCGGCGAGGCTGCTGCTCAGGCCGGTATCGCGCTGCACGAACTCACCCCTGTCACCGCCTCGCTCGAAGAGGCATACCTGTCGTTGACTGAAGACGACGTCGAGTACAAAACGGAGCTTGCACGATGACCGCCACATTGACCCCCCGTACCGCCTTCACGCCCGCCCGCCCGGAGAAGACCGGCGTCACTTTTGGCCGGGTTCTCCGCTCTGAGTTGATCAAGCTCACGACGCTGCGCTCAACCGTGTGGTCGTTTGCGATAGTCGTGCTGATGTCTGTCGGGCTGGCTTTCCTGATGTCGATCAGCCTGAGCGCAGAGTACGTCCAGGATCTTCCAGCTGAGGTGCAGACAAGCATGCTGGTGCAGGCAGCGACATTCGGCACCTTCTTCGGCCAGCTGGTGATCGCGGTGCTCGGCGTACTCGTCATCAGCGGCGAATACATGACCGGCATGATCAAGTCGACGCTCACGGCAGTTCCGCGCCGCTTGCCGGCCCTGTTCGCCAAAGCGGTTGTGCTGTTCGTCTCGTCGTTCGTTATTGGGCTGGTGAGCTCCGTCGGTGCATACGCCATTGCAGCGCCGATCCTGGCGACCAAGGGTATCGAGGCCAGCCTCGCCAACCCAGACGTCTACACGCCGATCCTGGCGTCTGCGCTCTACCTGGCTGTTGTGTCGCTGTTCGCTCTGGGGCTCGGCACAATCGTGCGCAGTAGCGCCGGCGGAATCGCGACGGCTGTCGGCCTGATCCTGATTCTGCCGCTGACCTTCGCGATAGCCGGACTTCAGTGGATGGCGGATGCTGGTCCCTACCTCATGATGAATGCCGGCATGTCATCCTTTGGCCAGTCTGCCTTCACCGGCGAGAGCCCCCTCGACACCTGGCAGCAGATCGTGGTCACGCTCGTCTGGGCGTTCGTCGCACTGGCGGCCGGTGCTGTGCTGTTGAAGCGCAGGGACGCGTAGCGGCAGCTGCCACACCCACCCTCTCTCCCGCCGACAGCAGTGTCGGCGGGAGAGAGGTTTTCGCGTTGTGGCCAGCGGAGCCGTTCGGTGAACGGCCAGCAGCTTCCAAGCATTCTGCGGATACGCTGATGCTGTGGAATCCGTGCTGCTATTCATCCTGGGCGTTGCCATCATCGTCATTGGCCTCGCCGTATCCATCGGCCTGCACGAAATAGGGCACCTGGTTCCCGCAAAGCTGTTCGGGGTCAAGGTGACCCAGTACATGATCGGGTTCGGCCCGACGCTGTGGTCGAAGCGCAAGGGCGAGACCGAATATGGCGTCAAAGCCATTCCGCTTGGCGGCTACATTTCGATGATCGGGATGTTCCCGCCCAAGGATGGTGGCGAAGCGCGGAGCGCCAGCACCGGTTTCTTCAATACCCTCGTTCAAGAGGGTGGCGTCGACGGCGCAGAGACCAAGAAGGCTGGCGCCGTCAGCACCATGGTCGAAGAGGCCAGGCAGGCCAGCGCCGAGACCATTGGTGAAGGCGAAGAGCACCGCGCGTTCTACAAGCTTCCGGTGTGGAAGCGCGTTGTCGTCATGCTCGGCGGCCCGTTCATGAACCTGCTGATCGCCATCGTGCTGTACGCGGTGCTGCTCATGGGCTTCGGTACCGCCCAGTCGTCCACCACCGTCGGCAGTGTCTCTGCCTGTGTGATTCCCGCCGCCAGTTCAACGCAGACCTGCGATTCCTCTGCGGAGGCCGCACCGGGCGCAGCTGCCGGCATCCAGCCGGGCGATCGTCTGGTGAGCATCAACGGTACCGAGATCACCAGCTGGGAACAGTCAACGGAGATCATCCGCAACTCTCCAGGCCAGGAGCTCAGCGTCGTCGTTGAGCGCGACGGCAATGATGTGACACTCGCGCTCACCCCGAAGCTCACCGAACGCTATGTGACGGATGCCACAGGCAACGTCGTCAAGAATGAATCCGGCGAATCTGAGACCCAGGAAGTCGGCTTCGTGGGCATCGGTGCGGCAGCCGAAATGGTGCGGCAGCCGGTCACCGCGGTTCTGCCCGCTGTCGGCGAGAACGTCGGCGGCGTTGTGCACATGATCCTCAACCTGCCTGAGCGCCTTGTCGATGTCGCCAACGCAGCATTCGGCCCTGGCGAGCGTGACCCGAATGGTCCCATCAGCGTGGTTGGCGTCGGCCGGGTGGCTGGCGAAATCGCAAGCATCGACACCATTCCGGTCGCCGACAAGGCCGCGACCATGATCGGACTGCTCGCCTCGCTGAACATCGCTTTGTTCGTGTTCAACCTGGTGCCGCTGATGCCGCTTGACGGTGGACACGTGGCCGGAGCGCTGTGGGAAGGCATCCGTCGCACGTTCGCGAAGCTGTTCAAGCGCAAGGATCCGGGGCCGGTCGACACCGCCAAGCTGATGCCGCTGACGTTTGCGGTCGTCATCATCCTCGGTGGTATGAGCTTGCTGCTCATCTACGCAGACATCGTGAAGCCGATTAACCTGTTCGGCTAGTTCGCACCGACAGCGCCTCGACTACTCCGCGATTACTCCTCCGCCACTACTCCACGGGGAGTAATCTGGCCGGTCTCTGGCCGGATGATGCGCTCCGGACAGGCTTCGCTCACCATGCGGACGTAGCATCGGGGTATGCCTCAATCCCGGCCTCCGGATTTCAGCTGGCACCAGCGTGCCGCTGAGCGGCGCGGTGCCGGCAGCGTGGGAGATGCGCCTGGTGCGGGCTGGCAGGGTGGACCAGCCAACGGCTGGTCGTCTGGCCCGTGGTTGTCCCCAGCGCTCCGGCTCTGGATTCCTGTGGTGCTCTCGTTCCTGGTACAGGTGCCGGCTGCAATCTTCTTTGTAGCTCGATTCCCGGATCGCTCCGGCGGAGTACTGGCGATTGCCCTTGCGCTCATCGGTCCGCTGGCGTTGATTGGTGCGCGCAGGTTCCCTGGTCCTGTCGTCGTCGTGACGGCGCTAGCGGCTGCGGCGCTGCTGCTGATCCGCCCGGATATTGGAACGCCATATCTCGCGCTTGGCTTCGCAATTGCGCTCGGGATCGTGCGGGGTGCACGCATCTGGGTGTACGCAAGCGTTGCGGCGGTGTGGGTGGCCACCATCGTGCTGGCCAGTGTGTTCGGTCTCGAGTTCGCACCCGTTCGCGTTGCCGTGCTGACACTCGCCCTGGCATTCGCCATGGGAATCGGTGAGATGGCGCGTGCTCGGCGCGAACGCTTCCGCGAGTTTCGACGCCTGGCCGATGACAGGCGGATGTCGGCTGAGCAGCGTGAACGCGTGCGCATTGCCCGAGAGCTGCATGATGTGCTTGCTCATTCGCTGTCGCAGATCAATGTGCAGGCGGGGGTCGGTTTGCATCTGATCGATAGCCAGCCTGAGAAGGCGGCCGAGGCGCTGGCCAACATCAAGGACTCGAGCAAGAACGCACTCGATGAGGTGCGTTCGGTGTTGGGGATCCTGCGATCTGATGGCGCAGACGGTGCAGCGGGTGCTGGGGGAGCCACGAGTGACGGCACCGGAGGCAGCGGCGCTGGCGGCAACAGCGCCGGCGGCAAAGGCAGTGCCGCGGGTGGCTTATCGAGCGCTGCCGACAGGCACATCGGTGGTGGCGTCGACGATCGTGCAGACGGCCAGATGCGGCCCAATGCTCCGCTGACTCCTGAGCCTGACTTCGCTGCGTTGCCTGCCTTGATCGATTCCTTCAGGGCCCAGGGGATGACCGTCACCTATGTGACGGCGCTCGAGGCCGAATCAGCGGCATCCGCTGCCACCCAGCTGGCCATCTATCGCATCTGCCAGGAGGCGCTCACGAACGTTCTGCGGCATTCAAACGGCTCTGGGGCATCCGTTTATCTGGGCTTTGATCGTGGCGAATACCTGCTCACGGTGACGGATGACGGCACAGCGGATGCCGCCAGTGATGCCATCGTGCACGGCGGCGGTCTGCTCGGAATGCGTGAGCGCGCTGAGCTTCTGGGCGGCAGTTTGCAGGTCGGCTTCGGTGATCGCGATGGATTTCACATCACGGCTCGGTTGCCGCAACGTCCTGAACCGCGGGCTCGAAGCTGGGCAGTTCAGTGATTCGGGTCGTGATTGCCGATGACCAGCACTTGATCAGGGCTGGCTTTCGGGCGTTGCTCGAATCGGAGCCTGATCTCGATGTGGTGGGGGAGGCTGCGACGGGGCGACAGGCGGTGCGTGTTGTGGATGAGACGAAACCCGATGTTGTGCTCATGGATATTCGGATGCCGGACGGCGATGGTCTGTGGGCGACGGAGCAGATCGTTGCCAATCCGACCCTCGGTGCAACGCATGTGGTGGTGGTGACTACCTTTGAGCTCGATGAGTATGTCGCGCATGCGATTCGTGCGGGAGCAAGTGGGTTTCTGGTCAAGGACACCGAGCCGGCCGAGTTGATCAGGGCGGTGCGGGTGGTTGCCGCCGGTGATGGCCTGTTGTCGCCGAGTGTGACCAGGCGATTGCTGCAGCGGATGGCCGCTGCAGGTGCGTCTGGACGTAGAACTGTTGGCGGTCCGGCTGGCGGCTCTATGGGCAGCTCAACCGACATCTCTGGCGTCGGTGTTGCCGTTGCTCCTGCCGATACCTCAGCGATCGAGGTGCTGACAGAGCGGGAGCGGGAGGTGCTTGCGCTGGTCGGACATGGGCTGACGAATGCCGAGATCGGCGAGCGGTTGTTTCTCAGTCCGTTGACGGCGAAGACGCATGTGTCTCGGATCATGGGCAAGCTGGCGGCGCGTGATCGTGTGCAACTGGTGATCGTCGCGTATGAGACCGGCCTGGTCGGTCAGGTAGAACAGTCGAGCTGAGCTGAGCTGAGCTGAGCTGAGCTGAGCTGAGCCGAGCCGAGTCGAGTCGAGCGCATACTCCCAACGGAGTAACGGAAGTGTCTTCCTGGGGCAGATTCGAAACGGTCGAGCAATGGCGATTCTGGAGTGACAGGGTTCATCGGCAGCGGATCTACCGCGGCTGTGGGCCAACCACAAGCGATTGGACACATCATGCTCACGAGTGCGGTCATTTTGGGCGTAGCAGCTCATCCAGGGTGGGGTTGGGGCGGCGGATTCGGCTGGTTCTTCCTGTTGATTCCGCTGTTCTGGATCTTGTTCTTTGTCATCATTTTTTCAATCTTTGGTCGTCGCTGGCGCCGGGGTTGGGTCGGTCCGGGGGGACCGGGCTATTACGGCGGTCCGCAGTATTGGGCTGAGGTCGCTGGGCCGGGTGCTGGGGCTCGATCTGCCGAGCGCACCCTCGCTGAACGATTTGCGCAGGGCGATATCGATGAAGTGGAGTATCGAGCCAGGCTTGAGGTGCTGAGAGCGAATCGTCCGGATGGACAAACGCCGGCGCAGTAGCTCATCGGAGTTCACTTTCGATCCCAAGCAAAGAGGCGTACGTTGCAATCGGGGATCAATTGATCGTGGGGGTCACGCGAGGCCCACACAGTTTGGAGGTTCATATGCCAGACAAGTCGCCTCACCGGCACCTGAATAAAAAGCAGGGCAAGACCATCAAGCAGAAGCGCGCCGATAAGCGTGCAAAGGGCACGATGATCGACGATTCCGATGCGGTAACGCATATCAAGAAGGATTCGTAGCAGTCCTGTGCTCCGCAGTCCCCGTGAGCGGGGGCTGCGGAGTTTTCGCTGTCACCGGCGCTACGTCGTCGATGATGCCAACCGATGCGCGACTCATTCTCATCACTTCGGATGAATTCGAGCGCGGATGAGGGTCAGACGGCGACACCGGACTCTAGGGTGACGTCATGAAGAACTTGCGGAAACTGCTCAGAGTGTGGGCCGCGCCATCCGTTGCCATCGTCTTTTTGGGGTTGTGGATCCTTGCGGAAGCTGGCAGAGCGACTGCTGGCGAGTATGTCGTTCTTGGGTTGCTGGCGGTCTCTGTTGCGGTCTCTGCCTGGATTCCCGTCGCGTCAGTGGCGATCCTGTTCGCGGTACCTGCCTTCCAGCTGTTCGGGTGGCTCGCCCCGCCAACGAGCACAAGTTGGCCGACGTATCTCGCCGCGGCCTTTGCCGCATTTTTCGTTGGGTGGTGTGCGCGCGGAGTCATTCGATACCTGGCCATCCCGGTTGGCGCCATGGCATCGACACTCGTTGCAGTGAACATGTTCTATCCGGGCGGTTCCATCGGTTGGATGTCGTGGACCGGGCAGCCGGACTTGTCGAAGCCGGCAGTGGCGGAGATGCTGACTCTGAGCCTGGGCGCATTCGGGCTCTACATTGCGGCGTGGGCGCTTGGTTACGCAGGGGCCGCGATTGCGCGTGCGTTGCGCGTCGGTGACGAGCTTCGTTCAGCGAATAGCCAAATCGAGGAGACCAGCTTTGAGTTGCGGCTGGCGCAGGATCGCGCGCGTATCTCTCGTGATGTGCATGATGCGCTTGCTCATTCGCTGGCCGTCATCGTGTCGCAGGCACAGGGCGCGCTTGCGTTGCAATCCGTTCGTCCAGGGGTGGCAGCAGAGTCGTTGGGCAACATCGCAACTGTGGGACGCACTGCTCTGGTGGAGGTGCGAGAGCTGGTGGCGCGCATTCAGGATGATGCGGATTCCCTGACCCCTGCAGCATCCATTGCCGATCTGGAACCGCTCGTCGAGCACATGGGTGATCTCGGAATGGCGGCCACGATGCGCGTGATGGGGGAGCGCCGTGACCTGCAGCGTATGCATGAACTAGCCGTATTTCGAATTGTCCAGGAGTGTCTTACCAACGCGCTCAAACATTCGGGTACGGCAAGCAGGGTTGCCGTTGTACTTGATTGGCGCGGTCCTGGGTTGGCGTTGCTCGTCACGTCGAGTGGAGACCTGCCCTTGGTCGACTCCACCAGCGTCGGGATACGTGGCGTAGGTGTCGAAGGGATGCGGGAGCGTGCGCGGTTGGCTGGCGGCTGGCTAACGGCCGAGTATTCGGAGGAGGACGGCACTTTCGTCGTCACTGCGTTCATTCCTGCCCATGACATCATTTCGATCGAACAGCCGGCCGTCGAGGGTGAGCTGACGAATGTCTGAGCTCATTCGCGTCGCGGTGGTGGATGATCAGCCGCTCTTTTCGGCAGGCCTCGGCATGTTGATCGAGGCTCAAACCGATATGGAGTGCGTTGGCACCGCGCTTAATGGCGAAGAAGCGGTGCGACTCAATGATCGCGAGCAGCCTGATGTCATTCTCATGGACCTCAGAATGCCGGTGTTGAATGGCCTGGATGCCACCAAGCAGATTCTCGCAAGCGGTATCGCTGACGAGCGACCACGGGTGATCGTATTGACCACGACCAGCAACGATGAAGCTGTCTATGGTGCATTGCGAGTTGGCGCGAGTGCCTTTCTGACGAAGGATGCTGACCCCGATACGGTGTTGGCTGCAATTCGGGATGCGCAGTCGGGGCAGCGACTTCCGGGTGGCGTCGAGGCGATGGGTGTCATCGAGCAATTCAGTCGATCGTCGGTGACGAGCCCACGTCAGGCTGTCCTCGATAAGCTCACTCCGCGCGAACGGGAAGTGTTTCTCCTGGTGGCGCGCGGCTTGAGCAATGCGGAGATTGCCGATGCCGTCTATCTCAGCGCGGCGACGGTGAAGACACACGTTCGTGCGGTGTTCCAGAAGTTGGAATTGCGCAGTCGTGTACATGTTGTGGTGTTCGCGTACGAGAACAAGCTTGTCGTGGCCTAGTACCGAGCGGAGTCGAGCCGAGCGGAGTCTAGTCGAGCCGAATCGAGCCGAATCGAGTCGAGCCGCTGCCACTCCAACTCCCATTCCCATTCCCATTCCCATTCCCATTCCCGTTCCCGTTCCCGTTCCCGTTCCCGTCCCGGTCCCGGTTTCGGTTCACGATGGTGGGCTCTTGCTCGGCATCGGGATCGGAGACTGGCCCGGGTCGATAGCTCTGGGCGGAATCAGCCAGTAGTTGTTGCCGTCGCGGGTTACGTGCCAATGATTGTTGTGCAGGAGCAAATGGTGTCCGCGGCAGAGCAGCACTCCGTCTGCGATGTCGGTCTTGCCGTTGTCGGCACCCCAATGGTCGATGTGGTGTGCTTCAGTCCAGGAAGTGGGTCTGTCGCAACCAGGCCATCGGCAGCCTCCGTCGCGAGCAGCAAGCCCGATGCGCTGCCTCTCGGTGAAGAGGCGTTGGTTGCGACCGACGTTCACGCATTGCCCGTCGTCATCGAACTTGATGCCTGTGTAGCCTGCGCACAGGAGCCGTTCGACGGTTTCCATCGAGACCGGGTCGGGATGGCCTTCGATCGTCCCATGGCCAGCCCGCTCTGTGTCACTGCTGCCAGTGCCAGTGCCAGTGCCAGTGCCAGTGCCAGTGCCAGTGCCAGTGCCTGTGCGAGCACCACCACCACCACCACCACCACCACCACCACCACCACCACCACCACCACCACCACCGCTGCCGCTCCCGTGGGACTGGTGTTCATACAGTGCCTTCTCGGTGACAAGGATCCGGACGGTGGGACGGCGTCCGAAGAACACGGTGTTCGGATCGGCTTCGACAGCGATCTGAAGCAGAGCGAGAATGGTGTCGGCCGCGATCTGTTCGGTCGAACGCTCGTCGTTGCGGAGCTCCTGAGCGCGTTCGGCCAGTTCCTTGTCGACGAACCGGGGTCCGCCGCGTCGAGGTGAGGTGGCCTCGTCGATGATCGTTTCGACCAGGCGTCCATCTTCAGGGGAGAGCAGCGCGGAGACGCGATACATGCCGTCTGGCTGCTTCCAAATGCGGAAGCTGCGCGCGTCGCGTTGAGTTCTCTCACGGCGAGCGATGCCATCGGCGTCGAGCTCGTCGCGGAGGTGGCGAGCCCTGCGAAGCAGCTGGTCGGCGTTCAACGTGCCGGCCTCGTCCTGCAAGAACCGCGCTGCTGCGGCAAGCTTCTCTGCGGGAACCCCGGCGTCGATGTCGCCCAAGCCCTTTCGGATCGCATCCGCTGCGTCCACAGAGAGTGCGCCGGTGCGCACGGCTCCCGCAACGCTTGCCAGCCAGGGCAACTCCGCGAACGGTGAACCTGGATCCTGTTGGAACTCTTCGGCAGCCTCGGTCTGGTTCAGCAGTGTGCCGACGGCGACAAGTTTCGCGGCATCCGTTCGCGTGCCACCGGACGTCGCCTGGATCATGGCTTCTGGGGTGAGGAAGCCATTGCGTTGCGCAAGGCCCGCATAGCCGAGATCGTGGGTGGAGCGGCGAGCGATCTCACCTGCCATCCAGGCGGCGTATCGGTCGACGTGTCGGCGGAGCGCCGTAATCTGATCCTGGCCCTGCATCAACCGGGTGTCGCTATGCGCGGCGAAGGATGCCGCACAGTCACCGAGCTGGGCGACCTCCGTTGCGACGTTCACCAGTTGCTCTGGGAGCTGCGCGATGGCCTGATCATGCGGGGGCGGTTGCTGCTGATACGGCAGCGGTGGGGCCTGCTGGCCCGGCCGCTCATCGACGAATGATTCCATACCTCCACACTAGAACTGAGGGAAACTTAGTTCTAGTGTCTTTCGGTAATCTGTGCAGAACTATCGAACAGGCGTTCTGTGGAGGAGGTGCCCTCGAACCCCGCTCCAGCCCGATGCCGAGAACAATCGGCCCCGAGAAGCCCCGAGAACAATCGGCCCCGAGAGCAACCAGCCCCCGCAACCTACGCCGCGCGCACCTCGATCTCGCCCAGACCGGCATCCGCGCCGCCAAACACCAGGTGCCGGTTGGCTACCTTCTCGGTGAAGAACCTGTCGTGGCTGACAACCACAATCGCGCCGGGGAAGTGCAGCAGTGCTCGCTCCATCACCTGCGTGCTCGACATGTCGAGGTGGTTGGTCGGTTCGTCGAGCAGCAGAACGGATGCGCCAGACAAGAGGCACTGCGCCATCGCGACGCGTGCGCGCTGCCCTCCGGAGAGGTTGCCGATCTTCTGCTTGAGGTCTGCCTCTGAGAACTGGAACATCGCCAGGAACCTGTTCACCGATTTGCGCGTGGCGGTGAAGGCGAGGCTGCCCGGCAGCGCGTTCACGGCGTGGGTGACAGTGTCGTCAGGGTCAAGATCCGCGAGCATCTGGTTGTACGACACGACTCCGGCGCCGCTGGCCCAGTTGACCGTGCCGGCATCCGCTTTCTCTTCGCCGGTCAAGACCTTGAGCAGCGTCGACTTGCCGCTGCCGTTGGATCCCAACACCACGAAGCGGTTGCCGCGACGGATCTCAAATGTGAGGTCGTTGAACAGCGTCTTGGCGCCGTAGGACTTGCTGAGCGATTCGACGCGGCAGAGCACGTCCTTGATGTGCAGTCCGCCGTAGATCTCGGTGATGATCTGGTCGACGGGGCGTGGCGCACGCGACTTCTTGATCGTCGCCAGCTGGCTGCCGAGCTTGCGACTCGCCGCCTTTGTTGCCTCACGGCGATCGGCGATGCCCTCAGCTTCGAACGCCAGCAGCTCTGATTCGTGCACGAACTGCGCTTCAAGCGTCTTCAGCTTGAACTGCTTCTGCACCACGTATTCGCCGAAATTGCCCGGGTACTCATGCAGGTGGAAGTTCTCAACTTCGATGATGCGAGTGACAACGGCATCCAGGAATTTCCGGTCATGCGAGACGATGACTGCCGCGCCGCGGAAGTCGCGGAACCAGGCCTCAAGCCATTCGACGCCGGCGACATCGAGGAAGTTGGTGGGCTCGTCGAGCAGCAGCACGTCAGGGCGCTCCAGCAGGATCTTGGCGAGGGCCGCACGGTTGCGCCATCCGCCAGACAGCTCGTCGATAGCGCACACCCGGTGCGCCTCGTTGAAGCCGAGAGTGGTGAGCGCCGTGTCGATGCGGCGCGTGTAGTCCCAGCCGTCGAGGCGGTCCATGTCTTCGAACAGCTCGGCCTGGCGCATGATCAACCGGTCGAGTTCTGCGCCGCCAGACGGGTCGGCCGCAATCGCGACATCGATCGACGCCAGCTCGGCCTCGATCGCCTTGATGTCGACGAACAGCTCGTCGAGCACCTCGAGAATCGTTGCGGTGCCGTCGAGTTCGGAGAACTGGGAGAAGTACCCGATCTTCGTACCGGATTCCACGGTGACCGTGCCGGAGTCTGGCATCACCTGCTCAAGGATCAGCTTCAGGATCGTCGACTTGCCAGACCCGTTCTTGCCGATCAGGCCAACTCGGTCGCCAGGCTCGAGCCGGAAGAATGCTTCCCGCAAAATCTGTGTGTTCTCAAAACGGATGCTTACATCGTGCAGCCTGATCAGGCTCATTACTGCTGTCCTCTCGGGCGCAGGCTCTATGGTCTGCGGCCAGAGAAGAGTCTACAAACCTCCGGTGCAGCGTGAGCTGGCAGTGATGACGATGTGGGGCTCGTCGGCCGGCATCCGCTCGGTGATCTTGTAGATCAGGAGGAGCGGACCGACCGCCGTGACGGTGTGGTACCCGCTGCCCGGATTCATGGTGGATGACGTCGACCAGCCCTTGGCCTCGTAGCGGCTGGAGAGTTCGTTCAGCCAGGCCAGCCGATCGAACTCGGCGGTGACGGTGATGGTGCGGGTGAAGGCCGCCTGCATCCCGCCGCCGCCATCCGGGCACGGTTCGGTCGTGCGTTCCTCCGTTGAGTGTGCGTGTGCCTCGGCCGGAAGCGAGTTTTCCATCGCATCTAGTTCGACGCTCACCTCCGCGGAGACTCCGGCTTCCGTCGTTGGGCGATCCGTCCGGGTGTTCAGGCTGACAGCGACCATTGCGGCCAGCAAGATGCCTACTGATGCAGCCAGAATCACGGTCGGCCGCCGGATCCAGTTGCGAGCGACAGTGCTGGCTTTATGTATTTCCCCCATGCCGGAAGACTAGACGAGAAGGGGATGCAGCCCTACCGGTTGTTCTATTACAACTAGAACAATAGGATGGACGCATGCTAGTTCGAGTCGATCCGTCCTCCGAGGTTCCCCTCTTTGAGCAGCTGTCAACGAGCATCCGTGCAGCAGCCATTGACGGGTCGCTGCAGGCTGGCGAACGGCTTCCGTCCGCGCGTGAACTCGCGCACTCGCTCGATGTCAATCTGCACACCGTGTTGCGGGCGTATCAAACGCTCCGCGACGAAGGACTGATTGAGCTGCGCCCCGGCAGGGGAGCGACTGTCACAGAGCGAGTGACCGACTATGCCGGCCTGACCACAGCGGTCAGCTCGGTTGTCGCAGAGGCTCGCGCCGTTGGGGTGTCACGTTCGGCACTCCTGGCCATCATCAGAGAGGCATACCAATGACCGCAGCATCCGTATCCACGACCAGGCGCTTCGTCGTGATCGGGGGAGTCGTGCCGGTCGTGATCGCTCTCGCGTCGTCGATCCTGATGATCACGTGGATTCCAGAGCTCCCCAACCCGGTCGCAACCCACTGGAACGGCTCAGGCGTCGACGGTTTCGGTTCAGCCTGGACCCTCGTATTCATACCTCTCGGCGTTACCGTCCTGTTCTGCGCGATCGCCCTCGGTTCCCTGCTGACTGCACGCTCGACCGGCCAACCCGGCTTCAACCAGAAATTCGTCGTCGTGATGGGCGTGTGGCTCAGCGTTCTCCTGAGCGTCGGCGTTGCGGGTTCAGCCTGGATCCAGCGTGGGTTAGCGGATGCCGCTGACGCGGGCGATCCCGTCCTCTGGCTTCTCGCCGGCGCTGGCATCGGCCTCGTCGTCGCCGGCATCGCCTGGCTGCTGCTGCCCGCCGCCGATGACTCCCTCCCAGAGGGCGAAGAGCCGACCGCGATCCGGCTTGCTCCTGGTGAGCGCGTGGCCTGGTCACGCAGCGCGCGCATGGCCCCTGGTGTGCTCGTCTTGATCTCAGCGGTGATCCTGGTGGCATTGGTGTCGCTGATCGTCGCGGTTGTGACCTCAGGCGGCACCGCGCTCTTCGGAATGGCAACCCTCGTGCTCGTGCTGGTCCTCGCCGCGACGACTACGGTCTGGCGGGTGAGCGCCGACCGCCGCGGTCTTGTCGTGCGCAGCATGCTCGGCTGGCCTCGGGTGAAAATTCCCGTGTCAGAGATCCGCGACGTGCAGGTCGTCGACATCGTGCCGATGGCTGACTTCGGGGGATGGGGCTACCGTTTCGGTGCTCAAGGGCGAAGCGGAATCATCCTGCGGGGCGGCGAAGCCATCGAAGTGACGAAGGCGAACGGTAAGCGTTTCGTGGTCACCGTCGACGACGCGCGCACCGGCGCCGGTGTGCTGCTGGCCATTGCCGGCCAGCCGGCCCCCTGAGGTCTCATACACAGGCCTGAATGAGCGGATGCCGCCCCGGCGCCGTGTACGAGCGGACCAGCTGGCCAGGGGCGGGCCTCAGCCCGACGCCGGCCACCCGTGTCGCGTGAGTGCTTCCCTGGCCAGTGCGCGCGCGGAGTACGGCGTGCGCACGCCTCTGATGTCGCGGTAGTCCTGGTGCCCAGGTCCCGCCCACAGGATCGCGTCGTCGGCATCGGCGAGGTCGACCGCGTAGTCGATGGCGGCCTCCGGTGGCGACACCTCCACGATCTGCTTGTGGGGGAAAGCCTCCCTGGCGGCATCCAGCAGCATTCGGCGGATGCTGGCCGGGTCTTCAAAGCGCGGGTGATGGTCGGTGATGACGACGATGTCGGAGTTGGCGGCGGCGACCCTGGCCATTTCGGGGCGTTTGTGCGGGTCGCGGTCGCCGTCGGCGCCGAACAACATGATGACGCGGCCCTGGGTCACAGTCCGTACAGCCCGGAGTGTCTTCTCGAATGCGTCTGAGCTGTGGCCGAAGTCCACGTACACCCGAGGTCCCGTCGGCCCTGACACGCTCTCGGTGCGGCCGGGAATGTACACGTCGATTCCGTCTTGCAACGCAGCCGCGACCTGGGAGATGGGGTAGCCGGCCGTGACGATCATCGCAATCGCGAGCCCGGCATCCGCTACGAGATGGTCACCGAGCAGGGCGACCGATGTCTCAACGGCCTCCCCTGCCCTGTTCTGCACACGGAAGCGGGTTGCCTCCGGCAGCACCTCGAGAATCTCCAACTGCCAGTCGGGGTCGTTGCCGGCGTCGGCGGAGATCGACGTGACAGGGATCCCATGACCTGACATCAACCTGGCGCCCCACGGCGTCTCCAGGCTCGCAACACCGACGCGCGCTCGAGCCGGACTGAACAGCATCTCCTTGGCTTCGAAGTAGGTGTCCATCGTGCCGTAGTCGTCGAGGTGGTCGATCGAGAGGTTGGTGAAGCCAACGCAGTCAAAGAGGATGCCGTCGACGCGGGAGTGGGTGAGGCCCTGTGCGCTCACTTCGAGCACGGCAGCCTCCACGCGCTCTTCCGCCATCCGAGCCAGCAGCGCATGGACGTCGGTGGCCTCCGGTGTCGTCAGCTGGGAAACGAAGATCTCGTCGTTGATATGACGCTCGGCCGTGCTTGAGAGGCCAGTGACGATTCCCATCTGCCGCAGGGCAGCCTCAAGAACGTGAGTCGTCGTGGTCTTGCCGTTCGTTCCCGTGATGCCGAACAGGGTCGGGGCGTTCTCGTGTGTGCTGTAGAGGAATGCGCTGAGCTCGCCGAGCCGATCTCGCAGATTGTCGCTCACGATGTACGGCACGCCTGCGGCTCGCGCTGCTATCTCGCCTGCGGCATCGG
This sequence comes from Leifsonia sp. Y862, assembly GCF_057669585.1. NCBI lineage: Bacteria > Bacillati > Actinomycetota > Actinomycetes > Micrococcales > Microbacteriaceae > Leifsonia > Leifsonia sp. Y862. The sequence continues at coordinate 704,092 of NZ_JBYHFR010000002.1, forward strand.
TGAGCACGGCGACCGCGCCGGCCTGCACCGCACGGTCGCTGAATTCGGCACCATGGCCGTTCTTTCCTGGCAGGGCAACAAACAGGTCGCCGGGCTGCACGGTCCTTGTCGAGAGGGCGATGCCCGTCACAATCGTCGCAACATCATCAGCCGCATGCCGAGACCCAACGTGTGAGGCGAGGTCGGCCAGCCGGATGTGCGGAGGCGTGCGGGGCCGGATGACAGGGGGGATGCTTTCGAGTGCCATGCCCGAACCCCCTGCCGATCAAACCCCTCCCGGTCTGCCCCGAACGATGTGGGAATTCTCACCCCGAGAGTGTCGGACAGTATCACCGCGCTCAGCGGTGCGACAAGGGGAGCGGGCGTCCGGCGCCGGAGTGGGCGCGCCGGAATGACAGGGCGGCTGAGCCGCGAAAGAGGCGTCAGTTCACACGGATGAGCGGGTTGGTCCATCCAGAAAGTGCCAATTCAGACAACGCCGATTCACACAACACAGTGCGTCAGCGTGACAGCGCAGACAATGACGTGCGTCAGCGTGACAGCAGCAACGCGTCGCCCTGGCCGCCACCGCCGCAAAGCGCGACTGCAGCCTTGCCCGCCCCCCGCCTCGAGAGCTCGAGTGCTGCGTGCAGTGCCAGCCGCGCGCCAGAGGCACCGATGGGGTGGCCGATCGCAATTGCTCCGCCATGGATGTTGACCTGGTCGCTGTCGAGGCCGAGATCGATCGTCGACTGGTACGAGACTGCGGCGAAGGCCTCGTTGATCTCCACGAAATCGAGATCGCTCGTGGTCCAGCCCTGGCGCGTGAGAGCGTGTGAGATGGCGTGTGCCGGCTGGGAGTGCAGCGAATTGTCGGGTCCTGCGACATGACCGGATGCCTGGGCGACGGCCAGCCACGTGAGCCCGTGCGCTTCTGCCCACTCACGGTTTGCCAGTACCAGAGCACTCGCGCCGTCCGACAGTGGCGAGGAATTGCCCGCAGTGATGGTTCCATCCGTTGTGAATGCCGGGCGCAGCTTTCCGAGAGTGTCGACGGTGCTGTCGCCGCGCACCCCTTCATCGGCGCTGATAACAATCGACTCACCGCGTCGCTGCGGCACGGACAATGGCGTGATCTCGTCGTCGAAAACGCCGGCAGCGGATGCTCGTGCCGCGCGCTGGTGCGACACAGCGGCGATCCTGTCCTGGCTCACCCGATTGATGCCGAGCCTGCCATTGACCGTCTCGGTGGACAGGCCCATGGAGAGGCCGTCGAAGGCATCCGTCAGCCCATCATGGGCGGCATGGTCGAAGGCGGTAACGGCGCCGTACGGCCAGCCCTGCCGGGAGCCAGGCAGCAAGTGCGGGGCGTGGGTCATCGATTCCTGGCCACCGGCAACGACAACGCTGGCTTCTCCCAAACGGATGAGCCTGGCCGCGTCCACCACGGCAGCCAGCCCAGACAGGCAGACCTTGTTGAGCGTCATCGACGGAACGTGCCAGGGGATGCCGGCAGCGATCGCGCTCTGCCTGGCCGGATTCTGGCCGCAACCGGCCTGGAGCACCTGTCCCATGAGTACGGCGTCGACCTGCTCTGGAGCGACGCCGGCGCGGGCAAGCGCACCGGTGATTGCTGCTGCTCCGAGCTGCACTGCGGTGAGCGCGGCAAGCTGTCCGTTGATGCGACCCTGTGGGGTGCGTGAACCGGCCAGGATGACGACGTCGGTTGCGCTCATTGTGATGACTCCTTTGTCATGGATAAGAGGTGAAGGTTTACAGCTGCAACTGCACCAGTGAAGAAATGATGTCATGCCGCTTGATTGCCTCTTGACAGTAGCGCTGGCTGCTGGGAGTTTTGCCTCACGGATGATCACTGGTGATCACTGAGTTCCCGCACTGGCGCAGGGGCACACGCCACTCGGCGGGGAAGGCTGCACACCATGACAGACCTGAATGGCCGGTCCGCACTCATCACCGGGGGAGCCAGCGGCATTGGGGCCGCGATTGCGAGACGGTTTGCCGAAGCGGGTGCGATGGTCACGATTGCCGACGTGAACGGCGACGGAGCGAGCGCCCTGGCCGATGAACTCGGCGCACGTGCGTGGCAGGTCGACCTGTCAGATACGGAGGCGCTGGCATCCCTCACTCTCGACTGCGACATCCTGGTGAACAACGCCGGGATGCAGCACGTCAGCCCGATCGAGGACTTCGACCCAACCACATTCTCCTTCATGCTGACCGTGATGCTTGAGGCGCCGTTCCTGCTGATTCGCGCGGCGCTTCCGCACATGTACCGGCAGGGCTTCGGCCGGGTCATCAACGTGTCCAGTGTTCACGGTGTGCGCGCATCGGCGTTCAAATCTGCCTATGTCGCGGCCAAGCATGGGCTGGAAGGCCTCTCCAAGGTGACAGCGCTTGAGGGTGGGCCTCACGGGGTGACCAGCAACTGCATCAATCCGACGTACGTGCGTACGCCCCTGATCGAGGCCCAGCTGCCGGCGCAGGCGCGACTGCACGGCATTTCGGAGGCAGACGTCGTGTCCACCGTGATGCTCACTGAAAGTGTGGTCAAACGCCTCGTCGAACCCGAGGAGGTGGCACGTCTCGCGCTCTTCCTCGCAGGACCGGATGCCGGGATGATCACGGGCGCCAGTCACATGATGGATGGCGGGTGGAGTGCCAGATGAGCACTCGCTCACCGTTTAGGGTGCCGATCGATGGCGGGATGCTGTCCGGCGCAATCTGGGAGCCGGGAGGCGCCATTGCCGGCGGGCTCAGCGGGCTCGGCGCTGATGAGCTGCCGATCCTCGCCATCCACGGCATCACCGCCTCCCACATGGCCTGGCAATTCCTCTCCGAGGCGCTGCCTGGCGCCCGCATCATCGCGCCAGACCTCCGCGGTCGCGGACGCAGCAACGGGCTATCAGGCCCGTATGGCCTGCGGCAGCACGCGAGGGACATTGCGGCGTTACTGGCCGCCATCGACGTGCCGCGTGTCCGCGTTGTCGGGCACTCGATGGGTGCTTTCGTCGCTGTTCGATGTGCTGACCTGTATCCGGGCCTGGCCCAGGCACTCGTTCTGGTTGACGGTGGCTTGCCGATTCCCAGGCCAGCTGGTGTCGATCCAACGGCGATGCTGGGGCCCGCCGCCGAACGTCTGACCCGAACATTTGTGAGCCGTGAGGCATACAGGCAGTTTTGGCGCGCACACCCGGCGTTCGCTGATATCTGGTCGCCCGAAGTTGAGGCATACAGCGACTACGATCTGGACGGCGATGAGCCGGAACTGCACCCGTCAACCAGGGTTGCCGCCATGGCAGAGGACGTCATGCAGCTCGACGGCTCTGACGGATATGCGGAGGCTCTTCGGTCCCTGCGACCCATGGTCGATTTCCTGCGCTCGCCGCGGGGATTGATGGATGAACCCAGCGGCTTGTACAGCGCTGCGGACTTCGACGCGTTCGCTGCACAGCTACCCGGTATCGGCATGCACACCGTTGATGACACAAATCATTACAGCATCATCATGACAAGGGCGGGAGCGGATGCCGTGGCATCCGTTCTCACTGCCCAGTTATCCCAACCCGACACAGTCAGAAAGGTTCACGCGCCATGAGGAAGACGATTCTCGACGGCATCACCCAGCTCATCGTGCCGACGTCCCGGCTGAGCGCCGGGGTGCTTGAACGAGCGAGCAGCTCCCCGCTTGAACCTGCGTCCACCCTGGTATTCATCCACGGGAACGTCTCATCCGCTTTGTTCTGGCAGCAGGTCATGCTGACGCTTCCCGCTGACATCCGCGCTCTCGCCATCGACCTGCGCGGCTTCGGCGCGAGCGAGACCCTGCCCGTTGACGCAACTCGCGGACTGGGAGACTTTTCCAACGACGTCCTGGCTGTGCTCGACGAGCTCGGGATTGCGCGCGCGCACCTGGTCGGCTGGAGCATGGGTGGCGGCGTTGTCCTGCAGTTCCTGTTGGAGCACCCTGGTCGTGTGGAATCTGTGACGCTGCAGGCGCCGGTGTCTCCCTATGGATTCGGCGGAACAACCGGGACGTCCGGCACTCGGCTGACCGACGACGACGCCGGAACAGGGGCGGGCGGCGCGAACCCCGAGTTCGTGGCCAGGCTGGAAGCCGGTGACCGGACAGCGGATTCGGCGACATCACCGTTGGCCGTGTATCAGACCGCGTACGTGAAGCCACCGTTCTCCTCTGAGTACGACGACATCTGGGTTGAATCGATGCTGACGACGGCAACCGGACCCGCAAATTACCCGGGCGATTCTGTGCCATCGGCGCACTGGCCCGGCTTCGCTCCAGGAACGCTCGGCGTGCTGAACACGATGGCGCCGCAGTATTTCGATGCCAGTGGGATCGTCGGACTCGACGACAAACCAGCCATCCTGTGGGTGCATGGCACAGACGACGTCATCGTGAGCGACAATTCCGTCTTCGACCTCAACTCCCTGGGGCAGTTGGGCGTCATCCCCGGCTGGCCGGGAGCGGATGTCGCGCCGGCACAGCCCATGATCACCCAGACGCGCGCCGTGCTTGACGGCTATCGAGCAGCCGGGGGAGAGGTGACAGAAATCGAGTTCGCCGAGTGCGGCCATTCGCCGCACCTGGAATATCCGGACATGTTCGTAGCCGCATTGGCCGAGCACGTTGCACGTGTTTACAGCGGTGCCGACGAACTGGATCCATCTGCGTGAGCCCGTGTCCTAACGAGCCCGGACGCTCGTGCGCTTTGCGCGCGTTCAGGATGCCAGCTGTGCACACGCGTAAGCTAGGTTCCGTGGCTGCAATCAACTTAGGGATGCCCAAAGTACCTGAGGTACTCGCTCCCAGACGTAAGACCCGTCAGATCAAAGTCGGTAAGGTCCTTGTCGGCGGTGACGCGCCAGTCAGCGTCCAATCGATGACGACGACCCCGACCCCGAACATCAACGCGACCCTGCAACAGATCGCCGAGCTGACCGCATCCGGATGCGACATCGTTCGCGTCGCAGTGCCAAGCCGTGACGACGCTGAAGCTCTTCCGATCATCGCGAAGAAGAGCCAGATCCCCGTGATCGCCGACATTCACTTCCAGCCGAACTACGTGTTCGCGGCGATCGACGCCGGTTGTGCTGCCGTGCGCGTGAACCCGGGCAATATCCGCAAGTTCGACGACCAGGTTGGCAAGATCGCGGCAGCGGCCAAAGCCGCTGGCGTCTCGATTCGTATCGGCGTCAACGCCGGTTCGCTCGAGCCGAGCCTGCTGCAGAAGTACGGCAAGGCCACCCCTGAGGCGCTCGTCGAGAGTGCCGTCTGGGAAGCCAGCCTGTTCGAAGAGCACGATTTCCACGATTTCAAGATCTCGGTCAAGCACAACGACCCGATCATCATGGTGAAGGCATACCGCCTGCTCGCCGAGCGCGGTGACTGGCCGTTGCACCTCGGCGTTACAGAGGCCGGACCGTCGTTCCAGGGCACCATCAAGAGCGCAACGGCGTTCGGCATCCTTCTGTCAGAAGGCATCGGCGATACCATCCGCGTCTCGCTGTCCGCACCGCCGGTCGAGGAGATCAAGGTCGGCCTGCAGATCCTGCAGTCGCTGAACCTGCGTGAGCGCAAGCTCGAAATCGTGTCGTGCCCGAGCTGTGGTCGTGCCCAGGTTGACGTCTACAAGCTTGCCAACGACGTGACGGATGGTCTTGAAGGCATGACGGTACCGCTGCGCGTTGCCGTGATGGGTTGCGTTGTGAACGGACCAGGCGAGGCGCGCGAAGCAGACCTCGGTGTGGCATCCGGTAATGGCAAGGGCCAGATCTTCGTGAAGGGGCAGGTCATCAAGACTGTTCCTGAAGCGGAAATCGTTGCGACGCTGATCGAAGAGGCGAACCGCCTGGCAGCCGAGATGCCCGCCAGCGACACGAGCGTCGGTCAGCCCGTCGTCACCGTCGGCTCGAACTAACACTGTCGGCTCGAACTAGCGCGCCAGTCCGATTTCACCCCGCCTCCGCATGGCTCCCAGCGTTTTCACAGTTTCGATAACGATCCGATAACGGCGAGAACCAAAGTCCCCGGTCGGGGGCACTCTCCCCAGTGGAAGAGCGCCCCGGCCGGGGCGCTCTCCTCAGGTGAAACGGCCCCCGCAGGGCCGATCGGAGGAAATCGTGCGAGGTAGAGCAATTGTTCTCACCGGGCTGGTCATCGCGGCCGTCATAGTCCCGGCGACGACGGCGGTGGCTGTCGACGACATCAATACCGACAAGCTGCTGAAGGCAGTGACGGTGAATGGCATCCTGCAGCATGAAAGAGCGCTGCAGCGGATTGCGAACAACAACGGAGGCACCAGGGCCTCCGGCACTCCCGGCTATGAGGCATCAGCGGCATATGTGAAGAGCCAGCTGACCCGCGCCGGCTACAAGGTGACGGAGCAGAAGTTCGACTTCCCGTACTACGAGGAGGTCACCCCTGCCACGCTGAGCCAGGTGTCACCTACTCCGACCGACTATGAAACCGCGACACTGGAATACTCGGGGAGCGGCGATGTCGTCGGCGCAATCGTGCCAACGACGAACGTCGTGATCCCTGCCACAGAGGTGCCAAGTTCGGCCTCAGGATGCCTGGTCACCGACTACGTGCCCGCATCAGCGACGGAGCCGCAGGTCGCACTGATCCAGCGCGGAACATGCACGTTTGCCGAGAAGGTCGCCGCCGCGATCGAAGCTGGGTACGACGCCGCAGTGGTCTTCAACGAAGGCAACCCTGGGCGAACCGATCTGCTCACCGGCGTGACGCTCGGTGGGCCGGTGGCCATCCCGGTGGTTGGCCTGAGCTACGCGGATGGCGCTGCGCTGTATGAGGCATCACTGGTCGGGCCGGTCACCGTGGCCGTGCACGCCGAGGTCATCGCAGAGACACGCACCACCACGAACATCCTGGCCGACGCCCCGAAGGCCAAGAATGACAAGAACGACAAGGGTAAGGGCAAAGACAAGGGCAAGAAGGGCAACCACGGCAACGGCGGCGGCTCCACTCCAGAGGTCACCCCCGACAGGGTGGTCGTTGTGGGTGCTCACCTTGACTCCGTACTTGCAGGGGCAGGAATCAACGACAACGGCAGCGGTACCAGCGTGACGTTGGAGACCGCGATCCAGATGGCGAAGCAGAACATTAAGCCGCAGCAACAAATGCGGTACGCGTTCTGGGGAGCCGAGGAATCCGGCCTGCTTGGATCCACGCATTACGTCGACACCCTCACCGATGACCAGTTGGCCGAGATCTACGCGAATCTGAACTTCGACATGCTCGGGTCGACCAACTATGTGCGCTTCGTCTACGACGGTGATGGCTCCGCAGATCCCGATGGTCTGTCAGGCCCTCCCGGATCCGCGCAGATCGAAGCCATCTTCAACGACTACTTCGCCAAGGTGGGACTGGCGAGTGCCCCGACAGCTTTTGACGGCCGCTCAGACTACGGGCCGTTCATCGCTGCGGGCATCCCGGCCGGCGGACTCTTCAGCGGAGCAGAGGAGTTGAAGACCGAGGAGCAAGCCGCAGTGTTCGGTGGAACAGCGGGAGCGCCACTTGACCCCTGCTATCACCAGGCCTGTGACGACATCACGAACCTGAGCACCGCGGCATTGAACGAGCTCGGCGATGCGGCAGCGCACGCCGTGATGACGCTCGCGCTCACCAAGACCGGGTTCTTCGAAGACGGCAGCCGGGTTGCTCCGTCACCGCAGATCTCGGTTGACGACCTCGATTACTGGGGGAGCAAGCAGCTCCGATGAGCGAGTGCTGAGCCAGCACCGAGTCTGTGCTGAGCAAGCGCTGAATGACCGCGGGTCCGGTCGGCCGGTACACAGCCGACCGGACTCGCGCACGTCTGGGCCATGGCTCATTGCGAGCCCGCCGTGAGTCCATCACGGTCATCCAGCCGGGGCCGCGCAGCGGGGAAGCTAAAGTAGAAGGCGTGCCTACACGCCTCTCCAACTATTTCCTCCGAACCCTTCGCGAAGACCCCTCTGATGCAGAGGTGACCAGCCACCGCCTGCTCGTGCGGGCCGGCTACATCCGCCGCCAGGCGCCAGGTATTTTCGCCTGGCTCCCGCTTGGCCTGCGGGTGAAGGGCAAGATCGAGGCGATCGTTCGCGAAGAGATGGCCAACGCCGGCGCGCACGAAGTGCACTTCCCTGCGCTCTTGCCGCGCGAGCCGTACGAGGTCACCGGCCGCTGGGATGAATACGGCGACGGTCTGTTCCGCCTGCAGGACCGCAAGGGCTCCGACCTGCTGCTGGCCCCCACCCACGAAGAGGTCTTTACGCTCCTCGTGAAGGACCTGTACAACAGCTACAAAGACCTTCCCCTGTCGATCTATCAGATCCAGGACAAGTACCGCGACGAAGCACGACCCCGTGCCGGTCTGCTGCGTGGCCGCGAGTTCACCATGAAGGACGCATACTCCTTCGACTACACAGATGCCGGCCTCGACGCCAGCTACCAGGCCCAGCGCGACGCCTACGAGCGCATCTTCACCCGCCTCGGCCTCGAATACGTGATCGTCAAAGCGGATGCCGGTGCCATGGGTGGCTCGAAGAGCGAAGAGTTCCTGCACCCGACCGTCGTCGGCGAGGACAGCTTCGTGCGTTCGGCCGGCGGATACGCCGCCAACGTCGAGGCATTCACGACGCTGGCCCCTCCCGCACGCAGCTGGGACGGCCTGCCGGCAGCGGAGATCTTCGACACGCCAGACACCCCGACCATCCAGACGCTGGTCGACAGCGCCAACGCGAACCACCCGCGCCCAGATGGCAGGGAGTGGACCGCAGCCGACACGCTGAAGAACGTCGTTCTCGCGCTCGTGCAGCCGGATGGCACCCGCGAACTCGTGATCATCGGTATCCCTGGTGACCGCGACGTCGACCTCAAGCGTGTCGAGGTCGCCTTCGCTCCGGCAGAAGCCGAAGCGGCAACCGAAGCCGACTTCGCGCGCCTCGACAAGCTCGAGGGCAACCCTGGCCTGGTGAAGGGCTACATCGGCCCGTGGTCACCGGCAGGCGCCGTGCTCGGCGAGAAGTCGAGCACCGGCATCCGTTTCCTGGTCGACCCCCGCGTTGTCGATGGCACAGAGTGGATCACCGGAGCCAACGAAGCAGGCAAGCACGTCTTCGGCCTCGTCGCCGGTCGTGACTTCCAGGCAGATGGCACCGTTGAGGCAGCAGAAGTACGCGCAGGCGACCCTGCTCCCGATGGTTCAGGCCCGGTGGAGATCGCCCGCGGTATGGAGATCGGCCACGTCTTCCAGCTCGGACGCAAGTACGCAGAGGCGCTCGGCCTCAAGGTGCTCGATGAGAACGGCAAGCTCGTCACCGTCACGATGGGTTCGTACGGCATCGGTGTGACCCGCATCCTCGCGATCATCGCCGAGCTGAACAACGACGAGAAGGGCCTGATCTGGCCAGAGTCGGTGTCGCCGTTCGACGTGCAGGTCATCGCTACCGGGCGTGACGAGATCGTCTTCGAGACCTCTGAGACCGTTGTCGCCGCAATCGAGGCCACCGGCCGCGACGTGCTCTACGACGACCGTCGCAAGGTATCGCCCGGCGTGAAGTTCGGTGACGCAGAACTGATCGGCATCCCGAACCTGGTGATTGTCGGACGCGGTGCTGCCGACGGAATCGTCGAGTTCTGGGACCGCAGGACGGGCGAGCGCGAACAGGTGGCCATCGCAGACGTCGCCGCACGCCTCGGCTAAGCGGAACCTCGCACCAACAGAACCGCAGGCGTGGTCGGTATTCGAAAGAATGCCGTCCGCACCTGCGGTTTTTTGCGCGACGTTAGAGTCGAACCAGCCGGGCGCGCAGCACGAAGAAGATGCCGTATGCGATCAGGCCGGCGCCGATGACGGCCAGCGTCGTGTCGCCGAAGGGAAGCTCAAGGAGCGCTTTGAATGCGCCATCCATTCCGCTGACGCGATCCCGGTCGGTGGTGAACGGTGCCAGCACGAAGACGACACCGACGAGGCAGAGGGCAAGGCCCTTTGTCGTGTAGCCGAGGATTCCGAGCACCATCGTCGCAATGCCGCCCACGCCATCTGGCACCCGAATGGCGGAACTGAAACGAGCGGTGACGCCGCTGACCGCGAAAGAAACTCCGGTCGCGATCACGATCAGGCCGACGATGACGATGATGACGCCGCCGCCGGGGAGGTCAAGCAGTCGGGTACTCGTCTTCCTGATGATCTCCGCAGTGCTCGTCGACTCGCCCCTGGCGAACGTGAAGGCTGTTGCGGCGATGACCAGATAGCCGACGCCCTTGCCGAGCTCAACGACGCGGAAACCCCAGCGGCGGAGCACGGACTGCTTGGTAGCCAGCAGTGCAGTGAGGATCTCCCAAGCGCAGAGCGCCAGCATGCCGACCATGACGGCCCAGAGCAGCACCACGCCACCAGGGATGGCCGAAATCTGCCTGAGCGCACCCGACTGATCTGCCTCACCGCTCGTTGCACCCGTCGCTATGCCGAGAGAGATTGAGCCGATCATGATGTGCAGGAGGCCGATGGTTGCAATCCCGGCACGCGTCAGGACTCTCATCGGTGTTCGCTGTTCGGCGCGCCTGGCTACGGCTTTCGTCGCTGCTTTCGCCGCCTTCGCGGATCTGCGCACCGATTTGTCCTTCACGTCCTAAGGGTAGCCCGGCCAGCGCGCCTCTACGCACCGCCTGGGCCTGTTGGGGGCCCGCGATGTGGGCAGCCCCACTTACGGGTCGGGCTGATCCTTTCGCGGACGCCCCCGCGGATTCGGTGGGCTGAGGTTCGACGGTGCGCGGCCCGCCCTCACGAGCGCCTGACGCAGGATCATCTCAATCTGCGCGTTGACGCTGTGCAGGTCATCAGCCGCCCACCGGGCCAGCGCGTCGTGGAGTGCCGGGTCGATGCGCAGCAGGAGTTGCTTACGCTCTCGGGTCACAGTTAGTACAACGTCCCGGTGTTCACGATGGGGGAGGCGGGCTGGTCGCTGCAGAGCACGACCATAAGGTTGCTGACCATCGCGGCCTTTCGCTCGTCGTCTAACTCGACGATGTTGTTTTCACTCAACTTGTTCAGCGCCAGTTCGACCATGCCGACGGCGCCCTCCACGATGCGGGTACGCGCGGCGACGACGGCATTGGCCTGTTGGCGGCGGAGCATTGCCTGTGCCACTTCTGGCGCGTAGGCGAGGTGACTGATGCGCACTTCGACGATTTCGACACCGGCGAGTGAGATGCGTTCTGCGACCTCGAATGCCAGTTCTTTGGCAACCTGATCGGTTGAGCCGCGGAGCGAGGTGCCGCCGCTTTCTGTTCCGTCGTACGGGTGCGTCGTCGCCGTGTGGCGCAACGCTGACTCGGCCTGGACCGACACGAAATCTACGTAGTTGTCGACTGCATAAGTAGCCTTCGATGTGTCGGCAACCTGCCAGACAACGATCGCGGCGATTTCGACGGGGCTGCCGTCGGCGTCGTTGACCTTCAGGAGATTCGTCTCGAAGTTGCGTACCCGCACACTGACGCTGTGGCGGTTCGAGAACGGCACCACCAACGACATTCCGGGCTGGCGCACTGTTCCGATATAGCGCCCGAAGAATTGCACAACCTTGGTCTGCCCCGGTTGCACAATGATCAGGGATGACAACAGCACCACGAACGCGGCCAGGAAGATGAGGGCCAGTACGACCAGCAAGCCCGACTCGTTGCCGATGACAAGGAGCCCAATCCCGATGGCGAGCGCGGCGAGCGCGGCGAGAAGTCCCACGCCGCCCGGCACCGACGCGGCGCGGCGTTCCTCGATCTCGACGCGCACGCCGTCGTGGCCCACCGGGACCGTCTCGACCGCGGGGGTGTCGCTCAAGATGCTCATCGTGCTCCGCTCGTCGTGTAAGTAAAGTGATATCACTTTATGGCGTCGGGCAGTCAGGCGCAATACGCCACACGAACCGCCAGAGAATCGCCCGAGAGTGCCGCAGACAGCCGCCTGTGGGTGACGACCCCCTCAAGAATCCGGTACCGTAGAGAGAAGCCCCCCGCGCAGTTTCGCGGCGGCACAATTTGAATAGAGGAGGCCGGCCATGGACATCGACCTCAGTATGTTGCGGCTTATGGAGCGCGAGAAAGAGATCCCATTTGAGGAGCTCGCGCAGATCATTGAACAAGCCATCCTGACCGCATACCTCAAGCACATCCACCCGGGTGAGCACATGAAGCAGGCAGTGAGCGAAGAACCGGGTGCGCGCGTCGAACTCGACCGCAAGACCGGACACGTATCGATTTACGTTCCAGAGCACGACGAAGAGGGAAACGTCATCGGCGAAGCCGTCGACGACCCCAGCGACTTTGGTCGCATTGCGGCATTCGCCGCAAAGCAGGTCATCAACCAGCGCTTGCGCGATCTGGCTGACGACGCAGTACTCGGCGAATTCAAGAGCCGCGAAGGCGACATCATCGCCGGCGTGATCCAGCAGGGCCCGAACCCTCGCATGATTCACGTTGACCTCGGTACCGTCGAAGCGATCCTGCCCCCCGAAGAGCAGGTTCCTGGCGAGAGCTACGAGCACGGCCAGCGCATCCGCGTGTACGTGACAAGCGTGAGCAGGGGACTGAAGGGTCCGCAGATCACCGTGTCGCGCACGCACCCGTCGCTCGTGCGCAAGCTTTTTGCGCTCGAGGTGCCGGAGATTGCCAACGGCGTTGTCGAGATCGTGTCCCTTGCCAGGGAAGCCGGGCACCGCACCAAGATCGCTGTGCGCGCCACAGAGCCTGGCGTCAATGCCAAGGGCGCATGCATCGGTGAGCTGGGACAGCGTGTTCGCGCGGTCACCACTGAACTGAACAACGAGAAGATCGACATCGTCGATTTCTCCGCCGATCTCGCGACCTTCGTGGCCAGCGCATTGTCGCCGGCCAAGGTGACGAGCGCCTATGTCATCGACGAGTCGATCAAGGCGGTCAGGGCACTCGTGCCCGACTACCAGCTGTCGCTCGCCATCGGCAAGGAAGGCCAGAATGCCCGCCTCGCGGCCAAGCTGACCGGTGCCAAAATTGACATCCAACCTGACAGCATTCTGGAGGATGCCGAATAGGGGGTACGATGGAAGCCGTTAGAACGTGCATTGGATGCCGTCTGCGCGCACCTCGCTCCTCGCTATTGAGGGTCGTTGCCCGGGAATCAGAGCTTGTGGTGGATGAAACCGCCACACTCCCTGGGCGTGGTGCGTGGCTGCATCCGACGATGTCGTGCTTTCAGGAGGCCGTAAGGCGACGCGCTTTCGGGCGTGCCCTTCGCGTGACCAGATCCCTGGACGCGAGACACCTAGAGAACAGGCTGAATTGGCTAATGGATAACTAATGAGCGGCTCGAAATGAGACCCGTCCGTTACTAACGGTCTGCCCCTTTCCGGGTGCAGGCCCGGAACAGGAGAATTGTGGCTGCAAAACCACGCGTCCACGAGATCGCAAGCGACCTCGGAGTTGACAGCAAGGTAGCCCTTGCAAAATTGAAAGAGATGGGCGAGTTCGTCAAGGGACCGTCCTCCAGTGTTGAGCCTCCCGTTGCCCGGCGCCTTCGTGCCGCGCTCGAGGCCGACGGAGTAACGGGCACAGCGGCTCCTGCCGCTGATGCAGCGACTCCTGCGGCCCCGGCGGCAACGCCAGGCCCCAAGAAGCCGAGCACCGGCGTCAAGCCAGGTGCTCGTCCGTCGGCCAAGCCGGCACCTACACCCGTTGAAGAAGCACCGGCACCTGCCGATGCTGCTCCCGCGGTTGAGGTTCCCACTCCCGCAGCCCCGCTGACTGTCGCAGAGCGCCAGGCGCAGGCTGAGGAGAAGGCTGCGGCTGCAGAGAAGGCCGCCGCTGCCGACAAGGCTGCGGCTACCGAGGCGCCGGAAGGCGCGGCTCCGGCCGCACCTGCAGGCAAGTCTGCGACGCCGGCTGCAAAGCCTGGCGGCAGCATCCCGAAGCCCCCGTCTGCTCGTCCGGGTAACAACCCGTTCGCCAGCAACCAGGGCATGGGCCAGCGCCCAGCTGCTCGTCCGGGTAACAACCCGTTCGCCAGCGCACAGGGCATGGGTCAGCGTCCGACGCCGACCCCGAGCAACATCCCACGCCCAGCAGCACCCCGTCCGGGCGCACCGCGTCCGGGTGGACCAGGCCAGGGCCAGCGCCCGACCGGCTTCGGCCAGCGTCCGGGTGGCTTCCAGCGCCCCGGTGGCGCTCCTGGAGCAGGTGGCGCAGCGCGTCCAGGCTTCTCCCGTCCGGGTGCAACCCCCGGCGCAACCCCCGGTTTCGGCGCTCCGCGTCCGGCCGGTGGCGGTGGCGGCGGTGGCCGTGGTCGTGGACCCGGTGGTGGAACCGCTGGTGCATTCGGTCGCGGTGGCGGCAAGAGCAAGGCTCGCAAGTCAAAGCGTACGAAGAGGGCTGAATTCGAGCTTCGCGAAGCTCCGTCGCTGGGTGGCGTGAGCGTACCCCGCGGCGATGGCGGCACCGTTGTTCGTCTGCGTCGCGGAGCATCCATCACGGACTTCGCCGACAAGATTGACGCCAGCCCCGGAAACCTCGTTACCGTGCTGTTCCACCTCGGTGAGATGGCAACGGCGACAGAGTCCCTCGATGAGGCGACCTTCGGCGTGCTCGGTGAAGAGCTGGGCTACAAGATCCAGATGGTCTCGCCGGAAGACGAAGACCGCGAACTGCTCCTCACCTTCGACATCGACCTCGATGAAGAACTGGCTGAAGAGACTGACGAACAGCTTGAGCCTCGTCCGCCCGTCGTGACCGTCATGGGTCACGTCGACCACGGTAAGACTCGCCTGCTCGACGCCATCCGCAACTCGAAGGTTGTCGAAGGCGAAGCCGGCGGCATCACGCAGCACATCGGTGCGTACCAGGTCGTTGCTGAGCACGAGGGCGTCGAACGTCCGATCACCTTCATTGACACCCCTGGTCACGAGGCGTTCACCGCCATGCGTGCTCGTGGTGCGCAGGTGACCGACATTGCGATCCTCGTGGTCGCAGCAGACGACGGCATCATGCCGCAGACGATTGAAGCGCTCAACCACGCACAGGCCGCCAACGTGCCGATCGTGGTTGCAGTGAACAAGATCGACAAGGCAGACGCCAACCCGCAGAAGGTTCGCCAGCAGCTCACCGAATTCGGCCTCGTCGCCGAAGAATACGGTGGAGACGTCATGTTCGTTGACGTGTCGGCTCGCAACAACATCGGCATCCAGGAACTCCTCGACGCTGTGTTGCTCACCGCTGACGCTGGCCTCGACATGCGTGCAAACCCGAACAAGGATGCACGTGGTGTCGCGATCGAAGCCAAGCTCGACAAGGGTCGCGGTGCTGTTGCAACCGTGCTCATCCAGTCGGGAACGCTGCGCGTCGGAGACGCAATCGTCGCGGGCACGGCTTATGGTCGCGTTCGTGCGATGGCAGACGAGAACGGTGCAACCGTCCTCGAAGCCACGCCGTCTCGTCCGGTTCAGGTTCAGGGACTCTCCAGCGTTCCTCGCGCCGGTGACACCTTCCTCGTTATCGAAGAAGACCGCACCGCCCGCCAGATCGCTGAGAAGCGTGAAGCTGCCGAGCGCAACGCACTGCTGGCCAAGGCCCGCAAGCGCATCAGCCTCGAAGACTTCACCCGTGCACTCGAAGAGGGCAAGGTCGAATCGCTCAACCTCATCATCAAGGGTGACGTTTCCGGTGCTGTTGAAGCACTGGAAGAGTCGCTCCTCAAGATCGAGGTCGACGACTCAGTGCAGCTGCGCATCATCCACCGCGGTGTCGGTGCTGTCACGGAGAGCGACGTCAACCTCGCCACCGTCGACAACGCCATCATCATCGGATTCAACGTTCGCCCCGACACGAAGGCTCGCGAACGCGCTGCCCGTGAAGGTGTCGACGTGCGCTTCTACTCGGTCATCTACTCGGCACTCGAGGACATTGAGAACTCCCTCAAGGGCATGCTCAAGCCGGAGTACGAAGAGGTCCAGAGTGGTGTCGCCGAAATCCGCGAGGTATTCCGTTCCTCCAAGTTCGGAAACATCGCCGGTGTCATCGTGCGCTCTGGAACGATTACCCGCAACGCGAAGGCTCGTGTCATCCGCGACGGCATCGTCGTCGGAGACAACCTGGCCATCGAATCGCTGCGTCGTTTCAAGGACGACGTCACCGAGGTTCGTACGGACTTCGAGGCTGGTATCGGCCTTGGCAAGTTCAACGACATCCAGATCGGCGACGAGATCGAGACGATCGAAATGAAGGAGAAGCCGCGGGTCTAATGACTCCGGTGTGTGGGTAGCGGGTCTCCGCTCGATCCCCTGAAAAGGGAAGAGAGCGGGGACCCCTACCCCGATTCCCTTTTCAGGGGATCGAGCTGCGACATCAACCGCAGATTGTCTCCCGTCATTAGACGGCGGGAGGGATGAAAAGCTGAAAAGCTCAAGAGCTGAAAAGCTTAAGAGCTGAAAGGCTTGAAAAGCTTAAGAACGGCGGCTCACGGCCGCCAACAGAAGGAGCGAACACATGGTAGACCAGGCACGCGCCAGTAAAATGGCCGACCGCATCAAGGTCATCATCGCCAAGCGGCTCGAGCGCGGCCTCCGCGATCCCCGCCTCGGCTTCGTGACCATCACGGATGTCAAGGTGACGGGCGACCTGCAGCACGCGTCGGTCTTCTACACGGTGTACGGCACCGACGAAGAGCGCGCAGACAGTGCCGCAGCCCTCAAGGCTGCAACCGGCATGATGCGCAGCGAGGTGGGCAAGAACATCACCGCACGACTCACTCCGTCGATCGAGTTCATTGCAGACGCCATTCCGGAGAACGCCAAGCTCATCGAAGAGCTCCTCCGTGAAGCGCGTGAGCGCGACACAGAGGTCGGCCAGCTCGCAGAGGCCGCACAGTACGCCGGCGACGCCGACCCGTACGTGAAGCCGCGCGACTACGACCAAGACGACGCCGACTCCGACGATGACGCCATCGAAGAGACCGACGAAGACGATTCTGCACCGACTGGAAAGCACGTCGCCCCGTAACAAGGCGATGACAGTCGATGTCAAGCGGCAGGAGGCACTGAGCTTCCTGCCGCTTTTTCGAACCTGACAGCGCCGGTGGCGATGGCTAGCGCCTTCGCCTCGTCGCTGTGCCGACCACCGTGGCGATGGTTGTGACGGATGCGCCGACGAATACTGTGGCCGCCGCAACCATGACGATGAACGCCTGCATGTCGTCGAATTGCAGCGCAGAAATGATCCGGGGGCTTCTGGCCCCCATGAAGACTCCGCCGAAGACCAGAAGAACGACCAGGCCGGTGAGCGTGGCCAGCACCTCTTCCCACGCCTTACCCATTGCGGGCACCAGGCCGGTTGTCATGGTGCGGACGGTCATCATGGTGTGCACTGTTGCCACGGGATGGACTATCGGCACCAAGCGCCACAGCACAAGATGTTTGGGGTGCACACGTTCTACATTGAATGTGGTTCACATCGGCCCTTCGGGTTGGCGCGATCATTGCGCACACCATGAAGGTCAGCGCATTGCCATGATTATGACGGCAGCGCAGCGTTGGGCGCTAGACCCAAAATGTCGACGAGCCCTCGTGCCGAGTGCCGACGAATCTATGCCGCAGAACCTTGGGCTGCAGAACCGTGGGCGAAAGAACCTAGTGCGGGAGCACGTATCCACCCGTCGGCGCAGGGACCGCGAGTCCGTCGCTGATCAGCCCGGCCAGGGCGCGGGCGCGCTGCACGTCGTCTGGCCAGAGTCCATCGATCTCGGCATCCGTCACAGGCCTGTGGGTGGAACGGAGCTCGGCCATGATCAGGCCGCGGACCTGCCTGTCACTGCCCTCGAACTTCTTCTGGATGGCCTTTCGCGGTCCGTCGTAGGTGGGGTAGCCGGCCGCACGCCACGCGCAGCTGTTCGCGATGGGGCACACGTCGCAGGCCGGCGATTTCGAGGTGCACACGATGGCGCCGAGCTCCATGATTCCAGCGTTGAATGCGGCGGCCGCATTCCGGTCGGCGGGGAGCAGCGCGCTCATCATCTCGAGGTCCCTGGTGCGCGACGGCGGGGCGGGCTCTGCCTGGCCGCTCACCGCCCGGGCCATGACCCGCCTGGTATTGGTGTCAACGACCGGATGCCGGTGCCCATAGGCAAACACGGCAACGGCGCGGGCCGTGTAGTCGCCGACACCGGTCAGCGCCAGCAGGTCATCGACGTCGTCTGGCACGATCCCACCGTGGCGTTCGGTGATCTCAACGGCCGCAGCATGCAGCCAGAGTGCGCGGCGCGGGTAGCCGAGACTCGCCCAGGCGCGCACCGCGGCACCCGGCGGTTCGGCGGCCAGCGCCGCAGGAGTCGGCCACCGCGTGAGCCATTCCTCGAGTCGGGGGATGACCCTGCTGACCGGCGTCTGCTGCAGCATGAACTCACTCACCAGGGTGCCCCAGGCCGTGAAGCCGTCACGGCGCCAGGGGAGGTCGCGCGCGTTGTCCCTGAACCAGGCGATGATGCCGGGTGCGATGGGGGAGGCGTCGGGGGCGGCAGAGTCGCCGGTGGGGGAAGGTGCCGTGCCAGCGGGGTTGGATATGCCTTTCATCATCTCTAACCTAGGCTCGATTCATGAAGCTCGTTTCCACGCCCCGCGTCGAGTTCCTCCGCGCACTGTCCACGGAGATCCTGCACAACTACGGCAGGGGTCGCAGCATCGTCGCCGTCGATGGGGCGGCAGGCTCCGGTCGCACCGCATTTGCCGATGACCTGGCCGAGGTCTTCGAGGAACGAGAGCACCCTGTCTTCAGGGCCTCGATGACGTATTTCCAGCGCTCGCGCGAGGAGCAGGACAGATTTGGCGGGGCATCAGCTGAGCGCACCTATCGCTACGGGTACGACTACGCGACATTCCGCCGGGTGCTGACCGAACCGTTCCGGATGGGCGTGACCACGAGCTTCGTCACGCAGTCGTTCGACCCTGACCGCGACGCCTGGATCGAACCGACCTGGCAGACGGCACCACTCGACGCGACGCTGATCGTTGACGGCGACTTCATGCTCCGGCGCGAGCTTCGCGATCTCTGGGCGTACAGCATCCGCGTCGACAGCGGTGCGGAGACCGAAGCCGACGAGCTGTACCTGGCCGAAGTGAACCCGGATGCCCTGGCCAGCGCCCTCGTTGACAATTCGGATCCCGCCTCGCCGCGTCGCCTGTTCCGCGACAGCTGCTGACAGTACGTGCGGTCGGAGTGCCTGCTCTGCGTGCTGCTTGCTGAGAGCGGATGCCTGTGGCGCACGCCCGCTCACTCAACGCCTGCCCCCTAGAGCGCCCCGAACCGACGAACCACCTCAGTCGGGGAGAGCGACTTCCCAGCCTGCTCAACCTCGTGCACCATCGCGGTGATCAGTGCGTTGACCGGTGCCTGCATGCTCGCTCGCCTAGCTTCCTGCACGACAGCCCCGTTCAGAAAATCGATCTCGGTTAGCTGGCCGCGGCGAAGGCTCTGCTGGGTTGAACCGAGGTTCGGCACGTCGCCCATGCGTTTGCGCATGAGGAGCGGCACGATCTGGCCCGCCCAGAGCGGACTACGCGAAAACGCTCGAAGTGACCTGTCGCTGAGTGACTGGATTGAGCCGAAGTGCACGCCATTCGCCATCCCCACCCGCACAGCTTCTCGCATGCTGGCCGTCATCACCCGCCGTAGTTCGCGGTTGTCGACCACGTCCTGCACGCTCATGCCGGTGATCGCCGGGATGCCGTTCAGCATGTTGACGATCAGCTTCGTCCACTGCGCGCCGACGAAATTGCCGATCGCGATGGTGGGAACGGCGGCGGAAAGCACGCCTGCCCAGTGTTGGGTGGCGGCATCCGCTGGCCCTGTCCCGCGCCCGATGTAGGTCGGGGCGGCCGTGGTGACACGAACCACGCCGGGCTCGGTGTAGTTTGCGGCGATGATGACCAGGGCGCCGAAGCAGTCGGAGTCTGGCAGCAGCGCCTTGGCGGTGGCAACGCCGGCCAGCCCGTTCTGGACGACGACGACGGGTGCGGTGCCGAGCGCGGCGGTATTAGCCTCGATTGCCGCTGCCGCGTCCTGCGCTTTCGTGCACACCAGAGCGAGGTCGGGGGTCTCCGTCAACGTTTCAACGGCGAGCGGATGGCCGTGCGTCTCGCCGTATTCGCCCGTGAGACGGATGCCGTCGGCGCGGATCGCGGCCAGGCCGGCCCCACGTGCGGTGACGGTGACCTGGTGGCCGGCCTGCTCGAGAAGGGTGGCGAATGTACCGCCAAGCGCTCCGGCGCCGATCACAGCAATTCGCATGCGTCCAGCCTAGGTTGCTGGCGGTTCTGTACCGTGCCATCTCGAGGGGGCGCCCCGTGGGCACCGGTTGCGGCCACAGGGCGCCTGAAACTACCGTGCGAACGTCGCGAACTTCTCAATCGCTGCGGCAGTAACTGGGGTGAAGAGGTTGATCAAATTCCCGTCAGGGTCGCGGAATAGCAGAGACCGGTTGCCCCACGGCATGGTCGTAGGTTCGTTCACGAACGTGGTGATCCAGTTCTGCAGTTGCTGGAATTCCTGGTCGACGTCGTCCACGAGAAACTCGATGATCGCCGTGTGGTTGTCGGCCGGCCGTGCCGACCCAGGCCCGAAGAGCCCGACGGTAGCGGTGCTGCCTATCGCGATCGTTGCTGAGGGGGTGCGCACCTCGGCGAAGTGCTCATTCAGGTGCACTGCGGTACCGCCGGTGACGTGCTCATAGAAGCTGGCCAGCGCGGGGACATTGTCGGTGATGAGGCGGATGGAGACGAGGTTCATGAGGGTTCCGTTTCTGCCGGATGGATGCCGACACGTCTCATACTGGAGGGCGGCGGCGACAACCCCCTGTCGGTGTTTAGCGCGAGAAACTTTCGTGGTGTCACATCAGGTGCAGTTGCCTGATGTCGCCGTAGGGGATGTCGAGATCCTCCGTCCGGAGCGTCCTCGCTGCGGGGTTCTCTGCCGTCGCAACGCTCGACAGGATGCGGTCTGTTCGCAATGCTCGGATTCCGTCACGAAGACGACACCAGCCGATCAGGTACCAGTTCGTCGGCGTTCCGACATAGCCGAGGGGCTCGACCTCCCGCGACGTGATGACACCGTCTTTGTCTTGGTACCTGATCCTAAGCACGCGCCCGGCGGAGAGCGCGTCTGCGATCAGAGAAGGGATCGGTGAAAGAGCCGAAGCTGAGCCGAGCAGATGCACTCGCGATGCGAGGTCGCGGGCGGCGTCGGCGTCGGTCTCCTGCATGGCAGCGACCAACTTGCGGAGAGCGGTTTGCGCTGCCTGCTGAAACGGGGAACCGGCCAGGTTTTCGAGCGCGACGGCCATCGCGACGGCCTCTGGCGGGGTGAAATTGACCGGCGGCAGCGTCTTCTGGCGATCAAGGCAATATCCGCCGGTTCGGCCGGGCTCTGCCCAGATCGGTGTGCCAGCTTGCTGAAGGGCGCTGATGTCACGCTCGACAGTCCGCAGGCTTACCTCGAACCGGTCAGCGAGCCACCGACCGCTGCGGGGGCGAGGGGCGACGACACGCAACTCCTCCACGAGTGCGTACAAACGGTCAGTTCGATTCATCGAACGGGAGGGGTGGCGAACGCACTACGAAGCGCTCCGGTGTCGGTCACTGCATTTCGCATGCGTCCAGCCTAGGTTGCCGATGGTTCTGTCCCGACGCAAGTGGAGCACCACCGAGTCGGCTGCGATTCAGGCATCAGCGCGGACCCTCCTCCCGGAGCGCCGCCAAGTCATACGACCACGCGTTCACCCTGATCGGATTCCCCTTGGGGTACTCGAAGTCCTCCTCAGACAGGAAGGCAAAGCCGACAGATCTGCAGAGCGAGTTCGACGCCGCATTGTCGATTCGAGGGAACGCGAGCACGTCCTGCCGGTCGCCGAAGTCCGCCGCGTGTTGAAGACACGCCCGCAGAGCCAGGGACGCATATCCCTGTCCCTGGTAGCGGGTCGCTATGCTCCATCCGGATTCGTAGACGTCTTTGTTGCCCCACTTCGTCTTCCAGTACCCGACCGACCCGACTGGCTCGTCCTCGGAGTCGGCCCTGATCGTGAACATGCAGGCTTCACCCTCCTCCCACATACGAAGGAACTTCGCCTGACGTTTCAGAAGCTGCTCAGGGGATTCAGGACCGCCGAGGAACGTGGTCATCTGAGGGGTGTTGCTGCGCTGCAACACCGGCAAATCATCGGCCGCCCATGGGCGTAACTCAACACGACTATTCATGGCTCGAACATAGTCGGTGGCACCGACATAGACGGGTTGCCGGGGAATCGAAGCAGATGCGCAGCACCCCTATTTTTTGTCGTATTTCCAGAATCGACGCTTACCTTCAGCGATCCATTCCAGGGCTTCATCTATTCGCCGTTGTCGCGTGGCGGCCGTCTTTGCACTTTCAAGCCAAAGGATATATTCCTTGCGGAATGAGGCTGATTGGTTCTCGAAGATTTGCTTGGCAGCGACGTTTGTCGACAGTGCGTCTAAGAAGAATGCAGGAGTTTCTATTGGTGTGCTGTTCGGCGCAGCTTTAGCTGTCTTATCGAGCTTGACGCCCCTGTCATTCAGATCCACCGCTTGCTTGATAAAGCCTGCGAGTTCTTCGTCCGAAGGCAGGTCGGACAGACTTGTGATTCTGCTCATGAATCGCTGGCCCGGCTTTACCTTTTTGCCGCCCGCGAACCGGGGATCCGTCATGAATTCAGACTTTATGAATGTGAGTGAACAGTGGTTTTTAGCTGATTCCAGGACGCACATAAAATCACCTTTGTAGTCAAAATGTGGGTTAGCCCACTTGATTGACTCCACCACGTCGGGGCAGTGCTTGTGTATCTGCTCTCGAAGATGAATAAGAATTGGCCTGGCAAACTCCTCGGACGTTTCGATGTATTCCGTGACTTTTGGGTCAGTATTCGTGAGTGGCATTTTGGCTATTCTCCTTGGGGTCTGTGATTCCGAAAGGTAGCAGTGCGACCTCACCCCATAGGTCGAACGGCACGACGCGAAATCGACACCGTCTCGAAGAACTCGGTAAAGGGGATCCCCAGGTCAGCGTCTCCGCCGTAGCTGCGGCCACGCGCGCAGGCTCATGCCAGTGAATCCCATGAATCCCACTGTGTCTGAGGCCCACATGCCACTATGGAGGCGTGCCTGAGATTCGCAGATATCGAGCGTCCGATCGTTCCGCTGTCGCCGAGATCTGCCTGAAAACGGGCGACTCTGGGACCGATGCAACGGGCATGCACGTCAGCGACGACCTGCTCGCCGACATTTTCGTACTTCCATACGTCGAGCTCGAGCCTGAACTTGCGTTCGTCGTCGACACGGGCGCACGAGTCGACGGCTACATCGTCGCAACGGCGAACACAGGCGCGTTCATCGAGCGTTATCGCACCGAGTGGTTGCCCGGATTCGCTGCGAAGTACGCCCGAGCGGTGCCGCTGGCGACAGCACCGCTCGATATCGTCGGGATGGGCATGCAGCCGGATCGGATGATGATCCCCGAACTGGACGAGTACCCCGCACATCTGCATATCGACCTGCTTCCGGAACTGCAGGGGCAGGGATTCGGTCGGCAGCTGATCCGCACCCTGCTCGCCGAGCTTCGCGAACGTGGCGTCCCCGGAGTGCACCTAGATGTGTCGCCAGGAAATACCGGCGCGCAAGCGTTCTATCAGCGGCTCGGCTTTCGCTCGCTCCGGTCGGATGCTGGCGCAGGCGGCCTGCTCGGTATTCACACCGACACTGTCATCTAGGTATAAAGACCCCAACGGTCTCTGACATGAGACTGGGCCGGCGTGCCCAGAACGTATGGACGTTGACTCAATCGTTAGAAGGGGACGACGCCGGAGCGATCGATGAACGTTCCTGTCGGGCCGCTGCCGCCACGGGTGGCCAGCTCAACGATCGCGTCGGTTCCTTCCTGCACGGTCTGCGTACCGGTGCTGCCGTTGAAATCGGTCGCGGTGTAGCCGGGATCGGCGGCATTGATGCGCATCTCCGGGAGCGCTTTGGCGTACTGCATGGTGAGCATCGTGACGGCGGACTTCGAGGATGTGTAGAGCGGGGCGGTGAACTTCGCGTAAATCCACTCGGGATCATTCACGAAAGCAAATGATCCCAAGCCGCTGGTCACATTGACGATGGTGGGCGCACTCGAGGCGCGAAGGATGGGAACGAAAGCAGCAGTCATGCGGACGATGCCAACGACGTTGGTGCCGTAGACCGCTAAGGCGTCGGCTGCCGTCAGGTCCGCGGCTGTCTTGAGGGGGCCAGAGATGCCAGCGTTGTTGATCAAAACATCGAGGCCACCGGCATCCGCGATTGTCTTCGCGGCGCTGCTGACGGATGTATCGCTCGTCACATCGAGCTGTACGAACCGGCCGCCGAGGGCATCCGCTGCCTGTTGGCCGCGCACCTGGTCGCGCGCGCCCATCCATACTTCGTGCCCGGCCTCGATGAGGCGGCGAGCGGTTTCATAGCCGAGGCCCTTGTTGGCTCCGGTGATCAGTGTTGTTGTCATGCTTCGAGTTTGTAGCGGCGACGATCCGGTTGTCGTGGCCCGGGTGAACAGGTGGACTGGGAGTACCACGCAGGATGCTGCAGGCACTGTCAGACTGACTCCATGCAGGATCCACACAGTGACCTCGGCGCGCTCCTCCGCTCGTGGCGCGACCGTTTATCGCCCATCGATGTGGGGTTTCCCGCCGACGACGCCCGGCGAGCGGCGGGCCTACGGCGCGAAGAGCTGGCAGCCCTTGCCGGCTTGAGCGTCGACTACATCGTGCGCCTCGAGCAGGGACGATCCCGGCGGCCGTCCGCCCAGGTCGCAGCGGCGCTCGCCCGTGCGCTCCAGCTCAACAACGCCGAGCGAGATCACCTCTTTGTCATCGCCGGCCTCCTTCCACCGTCGCCGGGCGACGTGCCATCGCACATCCCGCCCGGTGTGCAGCGCCTGGTTGCCCGCCTCGGGGAGATTCCGGTGGCGGTGTTCACCGCCTCATGGGACCTTGTGACTTGGAGTCCGCTCTGGGCGGCGCTTCTCGGCGGGCCCGTTCGTTCCGGAACGGGGCGGCCGAATCTCTTGCGGTCGCGTTTCACGGGGACAGCACTGGGAGACAGCGGGAGAATCGTCAGCCGGTCGATCAGTATCGACGCCTTTGAAGCATCTCTCGTGGGCGACCTCCGCCGGGTGCACGGACGATACCCCGGCGATCGCGCCGTGAAGGCGTTGGTCAACGAGCTGCTGGCGTCGAGCGAAAGGTTCCGGGAACTGTGGGAGAGCGGGGTCGTGGGCGAGCACCAGTCGGAGCGAAAAGTGGTGCACAGTGACGTTGTCGGGGATCTTGAGCTCGATTGCGACGTGCTGAGCGTCGCAGGCACCGACCTGCGGATAGTCGCGTACACGGCCGCCACCGGATCCGAGGCCGCCGACAAGCTCGACTTCTTGCGCGTGTCTGCCGTGACTGCGGCCGTGCGCGCAGACTGACGACGAGTGCGGCGGCACTAGCGGAGCGAGCGCAGATAACGTCTACGTGCGACGAGCTGTGTGCGACCCGAAGCAGCGGGTAGAGAAGTCGCCATGGCTGTTGAGGCGCCGCTCGGTGTTCTCACGGCCACGCCGGGCAGGTGTCAGGCGGCGTGCCTAGAGTGGAGGCATGGACGTTGACGAGCGGATGCGCGCGGTCTTGGATAATCTGCGCGAGGAGGCGACCACGAGGCTCACCTCCATAACGGCGATGCTTGCTACCCTCACCCACGACAGGGAGGGCGCGAACGATGACGACGAGCATGACCCAGACGGGGCGCCGCTGTCGGCGGAATGGTCGCGGCTGACGGGGCTCTCTGATGCCGCACGGTTAGAGCTGCAGCAGGTCGACGATGCCATCGCGCGCCTGGAAGCCGGCACCTACGGGCGGTGCGCGAGTTGCGGAAACCCGATTCCAGTCGAGCGGCTCAAGGTGCGGCCGTTCGCCGAATTCTGCGTCCCGTGTGCTGAGCGGCTGGGGCGCTAGACAGCGGCATCAGCCAGGGGACGCGCGGCGCTCTCCTCGCTCAAGGCTCTCGCCGCAACGATCCGCTGAGCCACGCGCTTGGACGGCATGAACAGGGCGATGACGGCTGCCACCGCAAGTACGGCGCTGCCAACGAAGACGGCGGGAATCGCAGCGTCGACGTAGCCGGTGGGGGTAAGTTCCCCGCCTGCACCGGTGAACACCGCGGTGAGAACGGCGACACCGAGCGCGACCCCGATCTCGCGCAGCGTTGAGTTGGTGCCGGATGCCTTGGCATGATCTGCCGGAGCCATGTTCACCAGTACCGCAGTCGAGCTCGGCGCAAAGACGAGACCCATTCCGATTCCGGCCAGGATGAAGCCGGGCAACAATTCGGTGTATTCCACCGTCGCCGACATTGTCGTCGCCAACCAGAACATCGCGACTGTCAGGAACGACAGCCCGATCACCAGCGGCAGCCGGGTGCCGGTTCGCGGGCTGAGGAAACCGGTCAGCGGGGCGATGACCATCGGCGCGAGGGTCCACGGCATGGTCATGAGGCCGGCTTCAAGAGGTGAGTACCCCTGAACAACCTGCAGGAACTGAATCAGGATGAAGATCGAGCCGAAGATGCCGAAGCTGAACGTGACACCCACGAGGTTCGCGACGGTGAAACTGCGATCCCGAAAGAGACGGAGCGGAAGCAGGGGAGCGCTTGCTCGCGACTCCCACACCACGAATGCGACCAGCAGTATGGCGCCCCCGATGAGTGCCGTGAGTACCTCGCCGCTTGCCCAGCCGGCTTCGTTGCCGCGCACGATGCCGTAGACCAGCCCGAAGACGGCGACACCGGCCAGAAGCAGTCCAATCACGTCGGCGCGCACCCGTGCTCCAAAACTGTTCGGCAGGGCGAACAGCACCAGCGGAACGGAGATGATGCCGAGCGGCACGTTCAGCCAGAAGATGGCCTGCCAATTCCACCCTTCAACGACGGCGCCGCCGACGAGTGGGCCGAGAGCGACACCAAGACCGGCAATGCCACCCCAGATACCGATCGCCGCCGGGCGAAGCCGATCACTGACCGAGCCGACCAGCAACGTCAGCGACAGCGGCATGAGCGCAGCGGCTCCGACACCCTGCAGCGCGCGGGCGCCGATGAGCATCCAGGGTTCGACGGCGAGGGCGCTGAGCGCCGATGCAACGGTGAAGACACCGATGCCGACCAGGAACACGCTGCGGCGACCGAAACGATCACCGAGAGCGACAGCCATGAGCATGAAGGTGGCAAAGCTCAGCGAGTACGCATTCATGACCCACTGCAGCTCTTCAATGGATGCCGACAGGTCGCGTGAGATGACGGGGAGCGCGCTCGTGACCACGAGGTTGTCGAGGGTGGCCATGAACATCGGCAGGGCGGATGCGACCACGGCGAGCCAAATAGGCACGCGTCGGGCGGACTGAGGAGACATCGGTGATCCTTTGTTGTAATTGAATGATTACAAGACGCCACGTTAGTAATCGACTGATAACATGTCAAGTGTGAGTGAGACAAAAGTCGAAAAATCCGCGGGCACGGAGCGAATTCCCGCCGTCCAGCGCCGCGAACAAATCCTTGGCGCCGCCAGCCAGGTGTTCGGTGAGCGCGGCTATTCCGGCGCGACAACCGACCAGGTGGCGCAGGCTGCAGGCATCAGCCAGCCATACGTCGTGCGGATGTTCGGCACCAAGGAGAACTTGTTCGTCGAGGTGCTTGAACGTGCGCTTGAGAAGCTTACGGGCGCCTTCCGCGCAGCACTGGCCGAACCGACCCCGGCCGATGAAAGCCGCAGTGACGTGCTGGTAACGCGCCTCGCGGCAACCTACGTCGACCTGATCGAGGATCGCGGCATCCTGCTCTCACTCATGCAGGCGTTCATCTCCGGTCACGAGCCAGTGATCGGCGCCAGGGCACGCGCCGGGTTCCTCGCCATCTATCGCCTGCTGCGCGATGAGGCGGGGTTTGACCCGGAAGCGACCATGGAATTCCTGGCGCAGGGCATGCTGTTCAACACGCTCCTGGCGCTTCGGCTCCCCGATATCTTCAACGACGATGCGACCGCGAACGAAATGATGCGCGCGACATTCCGCACCAAGCTCGACCTCGTGATGGGCGTGGCCTGCGAAGCGGAGGACCGTGCATGAGAACAAAGAAGCAGCAGCAACGATCAACGCCGCGCGTGCAGTCAACCGCCAGCGGAATCGTGCTGATTGACAAGACTCAGGGCTGGACGAGCCATGACGCCGTCGCCCGCACTCGCCGCCTGGCCAACACGCGCAAGGTCGGCCACGCCGGCACGCTCGACCCCATGGCCACCGGCCTGCTGATCCTCGGCATCAACTCGTCGACCCGGCTGCTCACCTACATTGTCGGGCTCGACAAGGAATACCTCGCCACAATCAGGCTTGGCGCATCCACCACAACGGATGACGCCGAAGGTGAGTTGCTGGAGAGCGCGGCTCCCGGCGCTGTGGCCGCGATCGGCACTGACGCCATCCTCGCTGAGATTGCGACGCTCACCGGCGACATCGAACAGGCGCCGAGCTCTGTCAGCGCGATCAAGGTTGATGGCAAGCGCGCGTACGCACTCGTCCGGGCCGGCGAAGACGTTCAGCTGCCCAAGCGCCCGGTCACGGTCAGTGCCTTCGAGGTGCTGTCGTCGACGAGCGTCGACGGCTTTCTCGATCTGGAGGTGCGGGTCGTCTGTTCGTCTGGCACCTACATCAGGGCGCTCGCCCGCGACCTTGGTGCAGCGCTCGGCGTCGGGGGACACCTCACCGCCCTCCGGCGCACCCGCATCGGCCCGTTCCACGTCGCCGATGCACCGACCTTGGACGATCTCGACGTGTCCACAGCCCTCATCCCTCCGGCAGAGGCAGCCACCCTGCTCTTTCCCCGACTGGACCTCACCGCCGAACAGACGATCGACCTCGGCCACGGCAAGCGCATCGAACTGGATGCCGCGTTGCCTGCATCCGCTCCCATCGCCGCGCTTGCCCCCGATGGGCGCCTCGTCGGGCTCATTGAGCGCAAGGGCTCTACGTCCAGAGTCCTGGTGAACTTCCCGCCAGACGACGTGAGCACGCCGGCCGAGGCGAGCGCTCACACTGACCTACCAACCACCACCACCACGACAACAGAGGTATCCGCAGAATGATCGAATGGTTCGCCTGGGCCCAGTTCGCCATCGCCGGCGCAGCCGGAGTGCTGTGCATCGTCCTTGGCCTGATCGGGCGAAAGCCCACCGACCTGACAATGGGTGCAACGCTTCTCGTTGAGGTGCTGCTCATCGTGCAGTTGGTCATTGCCCTGGTCGCGCCAGCCGTTGGCAATTCCCCCACCGGTAGCCCTCTCGAGTTCTACGTGTACCTGATCAGTGCCATCCTGCTCCCGCTCGCGGCCGGGTTCTGGGCGCTGATCGAACGCAACAAGTGGAGCACCGTTATTCTGGGGGTCGCCTGCCTGTCTGTGGGCGTCATGCTCTACCGGATGCTGCAGATTTGGACTGTGCAGGCCGCCTGATTTGTGGCGCATCCCGATACTGAGATAATTACAAGGCGATGACTGAACTGAAGACTGAATTAGGCGCCCCGTCAACTCGAGCGACGGGCATTGGCCGACTCCTGATTGCGGTGTACGGCATCCTGGCGCTGGCCGCCACCGGGCGTTCTGTCGTACAGATCATCGCCAAATTCGATGAGGCTCCGCTCGCGTATTCGCTCTCGGCGCTGGCTGCTGTCGTCTACATCCTCGCCACTGTCGCGTTGATCGCCCGCGGGGGTGTCTGGTACCGGATCGCCTGGATCACCATCGGATTCGAACTGCTTGGCGTTCTCGTGGTCGGCACCCTCAGCCTCGTTGACCCAGCGCTCTTCCCGCACGACACCGTGTGGTCGGTCTTCGGCCGTGGTTACCTCTTCATCCCACTGGTCCTGCCCATCCTCGGCATGTGGTGGCTGGCCAAGCACCCGCTGCCAGGTCGAACGAAGCGTTCGACGCTCTGATGCAGATCTTCAACGGAATCGAAGACATCCCGGCAGACTGGCCAGCATCCGCGATCAGCATCGGGAAATTCGACGGCGTTCACGCTGGCCACCGCGCGGTTATCGGCGAGCTCAAAGCGCTTGCCGACCGTGATGGACTGGCATCCGTTGCTGTGACGTTCGACCGTAACCCGCTGGCGGTGTTGGCGCCGCACGCGTGCCCGAAGTCCCTGGTGAGCACCGATCAGAAGCTCGATCTGCTGGCCGAGACCGGCCTCGATGCGACAGTGGTTCTCGCCTTCACCGCGGATTTCGCCGCGCTGCCCCCGCGCGAGTTCATCGAGAGCATCATCGTGCGATCGCTGCACGCCACACACGTACTGGTCGGGTCTGATTTTCGCTTCGGAGGGAAGGGCGCCGGTGACGTCGCCCTGCTTCAGCACCTCGGCACCGAGTACGGCTACACGGTGCACCTCATCGATGATGTGAAGCCTGATTCGACGCGCAGGGTGTCGTCGACATGGATTCGCGAACTGCTGGCCAACGGGGATGTGCGTGCGGCGAGCACCCTTCTCGGCCACCTTCCGACGGTGCGCGGCGTTGTCGTTCACGGTGCAGCCCGCGGCCGCGATCTGGGCTATCCGACGGCCAACCTCTCACCGGAGTCTGAGGGCCTCATTCCCGAAGACGGTGTGTATGCCGGCTGGCTGACGGATGCCGGCATCCGCTACCCGGCAGCGATTTCCGTTGGCAACAACCCAACGTTTGAGGGTGTTCCGCACAAACAGGTCGAGGCTTACGTACTCGATGAAGACATCGATCTCTACGACCACGTGGTCGACGTGTCGTTCGTTGACCGTATCCGCGGCATGGTCGCATTCACCGGCATCGACCCGCTGATCGCGCAGATGGCCGACGATGTTGACAAGGTGCGCGCAGTCCTCTCCGCGTAGCTCCCGCCGCTGGTTCAGGAGGCCGCTCGCGGTCGTCGTGAAACCAGCAGGTCGTTCCGGCACGCAGCGCGGCTCGTTCGGGTCTCGAGACTTTTGTGCATAACTCCTGCACTTTGCCCGTATCCCGCTGTGAAGCGCCAGTTCCGGCTCCTCTCGCCGAATCTGCAGGAGTTATGCACTCGGTACGGGCGAGACAGGGGCTCGCAGGCTCGCACCTTCCTCGACCAACGGACTCAACGAACGGGGAGCGGTCCCTTTTCGCGCCCGAACAAGAACACGAGGTGCTGCTGGGCCGTGCGCTCCAGGGCGGCGCCGGTGCCAACGCTCCAGCCGGCATCCGTTGCGACCAGCGTGCGAGTGCGGAGGACGGCCTTGATCTCGGTGGGGGTGATGAGGCTGCGCCTGAGTGCCACGGCACCGGATGCTGCGGGAGCGACTCTCAGCGTGATGCCGAGTGGCTCTGCCAGGTCGATGCCGTGCACGACAGCCTCGGTGAGTTCACCGATGCCGGTGCGGCCACGGCCGGCCGCCTTGTCGGCGGCGATGCCACGGATGCGGGCGATCAGCTCAGCCGGCTCTGCCTCTGCCGCGCGACGGCTGAGATCGTCGATGGCTTTGTTCGGGTTCACGTGGTGCCCGACGTAGGCACGGATGCCGCTGCCGAGCATTGTCCGCGTTGAGCTCCCGGTGCGCCACACGAGGTGACCGGCGACATCCCGTACTCGCCAGCCGTCGCAGAGACTCGGCGTCTCCCACTGCTCAGGCGTCAGCCCGGACAGGATGTCGGCAATAGCCCCGAGCGTGGCGGCGGTGTGCCCGCCCCAGTTCGAGTTCACCCGTGATTCGTCGCTGTGCGCGCGGAGGCTCAGCGGAAGATAGTTGGCGAAATTGGCCATGGCATCAGCCTAGACTTCATCAGTGATCGAAAAACCTGCCCGCGCTCTCTGGGCAGGTCGAACACTTGCGCTGCTCGGCATTCTGCTTGTCGCTGCAAATCTTCGTACCGCTGTCACAGCGCTGTCGCCGATCGTGTCGGAGATCAACGTTGATGTGCCGTTGAGCACAACCGCAGTCGCCGTTCTCGGCATGCTGCCGCCGGTCTGCTTCGCGTTCTTCGGCATTTTCACGCCCGTGCTCGCTCGAAAGTTCGGGCTTGAGAAGGTTCTGATCGTCGCCCTCTGCGCGATCATGCTCGGGCACCTCCTCAGGGGACTGACCGAGTCATTGGCTGTGCTGCTGATCGGCAGCATCATCACCTTCGCCGGAATGGGTGCCGGAAACGTGCTGCTGCCACCGTTGGTGAAGAAATACTTCCCCGACAGGGTCGGCCTGCTCACGTCCCTCTATGCCACGGTGCTTGCCTTCAGCACTCTCGTGCCACCGCTCGTCGCCGTTCCGGTCGCTGAGTCGGCCGGGTGGCGTGTATCCCTCGGCCTCTGGTCGGTGCTCGCTCTCGTGGCACTCGTGCCGTGGATCGCGATGATCACCAAGCGTCGCGCGTCCCCTGAGCAGGCGACGGCCATCGATGAGGCCGAGCCACAGATACTCGGGAAGATCTGGCACTCGTCCATCGCCTGGGCGATCGCCATCGTTTTCGCCGCATCCTCTCTCAACGCCTACGCGATGTTCGCCTGGCTGCCGGAGCTGTTGATGCAGAGCGCGGGGGTGAGCGCGGCGCAGGCCGGGACGCTGCTGTCGCTCTATGCCGCGATGGGCATTCCCTGCTCGCTGATCATTCCGATTCTCACCGCGCGCATCCGCAACGTTGGCATTCTGGTCTACACGGGTGCGCTGTGTTTCGTGCTGGGATACCTCGGGCTGATGCTCGCGCCAGAATCGCTCACGTGGCTCTGGGTCCTCTTCGCGGGACTGGGTCCGATGCTCTTCCCGCTGGTGCTCGTTCTCATCAACCTGCGTACGCGCACGCATGACGGCGCAGTGGCACTGAGCGGCTTCGCCCAGAGCGTCGGATACACCATCGGGGCGCTCGGCCCGCTGGCCGTCGGCATCCTGCACGAACTGACGGGTGGCTGGACCTGGCCGCTCGTCGTGCTCATCGTCACCGCCCTTGTCGTGGCCATCGCCGGCGCCGTCATCTCGCGCCCGCACATGCTGGAAGACGAACTGCGCATCCCGAGTTAAGGCATCCGCTCTCCCCGTCGATTGAGGAGCGAGCCCCAGCGAGCGTCTCGAAATCCCTCTCGTCGCTCTCTGAACTTTGCCGCGTGAGCCCCCAAGCGCATCGACCCTGAGTACCCTGTGCCTCAGGCGCACGGGCGCCGGGTGGGAGCAAGAAGCATGGAAACCGTTCATTCGGCCGACGGCACGGCCATCGCATTCGACCGATCCGGCAGCGGCTTGCCGCTCGTGATCATTGGCGGTGCATTCAACACACGGATGTCGGCGAGTGGCCTGGCCGCATTGCTGAGCGACAGATTCACGGTCTATTGCTACGACAGGCGAGGGCGCGGCGACAGCGGCGGCACACGCGACGCCGGCGACTACGACATCGAGTGGGAAGTTCAGGATCTGGCCGCAATCCTGGCGGCCACGGGCGGTGACGCGTTCGTCTACGGGCACTCATCGGGCGGAGCCATCGCGCTCGAGAGTTCGGCGCGAGGAGCGGCCATGCAGAAGCTGGCCGTCTACGAGCCGCCGTATGCCGGCCAGGACGGACCGACAGCCGAGGCTGCCGAGAAGCTTCGCTCCCTGGTTGAGAATGGCCACCGCGACGAGGCCGCGGCGGAGTTCATGGCGCTGGTCGGCATGCCGCCGCAGATGATCGACCAGGTGAAGCAGTCGCCGTACTTCCCGTCGATGGCTGCCATGGCGCACACGCTTCCCTACGACGTGGCACTCGGCAATGGGGGAGTGGCGCCGACCGACCGGTTGGAGAAGGTCACCGTGCCCACTCTTGCGATCGCGGGCGAAGCGAGTCCAGCCTGGGCGGGCAATGCCGCGCGCACCATCGCGCAGTATGTTCCGGAGGCGACCTACGTCATCCTGCAGGGCCAGGACCACAATGTGTCAGATGACGTGCTGGCCCCGGTGCTGGCCCAGTGGTTCGGCCAGGAGGTTTAGGCACCTGCCTCGGCAGTCGGCGTGCGCATCCGCATCGGCAGTCTGCTGCCGTGTCTCGAATACAGGATGAATCGGCGGATTGTCACCGAAAACAGGAAAAATCGGCCGGTTTTAGACCGCGTATCCTGTATTGGCGACGCGGAGCGGAGTCGTTGACCTTATACGAGCGCTGCGCGATGAATCAGCGCCGCGGCGCCGATGAGCGGGCCTTCGCCTGAGAGCGACGACGGTACTACCTCTACGCGACGCGCGAACTCGAATTCCGTTCGCCGCTCGATGGCCTCCCGGATGAAGTCGAACAGGTCGGGCGTCACGTGTGAGAAGCCGCCGCCGATGGCCACCCGATCGAGGTCGACCAGGTTGGTCGCTGACGAGATGGCCTGGCCGATGGCCGTGCCGCTCCGCCGAACAGCCGCGCGGGCGATCTCGTCACCAGCCGCGTAGGCCGCCGCGAGGTCTTCGCCGGTGTGACCAGCCCAGCCCTGACGCTTGGCCCAGGCGACCGTGTTCGGACCGGATGCGACGGCTTCGAGGCAGCCGCGGCCCCCGCACGCGCACGCATCGTCGAAGCCGCCCACCTCGACGTGTCCGATGTGCCCGGCGTTGCCGCTCGGGCCAGCGACAGTCTGGCCGTTCAGGATAAGTCCACCGCCGATGCCCGTAGAGATCACCATGCCCATGAGGTTCTGAACGCCGATGCCTGCACCCACCCAGTGCTCGGCGAGCGTGATGCAGAGGCCGTCCATGCGGAGGCGCACCGTGGTCTCCGGTGCCAGCTCCTGCACCAGGTCGCGCAGCGGGTAGCCGCGCCAGACGGGAAGGTTGAGGGGTGAGACCGCACCGGTGGCCACGGTGATCGGGCCGGCGGTACCGATGCCGATCCCGGCGAGTGTCGCATTGGCCGGCAGCGCACTGAGCGCGCTCCTGACAACGGATGCCACGCTCGCAGCCAGGTCGGCGCTCGACGCTGCAGGGCCGGTTGCCGCGCGCGCCCGGGTTCCCGGAAGCAGCGCACCAATGTCATCGACGAGGGCGGACTCGACCTTGGTGCCACCGAGATCGATGGCAATGGCGAGCGCGCCACGGGTTGTCGCTGGCTGCTGTGCTGGGGCTTCGGTCTGCATCCCCAGAGTTTAGGGCGTGGTCGGCGGCGACGTGTTTGCGTGTAGCTCCGCAAACATCCGCTCTCGATACGGCGTTTCAGGGTAGTCATTCGGATCCATCCCGAGAAGCCAGGTCAGCCCTTTCAATCCGCGGTCGTCGCGGCCGACGAGTGCGATTGCGATGAGTACGCCTGCAGCTGCCGATTCTTTCGCCCAGGCATGCACCTCGCTGAAGGTGGCGTCTGTCACGTCGACTGTGCGGATCGATCGGGAGGGTCCTGTGGCGAAATACACCCGAAAGGTTGATTCCCACATTTCCCAGGTGCTGTCTCGTTCGTCTACGTCCTCGATGTGCATGTCCCCATGGTCATGCACGTGCGTGGAAAGCACCACCTTCGGTGTCGGCCCTGCTTGCCATACTGAGGGAATGACATCCTCTCCTGCAGAGCAGCCGACGCCATTTCCGAGGCTCGTGCCCGAACTGACCGTCACGGATCTCGCCGTGAGCCTCGGGTTCTGGGTGACGCTCTGCGGCTTCGAGGTGCTCTACGACCGCCCGGAGGAAGGGTTCTCGTATCTCCACATGGGCACGGCGCACGTCATGCTCGATCAGATGAACCTCGGTCGCACCTGGGCAACAGGGCCACTCGAGGGGCCGCGCGGCCGCGGAGTCAACTTTGAGATTTCACTGCCAGAGGGCATCGACCCCATTGTTGATCGGCTGGCAGCGGCGAACTGGCCGCTGTTCATGGATCCGGAAATCAAGCGCTACAAAGCCGGAGACACGACCACGGACGTGTCCCAGTTCCTGGTGCAGGACCCAGACGGCTACCTGCTTCGATTCT
Organism: Leifsonia sp. Y862; assembly: GCF_057669585.1. NCBI lineage: Bacteria > Bacillati > Actinomycetota > Actinomycetes > Micrococcales > Microbacteriaceae > Leifsonia > Leifsonia sp. Y862. The sequence goes on from NZ_JBYHFR010000002.1 coordinate 740,139, forward strand.
CGTCGCGTGTCACTAACCCTGCCCGCTGGCCACTGAACTGAGCCGTGGCGACTCTCGGTGCAACCGAGCGATCTCTGCCCAATGAGTCCTATGGATGTCACGAGTGCCGGGCGCGGGCTGCTGATTCACATTCGTTCTTCGGCTCGCTGCTCATATGAGCAACTACGCCCACACGTGTTGATCGAGTCGGCTATGCCATCTACGCTGGAACGAGTGCTGAGCGATGTCAGCAGGATGGAGGCCCCCGGCATGAGTGAAACCGACGAGTTGCTGTCTATCCGTGCGGCCGAGCTGTACTACGAAGAGAACAAGACCCAGGACGAGATCGGGTCGATCCTTCGCCTCACCCGCTGGAAAGTGGGTCGGCTGCTCGCCCAGGCCAAGGCCAGCGGATTCATCCGGATCGAGATCGTGCACCCGCGCGCCCGGCGCCTGCCCGTCGAACGTCGCCTCCGCGAGGTGACAGGACTCACGGATGCCATAGTCGTCTCCTCTGCCGGAGTTGCAAGCGACGAAGAGCTGCAATCCCGCACCGCCCAGGCAGCTGCCGACTACCTCACCAGCCTCCGCCCGATCCCGCGCACGCTCGGACTCAGCTGGGGCCGCACCCTCCACGACGTCTCGCTGCATCTCAAGCAGGGATGGGCGCCCGGCGTCAATGTCGTGCAGATCAATGGCGGCGTCAGCCTCAACAAGCGAGCGGGCACCGCGGCAACGACCGCGGTCACCATCGCGCAGAAAGCCATGGGCGCTGCGACACTGCTGCCGAGCCCCGCCATCCTCGAGCGCCTCGACACCAAGCGCGCCATCGAGTCTGACCGCGCCGTCGCGGCCGTCCTCGACATGGCCGCGGGAGCATCCGCTTACCTGTACAGCGCCGGCCAAGCTGACGAGAACTCCGCCCTGGTCGACAGCGGCTACCTCACCGCAGAGCAGGTGAGCGAGCTGGTGCGGAAGGGCGCCGTCGGCGACATTGTCGGCCGCTACATCGACAGCAACGGCAACATCGTCGACCCCGAGCTCGATGAGCGCACACTCGGCATCCAACTTGAGCAGCTGCGCCGCGCGAAAACGGCCATCGCCGTGATCTCCGGCCGCAGCAAGCACGCCGTCGCCAGGGCAATCGTGGGCAGCGGACTGTGCACGGTGCTCGTGACAGACGAAGAGACCGCGAACGCTATTTTGAACGACCACAACCGCAAGGACAACTCATGACAAGCAGTCAACTGGCCACCAGGGAGCGCACTCTGACGCTTCTCGGCGGTGAGGCAACGGATGCGAACCTGCGCCGCTACCTGCACGGCATCCCCGGAATCGACGCCGTCGGCCTCGAACAGCGCGCGGCCGCCCTCGGCACCCGCTCGATCAAGACCACCTCGAAGAAGTGGGCGATCGACACGATCATCCGCCTGATCGACCTCACCACCCTCGAGGGTGCAGACACTCCAGGCAAGGTGCGCTCGCTCGTCGGCAAGGCGCTCATGCCAGACCCGACAGACCCGAGCTGCCCGCGCGTCGCCGCTGTCTGCGTCTACGGCGACATGGTGCCGTACGCCGTCGAGGCACTCGGCGCCTCCCACTCGGCCGGCAAGGACGACGGCATCAACGTCGCCGCCGTGGCCACCGCCTTCCCGAGCGGCCGCGCGTCGCTCGCCATCAAGCTGGCAGACACCGCGGATGCCGTCGCCGCAGGCGCAGACGAAATCGACATGGTCATCGACCGTGGCGCATTCCTGTCCGGCCGCTACGGCGAGGTCTTCGACCAGATCGTCGCCGTCAAGGAAGCCTGCAAGCGCGCCGACGGCAGCTACGCCCACCTCAAGGTCATCCTCGAGACCGGCGAACTGAACACCTACGACAATGTGCGCCGCGCCTCCTGGCTGGCCATCATCGCCGGCGGAGACTTCATCAAGACCTCGACGGGCAAGGTCGCTCCGGCCGCCACGCTCCCGGTCACGCTGTCGATGCTCGAGGTCGTCCGTGACTGGCACCGTCTTACCGGCGAGAAGATCGGCGTGAAGCCGGCCGGCGGCATCCGCACCGCCAAGGATGCGACCAAGTACCTCGTCACGGTCGCCGAGACCGTCGGTGAAGAGTGGCTCCAGCCGCACCTGTTCCGATTCGGTGCATCCAGCCTGCTGAACGACGTGTTGCTGCAGCGCCAGAAGCTGTCGACCGGGCACTACTCCGGCCCCGACTACGTGACGATTGACTAAGGACCTCTGACATGAACTTTCTCGAATACGCTCCGGCGCCCGAGTCGCAGGCGGTCCTGAATCTCCGCAGCGACTACGGCCTCTTCATCAACGGTGACTTCGTCGCCGGTCGCGGTACGCCGTTCTCCACCATCTCTCCCGCCACCGAGAAGCAGATCGCAATGATCAGCAACGCGAATGCAGCGGATGTCGACACCGCGGTCGCCGCCGCCCGTCGTGCCCACGATAACGTCTGGTCCAAGCTCTCCGGCAGCGACCGCGGCAAGTACCTGTTCCGCATCGCACGCCTCGTGCAGGAACGCGCCCGCGAACTGGCCGTGGCCGAAAGCCTCGACAACGGCAAGCCGATCAAGGAGAGCCGCGACGTCGACGTGCCCCTCGTCGCCGCCTGGTTCTTCTACTACGCAGGCTGGGCAGACAAGCTCGATCACGCCGGCCTCGGCCCGAACCCGGCGTCGCTCGGTGTCGCAGCCCAGGTCATCCCGTGGAACTTCCCGCTGCTCATGCTGGCGTGGAAGATCGCCCCGGCCTTGGCCGCCGGCAACACCGTCGTGCTGAAGCCCGCCGAAACCACTCCTCTCACCGCGTTGCTGTTCGCGGAGATCTGCCAGCAGGCAGGCCTCCCCGACGGCGTCGTGAATATCATCACCGGGGCCGGCGACACCGGCGAACTGCTCGTCAACCACCCCGACGTGAACAAGGTCGCCTTCACCGGCTCGACCGCCGTCGGCCGCGCCATCGCGCGCTCGGTTGCCGGCACCGACAAGAAGCTCACCCTCGAGCTCGGTGGCAAGGCAGCGAACATCGTGTTCGACGACGCACCCATTGACCAGGCCATTGAGGGCATCGTCAACGGAATCTTCTTCAACCAGGGCCACGTGTGCTGCGCAGGCAGCCGCCTCCTGGTGCAGGAGTCCATCCACGACGAGGTCGTCGACCGCCTGAAAGAGCGGATGTCCACCCTCCGCCTCGGCGACCCGCTCGACAAGAACACCGACATCGGTGCCATCAACAGCCGCGAGCAGTTGCAGCGCATCACAGAGCTCTCCAACATCGGCGAGCAGGAAGGTGCGGAGCGCTGGAGTCCAGACTGCGCGATTCCGGAGAACGGCTTCTGGTTCGCGCCGACGATCTTCACGAACGTGTCGACCAGTCACCGCATCGCCAGGGACGAGATCTTCGGTCCCGTGCTCTCCGTGCTCACCTTCCGTACCCCGGCCGAGGCCATCGCTAAGGCGAACAACACCCCGTACGGCCTGTCAGCCGGCATCTGGTCAGACAAGGGCAGCCGCATCCTGGCCGTCGCCGACAAGCTGCGCGCCGGGGTCATCTGGGCGAACACGTTCAACCGCTTCGACCCGGCCAGCCCGTTCGGCGGCTACAAGGAGTCCGGCTACGGACGCGAGGGCGGCCGTCAGGGCCTGACCGCGTACCTGAAGCCGGCATCCGCTCGCCCGTCGATGGTCGCAGAGCAGGCAGCTGCCCTCGACAGTGCTGCCGGCACCGCGCCGAAGGCCGTCACCGAGTCGACTGGCGCTGCGTCGACCAACGCCGCGACCGCCGCACCTAAGAAGTCTCCCGCAGGAAAGAAGGCCGCCAAGTGACCCGCCTCGCCGTTCCCAAGACGTACAAGCTCTACATCGGCGGAAAGTTCCCGCGCAGCGAGTCTGGCCGTGTGTACGAGATCACCAGCCGTTCAGGCGAATTCCTCGCCAACGCAGCGCTGGCGTCCCGCAAGGATGCCCGCGATGCCGTCGTCGCCGCGCGCTCAGCCGTCAGCGGCTGGTCGAACAGCACCGCGTACAACCGCGGGCAGGTGCTGTACCGCATCGCCGAGCTGCTCGAAGGCCGTCGAGCCCAGTTCATCGACGAGATCATGCACTCGGAGGGCGTCACAGCGCAGATGGCCGCCGACCAGGTCGACGCCGCCATCGACCGCTGGGTCTGGTACGCCGGCTGGGCCGACAAGTACGTGCAGGTCACGGGCAATGCGAACCCGGTGTCCGGCCCGTACTTCAACCTGTCGGTTCCAGAGCCCACGGGTGTTGTCGCCATCGTCGCCCCTCAGGGCGCTGGCTCGCTTCTCGGCCTGGTCAGCGTCGTCGCACCGGCACTCGTCGCCGGCAACACCGTCGTCGTGATCGCCAACGAGACGATGCCGCTCTCAGCCATCAGCCTCTCCGAGGTGCTCGCCACCAGTGACGTGCCAGGGGGAGTCGTCAACGTACTCACCGGGTCGCCTGCTGAAATCGCTCCGTGGCTCGCCAGCCACGCCGACGTGAACGCCCTCGACCTCACCGGCGCAGGGGCCCTCGACTGGGTCGACCTACAGATCGCGGCAGCCGACACGCTCAAGCGAGTGATCACCCCGGAGAACGGACCGGATGCCGCCGTTCCCTCCCTCGACAGGATCGTCGCCCTCACCGAGACCAAGACGGTCTGGCACACCAAGGCGCTGATCTAACGCAGCTGCCTCGCGAGGTGAGTCTCGCGAGCGCGCCCGTTCTGGCTCGTCGCGCCCGCTGCAGCGGGCGCGACGAGCCAGAACTGTAGCGGCGACTGCACGGTACCTGGCCACTGCACCGCTGCGGCCGCTGCGAAATCTCCCCAGCGAGACCGCGGCCACGAACGTAGGCTGAGGTGATGAGCCCACGACGCGTACTCGTGACAGGAGCAACCGGATACATCGGCGGCCGGCTGGTTCCGCGCCTGCTCGAAGCCGGCTACGAGGTGCGCGTGCTCGTGCGATCGCCGCAGCGCCTCACCGATGTTCCCTGGGCCTCAGAGGTCGAGATCGTGGCAGGCGACCTGGACGATCTGGCATCCGTTCGACGTGCCTGTGACGGATGCGACGTGCTCTATTACCTCGTTCACTCCATGTCGAGCGGCCCAGCGTTCGAAAGCATGGAGCTGCGCGCGGCGCGGAATGCCGCGCAGGCTGCTGCCGAGGTTGGGATGTCGCGCATCGTCTACCTGGGCGGGCTGCATCCCGATGCCGAACACCTCTCGCCGCATCTCCGCTCCCGCGTCGAGGTCGGCAAGATATTGCTGGACTCTGGCGTGCCGACGGTGGCGCTGCAGGCCGGGGTCGTCATTGGGTCCGGGTCGACCTCGTTCGAGATGATCCGGCACCTCACCGACGTTCTGCCGTATATGCCGGCGCCGAAATGGGTGCGCAACTTCATCCAGCCGATCGCCGTGCGCGACGTGCTCTATTACTTGATCCATGCGGCCGAACTGCCGCCAGAGGTGAACCGCACCTTCGACATCGGCGGTCCGGACGTGCTGCGCTACGGACAGATGATGAATGGCTATGCGCTGGAGGCCGGCCTCCACCAGCGACCGATCGCAGCCCTCCCTGTCTTGACTCCATGGTTGGCCTCGCAGTGGGTGAATCTGGTGACGCCGATTCCGCGCAGCCTGGCCATCCCGATCATTGCATCGCTGCAATACGACTGCGTCATGCACGAGCACGACATCGACGACTACATTCCCCAGCCAGAGGACGGACTCACTCCGTATCGACGCGCGGTCCGCCTCGCTCTCGGGCGGATGCGCGACGGCGAGGTCGAGACCAGCTGGCAGAACGCGTCCATCGAGGGCGCATCAAGCAACCCGCTGCCCAGCGACCCAGACTGGGCCGGCCACATCGTCTACACCGATGTGAAGGAACGCCACACGAGCGCCGACCGAACCGACCTCTGGCGTGTCATTGAATCGATTGGCGGAGAGAACGGCTGGTATTCGTTCCCGCTCGCCTGGGCGGTGCGTGGCTGGATGGACAAGCTCGCCGGTGGCGTCGGACTCCGTCGTGGCCGCGTGCACCCCGACAGGCTGCACACCGGAGACGCCCTCGACTTCTGGCGGGTGGAGAAGATCGAGCGCGGCCACCTGCTGCGCCTGCGTGCCGAGATGCGCGTGCCGGGGCGCGCCTGGCTCGAGATGCGTGCCGAAACCGATCCAGCCGGCGGCTCTATCTACAAGCAGCGCGCGATCTTCTTCCCTCGTGGCCTCGGTGGGCGGCTGTACTGGTGGTCGATTCTGCCGTTCCACGGCGTCATCTTCACGGGCATGGCCAACCGCATCACCGCAACGGCTGAGTCGCAGCCGACAGCCACATCCACTGCCACGTCAACTGCCACATCAACGGCTACAGCGGCGTCGGAGCCCGCAGCGGAGTCGCCGACTGACAACGGAATCGCCGACTGACAGCGCCGATATCGTGCGCGACTAGCTCGTTCATACCCGCTTGACGGTGGGCACGCAAGACGATTGCGTGCGCATCCACTGTGAGTTCTGTCGTATGTTTGCGGTTCAGTGCATGATGGATATGAGGAGGCCACTATGACCGGATCACTAGTATTCATCGGCGATGGCCTAACAACAGGCGGTCGCTGGGACGAATGGTTTCCAGAGTTCACCGTTCACAACTTAGGTGTGAGCGGCGAAACGACGGACGCACTGTTGGACAGGCTGGAGTCGGTTATCGAACTTGAGCCAGACGCAGTTGTCGTTCAGATCGGCACAAACGACGTGGGCTGGCGACGAAGCGACGAGTACATCGTGCGCAACGTTGAGACGATATTGCACACGCTGCGGAGACGGCTCCCAGAGACCCGAATCCTGGCGCAGTCGATACCGCCACGCGAACGCGATCACGTCGATCTCATCCGCTCAATCAATCGGCACGTGTGGCAATACGCGCCAACGCTGCATGCCGGCTATCTCGACCTGTGGCCGATGCTCGCCGACCCAGACGGGGAAATCGGCGTGGGATTCTCCGAAGACCGGCTGCACCTGAACGAGGCAGGGTATGCGATCTGGGTCGCAGAGCTGAAGCCGGCGCTCGAGGTGCTCTTCGAGACACCGACGTCGACTACGACGATCCCGGTTCAGTACATCTAGGGCTTGGAAATCTTAAACGTGGGAGTTTCAGCAGCTCTATGCACACGAACGCCAGCACGTGCTCCGAACTGTCGAGTCGTGGCGTGGCGATCACCGGGCTGCTGAGACCCGGGTGCTTTCGTTGCGACGTGCAGGATCTGTGAGCCGGTACATCAACCGGGCGGTGGTTCGCCGGCTCACGAGCCGGAAGACGCCAGCGCCGACCCAGTTGGATGTGCCGTCTATGACGCTCGGCCCTGGGTTGTGGCGGGAGAGATGCGCGAGGGCGGTCGCGACAACAGCGTCTGGAGTTCGCATCTTGGCACCCGCGGTGGCGTCGTCCGTGCCGACGACGGAGTTGAACTCGGTGCTCGTCGCACCAGGGGACAGCGCGAACGCCGTGACTCCTGTGCCCTGGAGCTCAGCCCAGAGCGACTCGGTGAAGCTGAGTATGAAGGCTTTCGCTGCCCCGTAGACGGCCATGCGGGGGGCTGGCGTGTATGCGGCCATGCTCGCGACGTTGATCAGGTAGCCGTGGCCGGCTGCGATCATGTCAGGCAGGAATGCCGCGCTGAGTTGCACAGGCGTGGAGACGTCGACTGCGATTTCCTGGGCGAGCCGCGCCGGGTCCTCCTCGATGAACGGACCGAACGTTCCGAACCCGGCGTTGTTGATGAGACTCGTCACATGCAGACCTGCGGTGGAGACGGCGGTGTACAGCTCGGTTCCCGCTGTCGGCGAGCCGAGATCCTGGGCGATGGCCGTGGCGGTTATGCCGTGGTCCTGTTCGAGCTCTGCCGCAAGCTGCTCGAGGCGATCGAGCCGGCGCGCGACCAGGATCAGATTGGATCCTCGGGCGGCGAGTGCGCGAGCGAACGATGCTCCGATTCCGGAGCTGGCTCCGGTGATGAGAACGGTCTGGGTTCGGTGGTCGATGGTCGGCATGAAGGCTCCAATGTCGGTAGATGCAGAACTCTATGTCTAGCTGGCACTGAGTGTCAACAGGGCATCTAGGATAAGGTTCGACCATGGGTACTGATGCATCACTATGGGAGCGATCGCGGCAAGCGGCCTATATCGAAATTACGGGCGTTGCGATGCGTCTTTTCCTTGAGCAGGGATTCGAGCAGACGACCGTTGATCAGATAGTCGCGGCAGCTGGCATCTCACGACGCTCCTTCTTCCGATACTTCGGCACGAAGGAAGACGTTGTGCTCGGCGACCTCGCAAACCAGGGCCTGCTAGTCCAACAGGCTCTCGAAGCTGTTCCCCTGACTGTCGCGCCCTGGGAAGCGCTTCGCGCCGCCTTGAACGCTGTGGACGCCCTTGAAGTCGAGCCTGGTATCACTCTGAAAATCTCGAAGATGATGTATGAGACGCCGTCGTTGCGCGCGCGCAGCATTGAAAAGCACTTGCATTGGCAGTCGCTGCTCGTGCCGAACATCCGCGAACGACTCGGTGTCGGCGCTGACCACGATGATCCGGCAGCTGACGCCATTGTTGCCAGCGCCATCGCGTGTCTCGATGTCGCCGGCGAACTATGGACACGATTGGGCGGAGGCTTGAGGCTTGCCGACCTCTATGACCAAGCCGTCAGCGCGGTCAGAGGTGTTTCCGCGCAATTCACGGCGTGATGCTGGCTACCCGGCGGCGGGGCGGAGGCCGTGGAGAAGATGTCCAGCATCAGCGTGCGGTCAGCGGGTGTGCCGAGACGAACCGCGTGTTCGATGAGCCGTCGTGCAAAGACGGATGACGGACTTCCGCTCATGCGTGGGCACATCCCGATACGCGACCGACCACATTTGACGTCTCCCGTTGACCAGCATCGGCGCGTACACGAAGGCGAAGACCGCGACGGAGGTCTTCGCATTCGAAATCCTTCGGAGGCTCACTGCCGCCGGCCTGCCGGTCGCGTCTGTGTTGACCAGACCCGGCGTCGTTGTCGATGCGAAGACCCCTGAGCGGTCGGGAATCCGAGACGTGAGCGCCAGCGAGCGTCTACTGGATCCGCGGATCAATCGCGACACGAACTGGTCCGCCTGGACCGGCCTGACGAATTCCCTCGTCGAGTCGATCAAGCGCGATGGTTGCGCCGACGAGTTCATGGAATGGTCGGGTCTCCCATCGCTCAGTTATGTATGCCGCGGCGCCCATCAGGTGCGCTTCCGTGTAATTGTGGACGCCGGTCACGGTCAAAAGTCGGCGAACCATGTCCTCGGGATCGAGTGGCACAGGCTCGGTCGGGGAGACGCTGCCGACAAGCACGATCGTGCCGCCGACCGCGGCAGAGCCGAACGCGTCGGCGACCGCAGCGCGGGATCCAGAAGCTTCGATGACGACATCGAAGCCGTCGTCGACACCGGCCGCGCTGAGGATGCGTGCAATCTCGTCCGGGTCTGCGAGCGGGTTGTAGGTCGCAGTTGCGCCGAAACGGAGCGCCATCTCCCGGCGAACGGGGTCGGGGTCGGCAACGACGACTTTCGACCCCCTGTCGGTTGCGATCGCGGTTGCCGTGAGTCCAATGAGTCCCGCTCCGCTGATGAGCACATCGGGGCTCTGGTGAGGGTGGGTGCGAGCGGCCGCGTCGAGCGCTGCCCATGCAGTTGCCGTGCCGCACGAGACCGGTGCGAGTACTTCGGCCGGTACCGATTCGGGCACGCACACGATCGGGGTGCCGGCGAGCAGGTGGGTGTGGGTGGCGAATCCACCGGACAGCGACCACCGCTTCTCGATCTTCTGGTGCCCGTATTTCCGCAGGGTGCGGCACTTCTGGGTCAGGCCGGATACGCAGCGATCGCAGGCGCCGCAACTTGCGGCTATCGACCAGATGACGCGATTGCCGACAGTGAGGAGCGCCCCGTCGACCGCCCGTGGAGAGCCGCTGCCGATGGCGACGATCCGACCAACTTGCTCGTGCCCCAACACCAGAGGAGACGGGGCTGCACGGTCGCCGCGGCTTGTGTGAACGTCAGACCCGCAGATGGTTGCGAGTTCGATCTCGACGAGGACCTCGAGCGGGTCAAGGTCGACGCTGACGAACGCTGCCTTTTCGTGCGGACGGTCTGGCGCGACCCAGACCATTGCCAATGCCGCCGGCTCAAGCAGAATGCTGTGCGGTGCTGCCATTGTCTGGAGGGTCATCGTGCTGCCACGGGGGAAAGCGAGGGCAACTGCGTCAGATCTTCGATGACGGCGTCTGCGCCGGCCTCGACGAGGGTGGCCCGACCGTGGGATCCGCTGAGGACCCCGACAACCAGGCCGGCCCCGGCTGCTCGGCCGGAGCGGACATCGCTGGCAGTGTCGCCGAGCACGGCGACGGCGCTCATTGCGCTGACTCCCGCTCGCAGCGCCGCGGCCAGGACGAGGTCGGGGGCTGGGCGTCCGCGACCGGCGTCAACGGGGGAGAGAGCGATGTCGACGAGATCGATCCACCCGAGGGAACGGAGGATCGCGTCGCGAGTCACGGGTGCGAATCCGGTGGTGAGGGCCACTTTCACCCCATCAGCGATGAGACGACGGATCAGCGATTCGGAGCCGGGGATCTCGGTGACGTTCTGCTCGACGATCAGCTCGGCATATGCGTCCTCGAATGCGACGGTGGCGCGTGCCGCTGCGTGAGTGTCGCCGCCGGCAAGGTGAGTGAAGACATCGATCTTCGACATTCCCATGGTCTGGCGAACGTAGGCGAGCGCTTCTGCTTGTGAGAGCTGCGCGACGACGTTCGTGCGCTCGGCGGCACGCTGGAAGGCCATCTCGACAACGCCGTCGTCGCTGACGGTGGTTCCGGCCATGTCGAAGACGACGAGCTCGATGCCGTCGAGAGCGTGGGAGGTGGCGGTCGGGGTTTCGGTGTTAAGCGACATCAGATGCCTTTCATGGGGTTGAGAGCGCCGAGACGCTCGGACAGAATTGTTTCGGCCAGGCCGAGCCCCGTGGTCATGCCGATGCCGGTGGTCGCGGCGAGGGCGACTACTCCGGGTTCTGGTTCCGCCACCAGGAATTCGGTTGGGGCGCTGGCATAGATGCCTTGCCATCGCTCGAGCACCCTGGCCGGTGCGCCGAAGAGCTTCGACGTTTCCTCCAGGAGAAGGCCGGCTGTTGCTTCGCTTTGGAAAGGGGACGGCGCAGTGGCCTTGTGGTGGGAATCGCCGACTATGACGCTGCCGTCGGGAAGCTGGGTGTACATCTGGTTGAGGTCGATGGCCGCCAGGTCCGGACGCTGCGTGTGCAGTCGTTCGCGTACGGCATCCGCTTGAGGCAGCGTCGCGAAGGCGCTGTAGCGAATGAGGGACCAACCGGTCAGCAGGGGTGCCGCCAGCGGACGGGGGAGCGGCAGGTCTACGCGGAGCATGTCGAGCGAGCAGCGCACAATGCGGTGCTCCTCGGCGAGGTCAGGGAGCAGCTGGTCGATGTCGTGGTTGACCGCGACCACGACCGTATCCGCGTGTATGACGCCCCTGCTGGTGTGAACGGTGCCGGTGGTGACGCTGCCCACTGACGCGCGCATCCGGAATTCGACGCCGAGGGAAGCGAGGTGGCGCACAATCGCCGTCGCCGCCGTACGCGGATTCGTCTGCAAGTCGTAGGGAAGCACCGCGCCGCCGGTCAGCTGGCGCGATTCTACGGGCACAACGGCCGCCATTTCGGTGGCGTCGAGCAACCGGATCGCCGGCTCCTCGCCGAACCCGTGCGCCATATGAGCGGCGGATGCCTCGAGAAGCGCGAGCTCGTCGCTGTGCCTGGCGATAACGTGTGTGCCGGATTCGCGGAGCCAAAAGCCGGCGTCGCGGGAGAGGCGCAGCCAGATTTCCCTCGATGCGATCCCGTAGCGGCGTGCGTCGCCGGCCTGCGGGGTAAAGCAGAGGTGGCCGAAGTTGCGAACAGTCGCACCGACTGGTTCGGTGCTCCGGTCGATGACCACAACTCGCAGTCCCCGCCGCACCGCAGCGTAGGCGGCGCCGAGCCCAACAATGCCAGAACCGACGATGGCGATATCGAAGCGTTCACTCATCGGAATACCCTCCTCATCCACATGGCGAGCCCTTCGACAAGAAGGACCGTGACCAGGATCATCAGCACGATGGCGGTCACCGTCGCGTAGTTCGAGCCTTGGCTGGCGTTGAGCAGGTAGTAGCCGATGCCGCCACCGCCGACAATGCCGAGCAGGGTTGCCGCGCGAATATTCGTGTCTATGAGATAGAAGGTGTGCCCGAGCATTGCCAGGGCCGACTGCGGCACGGTTGCGCCGGCGTAGATCTGCAGCCGGGTTGCGCCGGTCGCGGTCAGCGCCCGTTCTGGTCCGCTGGCAACTTCCTCCACCGAGTCGGCGATCAGTTTGCCGAGCAGTCCGACACCGCCGACGGCAAGCGCGATCGTGCCTGCCTGCGTCCCCAACCCGCTGATGACGATCAATACGATCGCCAGTATCAACTCTGGAATGCCGCGCACCACAACAAGGAGAAGCCGGAAGCCACTCCGGACGGTCCGATTCGGTGCCACGTTCCGCGCAGCGAGGGAACCGATGACGAATGAAGCGACCACCGTCAACAGGGCGGCCGCCAGCGCGATCACGACTGTCTCACGCATGGCTTCGACCATCGTGGCGACCTCATAGCTGCCGAATGATGGCGGCCAGAACTGGACCGCTACTGCGGGAACCCGTCCCCAAAATGTGACAAAGTCGGCCCAGTGGATGTCGCTGACGAGGACAGACGCGACGACTACTGCCACGGTGATAATGCCGGCGATGGTGTTGCGCACACGCGTTGCATTCCACGGACGTCGCAGCGCTGATTCGCTGGTGATGGCAGGGACGTTTGGCACTCGTGCGGGCTGCGGCGGGCGGATCCGGCGAAACAGCCTGTCGAACGGCCCTGTAGCGGTGTTGCCTGGCCCGAGCATGGCCGCGCGGACAGAGCTCGAGACGATCTCCATGACGACACAGAGGGCGAAGATGATGAGTGCAATGCCGAGTCCTCGGCCATATTCGAGCGACTTGAACGCGTAGGACATCTCCAAACCCAGCCCGGCCACCCCGACATAGCCGAGGATGACGGAGCCGCGCAGGTTGATGTCGTTGCGGTGCAGGACGGTGGCCACCCACGATGGGAGCACCTGCGGCAGCACACCGGCGGTGAATTCCTGCAGCTTCGAGCCGCCCGCTGCTCGGATGGCGAGTCTCGGGCCTTCGTCAATCTGCTCGATGGCATCGGCGAACATTTTCGAGATCATGCCGATTGAGTGGATTCCGATGGCGAGGATGCCAGGGAGGGAGCCGAGCGAGAACATCAGCACGAACACCATCGCCAGCACGACGTCGGGAACCGCCCTGGCGAGGACACCGAGGAAGCGGGCCAGGCCGCGCCAACTGTTGCTGGGAGAGGTGTTGGACGCAGCGAGGTAGGCCAGGGGGACCGACAGCACGGCGGCCAGCAGCGTGCCGGTGAACACGAGTCCGAGGGTCTGTGCCGTGAGCGCGATAAGTACATCGCGGTCTGGGAACGTGATGGGGCCAACACGAACGAAGAAACGCTCTGCGTTTGACCAGCTCTGCACCATGCGCGGGAGAGAAATGTCGACCTCTGCGAGGGCGCCGACCGCCAGCACCACGAGAGCGGCAAGTGTGAGAACGGCGGCGATTCGCTGGGGAGAACGACGCGGCCGTGGAGCACGCTCGGCCACGCCGGAGTCGGGCGTTTGTGTCGCCCGTCTGGACGGAAGGGTAACGGTCACAGCGCTGCCTCCGGAGCCAGCAGCTCGATCTGAACAGCTTCCAGCTCTGACGTTGTGGTTGCGACGCGACCGTAGATTTCCATGACCTGGGTTTTGGATAGTCCGGCGGTCGGCAGGTCGAGCACGACAGCGCCATGACGGAGGCCGACGATGCGGTCGGCCCACGCGATCGCGAGGTCGACCTGGTGCAGGCTACAGAGCACGGTGAGACCCTCTTCGGAAGCGATCTCCCTGATGAGTGCCATGACCTGATCGCTCGACTCTGGGTCAAGAGACGCGACGGGCTCGTCGGCGAGCAGGATGCTCGGGTTCTGCATCAGTGCACGGGCAATTGCCACGCGCTGTTGCTGTCCTCCTGAGAGCGTGTCCGCGCGCTGGTAGGCACGGTCGAGAAGCCCGACGCGTTCGAGGTGGCGCAGCGCGCGCAGCTTGCTTGACTTCGGGTAGCTCCAGAGGCCAAGCCGGGGACCGCGAAGCTCGGCGAGGGCGCCGGTAAGCACGTTCTCGAGGACAGTCAGCGATGGCACGAGTTCGAACTGCTGGAAGATGAAGCCGATTCGGCTGCGGAGCGTGCGCAGACGGCGGCCGCCCAGAGCGGGCACATTCTCCCCGAGGACCGCCACAGATCCTGCCGTCGGGAGTTCGAGGGCGTCGATGTGGCGGAGGAGGGTGGACTTGCCCGACCCGGAGAGTCCGAGTAAGACGACGATTTCCCCGCGGCGCACGGTGAGGGAGACGCCATTGAGAGCGGTGGTGGTGCCGAACTGCTTCGTGAGGCCGGCAATTTCTATGACCTTCTCAGGTGCAGCGGGTGGTGTGGTCGTCATGGGATTCTCCGAGTCGGTTCGTCAGCGTCAGCCGATAGCTACTTCTGGCACTGAGTGGCTTTGGTTGCCTCGCAGATGTCGCGGATCTGGTCGTAGTACGAGTCGTCGACGGGAACGGTGGCGTAGAAGACGCTCCGGAATCCCTCGGAGTCTGCACTGTCGATGCCAGCTGCAACGATGTCGTCTGCGGTGACTTCGGAGAGGATGTCTCGAAGCTTCTGCTTGACGTCTGCCGGGAGGGTGTTCGACTCGACGATCGGGGCACCGGGAACCATCGTCTTGGCGATGACCTTGACCTTGTCTGACTTCTCAACCTCGCTGTCCTCGGCGAAGCCGGCTTCGCACTCGACGCCCTCGCCCACCTTCTGCACGCTGACGTCGTGCTTGCCGGCGAACACCGGCGTCACGTCGGCCTCCGGGTCGACGCCGGCCTCAAGCAGGTTGTAGCTGGGGAAGAGATAGCCAGAGGTCGACGACGGGTCGACGAAGCAGATCTTCTTGCCCTTCATCTGTTCGATCGATGTGATGGAGCTTCCCGTTGGCACGATCGCCTCTGAGTAGTACCCGGGCTCCTGGCCCTCTGTGGTGATGATCGAGGAAATCGGTGTCAGCTCTGCACCATTGTTCGTCGCGGTCACATAGGTGAAACCGGAGAAGGAGGCGACGTCGATTTGGCCGGCGATAGCCGCCTCGATCAGAGCCGCATAGTCGGTCGACTCGTGGTATTCGACGGTTTTGCCGGTCTCCTGGGCAATGTAGTCCATCAGGGGCTGGTAGTTGGTCTCGGTGTCGACGGAGTCGGGGACAACCCCGAAGACGAGGGTGCTTGAATCGACGGCGTAGCCGCCCTCAGCGTCTGCGGCGGCCGCATCGTCGGAGGATGTGGCGCCGGAGCATCCGGTAAGCGCGAGGGTGAGAGCACTGGCGACGGCGAGCGTCGCGACGGACATACGGGTACGTGTGATCATGATTGCCTTTCCGGGCGGGATCGAGGGTCGTCTGAAATTCTGCCCGACCTGTCGTCAAGATGTATACCTATCTGGCCGTTAGTTCACGACGTGTTCACCTATGTATCCGCTAGATGAACGGCGCGTGTCCGTGCCACTCGAATACCGCAGGGCCAGTAGGGTGCCTACGTGGCCGATGTTATGTACAAGCAAATCGCCGACGATCTGCGCTCCGCTATCACGACGGGTCGCCTCCGTCCGGGCGACGAGATCCCGACCGAGGGTGAGCTCGCCGACCGCTGGAGCACATCGAGAGGGCCTATTCGAAACGCCCTCGCCGTCCTCCGGGCTGAAGGGCTGATTGAGAGCACCAGGGGCCGCCCCAGCCGGGTGACCGAACGCAAGGCGTACCAGGCCGTAGACGTCTCGATCCCATTCACCAAGTGGGCTCGCGAGATTGGCGCAAACCCCGGAGCCCTGACCCAACACGTGGCACTTCGCCGCTCCGACAGCGAACAGGCTGCGCTCCTCGGAATTACAGAGGGCGATCTCGTCGTCGACGTGCTCCGACTGCGCTCACTCGACGGCCGGCCGACGATGGTCGAACGGTTGACCTACATTGAACCGGTCGGTCGGCACCTCTTCGACGTCGACCTCGATACCGTCTCGATCACTGAGTTCCTTGAATCCCGTGGCTGGAAATCGGCCGACGTGGATCATGAGATAGACGCCGTCGCAGCGGATTCAACAGATGCATCCTTGCTCGGCCTGGAACGTGGAGCGCCGATCCTCCGGCTGCGCAGAATCACTCGCCATACCGATGGACGCACCATCGAGGCGTCGGACGACCGCTACCGAAGCGACATCGTCCGATTCACCGTCTCAGCATCAGGGCGCTATTTTGAAGGCGGCCACTTCATCCGACCAATTGGCATCTGACGCAGAGCTCACGACGCCAGCAGCAGTACACCGAACACGACCACGACCGACGCTGTGACGCGCCGGACAGCAGAGCCCTCGCGCAACACCAACACTCCGAACAGCGACACCAGCACAACGCTCACCTCTCGAACCGGTGCCACCAGCGCCACCGGCGCCACCGTCATGGCGGTCAGCACGAGAATGTACGACAGCGGGGACAGCACCCCGAACGCCGCAATGCGCGGCCAGTGCGCTCGGGCTACAGCGATCATCTCGCCCCTGCGTCGGAACACCTGAGGTGCATAGAGCACAAGCTCCACCGCCGTGCACCCAACCATGAACGCCACCGGCGACAGTCCCCACGTGCGCAACGCATGCGCATCCCAAATTGTGTATGAAGCAATCGCCACGCCTGTTAACACCCCGAACACGATGCTCAGATCCAGCCCCCGCCGCATACCTGCCGCGGGTGTTGTTCGATCGATCAGTCCTGTCGCGATCACCCCGACGACGATGACGGCGACTCCGAGCATCGCAATCACATCGAGGTGCTCCCCGAGCAACACCACGGCGAGGAACGAGCTCAACGCCGGCCCCGTCCCGCGGGCAGTCGCATAGACCGTCGACAACCGACCCCGCGCATAGCCCTGCTGCAACACCAGCATGTACAGCACGTGTAAAACACCGGACACCCCGGCACCCACAGCGAAACCCACGAAGAGCTGGGGCCCGCCGACACCGAACCCGCCCGTGAGCGGGATGAGCGGTGCCCAGATCAGGGTGCTCGCCAGAGCTCCCCACCATAAGAACGGCACGCCGATCCGACTCACACCGTGAGCCAGCACATTCCATGCCGCATGACAGATCGCTGCCGAAAGGACAAGGAACAAAGCAAATACAGACACGAGGACCCTTCCCGCCGCACGGGGGCGCGACACAGGAGTCCTCCAGGCTTCTATCCTTTTAGATGACGGCTCACCGATCGCAGTCAGCCGTGGCGCCGCTCGAACCAGTCAGACAGTTACGTCCCGGAACCCTAGGCGCTATCAGGGGGAGCGTAGCAGGTGCGGGTAAACGGGTTGCGCCTGCGCTGGAGACCGCGCTAGCTGGCCGCGATCACGCGCGTGTAGAAGTTGATGCCGCGGAGGAACGTCGCCACGTGGATACGCTCGTTGACGGCATGCAGGGTGCCGCGCTCCTCGCCGCTCATCTCGAACGGGCTGAACCGGTAGACGTGATCGCTGATACGGGTGAAGTGTCGGCTGTCGCTGGCACCGAGCATCACATACGGGGTCACGACGGTGCCGGGGAAGGCCTGCTCGATGCTGCCCGTGACCAGGTCCCAGGCCGCGCCGTGCGTCGGCGAGACCGCGGACGGCTCGTTCGCGTGCTCAGCTGCGACGTGTACCCGTTTGTCACCGATGGCCTTCGTGACGTGCCGCAGCATCTTCTCGATGCTCGACCCCTGCGCGATGCGCACATTCACGACGGCACTGGCCTTCTCGGCCAGGGCGTTCGCTGCTTGCGCACCGGAGAGCTGGGTGACCACGGCCGTGGTGCGCACCATGGCACTGGTCTCATCGCTCAGCCGACCGAGGAGCATGGTCAGCGGCATCCGGAACAGGTGTGCCCGCTCGAAGACGAAGCGCAGGATGCCGGTGCTGTGGGCGCCGAGGGTCGTGATCATCTCGAAGTTGGTCGGGGTGAGGCCTGCAGGGAACGGACGGGCGTTGAGTCGGGTGATCGCGCGGGCCAGACGCACCGGCGCCGGCATCCGTGGGGGAGTGGACGCGTGACCGCCGGCCTGTTCCACCGTGAGGATCACGCTGGTGATGCCCTTTTCACTGACGCCGACCACCGCGATGGGTTTGGTCACGCCGGGGAAGATGTCCTGCACGACCGCGCCGCCCTCGTCGAGCACCAGGCCAGGCGTAATGCCGCGGCTCTGCAGCAGGTCGACGATCGCTGACGCACCGGCGCCCGTTGTCTCTTCGTTGTGGCCAAAGCTCAGGTAGATGTCGCGCTCAGGCTGAAAGCCTGCGAGCACCTGCGCTTCGACGGCTTCGAGAACGGCAACGAGTGAGCCCTTGTCGTCGAGCGTTCCCCGGCCCCAGATGAGCTGATCGGCGCCCTCGCCGACGAGTTCAGCCGCGAACGGCGGGTACGTCCAGTCATCATCGGTTGCCGACACGACGTCGTAGTGCGCCATCAGCACGGTCGGGCCAGTCGAGCTCTGGCCTGGCTGACTGCTCTGCCTTGCCTGACTGCTCTGCTCTGGCTGACTGCCCTGCTCTGGTTGACTGCCCTGCTCTGGCTGACTACCCTGCTCTGCTTGACTACTCTGGCCTGCCCAGCGATAGAGCAGTGAATGGCCGGCCACAATCTCCAGGGTCAGCGTCGCGTGCAACGCCGGATACAGCGCCGGCAGCGTTGCAATAAAGAGGTCGAACTGCGCCCAATCCGTCGTCGTCTCGTCGAGGCGCGACATGGTCGGAATGCGAATCAACGCCTGCAAGCGAGAAACGGATGTCGACACCTCGTCTGCATGCACGGTCTCCGCCCCAGGCGCCGCATCGACCGCATCGACCGCATCCACCGTGCCATCAGCCACGGTTGTTGCTCAGTTCGAATATCTTCAGGAGCTCCTCGATCGCGTTGTCGCGCTCGTTGCCGCCCGCTTCGAACATCTGCGTGACGTGGGTCTTCAGATGGTTCTCGACCAGGAGCTTGTTCAGCGACCCAAGCGACTTCTGGATGGCCAGCGACTGTGTGAGGATATCGACGCAGTAGTCCTCGTTTTCGATCATCTTCTCGAGCCCGCGCATTTGCCCCTCGAGGATGCGCGTGCGGTGAAGGGCCCGGCGCTTGATGTCTTCGATCATGGCTACAGGCTACCCGCTCGTCGAAATACCGTGGAGGGGTATTGTCGGCATCCGCTTGGGCAGACGAGCGGCGGCTCAGCAGGCCTCATTCGCTCGCTAGTCTGGAAGAATGCGTCGACGTACGGGGTTCCTCATAGCCACGGTTGCTCTGACCCTTTCCACGATGGTCTTCATCGGTGCGGCACCGACGGCTAACCAGGCGACTTCGGCTACGGCAGAGACAGCAGCCCTGGCGCCGGTCGAGCTCGAGGCACTCTCAACGGGCGTCGATGACTTCACGTTCGATTCCTGGCACTCCGACCTCGACCTGGGCAGAGACGACGACGGTCGCGCCACACTCACCACGACGGAAACGATCGTCGCCGATTTCCCTGACACAGATCAGAACCACGGGATCCGCCGCGCGATCCCCACCCACTACGACGGCCACACCACCGACCTCGACATCGTGAGCGTCACCGATGAGAATGGCGCGGCGCGCAGCTACGACAGCGAATCGTCCGACGATGACGGCGAATTCCTCACCCTCACCATCGCGGCCGATGAGTTCGTGCACGGCCTCCAGACCTACGTCATCACGTACACCCAGCACAATGTCATCCTGTTCCCCGATGACGCGGCAGACAACGAGTTCTTCTGGGAGGTGAACGGCACAGGGTGGGCGCAGCCGTTCCGCTCGGTGACCGCAACGTTGTCGATGGATGCCAACCTTGCGGCAGCCCTGAACGGCCAGTCGGCCTGTTTCCAGGGCTGGGCGACGTCGAGCGATCCGTGCGAATCTCTGGTGCAGACCGACACGGATGCCGGCACCAGCTTCGAGGCGACGGCCACAGACCTTGACAAATACCAGGGCCTCACCATCGTTGTCGGGTTCGACGATGGAACGTTCGTTCCCCGTGACGACTCCTTCCTCGCCAATGCATTCCCGACGGTAGGCCTGATCGGCGCCGTCCTGGCCGTGATTACGGCCATCCTGGCGTGGGTGGCGCGCCTCACGCGCTGGCGCAACGCACCGGGCCGGCCGACGATCATCGCCGAGTACCTGCCGCCGAAGGGCGTCAATCTGCTGGTGTCCGGCGATATCGCGGGTGCGATGGGCAGGGCCATGCCTGCCCAGCTGTTGAGCTTCGCCGTTCGCGGGAATGTGCGCGTCCTGGAGGCGGACGGCAATGGTCACTACATCCTGGAGCTCGTGCACACAGAAGGACTCGACGCCGAAGAGCTGGCGCTGCTGTCCGATCTGATGCCCACGCTCACCCCGGGAGCGCGACGTGACCTCAAGACGAAGGACCCTGCCGTCGCAAGCAAGGTGCACAAACACGTCGCCGCTGTGAAGAAGACCGTCGTGACGCACGGGCTCCGCCGGCAGCGGGGCGGTGCCATCCGCTCCTGGCTGATTGCGGCAAGCATCATCTCGCTCGTCATCGCCCTGGTCGGTTCGATCGGCGCGTTCGCCACCGAGGTCGCCGGGCTCTGGCCGCTGCTCACCCTGTTCGTCGGGGTCATCGGTTTCATCGCCGCCATGGCAGCGCTGGCCAGCGTGCGCCCACTGACCCCGGCCGGCTCTGAGCTGCGCGACTACCTGGCCGGACTTCGTCGCTACATCGACCTCGCAGAGTCAGACAGGCTGCGGGTGCTGCAAAGCCCGGCAGGCGCACTCACCTCGCCCTATCGCCCTGTGCTCGACGCATCCCTCGTGCCAGAAGCGGATGCCGGCACGCCGGACTCCCCGCTGAAGATCGTCAAGCTGTACGAACGCGTCTTGCCGTTCGCCGTCTTGTTCGGCCTTGAGAAGAACTGGTCGAAGGTGCTCGGCGACTACTACGACAGGTCAGGCGCCCAGCCGGACTGGTATGTCGGTTCCCACGGATTCAACGCTGCGCTCTTTGCCACTGGCATCGGCGCCTTCGCCTCATCGACCACAGCGGTGTGGTCTGGGACCGCGAGCAGTTCATCAAGTTCAGGATTCAGTGGAGGCGGTTCCGTCGGAGGCGGCGGAGGCGGCGGTGGAGGAGGAGGCGTCTAGTGGGCGTTAAGGAATATGGCACGCCGAAGAAACCGACGTTCAGTCGGTCTGCGCTGGCACCAGGGTTACTCGGTGCGATCGCGCTGCTCGGCGGGCTGGCGCTGCTGGATGTCGACAGCTTCATCATCGTTCGCTACGTCGTGAGCATCCTCGCGGTGATCATGTGCGTGTTCGCTATCCAGGCGAAGGCGTGGTGGTGGCTGATCGGGCTGGTGCCCATCGCCGTGATCTGGAACCCCGTCGTTGTCATCGAACTGCACGGCCAGGGCTGGGTGTCGATCCAGTTCATTGCGGCGATCGTGTTCATCATCGCGGGCATCAGGATCAAAGTTCCTGTACGCGAGCTGTAGGCCGCGGGCGTAGACTGGCAGGACGCCGGAAGAACCCGGTCACCGTCTCGACCGTGCCGCTGCATTCATATGCAGTAGACGCGCTGCTCGATTCAGGGTTCGGCGTATCGGTTGAGTCTGCAGCTTCGACGCTGAGGGCCAAGCGAGGGCGGTCATTCCAGGCCGCTGGCTGAGCAATCAGCGGGCTGTATCCGCGATAGCGGCACCCGCGAAGTGGAGAAGAATGGCAAATACGCGCCAACAGTCGTCGGGTTCAAGCAGCCGCGGAAGCAGCAGCAATAGCCGAAATCGACCGCGCACGCGGTCTCGCGACGACGATGCACCGATCATCCCGATCCTTGCCCGCAAGGTGCGTGAGGTCGAAGCGAAGGCGCAGGCCAGCGGAAAGCTCGGCCCGACCAACCGCACCAAGTACCAGGTCATCGCCCTGCTGATGCGCGAGGAGCGTGCCAGGGTCAAGACCGACCCCGAACTCACCGACGCCAACCGCGCCGAACTGCTGAAGCGCCTGGATGGCATCGCCCAGATTCTCGCGAAGACCGCGGGGCGCGACACCAGCCTCATCACGCTGCTCGAACCCGATGCGGGTGTATCGACTGTCGCCCAGCGTTTCCGTCGGGACTGGCTGCTCGAATCCGGCGCAGACCTCACCCCAGACGAATTGATCATCACCCGTGAGGCCGAGATTAAGCCTGAGGTACCGATCAACCAGGTCATCCCTCAGTCGGTGAAGGCCAGAGCCCTTGCCAACCCGTTCCTCGCCCCCGACTTCAGTGCCGCAGCGCCAGCGCCCGTCGTCCCAGTGCGACGCCTCGCCAACTGGGAACTGCTCGGCCCGCTCTTCAAGTCGTTCGAATACGGCTCAGGCGGCCAGGCTGCCAGCATGGACCTGCCAGAGGCGCCGCCCATCGACCGGTTGTCACCGGCTGGCATGGAGCTCATGCGGCACCAGGCGCGCTTCGTTGAAAGCGCACGACTCGGCCACCGCAGTTACCTGCTCGCTGACGAGCCTGGCCTCGGCAAGACTGCGCAGAGCCTGCTCGCGGCATCCGTCACCAACTCGTACCCGCTGCTCGCGATCGTGCCGAACGTCGTCAAGATGAACTGGGCTCGCGAGGTTGAACTGTGGACACCGCACCGCAGGGCGACAGTCATCCATGGCGACGGCGACACGCTTGACGCGTTCGCCGACGTTGTCGTTGTCAACTACGACGTGCTCGACCGCCACCTGGCGTGGCTCGGCACCCTCGGTTTCAAGGGCATGGTCGTCGATGAGGCGCACTTCATCAAGAACCTGCAGTCGCAGCGGTCGAAGCACGTCTTGTCGCTCGCCGAGCAGATCCGACGCCGCACTCCTGGCGGAAACCCGCTGCTGATGGCACTCACCGGAACCCCCCTCATCAACGATGTCGATGACTTCAGGGCCATCTGGCAGTTCCTCGGCTGGATCGACGGCGACAAGCCGACCGCGAAGCTGATGGCAAAGCTCGAAGCCACCGGGCTGACGCCGGCCGACCTCGGCTTCTACGCTGAGGCCCGCGCTGCCGTCATCGACATGGGCATCGTCAGGCGTCGCAAGGTGGATGTCGCTGCAGACCTGCCTGCCAAGCGCATCGCCGACCTGCCCGTCGAACTTGACGACGACCTCGGTCGCTCGATCCAGAAGGCTGAGCGTGAGCTCGCAGCCCGACTCGTCGTCCGCTACAACGCACTTGTGCAGGCCAGGTCAACCGGCAGCAAGAAGATGGTGCCAGACGAAGACCAGCGCGCATCGTTCATTCGTGCCGTCGCGCACGCCGAACTCGAAGAGTCGAAGGGTGCAACGACCGGCGAGAACGTCTTCACGATGGTGCGGAAGATCGGCCAGGCCAAGGCAGGCCTCGCCGCCGACTACGCCGCCCAGCTGGCGCGTTCGGTGGGCAAGGTCGTCTTCTTCGCCAAGCACATCGACGTCATGGACCTGGCGGAGGACACCTTCGCCAAGCGTGACCTGCGCACCGTCTCGATCCGTGGCGACCAGTCGACGCTTGAGCGCCAGGCGGCCATTGACGCTTTCAACAACGACCCTGAGGTCGCGATCATTGTCTGTTCGCTCACCGCAGCCGGCGTTGGCGTGAACCTGCAGGCTGCATCCAACGTTGTGCTCGCCGAGCTCAGCTGGACCGCCGCTGAGCAGACGCAGGCCATCGACCGCGTTCACCGCATTGGCCAGGAAGAACCCGTCACGGCCTGGCGCATCATCGCGGCACACACCATCGATGCCCGGATAGCCGAGCTCATCGGCAGCAAGCAGGGCTTGGCCGCCCGCGCGCTCGATGGCTCTGAAGAAGAGGTGTCGACCGCAGACTCCGTGCAGGCCAGCGCGCTGATCTACCTGCTCACGCAGGCGCTCGACGGCGAATTGTAAACGGATGCCGGCCGAGCCCTGTGTGGGCTCGGCCGCGACCGATTTGAGTCGGACGCTGCTGCCCGCCATGATGTGTAGACGGTGAAGACGCCGTCATCGTTCATGCGCATGAAGGAGCGTCAGAAATGAAGATCGGTATCCTCACCAGCGGTGGAGACTGCCCAGGCCTCAACGCAGTTATTCGTGGAGCAGTCCTCAAGGGGGTCCGCGTCCACGAGACCGAGTTCGTCGGCATCCGCAACGGATGGCGTGGCCTCGTCCAGGACGATTTCATGACGCTTGACCGTCACAGCGTGCGCGGCCTCTCTCGTCAGGGCGGCACAATTCTTGGCAGCTCCCGCACCAATCCCTTTGAAGGCGACAACGGCGGCCCGGAGAACATCCAGCGCACGCTCGACGCGCACGGCATCGACGCCGTCATCGCTATCGGTGGCGAAGGTACCCTCACCGCTGCACGCCGGCTCACGGATGCCGGACTCAAGATTGTCGGCGTCCCCAAGACCATCGACAACGACCTCGCGGCCACCGACTATTCATTCGGGTTCGACACCGCCGTCGAGATCGCCACGGAAGCCATCGACCGGTTGCGTACCACCGCCGAATCGCACGGCCGCTGCATGGTGGTCGAGGTCATGGGCCGCCACGTCGGGTGGATCGCCCTGCACTCCGGTATGGCAGGGGGCGCGCACGCGATCCTCATCCCTGAGCAGCCCCAGACCATCGAGCAGATCTGCGAGTGGGTGGAGCACGTGCGGGACCGCGGCCGTGCACCCGTCCTCGTGGTCTCAGAGGGCTTCCGCCTCGCCGGCATGGAAGAGGCACACTCCGACAAGGGGCTCGACGCGTTCAACCGTCCGCGCCTCGGCGGCATCAGCGAGATCATCGCGCCCATGATCGAAGAGCGCACTGGTATTGAGTCGCGTGCCACGGTCCTTGGTCACACGCAGCGTGGTGGAGCGCCATCCGCTTACGACCGCGTGCTGGCGACCCGCCTCGGCATGGCCGCGATCGATGCCGTCTATGACGCGCGTTGGGGATCGATGGTGTCGTTGACGGGAACCGATATCAACATCGTGAGCATTGCAGACGCCACAGGGGGCCTGAAGACGGTTCCGCAGGCGCGCTACGACGAAGCAGCCGTACTCTTCGGCTAGGAGAGTTTTGCCTGCACGTCGGCGAGTGACGGGTTCGTCGCCGACGAGCCGTCGGGGAACAATACGGTCGGCACGGTGCGATTGCCGCCGTTGAGGCTCATCACGAGTTCAGAGGTGCCGTCTACCTCTTCGACGTTGACCTCGCGGAAGCCGATTCCGGCCTTCGTCAGCTGACCTTTGAGGCGCGTGCAGTAGCCGCACCAGTTGGTCGTGAACATAGTGATGGTTCCGGTTTCAGGGACAAAATCCATCTGCCAAGCGTAAGCCCGTCAGATGTGAATGTGCGACGCTGCAGATAATTCTTCTGGTGGCCCCCGGCTACGATAAGCGGATGATCCTGCCCCAGGTGTGCGTGAGCTACCTTCTCCGAAACCACAATGACGGCAGCCTTCAGGTGTTGCTCGGACGCAAGAAGAAGGGCCTCGGTCAGGGAAACTACGTTGGCCTCGGCGGCAAACTCGAACCGGGGGAGACGCCAGTCGATGCCGCTGTGCGCGAGATCGAAGAAGAGTCAGGCCTGATTGTTGCCGCATCAGACCTCACACCGATGGGGCACCTCACCTATCTGTTCCCATACAAGGACGCGTGGAGCCAGGGTTCGACGGTCTTCGTTTGCCGTGAATTCCGTGGCATCCCATGTGAATCTGATGAGTTAAATCCGGAGTGGTTCGACGTGGATGCCCTCCCGCTCGACGAGATGTGGGATGACGCGAAATACTGGTTACCGGGAGTTTTGTCCGGAATTGCCGTGCAGAAGACATTTACTTTCGGCCCAGATTTAGCCTCTGTGGTGGGCTCGTCCTAAGTTGACCTCGACCCCCGCGAGTGTCAGGATTATGCGGGTCCGATTAACGGCTCATGTACATCGTCTGAACACCCGGCCATTTGTGTCGGCCCCAGAGAAAGTCGCCGGTGGATCTCACCCTCATCGTCGTGCTGGTCATAGTACTGGCACTCATATTCGACTTCACCAACGGATTCCACGACACGGCAAATGCGATGGCAACGCCCATCGCAACCGGTGCCATGCGTCCGAAGGTTGCTGTCACCATCGCTGCCATCCTCAACCTGGTCGGTGCGTTCCTGTCGACTGAGGTCGCCAAGACTGTGTCTGGCGGCATCATCAAGGAAGGCCCAGGCGGGATCCAAATCACGCCGGAGATCATCTTCGCCGGTCTGATCGGTGCCATTGTCTGGAATCTGATCACCTGGCTGAAGGGCCTGCCGTCGAGTTCCAGCCATGCGCTGTTCGGTGGTCTCATCGGCGCGACGATCATCGGCGCCGGGTTCCAGGCGGTCGACTATCTCGTAGTCGTGGAGAAGGTCATCCTCCCGGCCCTGATCGCCCCGGTGATCGCCGGCGTTGTGGCATACACCGCCACCAAGCTCGCGTACGCGATCACCCGGCGTGAGCTCAACAAGCCGGATGGCCGTGGCGGATTCCGTTACGCACAGATCTTCTCCTCGTCGCTCGTGGCTCTGGCGCACGGAACTAACGACGCGCAGAAGACCATGGGTGTCATCACCCTCACGCTGATCGCTGGTGGCTTCCAGGTCGCGGGCAGCGGTCCTGAGTTCTGGGTCATCGCCTCGTGTGCGCTGGCCATTGCCATCGGCACATACTCCGGCGGCTGGCGCATCATCCGCACCATGGGTACCGGCCTCACCGAGGTCAAGCCAGCTCAGGGCTTTGCGGCAGAAACCAGCACGGCTGCCGCAATTCTCGCGTCCAGCCACCTCGGCTTCGCCCTGTCGACCACCCAGGTTGCTTCCGGATCGGTCATCGGCTCAGGCCTCGGCCGCCGTGGCTCAACGGTGCGCTGGAGCACGGCAGGGCGTATCGCGCTCGGCTGGCTCATCACGCTTCCCGCTTCGGCGATCATGGGCGCGTTCGCTGCCGGACTCGCTCTCATTGGTCCGATTGGTGTCGCACTCGACGCCCTCATTGGCGCCGCAGTCATCGGTGGCATCTTCTGGTACTCGCGTCGCGACAAGGTTTCTCACCACAACGCGGTCAACGATATCGATGACGCTGGTCGCGTCGTCAAGATCCGCAAGACCCCCAGGAAGCCCGCTCGCAAGGACCGGAAGAAGGTGTCACAGTGAGTATCTTCGTCTCCTTCCTGACCGTTGCCGTTGTCACACTGTTCTCCACGGCCGTGGTCGTCAGCCTCTACTCTCTGGGCCTGCGCCTACTCGTGACAGGCGGTCGAGCACCGGTCGTTGAGCCCCTGGAATTCACCGGAGCCATCTCGATCCTGACGCCGGCACAGGCGGCCAAGGCCGCAAAGCGGGCGCGTAAGGCCGCTGCGGCCAATCCGCTGACCCCGGTGCAGAAGCGTTTCGCCCTGGTTGGCGCGTACGTTTGCTTCGCTCTCACCGCGTGTGCCGTCCTCTACGGCGTGTACCTCATCGTTCCCGCGCTGCACGGCTAGTTTCACGTAGCAGGGCTCCTCGACCACCGGGTTTCGTTGGTCGAGGAGCCCGCGTCAGCGCGTGCCTATTGGGCAAATGGCGGATGGTTGTCTGTGGTGTGCGAGATGGCGAGGGCCAGCGATGCCGAGGTTTGCTTTCAGATATCGGTTCACTGGCCTGGTCTGGATGCTCTTGATCCGGCCGGCGGATTCGTTCTGGCCTGGGCAATCTCCGCACCGCACGGCTTCGGGCGGAGTTCTTGCGACACGCCGAGCGCAACCGCCACCTTCACGCGGCGTGTCGCATTTTCTCCGCTTGAACCGCCCCGCTGGTCGAGGAGCGAGCGCCAGCGAGCGTCTCGAGACCCTTCACTCCACGCCCGACAGGCTCCTCCACAGGCCGCCCCTCGCGACAGTCATCCACGGAAAAATGCCCAGATCAAGGCGCATTTCCGGCCCCAAGGAGCGTCAGTGGTGCCGAGGATAATTCAGGGTATGAACACCCTCGTGAGACAACTCCGAATAGAAGTCGACGAGGTGGCCCGGCTCGACCGGCTGTACGGCGCAGTGAAGTAGCAGGCGCAGTGAAGTAGCAGGCGCAGTGAAGTAACAGGCAGTGCTCCGGCAACGGAGCAGAGTTCTCAGGAGCGCAGTGCTGGCTCCCGGAGACACAAAACGCGGGCCGGGTGAAATCACCCGGCCCGCGTTCTGTTGTCCAGCTGTTACAGCGTCTTCCGCAGGCGGCCGATCGCGGTCATCACGTGGTAGATCACGATGGCAGCAACGGTGCCGAGTGCGATTCCGTTGAAGCTCAGGGTGCCGGCGTTCCAGGTGAAGTCGGCGATGCCGACAATCAGTGCCGTCGCGGCAGTGAACTGGTTCACTGGCTTGGAGAAATCAACCTTGTTGTCGAGCCAGATCTTCACACCGATGATGCCGATGAGGCCATAGAGCGCCGTCGTCACGCCGCCGAGAACCCCGGCGGGAATCGTGTTGATGACAGCGCCGACCTTGGGGGAGAGGCCGAGCAGGATGGCGAAGACACCGGCAACCCAGTACGCCGCCGTCGAGTAGATGCGCGTTGCGGCCATGACGCCGATGTTCTCGCCGTATGTGGTCGTTCCAGAGCCACCGCCGAAGCCGGCGAACATGGTTGCCAGGCCGTCTGCGAACAGGGCGCGTCCGGTGTAACGGTTGATCTTGGCATCCGTCATCTGGGCAACACCCCTGATGTGTCCGACGTTCTCGGCGATCAGCACGAGTACGACAGGCAGGAACGCCGGGAGGAGAGCCCAGACGGCGGGGTTCTCGAACGGGTTGGTGGGCATGCTGAAGTCGGGCAGGCCGACCCAGGCTGCCTCCGCGACCGCGTCGAAGTTGACCTCGCCGGAGAGAACGGCGACGAGGTAGCCGACGACGACGCCGATGAAGATCGACAGCCGACCGAGGATGCCCTTGAACAGCACGGTGCTCAGGATGACGGCCGCGAGGGTGATGAGCGCGGTCAGCGGAGCCAGCTGGAAGTTGGCCTTCGCCGCTGGGGCCAGGTTGAACCCGATGAGGGCAACGATGGCTCCAGACACCACCGGAGGCATCACAACGTCGATCCAGCCGGATCCCGTGAGGTGCACAACGGCGCCGATAATGGCCAGCAGCAGGCCGACAGCGATAATGCCGAACAGTGCACCGCCCATGCCCTGCGAGGCCATCGCTGCGGTGATCGGCGCGATGAACGCGAACGACGAACCCAGGTAGCTCGGAACCTTGTTCGCCGTGATGAGCAGGAACAGGATCGTGCCGATTCCGGAGAACAGAAGTGTGGTGCTTGGTGGGAAGCCCGTGAGGATGGGCACCAGGAATGTCGATCCGAACATCGCGACGACGTGCTGGGCGCCGATTCCGATTGTTCGCGGCCAGGTCAGTCGTTCATCAGGGCCGACGACATCGAGCGCGTCGACCGATTTTCCGTCGCCGTGCAGTTTCCAGGGCAGTGCCACTATTTCTCATTTCTCGAAAATCAACTCTGATGATGGTACTTGCCCGCCAGTTGCTCCCCAGACACACGGGCAGGTGAGCGGATCAGACGGGCGGAGGCCCTCTCACCTGAGTGGCGCCTGAAAAGCGGCGATTCGCCTAGACTTAACGCTTAGATTTCGTCGCGCAGGCACCAGGAGCCCCATCATTTCCAGTACAGAGACCGACTCACCAAAGTCGACACCGGAAGGCGGCCTGAAGGCTCGTCTCGACCGCTACTTCGAGATCACCCGTCGCGGGTCGACCTGGAGCCGTGAGGTGCGGGGTGGGCTGGTCTCCTTCGTCACGATGGCCTACATCGTCATCCTCAACCCGCTGATCCTCGGCGGTTTCAGTGCAGACCAGGCGGCAACGGATATCGCGGGCAACTGGCTCCCCGCCGCCCAGGTCGCCGCCGTCACCGCGCTCACCGCCGGTGTCATGACCATTCTGTTCGGCATCGTCGCACGACTGCCGTTCGGCTTCGCCGCTGGTCTCGGCATCAACTCCTACCTCGCCGTCAGCGTGGTGGGCGAAGTGACGTGGCCTGAGGCCATGGGCCTCGTCATCATCAACGGCCTGATCATCGTGCTGCTGGCATCCACCGGTCTTCGCTCGATGATCTTCAACGCCGTTCCGCGGCAGCTGAAGCTGGCGATCACCGTCGGTATCGGTATGTTCATCGCGTTCATCGGCCTGGTCGACTCCGGCTTCGTGCGCACCAGTGGGGCATCATCGCCGCCCATCCAGCTGGGTGAGGGCGGTTCCGTCGCAACCCTGCCTACCGCGGTCTTCGTGATCGGCGTCATCATCATGGGCGTGCTCGTCGCGCGCAAGACCAAGGCAGCGCTCCTGATCGGCATCGTCGCAACCACCATCATCGCGGTCATCCTCGAGGCAATCTTCAAGGTGGGCCCGTCGCTCGGTACCAACGCGGCCGGCTGGAACCTGAACGCCCCAGAGCTGCCTACGAGCATCGTGTCGATTCCAGACCTCAGCCTGGTCGGCGACGTGAGCTTTGGCGCCTTCGAGCGGATCGGTGCCCTTGCCGCGCTCATGATCGTCTTCACCCTGGTCTTCACCAACTTCTTCGACGCCATGGGCACTATGACGGGCCTCGCCAATGAGGCAGGCGTTGCTGACAAGGACGGTAACTTCCCCCGACTGAAGTCGGCGCTCGTCGTCGAGGGCGTCGGCGCCGTCGTCGGTGGTGCAGCATCCGCTTCATCGAACACCGTCTTCGTGGAATCGGGAGCTGGCATCGGCGAAGGTGCACGCACCGGTGTCGCCAACGTGGTCACCGGTCTGCTGTTCCTGGCCGCCATGTTCTTCACGCCGCTCACCGAGATCGTGCCCCTCGAGGTGGCCGCCGCGGCCCTCGTCATGGTCGGTGCGATGATGGTTTCGCAGATTCGCTTCATCGAGTTCGATGACTTCTCGATCGTGCTGCCCGTGTTCCTCACCATCGTTGTCATGCCGATGACTTACTCGATTGCCAACGGTATCGGTGCCGGCTTCATCAGCTGGGTGCTCGTGCGCTCGCTCTCCGGTAAGGCGAAGGAAATCAGCCCGCTGCTGTGGATTGTGGCCGCCGGATTCGTGCTCTTCTTCGTGCGCGGGCCGATCGAAAGCCTGATGGGCCTGTAGTCATCGCGGCCGGGGCGCGTGCCCCGGCCAGCCCCAGTTGAGATCAGGGGGGTAACCCGATACTGTCGCCGCGGCACGATCCGTAGCGTTGTAGCTGTGCCATTCCGGCATCACTACACAGGAGACAACCACTCATGACTACCTCATCCGTTTACCAGAGTCCGACGACTGCGTCTCAGACGACGAATGCGCTCAGCATTTCAAGCCTGGTTCTCGGACTCGTTTCCATCTTCGCCGGCTGGACCTTCCTGGCGCCGATCGCCGGCCTCGTCGCCGGTGTCCTCGCGCTCCAGCGTGAGCCGGCGGGCCGCACCATCGCCATCTGGGGCATTGTGCTGAACGGCGTCATCCTGGCCGGCGCCGTGCTTGGCGTCGTGCTGATGCTGGTCTTCGGACTCGCCCTGCTGCCGTTCCTGCCGCTGGCATTCATCTAGGATCTCCACCACAATCTACAAACGGATGCCGTCCTTGCCACACGCAGGACGGCATCCGTTTTCTGGTGCCAGTGACTTACTGCAGGAACCCGCGGAGCAGGGCGGCGGAACCGGCGACGTGCTCGCTCATGGCGGTCGCCGCTGCGTCGGGGCTGCCGGTGAGGATGGCGATCACGATCTGTTCGTGCTGGGCGTCTGAATGGGCGATGTTCGGACCGAGCGAAGGGATGCTGTCGAGCATTTCGTTCACGCGCATCCGCACCTCGGCGATGAGCGGCATGAGCGACGGTGACCCCGCCACCTCTGCGATGGTCAGGTGCAGGCGTGAATCCAGTCGCCGGTAGTCGTCGTCTCCTGCACCCTTCGCCTCGCTGAGGCTTGTCCACAGCAGTTCGCGTTCGGCCTGACTGAGCGACCGGCTGGCGGCATGGCGGGCGGCACCCACTTCGAGGATGTCGCGCAGGATGAGGGTGTCTTCGATCTCGTCGACGGGGAAATGCCGCCGCGTGACGAGCTCGCCCGATGCATCGACACCGGGCGTCCCAATTGGCAGCTCGTCGCTCACGAACGTGCCGCCGTAGCGGCCGCGGCGGGAGACGAGGTAGCCGGCGTCGGCGAGGGCAGCGATCGCATCGCGCAGGGTGTCCCTGCTCACCGCGAGCATGCCGGCGAGGTCACGCTCGGCCGGCAGCCGTTCGCCGGGCGCCATCATGCCGAGGCGCACCGTCTGGAGCAACCGCTGCACGGTCTCCTCGAAGGCGTTGCTGCCGCGAACGGGTCGCAACAACGCCTCACCGCTCGGGTGTACCGCCTCGTCTGTCATCACGGTCTGATTTTATAGGGGCGTGACATAGGCCGAGCTGATGCCGCCATCCACCAGGAACGTCGACCCCGTGATGAACGAGGAATCATCGCTGGCCAGGAAGGCAACCGCCGCAGCGAGTTCCTCCGGCTCGGCGAAACGGCCAACCGGAATGTGCACCAGCCGGCGCTGGGCGCGCTCCTGGTCTTTCGCGAACAGTTCCTGCAGCAGGGGAGTGTTCACCGGTCCAGGGCACAGTGCGTTCACGCGGATGCCCTGCCTCGCGAACTGCACACCGAGCTCACGACTCATGGCCAGCACGCCACCCTTCGATGCGGTGTATGAGATCTGGCTGGTGGCCGACCCGAGAACAGCGACGAACGACGCGGTGTTGATGATCGATCCGCTCTGCTGCTTCACCATGTGGCGGAGGGCGGCGCGCGAGCACAGGTAGACCGACTTGAGGTTGACGTCTTGCACCTTCTGCCACGCCGGCAGCTCAGTGGTCTCGATGGAGTCGTCCTCCGGCGGCGAGATCCCCGCGTTGTTGAAAGCGATGTCGACAGAGCCGTACGTGTCGTTGGCGGTGTCGAAGAGGGCGTTGACCTCGTCTTCGTCTGTGACATTGACCTTGACGAAGAGACCGCCGACGAGCTCGGCCGCTGCCGGGCCGGCGACCTCGTCCATGTCGCCGATGACAACCGTGGCGCCCTCCGCCGCGAACCGCCTGGCCGTGGCCAGGCCGATTCCGCTTGCCCCTCCGGTAACAACGGCGACCTTGCCGGCCAGTCGCTGAGTGAGGTCAATAGGGGTGATGCTGCTCATCCAGTGCTCCTTCGTGGTGCTGAAACGTTTGGTGTGTGAAAAAACGTGCGGGGTACGGTCAGTCGGTCAGTCGGTCAGTCAGTCAGTCAGTCAGTCAGTCCATGGCGATGAAGACGTTCTTGGTCTCTGCGAACGCGAGCGGGGCATCCGGCCCGAGTTCTCGGCCGAGCCCCGACTGCTTGAAGCCGCCGAACGGTGTTGAATACCGCACGGAGGAGTGCGAGTTCACCGACAGGTTGCCAGACTCGACGCCGCGCGCCACCCGCAGCGCGCGTCCGACATCGCGGGTCCAAATCGACCCAGACAGGCCGTACTCTGTGTCGTTGGCCAGCTGGAGGGCATCCGCTTCGTCGTCGAACGGCAGCACCGTGACCACCGGCCCGAAGATCTCCTCTGTGACGACGCGGTCCGTGCGAGACGCAGGCGTCAGCACTGTCGGCGCGAACCAGTAGCCTGGCCCGCTGGGCGCGCTGCCCCTGAAAGCGACGTTGGTGTCGTCTGGCACGTACGCTGAAACCGCTGCGTGGTGCGTGGCTGAGACGAGCGGACCCATTTCGGTGGTTTCGTCGGTGGGGTCGCCCACGGTGACGCCCTGCACCGCCGGTTCGAGCAGTTCCATGAAGCGGTCGTACGCGCTTCGCTCCACCAGGATGCGGCTCCGGGCGCAGCAGTCCTGTCCGGCATTCTCGAACACGCCATACGGCGCGGTCGCTGCGGCCTTCTCCAGGTCGGCGTCGGCGAAGACGATGTTGGCACTCTTGCCGCCGAGCTCCAGCGTGACCCGCTTCACCTGGTCAGCGCAGCCGGCCATGATCTTCTTGCCCACCTCCGTCGAACCGGTGAAGACCACCTTCCGTACGGCAGGATTCGTGACGAATCGCTCGCCGACGATTGAGCCACGCCCGGGCAACACCTGAAACAATCCCTCAGGCAGCCCGGCTTCGAGCGCGAGTTCACCCAGACGGATGCTGGTGAGCGGCGTCCACTCCGCCGGCTTCAGCAGCACGGCGTTGCCGGCCGCGAGGGCGGGGGCGAACCCCCAGGCCGCGATGGTCATCGGGAAGTTCCACGGTGTGATGATGCCGACAACACCCAGCGGTTCGTGAAATGTGACGTCAATGCCGCCGGCAACTGGAATCTGTTGGCCGAACATCCGCTCTGGCGACGCCGAATAGTAGGTGAGCACGTCGCGCACGTGGTTGGCCTCCCAACGCGCCTGCGTGATCGGGTGCCCGGAGTTCGACACCTCGAGCTGCGCCAGTCGTTCGCTGTCGCTGTCGACAGCCTCCGCGAAGCGGCGCAGCAGCCTGGCCTTGTCTGCAGGGGCGACCCTCGCCCAGTCCTGCTGGGCAGCAACTGCTCGATCGACGGCCTCGTCGGTGGCGTCGGCGTCGAGCAACTCAACGCTGCTGACCTCCGACTCGTTGGCCGGGTTGATGATCGTATAGCTGGTCATGCGTGTGCCTCCCCGGGCGTTGCGTTGTTCGTGGCGTACGTCGTTGCCGCGTATGTCGTTGCCGCTTGCACGAGCCCGGCGAACAAGCGGATGTCGTCACTCGCCTCCTCCGGATGCCATTGCACGGCGACCCCGAACGGCACCGTCGCCAGCTCGACGCCCTCGATCACGCCGTCGGCGGTCGTGGCGCTCACGACCAGCCCATCGGCCACCCGGTCGATCGACTGGTGGTGGTACACCGGCACCGACAGGTCGTCCCCAAGCAAGCCGTGCAGTGTGGTGTCAGACGCCACAGTGATGCCGACGTCGTTGAACACGCCACCGCCGAGCTGGTAGCTGCCCTGGCCGATGACGTCGGGCAGATGCTGGTGCAGGGTGCCGCCGAGCGCGACGTTCAGCACCTGGGCTCCGCGGCAGATGCCGAGGAACGGCAGCTCCCTGATGATGGCCCTCCGCAGCAGGGTGTCTTCCCACGCGTCGCGATCCGGGCGTGGCTCGTCGGTCAGCGGATGCCGCTCCTGGCCGTACCTGGCCGGATCCAGGTCTTTGCCCCCGGTGATGATCAGCCCGTCGAGCCCGTCGAGCACCCGGTCGGCGATCACGTTGTCAACGGGCTGCGGTGGCAGCAGTACGGCGATGCCGCCTGCGGCAGTGACCGCTTCGAAGTACACCTTGGGCAGGAACGATGCCGGCACATCCCAGACGCCGGTTTTTGACTGCTCCAGGTACGTGGTGAGCCCGATGACCGGAGGTCGACGGGCACCGGTGCCAGTGCTGTTCACCTCAGAGTCGTTCAAAGCCGCGAACCCTTTCCCAGTCGGTGACGGCGGCGTCATACGCTGCTACTTCGACACGCGCGTTGTTGAGGTAGTGCTCGACGACCTCGTCGCCGAATGCCTCCCTGGCAACGGCGGACTCACCGAACAGTGCAGCAGACTCGCGGAGCGTCGCCGGTACCCGCACCATGTCGCTCACGTAGGCGTTGCCTTCGAACGCGTCGTCCAGCTCGAGTTCGTTGTCGATGCCGTGGAGGCCGGCGGCGATCAGTGCGGCGACAGCCAGGTACTGGTTCACGTCGCCCCCCGGCACCCGGTTCTCAACGCGCATGCCGTGTCCATGGCCGACGACGCGGAGGGCGCAGGTGCGATTGTCATGCCCCCACGCGATCGCCGTCGGGGCGAAGCTGCCGTCGACGTAGCGTTTGTACGAGTTGATGTTGGGCGCGGAGAACAGCGTGAGTTCGCGCATGACGGCCAGCTGACCGGCCAGAAACTGCCTGAACATCGTGGACATGCCGTCGGCGGCATCAGGGTCGGCGAAGACGGCGGAACCGTCTGTGCCCCGCAGGCTGATGTGGATGTGGCAGCTGTTGCCCTCGCGCTCGTTGAACTTGGCCATGAATGTGAGGCTCTTGCCATGGGCGTCGGCGATCTCCTTGGCCCCGTTCTTGTACACCGAATGGTTGTCGCAGGTGGCGAGTGCCTCGTCGTAGCGGAACGCGATCTCCTGCTGGCCGAGGTTGCACTCACCCTTGACGCCCTCGCAGTACATGCCGGCGGCGTCCATCGCCAACCGGATCTCGCGCAGCAGCGGCTCCATCCGGGTGGAGGCCAGCAGTGCGTAGTCAATGTTGTAATCGCTGGCGGGGGTGAGGTCCTTGTACCCGGCCTTCCAGGCCTGGCGGTAGCTGTCTTCGAACACGATGAACTCGAGTTCTGTGCCGACGAACGCGGTCAACCCGCGATCGGCCAGCCGCTGCAGCTGGTTCTTGAGGATCTGCCGCGGGGATGCCACGACCGGCGCTTCATCGAGCCAGTGCAGGTCAGCGGTGACGAGCACGGCGCCCGGCAGCCAGGTCGTCTGGCGGAGCGTGTTCATGTCGGGAATCATGGCCATGTCGCCATAGCCGCGTGACCAGCTCGACATGGCGTAGCCGTCGACGGTGTTCATCTCCACATCGACGGCGAGCAGGTAATTGCAGCATTCTGCGCCATGCGCGGCGATGTCCTCGAGGAACAGGCGTGCAGACACTCGCTTGCCGACCAGTCGGCCCTGCATGTCGGTGAATGCAACGATCACCGTGTCGGTCACGCCGGTGCGCACCTGCTCGGTGAGCTGGTCGATGGAGATGAATCCGGAGGCCTGTGTCATGGAACTTCTCCTCAGCGAGAACGTCGATGGTGCAGCTTCAATTCGGTGTGACGCAGACCATTACATCACAAGGGCGCCGCGATAAGTCCACTGGTCAGGGGAACTATTTCAACGATTTCGGCAGATATTTCTTCCAAAGGTAGTTACGCCGACCATTGATGGCCCTATAGTCATGCCAGCAACTGTCAGCTTTGTATACGTTGGCGCTCGTCGCGTGTGCAACCCAATCGAGAAGGAATCGAGATGGCAAAGGACACACTGCGGGTGTCGGGCGTGACGTACACGACGGCAGAGCATGGATACTTCGAGAAGCGAAAGCTCAAGCGTTCAGCCGGCGTCTGGGGGCTGTGGGGCCTCGCCGTTGCGGCCGTGATCTCCGGTGACTTCTCCGGGTGGAACTTCGGCATCGACTATGCCGGGTTCGGCGGCATGCTGATCGCCTTCGCCCTGTTGATCGTCATGTACTACGGCATGATCTTCTCGATCGGTGAGATGGCCTCCGCCATGCCACACACCGGGGGAGCATATTCGTTCTCCCGTGCGGCAATCGGCCCGTGGGGCGGATTCGTGACGGGCCTCGCAGAGACGATTGAATACGTCGCGACGACGGCCGTCATCGTGTTCTTCTCCGCGTCGTATGCCGACGGCATAACCAGCGAGTTGCTCGGCTTCTCGATGCCGGCCTGGATCTGGTGGGTGGTCCTCTACTTGATCTTCATCGCACTCAATACCGCTGGTGCCGCCATCTCCTTCAAGTTCGCCATCGTCGTCTCCATCATCTCCATCGGCATCCTGCTGGTGTTCTCCGTCATGGCCGCATTCACCGGGCACTTCTCGTGGGACAACCTGTTCAACATCGTTCCGGATGCCGGCCAGAGCGCCTTCCTGCCCCACGGCGTGCTGCCCATCCTGTTCGCACTGCCGTTTGCGATGTGGTTCTTCCTCGGCATTGAAGAGCTGCCGTTGGCCGCTGAAGAAGCACACGACCCCGTGAGGGACATCCCGCGCGCCGGCCTGTGGGCTCGCGGCACGCTGATCATCACCGGCCTGCTCGTGCTGTTCCTGAACACCGGAATCCTCGGCGCTGAAGCGACGGGCACCGCCGGAGAGCCGCTGCTTGACGGATTCAGGGTCATGGTCGGTGACGAGGCTGCTGCCGTGCTGGCGCTGTTCGCCCTGATCGGCCTGTTCGCGTCGCTGCAGGGCATCATGTTCGCCTACGGACGCAACATGTACTCGCTGTCACGCGCCGGCTACTACCCGAAGTTCCTGTCTCTCACCGGCAAGCGGCAGACACCGTGGGTGGCACTGGTCGCCGGCGCCGTCATCGGCTTCGTGGCCCTCGTCGTTGTCGATGTGCTCAGCAGCCTGGATGAAGAAGGGGCCGGCGCCGTTGCCGGTGCCATCGTGCTGAACATCGCCGTCTGGGGTGCGGTGCTTGCCTACCTCATGCAGATGATCTCGTTCGTGGTCCTCCGCAGGAAGTACCCGAATGCCAAGCGCCCGTACGTGAGCCCGTGGGGTGTGCCTGGTGCGGTGATCGCCGGCATCCTGTCCGCGGCGATCTTCGTCGGGTTCCTGCTCAATGAGACGTTCCAGCCCGCCATTGTTGCCATCGTCGTCGTCTACGTCGTGATGCTCGTCGGATTCGCGCTCTGGGGCCGCAACCGTCTCATCCTCTCTCCTGAGGAGGAGTACGCGGTGTCCGGCGGTCTGCACGGCGACCCGCAGGCAGACGGCTACGGCGGAGTCATTGAGGAGGAGATCCTCGGGATCGACGGCGTCGACAAGACCGGCGGCGTCGACGACGCAGAACCGGAGAAGGTCTAGCCTCCCAACCGCTGGTTGAGGAGGCCCGCCAGGGCCGTCTCGAAACCCGCGCCCGCTATCGCCCACCGCGCCCGCTACAGCGGGCGCGGTTCGCGGTTATGGGCGCGCCGAACGTACAGGGGGAGAAGTCGCAGCGCCGATGCGCCGATGCGCCGGTGCGCGGGGCGGGGCCTCGAGACGGCCGTGACCGGCCTCCTCGGCCAACGGGGGAGCTCTACCCGACGCGCACGCGCTCCTGCAGGAAGGCCACCACGCGCTCACGGGCGAGCAGTGCAGGGTGGCCGGGTGTTTCGCGTACCTCGTGCGTGAGCACCGAGTGCGCGCGCGGGGAGAAGCCGCTGGCGTTGCCCGGCGACGAATCGAGTTCGATGACCTCGAATGCGTCGCCGAGGCGGGCGCGCAAGCCGGTGAATCGAGCACGGGGCGATGCGGTGTCCTCGCTGAATCGAAGGCCGAGCACGCAGAGATCGCCCACATTGGTTCGCGCGAGGATGCGGTTCATTTCGGCGGCGGACACCCCAGGGTCTGCGCGATGCGCCGCGCTGACCGGGAAGGGCACTGCCGGCTGGCTGACGACGGATGCCAGCACAGAATCGTCGACGGCCGTCGCCAATGCGAAACCACCGGTGAAGCACATGCCGATCACGCCAACACCGGCGCCGGGGGTGCGCCCTGCCAAATCAGCGGCGACGGCGCGCAGGTAGTCGGCAATGGGTCGGTGGGCGTTCGTCGCGAATGCACGGAACTCGGCCGACACGCAGAGGCGTGCGACCACGCCTGTCGTGTAGCCCGCGGTCGCCGGGCGGCCAGGCTCGCCGAAAGGCGAGGGAACGACAACGGTGAAACCGGAGTCAACCAGGTGCTCTGCGAGCCCCATCACCTCTGGGGTCATGCCGGGGATCTCAGGGATGAGTACGACTCCTGGTCCGCTGCCCTTCTCGAAGCAGTCGTGGGTGCGGCCAGCCGCGGTGAACGGATGCCGCGACCAGCCGATGAGATCGGCTTCCGGCGCCCTGGCTGCGGCAGTGTCGTGATCTGTCACGGTGTTCTCCTCGTTGAGGCAATCTCATACTTGGGCTTGATAGTCCCACATTCCCGTCTCCACCGGCCATCAGCACTCGCTGGCGGGTGATCACCTCAGACGA
This sequence comes from Leifsonia sp. Y862, assembly GCF_057669585.1. NCBI lineage: Bacteria > Bacillati > Actinomycetota > Actinomycetes > Micrococcales > Microbacteriaceae > Leifsonia > Leifsonia sp. Y862. The sequence continues at coordinate 780,202 of NZ_JBYHFR010000002.1, forward strand.
GAGAGTCACGATTTCGCCGTCGAACGGGTGATTTCGTGCGCGGTGGCCCCGGGGTGCGGCAATCCGCTGCGCTGCGGCCCGTTTTCGTGCGTGCATCCCGCGATAGGGTTAAACGTCACGAGCTTCGGCTCATCCCACCGACGGCAATGGAGCCAGTGTGTCAACCAGCGTGTCAGCAACCCCGCCACTTCGATTCGAATCAACGAATTCTGGCCATGGCCAGGGAATGGAGAGCTCGACTGTGGCTCGACCCGGATTCCGCATCGAAAGCGATTCACTCGGACCGCTTGAGGTGCCAGAGGCCGCATATTGGGGCGTGCACACCAAGCGGGCCATGGACAACTTCCCCATCGCCAAGCGCCCCATCTCGGTGTACCCCGACTTCATCGTTGCGCTCGCCTCTGTGAAGCAGGCCTGCGCCCGCGCCAACGAAGAGATCGGTTCGCTCTCCCCGGAGAAGGCAGCCTGGATTGATGCCGCCTGCCAGGACATCATCGATGGGCAGTTCCACGATGAATTCGTCGTCGGCGTGATTCAGGGTGGAGCGGGAACGTCCACCAATATGAACGCCAACGAGGTCATCTGCAACATCGCCCTCGAGCATGCCGGCTACGCCAAGGGTCGCTACGACATCCTGAGCCCGATCGACCACGTGAACCGCAGCCAGTCGACCAACGACACCTACCCGACAGCGATCAAGATCGCCCTGACCTTCTCCCTCCGCCACCTGCTGCGTGAACTCAAGGCGCTGCAGGGATCGTTCTCCGACAAGGCCGTCGAGTTCAACCACATTCTCAAGGTTGGTCGCACCCAGTTGCAGGATGCCGTGCCGATGACACTCGGCCAGGAATTCCACGGCTTCGCCACCACGCTCGGTGAAGACTACGACCGGCTCACAGAGGCCGTGTGGCTGCTCGCGGAGATCAACCTGGGCGCAACGGCCATCGGAACCGGAATCACGGCCGATCCGGGGTACGCGGCTGCCGCTATCCGTCATCTCAATGAGATCACCGGACTGAGCCTCGAGACCGCGCCAGACCTGATCGAATCCACGAGCGACGCCGGTGGGTTCATGTCGTTCAGCGCCAACCTCAAGCGCAGCGCCATCAAGCTGTCTAAGATCTGCAACGACCTGCGTCTGCTGTCCTCCGGCCCCCAGGCCGGCTTCGGCGAGATCAACCTGCCGCCCAAGCAGGCCGGATCCAGCATCATGCCTGGCAAGGTGAACCCGGTGATCCCAGAGGTGGTCAACCAGGTCGCATTCGCCGTTGCCGGCGCTGACGTGACAGTCACCATGGCCGCAGAGGGCGGACAGCTGCAGTTGAACGCGTTCGAGCCCGTGATTGCGCACTCGCTGCTGCAGAGCCTGGCCTGGATGACGCAGGCCATGTGGACGCTCAGGGTCAACTGCGTCGACGGCATCACCGCGAACGAGGACCGCCTCGACGCGATGGTGGGATCCAGTGTCGGCGTCATCACGGCGCTGATTCCGCACATCGGCTACTCGGCCGCAGCTGCTCTCGCGAAGACCGCACTGCTCACCGGTCGAAATGTTGCCGACCTCGTCGTCGAGTCCAAGCTGATGACCAGGGTCGACGTCATGCGGGAACTCGAGCCGGCCAGGCTGTCGGGAGTCACGGTGGCCACACCGACGACCGCGATTCCGATCATCGAGTAGCCAGCACCGAGCTGTTTCGATCGCTGTTGGGGCGGATGCCATGTTCATTCTCCCCGGCAGCGATACGCTGAGCAGGTGTCCATCTGGGAGCAATTCCGACTGAACATCGGTGAGAGCACGCGGGAAGAACTCGCGACGCGTGATGAAACGTTGCCTGACATCGACTGGACGGTGTTTCCGCCTGGCGCCGTGCGATCGATTTTCGCTGCCCCAAGCGGATCGCTCGCCGTCATCTCCCTTGGCAAACCAGAGGCCCCGCGGGTGGTGCTGGTTCCCGGCGTCACTGGCTCGAAGGAAGACTTTGTGCTCCTCGCGCCGCTGCTGGCAAATGCCGGGTATTTCGTGCAGAGCTACGACATGGCCGGTCAATATGAGTCGGCGCTCGCCGGACCGAATGAGCAGGGCCACTACAGCTACGACCTGTTCGTCGACGACCTCGTGGCCTTCCTGGACGAAGGCGCAGCACCCGCGCACGTGCTCGGGTACTCGTTCGCCGGCGTCGTCGCTCAACTGGCCCTCACGAAACGACCGGAGCTGTTCGCCACGCTTGCCCTGCTCAGCGTTCCCCCTCGCTCAGGGCAATCGTTTGCAGGGGTGCGCTGGATCGGTCCGCTCAGCTACGTGATTCCACCGCGTGGCATCGCGAGTCTCCTCGTCTGGGGGATCGTCACCAACAAGAACCGAGTGCCGCCGGGCAGACTCGACCTGGTGCGGATGCGTTTTCAATACACGAGCAGACAGAGCGTGGATGACATCGCCCTGCTCATGAAACAGGTGCCGTTCACCGACAACGCCGTGCGCGCGAGCAGAGTGCCGGCGCTTATCGCTGTCGGTCACCACGATCTGTGGCCCATTGATCTGCATCACGAGTTCGCCGATCGGATCAACGCAGAGTTCCGGGTGTATCCAACCGGGCACAGCCCGTGCGAGACCACTCCGCACCTGCTGGCGTACGACCTCATTGAGCTCTACCGGGGAGCGGCTCCGACCAGCTGAAGCCAGTGTCGACCTAGGCCCCCTGCAGGCCCGGTCGTCGGACTATGCCGCCCGGCGGGCCCGGTCGGACTGCGCCGCAGCGAGGCCCCGTTTCACGGCGGCTCTTCGCCACGGCGTCTCCTCTGGCATGTGCATGGCTAGCGTGCGGTATGCCCATCTGATGCGCCTGCTGAAGCCGCTCCAGGTGCTGAACGGCCTGGCCGAAATCCCCACGCGCAACGACGGCTCGTACACGACGGTCACCGCCGGCCCGAGGTGCAGGCTGAGGTCGAGGTCGTCGTGCACGTCAGGCAGGGTGCGGTGCACCCGGTCGCGTACGTCTCGCCAGACACCCCTGCGCATGGCAAAGTTCGATCCGAAAATCGGGGATTGCGTCAGCCAAAATCCCATGGCGAAGAAGAAGCCACCGATGTAGAGGGTTCCACCCAGCAGCGCGACAAACGCATTGCAGTCATAGAAATCGCCAGGACCGGTGATCACATCGGCCTCCGGCGACAGGGTGAATTCGGCGTCGATGTGCATCAGCCAGTCGACGGGAGGGATCGAATCAGCGTCCAGGCGGGCGATGATGTCGCCACTAGCGGCGTCATATCCAGCGGATGCCGCCGGCCAGATGCCCTGGAGCGGCTCGTAGACAACAGTGGCGCCGGCCGCTCGTGCGACCTCGGCCGTGTCATCCGTTGACGCATTGTCGACCACGATGATCTCGTCGGCCGGCCTGATTTGCTGCGCGAGTGCATCAAGTGCCACGCGGAGCATGCGGGCATCATTCCAGGCGGGTATGACCACGGAGATCTGTGACATGAACCGCCTCCTCCCCACGTGCGGCAGCAGAATGGTTCACAGCCTACGCTTCTGGCCATTCAAAACGGCAGGCTGACGAGCACTCTTCACGCCTTTTCAGGTTGGCGCGATGTGTGCCGGTGCAGCTGCCGGTTCCGCGGGAACCGCCCTAGATCTCGCGGCAGTACGTCGTGAGGTAGCCGATCTTGTCGATCGAGACGGTGACGGTGGAGCCGTCACGCAGGAAAACCTGCGGCTTGCGGCTGTACCCGGCACCTCCTGGGCTACCCGTGGAGATCAGCGTGCCTGGCAGCAATGTCGCGGTGCTCGAGAGGAAGGCGATGAGCTCGGCAACGGTGCGCACCATGTCGCCGCTTGAGGCATCCTGCAGAATGCGACCATCGACGTGGGTGGTCAGCCACAGGTCCTGCGGATCACCGATCTCATCGGCCGTCACGACGATGGGGCCTGTCGGCGTGAAGCCGTCGAACGACTTGCATCTCGACCACTGCGCCTCGGAGAACTGCAGGTCCCTCGCGGTGATGTCGTTGACCACGGTGTATCCGAAGACGTAGTCGAGGGCATTGTGCACAGAGACATTGCGTGCGGCCTTGCCGATGATGACGCCGACCTCGGCCTCGTAGTCGACCTGGGTGGCGAGATCCTTCGGCCAGGTGACCGTCGATTCGTGTCCCGTGAGCGAGTTCGGCCACAGCGAGAACACGGTGGCCGCCGTCTCCGAGCGCAGCTTCAACTCTGAGGAATGGGCGGCGTAGTTGGCGCCGATGGCGATGATCTGCGGCGGACGCAGCACGGCAGAGGCGTATCGCAGCCCCTCAAGTGGCGTCAGGGAGACATTCTGGGCACGCGCATTGTCGACGTGCGCACGCACGCGGTCGTATTCCGTTCCCCCTGCATCGAGGAGCTCCTGCAGGTCGCGCGGCGCGTCTTCCATCACCTCGTCAAGGAAGAGAACCGAGTCTCCAATGGTCACAGCAAGACGTGGGGTGGACTGGCCTTCAACTTTGAGGTGCGCAAATTTCACATTCTTAGGCTAGCGGGCGCTTCTGCACTTGCCACTGCGCGATATCACAACTGGCACTGTCGGACATTGGAGGTCTGCACGCTCAGGTTGAGCGGCACCCAGTTTGGGGCCGCAGCACGAGGGCTAGTCTGGAAGCTTCCGTTCCCGTCAGGAAGATCCACCTATGAACTCGCTTGACCCTGCAATCCAGCCCATTTTCGACAGCGTTCTCCGACGCAACGCTGGCGAGGTGGAATTTCACCAGGCCGCGCGAGAGGTATTCGAGTCCCTCGGCCGCGTCGTGAACCGGCACCCGCAGTATGCGGAAGCGTCGATCCTGCAGCGCATCTGTGAGCCGGAACGCCAGATCATCTTCCGAGTGCCGTGGACCGACGACGCCGGTCGCGTGCAGATCAACCGCGGCTTCCGTGTTGAGTTCAACTCAGCACTCGGCCCGTTCAAGGGCGGGCTCCGCTTCCACCCGTCAGTAACGCTCGGCACAGTGAAATTCCTGGGCTTCGAGCAGATCTTCAAGAACGCACTCACTGGCATGCCGATCGGCGGCGGCAAGGGTGGCAGCGACTTCGACCCCAAGGGCAAGTCTGACGCTGAGGTCATGCGCTTCTGCCAGTCGTTCATGACCGAGCTGTACCGTCACATCGGCGAGTACACCGACGTTCCCGCCGGCGACATCGGTGTCGGCGGCCGTGAGATCGGCTACCTGTTCGGCCAGTACAAGCGGATCACCAACCGCTACGAGTCCGGTGTCCTCACCGGCAAGGGTGTCGGCTGGGGCGGGTCACGTGCTCGCACGGAGGCCACCGGTTACGGCGCGGTCTTCTTCACGGAGCAGATGCTCGCCACCCGCGGTGAGAACTTCGACGGCAAGCGCGTGCTGGTCTCCGGATCGGGCAACGTCGCTATCTACGCCATCGAGAAAGTGCACCAGCTCGGTGGCACCGTCGTGGCCTGCTCCGATTCGTCCGGCGTCGTCTACGACAAGGACGGCATCGACGTCGAGCTGCTGCGTGAGATCAAGGAAAACCGTCGCGGTCGCCTCGCCGACTACGCGGAGCTGCGCGGCACGGCATCTGAATACCGTGCAGCAGGCAACATCTGGTCCATCGCGGCAGAGACGGCCATCCACGTTGCGCTGCCGTGCGCCACGCAGAATGAGCTGCACGCCGACGACGCTGCCGTGTTGGTCGCGAATGGTGTGAGCGCTGTCGCTGAGGGTGCCAACATGCCGTGCACACCGGATGCCGTCCGCATCCTCGTCGAGGGCGGCGTGCTGTTCGCGCCGGGCAAGGCGGCCAACGCTGGTGGGGTTGCCACCTCTGCCCTGGAGATGCAGCAGAACGCATCGCGGGATTCCTGGACTTTCGAGCACACGGAAGCACGTCTGGCCGAGATCATGCGCGGAATCCACGAGAGCTGCGCCCAGACGGCTGAAGAGTATGGCGAGCCGGGAAACTACGTGCTCGGGGCCAACATCTCAGGGTTCACCCGCGTGGCCGATGCCATGCTCGCCCAGGGCGTCATCTAGATAGCGTCCGCCCCGTAGCGCCCTCTCGGTAAGAGGGCGTCACGCGTCGGGGGAGACCTGCTGGCGCAGTGTAATTTAGCGATTATGTCTGCTCTTCTCCTCTCCCGTCTCGTCGCCGAACTCGGGAGCATTGTCAGCACCGATCCACACGAACGTGCGGCCAGCCGGGTCGATCGATCCGGCTGGGTCGCCGACGGCACGCCGATTGCGCTCGTCCACGCTCGCTCGATCGAGGACGTGCAGGCCACGCTGCGCATCGCAACAGAGTTCAGGGTTCCTGTCGTCACCCGCGGCAGCGGAACCGGGCTCGCCGGCGGCGCCTGCGGCGGCGAGGGCTCCATCGTCTTGAGCGTCGCCGGCATGAACCGAATCCTCGAAATCAGGCCGGAAGACGAGCTTGCCGTCGTCGAGCCGGGGGTCATCAACCAAAACCTGAACGATGCGCTCGCCGAACACGGACTGTGGTTCGCGCCAGATCCGGCCAGCAAGGCCATCGCCAGCGTCGGCGGCAACATCGCGACGAACGCCGGGGGCTTACTGTGCGCCAAATACGGCGTCACCAGGGAAGCCGTGCTCGGCCTGAAGGTGGTGCTGGCCGACGGCCGCCTGCTCGAAATGGGTCATCGAACCGTCAAGGGCGTCACCGGTTACGACCTCACTGCCCTGATGACGGGTTCAGAGGGCACGCTCGGCGTCATCGTCGAGGCGACAGTGCGCACGCGACGAATCGTGCAGGGCGTCACCATGACCATCGGCGCAGTGTTCCCCGATGTGACGACAGCGGCGGCGGCATCCGCTCGCCTCATCGCTGAGGGTGTGCAACCTGCCGTCATGGAACTCCTCGACCCAATGGCGCTCACCACCATCGCCGCCTACCTCGGCGACGCGGGCACGGCCGGACTGCCGATCAATGATGGTGCGTTCCTGCTGGTTCAAACGGATGGCGTCGCAGCCGTCGCAGAGGCCGAGCTGGCCATGGAGATCCTCGCCGCGAGCGGCGGCACCGCTCGCCTGTCGACGGATGCCGCAGAGGGGGAGCGGTTGCTCGCGATTCGCCGGTCATTTCACCCGGCGCTCGTCGCACTTGGTGAGGTACTCATCGAGGATGTCAGCGTGCCCCGCTCACGCATGGCGGAGATGTTCGCGGCGATCGACGAGATCAGCACGCGCACCGGCATCCTCATCCCCACCGTCGCGCACGCCGGCGACGGAAACCTGCACCCGAACTTCGTGATCAAGGCCGACCCCGACCGCGCCGTCGATGCTCCGCTCGTACCTGACGCCGTCTGGGATGCGGCCAGCGAACTCTTCCACGCGGCGCTGGCACTCGGCGGCACGCTCACGGGAGAGCACGGCGTCGGCATCCTGAAGAAGCGCTGGCTCGCTGAGGAATTGGGTGACACCAGCTACGAACTGCAGCGTCAGCTGAAGGCCGTGTTCGATCCGCTCGGCATCCTGAACCCGGAGACGATGTTCGACCGCGTGTAGCCCGCCCCGGCGGAAAGGAGGTCGCGTCTCGAAACCGCCGTCGCGCGCAGACATCGCCCTTAACGGGAAGAACTCGCCGCCCGGTGGTGTGGCACTGCCTACGACTCTCCCGGGTCAACGAGTTCATCTGTTAACAGCCTGCACCCGGGCATCCGTTCGCGCAAGGAGGAATTCTCGGTTGTGCGAACTGGGCGAGAATCCGCTTGGATGGATACATGACTGATTTGAATTCAAAGCCAGAACTTGACGCACCAGATGGCCCGGCGCCCGAGGCCCTCGAGATCGTTGACATCGTTGTGGGAGACGGCGAAGAAGCGACGCCAGGCGCGACGGTAGACGTGCACTACCTGGGCGTCGAGTACGACTCCGGTGAGGAGTTCGACTCGTCGTGGGGTCGCGGCCAGTCCATCAACTTCCCGCTTGACCGCCTGATCGCCGGATGGCAGCAGGGCATTCCCGGCATGAAGGTCGGCGGCCGTCGCAAGCTCATCGTTCCGCCGCACCTGGCATACGGACCCGCCGGCTCAGGACACCACCTGAGCGGCCAGACGCTGATCTTCGTGATCGACCTGCTGGGCGTCAGCTAACCACTCGACCTGTTTCACGCACACGGCGTGGCCACGGATGCCGACGGCACTCGTGACCACGCCGTTGTGCTGTGCGGGCTCACGACGGCGTCTGGCCACCGTGGCGCGGCGCACGTCGGCACGCGGCTGATCGCGCTGCAGGCATCTCCGTGCCCGCTCTTCCATTCCGCGTCGGACGGTGCAAATAATGGGGGATGATTTCCACCGAATTGGCCCGCGAGCTGCGGCTGCTCGGAGTGGTGTGGCATCCGCTGTCTGGGGATGCCTTCCGCATTGAGCGCGCCGAGCTGGAGGGCGACGTCTTCACCGTCAGCGACATGACGATCGAGCCGCACGTGTTCGACACGGGCACGATCCTGGGATTCAACGGAACAACGGAGTGGGCGCTCGATTCGCTCGCCCTCGAGGATGCGCTCTGGCTGCCACGTGAAGACCAGCTCAGAGAGCTTCTCGGATCGAGTTTTCGCGCACTGCGACGGCTGGCGGATGACCGCTTCGAAGTCGATGTGCAGCACGATGACACGGTCTCAGTCTGCGAGGCATCCAGCCCGGCCGACGCCTACGCGGTCGCGCTGCTGTCGGTACTGGTCCTGCGGTAGGCAAGCGAGCGGGCGACTGACGGTTTACCCCGCAGCCCACTCCTCGCGCTCCTGGATTAGTACCGTTCAGGCTCAGGGCCGAGTTCGAATCTGCGCCCCGAGATCTCGGTTGGGGTGATCTCCACGAAGATGTACTTCAGGGTGGGAATCAGCGGCTGCAATGGAAGTGCGTTGACAGAGTCGATCTCCGACTGCTTCTCGATAATGCGCGCCGTACCCTTCACGACGACGCTCCAGGCCTGGTCGTTGCCGACGCCGTCTGCCTCGAATGCCACGCGCTGGTTCACCACCAGGGAGAGCAGCTTGGTGCCCTCAGCTGTCCGAAAGTACAACTTGCGGTCTGCCGTGACGAAGTTGACCGGGTAAATCTCGGGTTCGCCGGCAACGGCGACGCCCAGACGTCCGAGGCTGGTCGACAGCAACGTGTCCCAGCATTCGTCGGCGGAGAGTACTTCTACGGGTCCCTCGTCGTTAGCCATGCTTCATCGTCCCACGCGACGTCCGTTTCGTCATCCGCTGGCCGCTGCTCGCACCCGATCCACCAATTCGCGCCACTGGCCGGAGACCTGCGGCTCCGCGAGCACAACCTCGTGCGGCGCGCAGCGGATGCGGTAGATGTACCGATCGGGTTCGGGCGCGGTCTGCGGGGTGTCATCCCAGGGCAGCGCGGCCAGAAGTGCACGCCAGTCGAGAGCATCCGGCTGGTCGTCGACCCGCACCTCCCAGACACGCTGCAAGCCGGCGATTCCGCCGCTTCGCGACACCATGACCCTCATGCCGCGATGCTACTCCGCTTTGTTCGCGCGCTCGGCGTCGGTGTGACCGGTGGTGTCCCCGCCGGGGGAGGCGCATCCGGCAGTGGCACGCCCACTGTCGTCCACGCGGCAACCACCGCGTCGTATTCCGGTGAGTCACCGCCGAACCGTGCAGCGGCAGCGGTGAGCGTCGCCGCGGCGAACTCGGCGAAGTCGGCGTCGGATGACAGGTCTGGAGAGGTCAGTGTGTCGTACCAAATCTGGCCTGGCGCCTCCCACGCGAACCCGCCGATGGCATCCGCTACGAGGTAGAACGCCCGGTTCGGAATGCCGGAGTTGATGTGCACCCCACCGTGGTCATCCGTCGTTGTCACGTAGTCGGCCATGCTCGACGGCTGTGGATCGGTGCCGAGAACGTCGTCGTTGTACGCGGTACCCGGTGCCTTCAACGACCGAAGCGCGACGCCCTGCACCTCATCGGTGAACAGCCCCTCTCCGATGAGCCAGCTGGCCTCCGCTACGGTCTGCCGCTGGGCGTGTTGCTCAACGAGAGCACCGAAGACGTCGGAGACGGACTCGTTGAGTGCGCCAGATTGGCCCCGATAGTCAAGATTTGCGGTGAACTGCGTGACACCGTGGGTGAGCTCATGGCCGATGACGCTGAGCGAGATGGTGAAGCGATTGAACACCTCGCCGTCTCCGTCGCCGAACACCATGCGCTCGCCGTTCCAGAATGCGTTGTCGTACTCGAGCCCGTAGTGCACCGTCGCAGCGAGCGCCAGGCCTGCTCCGTCGATCGAGGCACGGGAGAAGGCGCTCAGGAACATGTCGAAGGTGTGCCCGAGACCGTCATAGGCCTCGTTCACCGCGACATCCGCTGTGGCTGGCTGCCCTTCGCTGCGCACGACAGCGCCGGGCAGCGTCTCGCGGCCGCCGGCATCCGACACAATGCGCTGCGGTTCGTTGAGTGGGTGCGTGTCCTTTTTTGTCGTCGCGCTACCGGTCACCGTAGGGTGCACGAACTGCCGAGCTGACCGGATCGGCTCGTCATGCGCCAGCGAGCGCCTGGCCGCCTCAGCCGCAGCCTGGAACTGCGGGTCGCGCTGGTCTGCCAGTCGTGCCAACAGGTACGGCGGAACAATGCCGCAGTGCGCTGTGGGGTGCGGCTGACGGGGTGCTGAACTCTGGATGCCTGTCATGCCGAGAGTCTGGCACCGACAACCGACAGTAGTGAAGAAATTTCAGCGACGAAGGCCAGCGGCGAAGAACAGTGACGACGAAACTGTGGACGACGGCCAATCACACGAAACGAGCCGCTGGGAGTGGCGAGCGGATGCCGCATCCGTAGACTCGCATCATGCGATATGGAATCACGATTCTTCCGCAAGACTCGTGGGCGGATGCCCGCCGAAAGTGGGAGGGCGCCGAGAGCCTCGGCTTCGACCACGCTTGGACCTACGATCACCTGTCGTGGCGGACGCTGGCCGACGAGCCCTGGCATGCCACGACGGCAACGCTGGCCGCCGCGGCCGTTGTCACCAGTCGGATCCGCCTCGGCACGTTCGTGTCGTCGCCCAACTTCCGGCATCCGGTGCCCTTTGCGAAGGAAGTCGCGACGATCGACGACATCTCGGGTGGCCGCCTGCTGCTCGGCATCGGCTCTGGCGGCACAGGCTTCGACGCGTACGTGCTCGGCCAGCCCGAATACTCGCCAGCAGAGCGGCACGAACGGTTCGCGGAGTTTGTGACCAGACTCGACGAGCTGCTCAGGCACGAGACGCCGGGATCTGGCGGCATCAGCTTCTCTGGCGACTGGTACACCGCGGTGAAGGCGCGCATGGTGGGGCGACCGAGCCAGCAACCGCGCGTTCCATTTGTGATCGCAGCCAACGGGCCGAAGGGGCTGAAACTTGTCGCGACGTTCGGCGACGGCTGGGTGACCACCGGCAAGGACGGCGCCGTGGGCGAGGACTGGTGGAAGGCCGTCGAGGCCCTGGCTGGACGGCTTGACGACGCCGCAGTCGCGGTCGACAGGGACCCGGCCACACTCGACCGCTACCTCTCACTCGACAGCGGCGGCGCATACTCGCTGTCGAGCGTTGGCGCCTTCGACGATGCGGTCGGCCGCGCGGCAGAACTCGGCTTCACCGATGTGATCAGCCACTGGCCGCGGGAGACCGGCATCTACGCCGGCTCCGAATCGGTGCTGGAGGAGGTTGCGTCGAGATTCGCCACGCCGCCTGCGACGCCGTCGTCGGCCCCAACCCAAGCCGCAACAACCCGCGCAGGCGAAGGAGACCACCGGTGACGCTCAACGACGAGGTCGCCCCCGGCCAGTCAGGACTTGACCAGTTGCGGGCGCTAATCTCGACGGGCCGCCGCCCAGGGATCGCGGAGTCGCTCGACATCCAGCTCGTCGAGGTCGACGACGGCCGGGCGGTCTTTGAGGGCGTGCCAGGCCACCACGCCTACAACCCGATCGGTTCAGTGCACGGTGGCTATGCGGCCACGATGCTCGACAGTGCGTGCGGGTGCGCGACCCAGTCCAAGCTCAGCCCGACCCAGGGCTACACGACGCTGGAGCTCAAGGTGTCGTACCACCGCGCCATACTCGCCGACACAGGGCTCGTGCGTGCAGAAGCCACGCTGCTGTCATCGGGCAGGCGTGTGGCATTCGCACAGGCAACGCTGACGGATGCCGATGGCCGGCTGTACGCGAGTGCGACATCCACGCTGCTCATCTTCGAACGCTGACCCGCCAACCGCTGATTGAGGAGCGAGCGCCAGCGAGCGTCTCGAAATCTGGCTGGCCGATCTCCTCACTGTAGGTCTCGAGATGGCCGTGAACGGCCTCCTCGACCAACGGGGCGACATTCCGTCCATGTGGCGCAGGCGAGTGTCTCGAGACCCGCCGTCCACTCTTGTCCGGCACGCACCACTCGCCCTAGGATGACCCCCAGATGGGGTAGGTGAGCAATGTGGCTGTTTCCACTCTGAAAGACATCGTCGACCGCGCATTTGCTGCGCGCTACGGCGTTCCGGCAATCAATATCGTGAATGACCTGACGATGGAAGCCGTACTGGCCGGGGCTGTTGAGGCCCGCTCGCCCGTCATCGTGCAGACATCCGTCAAGACCGTGAGATCGATCGGGTCGAAGGTGTTGTACGCCATGTGGGAGTCGATGACCGCAGGGATCGACGTGCCCGTCGCCCTGCACCTCGACCACTGCCCGGATCGCGACCTCATCACAGAGTGCCTTGAGCGCGGCTGGAACTCCGTGCTCTTCGACGCCTCGACGCTGCCGGTTGAAGAGAACCAGCGGCAATCGGTCGAGGTGGTCAAGCAGGCCAGGACCTTCGGCGCCCACGTCGAGGGCGAGATCGAGTCGATCACGGGCGTGGAAGACGGTATCGGCTCTGAGACGCCGTCAGCCAGGCAGACGCTCGAGGTGTCGCTCCGCTATATCGAAGCCACGGGGGTCGACGTGTTCGCGCCGGCGATCGGCAATGCCCACGGCGTGTACAAGCATGAGCCGGTACTCGACTTCCAGCGCGTCACCGACATCGTCGAAGCGCATCCGATCCCGATCGCCCTGCACGGCGGCAGCGGTCTTACCGACGCCCAGTTCGCCGATCTCATCGCGCGCGGCTGCGCCAAGGTGAACATTTCAACGGCGCTGAAGATCACCTACATGAAATCGAACCTGGCCTTCTTGAAAGACGCCGAGGCCAGGGACAAATGGGATCCGCCGTCGTTGTTCAGCTTCGTCCGCGGTGACATCGTCAGCATGACCATTGCGTTGGCCGAGCAGTTCGGCAGCGCAGGCAAGGCCGACTGATCGTGCCGGCGCTCATCTTCGACTGTGACGGGGTGCTCGCCGACACGGAGCGTGACGGCCACCTGCCTGCGTTCAACCAGACCTTCGAGGAATTCGGCGTCCCAGTGCACTGGAGCGACGAAGATTACGCCGAGAAGGTGAAGATCGGCGGCGGCAAGGAGCGCATGACGAGCATCCTCACACCGAGCATTGCCGCCGAAATCGGCCTGTCGGACGACCCCGCGGAGTGGGCAGACACCGTCGCCGCGTGGCACAAGCGAAAGACGGCGATCTATACAGAGCGGGTAGCGTCAGGCGTGATGCCGGCGCGTCCGGGTATCAGGCGCATCGTGACGGATGCCGCGGCAGCAGGCTGGACGCTGGCCGTCGCGTCGACGTCGGCTGAGGCATCCGTTCGCGCCGTGCTCAGCCATGCCGTTGGTGACGAGCTGGCCGCACGATTCAGCGTCTTCGCCGGGGATATCGTGGCCGCGAAGAAGCCGGCTCCCGACATCTACCTGCATGCGATCAGGGAGCTTGGCATCGACGCTACGGATGCCGTGGTGGTCGAAGACAGCGAGAACGGACTGCGCGCAGCGCTCGCCGCAGGCTTGAAGACGGTGATCACCGTGAGCAGCTACACAGCAGCCGAACATTTCGATGGGGCATCCCTCGTGGTGTCCTCCCTCGGCGACCCCGATGGGGAAGCGACGGTGACGCTGGGCGATCCGCGGAACCTCACCCCTGGCGCGTGGGTCACCCTCGCCGATTTCGACGCCATACTCCAGGCACCAGAGAGGAACCTCACATGAGCCCATCCGGCGTGGCAGACACCGAGTTCGTCGTGCGCAGCATCGCGCAGACGGCGGTCGACAACGAGAAGGAGTTCGGCGACCTCGATGCGGTCGTCGGAGACGGCGACTTCGGATACTCGCTCGCCCGCGGCTTCGAGATCGTGCTGGCCGACTGGGACAGCTACGACAGGAGCAGCCCAGCAGTGTTCCTGCAGAAGATTGCCATGGTCATTTCGGGGCGGATCGGCGGTACGTCTGGGCCGATCTGGGGTACCGCGTTCCTGCGCGCATCGACATCGGCCAGGGGCAAGGACGAGCTCACTGCCGCCGACGTCGTGGAGATGCTGCGGGCCGCAATCGACGGCATCAAGGCACGCGGCAATTCGGATGTCGGCGACAAGACCCTGCTCGACGCGCTGGTGCCGGTAGCGGATGCGCTCGAGGACGCGGCTGGCACGGGCGGCGACGCGGCCGACGCTGCCGACACCCTCGCGGCGCTCGCGCTCGTTGCGCGGGCCAGCGCCGATGCCACCACCCCGATGCAGGCGATGCGTGGCCGCGCCAGTTACACCGGAGAACGCAGCATCGGGTCTCCGGATCCCGGCGCCGTTGCGGTGGCCGTGATGCTGGAGCGGCTGAGCTCCGAGTGGGCGGCGCGTTGAACGGCGTTGGATGGGCGGGCGCTGACCCGGCCGTGTTTTCCCTGATCAAACCTGTGCCGGAGGGGCGCAGGGCGGAGTAACAACTGAAGGCAATGGAGCCCAGGACATGAAGAAATTCGTCAACGACCCGAAGCAGTACGTGCCAGAGATGCTCACCGGCATTGCGCTGGCCAACCCCGACACTCTCACGTATGTGCCGGAGTACAACCTGATCATGCGGAAAGACGCCCCGAACCCGAACAAGGTGTCGATCATCCAGGGTTCGGGCTCCGGTCACGAACCCGCACACGTGATGACGGTGGGCAAGGGCATGCTGGATGCCGCGTGCCCCGGTGACATCTTCTCCGCCCCTCCCATGGAATACGTCTACGAGACGACGAAGCTGCTGGCCTCGCCCAAGGGTGTGCTGCTGCTGGTCAACAACTACACCGGCGACAAGATGGCGTTCGAAATGGCGGCGGAACTGAGTGAGGCCGACGGCATCACGGTCAAGACGCTGTTCATCGACGACGATGTCTCGGTGAAGGACTCGACGTGGACGGTGGGCAGACGCGGCGTCGCAGGCAACTTCTTCGTGATGAAGGCCGTCGGTGCTGCGGCAGAGAAGGGCGCAGACCTCGATGAGCTCGTTCGGATCGGCGAGAAGGTGAACAGCGTCACGCGCACCATGGGCATCGCGCTCACCTCCTGCACGCCGCCGGCGAAGGGGTCGCCATTGTTTGAACTGGGTGAGGACGAGATGGAGGTGGGCGTTGGCATCCATGGGGAGCCAGGACGGCGCCGCGCGAAGCTGGTCTCGGCGAATGAGATCGTGGATGAGCTGCTGAACGCAGTGGTGGATGACCTGCCCTATCAGTCGGGCGACCGCGTGGCCCTCATGATCAACGGACTCGGCGGCACTCCGATCAGCGAGCTGTACATCCTGTACGGGCGCGCGCACCAGCAGCTGGCCGAGCGCGGAATCACCGTGGGCCGGAGCTATGTGGGGGAGTACTGCACCTCGCTCGACATGGCGGGCGCCTCGCTCACCCTGGTGAAGCTCGACGACGAGATCGAGGAGCTGCTCGCGGCGCCCGCGGAGGTTGCCGTTCGGATCTTCTAGCCGCCTGCCCTCTGTCCCTCCCGTTGGTCGAGGAACGAGCGCCAGCGAGTGTCTCGAGACCCGCCGAGCCGATGGGCGACGAGCTAGCGCAGGGCGCTGAGCGCGCCGTCCAGCTCGGTGAGGAAGAGGTCGGCATCCGCGATGCTGAATGGCAGCGGCGGGCGCACCTTGAGCGTGTTGTTGCCAAGACCGGATGCCCCGATGAGCACGTGCCGCCTGCGAAGTTCGTTGAGCAGTCGGATGGTGCGTGCCTCGTCGGGGCTCCCGTCGGCGGCATCCACGATGTCAACGCCGATGAAGAGCCCAGCCCCACGCACCGCACCGAGCTCTGGCGTCGTGCTGGCCAGCTGACGCAGCTGGTCGGCCAGGTAGCCGCCGACGTGAGCGGCGTTGTCGTGAAGGCGCTCGTCACGCACGACGTCGAGGGTTGCCTGTGCGGCGGCGATCGACACCGGGTTGCCGCCGAAGGTGTTGAAGTAGCGCGTCGTCGACCCGAACTCGTCGACGAGTTCCCGCCTGGCGAGCATGGCCGCGATGGGCATTCCGTTGCCCATCGGCTTGCCGAGCGTGACGATGTCGGGCACGATGCCGTGGCGGCTGAAACCCCAGAGGCCGGACGCAGGGGTACCGAAGGGGACGCGGGTGTCGGCATCCGCTGCATGCGTGTGACCGCTCCAGCTGCCGAGTCGACCGAACCCCGGCTGCACTTCATCGGCGATGAAGAGGCCGCCCGCGGCGTGCGTCATGGCGAGGACACCAGCCAGGAACCCGGGAGCGCCTGGAGTGTTGTCGCCGGGGATCACGCCGTCGCTGGCGAAGATCGTGTCGACGATGACCGCGGCAAGCCCGTGGCCGGATTGACCCAGCTCGTCTGCTGCATCCATCACATCGTGGATGAAGGCGGCGCCGTCGCCGGTCGGTGCGTCGATGACCCGTGCCCACGGGGCGATGGAGCCCAGGCCGCCGAGGGAGGGGGAGATGGCCGCGACCTCCGTGGTGATCCCGTGGTACGCGTTGCGGGTGACGATCACGCCCTCGTTGCCGGTCACCGCTTTGGCCAGCCGCAGCGCCAGGTCGTTGGCCTCCGACCCTGTGCAGGTGAACATGACGTTGTCGATGCCGGCCGGAAAGGTGGCGAGCAGGTCGGCCGAATAGTCCAGGATGCCGCGGCTGAGGTAGCGGGTGTGCGTGTTGAGGGTGGCCGCCTGGGTCGCGATGGCGTCGACGATCCGCGGGTGGGAGTGGCCGGCGGATGGCACGTTGTTGTAAACGTCGAGATACGCGGTGCCGTCTGCGTCGTAGAGGCGGGTGCCGGCACCGCGCACGATCTCGATCGGCTGTTCGTAGAACAAGCGGTACGCGCGGCCGAGAAGGCGCTCCCGCTGTGCGACCAATTCGCGCTGGTCTGCGGCGAGCTCTCCCTGGCGATCGGGGTTGAAATAGCTGCTCGGTCCGGCCATTACAGCGCTCCTTTCACGCTGGCGAATTGGTCGAGGGTCGTCCGCAGGTTGCGGGCTGTGTATGCCGCATTGGCCGGGTCCGACTCGGCCAGCCAGCTGCCAAGCACGAGGCGCTGCACCAGTCGGCCGACGACGAGCGGATGCAGCATGGCCAGCTCATCGTCGGTGAGTGGCGTGATCTCCCGGTAGCCGTCGCGGAGGGCGTCTGCGGCGAGCCAGGGGTCGGCGGCTGTTGTGTCGGTGCCGGTCGGGTCGGTGCCCGTCGTGTCGATGCCTGTCGTGTCGGCGCCGGTCGTGTTGCCGCCCGTGGGGCCGATGACATAGGACATGGCCACGGCCAGGTCGGCCACCAGGAAGCTCGCGACGGTGTCGCCGAAGTCGAGGATCCCGGTGACGAATGCCGGGTCGGTCGGATCCACCACAACGTTTCCGCCATGGAAGTCGTTGTGGATCACCTGGCGACGGGTGCGGTGAAGCCGGGGGAGGGTGTCGCGCAACAGTGTGCGGAGTGCACCGTCTAGTTCGGCACGCAGGGCGTCGTCGGCGACGGCCGGCAGTTTGTCCCTGAGCATTCCGAGTTGTTGCAGGTCCCAGGGGAGCGCGCGGTGAGCCGCAGGATGCTCGAAGTCGGCGAGGGCTGCCGCAAGGGTGGCGAGGCTGCGCCCGCACGCGTGCAACTGGGGGAGCGTGGGCGACGTGTCCTGCAGCATCCGCCCTGGAATGTACGTGAGGAGGCGGCCGAGGCGGCTGGCGCCGTGGCCACTGCCACTTTCGCCGCTGCTGCTGCCGTCGTGACTGCCGCCGAACGGCGTTGATACCCGGGGGTGGAGTTCGCCAGTGAGCGCCGGAATGATCTTTTGCAGGGGCAGTAGGGGGTTGCGAGCCGCAGCGTGCAGGAGAGCCGCACTCTGCAGCTCGATTTGCTCTGCTGGTTCGGCGGGGTGCGCCACCTTGAGCACGAAGTCGGCGGCGTGAGCGGGAACTGTTTCCTGCGTGACCGCGGTTACTGCGGACGCTGAAATCGCGTGCGCCAAGTGGACGTGAAAGGTGTCGTCATTCTCGGTATCGAGCCGGGAAAGCGCGGCGGCACGGATGCCCCATACCTGTTCAAGGATGGCGCTCGCCGACTCTGTGCTCAGCCGCTCGAATCGTGTACCGATTGTGCTTGCAGCACTGTTTGACTCTGTCGATTCCGGAGTGCCGGTGGCGTCGGTCGTGGTCACAGCACCAGTCAAGCAGGAGCGGCTCGGTGAATCGAGGACTTCGGCAAACATGCCGCCGTGCCGCGATCAGCGTGATTGCACCCGCGTGCAGTTTTACCGATCTCACCCTTGACGGCACGAGTGCATGCTCCTATCGTGAAAGAGTCAACTAAACGGTTGATAAACGAAAAGGTTGATTGATGCTACAGAGTGATGGCCGGCACGAGCAGGATGAGCAGCTGGACCGCGCATTCCTGGCCCTGGCAGATCCGGTCAGGCGGGCGCTTGTTGCTCGACTGTCTCGGGGGTCGGCCACGGTGAATGAGCTCGCAGAGCCGTTCAGCATGACCAAGCAGGGCGTGTCAAAGCACATTCAGGTCCTCGAAAGTGCCGGGCTCATCACCCGCACGAGAGACGGCCAACGCCGCCCTTGCCATCTGGACGCTGCTGCGCTCGAATCGCTCACCGCATGGATCGACAACTACCGGCTCGTCGCCGAGCAACAGTTCCGCCGCCTCGACGCCGTGCTCGACACCATGAAAGCAGGAGAGAAATGACTACCCACAACCCCGTTACCGTCACGGCTCAGCCCGGCGTTCCATTTGTCGACATCGTGCGCGAGTTCGACGCTCCGCTGGCAGATGTCTACCGGGCACACGTAGAACCGGAACTCGTCGCCCAGTGGCTAGGGCCGAGGCGTCTCACCATGGACCTCAAGGAATACGACGTGCGCCCCGGCGGCGCCTGGGCATACACCCACACAGACGCGGAGGGCGGTGTCTACGGATTTAGTGGCGTCTTTCACAGCGTCCAGCCAGAGGAGCGAATCGTGCAGACCTTCGAATTCGACGGATATCCCGGCCACGTCAGCCTGGATTCGGCCTCCTTCGAAGACCTCGGCAACGGCCGCACACGCGTCAGCGTGCACTCCGTGTACCAACTGCAGGAGGATCGGGACGGCATGATCGCCAGTGGGATGGAAGGCGGCCTTTCGGAAGGATACGAGCGGCTCGACGAGCTGCTGGCCGCGGCACCCGTTCGCTAGACCAACTCCTCCACAGGGCAGGGGGGACGGCGAAAATGCACGTTTGCTCGGCATCCGCTCTCGGTTTGCCGCAAAGGAGCACACTTGTCCCATATCGCGACAAGAATTGCTGCAGACCCCTTCAGTTGAGGTTCCCCCCTCCCCAACCGAAGCTGGATGCCGTGGCGTCGGCGTTCGGGTCGCCGACGCCACAATGGCGTACACGAGCATCTCGTCAGAAGTCTTACGCGCGGTTGCAACTCTGCTAAACTCATGAAGTTGCCGTCTAATCGGCCGCGGATAAAGAGAGCCCAGGCATTCCGCCCCGGGCACCGCGCAGTGAGAGAAAGGGGATCCCATCTAAGGCACTCGAAGCTAATGCTAAGAAGGCGATCATCGAAGAATACGCTACCCACCCAGGTGACACCGGATCCCCCGAGGTCCAGATTGCAATGCTCACGCAGCGCATCAAGGACCTCACCGAGCACCTCAAAGAGCACAAGCACGACCACCACTCGCGTCGTGGCCTGCTTCTGCTGGTTGGTCAGCGTCGTCGTCTCCTCGGATACCTGTCCGACGTCGACATCAGCCGTTACCGTACGCTCATCGAGCGTCTCGGACTGCGTCGCTAGTCGCATCCGAAACGGATCTTCGCTGACAACGCGAACTTCTTGAAACGGGTCGTCACCTTCGGGTGGCGGCCCGTTTGTGCGTTGTCGGGCTGCAATTCGGCCCCGAGGGCAACAGTTCGCCGCCGCCTAGTTGCATAACTCCTGCAATTCGCTGCCGAACTCGGCAGCTGCCCCGGAATCCCGGGGCGGTTTCTGGCGGAAGAAGCAATGTGCAGGAGTTATGCAGACCGGGCGCAAGTTATGCAGATCGGGCGCACCTGACGGGCTGGCAGAGTCCGGAAACCTCGACAAGGCGCAGCGCCCGGTGCAGAGTGAAGTCATGAACAAACGGCTGGAGTTTGTGAAGAGGCGCACCGATCCGCCGCCCCAGTTCTTCGAGGCTGAAGCCGCGGGCCTCGCCTGGTTGGCTGCCGCGCATGGCGCGAGCGTCGCATCCGTCATCGACGTCAAGCCTGGCCACCTCGTCATCGAGCACATCGAGAGCGTGGCGCCCACAGCGGATGCCGCCCGCAACTTCGGCGCGGCCCTCGCCGTGACGCATGCCGCTGGGGCCGCCGCGTTCGGTGCTCCGCCAGATGGCTGGGACGGACCGCTCTACATCGGCAACCGCTCGTTGCCGGCCGCCCACGAGACGAGCTGGGGCGTGTTCTACGCCCGCGACCGCGTGCTGCCATACCTCGATGTCGCGGTGAAGGTCGGGTCGATCACCGCGGTGGGGGAGCAGCTCGTTCGCGATGCCTGCGACCTGATTGCTCGGGGTGAGTTCGACGACGAAGACGCGCCGGCACGACTGCACGGCGACCTCTGGAACGGCAACGTGCTCTGGTCGGCAGACGGCGTCGTGCTCATCGATCCAGCGGCGCACGGCGGACACCGGGAGACCGACCTCGCCATGCTCGCCCTGTTTGGATGCCCACATCTGAACGTCATTTTGGCCGGATACGAGTCGGTGTTGCCGCTCCGCGCGCTCTGGCGCGAGCGGATCCCGCTGCACCAGCTGCATCCGCTCGCCGTGCACGCGGCCGGACACGGGCCCTCATACGGGTTCGCCCTGGCGGAGGCCGCAGAGAAGGTGCTCGCTCTCGCGGATTAGGTGGCAGCAGGCCAGGACCTGCCAAAGCCGGAATGGCCCAGACCGGAATAACTCCGCACCGCGGAGGGTTCACTTCCGTGATGACTACTCCGCTTGCGCTCTCCGTACTTGACCTCATTCCGGTTCGTACCGGCCAGACCTCCTCAGACGCCATTACCGCGTCGATCAGCCTCGCCCAACGCGCAGACGCGCTGGGATTCGAGCGCTACTGGGTCGCCGAACACCACAACATGGCAGCGGTGGCATCGACCAACCCGCCGGTACTCATCGGTATCCTCGCCTCGCGCACAGAGCGCATCAGGGTCGGCTCCGGCGGCGTCATGCTGCCGAACCATTCACCGCTCATCATCGCCGAGCAGTTCGCGCTGCTCGAGGCAGCATTCCCCGGCCGCATCGATCTCGGCCTCGGCCGTGCCCCCGGCAGTGACCCCGTGATCAGCGCGCTGCTGCGCGCAAGCGGAGCGGTCAGCGAAGTCGAGGCGTTCCCGCGCAACATCGGCGACATCACGGCACTGCTGCACCCCGACGGCGCCACCCTCGACCTCACCAGCGGCCGCACGTACGAATTGCATGCCACCCCGGTTGCCACCTCTGTGCCTCAGCTCTGGATGCTGGGCTCAAGCGAATACTCGGCCCACCTCGCCGCAGAGCGCGGCATGCCGTACGTGTTCGCCAATCACTTCTCCGGCGACAGCACCACCGAGGCGCTCAGGATCTACCGCCGTGAGTTCAAGCCGTCGGAGACCCTGGCTACCCCGCGCACGTTCCTCACGCTCAATGCGTCGGTTGCCGAGACATCCGAAGAGGCGCACGCCCTTGCCCTGCCCCAGATGCAGCAGATGGCCAGGCTCCGCAGCGGAATGCCGCTCGGCCCACTCGCCACCGTCGAAGAGGCGCAGGCCGCGACGTTGGATCCGAACCAGGCAGAACTCGTGAAGCGGATGTCGGCCAGCTGGGTCATCGGCGACGCCGCCGGTGCCGCAGCCCAGGTCAGGTCGCTCGCCGAGAAGTTCGGCGTCGACGAAGTCATGCTGCAGCCCGTCGCCTCCGCGCACCAGGATGCCGCAGCCACCACGTCACCGGCTCGCATGCGCACGCTCGAGCTTCTGGCAGAGCAGCTGCTCGGCCGCTAGCGCGCAACTCCGGTCGGGGGTCTCGAGACGGCCTGGCGGCCTCCTCGACCAACGGGAGCGGGAGTAGGGCACGATAGAACGATGTCCCGCTCCCGCGCTGCCGTCCTCGCTGGCACGGTCGCGTACCTCGCGCTGATCGGCAGCGTCACGCTCGGCCCGCAGCCGCTCGATGACAGCAACAGTGGCGTGCTCAGCGCTGTGCTGCACTTCGTCGCCGGCACGCCGGCAACCGCCTGGATTACCTACGATCTCGTCGAGTTCCTGGCCAACGTGGCGATGTTCGTTCCTCTCGGTGCGCTCCTGCTCGTGCTGCTCGGGCGCCAGCGGTGGTGGCTCGCCCTTGCTCTTGGCGTCGCCACCACCTGCGTCATCGAGTTCACCCAGCAGTTCCTGCCGACGCGCGTGCCAGACCTCCGCGACATCCTGGCCAACAGTCTCGGCGCCATGCTGGGCATCGCCATCATGCTCATGATTGCGAGATTTGCCACTGTGCGACGCGAACGCTCCGCCGTACGATAAATTACCTGCGGCGCGAGTCGGCACGGCTTTCGCCCTCATCGGAAGGCACAGCTGATGAGCCTCTGGCGCACCAAGAGCATCGAAGACTCCATGGCGGATTCGCTTGAGTCCGGTCGCAGCCTGAAACGCACGCTCGGCGTCTTCGACCTCATGGTCATGGGCGTTGCCGTCGCTGTCGGCGCCGGAATCTTCTCGGTCGGCGCCAAGGCCGCCGGAAGCTACGCAGGGCCATCCGTCACCGTCGCATTCGTGCTGGCGGCCGTCACCTGCGCGCTGGCGATCATGTGTTACGCCGAGTTCGCCTCCACCGTGCCGATCGCCGGTTCCGCATACACGTTCACCTACGCCACCCTCGGCGAACTGCTCGCCTGGATCATTGGCTGGGATCTCATCCTGGAGATGCTCACCGCCGGCGCCGTGATCGCGAAGTACTGGGGCATCTACCTCAGCAACGTGTTCACGCTGTGGAACTGGGACATCCCGGCAACCATCAACATCCTCGGCCTCGACGTGAGCTGGGGAGCGTTCGTCATCGTGGCGATCTTCACCACCCTGCTCGTGCTCGGCACCAAACTCTCCGCGCGGGTGGGCGCTGTCTTCACCGTGATCAAGGTCGCGATCGTGCTCTTCGTCATCGTGGTCGGCGCGTTCTTCATCAACCCGGCGAACTACACGCCGTTCATCCCACCCGCCATCCCCACCCAACCCGGAACCGGAGATGTCTGGACGCAGTCACTCTTCTCCTTCATGACCGGGGCTGCGCCCGCCCAGTACGGAGTATTCGGGCTCTTGTCAGGGGCCGCGCTCGTCTTCTTCGCGTTCATCGGGTTTGACGTGGTGGCGACATCCGCTGAAGAGGTGAAAGAGCCGCAACGCACGCTGCCCCGTGGCATCTTCGCCGGGCTGGCTGTCGTCACGCTCCTCTATCTCGGGGTCAGCATCGTGTTGACCGGGATGGTGTCGTACACGGTGCTCGCCGACGACCCGAATGCGTCGCTGGCCACGGCCTTCATCGCTGTGGGCGCAACGTGGGCGGCGCAGGTGATCTCCGTCGGCATCCTGATCGGCCTGACGACGGTGATCATGGTGCTGCTCCTCGGGCTCGCGCGGGTGCTGTTCGCCATGAGCCGTGATGGCCTGCTGCCGCGCAGCCTCAGCCGCACGAGCGACAAACGGCACACGCCGGCCCGCATTCAGATCATGGTGGGCGTGCTGGTCGCGTTGATCGCCGGGCTGACGGATGTCGGGGTGCTGGAGGAGATGATCAACATCGGCACGCTGTCGGCCTTCGTGCTCGTGAGCATCGCGGTCATCGTGCTTCGCCGCACCCGGCCGGACTTGAAGCGCGGCTTCCGGGTTCCGTTGTCGCCGTATCTCCCGGTGCTGTCCGCGGTACTGTGCCTCTGGCTGATGCTGAACCTCACGACGCTGACCTGGGTGCGATTCCTGGTGTGGCTGGCCCTGGGGCTCATTATCTATTTCAGCTACGGCCGGCGCCACGCACTGGTCGGGTTGAAGGCCAAGGAAGACTTCGACGAGACCGTGAGGGAGAGCACGGAACCGCCGGAGAAGAGCAACGAGAAAAATAGTACGGAGCTGCGGGAATAGGAATGGCACAGTGCCCGTTGAGTCCGATATACATGCAAACGCATTGAAAAGAGGGCTTGACATGCAGTTCGGAATCTTTACCGTCGGCGACGTGACGACCGACCCCACCACTGGCCACACGCCGAGCGAAAACGAGCGCATCAAGGCCACCCTGACCATTGCGCAGAAGGTCGAAGAGGTCGGCCTCGACGTCTTCGCCACTGGCGAGCACCACAACCCGCCGTTCGTGCCATCGAGCCCGACGACGATGCTCGGCTACATCGCGGCCAAGACCGAGAGGATCATCCTCTCCACCGCAACGACGCTGATCACGACGAGTGACCCCGTGAAGATCGCCGAGGACTTCGCCATGCTTCAGCACATCGCTGACGGCCGTGTCGACCTCACGCTCGGCCGTGGAAACACCGGCCCGGTCTACCCGTGGTTCGGCAAGGACATCCGCCAGGGCATCCCGCTCGCGCTGGAGAACTACGCGCTGCTTCGCCGCCTCTGGCGCGAAGAGTACGTCGACTGGTCTGGCGAGTTCCGCACGCCGCTGCAGGGGTTCCAGTCCACCCCGCGTCCGCTCGATGACGTGCCGCCGTTCGTCTGGCACGGATCGATCCGCAGCCCTGAAATCGCAGAGCAGGCCGCGTTCTACGGCGACGGCTTCTTCGCCAACCACATCTTCTGGCCGGCATCGCACACCCAGAAGATGGTCGGCTTCTACCGCCAGCGCTTCGAGCACTACGGTCACGGCACGGCCGAGCAGGCCATCGTCGGACTCGGCGGACAGGTCTTCATGCGCAAGAACTCGCAGGATGCCGTCAACGACTTCCGCCCGTACTTCAACAACGCGCCGGTGTACGGACACGGCCCCAGCCTGGAAGAGTTCACCGAGCAGACCCCGCTCACCGTCGGCAGCCCGCAGCAGGTCATTGACCGCACGCTCGGGTTCCGCGACTACGTCGGTGACTACCAGCGCCAGCTGTTCCTGATGGACCACGCCGGCCTGCCGCTGAAGACCGTGCTCGAGCAGCTCGACCTTCTCGGTGAGGAAGTCGTTCCCGTGCTCCGCAAGGAATTCGCGAAGAACCGTCCGGCATCCGTGCCAGACGCCCCGACCCACGAATCCCTGAAGGCTGCGGCCGCAGCTGCCGCCGCGGTCACGGATGCCGAGAAGCGCGTAGAGACATCAGCAGCAGTCACCAGCACGAAGGAGGCCTAACAATGACAACCCGCACCATTGCCGTACTCTCAGCAGGCCTCAGCCAGCCGTCATCCACTCGGATGCTGGCCGACAAGATCGCGGCAGCGACAGTTGCCCGCCTGGCCGATGACAGCATCGAGACTGAGGTCGTGAGCTTCGACCTGCGTGACTTCGCGCAGGACATCACGAACAACATGCTCACCGGGTTCCCGAGCCCGAAGCTCGACGAGGTCATCGAGGCCGTGACCGGCGCAGACGGCCTCATTGCCGTCACGCCGATCTTCACGACGAGCTTCAGTGGCCTGTTCAAGTCGTTCTTCGACGTGATCGACAACAGGGCTCTGACAGACATGCCGGTGGTGATCGGTGCAACCGCCGGAACCGCACGCCACTCGCTCGCGCTCGACTACGCCATCCGTCCGATGTTCACCTACCTGCACTCAGTCGTCGTTCCGACTGCGGTGTTCGCGGCGTCTGAAGACTGGGGGAGCGGAGCAGACAAGGTGAAGACCCTGCCCGACCGCATCGACAGGGCCGCCGGGGAGCTTGCCGCCCTGGTTGCGGTGTCTGACCGGTCGAGCCAGGTGCGCGATCCCTTCGCGCTCGACGCGTCGTTCAGCCCGACCGGTGGCTTTCAGCCCGAGTACTAGATTCAACGCGGTACTAGATTCAACGCGCCGTCCGCGGCGCGTTGAATCTGGCGCGTTAAATGCACGGGGGATACCGAGCCTCAGGGTTGGAGAAGGACCTTGATGGCCCGCCGCTGATCCATGGCCCGGTATCCCTCTGCGGCATCCTCCAACGGAAGGGTGAGGTCGAAGACGGCGCCAGGATTGATCTTCCTGTCCCAGATCAGCTGGATCAACTCCGGCAGGAACCGGCGTACGGGGGCGGGGCCGCCGTGCAGGTGCACCGTCGAAAAGAAAAGCTCGATACCGGGCAGCTGCACATCGTGGGACACCCCGACGAAGCCGATGTGGCCGCCTGGGCGGGTAGAGCGGATGGCCTGCATCATCGATTCCTGGGTGCCGACGGCCTCGACAACCGAGTGAGCGCCGAGTCCGCCCGTGAGTTCTCTGACCCGCGCGACCCCGTCGTCGCCACGAGCCTCGACGATGTCGGTCGCGCCGAATTCGCGGGCGAGGGCTTGCCGATCCGCATGGCGGCTCATCGCGATGATTCGTTCTGCACCGAGCTGCTTGGCGGCGAGGACGGCAAGGAGCCCGACAGCCCCGTCCCCGACGACAACGACTGTCTTGCCTGGTCCGGCTTCTGCGGCAACCGCGGCAAACCAGCCAGTGCCCAGTACATCGGATGATGCCAGCAGCGACGGGATGAGGTCGGGCGTTGGCTGACCAGGAGTTGAGACGAGCGTGCCGTCCGCAAGCGGGATGCGGGCGAACTGGGCTTGGGTGCCGATCGCCCCCATGGGCACTGCGTGGATGCAGCGTGACTGGTATCCGGCTCTGCAGATCTCACAGGTATTGTCAGAGGCCCAGAAGGAGCCAACGACGAAGTCGCCTGGCTTCACCGTCTTCACGGCGGAGCCGATGTGCTCAACGACGCCAACATATTCGTGGCCCATCACGGCGTCGGAGACGTCTTCGATCCCGCGGTACGGCCACAGGTCTGAGCCGCAGATGCAGGTGGCCGTGATGCGGATGATCGCGTCGGTGGGTTCGACGATTGCCGGATCGTCTCGGTCTTCGACCCGGACGTCGCCGGGGGCGTGCATGATGACTCCACGCATTCGAATTACTCCTTCATGTGTGTGTGATTGTTGTCGCACATCCAGAAGATCACGGATGGAGACATCTGGGGAGTGCGAGCCGGAGTGAACTCGTCGATGCGCCACGACCCGCGCCACGAGGTGACAGCACGCGGCACGGCGACTGCGCCGCTACCAGACTTGTGTGGGTGTGCTCTGTTAGACTCGGCATGATCAATCGTGATGATTGATCGTTACTAGCGCTCACGGAGTGCTGGTGGAGCAGGCTGGCAGGAAGCTGGTCCTCGGTGGTGGTTTCCCAACAGGGTCGTAGAACTCGGTTGGTGAATTTCTACTGGTGGCCAGCACAACATGGGACGCAACGTCACCGTGGCTGAAGTTTCTGCCTGTTCCCTGCTCCGATGTATCCACTCGCGCGCCATACGGGCAAACGAGTCTAAACAAAGGAGTAGACCTCTTGGAAGGTCCAGAAATCACGTTCGCCGAAACCGTTATCGATAACGGCAAGTACGGAACGCGCACCATCCGCTTCGAAACTGGGCGTCTTGCCCAGCAGGCGCAGGGTTCTGCCGCCGCTTACATTGACGAAGAGACAATGCTGCTCTCCGCCACCAGCGCGAGCAAGCAGCCGAAGGACAACTTCGACTTCTTCCCGCTGACCATCGACGTCGAAGAGCGTATGTACGCTGCTGGCCGCATCCCGGGCAGCTTCTTCCGTCGCGAAGGACGCCCCTCCACCGAGGCGATCCTCACCTGCCGTCTGATCGACCGGCCGCTGCGCCCGTCGTTCGTCGACGGTCTCCGCAACGAGATCCAGGTCGTCGTGACCGTTCTCGCCATTGCCCCAGATGAGCTGTACGACGTGCTCGCGATCAACGCGGCATCCATGTCGACCCAGCTCGCAGGCCTGCCGTTCTCCGGACCGATCGGTGGCGTTCGCGTCGCCCTCATTCCTGACGAGAACGGTGGCGGCCAGTGGGTTGCATTCCCGAAGCACTCGCAGCTCGAAGACGCCGTGTTCAGCATGGTCGTTGCCGGCCGCCTGATCGACGGTGGCGCGGATGTCGCGATCATGATGATCGAGGCAGAAGCAACCGACAACGCGTGGAACCTCATCAAGGCCGGCGCTATCAAGCCGAACGAAGAGGTCATTGCTGAGGGCATCGAGGCATCGAAGCCGTTCATCAAGCAGCTCATCGAAGCCCAGCAGAAGGTTGCGGATGCCGCAGCTAAGCCGACCGCTGACTTCAAGCTCTTCCCGCCCTACGAGCAGGAGACCTACGACGCAGTCGCAGCTCTTGCAGAGGCTGAGCTGAAGGACGTCTACCAGATCGCAGCCAAGGTCGAGCGTCAGGATGCTGACGACGCACTCAAGGCTCGCGTCAAGGACGCCATCGCCGCGAAGGTCGAAGCCGGCGAGCTTCCTGCTTCCGCACTGAACCAGGTTGGTGCCGCATACAAGTCGGTCACCAAGAAGGTCGTGCGTACCCGCGTTCTCAACGAGGGCATCCGCATGGACGGACGCGGCCTGGCCGACATCCGCCCGCTCGATGCAGAAGTTGCTGTCATCCCGCGCGTGCACGGTTCGGCAATCTTCCAGCGCGGCGAGACCCAGATCCTGGGTGTCACCACGCTGAACATGCTCAAGCTTGAGCAGACGATCGACTCGCTGAACCCGGTCACCAAGAAGCGTTACATGCACAACTACAACTTCCCGCCATACTCGACCGGTGAAACCGGCCGTGTGGGAACGCCGAAGCGCCGCGAGATCGGCCACGGAGCGCTCGCTGAGCGTGCCCTGGTTCCCGTGCTGCCGACGCGTGAGGAATTCCCCTACGCCATCCGTCAGGTGTCTGAGGCTCTCAGCTCCAACGGTTCGACGTCGATGGGTTCTGTCTGCGCTTCGACCCTGTCGCTGCTGAACGCCGGTGTGCCGCTGCGCGCACCCGTTGCCGGTATCGCCATGGGCCTGATCTCCGACACCGTTGACGGTGAGACCCGCTACGCGGCCCTCACCGACATCCTCGGTGCAGAAGACGCACTCGGCGACATGGACTTCAAGGTTGCCGGTACCGCCGAATTCGTGACCGCGATCCAGCTCGACACCAAGCTCGACGGCATCCCCGCCTCGGTGCTCCGTGGCGCACTGACGCAGGCCCGCGACGCTCGCACGACGATCCTCGCCGTGCTGAACGCTGCAATCGACGCTCCTGATGAGATGGCACCGACCGCGCCTCGCGTGATCAGTGTCCAGATCCCCGTCGACAAGATCGGCGAGCTGATCGGCCCGAAGGGCAAGACGATCAACGCCATTCAGGACGAGACCGGCGCAGACATCTCGATCGAAGAAGACGGCACCGTGTACATCGGCGCCGTTGACGGACCGTCGGCAGAGGCTGCGCGTGCGCAGGTCAACGCCATCGCGAACCCGACCAACCCCGAGGTTGGCGAGCAGTTCCTCGGAACTGTCGTGAAGCTCGCCGCATTCGGCGCCTTCGTCTCGCTGCTCCCTGGGAAGGACGGCCTGCTGCACATCTCTGAGGTGCGCAAGCTCGCCGGTGGCAAGCGCGTCGAGAACGTCGAAGACGTACTCAACGTTGGCCAGAAGGTCCTCGTTGAGATCACCAAGATTGATGACCGTGGCAAGCTGTCGCTCGCCCCGGTGCTTGAAGAAGGTGCTGACACGGAAGGCCGTGGCGCCACTGGAGAGCACGCTGACGCTCCGGCTGAAGGCTAGTCATATAGATCTCCCGGTACGCCTCTCGCCAGGCTGCCGGTGAGACGGAGGGCCCGTCCTGCTTCGGCAGGCGGGCCCTTTCGCATTCCCTGATGCACCAATCCCGCTGGTTGAGGAGCGCCCGAGGAACGAGGTCGCGTCTCGAAACCCGCCGTGCCTACCACGATGCGCGGCGGGAGATCAGTCGACGGACTCCAGGCCGCGATCCAGCAGCGGCTGCACGCGATAGGGGATGAGCTCGCTCATGGCCAGCGACGTCGCCGTGCGTTCGACACCGTCCACCGCGAGAATGGTGCCGTCGATGCGGAACAGGTCGTCGGCATCCGTGCACACCACTCGAATCTGCAGGTCGGCGTCACCGCTCATGCCGTGCGCCTCAACGATCTCAGGGATGAGCGCCAGCTTCGCAACGATCTCGGCAAGCCGCTTCTGCTGCAGGTGCACGTCGATGAATGCGGTGAGCGGATACCCGATCGCGGCCGGACTGATGCGGCGATCAAATGACAGGAATGCGTGCGACTCTTCGAGCCTCGACATGCGGGCCTGGATCGTGTTGCGCGAGAACCCCAGCCGGTTCGCGAGCGCGACGAAGGTGCTGCGCGGGTCGTCACTGAGTGCGCGCAACAAGCGGATGTCTGTCGAATCGACGGTGATCATGGGCAGACCCTAGCAGCTAGGGCCTGCCCATCATGGGTGATGCCGACTAGTACAGCTTGATCGAACCGCCGTCTGCCATCAGCGTCTGGCCGGTCATGTAGCGGGAGTCTTCGCTGGCGAGGAACACGACGATCGGTGCGATGTCGGTCTCTGGGTCGCCCAGGCGGCCGAGCGGGATTCCGTCGACGACTTCCTGGTAGGCGTCGGGGAATGCGGCACTCCACTGCTCGATGCCGGGGGTCAGCGCGATCGGCGACACGATGTTGACGCGGATGCCGTCGGCAGCCCACTCGTTGGCTGCCACGCGTGAAACGGCGCGGATGGCTTCCTTCGCTGCGGCGTACGTGGCCTGCGTCGGGAGGCCCTTGATGCCGGCGCCGGAGGCGAAGTTCACGATGCTGCCGGTGGTCTTCACGAGCTCAGGGTGCGCGGCGCGCATCAGGTTGAAGGTGGCCATGAGACCGGTGCCCATGGACAGGTCCCACATTTCGGGAGTCGTCTCCAGGATGGGTGCCTGGCGTGAGGCGTGCGCGTTGTTCACGAGCACGTCCAGCTTGCCGAAGCGTGCCACGGTCTCTGCAACGATTTCCGTGGCGCTCTCTGCCAGGGAGATGTCCTTGGCGATGAAGTGCACCTCGCCGAGGTCTGCGAGGTTGGCAACGAGTTCGTCACCCTGGGCCTGGTTGAGGTCGACGACGACGACCTTCGCGCCCTCAGTGAGGAACCGGCGCACGATTCCCTGGCCGATTCCGCCGGCGCCGCCGGTGATGATTGCTACCTTGTTGTCGAGTTTCATTGCTTACCTTTCAATTGTCCGGCGTCGTGAACAGTCGATGTCCGGAGGTTTATGATGCGCAACTCGACGCCGTCGAGGAAGTTCTGAACCGTGAAGTCCAGCGCCCGATGCGTCGAGGTACGAGTGATGCCGCGCTCGTGGAAGCGGGCGGCGATGGGGTGTGAGCTGCGGGCATCCGCTGACCAGCCGTCGATGACCCGACTCGTGCGGCCGGTCTCGGTGCCCGTTTCTGCGTAGCCCGTCTCTGGGCTGGCCGTCTCTGTGCTGCCGGTCTCTGGGCTGCCGGGATTGGCGGCGAACACGATGCTCGCCGCGCCGATGGCCAGCGCTGAGATGCCGAGCAGGCAGTCGAAGCACTCGTCGAGGGGGAGCCCTGCGGCGTGTAGCTTGCCGAGCAGGGTTTCGAGCTGGTCGAGCGTTGCCATGTTGAGCAAACGATCGGGTGTCAGCACGATCCGCAGCAGCCAGGGGTGGGCCTCGAACGATCCCCAGTTGGCGTCGGCCATATGCACGAGCAGCTCGCGCCAGGAGGCGTCGCCGGCCGGCAGCAGGGGGAAGTCGCGGACGGCCGCCCCTGCCATCTGGAAGAGAAGCGCGTCGCGATCGTCCACGTGCCGGTAGAGCGCCATGGCCGACACGTCGAACGCCCCGGCAACCCGCCGCATGGAGACGGCGTCGAGGCCATCCCTGTCTGCGATCACAATGGCAGCGGCCACGATGGCTTCCGCGGTGAGTGGGGCGGCGGGGGTGGGCATGTTTACAGTGTATACGCGACGAGTGTGAAGAAACCGTGCGCCGGGGCGAGCCTCGATCGCCCCGACTGGAACTCGGTTGATACGGGCGAAGCCGCGACCTGGCGTGGGCGGCGATCGGGCTGATTTGCGGCATCCGTTTGAGTGATTGCACACCCACACCCGCACAAATGACGCAATGTGCACAAGCGAGAACGAAGTGATTGTGCTGGGTGTTGTCCGAGCGTAGTCTCGCTGTATCTCGGCAATGGCGCCGCAGAGGGCCGGACGCCACAAGCACCCCGGTCCTGATCGTGACAGAAAAGGTTGCGTGCAGACGTGTTCACAGAAGCTCCCGATGCCAGGGTTCGGCCCGATATCGACGACGTCCTCCAGCTGATCACCCCCTCGGGTGACCGGCTGGCCCATCCGGTGCTCGACCCGTGGATAGCGGATGTCACGCCGGACCACCTCAGAGCGCTCTACCAGGACATGGTGGTGGTGCGGCGGATCGACAGTGAAGCCACGGCGCTTGCCCGGCAGGGCGAGTTGGGGCTCTGGCCGCCGCTGCTCGGCCAGGAAGCGGCGCAGGTCGCCTCCGCGCGGGCGTTGCGAGCGGATGACTTCGTCTTCACCAGTTACCGAGAGAACGCGGTTGCCTACTGCCGCGGCGTGGGGCTGACCGATCTCGTGCGGTCGTGGCGTGGAACGGCGCCGTCCGGCTGGAACCCGTACGACGTTGGCATGGCGACCCCGTCGATCATCATCGGAGCGCACACGCTGCACGCGGTCGGCTACGCCATGGGCTGCGACCTCGATGCCGTCGATTCGGTGGCCGTCGCCTATTTCGGCGATGGCGCGACCAGCGAGGGTGACGTGAGCGAGGCCATGGTCTTCGCGGCAAGCTTCCACCTCCCCGTGGTCTTCTTCTGCCAGAACAACCAGTGGGCCATCTCAGAGCCCGTCGGATTGCAGGCGGTGCGGCATATCGCCGACCGCGCACCCGGCTTCGGCATCCCCAGCCTCCGGGTCGACGGCAACGACGTGCTCGCGGTGATGGCCGCCACCCGCATCGCGCTCGAGCGTGCGCGGTCGGGCGGGGGAGCCACCTTCATCGAGGCCGTCACCTACCGGATCGGTCCGCACACGACTGCCGACGATCCCACCCGTTACCGGGATGCCGCCGAACTTGACGCGTGGAAGGCGAAGGATCCGCTCCTGCGGCTTCGCCGCCTCCTGGAACGTGAGGGTGAATTCTCGTCGGCCTTCGATGAAGAAACGGCCAAGAAAGCGGATGCCGTCGCAGCGGAAATGCGCGCCGGGTGCGTCAATGACCCGGCACCGGAACCCCTGCGGCTCTTCGACCACGTGTTCGCCTCCGCTCACCGGGGGATCGACGCGCAGCGGGCAACGTATGCCGAGTACCTCGACAGCTTTGACGTCGACAGCACTGACGTTGACAGCACTGACGTTGACAGCTCTGACGTTGACAGCGCTGACGTTGACAGCGCTGATGTCGAAAGCTCCGACATCGACGGCACTGACGGGGAGGCGCAGTCATGAGCATCACGACCGAATCAACGCCAACGGCATCGCCGGTGGGGGCACCGGCCGCTGCTCCGGCTGCCGCAGTTGCAGGGCCGACTTCGCCGTCGTCCGCACTGCCGACTGCGCCACCAACCACACTGACGATGGCGAACGCCATCAACGCGGCGCTCCGCCGCACCATGCACGACGACGACAAGGTCGTGCTCCTCGGTGAGGACATCGGTGCCCTCGGCGGCGTCTTCCGGGTGACGAACGGACTCCAGGGCGAGTTCGGTCCACGGCGGGTGATCGACACCCCGCTCGCGGAGTCGGCGATCATCGGCACCGCGGTCGGTCTGGCGTACCGCGGTTATCGGCCGGTGTGCGAGATCCAGTTCGACGGATTCATCTACCCAGGCTTCGACCAGATCGTCAGCCAGGTGGCCAAGCTGCACTATCGCACGCAGGGTGCGGTGCGGATGCCGCTCACCATCCGGGTGCCGTTCGGGGGCGGGATCGGCGCGGCCGAGCATCACTCCGAGTCTCCTGAGGCTTACTTCGCCCACACCGCAGGGCTGCGCGTCATCGCCGTCTCCAACCCGCAAGACGCCTACAGTCTGCTGCGACAGGCGATCCAGAGTGACGATCCTGTGCTGTTCTTCGAACCCAAGCGCCGCTATCACGTCAAGGGCCACGTCGACGAGACGCTCGGTACGTCGATGGGCGACGCCGTCGTGACGACGCAGGGAACGGATGTCACCCTCGTCACGTACGGCGGATTGCTCGCGGTCGCGCAGGATGCGGCCAGTGCCGCCGCCGACGACGGCATCTCGATCGAGGTCATCGACCTGCGGTCGCTGGCGCCCATCGATTTTGACTGCATCACGGCATCCGTTCGTAAGACAGGACGCCTGGTGGTGAGCCACGAAGCTGCCCTCTCCGGTGGCATCGGCGGGGAGATCGTGACCGGGGTGATCGAGCGCTGCTTCTCGAGCCTCACCTCAGCGCCGGTTCGGGTGACCGGATTCGATATTCCATATCCGCCGGCCAGGATGGAACGGCATCACCTGCCCGACCTTGACCGGATGCTCGACGGGGTCGACCGAGTGATGGGACGCCGCTGATGATCAAGGTGTTCACGCTGCCAGACCTCGGCGAAGGGCTCACCGAGTCGGAGATTGTGACCTGGCTCGTGGCGTCTGGCGACACGGTCACGCTCAACCAGCCGCTGGCCGATGTGGAGACGGCCAAAGCGACCGTCGAACTGCCGTCGCCGTTCGCCGGCATCGTGCGGCAGCTGCATCACGAGCCGGGCGATGTGGTGCAGGTGGGCGAGCCGATTGTGAGCTTCGAGGTCGTTGAAGTTGGGGTGGTCGAAGGCGCTGCGGTTGAAGCTGCGATGACCGAAGCCGTGACGACCGAAGCCGTGACGGATCCCGTGCCTGAACCGCTCCCCGTCCCAGAACCGGAGACCGAACCACGGCCGCGACCAGAGCGAGAGTCAGGGGCAGACGACCTCGACTCTTCTCCAGAACGTGAACCCGTTCTGGTCGGCTACGGAGCAGAGGCGGAGCGCGGCGGGCGTCCAGTGCGGCGACCGCGCAAGCCGATCGCGACCGTGCCACCGGCATCCGTTGCAGTGACCGAGCCGACGGCCGGAGGAGCCGAGACCGCAACCGAGACGCGCACACCGGTGACCGGAGTGCGCCGTCGCACAGCGGCAGCCATGGTGCAGAGCGCATTCACAGCACCCCAGGCCAGCGAGTCACTCACTGTCGACGTCACGCCGACGCTTGAGCTGCTGGAGTCGCTCGGGCCGGTGAACGGCGGACGCAGCATCGGCATCCTGGCCGCGGCGTCGAAAGCGCTGTGCCTCGCCGTGCGGCGCAGCCCGGCGCTCAACGCCAGCTGGGATGACGCCGCCGGAGAGATCGTCGAGTTTCACGCCGTGAACCTCGGCATTGCCGTGGCCACGCCGCGGGGTCTGCTGGTGCCCCACATCAAACGGGCCGACGCCATGAGCCTCACGGAGTTGGCCGGTGCGATCACCGCGCTGGCCGAGGAGGCGAGGGCGAGTACCACCCAGCCGTCGTCCCTCATCGGGGGAACCATCACCATCACCAACATCGGAGTCTTCGGGGTCGATGCTGGCACGCCCATCCTCAATCCGGGTGAGGCCGCGATCCTGGCGATGGGAGCGGTGCGCCGCGTGCCGTGGGAGCACCATGGTGGGATTGCGCTGCGCTCCGTGATGACGCTCACGCTGACATTCGACCACCGGCTGGTCGATGGTGAGCAGGCATCCCACTTCCTGGTCGACATCGGCCGGATGCTGTCGAATCCTGGGGTGACGCTGGCTCTCGTGTAGCGCGTGCCCTCGCTTGACCGGCCGCGGGCGGTGGGGGAGAGTGAGACCATGACTCCTCCGACCGTGTTGACCGCGATGCAGACCGCATCCGCGCTGGCCGAGACTGGCTTCGTGCATTTCAACGGCAGCCTGGAGGCGGAGTTCGCCACCGGCACGTTCGCGCGCGGGCTCGAACTGGTCAATCGCATCGGCCTGGCGGCAGAGGATGCCAATCACCACCCGGACGTGCGCCTCGGCTATGGCAGCGTCGGGGTAACGCTGAGCTCACACGATGCCGGCGGAGTCACCGACCGCGACCTCCAGCTGGCCGGCACCATCGCCGCCATCGCCGGGGAGCTGGACATCTCGACAACGGGCGTCGTGCCCGGCCGGTACGACGTGGCGATCGACTGCACCGACGTGGACGCCATCAAGGGATTCTGGCTGGTGGCCTTCGGCTACGTCGAGACGACGGGCGAGAACGGCATTGAGCTCGTTGATCCGGCTGGTGTTGGCCCGCGGATCTGGTTCCAGCACATGGAGATCGCGCGCACCGACCGCAACCGCATTCACCTCGACGCCTACGTGACCGAAGCGGATGCCGAGGAGCGCGTCGCCGCCATCATTGAAGCCGGCGGCACCCTGGTCACCGACGAGTTCGCGCCAGACTGGTGGGTCATGGCCGATGTCGAGGGCAACGAGATGTGCGTCTGCACGTCCACCAGCTAGCGAGGGATCGGGTCAGATCAAGCCGGATTAACGGTGAGGGCGCCGAGCGCCATTGCTTCCAGCAGGGCACGGATTGTGTCTCTGGAGGAACCCTTCCCCCTCCGAGTCGCAGCGCCAGTCGTCACGCTCGTGCTGTACGGAGTGGAGTTCATGAGACCGAACACGGCGTGCGCCCTGATCCGCAGCAACTCGGTCTCCGTGTGCGGATTCAACTCGCTGAGTATGCCCACCCACAGCTCCACATAGCGGCGTTGCAGCGCACGCACCTGGTGGCTGTCCGCTTTGCCCAGGCTGTCGAGATCCCGATCCTGCACGCGGATCACATCGGGCTGCGACAGTGCGAAATCAACGTGAAAGGTGACGAGCGCACGTAGCGCGGTGGCGGCATCCGGTGCGGTGTCGACGACAGCTTGGCCCCCTGCAACGAGATCCTCGCTCACCCCGATGAGCAGCGCCGCGAGCACGGCCTGCTTGCTGCTGAAATGGCGGTAGATCGCCGGCCCACTCACCCCGGTGGCCGCGCCCAGGTCTTCGATCGACACCCCGTTGAACCCGGCAGAGGCAAACAGGCGAGCGGATGCCGCCAAAATCGACGCCCGCCGTTCGGCCTTGGCCACGCTGCGCGGCGTCAGCGGGCGCGGCTCGGTGTCGGTGTTGGCGTCGCTGTCATGCTTCACCTCGCGCATCTTTCCCTCCACCCCTAGACAATCCAGTTAGTGAATACTAACTTGAAACCGGGAGTCGGAACACCGGCTCGGAGCGGGAATGCGTCGATGGAGACACTGCAGAGCCGGATCGATGCGAGTGATGCATCGTTCCGGAAGAACGCGAGCGAACAGCACGCCCTGGTGGCGGAGCTGCGCCAGAGGCTGGAGCAGACAGCCCTCGGCGGCACGGCGAGCTCCCGCGACCGGCACATCGCCCGCGGCAAGCTGCTGCCCCGAGAGCGCATCGACCGGCTGCTCGACCCCGGCAGCCCGTTCCTTGAGATCGCGCCGCTGGCCGCCAACGGAATGTACGACGACGAGTCGCCCGCCGCCGGCCTGATCGCCGGCATCGGCCTGGTGCACGGCCGCCATGTGCTGGTGATTTCCAATGACGCAACGGTGAAGGGCGGCACCTACTACCCGCTCACGGTGAAGAAGCACCTGCGCGCGCAGGAGATCGCCCTCGACAATCATCTGCCGTGCATATACCTCGTCGATTCAGGGGGAGCTTTCCTGCCGATGCAGGACGACGTCTTCCCCGACCGCGACCACTTCGGTCGCATCTTCTTCAACCAGGCCACCATGTCTGCGCGCAAGATTCCGCAGATCGCCGCCGTCCTCGGCTCGTGCACGGCGGGCGGCGCGTACGTTCCGGCGATGAGCGACGAGACAGTGATCGTGCGCGGCCAGGGCACGATCTTCCTCGGCGGCCCGCCCCTCGTGAAGGCGGCGATCGGGGAGGTCGTCACCGCAGAAGAGCTGGGTGGTGGCGAACTGCACGCCCGCGTCTCCGGCGTGAGTGACCACCTGGCCGACGACGACGATCACGCCCTGCAGATCGTGCGTGACATCGTGGCGACGCTGCCCGCACCGAACCTGCCTGCCTGGGACGTGCAGCAGCCCGTGGATCCCGCGGTGTCCGAAGCCGAACTATATGGGGTGGTCCCCACCGACGTGCAGGCGGCATACGACGTGCACGAGGTGATCGCCCGGCTGGTCGACGGCAGCCAGTTCCACGAGTTCAAACGCGAGTACGGCACCACGCTGATCACCGGGTTCGCGCGCATCCACGGGCATCCGGTGGGCATCATCGCCAACAACGGCGTGCTGTTCAGCGAGTCGGCAGAAAAGGGCGCCCACTTCATCGAACTCTGCGACCAGCGGGGAACGCCGCTCGTCTTCCTGCAGAACATCGCCGGGTTCATGGTGGGCAGGGACGCGGAGGCCGGCGGCATCGCCAAGCACGGCGCCGCGATGGTGACCGCGGTCGCCACGGCCAGGGTGCCGAAGCTCACCGTGGTGATCGGGGGCTCGTTCGGCGCCGGCAACTACTCCATGTGCGGGCGGGCGTACTCGCCGCGCTTCCTCTGGATGTGGCCGGCCAGCCGCATCTCCGTGATGGGCGGCCCACAGGCATCCGCTGTGCTGGCCACTGTCAAACGCGACCAGATCGAGGCCAGGGGAGAAAGCTGGAGCGCGGCAGACGAGTCGGCGTTCACCGCTCCGATCACCGCGCAGTATGAACGCCAGGGCAACCCGTACTACTCGACAGCTCGCCTGTGGGACGACGGCATCATCGACCCGGCCGAAACCCGCACGGTGCTCGGCCTCGCCCTCGACGTCTGCTCACGTGTTCCGTTGCCCGCCACGGCCTTCGGCCTGTTCAGGATGTGAGAAGCGGATGCCCATCGAACAGCAGACACCAGGCCGACGGTTCACCATTGTGCTGGTGGCCAACCGCGGGGAGATCGCGTGCCGGATCATCCGGACACTGCGCGAGCTCGGCATCCGCTCTGTGGCCGTCTTCAGCGATGCAGACCGGGGAGCGCTGCACGTGCAGCTGGCCGACGTTGCGCTCCGCGTTGACGACTACCTGGACGGGGCGGCGGTCCTGGCTGCTGCGCGGGAATCCGGCGCAGAGGCGATCCATCCCGGCTATGGCTTTCTGAGTGAGAACGCCGACTTCGCAGCCCAGGCCGGCGACGCCGGACTCGTCTTCATCGGTCCAAGCGTCACGGCGCTCACCGTGATGGGCGACAAGATCAGGGCGAAAACTCACGTTGCGCGCTCGAACGTGCCGGTGATACCGGGGGTCGCCGAGCCAGGGTTGAGCGATGCCGCCCTGATCGACGCGGCGGCGACAGTCGGGTTTCCGCTGCTCGTCAAGCCCTCAGCCGGTGGCGGCGGCAAGGGCATGTATGTCGTCACCGCCCCGGAGGATCTGCCGGCGGCGCTCGCGTCAGCCAGGCGTGTCGCCGCTCGGGCGTTCGGCGACGACACCCTCTTTCTTGAGCGATTGATCGAGCGGCCGCGGCACATCGAAGTGCAGGTGCTGGCCGACAACCACGGCCAGGTCATTCACCTCGGTGAACGCGAGTGCTCGCTGCAACGCCGACACCAGAAAGTGGTGGAGGAGTCGCCGTCGCCCCTGCTGGCCGGCCTGCCAGGTGGCGATGACCTGCGCGCCCGGATGGGAGAGGCAGCCTGCGCCGCCGCACGCAGCGTCGAGTACAGCGGGGCAGGCACCGTCGAATTCCTGGTCTCAGACGCCGCGCCAGACGAGTTCTTCTTCATGGAGATGAACACCCGGCTGCAGGTCGAGCACCCGGTCACTGAACTGGTCACCGGCATCGACCTCGTCGCCTGGCAGCTGCGCATTGCGGCGGGGGAGCACCTGAAGTTGCGGCAGGACGACATCCGCTTCACCGGCCATGCCATCGAGGCGCGGGTGTACGCCGAAGACCCCTCCCACGGTTTCCTACCGTCGACCGGCACGGTGATTGCGCTGCGGGAGCCGACGGGGCCGGGAATCAGGGTCGACAGTGCGCTGCTGCCGGGGCTCGAGATCGTCGCGCGCTATGACCCGATGCTGGCGAAGGTGATCGCCTGGGGTGAGAGCAGGGCCGACGCTTTGTCCCGCCTGGACACCGCACTCGCCGAAACGTTGATCCTGGGCGTATCCACCAACGTGGCTTACCTGCGTGCGCTGCTCGCCGACCCCGACGTCGTGGCGGGCCGACTCGACACCGGACTCATTGAACGGATGCTGGCCACACCGGCCGTCCAGCAACGCCTTGGTACTGCGGCGGGTGCGAGTGCGGGTGCGGGTGCGGATTCCTCTGGGGGCGTGGCTGCGGGTGCAGAGCAGCTGGCCGGACTGGGCACAGGACACGAGCGGATGCTGGCAGCCGTCGCCCTGTTCCTGCACCGCTCTGCCTGGGAGACAGCGGAATCTGTCTGGCACCGACCAAGCGGCTGGCGTCTCGGCCAGCCCCGCGCGGTGCGCTACCTGCTGGAGATCAACGATGCCCAGGTTGCCGTTTCGGTGACCGGGGATTCAGGCGACGCGCGTGTCACGATCGGCGCCGGAACCCCGGTGGCCGCGGGGATACGGAGCCTGAACGGCGAACCTGGGCGTTACACCGTCGATGTCGCGGGGGTGGTGCGCGTTGCAGAGCTCGTTGAAGCAATCAACGGGCCGCGCACCGTCTGGATCGCGGACGGGCAGGCCACGGCATCCGTTCGGGTGGTGTCGGATGCAGAACGTCTCGCGGCCCTGAGATCCGGCGATGTACCGATGGCCGGCGTGGCCGACCCCCAGCTGCGCTCACCGATGCCGGGCACCGTGACGAACGTGAGCGTGACCGACGGTGACAGCGTCGACAGCGGAGCCGCCATCGTCACGATTGAGGCCATGAAGATGGAGCACACGCTCGTGGCAGCGCTGGCCGGGATCGTCCGGATCGCACACACCGTCGGCGACGTGGTCGCCCGCGGCCAGGTGCTCGCCACCATCGAAAGCTCCCCACCTACCGCGTCATCCCACAGTCCAAACCCCGGCAACCCCGGCAACCCCGGCAACCCCGGCAACCCCGGCAATCCTCAGAATCCTGGAAACCCCACGAGTGGAGATCAATCATGAGTCACGAGCTCAGTACAAACAGCAACCGAAGCGGCGCTTACGAGTTGAGCGATGCACACCAGAAGCTCAGCGACCAGGTGCGGGACTTCGCCGACACGGTCGTTGCTCCCGCCGCGTATGAGTACGACACGAAGCGGAGCCTGCCCTACGACATCATCGATGCCATGGGAGAGATGGGGCTCTTCGGGCTGCCATTCCCGCGTGAGTACGGCGGCAGCGACCAGGGATACTTCCCGTTGTGCCTCGCCGTCGAGCAGCTCGCCAGGGCAGACCAGAGCATCGCCGTCACCCTGGAGGCGGGCGTCGGCCTCGGCGCGATGCCCATCTTCCGGAGTGGCAATCAGGCGCAGAAAGAGGAGTGGCTGCCCCGGCTCGCCGCGGGGAAGGCGCTCGCCGGCTTCGGCCTCACCGAAGCCGAAGCCGGGTCAGACGCGGCAGGCACCCAGACCACAGGCCGGCTGGTGTCCGGTGCTGCCGGGAACGAGTGGGTCATCGACGGCAGCAAGCAGTTCATCACGAACTCCGGCACCGACATCACCGCCCTGGTGACCATCACGGCGGTGACGGGAGAGTCACACCGGGCAGACGGCTCGCTGAAAAAGGAGCTGAGCGCCATCCTCGTGCCGAACGGCACCCCTGGGTTCACAGTTGAGCCGTCGTACGACAAGGTGGGCTGGCACACGTCTGACACGCATCCGCTCACGCTGCACGACGTG
The DNA here is from genome assembly GCF_057669585.1 of Leifsonia sp. Y862. Lineage (NCBI taxonomy): Bacteria > Bacillati > Actinomycetota > Actinomycetes > Micrococcales > Microbacteriaceae > Leifsonia > Leifsonia sp. Y862. The sequence goes on from NZ_JBYHFR010000002.1 coordinate 822,492, forward strand.
CACGTGCCGGAGGGCAACCTGCTGGGGGAGCGCGGGCGAGGCTTCGCGAACTTCATCCAGACGCTCGACGAAGGGCGCGTGGCATTCGCCGCGCTCTGCACCGGCGCCGCACAGGGCTGCCTCGAGGAGGCCATGCGCTACGCCAAGACCCGCAATGTCTTCGGCAGGTCCATCGGGTCGAACCAGCACATCGCCTTCACCATCGCGCGCATGCAGGCCAGGGTGCACGCGGCCAGGCTCTCGTACTACGACGCGGCGCACAAACTTGAGCACGGCAAGCCGTTCAAGCTCGAGGCAAGCATGGCGAAGCTGATCGCCAGCGAAGCCGCCATGGACAACGCCCGTGACGCCACCCAGATCTTCGGGGGATACGGCTTCTTGAACGAGACTCCCGTCGCCCGGCACTATCGCGACTCGAAGGTGCTCGAAATCGGGGAGGGCACAACAGAGGTGCAACTCATGGTCATTGCCCGCGAAATCGGCTTTAATTCTTTTGAGGGCAGTGCGAACAGCACCAACGCCACCAACGGCACGAACGGCGGTGCGAACGGCGCACTGAACGGGAGGGCGGCATGACGCAGGGAGACCACCAAGGACACGCGACGGATGACCGCGTCGTCGCCCTGCAGCGCGGTCTCTACTACGAAGACTTCGATGAGCGCACGCGCTACATGCACCGGCCAGGCCGCACGGTGACCGAGGCCGACAATGTGCTTTTCACCACCCTGACGATGAACACACAGTCGCTGCACCTTGACGCGGCGTGGGCAGCCACCCAGCCGTTCGGCCAGCGGCTGGTGAACTCCATGTTCACCCTCTCGACCCTGGTCGGCAGCTCTGTCGCGCAGTTGACAGAGGGCACCATCGTGGCCAACCTCGGGTTCGCCGGCGTGAGGTTTCCGCATCCGCTGTTCCACGGCGACACCCTCTACTCAGAGAGCATCGTCACAGCCAAACGGCTCTCGGCCTCGCGTCCTGGCCAGGGCATCGTCACGCTCATCCACACCGGCACCAACCAGGACGGCACCGTCGTGGCGGTCGCCGAACGGTCGGTGCTGGTCTGGTGCAAGGACGCCGCACCATGACATTCACCATGGGACCTGCCCTGCTGTTCTGCCCTGGCGACCGGCCAGATCGCTACGACACGGCGATCACTCGAGCGGATGCCGTGATCATCGACCTTGAGGACGCCGTCGCACCCGCAGCCAAAGCGGCAGCCCGCGAGGCGCTCGCCGCCAGTCGGCTGGATCCGGCGCGCACCATCGTGCGGGTCAACCCGGTCGACAGCGATGACTTCGAGCATGACCTGCTGGCGCTCGCCGAGACGCACTACCGCACGGTGATGCTGCCGAAGGCGACTTCAGGCGCACAGGCCGTTGCGCTGACGGGCTACGAGGTGGTCGCGTTGTGCGAAACGGCGCAGGGCGTGCTGGCCGCACCGCAGATCGCCGCCGAACCCAATGTCGTCGCCATGATGTGGGGAGCTGAAGACCTGATTGCGGCACTGGGCGGGTCGACGAGCCGATTCCCCGATGGCACGTATCGCGACGTTGCCAGGTTCGCCCGCGCCAGCGTGCTGATTGCCGCCGGTGCGCACGGGATCGTCGCCGTCGACACCGTGCACCTGGCCATCGATGACCTCGATGGGCAGAGAGTCGAGGCAACGGATGCCGTCGCCAGTGGGTTCGGCGCCACGGCCTGCATCCACCCCAGCCAAGTGCCGGTGATCCGCGATGCCTACCGCCCATCGGAGGACGACGTGGCACGATCCCGAGAGATCGTTGCGGCCTCGAAGGGCTCCCGCGGCGTGTTCGTCGTCGATGGGCGCATGATCGACAGGCCGTTGCTCAGGCAGGCAGAGGCAACGTTGCGTCGGGCAGGGGCTGCGAGCTAAACCTCTTCTGACGCCGTCTCGGCCTCAGTGTCGGCATCCGTTCGACCCGCAGCTGCCGCCTTGGCAGAGGCCAGGGCGCGCTCCACCGCGTTCACCAGGTCTGGTGAATCGGGGGTGACGGTCGGCGCAAAGCGGTCGATGATCTGGCCGTCGGCGCTGATGAGGAACTTCTCGAAGTTCCACTTGATCAGCCCAGGCAGTATGCCGTGCTTGAACTTGGTCAGCTGCGCATAGAGCGGATGCTGGTTCTTGCCGCGCACATCGATCTTGGCCGTCAGCGGGAAGTTGACGCCGAAGTTCAGTTCACAGAATGACGCGATCTCGTCTTCAGAACCTGATTCCTGATTGCCGAACTGGTTGCACGGCATGCCAAGCACGACGAAATCGTCGCCGGCGAAGCGCTCGTACAGCTTTTCGAGACCCTCGTACTGCGGAGTGAATCCACAATGAGACGCCACATTCACGACCAGGACAGTTTTACCCGCGAACTGGCCGAACGTGCTCTGGCTCCCATCGATCATCGTGAGGGGAACGTCATACAGGTTTGAGGTGGTCATGCGGTAAATCTACGCCAGCACAACACTTTTAGGCTGCGAGACGGCTCACTATCTGGGCACCGGGTGCCGATAGTCGTACAGCTTCGAGAACTTTCAGACAACTGCCGTAATGGGCGCAACATAGTGCCGCAGCGCTGACATAGTCTCGGACGAGGGGGAAGGGAAACGGGATGTTGCACGATCGGGCACTGACGAAGAAAAGCACCGCTGGCGTAGAGTCTGGCGAGCTTGACCTGTCGCAGGTTGAGGCGGCCAGTGACGAGCAAAAACGCCGAGAGGCGCCGGAGCCAACTGCATTGCGCACGCTGCCCGATACGAGCCTCCACGTCTATCCGCTTGCCCTCGGTGGCAGTGTGTTCGGGTGGACAGCGAGTGGCGATACGAGCCACGAGATCCTCGACCGTCACCACGGGTTGGGCGGGAACTTCGTCGATACGGCCGACAGCTACGCTGCCGGTCTCAGCGAGGTCATCCTCGGCAACTGGATGCGCAGTCGCGGCACGCGCAATACGACGATCGTCGCGACCAAGATCGGGCGTAACCACGACCACCCAGGACTCACAGCTCGCAGTATCGTCGGTGCAGTGAACGCGTCGCTCGAGCGGCTGCAAACCGACTACATCGACCTGTTGTACTTCCACCTCGACGACGGCGACGTGCCCATGGAGGAGAGTCTGGGCGCCGTCGATCTGCTGCTGAGAAGCGGCAAGGTGCGGCACATCGGGGCATCTGACTTCTCGGCGGAGCGACTTATGGAGGCGCGCGTGCTGGCCGCGAACGGCCTGCCGCGCTTCGTTGCCCTGCAGAGCCACTACAACCTCGTACACAGGGAAGCGTTCGAAGGGTCGCTCTCCATGGTGACGCGGGCACAAGGACTCGGCGTCATGCCGTACTTTGCGCTGGCGCACGGCTTTCTCACCGGCAAATACCGCACGAAGGCCGACCTGGTCGACTCAGCCAGGGGTGTGCGGGCAGCGCACTATTTGCATCGACAGCCGTTGCGTGTGCTCACGACCATGGAGCGCATCGCTGCGGAGCACAATGTGGCCCCGGCGTCGATCGCCCTGGCCTGGCTGCTGTCACGTGAGGGCATCGTGGCACCGGTTGCCAGCGCCAGCTCCCCAGCACAGGTGGAGGCGCTGATGACGGCGGCACATATCGTGCTGACGCGCAGCGACCGGATGGAACTGGATCGCATCTCAGCGACGTGCTGACCGCTGACCGCAGCGTGCTGGCTGAGGGGCTAGCGGGTGCTCTCGTCGAGGATGCGCTGCACGGCACGGCCGAGCGCCGCGTTTGCTGCGATGGCGTCGCCGAGGTGGGCACTGGAGACGGCACCGTCCCTGGCGAGAGTGAAGTCATCGGCTGCGTCACCTGGGCGCGGGTGTCCCATTCCGCGGAACATGTTCTCAAGCACCGTCGCAAACCACTCGCGGTGCTGGGTCACCGCAATGCGCACAGGGTGCATCGGGTCGGTGAACTGCGCTGCGGCGTTGATGAAGGCGCCACCCTGGAAGCTGGAGTTCATCAGATCGTTTGAGACAGACGCGACAAATGCGCGGAGTCGTCGGTCTGGGGTGTCGTACGACTTCTCGAGCGACTCGATGAAGTCACGGCTCTGCTTGTCGCGTCCCTGGACGTACGCGACGATGAGCGCGTCCTTCGAACGGAAGTACTTGTAGAACGTCGCCTTGGTCACGTGCGCCTCTGCGATGATCCGGTCAACGCCGACCGTGTGTACGCCTTCGCCATAGAACAGGGTGTCTGCTGTCTCCAGGATGCGCACCTTCGCGTGCGTGGTGGGCCTGACCGACGTTTCTTGCAGTGCGACCATCCGGCCAACTCCTATGGTGTTCACGTTTGACGGCCCCCCGGGACCCAGTAGACAGACTGTAGCATACGGACAAACAGACTGGTCTGTCTGTCCCCCGCAAAACGCCAAAAGCCCATTCCAAACGGTGGTGACGTAAGGTTGAGGGGACATGACCGGTGCAGTTGAGTTCCCCTTAGACCTGGCCGAACTATCGTTCTTCGCCGCAGGTGATTCCCTCGTCCGACGCAGCGTGCTTCCCAGTGGGGTGCGAATTCTGAGTGAGCACGTGCCAGGGGCTCGTAGCTTGACTATCGGCTACTGGGTGGCAGTTGGTTCGCGAGATGAGCTTCCTCTGCACTACGGATCCACACATTTCCTCGAGCACCTCCTGTTCAAAGGCACGACAACGCGGTCAGCGCTGGACATCGCCGTGGCATTCGACTCTGTCGGCGGCGAGCACAACGCCATGACCGCCAAGGAGTACACCTGCTACTACGCCAAGGTGCAGGATCGCGACCTGTCCATGGCCGTTGAGGTGCTGACCGACATGTTCACCTCGTCGCGGCTTGACCCTGACGACTTCGACAACGAACGCGGCGTCATCCTGGAAGAACTGGCCATGGCCGATGACGACCCGGCCGACGTCGCCAACGAGCGTCTCTTCGAGGCTGTCTTCGGTGATCACCCACTCGGTCGCCCCATCGGCGGCAACCCCGGCACCATCAAGGCCGCCACCCGGGAAGCCGTGCTCGAGCACTACCGCATGAACTACCGCCCGCAAGATCTCGTCATCACGGTGGCCGGCGCCGTCGACCACGATGTGCTTGTCGCGCAGGTCACACGGTCACTGGCCCGCGCAGGGTGGGACCTCGAAGAGTTCGCCGCACCCGTCGAGCGCCGGAGCGCCGGCTCGTCACTCCTGACACAGGGGCAGCCGCTGTCCATCGTGAACCGGCCGCTCGAGCAGGCGAACATGCTGATTGGCATGCCGGGACTCGTTGCCGCAGACGACCGTCGCGTCACGATGAGTGTGCTCAACTCGATCTTCGGCGGTGGCATGTCATCGCGCCTGTTCCAGGAAGTGCGCGAGAAGCGCGGGCTGGCTTACTCCGTCTACTCGTTCGCGCCGGGATACTCCGACGCCGGGATGTTCGGCATGTACGCCGGCTGCACGCCAGCCAAGGCCGGCCAGGTCGCCGAGCTCATGATGTCCGAACTGCACAGGCTCGCCGATCACGGCGTGACCGCAGATGAAATGAAGCGTGCGTCTGGTCAGCTGTCGGGGGCATCCGCTCTGGCTTTGGAAGACTCAGACACCCGTATGTCGCGCCTGGGACGATCCGAACTCACCCTTGGCGAGTTCTCCGACCTCGATGAGGCGCTTCGACGCCTCGACATCGTCACGGCCGACGACGTGCAGGCACTCGCCGCCGAACTCGTGTCTGGGCCGCTGTCCATTGCGGCCGTCGGTGCGTTGGACGACGATGTCTTTGCCTCGATTCTCCCGGCACGAACACCCGCATTCACCGCCCCAGACGGGGCAGCAGCTGTGCAGCCTTAACCGCTCGACGGTTGGGTGGCGCCGTGTGCGCCACAGCGGAGCGCAACCGCGCCCGACACCAGCCTGTTCACCCGAAACCCAGCGTCACGCGAGAAATGAGAGAGGGACAACGATGCCCCACTACATCTACCTGGTCCGTCACGGCGAGCAACAGGATGCCGAGCACGGCATGCCGGATGGCCCCCTGTCTGCGCGCGGCAAGCGGCAAGCACGGCTCCTCGCAGAGCGGCTCGGGGGAGTGCCGTTCACCAGTGCCTGGCACTCGCCCCTGCAGCGAGCGGCAGAGACGGCCGAGATCATCGCTGATCGCCTGCCATCGCTCACCCCAGAGTCGTCGGCGCTGCTGTTCGACTGCTATCCGTCAGGCAAGGGCCATGACACGCCAACGGCGTACGATTCCTTTTTCGGGTCAATCTCAGAGGCCGAGATCGATGCGGGCAGCGCCCAGATGGGTGACGCCGTTGCTGAGTTCCTGCAGTCGCGTCCCGGCGACCGCCACGACCTGCTGATCACGCACAACTTCGTGATCGCCTGGTTCGTACGCGAGGTGCTCGGTGCGCCAGACTGGCGCTGGGTGGGCATCAACCAGGCCAACTGTGGGCTGACTGTGTTGCAGCAGAAGCCGGGTCGCCCGTGGACTTTGGTGACGCACAACGACCTCGGGCACCTGCCATTCGAGCTGCGGACGGGCCTGCCAGACAACCTGATGGTCTGACGCTCTGACGCTCTGACGCTCTGACGCTCTGACGCTCTGACGCTCTGGTCGGTGTGATATCCGCTTGTGCTAGCGGGTGCGCTTCACCGCGGCCGCGAGCCACATCGCTCGATAGAACGCGACAAAGCAAATGGCCATGCTGACGACCCACACGACGAGACTGGCGATTCGCCAGGGGGCGGGCAGGAGCCAAAACCCAGCCAAGCCAAGTAGCCCGGCCGTGAGTGAAATCCACCGAATGCGCCTGAGCGTCTTCACTGAGTTCCACATGCCCCCGAATCTAGCCGCATGCCGGTGCCAGCGCCAGTGGCGAATCAGTCGAGCACCTTACGCAACCACACAGTGGCGTTCGGGTTGTCGTTGTACGGCGGGACACTCGCGTAGCCGGCGCTGGTGTACAACCCGGCAGCTGCGGCGAGGCTCGAATTCGTGTCGAGGACAAGTTCGTCTGCCCCGAACTCACGGGCGCGGCGTTCCAGCTCTGCAAGTAGCAGGCGTCCCCATCCGCGTCCTCGTGTCTCCGGCTTCAGGAAGAGATGTTTGATCTCGAAGCGCACCGCGCCGTCGGGGGAGTCTGCGATGCGTCGGATACCGCCGCAGCCCTCGTGGATAACTTCTGGAGCACCTGCCGTGGCGTCCGCGTCCTTCGCTTCGCCGATGAGGAGGAAGATGCCGTTCGGCGGAACGAACTGGGCCGGGTCGGGGAATGTCGTGCGGTACGTGCCCTGGGAGGCGGGGAAGGTGGATGCCCGGTCGGCGAAGTACTGGGTGAGCAGGGCGAGCGCCCCAACGTCTGACGCAGCTACTTCGGTGAATACAGGCATGGCCCCAAGGCTAGTAGCGTGCGCCCGGTACTGGCGCGCGCGATTGGTAGATTGGGACGCATGACAACACGGGTGGCCATCGTCGGTGCAACAGGAAAGATGGGGCGCCTGGTCGCGGGGCTCGTCGAGGCCCAGGACGGCTACGAGATCGTCGCGCGGCTGAACTCCCGCAGCCAGCTTTCGGAGATGCTGGGAGCGGATGTCGTCATCGACCTCACTGTGCCAGGCGTCAGCCAGAGCGTGGTCGACTTTGCCGTCGACAACGGCCTCCGCGTGCTCGTTGGCACCTCAGGCTGGTCGCAGGAGCGCATTGACGCTCTCAGTGCCACGCTGCGTGACCGCGACGACACGGGTGTCGTCATCATCCCCAACTTCTCCATCGGCTCTGTGCTCGGCACCGCATTCGCGACGATGGCCGGGCGCTTCTACGATTCGATCGAGATCATCGAGGGGCACCGGTCGACCAAGGTTGATTCCCCGTCGGGAACCGCCGTGCGCACCGCAGAACTCATCGGAGAGGCGCGCGCTGAGCGCGGCCCGGTGATCGCGCCGCACACCGACCAGCGTGCCAGGGGGCAGCAGGTGGCCAGCATCCCGATCCACAGCCTGCGCATGGAAGGACTCATCGCCAAGCAGGACGTCATCTTCGGTGGCACAGGTGAGACCCTCACCATCAGCCACACCACGTTCTCGCCGTCGTCGTACGAGCGCGGCATCCTGCTGGCGCTCGACGCGGTGCGCGAGGCGCGTGGGGTGACCGTCGGCCTCGACAAACTCATTGACCTCGGCTTCGGCGCACCCGCCGCCGGAACGGCTGCAGAATGAAGGCCCGTGCCGCAGCCATCCTGATGGCCGTGTTGCTGGTGTTCTACATGGCCCTGGTCGGCTGGCGCGCCGTGCTGTTCATCGCGAGTGGCGAGCCGATCGGAATCGCGATCGGTGTCGCTCTCATCGTGCTTCCCCTCATCGGAGTGTGGGCGCTGGTCAGGGAATTGACCTTCGGCTCTGCGACACAGCGACTGGTGAGCCAGCTTGACGCTGAGGGCAACCTTCCAGAGGAAGAACTCCCGGTGCGGGCGAGCGGTCGCCCGGTGCGCGAGGCTGCGGATGCGCAGTTCCCACAGTTCCAGGCCGAAGTGGATGCCGACCCAGATAGCTGGCGCGCCTGGTTCCGTCTCGGGCTGGCGTACGACGCTTCCGGTGATCGCCGCCGGGCGCGTGCCGCCCTGCGGCGTGCGATCGCGCTGGAGAAGACCACCGGAGCGGCGTAGCTCTCTCAATTGTTCTTGGTTCGAGTCCAGGTACCCAAGCACTAACCCCTGTATCTCCTCGGAGACCAGGGGTTTTCGTGTTTCCACGGTGCCGAAGGCGATCCGACAGGTGAGCTGTGCGGCGCATCGATGGGGGAGTCGGCCCTTCGTGTTCACTGTCGAGACACGACCGCGCCACCCTGGGTCACTACCGTCGCTTGGGCATCTGATTACCGCACGATCTAGAGTTAAGGAACCACCCGAATGACCCACAGACGCCGATCCGCGTCACTGCTGGCCGTTGCGACAGGTCTGGGGGTGCTCATCTCCGCTGGAGTTGCCGCACCCGCCAACGCCGCCGAGCCTTTCACCCCTGACGAACTGAGCTACAACTACCCGTCGAATGCGGCATACGACTACGTACCGATTCTCGACTCCTTTTCCGCGCTCGTCACCGACCGGCCCGACATCATCGCCCTGAACGACAGCATGACTGTCGCCATCAACAACAACGCGACCTCGACCGAGGTCAAGCGTGCGATCGTCGACCAGTACGCTGACATGTCCCTGTCTATGTCCGACGGGCTTGGCCAGAACCTGGGCGCGATGTACCAGACCGCGATGGAAAACGGCGATCTGCCCAAGACCCAGTCGCTCGTGACGAAGTCGGGCGGCCTCGTCGGCTGGTTCTCGTCGTCGAACCCGGCGAAGGACCACTTCGACTACGACCGGCCGTACATCCGTTTCGGCGAGAGTCTGGTCTACCGCGACAAGGTGGGCGGCGACGCCTGGGGCTCCACCAGCGGCGCGTTCCCGAGCGGCCACACCTCGCAGGCCTACTGGCAGGGAACCACCCTGGCGACACTGCTGCCCGAGCTCGCTCCCCAAATCCTGGCACGCACGTCCGAAGCCGGGAATAACCGGATCGTCATGGGCGCGCACTACCCGCTCGACGTGATGGGCGGCCGCATGATGGGCCAGCACATCGTCGAACGCCGCTGGACCGACCCGGAGTTCCGCGTACTGTTCGAAGCCGCAAGCACCGAACTCCACACCGTGCTCGAGCAGGCCTGCGGTGACACCCTCGACGCCTGCATTGCGGCCGATGTCCCCTACCTCACCGACGACGAGGCCATCGCCGTCTACGAACAGCGGATGACCTACGACTTCCCGCAGATCGGCGCGGTCGACCAGCCGGTCACCGTGCCCCAGAACGCCGAGTCTCTGCTCATCACCAGCCACCCCGACCTCACCGACGCGCAGCGCCGACAGGTGCTCGAGCTGACCGCTGGCGACTCCGGCTACCCGCTCGACAAGGGCGAGGCCGGCAGCTGGCAGCGACTGAACCTGGCCGCCGCCATGGACGCCGAAGTCAGCATCAACGCCGACGGCAGTGTCTCGCTCATCGACGATTCGACTCCCGACGCAGACTCTCAGAAGCTTCAGGTGACCATTCCCCAGGCCGCACCCGGTGAGTTCGTGTGGAACATCGACGGGACAAATGCCCTGGTCGACATGGGCACGGCTATCGAGTCCGGTGACCACTACGCCGCCATCGGTTCGATAAATCCCATCCGTGTCACCGACACGCGACCGTCCGCTCCGGAATGGTCGGTCTCGGCCCAGGTGAGTGACTTCACCTCCGGTACCACCTCATTCTCGGGCAAGTACCTGGGTTGGTCGCCCGCCGTCGTGCTCACTGGCGGCGACGCTAAGGGCGGCGCCCGGGTCGAATCCGGGTTCGTCGGCGGGGAAGGTCTGTCAGTGTCGTCCACCCTCGGCCACGCCGACGCCGGCCACGCACTCGGGTCGGCCACGTTCGACGCCGGACTGGACCTGAAGATCCCGGTCGACGTCACCGACGGCACCTACACCGCCACGATCACGCTCACTGCACTGAGCTAGGTCACGACCAGAGGGATGGGCGCGGGTGCCGAAAGGCCCCGCGCCCATTCTTCGCTCCGCATGCGCGGGGCGTGCGCGAGGGGAGCCTCCGAGATCGGAGCCTCCCCTCGCATCCGTCAGTTCTTCGGGGTCGCCATCCGCAGCGTGAGGAAGCCGCAGATACCTGCCAGTGCTGTCGGCACGAACAGCCAGGTGAAGAAGCCGGCAATTCCCTGGGCGGCGAACCACGTTCCGACAGCGGGCCAGCTGTTCGTGTACGTGATGAGGGCGAGTGCCCCAAGGGCGAGCACGGCGAGGGAAACCCAGAAGACCAGCATGCCTGGCATCCGCCAGCGCATGTAGATGGTCGCCACCGAGGCTCCGATGAAGAAGATGAACGTCTGCATCGAGAAGAACGACAGCAGGTCAACCCAGAAGCCGTCAATGCCGAACCACAGCGCGTTGAACATGCGGGCGCCTATGCCCCACCCGTTCGTCAGCATCTCCACCTGGGTCAGCACCGCGAATGCCACAGCGTTGAAGGCGGAGATCAGCACGAACAGCAGCGAGGTGCCAAGGTAGAAGTCTCGGCGGGTGACGCTGAATCCGAGGGCGAAGGGGAAGGTGAGGCCGATGGCCTGCACCGCCACCACGACGAGATACCACTGCGGGGCGACGACGGCCCAGCTGTAGCGCTGGCCCTCCAGGGTTTCGGCACTATTGGGGTCGGAACCTGAGGCGTAGATGATGATCTGCGAGATGATCAGCGTGATCACGAACGCCCCGCCGACGATAATCCAGGGGATGCCCACGTACGTGCGCAGGTCAACGAGGTGCAAGCGCACCACATTCCAAACGCGGGCGATACCGCCAGGCGCGTGCGTGGTCTCAGGGGCTCGGCGTGTCATGGTCGTCTCCTGCTCGGTGGCACTCGGTTGTGTGGCACTGGTGTGGGCGGGGGTTGCGGTGGTCATGAGCTGGCGCTCCATTCCTCGACGGATGAACCTGAGGTCTTGCGAACGATGAGTTGCTGTAGCGACACGGGGCCGAGTTCGAGGCCTGCCGCCTGTGCGCGCTGCCGATCGGCGTCTGAGAGGCCGCTCACAGTGACGGATGCCAGTCCGCCGATGCCATCCCTGTGCAGCACGGTGCGGCCTTCGACGAAGGCGTCGACATCCGTTGCCCGACCGACGACGGTGCTCGCGCTACCCCGCAACTCGTCGGCATCCTGGTCGAGCAGGATCTTGCCCTCGTCGATGAGGAGCACATGCTCGAGGAGATTGCTGACCTCGTCGATGAGGTGGGTGGAGAGGATGACGGTGCGCGGATGCTCGGCGTAGTCCTCGAGGAGACGATCGTAGAAGATCTGCCTGGCGACGGCATCGAGGCCGAGGTATGGCTCGTCGAAGAAGGTGAGCGGGGCGCGGGAGGCCAGCCCGACGATGACGCCGACCGCGGAGAGCTGCCCGCGGGAGAGCTTCCGGATGTCGCGATTCAGCGGCACCCTGAACTCGTCGACGAGTTCGTCTGCGAAGTCCGCGTCCCAGTTCTCGAAGAACCAGGGGGCGCTGGCCAGCACGTGCTTGGGCCTGAAGCTGTTCGGGTACTGCTGGCTCTCCTTGATGAAGCAGACCTTCTGCAGCAGGCCGGCATTCTCGACCGGCTTCTCACCGAAGACGGCAATATCGCCGCTCGTGGCGAACTGCTGCCCAGTGAGCAACTGCATGATCGTGGTCTTGCCCGCGCCATTGCGGCCGAGCAGCCCGTAGATCTTGTTCTGCTCGACGGTGAAGGAGACATTGTCGATAGCGGTGAACGAACCGAAGCGCTTGGTGAGTCCCTCCACGCGCACAGCAGTGGCAAGGGTGGTGCTTGTCATGAGGTAACCGTCGCTTTCGTCGAAGTGCCGTTGTTTTCAGGAGAGCTGTGTTCTGAGGCGCCGTGGTGAGCGGGTGGGAGGGATGCGGCCGCGGCATCCGCTTGGATCATGGCGACCAGTTGCGCCGGTGAGATGTCGAGCTTTGCGGCCTCAATGAGCAGCGGCCGCACGTAGCGGGTGCGGAACTCCTCTGAGCGACGGGCCAGCAGCCTGTCCCTGGCGCCGGTGGCCACGAACATGCCGATGCCGCGTTTCTTGTAGAGGATGCCGTCGTCGACCAGACGATTGACGCCGCGCCCAGCCGTGGCGGGGTTGATGCGATAGAACGCGGCGAACTCGTTCGTCGAGGGAACCGGGCTCTCTTCGACGATCACGCCATCGATGATGTCGTTCTCGATCTGCTCGGCGATCTGAACGAAGATCGGCTTGCCGTCATCGATCACGGGTGTCCTGCTTTCAGCGCATCCGGGGTTCACCGGTTAGTTGGTTGTGTAACTAACCAACCATCCGGCTGAGCGGATGTCAACCCTCAATTTCTCCTGCGGCTTGACAGGGGACGTGCCAGGGGAAAGAGTCAAGACCGAAGCGGATACTCGCACCCTCGCACTGGATCAATGGGAAGTGGTTGAAATGACTGCATTGGTTGTCATCATCGTGGTCGCCGCGATTGTGCTCATTCTTTTCGGCGGTTTTGTCCAGGCCGTTCAATGGCTGCTGTGGGTGGGGATCGTCCTGCTCATCATCGCCATCATCGTGTGGCTGCTCCGATACATCGCCGGGCGACGCAGTACCTAGCGCGGCAGACAAATATCCTCGAGCATCTGCGAGGTAGATGGCTCCGTTCGCTCAGAAGCGAGCGCCGGCGAGCGTCTGTGAAGTGAGTGCTCCCTCGTTGGCAGCCCCTCAACCACCGAAGTTCGAGGTGCGCGGGTTGTACGCAGCTGCGCGCATGCTGCAGTTGCAGCGTGGCTGCGTTCGATGCGCGCGACGGCCCCTGATCGGCATCCACTCGCAAGAAATCGACCCAAAGCGACAGTTTTAGGTCGATTTCTTGCGAGCGGATCTCGGAGGCGATCCGATTCCAGTTACTCAATAGACAGCTGACGCGACCAACGGGCGAGGGCTACGAGTCGCTCAGCATCCAGCGGATCGCCTCTGCCGGCGTCGAGTGCGTGAAGACGAAGCCGTCGGCCAGCAGCTTCTCAGGGCGAACCTGCTGGTCGGCCAGCAGCAACTGGCGACCGGCGTCCTGAAGCGCCAGGGTGATCGCAGCGCGCGGCACCGGCAGGCGGTACGGGCGGTGCATAGCGTCGGCCAGCGTGTGCATCACGTCGTTGGCGGTCGCGGGCTCTGGGCCGACCAGGTTAACCGGCCCAGACACAGCGGATTCGACCAGGTGCACGATCGCGGCGGCCTCATCGAGGAGGCTGATCCACGGCCAGTGCTGCTCGCCGCCGCCGAGCGGACCGGCCAACCCCAGCGAGGTCAGGGGGAGGAGCGGCTTGAGGGCCCCGCCGCGTGCCAGCACCAGCCCAGAGCGAAACATCACGACGCGCGTCCCAGCAGGGGCACGCTGCGCTTCCTGTTCCCACGCTGAGACGACGTTCGCGAGAAAGTCAGTGGCCGGCGACGACGACTCTGTCAGCACCTGCCCTGGCCGGTTGCCGTAGATCCCGACGGCAGACGCATTGAGCAGCACCTGGGGCTGACGGGATGCCGTGGCCATGGCATCCGTCAGCGTGCGCGTGGCGTGGATACGCGAGGTGAGGATGGTGCGCCGGTAGCCGGGCGTCCACGGCAACCTGGCCAGCGACGCGCCTGCGAGGTTGATGACGGCGTCAGCACGATCGATCACCGTCGGATCGATCGTGAGTTCAGCGGGCTGCCAGCGATACTCCCTTGGGCGCAGCGGTTCTCGTCTGACGAGCCTCAGCACGGTGTGCCCGGCTGCCTCGAGCTGGCGGCACACTTCGGTGCCGATGAGCCCGGAGGCTCCAGAGACCAAGACCTGCATGTGAAACCGGCTTCCCGACCAAAAAGTCAACGAGCGAGACGCAGGCTCAGGCGCGCGGGCCTGAGCCTGCGTGGTGCTTAGGCCAGCTCGGCTTCAAGCGTGATCGGGACGCCGGCGAGGGCCTGCGAGATCGGGCAGTTCACCTTTGCATCCTCGGCGAAGGCGAGGAACTGCTCCTGGTCAAGACCGGGAACGGTTGCGTTCACCAGCAGGTGGCTGCCCACAACGCCCTTGCCAGGCTGGAACGTGACGGCCGCCGTGGTCTGGATGCTCTCTGGAACGTGTCCGGCTTCGCTGAGTGCGAGCGACAGGGCCATCGAGAAGCACGCTGAGTGCGCAGCACCGAGCAGCTCTTCAGGATTGGTTGTGTGTGCTTCTCCTTCTGCACGCGCTTTCCAATTGACGGAAAACTCTGCAGCGTTCGAAGAGTCGAGCGTGGTGGTGCCGCTGCCGGTCGCGAGGGAGCCGGTCCAGACTGTGGTTGCTTCGCTGGTGAGTGCCATGGTGAAACCTCCTGAAGTTGTGGGCTCAGCTTATCCGCACGATCAGAGTCGACGACGGTTGAAGAGCGAACGCACAGCCAGCTTGTCAGCCGCTTCAATTCGGAGAGCTCAGACGTGGGTGACGGCGGGGCGCACGCGCCCGAGGATGCCAGCCCGCACCAGAACAAGATAGATCTGGCAGCCGAGGCAGTAGCCGAAGGCGCTGTTGAGGAAGGCCGCGATGAACGCCGCCGTCGCGGCGATCGGCACCGCGAGGGGCAGGCCGAGAAGGCCGAGGACCACGCCGATGCCGGTGACCGCAAGCCCAACCCCCTGCGCGAATCGGGGCGGCGCCGGGTCTTCCAGTTCTGTGGGCGGCTGCAGGCGCGGCCGCACCACCCTGGCGAAGAACAGCCCATAGGGGTGCGCCCGGACGCCGGCGAATGCGCCCCAGGCAAACAGGGCAGCGAGCACACCGAGCAGCACGAGCGCGGCAACGGATGCTCCCACCAGGGCAAGGAAAACCACGACAAGCAGGAGCACCGCAGTGACTCCAGCGCTGAACCGCGGCCCGCGCGGGTCGATGCCCGCCCGGCCGACGGGCTGGGTCGCGATGGGCTGCGTTGCGGCGGGTTGCGCGGTGGCCGAGTGCGGGGCGTTTGCCGAGTGCGCTGCGTTAGCCGAGTGCGCTGCGTTAGCCGAGTGGTCAGCGGATGACGGTGGCATGGCTGTTCCCTTCTGGAGTCGGGTGGCGGGGGTCGCTGCCGTTCTGTAGCCCATCGAGGTGAGTGGTCACCTCTGGCCGTCTGGGCAGCCCGTTGATCCTGGCTGTCGGCACGCCGTCTGGACCGAGGATCAGGGTGGTCGGCGTCTGGAGGATCTTGAACTGCCTGGCGAGGTCTGCCCTGTGCGTGAGATCGACATCGAGGTGAACCACGCCGTCCCGTTCCGATGCCACCTCGCCGAGCAAACGCCGGGTGGCCGGGCACCTGGCGCAGAACTCGGTCGAGAACTGCACGAGGGTCGCGGTTGTGCCCAGCGGTGCCGATCCGCCGAGGTCGGCAGGAGTGAGCGCGTCGTCGACGGCCGCGCGGGGACCAGCCGCGCCGTGACCAGCCGCGCCGTGACCAGCCGCGCCGTCACCAGCCGTTGCCGCCTGCGGAGCGCGAGATACGGCATCCGCTGCGACTCTCAGCCGGCCGTTGCGGGCGCGCCACACGAGGCCGATCGCGGTGACGATCGCAACGAGGCCCGCAATGGCGAGCAGCGCGAGGAGCGGATGCATGCCAGCGACGCTACGCGCGGGCAGGCACCTGCAGGCCACTGTGACCGCAGATTACGCGGGTGGCAGCCAGGTTCTCGTCGCCGTGACGAGCGCGGTGACTCCAATCGACAGCGTCGGCTCGATGACGGGAGCGTAGTGCGGTGAGTGGTTCGATGGCACGGTGAGCAGGGCAGGGTCTGTCATGTCACCCGTGGTGAACAGCGAAGGGTCTGTGCCGCCGAGCAGCCAGTACGACAGCGGGGCGCCTGAGCTCGTCGCGAGCACGCCGACGTCCTCGCTGCCTGCCCCCGCCCCCGGATCGAGGAGCTTGTCGGCACCCAGCCACGCCGCGAACGCGTCGAAGGTCTTCTTCAACGCCGCTGCGTCGTTCACGACGATCGGGAACCGCTCAATCTCGGTGATCGTCGGCTGCTCTGTCGCACCGGCCGTTGCGGCTTCGCCTCGCACAATACGATCGACGCTGCTCAGGATGCGCTCCCGAGTGGCGTCGTCGTAGCTGCGGATGTTCAACTGCAGCTCGGCAGAGCCAGGGATGACGTTGGCGGCGTCTCCGGCGTGGATGGAGCCGACGGTGAGTACCGCTGTCGCCGTGCTCGGAATCTCGCGGGAGATGATGGTCTGCAGGCGCAGCACCGTGTCGGCGGCCATCACGATGGGGTCGATGGAGGCCTCAGGGCGTGACCCGTGTGCTCCCTTTCCCACGAGGCGCACCCGCAATGAGTCGGAGCCCGCGTACGACGGACCGGGGTGGCCGGCTATCTTGCCGGCCGGCAGCGGGGCAACATGCTGGCCGAGCACCACATCGGGCTTGGGGAACCTCTCGAACAAGCCGTCGTCGACCATGGCCTGCGCGCCGGCGCCGAGTTCTTCAGCCGGCTGGAAGACCAGCATGAGAGTTCCAGACCAGCTGGCGGTGTCGGTGGAGAGCACCTCAGCTGCACCCAGGAGCGCGGTGATGTGCATGTCGTGGCCGCAGGCGTGGCCGACCGGCACGACTTTGCCATGCTCATCGGTCGCCGTGACGGTGCTGGCGTAGTCGAGGCCGGTATCTTCCTTCACCGGCAGGGCGTCCATGTCTGCCCGAAGCAGCGCCGTTGGACCTGACCCGTTCGTGAGCAGCCCGACGATCCCGGTCTGTCCAACTCCTGTCGTGACGTCGAAGCCCAGTGCACGCAGCCGCTCCGACACGATGTCGCCGGTGCGATGCTCCTGAAAGCCAAGTTCCGGATGGCTGTGGATGTCTTTATACAGATCAGCCAGCGTCGGATCAATGGTGATGTTCTCGTGTGGGCGCATGGTTGCGGCTTCCCCTCTGCTTGTCGCTGTCAGGGTAGCCAGAGGGTCGCCGGTTGACCAGAGGGTGATTGATGGAGCGTGGCGCTACTTCTTGTCGTTCCTGCGACGACTGCTGAAATACCCGGCCAGCCAGCCGATCAGAAAGACGATGCTGATGGTCAACCACTGCGGGGCGGCAACGGTGAGCCACAGCAGGTCAACAGAGGCGGTGCTCGTGTTCTGCACGATGAAGATCACCGCGAGGATCACCAACACGATGGCAACCCAATTGAGCGGCGTGAGCCGGGACAGGAAACTGCGCTTCTCGGGGCGGTTTTCAGCGGATGTCGACACTGTGCACTCCGTTCACTGGCGGTACGTACCGCAGAGCCTAGCGAACGGCGGGCTGTTGCTGGGTGATGCAGTGGATGCCTCCGCCGCGCTCGAAGAGCGGGCGGGCGTCAACGGTGACCACCCGGCGTCCTGGGTATGCGTCGCCAAGGATAGCGACGGCATCCGCATCGCGATCGTCGCCGAACGAGCAGGCGATGACGCCGTCGTTCACGAGCACGTGGTTGACGTAGCTGTAGTCGACGAATCCGCCGGGGTCGCGCAGCACGGTCGGGGCGGGCAGATCGATGATCTCGAACGGGTTCCCTGCAGCATCCCTTGCCGCGGTGAGCGCCTCGCGGATGAGCGCGGTGACAGCGAAGTCCGGATGCGCAGGGTCGCGCTGGTCGTGCAGCAATACTCGGCCTGGCGATGCAATGGTGGCGACGATGTCGACGTGGCCCCTGGTGCCGAATTCCGCTGAGTCGCGGGTGAGGCCGCGGGGGAGCCACACGGTGTTGGTCGTGCCAAGGGTGCGAGCGAATTCGGCTTCCACTGTTGCACGGGAGACGCCGGGGTTTCGCCCTGGGTCCCGCTGCACCGTCTCGGTGACGAACACCGTGCCGAGCCCGTCGACGTGGATGCCGCCGCCCTCGTTGACGAGGGCGGACTCGTTGCGCTCTGCGCCGGCCCACTCTGCGACAGCGGGGCCAAGGGTGCTGTCGTGCTCCCAGCTGGCCCACTCCTGCTGACCCCAGCCGTTGAACACCCAGGTGACCGCGCCGAGCCGGCCTGGTTCGTCGTCATTGACCACGAAGGTGGGGCCGCTGTCCCGAATCCAGGCGTCGTCGAGCTCACGAACGTGCAGCTCGATCGAGGAGTCGAGGTAGCGCGGCGCGAGGTCGGCGTCGCGCGGGGCGACGACGACTGACACCGGCTCGAACGCAGCAGCCGCGTTGGCAACGGCCGCCCACGTCTGCCTGGCCGTCTCGGCATCTGCCGCGCTCTCGCCGAGGGTGTAGCCGCTGGTCGGCCAGGCCAGCCACAGGCGTTCGTGACGGTCGCCCTCTGCGGGCATCCGCCATCCGCTTGATGGTGAAAGCGTCACTGCACACGCCGTCGCGATCGGCCCGTCTCGACCGGCGCGGTCAGCACGCCGTACGTGTCTGGACGCCGAGTTGCCAGGAACGGGAACAGGTCGAGCCAGTCGTCCCGCTGGCCAAGGTCGAGGTCGGCAACCAGCACGCAGGCTTCGTCGCGCGGTGCCTCGACGAGCACGCGACCGTATGGATCGCTGATGAACGACGAGCCGTAGAAGGTGTTGCCCGGCGTGCCGTCTGGCTTGATCTCGGCTCCCGTGCGGTTGGGCACGACCATGAACAGGCCGTTGGCGATGCCGTTGCCGACGATCACCTGGCGCCAGAGCGGCATGGTGTCGAAGTCGGGGTGGTCGGGTTCTGAGCCGATCGCCGTCGGGTAGACCACGACGTTGGCGCCGCCCAGCGCGTACGCCCTGGCGACCTCTGGGAACCATTCGTCCCAGCAGGTCGGCAGGCCGAGGCGGGCGCCGGCCAGGTCGTCGAGTGCATAGACGGGGTACGGCTCGTCGGCCGAGCCCTGCCGGAAGTACTTGTCTTCGTAGTAGCCGGCCGTGACCGGGATATGCAGCTTGTTCGTTGCCGCGGCGAGGTCGCCGGCGGGGCTGACGATGATGGCCGTGTTGAGGCCGAGTCCGTCGCTCTGGCCATCGGCACCCAGTGCCGTGCGATACAGCGACACGTGCACGTAGCAGCCGGTTCGACGGGCAGCCGATTCCGCGAACTCCAGTGTCGGACCCGTCGCGAGGTCTTCGGCCTGGTCGCTGGCCACGCCGGTGGGAATGGTGTCGGCCGGGTAACGACTCAGCGTGATCTCTGGCAGGAACACGATCTGGGCGCCGGCGGCCGCTGCCGCGTCGATGGCCTCGTCCAGCCAGGAGCGGAGGGCCCCGGCATCCGCTTGCCAGGCGTGCTGGACCAGGGCGACGCGCAGGGGAGCGGCCGGCGCACGATCGACGCGGGCCAGAGAGGGGAAGTCGCCGCTCGACTCGATGACGCGGATGTTCGATTCACGTGGCGTCGTTGCCATTAGATCTCTCCCTGGTAGTCCTTGCCGCGGTACTGCAGGGATCCGGCAACGATGGTGGCGACGATGGGCACATCGGCGAGGTCGTCTGCGCGGAGCGCCAGCGGGTCTGCGCCGAAAACGGTGAGGTCGGCGTACCGCCCAGGTGCGATGGTGCCGCTTCGATCTAGCTGCCCGATCGAGGCAGCGGCGTGGCTCGTATAGCCCTCCAGCGCCATCCGGGCCGTGAGCGCCTGCTCCGGCTGGCAGGGCGCGGCCTCCGGGTGGCCGACCTGCCTGCGGAGCTGGGCATCGGCCATGATCGCGCGCGGGTCGAACGGTGCAATCGGCCAGTCAGAGCCGAGGGCGAGGATAGCGCCGCTGTCGCGAATGTCCCTGGTCGGAAAACCGCGAGCGGTGCGCTCAGGCCCGAGGCGACGCGACCAGTTGTCGCTGCCATCTGGCTTCGTGTAGTGCGTGCAGTGCGTGGGCTGCATACTCGCGGCGACACCGAGGGCGGCGAACCGCGCAACGACTGCCGCGGGCGCCGTTTCGATGTGTTCGACGCGGTGGGTGACCGTTCTTTCGAGCATCGCCATGGTGTCGAGCACGTACTCAATGCCGGCGTCGCCGATGGAGTGGGTGGCAGTGGCCACGCCGTGCGCGTCGAGCCAGCTGAGGGCGGCGCGATACGAGGCGGGGTCTGGCCAGAAGCTGTCGCGGGACTGGCCGAGGGAGTCCGGCTGGGCGAGCCAGGCGGTTCCGTTGTCGATGGTGCCGTCGATGAACAGCTTGACGCCTTCGACGCTCCAGCGTCGGCCGTACTCGCCTTGCAGCGCGAGCAGTTCCTGAAGGTCGGCTTCCGTGGCGCCGGGGTTGCACCATGGTGCAAAACGCAGTCGCAGCGGCAGGTCGAGCTCGGCTTCGAGGGCGTGCAGCATGTCGACCGGTGAGCCGGTGAAGTCCATGGCGTGACCGCCGGTGAGGCCGGTGGCTGACATCTGGTGGAGGATGTCGAGGAACCGACCGGCCAGAACTTCGGGCCCGTCCTCCGGCAGGTGCTGCTGGACGAGGTCCATGGCATCCCACTCGTACAGCATGCCGGTGGGCGTGCCGGTTTCGTCACAGGCGATGCTGGAGGCCTGGCCGAAATCGCGCGGCCCGGTCACACCGGCGATCTCAAGGGCGCGCGGGTTGGCCAATGCAGAGTGCCCGTCGAACAGGCGCAGGAACATCGGCAGGCCATGCGTGACGGTATCGAAGACATCCCCGCGGATGTCGTCTGTGCCGAACACGTTCAGGTTCAGGCCCCAGCCGAGCACCCAGTCGTCACGCGACAGGTCGGCAGCGTATGCCGCGAGTACGGCGCGGGCCTCCTCAACGGTGCTGGCGCTCGTGAGGTCGGCCCCGCTCGCCAGGGCGGCACCCATGATCGGGTGGATGTGCGCGTCCGTGAGCCCCGGCGTGATGGTGGCGTCCCCGAGGTCGAGTGACGTCTCTGCCTGCCAGCTGGCGGCATCCGCTCTCGTGCCAACGGTGACGATGGAGCCATTGCGGATGCCGATCGAGGTGATGGCGGCATCCGTTGTGCGGGTGCTGTCGGTGTCAGCGGTCGTCATGGTGTGCACCTGGGCGGCGTGCACGACGAGGTCGAGGGGAGTGGCGTCAGACATTGCGCAGGCCTCCGATGCGGGCGTAGATGTCGGGGCGGCGACGCTTGATGACGGCGGCGGCGATGACGCCGACCAGGAACACCGTGGGGGTGACGGCGACGAGAATCGCGTTGAACAGCACGTCGGTTGAGCCGGTGAGCAGCTCCATGGTCGACGTGACGAGAATGGTGACCGTGAGGAGCGCGATGGTGGCAAGGACGGCCGCCGGTACCACGTACCAGCGTCGGGCAAGCTCGCGGTGACGCACGAAGAAGACAATGACGGCGGCGCTGGTGAGCGCCTGCAGCATGGTGATGCCGATCACGCCTGGGGTGTTCACCCAGATGAGCAACTGCAGGTAGGGATCGAGGCCGAGCACGGCGAAGAAGGCGACCACAATGATGGCCACGACCGACTGCACGATTCCGGAGACATACGGGGTGCGGCGAACGGGGTGCAGCTTTCCGAAGCGTGCAGGCAGCACTCCGTCGCGGCTGAGCGACAGCGTGTAGCGGTTGATCGCGTTGTGGAACGCGAGCTGCGAGGCGAAGACGCTGGTCACGATGAGGATGTACATCAGGGCGACGCCCCAGTCGCCGACGTACTGCTGCATGGCGACGAAGGCCAGGTCAGCGGTGTGCTCACCGGCGACCGCGACGATCTCGGCGCTGCCGAACGCCTGCACGAGGATCCAGACGGAGAAGGTGTAGAAAATGGCCATGAAGCCGACGGCGATGTAGGTGGCGCGCGGCAGGGTGCGGTCGGGGTTGCGTGCTTCCTCACGGTAGAGCGCGGATGACTCGAAGCCCATGAACGCGGCGAACGCGAAGCCAAGGATGGCGGCAACGCCAGGAACGAAGACGTTCTCAGGTGCAAACGAATCGAACGTGAAACCGGATGCCCCGCCAGCGGCAAGGACGGCGACGGCCAGTACGAGCAGAATTGCGGTCTCAAGGGTGAGCAGCACGACGAGCACTCTGGCCCCGATATCGATGCCGCGGTAGCCGAGGAGGTAGACGAGTCCGATGGCAACGGCCGCGAAGACCCACCACGGCACGTCAATGCCGGTGAACGCGGTGAACGCGCCGGCCGCCTGTACGCCGAGCAGGCCGTAGAGACCGATCTGGAGCGCGTTGTACGAGACGACGGCGACGAGACCAGCGCCGAGGCCTGCGTGCCTGCCGAGGGCGTTGGCGATGTAGCTGTAGAAGCCACCGAGCGCCTTGACGTGCTTCGTCATGGCCATGAACCCGACGGCGAACAGGGCGAGCACGAGGCCGGCGATGAGGTACGCGCTCGGAGAGCCGATGCCGCCGATGCTGATCGCCAGCGGAGCGACACCCGCGATGATCGTGAGCGGTGCAGCGGCAGAGACCACGATGAAGGCGATCGACGCTGTGCCGAGGACATTCTTCTTCAAGCCGGCGGGCGTGCCGCTGGGGTCGGGCGTGCCGCTGGGAGAGGGGGCTGGGATCGACGTTGATTCCGCCGCACTACCTGTGTTAACGAATGTCATTCGTTTAGTATGTTGAGCACGTATTACGCGGTCAAGACCCAAATATGACGGCTGTGTAAATTCGATCAGGAGGGACGTCATGCCTCGACCCCACGTAGCCCTGCTTTCGGTAGACATCATCACAGACGCGAGCATTCGCCTGCTTCAGACAACGGGCGAGTTCACCATTCCGGGGCTCGCCAAGAGTCTCGGTGTGACGCCGTCATCCCTCTACAACCACGTCAGCGGCCGCGAAGAGATCATCGAACTCATGCGCGGCAAGCTGCTCGAGCAGTACCCCGTTGACGTCGGAGTGCTGGGGGCGTCCTCCCCGCCCGTCGGCTGGGAGGCTCTGGTGCTGGCCACGGTACGAGCCATGCGGCGCACCTATTCACAGGTGCCGGCGCTTGTGCCGCTGTTGTTCAGGCAAACGATCACGCACCCAGCTGCCATCGACGTGTATGACCGCGTTGCGACGAAGTTCAGCGAAGCCGGAGTTCCAGACGACGACCTCATCCCCATGATCTGCATGCTCGACAGCTTCGCGTTCGGCGCTGCGCTCGACACGCACGCGCCGAGCGAGGTCTGGCGCTTTCCCGAATCACCGGGAGCGGATGCCGCTGCCCCCAGCCCGCTGCAGCGTGCGATCGCAGCCAACGACGCTGCAACCCGCGCGGAGCGCTCGTTCGAGTACGGCTGCGAGCTGCTGATAGCCGGCTTGCGCCAGCGGATGCCGCTCCAGGCCTGACCCTCCTCTCGCACCCCCGTTGGTCGAGGAGGCCCGCCAGGGCCGTCTCGAGACCTGCACGCCATGCCGCTCGTACCGCTTCGAGCGGAGTTTTTGCGACACGCCGACGACACACGCCATGTCTGCTCGGCGTTTCACAATTTCTCCGCCTGAACTACGGGTGCAGGTGGTTGCCGTGGCCGTTCACGCCTGCTCGGGAAGCGCCGCAGGAACCGAGTAGTAGTACGCCCCGTCGAATCCGTCCATCTCGACGTTGATCGGCTGGGTCGTGCCCGTGGCATCCGTCGCCGTGCAGGTGAACGTGAGTGAGAACGATGTCAGCGTGTCTGGGCACTCGACCGTGTAGGTGGCGCCGCTCGACTGGAGGTCTGCGCTGATGCTCTGCTCGATGCCTCGCATCATCTCCGGCACGTAGGCAGCCAGCACCGCGAAGCTGAGGAGCACACTGCTGCCAACGACAATGATCAGGTTGATGATCCATACCCAGAGGGGTGCGGAACCCACGCCGGCGTTCCGTCGCAGCACAACGGTACGGGCGATGAGATAGCTGAGTGGTCCGAGGAGCGCCCATGCCCAATGGGGCACGGTGTCGTGCCCCCACGTGCTCAGCCTTTTGCGGTCTCGCCCCGCCCACGTGAGCGTGAGGAGAAGCGGAAGTACGAGCAGACGAAGCTGCGCCCAGATACTGCTGTGCTGGGCGCTCACCATGAACCACAAGACCATGCAGACGAGTGTCATCCACGGCGTGAAGGCGATCAGCCAGACCGAAAGAGTGTTCCAGCGACTGGGGATAACGCGATAGGCGGTGACCGGTGCGTGTATGACAGCGGATCGAAACGTGTCGACCTTCTCGGTTTCGTCATCCCAGCCGTAGCTGGAGACCGGGGCGATGCGCGGGACAGGGGGAGTGAGGGCAGTTGCTGAGTCGGCAGCGCGTTCCCGCAGCTCACGCCGGCTGAGGGGTGCTGCGGATTCTGCCCGCTCGGGAGCCGCTGCGCTCGCCGCAGCGTCGCGGGCATCCGTTTCTGCGGGAATTTGAGCGGTGGGGGAGTCATCCGTCGTGGTTGACTCGTGATTGGCCGTCAGGGCAGAAGCACTAGTTGTGGCGGTGGCGGGCGATGCCGCTCCCGGGGCCTCCGTCGGCGTATTGATCAGCTCTGGGAGCGGTGCGAGGTGTTCCGTCCAGGACGCCCCGCTCCACCAGCGAAGCTGGCGGCCATGCTGCGGGTCAACGTACCAGCCAGCGGGTACGACGAAGCCGGGTTCTGCGCGCACCAATGAGCCCCCCCATTGTTGAAGTACAAGCAAATTGAGGCTGGCAGAAGCGGTCTGCGGTTGCTTACCCCAGTGCAGGGGTCGATGACGCCCCGAAGAAGTGACTGGCGCCGGCTGGCTGGGTCGCCGGTGAGATCCGCCACCGGCCAGCTGTGCCACCGGCCAGCTGCGGCGTCGGTGCCCGGTGGTAGCGTGCGAAGTATGACGGTGAACTTTGCAGCATCCGTATTCATTGGTACCAGCCTCGACGGATTCATCGCGAGGGAGAACGGCGACCTCGACTGGCTGACCAGTTCCGCAGCCGCACTCGGAGACACCGGATACGACGCATTCTTCGACTCGATCGACACGTTGGTCGTGGGTCGGACAACCTACGAGACCATCCTCGGATTCGGGCAATGGCCCTATGAGGGCAAGCGCGTACTGGTCCTCAGCCGCAGGCTTGCGCACGAGTCGGAGGCGGCGGCTGCCGCAGGGACTGCGGGGCCACGATTCGAAGCGCTCACCAGCGTGCACGGTTGCCTCGATGACGCCGTGGCCACCCTCACGAGCGAAGGCGCTCACCGCGTCTACGTTGACGGCGGCCAGACCATCCAGTCCTTCCTTCGGGCCGGCCTCATCACCGACCTCACCATCACCAGGGCGCCCGTGCTGCTCGGCAGTGGTGCGTCGCTGTTCGGCCCTCTGGATCACGACATCACCCTCGCACTCACCGGAACGCGGGAGCTCGGTGCCGGATTCACCCAGTCAACGTACGAGGTAGTGAAGGAGAGCGCAGCATGACACGCATCGCAGTGACCGGGGCTACAGGCCACATCGGCTCGCGCGTGGCCAGGGGGCTGGTTGACCAGGCATCTAGCGACGAACTCACCGTTCGCCTGATCGTGCGCGACGCCGCACGAGCACCGCGGCTCGGCGGCGCAGAGAACGGCGCGGCGAATGACACAGAGATCGGCGTCGCCGAATACCGCGATGCGGCCGCCGCCGAGAAAGCTCTCGACGGGGTCGACGTGCTCTTCATGGTCTCGGCCCACGAATCGGCAGACCGGGTGCACGAGCACGTCACCTTCATCACCGCGGCCGCCAGGGCTGGCGTTCGCCACATCGTCTACACCTCATTTGTCGGAGCCGGGCACGCCGCCGGCTTCACGCTGGCCCGCGACCACGGCGCCACAGAGGCCGCCATTCGCGACACCGGCATGGACTACACGTTCCTCCGCGACAACTTTTACCTCGACCTGCTGCCAGAATTCGCCGACGAGAACGGCGTGATCCGGGGTCCGGCCGGCGACGGCGTCACGGCCGCTGTCGCCAGGGCAGACGTGGCGGATGTCGCGACAACCGTTCTCCTGCATCCAGACCAGCACGTGAACACCATCTACGAACTCACCGGGGGAGAGGCCCTGAGCTTCGCAGACGTCGCGCGTCGGGCATCCGCTGCAACGGGAAAAGAATTTACCTTCGTCAATGAAACGCTGGAGGAGGCGTTCGCCTCCCGCGCCCACTACGGCGCACCAGACTGGCAGGTTGAGGCGTGGGTCAGCACGTATACCGCGATCGCAGATGGTGAACTGGCGCGGGTCACCACCGAGGTGCAGGCTATTACCGGGCACGCCCCGCGCACATTGGAAGACGTGCTCGCCAATCGTTAGGCGTTTGATTGCGTCTCAACCCGATACCCTGTAAAACGTGTCTACGTCTTTGAATCCCTTCGGTCAGGTTCTCGTCGCTCTTGTCACCCCCTTCACCGCGGACGGTGAAGTGGACTGGCCTGGCGTCGAGAAGCACATCGACGACGTCATCAACGCAGGAGCGGATGGGATCGTCGTCACCGGCACGACCGGTGAGACCTCCACCCTGACTGACCCGGAGAAGCTGAAGCTCGTCGAGGTCGGCAAGGCCGTCGCCTCCGGGCGCGCCAAGATCATCACGGGGGGTGGCTCGAACGAGACGGCCCACGCGATTGAGCTCGCCAAGCGCAGCGAGAAGGCCGGCGCCGACGGCAACATGATCGTCACGCCGTACTACAACAAGCCAACCCAGGCGGGAGTGCTCACCCACTTCCGGATGATCGCCGATGCAACAGATCTGCCGGTCATCCTGTACGACATCCCGGGGCGCACCGGAGTTCCGATTGCATACGAGACCATCCTGCGTGCGGCCAAGCACCCCAACATCCGTGCCATCAAGGATGCCAAGGGCGACTTCGCGCAGGCCAGCCGCGTGCTGAACCAGACAGACCTGCTCTACTTCTCCGGCGACGACGCCAACATCCTGCCGCACCTGGCCATTGGTGCGACCGGACTCATCGGCGTCACCGCCAATGTCGCAGCTGGGCCGTACCGCGTCATCATCGACGCGGTCAACGCCGGCGACCTGACGACGGCCACCGCAGCGCACCAGCAGCTCGAACCGCTGGTGCGCGCCGTCATGACCCACGTGCCTGGCACCGTCGCGGCCAAGTACATCCTGCACGGCCTGGGCCGCATCAGCAGCCCGCGCGTGCGCCTGCCCCTGGTCGGCCCAGAGGAATGGGAGGCCGCGAAGATCGAAGACGAGATCGACCTGGTCACAGACATTCCTGGCGTCGACTTCTCGAACTTCCGCCCTGACCGCAACGCCGCCGCTGGTGGCGCATTGCCGAAGGTTGCGGGCACCACACGCTAATCACACCCGAAATAATCACCTGAGGAGGGCATATGCCCAACGACGTATACGATCCGCCCAAGCTCAAGCCGGGCACACTCCGCATCACCCCGATCGGCGGAATCGGCGAAATCGGCCGAAACATGACCACCTTCGAAATCGACGGCAAGATTCTGATCGTCGACTGCGGAGTGTTGTTTCCCGAAGAGCACCAGCCCGGTGTCGACCTGATCCTGCCCGACTTCAGCCCGATCCGTGACCGTCTTGACGACGTGCTCGGCATCGTTCTGACGCACGGTCACGAAGACCACATCGGTGCGGTTCCCTACCTGCTCAAGCTGCGCGCCGACATCCCGCTGATCGGTTCTGCCCTGACGCTCGCCTTCATCGAAGCAAAGCTCAAGGAGCACCGCATCAAGCCGTTCACGCTCACAGTGAAGGAGGGGCAGGAAGAAATCATCGGCCCGTTCGAGCTGGAGTTCGTGGCCGTCAACCACTCGATCCCCGACGCGCTTGCCGTCGCCATCTTCACCGATGGTGGCTCAGTGCTGCACACCGGTGACTTCAAGATGGACCAGCTGCCGCTCGACAACCGTCTCACAGACCTGCGCGACTTCGCGCGTCTCGGTGAAGAGGGCATCGACCTGTTCCTGGTCGACTCGACCAACGCTGACGTTCCCGGCTTCACGCCGAGCGAGCGCGCCATCGGCCCCGTGCTCGATGACGTCATCGCCCGCGCGCCGCGTCGTGTGATCGTGGCCAGCTTCTCCAGCCACGTGCACCGTGTGCAGCAGGTGCTTGACGCCGCTCACGCCAACGGTCGCCGCGTTGCCCTGCTCGGCCGTTCGATGGTGCGCAACATGACCATCGCTGCCGACCTCGGCTACCTCAAGGTGCCGGCCAACGTGCTGATCGACTTCAAGAAGGCCAAGGACATCCCAGACGACAAGATCGTCTACATGTCCACCGGGTCGCAGGGCGAGCCGATGGCAGTGCTCAGCCGCATGGTCAACAAGGACCACCAGATCGAGGTCGGCGAGGGCGACACCGTCATCCTGGCGTCCAGCCTGATCCCCGGCAACGAGAACGCGGTCTACCGCATCATCGACGGCCTCACGAAGCTCGGCGCCAACGTCGTACACAAGGGCAACGCCAAGGTGCACGTCTCCGGACACGCTGCCGCAGGCGAACTGCTCTACGTCTACAACATCCTGAAGCCGAAGAACGTGCTCCCGGTTCACGGTGAATTCCGTCACCTGGTCGCCCAGCAGAAGATCGCCGTCTCGAGCGGTATCCCGATCGAGAACACGATCCTCGCCGAAGACGGTACCGTCATCGACCTGCTCGATGGCGTCGCAACCGTCGTCGGCCAGCTCGACCTCGGCTTCGTCTACGTTGACGGCTCGACCGTCGGCGGCGTAACGGATGCCGACCTCAAGGATCGCCGCGTCCTCGCCGAAGAGGGATTCATCTCCATCATCGTCGTGGTCGATGCCAAGACCGGCAAGATCATCTCCGGCCCTGAGATCCACGCTAAGGGCTTCGCCGAGCAGGATTCCGTCTTCGACGCGATCATCCCCAAGATCGCCGCTGCTCTCGAAGAGGCATCGCACAACGGTGTCCACGACTCGCACGCGCTGTCGCAGGTCATCCGTCGCATCGTCGGTCGCTGGGTGTCCGGCAGCCTGCGCCGCCGTCCGATGATCGTTCCACTGGTCATCGAGGCGTAAGCCACAACACGCACAACGACAGCGGGATGAGCATCATGCTCATCCCGCTTTTGTGTGCCCGCCGTGGGTTTGGGTTGCGCGGGTTTGGGTTGCGTGCGTTTGGTCGTGCGTTCGCGCGACGGCTGGCAGCCGTGACGACGAATCGGATTGTCCCCCCGACGGGTGACTGGTCTCATCCTGTAGAGGTATTTTGCTGCTCAGGCGCTGTTTCTGTGACGACGGCCCCCTAGGCTCAGAGAATTGTTGTCGATCGGATGGGGTACCGATGAACGTCGCTCGTAAATGGATCTTTCCGATTATCAGGTTGGTCGTGATCGTCGCGATCGCTGTCGCACTGGTGAAGATCGCTTTCTTCCCTGACAGTGCAGAAGCGAACGATCCGGCCCAGCCGACCGGCCAGGTCGTCGAGCCGCAGATCCCTGTTGCCCTGGGAACCATCACGAACGATGTGACCCTGCCTGGCACCATTAACGCCGACGCGGCTGTGCCCGTTCGAGCCACCGCCATCGGCACCGTCGACGAGGTCTTCGCCAGCACCGGTCAAACCGTGAACGCCGGCGACAAATTGTTCGACATCAAGGTTGAGACGGTGCGTGATCCCGTTGAAACGACGGATGCCGCCGGCAACATTTCCATCACCCAGCCCAAGCCATCCGTCACGTTTGAGAAGGTGCTCGCACCCATCACTGGCGTGCTGAGTTCGCTGACCGTGATTCACGGTCAGTCAGTGGCCGTCGGCGAGACCAGCGGCCAGGTCGCGCCACCGACGTTCTCCGTGACCGGGTCGCTGAGCCCCGAGCAGCAGTACCGCCTGGTCACCAAGCCGACTGAGGCATCCATCGCCATCACCAACGGTCCAGCTCCGTTCACGTGCACAGGACTCAGCATCACGACCCCGCTGGCCGGCGCCGAAGGCGGCTCAGGGGGAGGCTCCAGTGCAGGATCAGGCGCCGGAACGAGTGCGGGCGCCAGCGGCGGAACCAGCACGACGGTCAGCTGTGCCATTCCGTCTTCGGTGACGGTCTTCCCCGGCCTGGCCGCAACAATCACCATCGCAGGGGGCAAGGCGGAGAACGTGATCGTGGTGCCGACCACCGCTGTGAAGGGCTCTGCGGAGACGGGAATCGTCGGTGTGGTGTTGCCGGATGGAACCGTTGAAGATCGCTCCGTGACGCTCGGCATGAGCGATGGCACCAACGTGGAGGTCGTGTCGGGGCTCGCAGAAGGCGAATTGATCAACCAGTTCGTGCCTGGCGCCCTGGTGCCAGACGCGAACGGCTGCATCGCCATGCCAGACGGCAGTATGGAGTGCAATGGCATGGTGAGCGCGCACTGATGCTGTTGCGACTAGAGGGCGTGACCCGAACCGTCCAGCTCATCGACGCGCTGCCCCTGACCATCCTCGACGGCGTCAACCTCGAGGTCGCCGTCGGTGACCGGGTGTCGATTGTCGGCCGCTCCGGCTCTGGCAAGTCCACCCTGCTCAATCTGCTTGGCCTACTCGACAACCCGACGTCTGGGCGGATGGAATTCGACGACAAGGACGTCTCGTCCATGTCGAGCTCCAAGCGCGATCGCGTACGCGGCCGGGATGTCGGCTTCATCTTCCAACAGTTCAATCTCCTGCAGGGGCGCACGGCCCTGGAGAATGTGATGACCCCGCTGCTTTATGCAGAGGGCCGCCAATTCTGGAAGCGCAGCACGATTGCGGCAGAGATGCTCGACCGCGTCGGACTCGGCCAACGGCTGAGCGCCATGCCTGACAAGCTGTCTGGCGGTGAACAGCAGCGCGTGGCTATTGCCAGGTCGCTGGTGCGCGGGCCGAGGTTGATCCTGGCCGACGAGCCCACGGGCGCACTCGACCTCGAGACGGGTGCCTCTGTCATGGCGCTGCTGGACGAGGTGGCCACCGCGTCGGGCGCGGCGCTCGTGACGATCACCCACGACCCGGCCATCGCTGCACTGTCAACGACGCACTACCGGCTGGATCGCGGCATCCTGACCCCGTTTGACGCAGCCGTTGCGGCAGCTGCGTTGGTGACCTCTGCGACCGAGAACACAGCTGTGCGAGCGCGGGCGGCCGCGCAGGCTGACGTCGCAAACGACAGCGCAGACACGTTGGCGGTGACGACATGAAGCGGATGGCAAGCAACATCGTTGGCTCGCTCGTTGAGGCCTGGCAGGAAGTGCGCATCCACAAGACACGCGTGATGCTCTCCCTTGTCGGCGTGGCCGTCGCGGTGTGCGCGATCACCACAGTGGTTGGCCTTGGCGGGATCCTGGGCCAGGTCCAGCAGGAACAGAACGAGAAGTATGGCGGCCGACCGGCGAACCTGCAGGTGTATGCCACGAACGCTGATGGATCCACCCCGGATGCTTCTCTGATGAACGAGGCATGGACGAGTGCGCTTGACCGCTACGACATCACATTCTCCAGTCGAAATGTCACGTCTCTCCTTCAGGTGCAATTCGCAGATGGGGCGTCGAATGTGCAGACCACGGGCGTCGACCAGGCGTACGGCGACATGCACCGCGTTCGTCTCACCGACGGCGGCTGGTTCACGCCAGAGGATGCAGAGCGGCTTGCTCCTGCCGTCATCGTGAACAGCATCTATTACGAGCGTCTGGGCAGTCCAGACCTGGCCAGTCATCCGACCACCTCGCTGATCGGGCAGCAGAGCACAACGGCCGTGGTCACCGGGGTTTTCCCGGCGAGCCAGTGGGACACTGAACCGGCGATGTACATGTTGACCGACGCGCTTCAGGCCCTCCCAGCTGCCCCCAGCAGTCCAAGCGACCAGAGCTCTGACATGTACGGTTTCGGTGGGCAGCCGCCGACGTACGAGGTGTGGGTTCCGCCTGATCTCGCGGTGCCGCTCACCGAGGCCCTGCAGCGCGACATCAAGGGAGCGCTGGGCAGCGGGTCGAACGTGTCCGTCAGCCGGTCGGACTATCTGGCGTATAACGACGGCAGCGACCCCTACCTGTCCATGAAACTGGTGATCGGCGGAATAGCAGGGCTGGTGCTTCTGCTCGGCGCCCTTGGCCTGGTGAACATCGCACTGGTCTCGCTCAAACAGCGGATTCGCGAGATCGGTATCCGGCGGAGCTTTGGCGCCACCGCGAACCGCGTGTTCTTCGCCGTGATGATGGAGAGCGTCGTCGCCACCGTCGTGGCCGGGGTCATCGGTGTCATGGTGGCAGTCTTGATCGTGAAGAACCCGCTGGTCGAGGACTTCATCGGCCAGGGCATGATCACCGATTTCCCGCCGTTCCCTGTTGATGCGGCCATCATCGGGCTCGTTGCAGCAACAGCAGTCGGCGCGCTGGCCGGCCTGTTGCCCGCACTCGTCGCCGTGCGCGTGAAGGTGATTGAAGCCATCCGCTACTAGCGCCTGCCCTCGCGAAACAGGGATTTACACCCCCAGCCACCACTCGAAATCTGGCCGAAACAACGGTGAATTATCGTCAGTTCATGGACGGCTTTCGCGTACGTGACGCTTCAACCGGTGATGCCAGGGTGCTCACCGACATGCTGGTGGAGGCCGCGAACTGGAACTGGCGCCAGTCAAGGCCGCGGGTGGCCGTGCTGGCCGACAGAGACTTCTCACGCTACGTCTCTGGCTGGCAGAAGCCAGGCGATGGCGGGTGCATCGCAGAAGGCGACGACAATTCGTCCGTCGGTGCCTGCTGGTATCGGCTCTTCGCTGCGAACGATCCCGGCCACGGCTTCGTCGGCACCGGCGTGCCTGAACTGATTCTCGGAGTGAATCCGGTCTGGCGCGCGCAGGGCGTCGGCCGGGCTCTCCTGGACGCCGTTGCCGCGCAGGCGCGGAGCGCGGGGCACGCACGCATCAGCCTGAGCGTTGAACGCGGCAACTACGCAATCAACCTGTACCGTACAGCCGGGTTCTTCCACATCGACTCTGTGGGAACCCGCGAGACCATGGTGCGCACACTCCGCTAGTTCACGACGCGCGAAACTGACGACGCCCAAGCCGGCCAGGCGAGTTTTTCTCACTGCGCGCCTGCGCAAGCTGCTACGTTCACCTCAGACGACGTGCGACACAGTGCGGGGGCCAGCGTGAAAAAGTGGACAGCAGTGAGCATCCTGGGCGCGGCCCAGTTCGTGATGGTGCTCGACAGCACCGTGATGAACGTGTCCATCTCCACAGTCGTCAAAGATCTGGACACCACAGTGTCCGCCATGCAGAGCGCGATCACGTTCTACACGCTGACGATGGCCGCCGTGATGCTGCTCGGCGCGAAGCTCGGAGATGTGTGGGGGCGGCGCCGCGCTTTCGTGATCGGCTCGATCATCTACGCGCTCGGCTCGCTCACCACCGCGCTCAGCCCGAACTTCGCCACGCTGTTCATCGGCTGGTCAGTGGTCGAAGGCCTCGGCGCTGTGCTGGTGATCCCCGCGATCGCCGCACTCGTCGCCAGCAACTACGCGGGCAAGGACCGCATCAGCGCGTACGCCATCATCGGCGCGATCTCTGGCGCTGCGGTCGCTGCTGGGCCGCTGATCGGTGGGTTCCTCACCACCTATCTCAGCTGGCGCTACGTGTTCGCCGGCGAGGTCGTGATCATGATCATCGTGCTGCTCCTGGTGCGGAAGGTCGCAGACACCAGTACCCCGCAGCGCATCAGCATCGACGTCCTGAGCGTGCTCCTGTCGGCCTTCGGGCTCGTTCTCGTTGTCTTCGGGATGCTGCAGAGCAAGACCTGGGGCTGGGTGCGCCCGTTGCACCCGCCCGTCATCAACGGCGTCACCATCGCGCCGCTGGGCATCTCGCCGACGGCATACCTGGTTCTCATCGGTTGCGTGCTGCTGTGGTGGTTCTTCGTGCGCCAGGAGCAACTCGTCGCCCGGTCCCGGAATCCGCTCGTGCACGTGTCGATGTTCGGGATCCGGCAGCTGCGCAGCGGCTTGAGCGTGCTGGGAGCGCAGTACGCGATCACAGGCGGGATCTTCTTCATGATCCCGATCTACCTGCAGATGACGCTCGGCCTCGATGCCCTGGAGACGGGCGTCAGGATTTTCCCGCTGTCCGTGTCCCTGATCCTGTTCTCCATTGTGGGTACGCGGCTCTCTGCGTTCTGGTCGCCCAAGGCCATCGTGCTGCTTGGGCAATACATCCTCATCGTCTCCTCGTTGCTTCTCATGGGCTCGGTCTCGCTGGACCTTCGTGGGTGGCTGTTCGGCACCGGGCTGTTCTTCGCCGGTGCCGCGCTCGGGCTGTTGGCGTCCCAGCTCGGTAACGTGAACATGTCGAGCGTCTCTGCGGCAGAAACCAGCGAGGTCGGCGGACTGCAAGGCGTGTTCCAGAACCTTGGTTCGTCGCTCGGTACCGCAGTGATCGGCTCAGTGCTCATCGCGTCGCTCGGCACCTCGTTCGTCAGCGCGGTAGACGCCAGTTCACTGCCCTCCGACGTCAAGTCAACGGTCGCCGAACAGAGCTCATCTGGAATCGGAATCGTGCCCGTCTCCAGCGTCGATGAGATCGTCGAGCAAGCCGGGCTCTCGGCCAGCGATGGGACGACCCTCACCCAGATCTATAGCGAGTCGCAGGTGTCTTCGCTGCGCCTGTCATTCTTTGCCCTGACCGTCATCGCCCTTGCCTCACTCCTCTTTTCTCGTGGAATCCCAGCTGGCAAACCGGAACGGCCGGTGTCCGCCAAGAAGCAGAAGGCGGCCTGAGCTGGGCGAACTGGGCGTGGGCTCATGGGCAACGTCGCCGGTCGGCGGTAGCGTTGGACCATGGCTACGCGCACTCAGTCAACCGGTCGTGCCTCAGGCACGCCCGCTCGCGGTACCGCCGCGAAGAAGCCCGCAGCCAAGACAGCTGCCCAACGGACCGCGGCCCAGAAGACTTCAGCTCAGAAAACGGTGAAATTTCCGGCCATGGAGCCGAAGCCCCCCGTACTCGTTCGCATGTGGATGGGCCTGGCCCACGTCACAGGTGGCGCTGCTCGCGCCCTCAGCCCAGAGCAGCTCTCCAAAGAAGAACGCAGGGATGGCCTGCCGTTCTTCCTGGTACTTCTTGCCATTGCGGGGGCCGTCGTCGAATGGTTCCTGATCAACGACTCCGTCGCTCAAACATTTGACGCCTGGACCTTCGGCGGACTCTTCGGCCGTGTTGCGTTCGCCCTGCCGGTGATCATGTTGCTGTTCGCGGTCTGGCTCTTCCGCAATCCGAGCTCCGTGCACGACAACGGTCGCATCGGCATCGGACTCTCGCTGCTCCTGGTCTCGGTTTCGGGGCTCTGTCACATCTTTGGTGGACAGCCAAACCCTGAAGAGGGCATGAACGTCCTCGCGCTCTCCGGCGGCGTCATCGGCTGGATGATCGCGGCACCGCTCATCTTCCTGACCACATCAGTTGGCGCGTCGATCGTCGTCATCCTGCTCCTAGTGCTCAGCCTGTTCATCATCACGAAGACGCCGCCGAACAAGGTGGGGGAGCGTTCGCGCGAGCTCTACGCCTGGCTGTTCGGTACCCAGCTGCCCGACCCCGACGAGCGCGAAGCGGCCAAGATGGCCAAGGTGGAGAAGACTAAGCAGGTCGAACTCGACGGTCTTGATGACGGCGACGAGAACAACGAAGACGCCGGCGCGCTCCCGTGGTGGCGTCGCAACAACAGCAAGCGCGAAGAAGACCCCGATTTCGGCAGCGCGATGAGCGTTGACTCCCACGACGCCGACTCGAGTGGCATCGACGCCATGACGGAACTGCTGGGCGGCATCGGGCACGATTCCTCGCACGGCGCGTTCGACACGCCCATCGCCACCCCGCCAGGCGCGGGCGGTGCTGGCGCAGCGGATGCTATGAAGGCTGCAGCAGAGCCTGTCCAGGATCACTACGGCACTGAGGTGCTCGAAGACCTGCAACGCGCCGAAGATGCGATCAAGCAGTTCACCGGTGAGATCGACGTGCACGCCAGTTCAACGAGCCTGCAGGCGGATGACGCAACAGGCCTCACCGAGGTGCTCCCCGGTTTCGACGAGCTCGACGACGCCACCGCCGCCTATCCGAGCGCCGACCTTGAGCCGCAACCGACCGCGCCATACGTGCTGCCGGCGGCATCCACCCTGGTCGCCGGACCACCGGCGAAGGCTCGCTCATCGGCCAACGACGACATCGTGAAGTCGATCACAGAGGTGCTCAGCCAGTTCAACGTCGACGCACGCGTCACCGGCTTCTCGCGGGGGCCGACCGTCACTCAGTACGAGATCGAACTCGGCCCTGGCGTCAAGGTGGAGCGCGTCACCGCGCTCAGCAAGAACCTGTCCTACGCCGTGGCATCCAACGAGGTCCGCATTCTGTCCCCGATCCCTGGCAAGAGCGCCATCGGTATCGAGATTCCCAATACCGACCGTGAGATCGTCACTCTCGGAGATGTGCTTCGCTCCGGCGCAGCCACCAGCAGTTCGCACCCGATGACGATCGGCGTCGGCAAGGATGTCGGCGGCGGATATGTCGTGGCCAACCTCGCCAAGATGCCTCACCTCCTGGTCGCCGGTTCGACGGGGTCGGGTAAGTCGGTCTTCGTGAACTCGATGATCACGAGCCTCCTCATGCGCGCGAAGCCGAGCGAAGTTCGCATGGTACTCATCGACCCCAAGCGGGTCGAGCTGGCACCGTACGCCGGCGTCCCGCACCTCATCACGCCCATCATCACGAACCCGAAGAAGGCAGCGGAAGCGCTGCAGTGGGTCGTGAAGGAGATGGACATGCGGTACGACGACCTCGCCAGCTTCGGGTTCCGCCACATCGACGACTTCAACAAGGCCGTCACGAACAACGAGATCGTGCTGCCGCAGGGCAGCGAGCGGAAGCTCAAGCCGTACCCCTACCTCTTGGTCGTCGTCGATGAGCTCGCCGACCTCATGATGGTTGCGCCGCGCGACGTCGAAGACTCGATCGTGCGCATCACCCAGTTGGCTCGCGCCTCCGGCATCCACCTCGTGCTTGCCACCCAGCGCCCCAGCGTCGACGTGGTCACCGGTCTGATCAAGGCCAACGTGCCGTCACGCATGGCCTTCGCGGTCACCAGCGTCACCGACTCCCGAGTCATCCTCGACCAGCCGGGGGCCGACAAGCTGATCGGCCAGGGCGACGCGCTGTTCCTCCCGATGGGCGCCTCCAAGGCTGTCCGTGTGCAGGGCGCCTGGGTCAACGAGGCCGAGATCGAGAAGGTCGTCAAGCACGTCACCCGGCAGGCCAGGCCTGACTACCGGCCGGATGTCGCCATGGAAGCGCCCCGCAAGGAGATCGACTCCGACATCGGCGACGACCTCGAACTGCTGCTCGCAGCCGCTGAGCTCGTGGTCTCCACGCAGTTCGGCTCCACCTCGATGCTGCAGCGCAAGCTCCGGGTGGGCTTCGCCAAGGCAGGCCGCCTGATGGACCTCCTCGAGTCGAGGGACATCGTCGGCCCGTCAGAAGGCTCCAAGGCCAGGGACGTGCTGGTGAACGCTGAGCAGATTCCGGCCGTGCTTGCCAAGCTGCGCGGCTCAGACGCTGAGCACGCCGCGCAGGTGGCCGCCGCCCAGCCTGTGCATCGGCCAGAACCGGTCGATCCGCGATACGCAGACGACCCGGTCGCCAAGATGACCGAGAGCTATCCTGAAATCGAAGGCGACTCTGATGAAGACGCCTGGCAACTGACCGACAGGGACTGAACCGATGTCAACGCACGACGCCACTCCCGGAACTCCCGCGAAGGCGAGCAACTGGAACCTGCCCAACATCATCACGGTGGTGCGAATTCTCCTGGCTCCGCTGTTCATGTGGATGCTGCTGGCTGACAACGGCGCAGACGGCGCATTGCGCTGGTGGGCTGCGGCCCTCTTTATCGTCGCGATCGCCACGGACGGCGTCGACGGTGCGATCGCCCGCAAGTACAACCTGGTCACCGACCTGGGGAAGCTCCTCGACCCCATCGCCGACAAGATCCTCACCGGTGCTGCCCTCATCGCGCTGTCCATTTTGGGGGAGCTGTGGTGGTGGGTGACCATCGTCATTCTCGTCCGCGAGGTCGGCATCACCATCTTCCGGTTCGCCATGCTGAGCGACAGGGTCATCCCTGCATCGCGCGGCGGCAAGCTGAAGACCATCCTGCAATCGGTGGCCATTTCGCTCTATCTCGTGCCGCTCTGGCTCGTGTTCGGCGATTGGGTGCACTGGCTGAACGCCATCGTGATGGCGGCGGCGCTCATCATGACGGTGATCACCGGCATCGATTACTTGAGAGCCGCTTGGCGGGAGAACCGATCAAAGCAGCGCGATGCCTGACGCCACCGCAGATGTGACGTCCGAACTCGTGGGTGACCTCACGGCGGGCGTCATCGCGCACCTCACCGGGCGGCACCTGACGCTGGCCGTCGCAGAGTCGCTCACCGGCGGGCTGTTGACGGCCGAGTTCATCCGCATCCCCGGCGCCTCACAGGTGGTCAACGGCGGTCTCGTGGCGTACAACACCGAACTGAAGCACTCGATGCTGGGCGTCGATGCGGCGCTGCTCGCGGCGCACGGCCCCGTACACGCAGCAGTCGCCATGGAAATGGCGAGCGGGGTGCGCACCCGGTTAGCCGTCAATGGCAGGCGAGCGGATGTCGGCATCGCCACCACCGGCGTCGCAGGTCCGGAACCCCAGGACGGCCAGCTTCCGGGTACCGTGTTCCTCGGTCTCTCGATGGGCATGCGGTCGTTCGCGATCGCTTTGCACTTGGAAGGCGATCGCGATTCGATACGCAGGCAAACAGTCGACCACGCGGTGAAAGCTGTGAACCAGCTGATTGTGGAACACCTCGCGGAATAGCTCCTGAGGGGTGCCGGTTACAGACACAAGATTCACAAGTAAAGTCCAGTCATCGTCGATAGTCTCAACGTGCGTTGGTCGTAGTAAGGTTGGCCATCGGACAGGGAGTAATCCCGCGATTATTAGCAGTTGACAGGCATGAGAGGGAGGTTCCGATGATTCTTGTTCGTCAGGAAATCGGCGATGTGCTCAGGGACTTCCGCCTGCAGAAAGGCCGCACCCTGCGCCAGGTAGCGAGCAAGGCCAGTGTGGCCCTCGGATACTTGAGCGAAGTGGAACGTGGCCAGAAGGAAGCCTCTTCGGAGATCCTTGCTTCGGTGGCAGATGCGCTTGACACTCCGATTTCAGTAATCATGCGCGAGGTGGGCGACCGTCTTGCGGTGATCGAGGGAATCGATCGATTCCCCGACACCGTCCCAGAAGAGTTCGTCGTCGATTTCGACGCCGGCCTCATGGTGCGCTAGGTCGGTTTCTCGAACACGGCACGGTTCGCACACGAGATATTCGTCAGATTGAGAAGCGAAGCAGGGGAGCGCGCGGACATGGTCCGTCGCGCGACCTGTTCTCAATCGGTTAGCGTTGAAGCATGCGTCTGAGTGAGTTCCGCCAAGCGATTAAAGATGAGTTTGGTGACGGCTACGGACGCGTGGTGACGCGCGATCTGGTTCTTCCGGCCTACGGTCGCACGGCCGATCAGGCGCTTTCCGCCGGCATCCCAGCCCGCGACGTCTGGATGGCACTCTGCGTAGAAGTGGATGTTCCCGAACATCGCCGCTATGGCGCTGGCCTCCCAAGGGCTCCCAAGTAGGTCGAACTCCACGAGGCTGAACCCCTCCAACGAATGCGGCACCTGGTGCGCGTTCGCCCTGCGGCAGCATGCGTTCACGCTGCGTTTTCCGTCACGCTCTCGGCTCTCGTCAACCTTTCGTCAATGGACGGCGCGATGCGACACGCGTCGAGAATCTCGTAAAACGTATCGAATACCTGTTCGTATCTTGATAGGCTCCTCAACAGCAGAAGTCGAAGGCGGTCTCTTCCCTGTTGTTGCATCCTCCGGCCAGTGTCGGGGGGTCGGCGTACAGTCTGAATCGTCGACAACCGACAGCTCAATGCCTTGTCGAACGTGCTGTGCGGGGGTTTCCCGCCCGGTGCACCGACAGCCTATAGGCGCCAGAATGCATGACCGAAGGAGACCGAAATGCCATCAGCAGCCGATCGCGAAAGATCACTCGAGACAGCTCTTGCCCAGATCGACAAGCAGTTCGGTAAGGGTTCGGTCATGCGCCTGGGCAGCGACGATCGCGCGCCCGTCGAGGTCATCTCCACGGGTTCCATCGCACTCGACGTCGCGTTGGGCGTCGGAGGATTGCCCCGCGGCCGCATCGTAGAGATCTACGGTCCTGAGTCCTCCGGTAAGACCACACTCACCCTGCACGCCATCGCAAACGCCCAGCGCAACGGTGGCATCGCAGCCTTCATCGACGCAGAGCACGCTCTCGACCCCGAGTACGCCAAGAAGCTCGGCGTTGACATCGACGCCCTCCTGGTGTCGCAGCCCGACACCGGTGAGCAGGCGCTCGAAATCGCCGACATGCTCGTGCGAAGCGGGTCCATCGACCTCATCGTCATCGACTCCGTTGCGGCCCTCGTGCCGCGCGCGGAAATCGAAGGCGAGATGGGTGACACCCACGTCGGCCTGCAGGCCAGGCTCATGTCGCAGGCCCTTCGTAAGCTCACCGGTGGCCTCAGCCAGACGAACACCACCATGATCTTCATCAACCAGCTGCGTGAAAAGATCGGTGTCTTCTTCGGTAGCCCCGAGACCACCGCGGGTGGAAAGGCGCTCAAGTTCTACGCGTCGGTTCGCCTCGACATCCGTCGTATTGAGACGTTGAAAGACGGCACCGAAGCTGTGGGTAACCGCACCAGGGTCAAGGTCGTCAAGAACAAGATGGCGCCGCCCTTCAAGCAGGCGGAGTTCGACATCATCTACGGCATCGGCATCTCGCGCGAAGGTAGCCTCATCGACTTCGGCGTCGAGCACGCCATTGTCAAGAAGTCGGGTGCCTGGTACACGTACGACGGTGACCAGCTGGGACAGGGCAAGGAGAACTCCCGCAACTTCCTGCTCAAGAACCCCGATATCGCCAACGAGATCGAAACCAAGATCCTGAACAAGCTGGGCATCGGCGCTGAAGGCGCAGCGGCGAAGGCTGCCACGATGGCGGCAGAAGCGGCGGCCACGGCTGCGGCTACCGCCGCTGCGGGCGACGGCAGCCTCGTCCCGGCGAAGGCTCCGGTGCGCAAGAGCGCGTAGGGCCTCAGCACTGATCGGTACCGAGCGCCATGAGCGTGGCGCTCGGTACCGGACACGATCGACTAACGAAAGCGGCAGGTCACAGGATGGTTCACTTCGAACCCGCTGATGAGACAGCAGCACGCGGCGACACGGCAGCAGGCGGCGCCAAAGCGGTCCGTCGTGGCAGGGCAGCTCGCGACAACTCGGTGGCTCCCGTGGCCTACCTCCCCGGCGCAACGGGCGAGGCTAGAGGCAGTGATGCAGATCCTGTCGCACTGGCCAGGGCAGCGCTCCGGCGGTTGACCGGCCCAGACACAATCCCGGCGGCATCCGACATGCAGGCATCCGACATGTCGGCATCCGATACACCGGCATCTGGCGCACCTGAAACTCACGCGCCGGTCACAAGCATCGCCCCCAAGCGGATGAGGGCACCGCGGAGCATCTCACGAGCCGTCGATTCGCCGGCGCCCGACGACAGTGCGCCCGACGACAGTGCGCCCGATGACAGTGCACACGACGAGGGGTGGGCGAAGCCGGGCGACGCGGGCCTGACCCGCTCGAGTGCCGGTTTTGACGCTGATACCCGCAGCGCTCATGGCGCCCGATTCGGCCACTCAGATGATGACGACGCGGCCGGCATCGCCCACTTTGGCACCGCCCACTTTGACACCGCGGAGTTCGACGACGCGGCGGCCGATGATGAGGCCGCTGAAGAGGAATTCGACCCGGTGGCCGAACGCGAACACGCTGAGGCGCTGCTCCTTGGCCGCCTGCGCAGTCGATCGCTGTCTGTCCAGGAGGCCACGGCTGTGCTCGGGGCAACGGATGTCTCTCCCGAAGACATTG
Source organism: Leifsonia sp. Y862 (assembly GCF_057669585.1). Taxonomy (NCBI): domain Bacteria; kingdom Bacillati; phylum Actinomycetota; class Actinomycetes; order Micrococcales; family Microbacteriaceae; genus Leifsonia; species Leifsonia sp. Y862. Next base: position 864,880 of record NZ_JBYHFR010000002.1, read on the forward strand.
ACGAGATCCTCGCGCACTTCACCGAGCTCGCGTACCTCGACGACAACAAGCTGGCTGATCAGATCATCCACACCCACCACGCGCGCAAGGGCCTCGGTCGCAGCGGTGTTGAGGCGGAGATGCGGCGCCGCAAGCTCGATCCATTCGTCATCATGGAGAAGCTCGATGAGCTTCCAGACGAAGAACTGGAGCGCGCAACTGAGCTCGCACTCACCCGGGTGCGCCAGCTGTCCAGGTTCGATGACCAAACGGCCGACCGCCGATTGACCGCATTCCTGCAGCGCAAGGGCTATTCGTCGGCGTCTGTGCGTGCAGCGGTGAAAACGGCGTTGGCCACCCGACTCGGTTCCGGGCGTGCCTCAACGGTGCGTTTCCAGTAGCTGTGCTTTCCTGGTCGTGCTGTGTACCGTCCCGGTGCTTTCCGTTGCCGCGGCGGTAACTCCTGCCGGGCAGAACGTAAGCTAGACGGATTATGAGCAGTATGACCAGCACGAGCCACGACATCCTGGAAGCCCCGACAGTGATCGAGCCCTCTGATGCAGCCGTCGATGCGGCCGGGCGCGTGCGCACGTACGAGGTTCGGACGTTCGGGTGCCAGATGAATGTCCACGACTCAGAGCGGTTGAGCGGGTCGCTCGAAGCGGCCGGCTACGTTCCCGCCAACGGTGCAGAGGCCGACGTTGTCGTCATCAACACCTGCGCAGTGCGAGAGAACGCCGACAACAAGCTGTACGGCAACCTGGGTCATCTTGCCTCGGTGAAGCGTCGGCATGACGGCATGCAGATTGCCGTCGGCGGTTGCCTCGCCCAGAAGGACAAGAACACCATCCTGAAGAAGGCCCCCTGGGTCGATGTCGTGTTCGGCACGCACAACATGGGTGCGCTGCCGAGCCTGCTCGAACGCGCCAGACACAACGGCGAGGCGCAGCTCGAGATCCTCGAGTCCCTGGAGACCTTCCCCTCCACTCTTCCCACGAAACGAGACTCCAGCTACAGCGGCTGGGTCTCCATCTCGGTGGGCTGCAACAACACCTGCACGTTCTGCATCGTTCCGTCCCTCAGAGGCAAGGAAAAGGATCGCCGTCCGGGCGAAATCCTCGCCGAGATCCAGGCCCTTGTCGACGATGGCGCCGTCGAAGTCACGCTCCTCGGCCAGAACGTCAACTCATACGGGGTCGAGTTCGGTGACCGTCTTGCATTCGGCAAGCTGCTGCGCGCAGCCGGCCAGATCGCGGGACTGGAGCGCATCCGCTTCACCAGCCCGCACCCTGCGGCATTCACTGACGACGTCATCGACGCCATGGCAGAGACTCCCGCCGTGATGCCACAGCTGCACATGCCGTTGCAATCCGGTTCGGATCGCATCCTCAAGGCCATGCGCCGCTCATACCGGTCGGCGAAGTTCCTCGGCATCCTCGAGCGGGTACGCGCACAGATGCCGCATGCCGCGATCAGCACCGACATCATCGTCGGCTTCCCCGGCGAGACAGAGGAAGACTTCCAGGAGACCCTGCGCGTTGTGGAAGAAGCTCGCTTCGCCACCGCGTTCACCTTCCAGTACTCCATTCGCCCTGGCACGCCAGCAGCGACCCTGCCAGACCAGATTCCGAAGGCCGTCGTGCAGGAGCGCTACGAGCGACTCATGGCGCTGCAAGAACGCATCTCCTGGGAAGAGAACCAGGCCGTCATCGGCCGCGAGGTCGAACTGCTGGTCGCGAACGGTGAGGGTCGCAAGGACTCAGACACGCACCGGTTGAGCGGGCGCGCCGCTGACAGCCGGCTCGTGCACTTCGATGTTCCGGCAGGTTCAGAGATTCCGCGCCCCGGCGACATGGTCACCGTGACCGTCACGGAGGCCGCCCCCTTCCACCTCATCGCCGACTCCGGCGACGGCGCTCCACTGCGCATTCGGCGCACCATCGCCGGCGACGCGTGGGATCGTGCCCAGGCTGACTCCTGCGGTGTTCCAACACCGGCAGGAAGCTCCTCCAGCGGCGCTGGCCCCGTGTCCCTCGGCCTCCCGTCACTGCGGCTCCGCGGCGGATCGACCACGATCCCCATCTACGATCCCTCCGACGGGCAGCGCTGACACCGGTGAGTCACTCAGAGCTGATTACGGTCGTCGGCTCGACCGGCACCGGCAAGTCTGAACTGTCCCTCGAGATCGCCGAACGACTGGCACGCGTCGGCCAACCGGCCGAGATCGTCAATGCCGACGCGATGCAGTTGTATCGCGGCATGGACATCGGCACGGCAAAGCTGTCCGTCGAGGAGCGGCGGGGGATACCCCACCACATGCTCGATGTGCTCCCGGTGACGGCCGAAGCGACGGTGGCTAACTTCCAGCGGGACGCCAGGCACGCCATCGACGGCATCCGCTCTCGTGGGGCCGTGCCGATCCTGGTGGGAGGCTCGGGGCTCTACATCTCCGCCGTGGTCTTCGACTTCCAGTTCCCCGGAACCGACCCTGAGCTCCGTGCAGAACTCGAGGGCGAACTGACAGCGCACGGCCCAGGCGCCATCTACGCGCGCTTGAAAGCCGTCGATCCGGGTGCCGCAGAGCGGATCGGCGCCAGCAACGGCCGACGTCTCGTGCGCGCCCTCGAAGTCGTCACCATGACCGGATTGCCGCACGCTGCAGCGCTGCCGGACGAACCCGTCTACTGGTTGCCGACGACGCTCATCGGGCTGCGCGCGCCGCGCGAAGAACTCACGATGAGGCTCGATGCCCGGGTCGACGGCATGTGGGCCGCCGGCCTCGTCGAGGAAGTGCGCTCGCTCATCCCCGCCGGTATTGAACACGGCGTGACAGCGAGCCGCGCTATCGGCTATGCCCAGGCGCTCGGTCAGATCCGAGGAGAGCTGACAGAGGCGGAAGCCATCGAGCAGACCCAACAGCTGACGCGGCGGTTCGCGCGTCGCCAGGTCAGCTGGTTCAAGCGCTACGCGCACACGACGTGGATCGACTACCAGTCAGAGGATCGGGTGGGCCAGGCCCTGGGTGCGGTGCAAACTACACTGGCCTGATGGGTATTGAGCTGCACTTCACCAAGGGCCAGGGCACCGGCAACGACTTCGTTCTCTTCTCCGACCCAGACGGTGAGATGGCACTCACACCCGAACAGATCAGGGCCGTCTGCGATCGCCGATTCGGCGTTGGCGCCGATGGAGTGATCCGTGCCGTCAAATCGGCGAACCTGCCGGAGGGCGCAGCCTCCCTTGCTGAAGACGACGCGGCCGTGTGGTTCATGGACTACTGGAACGCTGACGGCACCGTCTCAGAGATGTGCGGCAACGGCATCCGTGTCTTCACCCGCTTCCTCACCGACAACGGCCTCATCGAGCTGGCCCCAGGCGACACCATCGCCATCGGCACCCGGGCCGGTGTGCGCGACGTTCAGGTGAACCGCACCGGCTTCCAGGCAGACCTCGGTCGCTGGAGCTTCGCGGGCGGCGAACCGCTGGTGCGCGCCAAGAACCTGCCCGTCGCACGCCCAGGACTCGGCATCAACGTTGGCAACCCGCACGTCGTCGTTGCCGTGGCCGATGACGACGAGCTCGACTCTGTCGACCTCACCTTCATCCCGCAGCTGGAACCAGAATTGCCCGCCGGCGCGAACGTCGAGTTCGTGGTGCCAGGCGATCCGCTCGTCGTCGACGGCGTCGGCCACATCCGCATGCGCGTGCACGAGCGCGGCAGCGGAGAAACGCTCTCCTGCGGCACAGGCGCCGTGGCAGCGGCACTGGCGACCCGACACTGGGCGGGTGCCTCAGCACCTCACCAGTGGCGCGTCCAGGTGCCAGGCGGTGTGCTTGGCGTGCGGATGTTCCCCACCGAAGACGGCGAGCACGTCTCGTTGTCCGGTCCGGCAGAACTCGTCTTCGACGGGGTGCTGAACCTCGGCTAAGTCGTTAGCCCAGGTCCGGTTCGTCCGGGAGACCCCTGCGGTGCACCCGCAGCACGCGGAAGCCCTTGCTGGTGGTTTCCCTCGTGGTGGTGAAGTCGTCAGACAGTTCGCCGTCCAGCCAACGCTGGAGCGAGTCAGAACCCAGGTTGCGCTGCACAACGAGCCAGGCATCCGACTCAGGGGCAAGCCGTGGCAGCCAGGTCGTCATGAGGTCGTGCAAGACGGCCTTTCCAACGCGAATCGGCGGATTCGACAGGATCGTGCGGAAACGGATGTCGTCGGGAACATCCGCGGCGAGCACGGCGTTGATGTTGGTGAGGCCGAGACGCTCTGCATTGCGGCGCACCAGATCGAGGGCGCGCTCGTTGACGTCAACGGCCCAGATCGTTGCGTGCGGAGAAAGCAGGGCCAGGTGCAAGCTGATGGGTCCCCACCCACAGCCCAGGTCGAGGAAATCGCCGCCGGGCGGTGGAGGCGGGGTATTGTTCAGCAACACCTCCGTGCCGGTATCGACATGCTCGGGACTGAACACCGCATTCGCGGTCGTCACAGTGTGTTTTTGGCCGGCCAGCTGCACGGAAATCTGTCGCAGTTTAAGTTCGCTGTCGGGCGCCGAAGAGAAATAGTGCTCGGGTGCCATAGAGGGAACTTACCGGAATTAGAGGAACTAGGGTTAAAGCAATGACTGAACCACAGACGCCCCACGAAGACGATGTCGTCGCACGTGTGCTGGCAAACGCCGAGAGCCGCTCATCCGGATATGCCGTTTTCGGGGGCTCAGCGCAAGCTTTGCAGACCGACGCGAGTGCCTCGACCGACGCAGAGCGCGACGGTGACCAGTTCGACCGCCAGGACCGCAATGCGCTCCGCCGCGTCGCTGGTCTCTCCACCGAACTCGAAGACGTCACCGAGGTCGAGTACCGCCAGCTGCGCCTGGAGAACGTCATCCTGATCGGCCTGTACACCCACGGCACGACGGCAGACGCCGAGAACTCGATGCGCGAGCTTGCCGCACTGGCCGAGACGGCCGGTGCCACCGTGCTCGATGGGCTGCTGCAGCGCAGGGCGACTCCCGACCCCAGCACCTACCTCGGTAAGGGCAAGGTGCAGGAGCTTGCAGGACTCGTCCAGGCGCTCGGCGCCGACACCGTGATTGCCGACACCGAGCTGGCCCCGAGCCAGCGACGTGCCCTTGAGGACCTCGTCAAGGTGAAGGTCATCGACCGCACTGCTGTCATCCTCGACATTTTCAGCCAGCACGCCAAGAGTCGCGAGGGTAAAGCCCAGGTTGAGCTGGCGCAGCTGGAATACCTGCTTCCGCGCTTGCGCGGATGGGGTGACTCGATGTCCCGCCAGGCCGGTGGCCAGGTGGGTGGCGCCGGTGCAGGCATGGGGTCCCGTGGACCCGGTGAGACGAAGATCGAACTCGACCGCCGCCGCATTCACACCCGGATGTCAAAGCTTCGCAAGCAGATGGTCGAGATGAAGCCGGCACGCGAGGCCAAGCGGGCGAACCGCAAGCGCAACTCCGTGCCATCCGTTGCCATCGTCGGGTACACGAACGCCGGCAAGTCCAGCCTGCTGAACCGCATCACGAAGGCTGGCCTGCTGGTCGAGAACTCGCTCTTCGCGACGCTGGATGCCACGGTGCGAAAGTCAGTGACGGCCGACGGCCGCCAGTACACCTTCACGGATACCGTGGGCTTCGTTCGCAACCTGCCTCACCAGTTGGTGGAGGCGTTCCGCTCCACGCTCGAAGAGGTCGCCGACTCCGACGTCATCGTGCACGTTGTCGACGGGTCGCACCCAGACCCGGCCAGCCAGCTCACCACGGTGCGCGACGTCATTGGCGAAGTCGGTGCCAGAGACATCCCCGAACTCGTCGTGTTCAACAAGAGCGACCTGGTGAGCGACGACGACCGCCTCGTACTGCGCGGGCTGGAGCCGAAGGCCATCTTCGTCTCTGCACGCACCGGAGAGGGCGTCGAGGAACTGCTCGAAGCCATCGCGACGCTGCTGCCGAGACCCGGCATCGAACTCGACCTCCTCATCCCGTACGAGCGCGGCGACCTCATCGCTCTCCTGCACGACCAGGGCAAGGTGCTCTCCACCGAGTACGCGGAGGCCGGCACCCAGGTGCGGGCGATGGTCACCCCGGAGATCCAGCCACAGTTCGCGCCGTTTGCGCGCGTAGAGGCCATCACGGCCTAGCCGGCGCCATCACGCCCGGCTTCCCCCGGCGTGACCGCGCTGCGCGGGTCGCCCGCAGCTTCGCTGGTGCTGCAGCTACCGCGTAGCTGCGCTTGACCCGCGGGGCTGCTTCGGCGCGCCCGCACGTCCAGATTCAGCCCCGCGGTACTCCGCGCGAAACAATCTGTCACACCCTTTTTCATTCGACTTCGGTGTTGTTAGAGTCGCTCCAATCGTTGCCGACCGGACCAATCCGATCGGCATGGAGCGACAGCCGAGCCCGGCACCCGCCCGCGACAATTCACCAGCATTTCGCTGGTGGACCGCGGCTGCCCGGCCGCGGCAGCGCTTATGCCGAATGAGGTTTTATGACTACGACGACGGACCCTGACTGTCCTCGCCGCGTTCCGGTGTCGTTCGAGCTCTACCCGCCGCGAACGGATGCCGCAGCGACCGCTCTCACTGAGACGATCGACAGGCTGGCGGCGGCCAGGCCAGACTTCATCTCCGTGACGTACGGCGCCAACGGTTCGTCCCGCACCGCGTCTCTCGAAGTCCTGAGTTACATCCTGCATGCCACCGGCGTCGAACCGATGGCCCACCTCACCTGCGTCGGCTCGTCGCACGCAGAGGCCAGCCAGCTCATTCGCGAATTTCTGGATGCCGGCGTCCGCAGCTTCCTGGCCCTCCGCGGCGACGCCCCTGAGGGCACCGTCGACGGAGAGCCCTTCCTTGGCGATCTGAAGAGCGCAGGGGAGCTCGTGCAGCTCATCCACCGTGTACAGGCAGAGCGGGTGCCATACAGCGAGAGCGTCATCCCAGGGCTCCCTGGCGCCAGGGCGGTGAAGTCGGAGCGCGACAAGGTGCGTGTCGCCGTCGCCGCGTTCCCCAACGGTCACCCGCGCTCCCGCTCCACCTCGCAGGACATCGACACGCTCCTTGCCAAGCAAGCGGCGGGAGCGAACCTGGCCATCACGCAGTTGTTCTTCCACGCCGATCACTACCTGAGCTTCATCCAGCGGGCTAGGGAAGCTGGCGTTGAATTCCCCATCCTGCCCGGCATCATGCCGGTGACCAGCCCGGCCAGGCTCACGCGCATCCTGCAGCTCTCCGGCGAGGAGCTGCCCTCTGAGCTCTCCATCCAGCTGGAGATCGAGCCGACCGACGAGGGCAAACGAGAGATCGGCGTCCAGCACGCCGCCGCCCTTGCGCAGGAGCTCGTGGCCGGCGGCGCCCCCGGCTTGCACCTGTACGCGTTCAACCAGCACCGCACGGTGCTCTCGGTGCTCGAACGGGCCGGGGCCCTCCCCACCAACTACCAGCCATCTGACCGACAGCCCACCACCGCAGTATCTGCCTCAACAGTCAAGGAACCAGCATGACAACCACTCCCGCATTCCCGACAGGCACCATCCTCGGATACCCGCGCATCGGCCGCCGCCGCGAGCTGAAGAAGGCTGTTGAAGCCTTCTGGGCCGGTCGCATCGACGAGGCCACCCTCGAGCAGACCGCGGCTGACCTCCGCGAGGCCACGCGCGCCCGCCTCGTTGCACTGGGTCTCGGCCGGGATGACTCCTCGATCCCCGAGTCATTCTCGTACTACGACCAGGTGCTGGATGCCGCAGTGACAGTGGGCGCCGTCCCCGCCCGCTTCGCTGGGTTGGTCGACGCAGACGGCCGCATCGACCTCGCCGGTTACTTCACGCTGGCACGCGGTGAGGGCGACAACCTGCCGCTCGAAATGACCAAATGGTTCGACTCGAACTATCACTACCTGGTGCCGGAGATTGGCCCTGAGACCAACTTCACCCTCGCGAGCGATCGGATCGTGCGTGAATTCGAGGAGGCAGCCGCCGCCGGTTACCTGACCAGGCCCGTCATCGTCGGCCCGGTCACGCTGCTGGCCCTCAGTAAGCCGAGCGACGACGCCCCAAAGGGCTTCGTGCCGCTCTCGCGACTCGACGACCTGATCCCGGTCTACGCCGCGCTGCTCGCCCGTCTGGCGGATGCCGGTGCACAGTGGGTGCAGCTCGACGAGCCGGCTCTCGTCAGCGAGAGCATCGAGGTTCCCAGCAGTGAGGTGTACGGGGCCGCCCAGTTCGCCTACTCGGTGCTCGGACGACTGGAACAGCGCCCCGCGATCTTCGTGGCCGCGCCGTATGGCAGCCTCGACGACGCCCTCCCCGTGCTCGCAGCGGCCCCCATCGAGGCGATCGGCCTCGACCTCGTTCGCGGGCAGGTGCCGGAAGCCGTGGCAGGCCTGGCCGACAAGGTACTTGTCGCCGGTGTGATCGACGGTCACAACATCTGGCGGGGCGACCTCGCCGCAGCTTTCAACACGGTGGCCGCTGTTGCCGAGCTCAGCCCGCGCGTCGCCGTGTCCACCTCGACGTCGCTGCTGCACGTGCCGCACGACGTTGAAGACGAGTCAGAGCTCGGCGACGACCTCAGCAGCTGGCTGGCCTTCGCCGACCAGAAGGTGGCGCAGGTGGCCACCCTGGCGCGGGGCCTCGCCGACGGCACGGCGGCGATTCAGGCTGAGTTGGATGCGGCATCCGCTGCCCTGGCCGCCCGCCTTGCCGCCCCTGGCGTGCGTGACGGTGCCGTGCGCACCCGCGCAGCCGGCCTGACGGACGCGGACTTCAACCGCGGCGACTACGCCGCGAGGGTCGCGGCACAGGACGCGGCTCTCGGGCTGCCGTTCCTGCCGACCACCACCATCGGGTCGTTCCCGCAGACCGGAGAGATTCGGCGCGCCAGGGCCCAGTTGAACAAGGGCGAGCTGACCCTCGAGGAGTACACCGCCCTCATGCGTGCAGAGATCGTCAGGGTCGTCGAGCTGCAGGAGGAGATCGGCCTCGATGTTCTCGTGCACGGAGAGCCGGAGCGCAACGACATGGTGCAGTACTTCGCTGAGAACCTCGATGGCTTCGCTGTCACCCAGAACGGTTGGGTGCAGTCGTACGGCAGCCGCTGCACGCGCCCGTCGATCCTCTGGGGCGACGTGTCGCGCCCGAAGCCGATCACCGTCGACTGGTCGGTCTACACGCAGTCGCTCACCGAGAAGCCCGTCAAGGGAATGCTGACCGGACCGGTGACCATCCTGGCGTGGTCCTTTGTGCGCGACGACCAGCCCCTCGGCGAGACGGCCCGTCAGGTGGCATTGGCCCTCCGCGACGAGATCGGTGATCTCGAGGCCGCCGGCATCAAGATTGTGCAGGTGGATGAGCCTGCACTGCGCGAGCTGCTCCCGCTCAAGAAGAAGAACCAGGCCGACTACCTTGACTGGTCTGTGGGCTCCTTCAAGTTGGCGACCGCCGGTGTGGCTGCCGTCACGCAGATCCACACGCACCTCTGTTACTCGGAGTTCGGGGTCGTCATCGATGCCATCCGCAACCTGGATGCCGATGTCACCAGCATCGAGGCCGCCCGGTCGCGCATGGAGGTCGTCAGTGACATCCAGAGCAGCGGATTCGACCACGGCATCGGCCCTGGCGTGTACGACATCCACTCGCCGCGCGTGCCGAGCGTGACAGAGGTCACTGAGTTGATCAATCGGGCGCTGGAGTCGATCCCCGGCCGACAGGTCTGGATCAACCCTGACTGCGGCCTGAAGACCCGCGGCTACGACGAGACGGTCGACTCGCTCCGCAACATCCTGGAGGCGACGCGCGCCGTGCGCGCCGCGTCAGAGGTCGCTGTCTCCGCGTAATCGCGGCGGTGGCGCGGCCACACATGGAAATGGTCCCGGCTGGAATTCCAGCCGGGACCATGTGTCGTTGGTCGAGGAGCGAGCGTCAGCGGGTGTCTCGAGACCTCGCCGGTGCTGGTTTCGAGACGGCCCTGGCGGGCCTCCAGAAGCAGCGGTATTAGGCAGCAGCGGGATTAGACGGAGCGGAGTACCGCGACGACCTTGCCGAGGATCTCGGCGAAGTCACCGACGATGGGCTCGAAGTTGCTGTTGCGGGGGAGTAGCCAGGTGTGGCCGTCGCGCTGCCTGAAGACCTTGACCGTTGCCTCATTGTCGAGCATGGCGGCGACGATCTCGCCATTCTCTGCAGTCTTCTGCTGGCGCACGACAACCCAGTCGCCGTCGCAGATGGCGGCGTCGATCATTGATTCGCCGACGACCTTGAGCATGAACAAGTCGCCCTTGCCCACCAGCTGGCGGGGGAGCGGGAAGATCTCGTCGATCTGCTGGTCGGCTGTGATGGGGATGCCGGCAGCAATGCGGCCGACGAGCGGCACCATTGCGGCGTCACCGATCTGGGCGCTGGGGAAGCCCTCCTGCTCGGCGATGGTCGCGTCTTCCGGCGCCTGCGGGATCTCGATCAAAATCTCGAGGGCGCGAGGACGGTTCGGGTCACGGCGGAGGTATCCGCTGAGCTCCAGCTGGTTGAGCTGGTGCGTCACGCTCGACAGCGACGCGAGTCCGACGGCATCGCCGATCTCGCGCATGCTCGGCGGGTAGCCGCGCTGGCTCACTGAGCGCTGGATGAAGTCGAGGATAGCCAGCTGCTTCTCGCTCAGGCTCTTCCGTCGCCTGGTGCCGCTCGCGCCAACCTTGTCGTTCTTGTTGCGTGAACTGCTGGTGTCTTGCGTCACTGTCCTCGCCTCTCATGCCTGTGGTGCGCTGTGCGAATGGCACGTCCGCTTGAATGTCGGTGGTGTCTGGTTGAGTACAACCGAACAATCGAAACTGTATCTGGCACACCCCTATTCGGCAAACGTTTGTTCGAGTGTGTCGCACATTTCTTTTTGGTAACAACCGCACACATGCTTGATTGTTCGAATAATCGAATATATATTCGGAACATAGATTCGTACCTGGCTCTCCCGGCCGAGAGCCGGGTACGTCCTTACCTGGAGGTTCGACATGAACGCAGTAGTGTGCATCGGAACACGTTCCACCGTCTCGCCCTTTGGCGGGGTACCCACAGCAACACCAATCACACCAGCCACAACCCCACGTCCCGCCGTGGCGACAACTCGCCTGCGTCTGACGCGGCGGGGTCGCGTCGTCTTCACGACGCTCGCAGCCGCTCCTCTTGTTGCGGCGGCATTCTTCCTTGCCCTGAGCGGTGGCGTTGCAGAGGCCTCAGGGGCCGGCACGGCCTCCGGTGCGGCCGACTTCGCCTACATCACGATCTCCGCGGGGGAGACCCTCTGGGAAGTTGCCGAATCACTGGCACCCGCCGCCGACCCGCGTGACGTCATTGCCGACATCGTCAACCTCAACCAACTGGCGAGTGAAGACGTGCAGCCCGGCCAGCGGCTGGCTCTGCCTGCGTCCTTCTAGGCGCGACGTTTCGCCGGGCGGCATCGCCTGGTGCGCCGCCACGCTTAGCTGAGAGGTGCTCTCACCTCCCAACGGTAAAGTTGGGCGAGTGACCAGCCTCGATGACCTTCCCCTTCGCGATGACCTCCGTGGTCAGACCCCATACGGCGCTCCGCAGAAGAGCGTCCCCGTTGCCCTCAACGTCAACGAGAACACGCACCCCATCCCAGAGGCTGTCGCGCATGACATCGTCGCGTCACTGGCCCGTGCGATCCTGACGGTCAATCGTTACCCAGACCGCGAGTTCACCGAACTGCGGGACGGTCTGGCTCGCTACCTCGGTCACGGACTCACCCGCGACAACATCTGGGCGGCGAACGGCTCCAACGAGGTTCTCCAGCAGGTGCTGCAGGCGTTCGGCGGGCCTGGGCGAACGGTGCTCGGCTTCGCTCCCACCTATTCGATGTACTCGATTCTCGCGTCGGGCACCGGCACCCGCTGGGTAGCCGGCGACCGCGATGCCGATTTCGAGCTCTCTCCTGAGACTGCTGCCGACTGGGTGCAGCGCACGAATCCCGATCTGGTGTTCCTGTGCTCGCCGAACAACCCGACGGGTACCCCGCTTTCTCTCGACACCATCGAAGCGGTCTACAACGCCACCACCGGCATCGTCGTGGTTGATGAGGCCTATGCAGAGTTCGCGCCGGTCGGTGCGGCCAGTGCGTTGACACTGTTGCCGGGCCGGGAGCGCCTGTTGGTGTCTCGCACGATGAGCAAGGCGTTCGCATTTGCCGGTGCTCGCGTCGGCTATCTGGCCGCCGATCCGGCCGTCGCCGATGCGCTCCGCCTGGTGCGCCTGCCGTACCACCTGTCCGCGCTCACGCAGGCTGCCGCGAATGCCGCGCTCGCCCACTCCGGCGAGATGCTCGCCATGGTCGACGAGATCAGGGGACAGCGCGACCGCCTGGTCGTTGAGCTGGAGAAGCTCGGGTATGCGCCGCACCGCAGCTGGAGCAACTTCGTGCTGTTCGGTGGTGTGAAGGACCCGCACGCGACGTTCCTCGCGCTCTTGGATGAGGGCATCCTGATTCGTGACGTGGGAATCCCGAACCACCTGCGGGTGACGGCGGGGACCGAGGCGGAGTCATCTGCCTTCCTGGACGCAATCGCGCGTGTCGACGCGCCCGAAGCCCAATAAACTAGCGACATGAGCTCACTTCCTGTCGCCTCGCACCGCACCGCTACCCTGCAGCGGAAGACGAGCGAGTCCAGCATCGTTCTCTCGATCGACCTCGACGGAACGGGTGTCAGTGACATTCACACGTCTGTGCCGTTCTACGACCACCTGCTGACCGCCTTCGCGAAGCACTCGCTGACCGACCTCACCGTGACAGCGAATGGCGACACCGACATCGACGTGCACCACACCGTGGAAGACATCGGCATCGTGCTCGGCCAGGCCATCAAGCAGGCCCTCGGGGACAAGGCAGGCATCTCCCGCTACGGCGACGCACTGGTTCCCCTCGATGAGGCGCTCGTGCAGGCCGTCGTCGACATCTCCGGCCGTCCATACCTCGTGCACACCGGCGAGCCTGCCGGGTTCGAATTCCACCTCATCGGTGGGCACTTCACCGGGTCGATGGTGCGCCACGTCTTCGAGGCCATTACCTACAACGCCGGCCTGACCGTGCACGTCACCGTGCAGGGCGGCCGCGACCCCCACCACATCGCCGAGGCGGAGTTCAAGGCGTTCGCGCGAGCATTCCGCCAGGCGAAGGCCCTCGACCCGCTTGTCGTCGGTGTCCCGTCCACCAAGGGTGCATTATGACCAACGTTGTCGTCTTTGACTACGGAACGGGCAATGTCCACTCCGCGGTGAAGGCTCTGGAATTGGCCGGTGCCGATGTCACGCTGACGTCGAACCGGAAGCTCGCCCTCGAAGCGGATGGGCTGCTGGTTCCCGGCGTCGGTGCCTTCAGCGCCGTCGTTGACGCTCTGAAGGCGGTCGGCGGCGACGAGATCATTGACCGCCGACTGTCGGGCGGACGCCCGGTGCTCGGCATCTGCGTTGGTATGCAGATCCTCTTCGAGCACGGCGTCGAGCGCGGCGTCAATTCTGACGGCCTCGGCGAATGGCCGGGTACCGTCACAGAGCTGAAGGCGCCCGTTCTGCCGCACATGGGCTGGAACACCGTCACGCCGGATGCCGATTCCGTTCTTTTCCGTGGAATCGCCGACGAGCGGTTCTACTTCGTGCACTCCTACGCCGCGCAGGAATGGTCGCTCGAGGTCATGCCTCCGTTCCCGATTCCGCAGTTGACCTGGGCAGACCACGGCGGGCCCTTCCTGGCTGCCGTCGAAAATGGACCGCTCACCGCCACGCAGTTCCACCCGGAGAAGTCGGGCGAAGCCGGCATCCGCTTGCTCACGAACTGGCTCGGATCGCTCAAACGGTAGTATCGAGAGTTCGTCTGGTCGCGCCAGCGGCACCCCACAATCAAGGAAATCCAATGAGTGAGTTCAACAAAACCCCGCGTCTCGTTCTGCTTCCGGCCGTTGACGTAGCCGGCGGCAAGGCAGTGCGCCTGACGCAGGGCGAAGCAGGCACAGAGACCAGCTACGGCGATCCCGTTGACGCGGCAGCCGACTGGGCAGCCCAGGGCGCCGAGTGGATTCACCTGGTCGACCTGGATGCAGCGTTCGGTCGAGGAAACAACACGTCTGTCCTGAAGAAGGTCATCAAGCAGGTTCGCGGCGTGAACGTGGAGTTGTCCGGCGGTATCCGTGACGACGCCTCGCTCGAAGCGGCGTTCAGCACGGGCGTCAAGCGCATCAACCTCGGCACGGCAGCGCTCGAGAACCCCGAATGGGCTGCCAGCGTCATCGCCCAGTACGGTGAGGCGGTCGCCGTCGGGCTCGACGTGCGCGGCACCACCCTCGCGGCACGCGGCTGGACCAAAGACGGCGGCGACATCTGGCAGGTCATGGACCGCCTCGAAGAAGCCGGATGCGCGCGCTACGTCGTCACAGACGTCACCAAGGACGGCACCCTGCAGGGCCCGAACATCGACCTGCTGCGCCAGGTGATGGACCGCACGCACCGCCCGGTCATCGCGTCCGGTGGTATCTCCAGCCTCGACGACCTCGTGGCACTGCGCGAACTGGTTCCGCAGGGACTCGAGGGCGCCATCGTCGGCAAGGCACTCTACGCTGGCGCATTCACGCTCGGCCAGGCGCTGGATGTCTCCGGCTCGTAATCTCGGCTCGACGGGAGCCCCCGGCGGCCCAGACGGTTCGGCCGGTCCGGCCGATTCGGCCGGCCAGCCGTGGGCCGGCCGCGAATTCACGCCGAATACTCACGCCGACGACGATGGCAGCGCACCGGCGCAGCTGGTGTCAGCCATCCTCGCGTTTCGCTCCCGCGAAGCCGGCGAAGAGAGTGTCATCGACGCGATCCGTGAGTCTCGCCTGCTGATCCCGCTGATCGCCGAACTGGGCGAAGCGGGCGTCGGCGAGCATGGCCACATGATCGACAAGACCCAGGAGCTCTCGATCATCACGGTCGCGGGGCCAGACGGGCGCAATGTGCTTCCGGTCTTCTCCTCCGCTGCCGCCATGCAGGCATGGGACCCAGCTGCCAGGCCGGTGCCCTCCAATGGGGTGACGGTCGCGTTGGCCGCTGCGCAGGAGAACACCGACGTTGTCGTGCTCGACCCGACGACGGAGACCGAGTTCGTGATCCGGCGGCCGGCGCTCTGGGCGATCGCCCAGTCCAAGCCCTGGACACCGAGCTATGCGAGCATCGCTGTCTCGAACGCGTTCCGGGAATCGGTGGCATCTGAACTCGCCGTCCTGGGGGTCGAACTCGTTGCCGGCGACCCGGATGCCCGGCTTGCCGGCCCTGAACTGATCGTGCGACTCGAACTGGTGCAGGGGCTCACGCAGGTGGAGCTGGATACCGTGCTCGCGCGACTGGCCAGCCGGTGGGCTGCCGACGACGCCATTGCAACCGGCGTTGACTCGCTGAAGGTGCAGCTGATCTCCTCGGTGTAATCCTTAGGGAATGTCAGGGGAGTCGTTCAGGATGGTGACATGGACCCGATCACCGGCCGATTCTCGCCTGCGACCCTGGCATGGTTCGGCGAGGCGTTCGCCGCTCCCACCGACGTGCAGCTCGGTGCCTGGGATGCCATTTCCCGCGGATCGCATGCCCTGGTCGTTGCCCCCACCGGCTCAGGGAAGACCCTGGCGGCATTCCTCTGGGCGATCGACCGGCTCGCTGCGCGGGCCAGCGCGGCACAGCGGGGCAGCGACGCCTCTGCGGCCGGCTCCGCTCAGGTCGGCTCAGCTCAGCTCGCGCCGGCCCCCGCCACGCCTGGCACCCGGGTACTGTACATCTCTCCGCTCAAGGCGCTCGGCGTCGATGTCGAACGCAATCTGCGGGCACCGCTGGTCGGCATCGGACAGGCCGCACGCCGACTGGGCGACGAACCCCCGCTCGTCACCGTCGGCCTCCGCTCGGGCGATACCCCGAGTGCCGAGCGGAGGCGGCTGGTTAAGACTCCGCCAGACATCCTGATCACGACCCCTGAGTCGCTCTTCCTCATGCTGACGTCGGCGGCGCGTGAGACCCTGCGCACCGTCGACACCGTGATCATCGACGAGATCCACGCCGTCGCCGCGACGAAGCGCGGCGCGCACCTGGCGGTGTCGCTGGAACGCCTCGACGCCATGCTCGAACGGCCGGCGCAGCGGATCGGCCTCTCTGCCACCGTGCGGCCGCCCGGCGAGGTCGCCCGCTTCCTCTCTGCGAGTGCGCCGGTGGAGATTGTCGCCCCGCCCAGCGGGAAGCGCTTTGACCTCTCCGTCGTCGTGCCGGTCGACGACATGAGCCAGATCGCACCGCCGGCCGAGCGGGAGGGCAGCGCCGCGGCATCCGCTCCGCAGGCCGGCTCCATCTGGCCGCACGTTGAAGAGGCGATCGTCGACCAGATCCTGACGCACTCGTCGGCGATCGTGTTCGCGAACTCCCGGCGGCTCGCCGAGCGCCTGACCGCCCGATTCAACGAGATCTACGCCGAACGACACGAGCTGGTTGCCGTCGGTGTTCCAGCCGAAAACTCACGCCCGCCGGCTGAACTGATGGGGGCGGCCGGGCAGACATCCGGCGCCGACCCACTGCTCGCCCGTGCCCACCACGGTTCGGTCAGCAAGGAGCAGCGGGCCCAGATCGAAGACGATCTGAAATCCGGCCAGCTGCGGTGCGTGGTGGCCACGTCCAGCCTGGAGCTCGGCATCGACATGGGCGCCGTCGACCTGGTCGTGCAGGTGGAATCGCCGCCCTCCGTGGCCAGCGGCCTGCAGCGGGTGGGGCGAGCCGGTCACCAGGTGGGAGAGATCTCCCGCGGCATCATCTACCCGAAGCACAGGGCAGACCTCATTCATTCTGCTGTCGCAGCCGAGCGGATGACAGCAGGCATGATCGAGTCCATTGCCGTCCCAGCCAACCCACTCGACATCCTCGCGCAGCAAACGGTGGCAGCCTGCGCGCTCGAACCGATCGACGCCGAGGAATGGTTCGTGACGCTGCGGCGCAGCGCGCCGTTCCAGACGCTGCCCCGCTCCGCCTATGAGGCCACCCTCGACCTGCTCGCCGGACGGTATCCCTCAGACCAGTTCGCCGAGTTGCGCCCCCGCATCATCTGGGATCGCGACACCGGCACGTTGACCGGTCGGCCAGGCGCGCAACGACTCGCTGTCACGAGCGGAGGCACAATCCCCGACCGCGGCCTGTTCGGTGTGTTCATGGTCGGCGCGACGGACTCGGCGACCAGCCAGGGCCGCAGGGTCGGCGAGCTCGACGAGGAGATGGTCTACGAATCGCGGGTCGGCGATGTCTTCGCGCTCGGCACGACGAGCTGGCGCATCCAGGAAATCACCCACGACCGAGTGCACGTTGTCCCCGCCTTCGGACAGCCGGGCCGATTGCCATTCTGGAAGGGCGACGGGCTGGGCCGCCCTGTGGAGCTGGGAAGGGCGATCGGCGAGTATGTGCGGGAGTTGGCATCCGCTACCCCCACAGACGCACAGGCGCGATGCGCAGCAGGAGGGCTCGACGAACGCGCGGTCAACAACCTGCTCGCCTTCCTCGAGGAGCAGCGCGTGGCCACCGGGCACCTGCCCACCGATCGCACACTCGTCGTCGAACGCTTCAGGGACGAACTGGGCGACTGGCGAGTCGTGCTGCACTCACCGTTCGGCATGCAGGTGCACGCGCCGTGGGCGCTGGCCATCGGGGCGCGGGTGCGCGAGCGCTTCGGCATCGACGGCAGTTGCATGGCGAGCGACGACGGCATCGTGGTGCGCATTCCAGACACCGAGAACGAGCCGCCAGGCGCAGAACTCTTCGTCTTCGACCCCGATGAATTGGAACAGCTGGTGACCGACGAGGTCGGCGGCTCCGCGCTGTTCGCCTCCCGGTTCAGGGAGTGCGCGGCGCGTGCCCTGCTGTTGCCGCGGTACAACCCTGGCCGCCGGTCGCCGCTCTGGCAGCAGCGGCAGAAGGCATCGCAGCTGCTGGATGTCGCCCGAGAGTTCCCGACGTTCCCCATCATTCTGGAGACCGTGCGCGAATGCCTGCAGGACGTCTACGACCTCCCGGCGCTCACCGAGCTCGCCCGGCAGATCGCCGCGCGTTCTGTACGCATTGTCGAAACCACAACGGATGTCGCCAGCCCGTTCGCGAGCACCCTGCTGTTCGGCTACGTGGCGGCGTTCATGTACGAGGGTGACTCCCCGCTGGCCGAACGCAGGGCGACGGCGCTGTCGATCGATTCGACGCTGCTGGCCGAACTGCTGGGCAGGGTCGAGCTGCGGGAGCTGCTCGACCCCGCGGTGACAGATGAGACGGAGCTGGAACTCCAGCGGCTCGCCCCCGATCGCAAGGCGCGCGGGCTCGAAGGAGCCATCGATCTGCTGCGCGGCCTCGGGCCGCTGACAGGCGCGGAGGTTGCAGAGCGGCTGGAGAGCCCTGCGGAGGCCGACGACCACCTGCACCAGCTCGTGGCCACGAAACGGGCGATCCAGGTGCGGTTCGCCGGCAGTGACTGGTGGGCCGCGATCGAAGACGCCAGCCGACTGCGGGATGCGCTGGGCGTTCCGCTGCCGCTCGGCGTGCCAGAAGCCTTCACCGAACCGGTGCCCGATCCGCTCGGCGACCTCGTCAGTCGGTACGCACGCACCCATGGGCCGTTCACCAGCACAGAGGTCGCCCTACGATTCGGTCTGGGTGCGGCGGTGGCCGATGTGGCGCTGCACCGACTCGCGGGCGCGCGCCGCGTCATCGAGGGCGAGTTCCGTCCGACAGGGAGCGGCGCGGAGTGGTGCGATAGCGAGGTGTTGCGGAGGCTCCGCCGCCGCTCGTTGGCCGCGCTCCGGCACGAGGTGGAACCCGTCGACCAGGTGGCAATCGCACGCTTCCTGCCGGCCTGGCAACATGTGGGAGGCAAGCTGACAGGAATCGACGGCGTGGCATCCGTCATTGAGCAACTCGAGGGCGTGCGCATCCCGGCCTCAGCGTGGGAATCCCTGGTGTTGCCGTCGCGCGTGTCCGACTATTCGCCCACGATGCTCGACGAACTGACCGCCACCGGCGAGGTGCTGTGGGCAGGGGCAGGCACCCTCGCGGGCAATGACGGCTGGGTGAGCCTGCACCTGGCCGAGACCGCCCCGCTCAGCTTGCCGTTGCTGCCGGACGGCGAGACCACGCCCCTGCAGCGCGAGATACTGGCCACGCTTGGCGGCGGAGGAGCCTTCTTCTTCCGCCAGCTCGCCGATGCGGTTGGCAGCCAGGACGACACCGAACTTGTCACGGCGCTCTGGGATCTCGTGTGGGCCGGCCTGGTGAACAACGACACCTTCGCGCCCATCCGTGCGCTCATCGCTGGGGGGCACACCGCTCACCGCCAGGCCAGGTCGACGCCACGCTCCCGGCTGCACAGGGGACGAGCGATGCCCCGGCCGACGATGCCAAGCAGAACCGGGCCGCCGACCGTCGCAGGGCGCTGGTCAATTGTGCCGTTGGCCGAGCAATCGCCAACGGTCAGGGCTCATGCACTGGGGGAGACGCTCCTCGAACGCTACGGAGTGGTCACCCGCGGCGCCGTGATGAACGAGGGAATCACGGGCGGGTTCGCGCTCGTCTATCGCACGCTCTCCGGCTTCGAAGAACTCGGGCGCGCCCGCCGTGGCTACTTCGTCGACGGACTCGGTGCCGCCCAGTTCGCTACCGGCGGGGCCATCGACCGGCTGCGTGCGTCGGTGCCCACACCGTCTGAGCAGGAGCGCAGGCGGGAGGCAGGGCGGTTCGACGTGGTGGTCATCGCGGCGACAGACCCGGCGAATCCGTTCGGCGCGGCATTGGCCTGGCCGCCGCTGCCTGAGGGCACCAGCCACCGCCCAGGGCGCAAGGCCGGCGCGCTCGTCGTCATCGTCGACGGCGAGCTGGTGCTCTACATCGAGCGCGGAGGCAAGTCGATCCTGGCGTTCAGCGACGACGACCAGGTCGTGTCCGCAGCCGCGGCGGCCGTGGCCGGGCTGGTCGCCCGCAGGGGAGTGGCGCAGCTCGGGGTTGAAACGGTGAACGGCCAGTTCATCCTCGGCACACAGCTCGGCCACGCACTACAGGCCGTTGGTTTCGCTGCGATCCCACGCGGGTTGAAGATGAGGAGCTAAGGGGTGGGGAACTCGCATGCCTGAGGGCGACACCGTCTTCCGCACGGCCAGAAGCCTCGACGCTGCTCTCCGTGGTGCCGTGCTGACGCGCAGCGACTTCCGCGTGCCGAAATTCGCAACGGTGAACCTGGCCGGCGAGACCGTGCACGAGGTCGCGAGCCGCGGCAAGCATCTGCTGATCAGGGTGGGGGAGACCAGCATCCACTCGCACTTGAAAATGGAGGGCTCCTGGCACCTGTACCGGCCCGGCAGCCGCTGGAGAAGACCGGCCTGGCAGGCGCGGGCCGTTCTTGAAACGGATGACTGGGTGGCGGTGGGCTTCGACCTCGGCATCCTGGAGGTGCTCCCACTCGCCGACGAGGCGCAGGCGCTCGACTATCTGGGCCCTGACCTGCTCGGCGACGACTGGGACGCCGACGAGGCGCTGCGTCGACTGCAGCAACATCCGGAGCGCCCGATAGCCGTCGCGCTCGCCGACCAGCGCAATCTCGCCGGCCTCGGCAACGAATACGTCAACGAACTGTGCTTCCTGCGCGGCGTCCTCCCCACCAGACCAGTCGGTGAGGTGACCGACCTGCCGGCGATGATCGCCCTGGCCAAACGCCTGATCGAGGCCAACCGTGACCGTGACCGGCGCACGACGACCGGCGACACCAGGACGGGAGCGGCCAGCTGGGTGTTCTCCCGCGACGGCCAGCCATGCCGACGCTGCGGTACCCGCATCCTTCGCGGGGAGCTCGGCCGCACCGACCTGGAATTGCGGATCACCT
Source organism: Leifsonia sp. Y862 (assembly GCF_057669585.1). Lineage (NCBI taxonomy): Bacteria > Bacillati > Actinomycetota > Actinomycetes > Micrococcales > Microbacteriaceae > Leifsonia > Leifsonia sp. Y862. The sequence continues at coordinate 885,759 of NZ_JBYHFR010000002.1, forward strand.
ACTGGTGCCCGCACTGTCAAACATGACGGCGGCGTGACAGCGGACGGCAGATACAAGAATGAGCAGGCCACCTCGGTGACCTGCTCATCAATGAATCGTGCGGCTAGTTGACCGGCCCGGTGTACTTCTCGCCAGGACCCTTGCCGATCGGGTCTGGGATCGACGACGCCTCACGGAACGCGAGCTGCAGCGAACGCAGACCATCGCGCAGGCTGCGAGCGTGCATGTCTGAGATATCGGGAGCGGATGCCGTCACCAGGCCGGCCAGGGCGGTGATGAGCTTCCGCGCCTCGTCGAGATCGGTCTGCTCATCGGGGTTGTCAGCCAGGCCGCACTTGACGGCTGCTGCGCTCATGAGGTGCACGGCAGTGGTGGTGATAATCTCCACGGCGGCGACGTCTGCGATGTCGCGGGTGGCCTGATCGGCCTGATTTTCTGCTGTGTTGGGCGTCGTACTGTTACTCACTGCCATTCCTCTGCTAGACTCGTCCGGGCCCGAGATGAAAGTCTCGGTACGAAAGTGGAGAAACTCCCACCCGCGCTTGACCGCTTCATATAGGTTACCGGGTTGATTGCACTCCGCCGTTGTGGCGCTGAACTTCAGCATCGCAGTGGTAGTTAGGGTGTCGTGTGTAGAAAGCGCGAAGAATTTCGCGAACAACGTGCACGTTTTCTCCTCCTTCGTCTCCAGGCGACATCCGTCACCTGTGTTTATAACCACGAAGTTTGAGTAAGAGGAGACACGCATCAGCGATCCCCGAACAAATGACCGTATCCGCGTCCCAGAAGTTCGTCTCGTCGGCCCCGCCGGTGAGCAGATCGGGGTCGTGGCGATTGATGTTGCCCTGCGCATGGCACAGGAAGCTGACCTCGACCTCGTCGAAGTTGCGCCTACGTCCAAGCCGCCGGTTGCCAAGATCATGGACTACGGCAAGTTCAAGTACGAGGCTGCGCAGAAGGCCAAGGAAGCCAGGCGCAACCAGGCGAACACGATCCTGAAAGAGGTTCGTTTCCGCCTCAAGATTGACAAGCACGACTACGAGACGAAGCGCAAGCGCGCCGAAGGCTTCTTGAAGGCCGGCGACAAGGTCAAGGCCATGATTTTGTTCCGTGGTCGTGAGCAGTCCCGTCCAGACCAGGGCGTACGTCTGCTCCAAAAATTTGCCGAGGATGTGGCGGAGTTCGGTTCTGTGGAATCGACCCCCACCATCGACGGTCGAAACATGGTCATGGTCATTGGTCCTCTGAAGAACAAGTCAGAGGTCAAGGGCGAGGCCCTCGCACATCGTGCTGCTGATAAAGCAGCGAAACAGGAGGAAAAGAATGCCTAAGCAGAAGACCCACTCCGGGGCCAAGAAGCGCTTCAAGGTCACCGGCAGCGGAAAGATCATGAAGCAGCAGGCCGGAATGCGTCACAACCTGGAGGTCAAGTCCCCAGGCCGCAAGGCCCGCCTGAACCAGGACCAGGTTCTGTCAAAGGCCGACACCAAGACCGCCAAGAAGCTTCTCGGTCACTAAGACCCCCGTATCTCGTAAGGAACTAGAAAAATGGCAAGAGTAAAGAGGGCCGTCAACGCCCACAAGAAGCGTCGCGTCATTCTTGAGCGCGCCTCGGGTTACCGCGGACAGCGTTCACGTCTGTACCGCAAGGCCAAGGAGCAGGTCACACACTCGCTGGTCTACAGCTACCGTGACCGCCGCGCCCGCAAGGGTGACTTCCGTCGCCTGTGGATCCAGCGCATCAACGCTGCATCACGCGCCAACGGCCTCACCTACAACCGTCTGATCCAGGGCCTTGGCCTTGCAGACATCAAGGTTGACCGTCGCATGCTGGCTGAGCTGGCCGTCAACGAGCCCGCCACCTTCGCGGCACTCGTTGAGTCCGCGAAGAAGGCCCTTCCGGCCGACACCTCGGCACCGAAGGTCGCCGCGTAGGTTCGCACGCACTTGCCAGAACGGGAGCAGACGATTCGTCGTCTGCTCCCGTTCTGTGTTTAACCCGCCACGAGACCACGCGCCAGGCCCCTGGGATCCGCGGCGGGCCTGCCGCACAGCCCGGCGCGCGACACGTAAGCTGGGAACCATGCTTGATAACCCCCGTTCCCCCCGCGTCCGCGCTGTCGCCAAACTCGAAAAGCGCGCCGCTCGCCTTGAGACCGGACTGTTCCTCCTTGAGGGCCCGCAGGCCGTCGCAGAGGCACTGACGTTCCGCCCCGAACTTGTCGTCGAACTGTTCGCGACGCCCACAGCGCTTGAGCGCTACACCGATATCGCCCAGGCCGCGACGGATGCCGACATCGAGATCGAATTCGTCACCGAAGCCGTCCTCGAGTCCATGGCCGACACGGTCACCCCCCAGGGCTTCGTGGCCGTGTGCCGCCAGTTCCCGGTTTCCGTGAAGGACATCTTCAACAACGAACCGAAGCTCATCGCCATCCTCGAAGAGGTGCGCGACCCGGGTAACGCCGGCACCATCATCCGTGCGGCTGACGCTGCCGGAGCGGATGCCGTCATCCTCACCGGTCGCAGCGTCGACCTGTACAACCCCAAGGTCGTCCGTTCATCGACCGGGTCGATCTTCCACCTTCCCGTCGCGGTGGGTGCGACCCTGTCAGACGTGCGTGACCGCGCCCGCGCCGCCGGCCTCCAGATTCTGGCCGCCGACATCAAGGGTGACGACCTGCTGGTCGCCCGCAACGAGGGTGTTCTCGCTCGTCCCACCGCATGGCTGTTCGGCAACGAGGCTCGCGGCCTGACGGACGACGACTTGCTGCTCACCGACAAGTCGGTCTCTGTGCCCATCTACGGTCACGCAGAGTCGATGAACCTGGCGACGGCAGCATCCGTTTGCCTGTACGAAAGTGCTTTCGCACAGCGCAGCTAATCTGCGCCACCTCAACGCCTGCCAGCACATTCGTGCGCTGGCAGGCGTTTGTGCGTTGTGGTGTTGGCGTGTGGCGGGCGTGTTACGAATAGGTAACCGTAGGCGGATACCCCTAGGGCAGACGAATGGTCCTACCCTAAGTTGAGGGGTATGGAGCCTACTGAGCCGTCGCCCGCCACGTCGAACATCAGTGTGCGCCGTGGTGAACCGCTCGTAGTCGTGACCAACGTCAACAAGCACTTCGGTGATCTGCACGTTCTGAAGAACATCAACGCGCAGGTCAATCGCGGCGAGGTTGTCGTTGTCATCGGGCCGAGTGGTTCTGGTAAATCGACGCTCTGCAGGGCCATCAACCGCCTGGAGACGATCGACGACGGCGTCATCACCATCGACGGCAAAGTCCTTCCGGCCGAGGGCAAGGCGCTGGCGCACCTCAGGGCCGACGTCGGCATGGTCTTCCAGTCGTTCAACCTCTTCGCGCACAAGACGGTGCTCGAGAACGTCACCCTTGGCCCGACCAAGGTGCGTGGCATCTCGAGGCGTGATGCCGATACCCGTGCCATGGAATTACTGGAACGCGTTGGCGTCGCCAACCAGGCGCAGAAGCTGCCTGCCCAGTTATCGGGCGGCCAGCAGCAGCGCGTGGCTATTGCCCGCGCCCTGGCGATGGACCCGAAGGTCATCCTCCTCGACGAGCCGACCAGCGCGCTCGATCCGGAGATGATCAACGAGGTGCTCGAGGTCATGATCGACCTCGCCAACGACGGCATGACGATGATCGTCGTCACACACGAGATGGGCTTCGCGCGCAAGGCCGCCGACCGGGTCATCTTCATGGCCGACGGCGAAATTGTCGAAGAGGCAACCCCCGAAGATTTCTTCACCACTCCCCAGAGCACGAGAGCGAAAGAGTTCTTGTCGAAACTGCTCTCGCACTAGGCCGGCAGCAGGCTGTTTGCGAGCAATCAAGCCGGGGCAGTTGTACCGCCTCGCACCACGAAAGGGACGAAAATGCGAAAGAGAATGACTCTCCTGGCCACGGTGGCCGTTGCAGCGCTTGCCCTCTCCGGATGTTCGGGGTCCGGCGATGGAACGGATGCCGGTTCAACAGATGCGGGGAGCACCTCGAGCGACGCGCTCTTTGAGGTGGCCACCGACGTCAGCCTGACTGGCAGCCCCACGTTTGACGCCATGACGGAGCGTGGCTCTGTGCAGGTCGGGGTGAAGGAAGACCAGCCGGGCCTCGGTTACCTTGACGCGGCGACCGGCGAACGCACGGGTTTCGACATTGAGATCGCGCGCTGGATTGCAGCCTCCCTCGGATTCTCTGAGGATCAGATTGAGTTCGTCGCCATCCCGAGTGCGAACCGTGAAGCCGCGCTCGTGAACGGTGACATCGACTACTACGTCGGCACCTATTCGATCACCGACAAGCGTAAGGAGCAGGTCGACTTCGCCGGTCCGTACTTCGTGACCGGCCAGGGATTGCTGGTTGCCGCTGACAACACCGACATCACGAGCGAGAACGACCTGGCGGGCAAGACTGTCTGTTCGGCCACCGGGTCAACACCGATCCAGAACATCAAGGACAACTTCCCTGACACCAAGACCGTCGAGTTCGACACGTACTCGCAGTGTGTCGAGGCGCTGAACGATGGCCAGGTCGACGCGGTCACAACGGATGCCGCCATCCTCATCGGCTATGCATCACAGTCGCCGGACACCCTCAAGGTGGTCGGAGAGCCATTCACCGTTGAGCAGTACGGTGTCGGCCTCCCGAAGGGCGACGACGCACTCCGCACCTTCATCAATGAGATGTTCACCAACGGTGGCGACACCTGGACTGCCATTTACGACTCCACACTGGGCCAGTCGGGCACCACGGTCGAGCAGCCGGCGGTCGACCAGTACTAACAGTGATAGCACGCGGTGGCAGCTCCACAGTGGTGGGGCTGCCACCGCGTCGATCGACGCGTGACCGGCATCCGTCGCACGTGAGCGCTACGTCGAGCGGGAGTGAGGAGCATCCGGCATGGACACCCTGATCAATAACCTGGACCTGTTTGTGGCTGGGTTTCGAAACACGCTGATCCTGTTCTTCTTCTCGGCGATCTTCGCCCTGATCCTCGGCGTCATCGTCGGGGCGATGCGGGTATCGCCAGTGCCCGTCATGCGGGGAGTCGGCACTCTCTACGTCAATCTGGTGCGCAATACGCCCCTGACGCTGATCATGTTCTTCTTCGCCTTCGGCTACCCGAAGCTCGGGCTCGTGCAATGGCCGTACGAGGTGCTTGCGATCATTGCGCTGAGTCTCTACACGGCGACCTACGTGGCAGAGGTGCTGCGCTCTGGGTTCAATACCGTGCCCGTCGGCCAGGCTGAGGCAGCGCGCGCAATCGGATTGCCCTTCACGCAGACCATGACGCTGGTGATCATGCCGCAGGCGATACGCGCGGTCATCCCACCCATGATGAGCGTGTTCATCGCGCTGCTGAAGAACACGACGGTTGCTGCCGGGTTCTCGGTGGCGGAGGCCGGCGCCATCAGGGCGAACCTGTCGGAGCGGGGTGAGCCGGCCATCGTTGTGCTGCTCTGGGTCGCCGCCATCTTCGTGGTGCTGGTCGGATTCCTCTCGCTCCTGCAGCGATATCTTGAGCGCCGATGGAAGGTGTTGCGATGAGTAGCGTGCTGTACGACGTGCCTGGGCCTCGCGCCAACCGCCGCAATCTGATCCTCGGGGTCGTGACGATACTCATCGTCCTGGGGATTCTGGCCTTCATCGTTTATCGGTTCGCGGAGTCTGGTCAGTTCGCGCCGGAGAAGTGGCGGATCTTCACCTTCCCGCTGGTGCAACAGGCCATCGTGAATGCCACGATCTCGACGCTTACCGCGTTCGGCCTCGCGGCTGTCTTCAGCCTGGTGCTTGGCCTGGTGCTGTCGATTGGTCGACTCTCCTCGCACGGCTGGATCCGGATCCCGGTCACGGCGATCATTGAGCTGTTCCGCGCTATCCCGGTGCTGATCCTGATGATGATCATGTACTACGGGCTGCCGCCGCTGGGGGTGACGTTCATCACTCCGCTCGTCGCGGTGGTGACGGCGCTCACCCTGTACAACGGGTCAGTCCTCGCCGAGGTGTTCCGGGCTGGCGTCGAGTCACTGCCGAACGGACAGAAGGAAGCCGCGTACGCCATCGGGCTCCGGAAGAGCGGGGTCATGCGGCTGGTGCTGTATCCGCAGGCGATCAGGGCGATGATGCCCGTGATCATCTCCCAGCTGGTCGTGGTGCTGAAGGACACGGCGCTCGGGTTCATCGTCACCTTCAACGAGCTGCTGTACCTGGCGAAGTTCTACGGATCACAGGTGACATACGGCTCGCCCATCATCCCGGCGACGCTGGTCTTCGGCTCCATCTACGTCATCCTCTGCCTGCTGCTCTCCGCGGTGGCGAAGTGGGTCGAGATTCGCAGTCGCCGAAGCATCCGCGTGTCGAAGCCGGTCGACGTTGAGAAGGTCGAGCTCAGGGTGAACGAAGTCCTGTAGCTGCGGTGACCGACATCGACACGACGCGCTCCTACATTCGCGCGCAGCCGCCCTCCGTGGGGCGTGGCATCCCCGAGACTGTGGAGGGGCAGCTCGCAGCGACACCCGTTGTGCATAACTCCTGCTCCGCGAGTCGATCCCAGACCAGAGGCCGCCGAAATCAAGGCACCATCCCTTGCCTTGCGCGAAGTAGCAGGAGTTATGCAGGTGAAACCCGGTGTATCCGAACCCGGGATCCGTCAGCGGACGGGTGCAATTGGAGGGGATGGGGGTGTCATCGGAGGAGTTTCATCGCAGGATCGTCATCGGTCGGTATCTGCCCAACAGCTCGTACGGGTTGCCCGATAGGTGCACAACTCCTGCTGGTTTGAGCAGCCGGGCTGCGTGACCGCGACTTTCCGAGGATGCCGTGCGGCGCGATCGCCAGCTGCAGGAGTTATGCAGAAATACACGAGCGGGGTGCTGCTGTGCCGAGACCCAAGACCCGAGACCCGACACCCGAGACCCGAGACCCGAGACCCGAGATCCGAGACCCGACACCGGGGCCTACGGCCGGAACCGAGACCGTGAAATCTCGTGGTGTGCGGCAGAAGCCCGCGGCACACGGTGAGGCTAAACTTGTGACTCGTGTCTGACCCCACTGAAATCACCGAACCAGCCGTCCACGCGGCCGTCGACGCCGCGCTCGCGGCCATCGCCGCCGCGAACGATTCCGCCGCACTCAAAACTGTGCGCACCGAACACGCCGGAGAGGGCTCGCCCCTGGCCAAGTTCAATGCGCTGATGCGCACGGTGCCCGGCGACCAGAAGGCCGCCGCCGGCAAGATCGTCGGCCAGGCCAGGGCCCGTGTCACCCAGGCGCTCACCGCGCGCGAGACCGAGATCCTCGAAGCAGAGGCCACGGCGCAGCTCGCGGCGGAGACCGTCGATGTCACAGCCGCGGCCTCGACCTGGCAGCCAGGAGCGCGTCATCCGCTCACCCTGCTGCAGGACCGCGTCACCGATGTGTTCGTCGGCATGGGCTGGGAAGTTGCAGAAGGCCCAGAGCTCGAGAGCGAGTGGTTCAACTTCGACGCGCTGAACTTCGACGAAGACCACCCCGCCCGCGCGATGCAGGACACCTTCTTCATCGAGCCGACGGATGCCCACCTCGTCCTCCGCACGCACACCTCACCAGTGCAGATGCGCGCGTTGCTCAGCCGCGAACTGCCCGTCTACGTCGTCGCCCCTGGCCGCGTGTACCGCACAGACGAGCTTGACGCCACGCACACCCCTGTCTTCAACCAGATCGAGGGCATCGCCATCGACAAGGGCCTCACCATGGCTCACCTGCGCGGCACGCTCGACCACTTCGTCAAGGCGCTGTTCGGCGACGAGGCCAAGGTGCGCCTGCGCCCCAACTACTTCCCGTTCACGGAGCCGAGCGCCGAGCTCGACCTGTGGCACCCGACATTCAAGGGCGGCGCGCGCTGGATCGAGTGGGGCGGCTGCGGCATGGTCAATGCCAATGTGCTCCGCTCAGCCGGAATCGACCCCGATGTCTACTCCGGATTCGCATTCGGCGTTGGCGTCGAACGCGCCCTGATGTTCAGAAACGATGTGAAAGATATGCGCGACATGGTCGAAGGCGATATTCGGTTCAGCCAGCAGTATGGGATGGCCGTCTGATGCGCGTTCCCCTGAGCTGGCTCGGCGAGTACGTCGACCTTGAGCCTGGTACCACCCCAGAAGATGTCCACGCCGCGCTCGTCAGCGTCGGCCTGGAAGAAGAAGACATCCACCGTTTCGAGTTGAGCGGTCCGATCGTGGTCGGCGAGGTGCTCTCGTTCGACGAAGAACCGCAGTCCAACGGCAAGACCATCCGCTGGTGCCAGGTGCGCGTTGCGCCCGGCGATGAGACCGCAGCGGATGGCGGCCCGGCCGTGCACGGCATCGTCTGCGGTGCCCACAACTTCGTCGTCGGCGACAAGGTCGTCGTGACCCTGCCAGGCGCTGAGCTCCCCGGCCCGTTCCCGATCGCCGCCCGCAAGACATACGGGCACGTGTCAGACGGCATGATCGCCTCCGCACGTGAGCTCGGCCTCGGCGAAGAGCACGACGGCATCCTGCGCCTCATCACGCTGGGCCTCGACCCAGAAATAGGCACGGATGCCATTAGCTTGCTCGGTCTGGATGACGCGGCCGTCGAGGTCAACGTCACCCCAGACCGCGGATACGCGTTCTCGATTCGCGGCATTGCCCGCGAGTACTCGCACGCCACCGGCGCTGTGTTCCGCGACCCAGCACTGTCGGTGCCGCCCGTCGTCACCGCCTCAGAGTTCTCCGTGACCATCGATGACCAGGCGCCCATCCGCGGCCGCATCGGTGCCAGCGTGTTCGTCACCCGCACGGTGACCGGCATCGACCAGAGCCGCAAGACCCCGGCGTGGATGATCGCCCGGTTGAAGCTGGCCGGCATCCGCTCGATCTCGCTGGTCGTCGACATCACCAACTACGTGATGCTCGAACTCGGCCAGCCGACCCACGCGTACGACCTCGACGCGCTCTCCGGCGGCATCATCGTACGCAGGGCTGCGCCGGGCGAGAAGCTGACCACGCTTGACGACGTCACGCGCAAATTGAGCGAAGAAGACCTGCTTATCACCGACGAGTCAGGCCCCATCGGCCTGGCCGGCGTCATGGGCGGTGGCAGCACCGAGATCAGCGATTCCACCAGGAACGTGCTCATCGAGGCCGCGAACTTCGACCCGGTGTCGATCGCGCGCACCGCTCGCCGTCACAAGCTGCCGAGTGAGGCGTCCAAGCGCTTCGAGCGCGGCGTCGACCCCGCCGTCGCCGTTGTGGCAGCGGCCCGCGTCGTGCAGCTGCTCGTTGAGCTGGCCGGGGGAGTCGCAGATGGCCTCGGTTCACTGCACGACACCACACCGGATGCCACGCCCATCGAATTGCCGACCGGCTTCATCTCCGGCCTGATCGGCCTCGAATACACGGCAGACGAGGTGCGCACCTCGCTGGCCGAAATCGGTGCGTCGATGACCGAATCCGAGTCCGGACTGCTCGTCACGCCGCCGAGCTGGCGCCCAGACCTCACCGACAAGTGGACGCTGGCCGAAGAAGTGGCCCGCATCGTCGGGTACGACCGCATCCCATCTCTGCTGCCCGTCGCGCCCCCAGGGCGCGGCCTCACCCTGCCGCAGACGCTCCGCCGCACGGTCGCAAGCACGCTGGCCGCGACCGGCCACACCGAGGTGCTGGCATACCCGTTCGTCTCCGAAGCCGCCAACGACCTGTTCGGCTCTCCGGAAGCCGGGGCTGTGCCGCAGATCAAGGTGGCCAACCCGCTCGACGGTGAAGCGCCGTTCCTTCGCACGTCGATCCTGCCTGGCCTGCTGCAGCTGGCTCACCGTAACCGCTCACGTGGTCTCACCGACGTCGCGATCTACGAGATCGGCCTGGTCTTCCGGCCGGTTCCCGGTGTGACGTATGGCACGTCTCTCGTTCCGCCGGCCGCTGTCCGTCCGAGTGCCGACCTCGAGACAGCGCTGAACGCAAGCATTCCGCCGCAGCCGTTGTACGCCGGCGTTGTCCTCACCGGCAACGCGGTGCGTCACCAGCCTGGGCTGCCCGCCGTGGCGTTCAGCTGGCAGGATGCACTGGCCGCCGCGCAGCAGGTCGCGCTGGCCACCGGCGTTGCGATCCACGTTCGCCAGGGATCCCACGCGGCCATGCACCCCGGCCGCACGGCAGAGCTAGTCGTCACAACGGATGCCGGTGACACGGTCGTCGGTTACGCCGGCGAACTGCTGCCCGTCGTCGCACGCTCGTACGACCTGCCCTCGGTGGTCGGCGTGGCCGAGATTGACCTTTCCGCGGTGTTCGCCGCTGCCGGACGCGACATCGTGGCAACGCCCATCGGCACGAAGCCGGCGGCTACGCAGGACCTGTCGCTGGTTGTCGCAGCCGATGTTCCCGCCGCCGATGTGCGCCAGGCCGTCATCGATGGTGCTGGGGCACTGCTCGAGAGCGCAGAGCTCGTGGACGACTACCGCGGCACCGGTGTGCCGAGCGGACTCAAGTCGCTCACCTTCGCGCTGCGCTTCCGCGCACCGGATCGCACGTTGACCGCCGCAGAGGCCAGCGACGCGAAGCTGGCCGGCGTTGCTGTCGCCGCGGCCCGCTTCGGAGCAACCCTCCGCGAGTAGCTGGTCGTTTCGCCACGAGTGCCCGTTTCGGCGCATGATTGCCGGTTTGCCCCGGCAGTCCTGCCGAAACGGGCATTCCTGCGTTCGGAGCGGCAGGTGGGAGCCAGCTGGGAACGGGCTGCGTGCTCAGCGAGTAGATTTGTCCTATGGCTTTTTCGGTAGCAGTCGTTGGCGCAAGCGGGTATGCGGGCGGCGAGCTGCTGCGCTTGCTGGCCGATCACCCAGAATTCGATGTGACAACGGTCACCGCACACAGCAACGCTGGCCAGCGCCTGGTCGACACGCAGCCTCATCTGCGCTCGCTCGCGCACCTCACGCTCAGCGACACGACGCCCGAGAATGTGGCAGGCCACGACGTGGTTTTCTTCGCCCTGCCGCACGGGAAATCAGGCGAGCTGGCCGCGACGCTCTCTGATGACACGCTCCTCGTGGACTGCGGTGCAGACCACCGCCTCGAGAGCGCAGCCGATTGGGCGTCGTTCTACGGCGGAGACTACTTTGGCGCGTGGACCTACGGCGTGCCTGAGCTGCAGGTCGGCGACCAGAAGCAGCGCGAACGCCTCATCGGAGCCAGGCGCATCGCCGCCCCTGGCTGCAATGCGAGCACGGTCGCCCTGGCTCTCGCCCCCGGCATCAACGCCGGTGTCATCGAAGAACGCGACCTCGTCGCCGTTCTCGCAGTTGGCCCGTCTGGCGCAGGCAAGGCACTCAAGGTCAACAACCTGGCCAGCGAAATCCTCGGCTCCGCCAATCCGTACGCGATCGGGGGAGTGCACCGGCACATCCCTGAGATCCAGCAGAGCCTCCGCTGGGCAGGCGCCACCGCCCCCACCATTTCTTTCACCCCGGTGATCGTGCCGATGTCGCGGGGGATCCTCGCCACCTCAACGGCACGCATCGTGCCGGGGACCAGCGCCAGCCAGGTGCGCGACGCCTGGGAAGCGGCATACGAGGGCGAGCGATTCGTCCAGTTGCTTCCCGACGGGCATTTCCCGCGCACCGCTGACGTCCTGGGGGCGAACACCGCCCTCATCGGCCTCGCCGTCGACGAAGCCGCCGGCCGGGTGGTCACCATCACCGCCGTCGACAATCTCGTCAAGGGCACCGCCGGCGCGGCAATCCAATCCACCAACATCGCGCTCGGGCTGCCGGAATCGACAGGCCTCGGCATCAACGGCGTGGCTCCGTAGCCACTGCCACCCCACATCTGAACACCATCGCAGTGTGAACGACGCATTGTGAACACCATCGTGAATGGAGTTATCCCGTGAGTGTCACTGCACCAGCCGGTTTCGTCGCCGCCGGAACCGAAGCCGGATTGAAGAAGTCGGGCGGCCTCGACCTGGCGCTTGTGCAGAACCTGGGACCGCTGACCGCGGCCGCCACGGTTTTCACCAGCAACCGATGCCAGGCCAACCCGGTGCTCTGGAGCAAGCAGGTCATGGCCGATGGCCAGGTCAGCGCCATCGTGCTGAACTCCGGCGGCGCGAACTGCTACACGGGCGCCAAGGGCTTCCAGACCACCCACGCCACGGCCGAACTGGTCGCAGAGAAGCTCGGTGTCTCTGCGGGCGACGTCCTTGTCTGCTCGACGGGACTCATCGGTGAGCAGCTCGACCTCGACAAGCTGACCGTCGGAATCCTGGCCGCCACCGCCTCATTCGCTGACGCGGCATCCGCTTCGTCCCCTGAGGCCGGGCAGGCTGCCGCCGAAGCCATCATGACCACCGACACCAGGCCGAAGCAGGCCGTGCACCGCGCCGAGGTGGGCTGGACCATCGGCGGCATGGCCAAGGGCGCCGGCATGCTGGCACCAGGACTTGCCACCATGCTCGTCGTGATCACGACCGACGCTGTGTTGACATCCGCTCAACTGGATGTGGCCCTGCGCCAGGCCACCCGCGTCACCTTCGACCGCCTCGACTCAGACGGCTGTATGTCGACGAACGACACTGTCAGCCTGCTCGCCTCAGGGTCGAGCGGCATCGAGGCCGACCTCACCGAATTCACGGATGCGCTCACCGCGCTCTGCGCAGACCTCACCATTCAGTTGCAGGGCGATGCAGAGGGCGCAGCCCACGATGTGGCAATCCAGGTGTTGAACGCGGCCTCCGAAGACGAGGCCGTGACCGTCGCCCGTGCCGTCTCCCGCAGCAACCTGTTCAAGGCGGCCATCTACGGCAACGATCCCAACTGGGGCCGCGTTCTGGCCGCTGTCGGCACGACGGATGCCCGCTTCGACCCGTACGGCATCGACGTCGCCATCAACGGGGTGCAGGTCTGCACCGCCGGCGAACCCGATCAGCCGCGCGAGCTCGTCGACCTGAAGCCGCGGGACGTGACCGTTACGATCGACCTGCATGCAGGATCAGAGACGGCCACGATCTGGACCAACGACCTCACGCACGACTACGTCGAAGAGAACAGCGCGTATTCAAGTTGAGTGAGACGAGGGCAGCTGGCCTGCCGGACAACACCACAGCCGAAGCCGAGATCAAGGCAGCGACCCTCATCGAGGCGTTGCCGTGGCTGAAGCGCTTTCACGACCAGATCGTTGTCGTGAAGTTCGGCGGCAACGCCATGGTGAGCGAAGACCTGCAGCGCGCGTTCGCCGAAGACATGGTCTACCTGCGTTATGCGGGCATCCGCCCCGTCGTCGTGCACGGCGGTGGCCCGCAGATCTCGGCGATGCTCGAACGTCTGGGCATTGAAAGCGAGTTCCGCGGTGGCTACCGGGTGACGACGCCGGAGGCGATGGCTGTGGTGCGCATGGTGCTCACCGGCCAGATCAACCGCGATCTCGTCGGCCACATCAACGAGCATGGCCCGCTCGCCGCAGGCCTCTCCGGCGAAGATGCCGGGCTGTTCCGCGGCCGACGTCGCGGTGTCATCATCGACGGTGAAGAGATTGACCTCGGCCTCGTCGGCGATGTCGTCGGCGTCGACCCTGAAGCAGTGCTCGCGCAGCTGGATGCCGGCCGTATTCCCGTGATCTCGTCGATCGCGCCGGACTCAGATGTGCCTGGCCAGTCACTCAACATCAACGCGGATGCCGCGGCTGCCGCACTGGCTGTCGCCCTGAACGCGGCCAAGCTGGTCATTCTGACGGATGTCGCCGGGCTGTACAGCGATTGGCCGAACCGCGATTCGCTGGTCTCCGTGATCAAGGTCGACGAGCTCACCGCGCTGCTGCCCACGCTCGAATCAGGGATGATCCCCAAAATGAACGCCTGCCTGGATGCCGTCCAGGGGGGAGTGGCGAAAGCCGCCATCATCGACGGACGAGTGCCGCACTCGATCCTGCTCGAGATCTTCACGCAGAGCGGCATTGGCACGGAGGTAGTACCCGCATGACAACCTGGCAAGATCGCTACGGCGCAGCAATGATGCGCACTCTCGGCACCCCGCTCGCCCTGCTGGAGCGCGGCGAGGGCTGCTACGTGTGGGACGACGAGGGGAAGCAGTACCTCGACTTCCTGTCCGGTATCGCCGTCAACTCCCTCGGTCATGCGCACCCAGCCATCGTCGGCGCCGTCACGAAGCAGATCAGCACGCTCGCGCACGTCTCCAACTACTTCGCCACCGCTCCACAGATCGAACTTGCCGAGCGACTCAAGCGCCTCACCGGCGCGGGGGACGCCGGCCGGGTGTACTTCTGCAACTCAGGGGCAGAAGCCAACGAAGCCGCACTCAAACTCGCCAGGCTGAACAAGGGCGACGGCTCCCGCACCCGCGTCCTCGCACTGACCGACGCGTTCCACGGCCGCACCATGGGAGCGCTGGCGCTGACCGGCAAGCCGCACATGCGCGATCCGTTCGAGCCCGTCGCCGGTGGTGTCGAACACATCGACAGCACCATTGAGGCGCTGGAAGCCGCCATCGACCACACCGTCGCTGCGCTGTTCCTTGAACCGGTCAAGGGCGAAGCCGGAGTGCTCGATCTGCCGCAGGGCTACCTGGCCCGTGCCCGTGAGCTCTGCACAGAGTTCGGTGTGCTGCTCATCCTCGACGAGATCCAGACCGGCGTTGGCCGCACTGGCCGCTGGTTCGCATACGAGCACGCCGGCATCGTTCCGGATGCCCTCACCCTGGCCAAGGGGTTGGGCGGCGGTGTGCCTATCGGCGCGCTGGTCACCTTCGGCGCGGCATCCGATCTATTCACGCGGGGCCAGCATGGTTCAACCTACGGCGGCAACCCCCTCGTCACGGCAACGTCGAACGCGGTGCTGTCCGTGATCGAAGACGAGAATCTCGTCGAGAACGCGGCCCGTCGCGGGGCCGAGCTGCGCGCCATCATCGAGAGCTTCAACTCTCCGCTTGTGGAGGAGGTGCGCGGCCTCGGACTCCTGATTGGAATCGGCTTGACCGAACCCGTTGCACTCAAACTTGCCGCCGCCGCGATGGAGGCCGGCCTGATCATCAACGCCGCGAACGAATCCACCATCCGGATCGCGCCCCCACTCATCATCGGCGACGACGAATTGGCCGAGTTCAGGCGCCGATTCGGGGCAGCCATCGCCAGCATCTAGAGTTATAGAGACCATACAAGAAAGCGAAAGTGATACCGTGACCCGCCATTTCCTGCGCGACGATGACCTCTCTCCAGCCGAACAGGCCGAGATCCTCGATCTGGCATTGGAACTGAAGCGAGACCGATTCCAGGCAAAGCCCCTCGCCGGTCCGCAGACCGTCGCGGTTATCTTCGACAAGTCGTCCACCCGCACCCGGTTGTCCTTCGCCGTCGGCATCGCCGACCTCGGTGGCAGCCCCCTCATCATCACCACGGCAAACAGCCAGCTGGGCGGTAAGGAGACAGCCTCCGACACCGCGCGCGTGATGGAGCGTCAGGTTGCGGCCATCGTGTGGCGCACGTTCGCGCAGTCAGGCCTCGAAGAGATGGCGAATGGAACCACGGTTCCCGTCGTCAACGCCCTGTCAGACGAGTTCCACCCCTGCCAGCTGCTCGCCGACCTGCTCACCATTCGTGAGCACCGCGGCGAGCTGGCCGGCCTCACCCTCACCTTCCTGGGCGACGGCGCGTGCAACATGGCGCACTCGTACCTGCTCGCCGGCGCGACAGCAGGCATGCACGTGCGTGTCGCAGCTCCCGCCGAGTACGCACCAGACGCGCAGGTCGTAGCGGATGCCGCCGCGATTGCCGCGGAAACCGGTGGATCCGTCGAGGTCTTCACCGACCCGGTCGCGGCTGTGGCCGGCGTTGACATCGTCGTCACCGACACCTGGGTGTCGATGGGCAAGGAAGACGAGAAGGCTGAACGCCTGGTCACCTTCGGCGAGTACCGCGTCGACCAGAACCTGATGGCCAAGGCCAAGTCAGACGCACTGTTCATGCACTGCCTCCCAGCCGACCGCGGCTACGAGGTCACCGCCGAGGTCATCGACGGACCGCAGAGCATCATCTGGGACGAGGCGGAGAACCGCCTGCACGCCCAGAAGGCACTTCTCGTGTGGCTGCTGAAGCAGAACACGGCACCCGCACACCAGTAATTGCCGCCCCGGCGCTGATCTGCTGCACAACAACAAATTTTCGGAACTGAAAGATTCAAGGAGAAATTCCATGGCTGAACGCATCGTCCTCGCCTACTCGGGCGGACTCGATACCTCTGTCGGCATCGGCTGGCTCAAGGATGCAACCGGCAAAGAGGTCGTCGCCCTCGCCGTTGACGTTGGACAGGGGGGCGAGAACATGGACGACATCCGTCAGCGCGCCCTGGACTGCGGCGCTGTCGAGTCCATCGTCGTTGACGCCAAGAACGAATTCGCCGACGACTACATCGTGCCGGCGCTCAAGGCCAACGCCCTGTACCAGAAGCGCTACCCGCTGGTCTCGGCCCTCAGCCGTCCACTGATCGCCAAGTACCTGGCATCCACCGCCAAGGAACTCGGCGCAGACTCCGTCGCACACGGTTGCACCGGCAAGGGCAACGACCAGGTCCGTTTCGAGGCAGCTGTTGCAGCCCTCGCACCCGACCTGACCAGCATTGCGCCCGTCCGCGACCTCGCGCTCACCCGCGACAAGGCGATCATCTACGCCGAGCAGCACAACCTGCCGATCCAGCAGTCGAAGAAGAACCCGTACTCGATCGACAAGAACGTCTGGGGACGCGCCGTCGAGACCGGTTTCCTCGAAGACCCGTGGAACGCACCGATTGAAGACCTGTACGAATACACCCAGGACCCGAGCGTGCACCGCGAGGCCGACGAGGTCACCATCACGTTCGACCAGGGTGTTCCCGTCGCCATCGACGGTGTCGCTCACACGCCGCTCGAAATGGTCGTCGCGATGAACGCGCTGGCCGGCAAGCACGGCGTTGGCCGCATCGACATGGTCGAAGACCGCCTCATCGGCATCAAGAGCCGCGAGGTCTACGAGGCTCCGGCCGGCATCGCACTGATCGCCGCGCACGAAGAGCTCGAAAACCTCACCCTGGAGCGCGACCAGAACCGCTACAAGCGCACCATCGAGTCCAAGTGGTCAGAGCTCGTCTACGACGGCCTGTGGTTCTCCGGTCTCAAGCGTTCGCTCGATGCGTTCATCGACCACTCGCAGAAGTACGTCACGGGCGACATCCGCTTGAAGCTGCAGGGCGGCACCGCTGTCGTCACCGGCCGCAAGTCGGCGCAGAGCCTGTACGACTTCAGCCTCGCCACCTACGACACCGGTGACACTTTCGACCAGTCGCTGGCCAAGGGCTTCATCGACCTGTGGTCGCTGCCGAGCAAGATCTCGGCACGTCGCGACCTCGCGGGCGAGTAGGTATCCGTATGTCTGGCGACGACGTCGCAAACCGTGCCGGTGAAGCTGGGGCCCTCTGGGGTGGCCGCTTCGCCGGCGGGCCTTCGCCAGAGCTGGCGCGTCTCAGCAAGTCGACTCACTTCGACTGGCAGCTGGCCGAGTACGACATCCGTGGGTCTCGTGCCCACGCGAAGGCGCTGGCTGCTGCCGGTTATTTGACGGATGCCGAGCTCGCCGACATGATCGCAGCGCTCAACACGCTGGAGCAGGCCGTTCTCGACGGACGATTCGCTCCTGCGGTCAGCGACGAAGACGTGCACTCAGCGCTCGAACGCGGTCTCATCGACATCGCCGGTGCAGAGCTCGGTGGCAAGTTGCGCGCTGGTCGCAGCCGCAACGACCAGATCGCCACGCTCATCCGCTTGTTGCTCCGTGACCACGCCAGCACGATCTCGGCTCTCGTCATCGACCTGATCGACGCGCTGGCCGCGCAGGCAGAGGCACACGCCGACGCCATCATGCCCGGCCGCACCCACCTGCAGCACGCCCAGCCGGTGCTGCTCGCGCACCACCTGCTCGCGCACTGCTGGCCGCTCGTGCGCGACCTGGAACGCTTCGCCGACTGGTCGAAGCGCGCCAACTTCTCGCCCTATGGCTCAGGTGCTCTCGCCGGCAACACGCTCGGCCTCGACGCCAGGCTCGTCGCAGACGACCTCGGTTTCGGTGCTGTGGTGGAGAACTCGATCGACGGTACGTCGAGCAGGGACATCACCGCGGAGTTCGCGTACATCACCGCCCAGCTGGGCATCGATATCTCGCGGCTGGCCGAGGAGATCATCCTGTGGAACACGAAGGAATTCGGGTTCATCACCATCGATGACGCGTACTCAACGGGTTCGTCGATCATGCCGCAGAAGAAGAACCCAGACATCGCCGAGCTCGCTCGCGGTAAGTCTGGCCGGTTGATCGGAAACCTGGCTGGCCTGCTGGCCACGCTCAAGGGCCTGCCGCTCGCGTACAACCGCGACCTGCAGGAGGACAAAGAGCCCGTCTTCGACTCGATCGAGACGCTCGAAATCCTGCTGCCGGCGTTCACCGGCATGATCGCGACGCTCCGTTTCCACACCGACCGCATGGCAGAGCTGGCCCCACAGGGCTTCTCGCTGGCAACGGATGTCGCAGAGTGGCTCGTCAAGCAGCACGTCACCTTCCGTGACGCTCACGAGATCACCGGTTCGCTGGTGAAGTACGCCGAAGACCACGATCTCGAGCTGCATGAGGTCGACGACGCTGCGCTGGCCGCGCTGTCGCCGCACCTCACCCCGGCAGTCCGTGAAGTTCTCACCATCCGCGGATCGGTCGAGGCCAGGGACGGCCAGGGCGGAACCGCTCCTGTGCGTGTTGCTGAACAGCGCGCAGCGCTGGTTGAGCGCGTGCGTGGACTCGCCAACACGTTGGCGAACACCCTCACGAAATGAGTTTCGACCGGGCCAGGTTCGAGCGATCTTCGCTCGAGCTTGCCCCGGTCGTTCTCGGCGGGGTCTTCACCCACGCTGGCGTCTCGATTCGCCTCACCGAGGTGGAGGCGTACATCGGCGATGGCGTTGACCCCGGCTCCCATGCGTTCCGCGGGCGCACCGCCCGCAACGCCAGCATGTATGGCGAGCCCGGTCACCTGTACGCCTACTTCACGTATGGCATGCACACCTGCGCCAACATGGTTTGCTCTCCGGCGGGCGTCGCCTCCGGGCTCTTGCTTCGCGGCGGCGAGGTCGTCGAGGGGATCGAGCTGGCCAGGCGTCGGCGCACCACATCGCGCTCCGACCATGACCTGGCCCGCGGACCAGCTCGGCTCACGGTTGCGCTCGGCATCTCACTGGCTGATGACGGCGCCGACCTGAACGCGCCGCCGTTCGACTTCACGTTCCCCGCACAGCCGGTGGCCTACGAGACTGGCCCGCGCACCGGCGTCAGCGGCGCCGGGGGAGAGGCCGCGTTCCCGTGGCGATTCTGGATCCCTGGCGAGCCATCCGTTTCCCCGTACCGGAAGAGCGCGCCGAAGCGTCAGCCGCCACTAACCACCTAGCGGATCCCTCCCGGTGGTCGAGGAGCAAGCGCTAGCGAGCGTCTGCGAGGCAAATGCCCCACCTCGTTGATTGAGGAACGAGCGCCAGCGAGTGTCTCGAAATCCGCACGAGCCAGATCTCGAGACGGCCTGCCTAGTCTGTAGTGAAGAGGCCGATCACAACGGATACACCTTCGTTGGGGTTACGTCCGAGCAGTCGAACAAGACCGCTCGTTCTTGGGGTCTGGAAAGGCCCGACGGGTTCCGTGTCCATTTCGGCGAACACTTCAAACCGGCGTCCGCGCGCGTTCTCGTCCACCCAGCGGAGTACCTCGGTGAGGTCGTCCACGTCAGTCAGAACGAACGCGTCCAGGGCCCATGCCTGTCCAGACTTCTGCCAAAAATTCACGCGATAGTCAGGCGACTCAACAGAGTCGCGCGGTTCCGCATGAACTGTCTCGAATGCACGCATGGAGGTCAGCTTAGGGACCTGCGTGATGGTGTGGTCCGAAGGCTGGAAAGTTGTCCGCTCGGAAACCGCGCCGGGCGTTCCGTCGCGAAAACAGGATGAATCGACCGTTTGTCAGCGAAAACAGGACGGATCGCGCTCTCTGCGGGCGACGTTCCTGTTTTGGCGACGATGAAACTTTTTGGCGACGCTGAAACCGCTACGAAACGGCGATGTGCAGCAGCGCGCCGCAGGCGCACGCCCAGATGAGGCTGGCGAACGTGCCGATGATGAATCGCTCGCGGGACTCCGGTGCAGACAGCTCCGTGAAACGGCCGACGCCCTTGATGGCGACGACGACGGCGATGGCCTCGGGGAAACCGAGCAGAATCGCGCCGGCAGCGGCGAACCGTTCCAGAATTCCGATGGTCAGGCCGCCCCGCAGTACTTCGAGCGCGGGCGAGGTGACGGGCGCTCCGGTGGCCGGATCGTTCGGTGCGGCGGGGTTCGCAGCGTTGGCAGCGATCAGGATGCCGCCGTTCTGGCCGGGCGACGAGTTCTTCATGGCCAGGTTGAGCGCGAGGGTGGCCATGGGCGCTCCGCCGATGACGGCCAGGGCCAGAGCGAGCATGGCGAGCAGCACGGCGAACGCCGGGGGAACCTCGCCAGACGACACCGCTGCGATGAAGAGCGCGGCGGCAAGTGCACCGGCGGACGCGATCGCGTAGACGCGCTTCTGCTGGCGGAATGCCAGGATTGCGCAGACCAGTGAGCCGGCGGTGACCACCAACAACAGCATCCAGTAGAGGTAGGTCACGACGTCCGTGTAGGTCATTTTCTAGCTTCCGTTTCGCTTGTTGCGCGTTCGAGGGACTCCATGAGCCTAACGAGTGCGGGCTTGGCCGACTCTTCGACCCTCCAGAGCGTGGTCTTCAGACGCTGGCTCACCGCGCCGCTTGAGATGCCGAGGCGTGCCGCGATGTCGACCTGGGAGAGGCCGGCCGTCAGCAGGTCGATGACCTCCCACCCCGCCGGACTTCGCCGTTGCCGGATCGCAAGCGTCAGGGTGATGAGCGCCTCCAGCTCGGCGGCACTGATCGCGTGGGGTGAGCTGGCCTCGGTGTCGCTGCCCGCTGGCACCTCGAGCGCGAATCCGGCATCCGCTTTCTTCGAACGGATGACGGCATCGCGCGCGGCGATGAACGCGGGGCCGGCCGACTGCCGGGTGGACGCAGCCAGCGGGAACCGCACGGGCCCGAGGCCGAGCCCCGTGTTCCAGGAGCCGGTGCGATGAATGAGGAAGATGGCGTCGAGTGCGGAGGCGGCATCCGTCACCATCACCTGGATCTCGTCGCCTGCCGTCTGGTCTGCCGGCAGCGCGAAGGCTGATCCGTGCGCGCTTTCGAGGGCGGCGATGAGCTCGCCGGCGCGGTCGCGGTCGTTGCGGCTGTTGATCTGGTCTGCGGTGATGACAAACATGGGTTCAGGCTCCCTCCTGCATGAACTCTAATTTAGACCACAGACTAAATCAATGCTTACTTAGGTTCAAGCCTAAATTAATGCCGGCGTCTAATTGGCCCACTGAAGCACACAGGCCTGCGCACCGATGCGGCGGGGCTCCGCTGGTAATCTGGCAACGTGTCTGACCCCGTAATCATTGCCCAGCAAACAAACGACCCGACCTTCGATGGTGTGTGGGACGAAATCACGTGGCGTGGCCTCGTGCATGTCTCCACCGACGCCACCGAACTACGCGACCTGCTCGCGGGGGAGCCGATCACCTATTACTGCGGCTTTGACCCGACGGCGCCCAGCCTGCACCTCGGCAACCTGGTGCAGCTGCTGCTGATGCGCCGCTTGCAGCTGGCCGGACACCACCCGCTCGGCCTCGTCGGCGGTTCGACCGGTCTGATCGGCGACCCGCGCCCGAGCGCAGAGCGCACCCTGAACACCAAGGATGTTGTCGCGGAGTGGGTGGGATACCTGCAGGCGCAGGTCTCGCGCTTCCTCAGCTCGGAGGGTGACAACGCAGTGACCCTGGTGAACAACCTCGACTGGACGGCACCGCTGTCTGCCATCGACTTCCTGCGCGACATCGGTAAGTACTTCCGTGTCGGCACCATGCTGAAGAAGGATGCCGTCAGCGCCAGGCTCAACTCGGATGCCGGCATCAGCTACACCGAGTTCAGCTACCAGGTGTTGCAGGGGCTCGACTTCCTCGAGCTGTTCCGCACCTACGGCTGCGTGCTGCAGACCGGTGGCAGTGACCAGTGGGGCAACCTCACCAGCGGCACCGACCTGGTGCGCCGCGCAGAGGGAACCAGTGTGCACGCCATTGGTACTCCGCTCATCACCAACAGCGACGGCACCAAGTTCGGTAAGAGCGAGGGCAACGCCGTCTGGCTCGACTCGAAGCTCACCAGCCCGTACGCCTTCTACCAGTTCTGGCTGAACACCGACGATTCAGACGTGATTTCGCGCCTCAAGGTCTTCACGTTCCTGAGCCGCGCAGAGATCGAACGCCTCGAGGCGCTGGTCGCCTCCGAGCCGTTCCGTCGTGAAGCCCAGCGCACGCTCGCGTGGGAGGTCACGAGTCTCGTGCACGGTACAGAGGCAACGGATGCCGCCATCAACGCCGCCCAGGCACTGTTCGGCCAGGGTGAACTGAGCGAACTTGACCCTGCAACGCTCGAAGCTGCCCTGCGGGAGCTGCCGAACACGACGACCGCGCCGAATGCACCGATCGCCCAGCTCCTGGTTGACACCGGCCTGACCGCGAGCCTCAGCGAAGCGCGCCGGTCCATTGCCCAGGGTGGCGTCTACCTGAACAACGCGAAGGTGACCGCCGACGACGCGACAGTTGAGGGTTCCGTGCTTCCCGGCGGTTACGCCGTGCTGCGCCGCGGCAAGAAGACCCTCGCCGGCATCTTCGTGGAGTAACCCTCGCGCCACGGTGCCCAGTGTGCCGTGGCCTGAACCACAACGACCGAGCGTCGCCGTTTCCACGGCGGCGCTCGTTTCGCTTTAATCGCTCAGCACCATTCGCCACGTCGTTTGCCGCGCCCGCTGTGGCGAATCGCGCCCGCTGTAGCGGGCGCCCCAGGCGATAGCGGGCGCGGTGAGTGTGGGTTCCCGCGGGGGAGCGCGAGAGTGCGTTCCGTTCCGCCCGGCGAGAATCACTAGTCGATTCGCGGTGTGGTGCGGCGCAGCCCGGCGCGTCGAACTGCCCCTGGTGCCGCGCATATCGCGCGCCACCGGGCCTTATCTCGCCTGGCCGAGTTTCGAGTCATAAAACGCGCGAAAGTCGGTCACACGGCCCGACACGCCCGGGGTGTGGCGTGCTTTTGACGGGTCTCTGGG
>NZ_JBYHFR010000003.1:0-555083 GCF_057669585.1 Leifsonia sp. Y862
GGACGCACCCGACTTCAGGCCTTACGGCTGTCGCTCCGGGGCAACTTCTCTACCTTACCCCTCCGTGTCCAGCGTGTCAAATCGTGTGTTTTTCATGTTCCAGCCGTGCACAAAGCACACACCGAAACACTCACACGAATCAACGAAGGATACGAGAGGAAGGAATATCAATCCTAAGCAACCAACCCCGATTTCACAAAGGGAAACCAGAGAGGTAAAAGCTTAGGAGTTGGTCCCGCTTGAGGCCGGGGAGCTGATCCGCTCACCCGCACCTTTGGGGTACGTATAGATACATTACGGCCATCCCAGAGACCCGTCAAAAGCACGCCACACCCCGGGCGTGTCGGGCTAAACGTGGCTATTTGTCAGTACCTGTAGTGGTCGGCCTTGTACGGTCCGTCAACGGGAACGCCGATGTATGCCGCCTGCTCAGGAGTGAGAATTGTGAGCTCGACGCCCAGAGCATCGAGGTGCAGTCTGGCGACTTTCTCATCGAGGTGCTTCGGCAACACGTACACACCGATCGGGTACTTCTCCGGGGAGCAGTACAGCTCGATCTGCGCCAGCACCTGGTTGGTGAACGAGTTGCTCATCACGAACGACGGGTGCCCGGTGGCATTACCGAGGTTCATCAGCCGGCCCTCTGACAACACGAGGATGCTGCGGCCATTCGGCAACCGCCACTCATGCACCTGCGGCTTGATCTCAACCTTCACCGCACCCGGAAGATTCTCCAGGCTCGCCATGTCGATCTCGTTGTCGAAGTGCCCAACGTTGGACACGATCGCGAGGTGCTTCATCTGGAGCATGTGCTCCGTAGTGATCACGTTGACGTTGCCTGTGCAGGTGACGAAGATGTCGGCCTGCCCTGCGACGGATTCGATCGTGGCCACCTGGAATCCGTCCATGGCTGCCTGCAGTGCGTTGATGGGGTCGATTTCGCTCACGATGACACGTGCACCCTGCCCGCGAAGTGCTTCGGCTGCGCCCTTACCCACATCGCCGTAGCCGGCGACCAACACGACCTTGCCGCCGATGAGGACATCCGTTGCCCTGTTGAGGCCATCTGGCAGCGAGTGCCGGATGCCGTACTTGTTGTCGAACTTCGATTTGGTGACCGAATCATTGACGTTGATCGCGGGGAACAGGAGCTGGCCGGAAGCGGCGAGCTCGTAGAGGCGGTGCACCCCCGTTGTTGTCTCCTCAGTCACGCCCATGATCTCGGTGGCGATATGCGTCCAACGATCCGGTGCCAGGTCGAGGGAACGGCGGAGCGAGTCAAGGATCACGCGATACTCGTGACTGTCACCGCTCGCAGCGCTTGGCACGGCACGAGCCAGCTCGAACTCGCGTCCTTTGTGCACGAGCAGCGTTGCATCGCCGCCGTCGTCAAGGATCATGTTCGGCCCAACCCAGCTTTCGCCGGCCGCGGCCGCTTCTGCACTCCAGTCGAAGATCTGCTCTGTGCACCACCAATACTCCTCGAGCGTTTCCCCCTTCCAGGCGAACACCGGCACACCGGCCGGAGCGTCTGGGGTGCCCGTCGGTCCGACGGCGATCGCAGCGGCAGCCTCATTCTGCGTCGAGAAGATATTGCAGCTGGCCCAGCGCACCTGCGCACCGAGGGCGACCAGCGTCTCAATCAACACCGCAGTCTGGACCGTCATGTGCAGGGACCCGGCGATCCGCGCACCGGCAAGCGGTGCCGACTGGGCGAACTCGGCCCTGAGTGCCATCAAACCCGGCATCTCGTTTTCGGCCAGCCGCAGCTGATGACGACCAGCTTCGGCAAGAGACAGGTCGGCGACTTTGAAAGAGAAAGGGGCCAACGTGGCCGGATCGGCAGCAGTCATGCGCTCATTCTGTCAGCCAGGGTGGCGATAGTGGAGGGGAGATTTGAGACGATTATCGGCCCAGATATGCCCGCAGCCACCGGGTGAGTTGCCGATACGCGGCAAAGCGCACAGGCTCGGTCGACAGGAAGATATCGTGCAGGGCGTTGTCGATTCGAACAAGGGTGACTGCAGGCCCCAGCTTCGTGGCGCGCACCGCGATGTCGTCCACTCGCAGCACGATGTCGGCCGTCTTCATCTCCGGTGTCCATTTGGGCAGCAGGAGCGAGCGAGCGGACAGCAACATGAAAACCGGGGCGTCGATGGTGAGGCCGTTCGCGACCCTCGTGTGTCCGGCGAGAACCGCGCGCAACCAGGCAGGGTGCGTGGTGAACCCGCGGGGCGGACGCCACTCGAGGTTGTACGTCCACGCGCCATCCTGGGCAGCGGACACCGTTCGGGTGTAGAAACCCAAGTCGACGTTCGGGAGTGGGGCCAGCGGATCGACGATCGCGCCGATCTGCACAATAGGGAGAATAGCGACCCGGCCGACCCCCGTCGCCTGGAACTCAAGCCACGGGCTGTTCAAGACCAGCGCCGCAACCCGGCCGGGGTGGCGGTCTACCCACAGGCTGAACGTCAGGCCCCCGGTGGAGTGACCCATCAGGATGAGCGGCCGTTTGTTCGACGAGCCGGGCGCATGCCCCATGGCGGCCAGGGCCGATTCAATGTCCTCGTCGTAGTCGATGAGGTCGGTGATGAACCCCGGCGTCTGATAGTTGCGCAGGCTGCGACCGTATTTCCGCAAGTCGACCGCGTAAAAGCGGGCTCCAGCGTTGTGCCAGTACTCAGCAAGCTCGGTCTGGAAGAAGTAGTCAGACCAGCCGTGCACGTACAGGACGTCGGCATTCATCGCCGGCGGCCGCGAGAACTCCCACCGGAAAGGTGGCGAGTAGCGCACCAGCGTCGCGACGACCTCGCCCTCGTTGTCAGGGCGAAGCGGCAGGGTCAGCTGCTCGAAGTGTTCACCCAGGACGTCTGGAACCCAACCGCTTTCCTGTGGAGCCGTCATGCCAGGAGGCTACTCCCCCTGTCCCCGACTAGTCGGCGCGCGAGACCTTGACCATTTCCTCACGCGGAACGACCTTGATACGGGTGCGCCCCTCAGCCTCACCGAGCGCGAGCTCGTGCTGGTCGAGGTTGTGCCATCCGCTCAGGTCTGTGTAGTGGATGCCGCGTGAATCAAGCATCTCGACGACGCTCTCCTCAGAGGGCGACTCAGGGTGCCACCAGTCGCCGGAGTCATTGATGAGATGGCGAACCGTCTCCATGGCGTCCGACTTGGTGTGGCCGATGAGCCCGACGGGCCCACGCTTGATCCACCCTGTGGCGTAAACGCCATACATCTGTTCGTTCGCGCCGGCCGAGCCAGAGGTGGGGTCCTTGCGCAATACCTGGCCTTCGCGGTTCGGGACAACGCCGCGCTTCTTGTCGAACGGGATGTCGGCCAGCGGAGAACCGAAGTAGCCGACAGCCCGGTACACGGCCTGAATCGGAAGTTCACGGATCTCACCGGTGCCGATGACTCCGCCCTCACCGTCGGGTGCGGTGCGCTCGAACCGGATCGCGCCGACGTGGCCTGAGCCGTCATCGACAATCTCGATGGGCTTTGAGAAGAAGTGCAGGTGCAGGCGACGACTGGCCTGGCCGGTCTCGCGCTTCCGCCACTGGTTCAGCACCTTGTCGATGACGAAGACCTGCTTGTTGCTTGCCACGGCGTTGCGCGCCGCATCGTCGTAGTCGAAGTCTTCGTCGTAGACGATCATGTCAACGTCGCGCAGCTCGCCGAGCTCGCGGAGCTCAAGCGGAGTGAATTTGACGGATGTCGGACCGCGGCGCCCAAAGACGTGCACGTCGGTCACCGGGGAGGCCTTCAGCCCCTCGTAGACGTTGGCCGGGATCTCGGTCGACAAGAGGTCGTCGGCGTGCTTGGCCAGGATGCGGGACACATCGAGAGCGACGTTTCCGTTGCCGATGACCGCGACCTCCTTGGCATCGAGGGGCCATTCGCGCGGGAAATCGGGGTGACCATCGAACCAGCTGACGAACTCAGCTGCCCCATACGAGCCCTCAAGCTCGATGCCGGGAATGTTCAGGTCTGCGTCTCGCACGGCACCCGTTGCGAAGATGACGGCGTTGTAGTGCTTCTTCAGGTCTTCAAGCGTGATGTCTGTGCCGTAGTGGACGTTTCCGAACAGGCGAATATCGCCCCGGTCGAGCACATCGCGCAGCGCGTTGATGATGCCCTTGATGCGGGGGTGGTCAGGCGCTACGCCGTACCGGACCAGTCCGTACGGAGCAGGAAGGTGATCGAAGAGGTCGATCGAAACGTCGAAGTTCCGCTCTGCCTTGAGGAGGATGTCTGCGGCGTAGATGCCAGCGGGTCCTGCGCCGACGATGGCCAATCGCAACTTGGTCATGGGGGTGCCTTTCTAGCTGGATCGTTCGACGATAGTCTCGGCGAATTTGGTGAGCGCCTTCTTGACTGAACCGGACGGCAGCGGAGCGAGGGATGCAACGGCATCCCTGGCCCAGCGGTGCGCCTCTGTCAGCGTCTGGGCGGTGACGTCGTGCTCACGAAGCGCGGTGATCGCGGAGTCAGCGGCGTCTGTACGGCCAGCGCCCGCGAGGGAGCTGCCCATCACGTCTGCGTCGAGACGGGCGAGCAGGTCGGCGGCCAGAGCATCCGTTTCTGCGCGTTCCCGCAAGCGAAGCAGTGGAAGTGTTTCGACCCCTGCGCGCAGGTCGGTGCCTGGCACCTTGCCGGTTGTCTCCGGCTGTGGCGAGAGGTCGATGACATCGTCGATGAGCTGGAAGGCGATGCCGATCTTCTCGCCGAACTCAACGACGGGCGTCTCGAACTCGGCTGGGGCACCTGAGAAGGCGATGCCGGCCTGAGCGGATGCCGCGATGAGCGACCCCGTCTTGTCTGCCAGCACCTGGATGTAGTGCTGGACCGGGTCTTCGCCGTTCTGCGGGCCGAGTGTCTCGTGCAGCTGGCCAAGGACCAGCCGCTCGAACGTGTCGGCCTGGAGGCGGATGGCACGCTCGCCGAGCCGCGCCATCAACTGGCTGGCGCGCGCGAACAGCAGGTCGCCGGTGAGGATGGCAACTGAGTTGCCCCACACGGTCTGTGCACTGGGCACGCCACGGCGTTTGTCTGCGTCGTCCATGACGTCGTCGTGGTACAGCGACGCCAGGTGGGTGACCTCGATGGCTGCAGCTGCGGTGATCACGTCTGGGACGCCGCCGCGACCCAGGTGCGCGGTGAGCAGGGCGAGCATGGGACGCACGCGCTTGCCGCCGGCTTCAAGCAGGTAGCGGCCGGTGACGTTCGCGATCTGGTCAGCGAAGGTGATCTCAGCGTTCAGCGCGTCTTCGACCTTGTCGAGGCCTTGATCGATGTCGGAGGCCAGTCCACGGTCTGATTTCGTGGAGAAAATGCGATCGGTGAGACCGAGCTGCGACGTTATCGACGCACTGCGACGGACCACGGGGACGCTCGGATTCACTCTGTTAGCCTAACGATCGCTACTGGGGAGGGGCTCAGGATGCGGAATTGCTTGGTTTCACGCCGCGGTGCAATGCCGCGATGCCGAATGTCAGATTACGGTAAGCCACCGAGGTATAGCCCGCCCGTCGAAGCCAGGCACTCAGCTCTTTCTGCTTGGGCCAGGCCTTGATCGATTCGCCGAGGTAGTCATACGCCTCGACGTTGGAGGAGGCGAGCCTGACGATTTTCGGCATCACGTACTTCAAGTAGGCGAAGTAGACGGCCCTGAATGGCGCGAATGGCGGAGTCGTGAATTCGCAGATGACGACGCGCCCGCCGGGCTTGGTGACCCGGTAGAACTCGGCGAGTGCCTTCTGCGGTTCGACGACGTTGCGCAGGCCGAACGAAATGGTGACGGCGTCAAACTCGTTGTCGGCGAAGGGAAGCGCTGTGGCATCCGCTTGCACGAACTCAACCCGGGAGTTGCCTGCCTGGCGCTCGCGCCCGACCGAGATCATGCCCGCCGAGAAATCAGCGGCGACCACGTGGGCGCCTGTCTTGGTGAGTGCGGCGCTTGAGGTTCCTGTGCCAGCAGCCACATCGAGGATGCGCTCCCCCGGTTTCGGGTCGACGGCCTTGGTCGTCGCAATGCGCCACAGGCTGTCCTGCCCCACAGACAGCACGGCATTGGTGCGGTCGTAGTGCGTGGAGACCTGGTCAAACATGGCGGCAATCTGCTCCGGCTGCTTGCTGAGGTCTGCTCTATTCACCCCTCCAGTCTAGGTTGCCGCTGCGCGCGCAGCACGCCGCATGATCGCGCGCACGCACGGGCGTAGGCTGAGGGAGTGAATGCACAGGCTTTGACGGTCGAAACCACCCCCCTCGCCGACATCCGCCAGTTGGTACTCCTGCTTGACCAGCACGACCCGCTGCTCTGGATGCGACGCAATCAAGGCCTCGCCGGTATCGGTACAGCGCTGCGCCTGGAGTTCAGCGGACCGACTCGCATGGCGGATGCCGCGGCAGCGTGGCGCGACGTCGTCGAGGCCGCCACGGTGACAGACCCGTTGGCGCGCACCGGAACCGGTCTCGTGGCATTTGGCGCGTTTGCCTTCGACGACACGTCGGCCCAGACCAGCGTGCTCATCGTTCCAGAGGTGATCGTGGGCCGCGAGAACGGTGTCTGCTGGGTCACCCGCGTGTGGCCGACCGGGCAGGCAGCGCCTGACATCCCCCTCGTACTCACCCCACTCGGCGACGAGTACCGCATCTCGCTGCTCCCAGGCGCGCTCAGCCCTGATGGCTACCGCGACGCCGTGGCCAGCGCCATCACGCACATCAGTGACCAGGACGTGAGCAAGGTCGTACTGGCCCGCGACCTCGTCGGCCGTCTCCCCGTCGAATCCGACGTTCGCCGTGCCATCACCGAGCTGGCGCTCGGATACCCGGACTGCTGGACCTACGCGGTCGACGGGCTCATCGGTTCGAGCCCTGAGACGCTGATCCGCGCTGATCACGGCGAGGTGAACGCCCGCGTACTGGCCGGCACGATGTCGCGCGGCGCTGACGCAGAGGCCGACACCGAGGCCGCGCTTGCCCTGGTCACCTCGACCAAGGACGCCGACGAACATGAGTTTGCGGTGCAGAGTGTGCTCGGGTCGCTGCGCCCGCACACCTCCCACCTCACCGCGAGTGAAATCCCATTCACCCTGAAGCTGCCCAACCTGTGGCACCTGGCCACCGACATCGAGGGCACCCTGAGTGACGGATCGACGTCGCTCGACCTCATCGCGGCCATGCACCCGACGGCCGCCGTCGCCGGCACACCGACGCAGGAGGCGCTCGCGCTCATTCGCGAGCTCGAGCCGTTCGACCGTGGTCGCTACGCCGGCCCCGTCGGCTGGGTGGGAGCGGATGGCGACGGCGAGTGGGCCATTGCCTTGCGCTCTGCCCAGGTCACCCCCGATGGCGACATCACGGCATACGCCGGCTGCGGAATCGTGCTCGACTCAGAGCCGGAGCGGGAGCTGGCGGAGACCAAGATGAAGTTCAGGCCGATCGTGGAAGCGTTCGGCTAGCTCGGGCATTCGGCTAAATCACGACGCCGCGACTCGCTCTCTCTCCGCCCGAACGTCGTAGTCGGCGGGCGGCCACGTGAGCTTCATTGCCGTGAACGCATCGATCAGGAGATGCTGCACGGCGAGCCTGGCGTACCACTTCCTGTCGGCGGGAATCACGTACCAGGGCGCGTCTGACACCGACGTGCGTTCAAGGGCGATCTGGTACGCGGCCTGGTAGTCGTCCCAGAGCAGGCGTTCGTCGACGTCGCTGGGGTTGTACTTCCAGTATTTGTCAGGGCGGCTCAGCCTGGCGGCCAGCCGCCGCTTCTGTTCGTCCTTGCCGAGGTGCAGCATCACCTTGATGATCGTGGTGTCGTCGTCGATGAGTTCCTGCTCGAACGCGTTGATCACGCCGTAGCGTTTCTCAATCTCTGCCGGCGGCGCGAGCTGGCGTACCCGGCCGATCAGCACATCCTCGTAGTGCGAACGGTCGAAGACACCGAGCTTTCCTGCGCCAGGAACGCGTCTCCTGATGCGCCACAGGAAGTCATGCCGGAGTTCTGCCTGCGTCGGCGCTTTGAAGGCGATGTGATCGACGCCTTGCGGATCGACGGCCCCGACAACATGGCGCACAATTCCACCCTTGCCTGCCGTGTCCATCGCCTGCAACACCAGCAGGACTTTGCGGTTGTCGCCCGTCGTGCTGTTCGCGAAGAACTGCTCCTGCAGGTCTGAGAGGATGCCTGCTCCCGTGGCGAGTGCCTTCGTTCCGCGCGACTTGCCGCCGTGGAACCCAGGCGACGAGTCGGTTTTCAGCGCGGACAGCTGGAATCCCTCCCCAACGCGAAGCAGATCGGACGGATCAGCAGTCCAGAATTGTTCGGTGCGAGAGCTCACGGGATCACCTTTCGTCGCTGGTTAGTCTGACGCCGCCTGCCTCGGTTCACCAGTGGTTGCGCCAGCCATGGCACCACTGTCGGCGCCGGCCTCTTCATCCTCCTCCGGCTTCCGCGCTGCGGACAGCCGCAGCGTGGCAGCGAGTCCGATCACCAGGAAGCCTGCTGCGGCAAACGCCGAGTAGCGCGTTCCCTCGCTGAAGGCCTCGCGGGCGGCATCCGCTACTGCTGGACTCTGCGCCTCGAGTGCTGGAATGGCGCCACCTGCGCTGTCGACCACTGCATTGACGATCTCGCTGCGCGCCGCCTCTGGCAGGTCGCTGAGCTTCGCGTCGAGCGATGCGCCGACTGAGGTGAACAGCACGGTACCGAGTACCGCGATGCCGAGCGCCGAGCCGATCTGCCTCGACGTGCTCTGCGTTGCAGACCCCTGGCCGCTCTTGTCGACAGGGACATCCTTCAGGACGACGCCGGTGAGCTGTGCCGTGGCCAGGCCGACACCGATGCCGTAGACAAAGAGGAACGGCACAACGATGACCCAGGTCGCCGTGGCTGAGATTGCGAACCCGAGCCCTGCGACACCCAGGATCTCGGCGACGATGCCGATGCGCACCACAACCTCAGGGGCGACCCGACCTCCGAACGCACCGGAGACACCGCTCGCCACGAATGAACCTGCGGCGAGCGCGAGCAGCACAAAGCCGGTCTGCAGGGCGTCATAGCCGAGCACGTTCTGCAGCCACAGCGGCAGGGAGAGGATGATGCCGAACTCACCGAGTGAAACGATCAGCGCAGCGATGTTGCCGTTGCGGAACGACGGGATGGTGAATAGCGAGAAGGCAAGCAGCGTTGAGCGTCCGGCACGCTGGCGGCGGATGCCCCACCAGACGAACGCAATCCCAGACAGCACGGTGATGGCGAACGCGACGGGGATGGGCGACAGCTCGAACGGCCAGGTCCAGTCGCCGATGACGAATGGCGCGCGGTCGCGGCTCAGCCACCACCCATAGGTGCGTCCTTCGATGAGACCGAAGACCAGGGTTGAGAACAGCACCATAGAGAGGAGAGCGCCGACGACGTCGATGCGGCGGGGTGCGCCATGCTCCTTCGACTCTGCGACGCAGAGCAGCACGCCGGCGATGATGATGATCGCGAAGGGGATGTTGATGCCGAATGCCCAGCGCCAGGAGAACGACGTGGCGAGCCAGCCGCCCAGCAGTGGACCGACGGCAACCATTCCGCCGATCGTCGAGCCCCAGATCGCGAACGCAATGCCGCGCTCCTTGCCCCTGAACGTGGCATTGATGAGCGAGAGCGTCGTCGGGAGCACCATCGCGCCACCCACGCCCTGCAGGAGCCGCGCGGCGATCAACAGGTCGCCGGATTGCGCCAGGCCGGCGAAGACGGATGCGATGGCGAAGATCACCACACCAATAATCAGGATGCGCCGACGTCCGTACCTGTCGCTCAGGCTTCCGAACACCAGCAGCAGTGCCGCGAACACCAGCGTGTAGCTCTCCTGAACCCACTGCACCTGGGTCGAGGTGATCGCGAGGTCGTCGACGATCGACGGGATAACGACGTTGACGATTGTCGAGTCAACGATGATCAGCGCGACGGCGATGCTGATGAAGACGAGGCCGGCCCACCGGCGCCGATCCGCGGTCATCGGGCGCCCGCCACGCGGATACGCGTTCCGACCACGATCTTCGCACCGATCATTCGGTAGTTCATTCGGACACCCTTCGGTGGTGGGCGGCTGATCGCCGCGATTCGTTGTGTGTTTCGTCAGCTGTTGTGACAGCCCCGCTCAGGTCGTCGAGGAAGCTGATGATGGCCCTCTGATCGGCTGGCGTGCGGTCGTGGGCGACGGCCAGCATCCGCTCGTGCATATCACCGAGCGTTTTGCGCACCTCGTGATGGGCATCGGGAGACGGATGCACAATTTGGGCACGACGATCGGTCGGATGCGGTTCGCGGGTGATGTGCCCTGACCGCGACAGCCTGGCCAGCAGTTTGGCCGTCGCCGCAGAGCTGATTCCGAGAACGGACGCGAGCTCTTTCGGCCCGACCTGGTGACCCCTGGCTTCAGCGGCTATGAGATGCCGGAGCGCCAGCAGGTCGGTCTCGTTCATGTCCATGTCTGCCTGCGTTTTAGCACGCATCGCAGAGTCAGCGGCCTTGAAGCGGCGCAGTGCCCGCAACACCAGGATTGCCCTTTCAACGTCTTCCACGTCTTCGTCATACCAGTACGAATCCGTCGTCTCCGGGGCCTCCCAATCTGTCATGACTCCATGCTAACGTTGATCTACCTAACTTGGTTAGTGATTTCTGATGTGAGGATTCGATCCTTCCCGGGATGGAAGTATCGCGAGAGGATGAGCCCATGCTGAACACGGCACAGCGCGAAGAGCTCGTCATCCTGGTCGATGACGATGGCCGCGAGATTGGCACTGCCCCCAAGGCCAGTGTCCACGGAGCTGATACCTCCCTGCACCTCGCATTCTCCTGTTATGTCTTCAATGAGCGCGGGCAGGTGCTCATCACACGAAGAGCGCTGTCAAAGCTCACCTGGCCTGGCGTCTGGACCAACTCGCTGTGCGGGCATCCGCTGCCGGCTGAACCGCTCATCACGGCCGTGAGCCGACGCGCAGAGTACGAGCTGAACCTGCCGATCTCCGACACCACGATCGCCCTTCCCCTGTTCCGCTACCGCGCAACGGATGCGAGCGGCATCGTCGAGAACGAGCTCTGCCCTGTCTACATCGCGACCACTTCCGCAGAACCGGTGCCGAACCCCGACGAGGTCATGGACTACACCTGGGTCGACCTCGCGAGTCTGCGCACCTCCGTACAGGAGACCCCGTGGGCGTTCAGCCCGTGGATGGTTCTCCAGGTCAACGAGCTGGAGGTGTTCCGTGCCTGAACTAACCTCGGCTGGCGTCGAGACAGAGCTGCAGCGCCTGCTCGCCGCGGCCCGGCTACGCGCCAGTGACTACGGCGATCACTACGTCGCCCTCTGGGATGCCTTTGCGAACGCAAGCAATGGCGGCAAACGGATGCGCCCCGCTCTTGTCTTTGCCGCATACTCCGGCTTGGGCGGTCGAGACCAGAGCCTCGTCACCCCCGTCGCCGTCAGCTTTGAGCTCCTGCACACCGCGTTCATCATTCACGACGATGTGATCGACCGCGATCTCACCCGGCGTGGCACGGCGAATATAGCCGGCGAGTTCACGGCGCGGGCACTCAGCCAGGGCGCCTCTCCAGACCAGGCAGGCGTCTGGGCCGTGACGGCCGGGATCCTGGCTGGCGACCTCGCTCTCAGCGAAGCGCATCGTTCCCTCGCCACCCTTGATACCGACGCTGACACGCGTGGAAAGCTACTCGACCTCCTCGATCGGTCTGTCTTCATCTCCGCGGCCGGCGAGCTGGCTGACGTGACGAACACGGCGTCGCTAACTCCCGTGACGATCGCGCAGGTGCTGGAAACCCTGGAGCACAAGACTGCCGTCTACTCGTTCGAGGCACCGCTGCAGGCCGGGGCCATCCTCGCCGGGGCGTCAGCGGAGACGCTCGAAATCCTGGGGCAATTCGGACGACTCATCGGTGTGGCCTTCCAGCTGACCGACGACATCCTGGGTGTCTTCGGCGACCCGGAGATCACGGGCAAGAGTGCACTGAGCGACCTGCGCGAGGGCAAGCAGACCGCGCTGATGGCCTGCGCACGCACCACGAAGGCCTGGCCGGTGATCGCTCCGCATCTCGGTGCACCCAACGCCGGCGAGGCCGAGGCCAGTCTTGTCAGGACGAATCTTCGTTCAAGCGGAGCCCTGCAGGCCGTGCACGAGCTGACGGAGGACTACGCCGCACGGGCCGTCAGGACCCTTAACTCCCCGCATTTGCCCGACCGGCTGCGCGCCACGCTGGGCGAGCTGGCCGATAGCGCTGTGAATCGTCAGCAATGACAGGCAAGCGCACAGCGGACGTCACCGGCATCGCTCAATACAATGCCGCTGCGCTGGCCAGCTCTGCCGTGGTGATCGGCCAGTACTCAACGTCGTTCGGGCTGGCTGCCCGCCTCCTCGAGTCCCGCACGCGGGAGCACATCCGCGCCATTTACGCGCTCGTGCGTATTGCAGATGAAATCGTCGATGGCGCGGCGGCCGGTGCAGGTCTCACCATTCATGAGCAGCGTGAACTGCTCGATGACCTCGAACGTGAGACGCAGGCGGCTACCAGGCGGGGCTACAGCACGAACCTTGTCGTGCATGCCTTCGCACTGACTGCCAGGGAAACCGGCATCGACGACACCCTCACCGCACCGTTCTTCGCGTCGATGAGGCGCGACCTCGACCCAGCGCCGTTCACGCCAGCCGGCGTCGCGGAATACATCTACGGCTCCGCTGAGGTCATCGGCTTGATGTGCCTCTGCGCGTTCGAGGTAGGCGAAACCCGCACCCCTGACGAGGCAGGAATTTTGCGCTCAGGGGCGCAGAGCCTTGGCGCCGCCTTCCAGAAGATCAATTTCCTGCGCGACCTCGCCTGCGACAGCGAGATGCTCGGACGCAACTACTTTCCAGGGGTCGATCCAACCCAGATGACCGAAGCGGAGAAGGACGCCATCCTCGACGACATCGACGCCGATCTGCTCGCTGCCGGTAACGCGCTCCCCCTGTTGCCTGGCGGATGCCGGTCGGCCGTTACCGCCGCACATCGCCTGTTCGCCATGCTGGCCAAGCGCCTGCGTGCGACAAGCGCAACCGACCTGCTGGCCACCAGGGTGCGGGTACCAGACGCCCAGAAGCTGCTGCTTGCCCTCAGCATCTCGGTCGCAGCCGGCAGTGAGGCGCGCAAGCGATGACCGGAAGCAAGACGGCCATCGTCATCGGCGGCGGCATCGCCGGACTGGCCAGTGCTGCCCTGCTGGCCAGGGACGGACACTCTGTCACGCTGCTGGAGGCGAACAACACGCTCGGCGGTCGAGCTGGGAGCTGGGAGGCCAAGGGATTCCGGTTCGACACCGGCCCGTCGTGGTATCTCATGCCTGAGGTGTTCGATCACTTCTTCCGCTTGCTCGGCACCAGCGCCGCAGAGCAACTCGACCTCACCACGCTCGACCCCGGCTATCGCGTTTACTTCGAGTCAGATCCAGAGCCCGTCGACATTGCGACGGATCGTGCCAGCAACGTCGCCACGTTCGAGAGGCTGGAACCGGGAGCAGGGGCCGCCCTCGATCACTACCTGGATTCTGCCGAAGACACCTACCGCACCGCCGTCGACCGCTTCCTCTATACAAGCTTCGCGTCGTTCCGCCCCTTCATCGACCGTGCCGTCACGAGTCGCCTCGGCCGCCTCACCACCCTGCTCACGAAGCCTCTCGACCGCTTCGTTGCCGGATACGTCACCGATCGTCGACTGCAGCAGATCCTCGGCTACCCTGCTGTGTTCCTCGGGTCCTCCCCCGATCGGACGCCTGCCATGTACCACCTGATGAGCCACCTCGACATGAACGACGGCGTGCTCTACCCACAGGGCGGGTTCAGCACCATCGTCGACCGCATTGCGGCGCTGGCGCTGGCAGAAGGCGTGACGATCACGACGGATGCCAGGGTGAGCAGCATCCTCACGCATCCGTCATCCGGTCGCCAGACGAGAGCCGCCGGCGTGCGGTACTCAAGCGCAGACGGCCAGGTTCACGAACTCGCCGCCGACATCGTCGTGTCGTGTGCAGACCTGCACCACACAGAGACAGAGCTGGTCGCCCCAGAACACCGCACGTACCCTGAACGCTGGTGGCAGAAGCGGATGTCGGGGCCGGGCGCCGTCCTCGTCATGCTCGGCGTGCGGGGCGAGATACCGGACCTGACGCACCACACCCTGTACTTCACACGCGACTGGGCCACGAACTTCGGGAAGATTTTCGGGAAGCACCCCGCCGTGCCGACGCCGGCCTCGTTCTACGCGTGCATGCCGAGCTACACCGACCAGAGCGTGGCGCCGAATAATGATTCGAACCTGTTCCTCCTGGTTCCGATCCCGGCCGACCCCGACCTCGGGCACGGCGGCATCGACGGCACCGGCTCGCCCACCATCGAGGCCATCGCCGACAGGGCCATCGCCCAGCTCGCCGAATCTGTCGGGATCCCCGACCTCGTCGACCGCATCGTTGTACGTCGCACCGTTGGCCCTGCGGACTTCGCCGCCGACCTCAACTCTTGGAAGGGCGGCGCACTGGGTCCAGCGCACACGCTGCGCCAGAGCGCCTTCTTCCGCGGGTCGAACAAGTCGAAGCACATCGACGGTCTGTTCTACGCCGGCGGAAGCACGATCCCGGGGATCGGCCTGCCGATGTGCCTGATCAGCGCCGAGATCATGCTCAAGCGCATCCGCTCTGACGCAAGTGCATCACCGTTGCCTGAGCCGCTCACCCCAGCACACCTGAACCCCGCAGCCCAGAATTCTGTGCCCGAGAATACCGAGTCGCGATGAGCGTCCTGTATCTCGCCTGCCTGCTGGGCGGCCTCGGCTGCATGGCGCTGCTCGACTGGCGCTACCGGCTGCTGTTCTGGAACGCCCCTGCCAGGGCCGCGCTGGTGCTGGCCTGCGGGTTGGCCTTCTTCGTGCTGTGGGATCTTGCGGGCATCGGACTGGGTATCTTCTACCGGGGCGAGACGGAGATCATGACCGGGGTGCAGATCGTGCCCAACCTGCCCATCGAAGAGCCGGTCTTCCTGCTCTTCCTCTGCTACCTCACCCTGGTGCTCTACCGCGGGGCGCTGCGCATCCGTGCGAGCCTTGAGCGCCGACCGAGGAGAGCGCAATGACATACGTCGCCCTGAATGCCGCGTTCATCGCACTGTCCGTCGTCGTGCTGGCGATCGCGGTGCTGATGCGACGCCTGACGCGGGAATCGGCGCCCGCGATCATCGGCACGGTCGTGATCGTATTCATCATGACCGCCGTGTTCGACAACCTGATGATCGCCGTCGGCCTGTTCGAGTACAGCTCACAGCACACCTCAGGGCTCAGGATCGGGCTCGCCCCGCTGGAGGACTTCGGCTATCCCCTCGCTGGCGCCCTGCTGCTTCCCGCACTGTGGGCGCTGTTCGGCGGGGTCGAAGAATCCAACCGACCGTACAACTCGCGTGACCTGCAGACGGCGGAGGGCGCCAATGACTGAGCAAACGTTGACCGCCGCCCAGGGCATCCGCCAGATTGTGCTGTCGTCGCGGCCTCTCAGCTGGATCAACACCGCGTTCCCGTTCGCCGCCGCCTACCTGGTGGCCGGCGGCCAGGTCGATGCGCTGCTGATCGTGGGCACCGTGTTCTTCCTGATTCCGTACAACCTGCTGATGTACGGGATCAATGACGTCTTCGACTACGAATCCGACCTGCGGAATCCGCGCAAGGGCGGCGCGGAGGGCGCACTGCTCGAGCCGGGCATGCATGCGCGCGTGATGCTCACCGGCATCCTCCTCGCCATCCCCTTCCTCATCGCCATGATCATGCTGGCCGGCTGGAGCCACCCGCTGGCCTGGCCGATCCTGGCCGTCAGCCTGTTCGCCGTTGCGGCGTACTCCGTGCCAGGTCTTCGATTCAAGGAGATCCCGTTCCTGGACTCGGTGACATCGAGCATCCACTTCGTGAGCCCCGCCGTCTTCGGCCTTGCGCTGGTGGGGGCCGATGTAACGCCAAGCCTGGTGGCGCTCCTCACGGCGTTCTTCTTCTGGGGAATGGCAAGTCACGCCTTCGGCGCGGTTCAGGATGTCGTGCCAGACCGCGAAGCCGGCATCAGTTCCATTGCAACGGTGTTGGGTGCGGCTGTGACTGTGCGACTGGCGATCGTGCTGTGGCTGCTTGCCGGGGTGCTCATGCTCTTCACTGAATGGCCAGGACCGCTGGCCGCTGTGCTCGCGCTTCCCTACGTGATCACAGCCCTGCCGTGGATCAGCGTGCCAGACGAGCGCTCAGACCAAGCTAATGCCGGCTGGAAGCGATTCCTGTGGTTGAACTTCCTGAGCGGCTTCATCGTGACCATGCTGCTCATTGGCTATTCAATGGCATAGGCGGCTATTCGATGGCATAAGCGCAGGCCTGGATATGATCAGCACGTGCTAGAGATCCGACCCAACTGCGAGTGCTGCGATCGCGACCTCGCGCCGACAGACGACAGCGTCTTCATTTGCTCGTTCGAGTGCACCTGGTGCGCAGACTGTGTCGACACGTTCGCCGGCCGGCGCTGCCCGAACTGTGGCGGCGTGCTCACACAGCGGCCACCCCGCGCACTCGAGAAGCTCGTCGGGAGCCCGGCGTCGACGGTGCGCGTCGTGAAGAAGGATTGCCGCGCCGGCTGAAACCGGTCAGTTTCGGTCGCGTCGCTAGCGCTGTCGTGTACCCCGTTGGCCGAGGAGGCCGTTCGCGGCCGTCTATTGGGTAAATGGAAGCGGATTCAACGCTCCTCCGACATCCGCTCGAGACCCCTTCGCCGCGACCGGTAACGCGGAGATTTCGAGACGCGTCCTCGTTCCTCGGGCGCTCCTCAATCAGCGAACAGCTAGCGCGGCAGCGGTACTTCTAGGATCGACGGCCCTGCCACCGGCGAGGTCAGTGCCCGCTCCAGTTCGCTCCGGTTCGTCGCGCGGGTGTACTCCCAGCCATACGCCGCCGCGAGGGCGGCAATGTCAACCTGGTGCGGCGTGAACAGCACCCGATCGACAGCGCTCTGGGGAGCGGATGCGGCCACCTCAAGACCATCGAAGATCGTTCCGCCGCCGTCGTTGCCCACGATGACCTGCACGCGAGGCTGAGGCTCACCCGGCACCTGCAGGAGCGAACCGACGTCGTGCAACAGGGTGAGATCTCCGAGCAGCACACGCGTCGTGCCCGACGATCGCGGGATGTCACCCGATTGGCTGGCAATGGCGATGCCCATGGCCGTCGCAATCGTGCCGTCGATTCCGGCGAGCCCCCGGTTGGCGTGCACGGAGATCTTCTTGCCTGGCACGCGCTGGTCAGCGACGCGGATGAGCCTGGAGGCGCCGAAAACGAGCCTGTCGTGCGGCCAGGTCGCCCGCCACAGCGCGTCGACCAGGATGCCGCGGGTTACAGGGGCTCGCAGTGCGGCCAGTTCGGACTTGGCGAAGCCGCCACGCACCCGGTAGTCGGGCGATGACGCCGCAGCCACGTCGGGTACCGCGTTCTCCGCTTCGTCGATCGCGTCACGCAGGTGCCGGCTGGCAGCGACCCAACGACCGACCCATGCGCGGCCGTCGCGAGTGTCGGCATCCGCCACCGACGCCTCGCTGACGACAATGCGGTCGGCGAAGCGATCGACGCTGTGGCCGGGGTTGTATCGCTCTGCGCCGGACGCAGACACGACGATCGTCTCAATGCCGTCGCGCTGGATGAGCGCGGGAACCTGGCGGCTGAGGGTTGGGTGGCCGAAAACGATGACGCGCTCGATGGCACCGCCCCACTCCGGCTCATCGAGGAGTTCGCGATAAGCGATGACGAGGTTGGGTCCGAACCGGGCGCCACTGGAGACTTCGGCCAGGAGCGGCCACCCTCCAGCCCTGGCCACGCTTTCGGCCGCCGGGCCAGCTGACGCGCCGGCAACGACGACGGTGCGCTTTCCCGGTTCGACGACGATCACAGACTCTGACTCTGTCGTCGGGGAGAGCTCGGGCGCTGGGTGGGGTTCGGAGGCTGGTACTGCGATAGCATCGGCGTCGAGTTCAACCGGAGCGGACAGTGGCTCCCTGAACGCGAGATTGAGCTGCACGGGCCCTGCAGGGCCTGCTGTGGCCGCAGAACCTGATCCTGCACCCAGCGCGGTGCCGAGCGCCAGGGCGGCCAGCCGCAGTGCCTCTCCGGTCTCGTCTGCTGCTCCCGTCGGCGCTGGGACGTCGAGCGACAGCCTTGTCGCACTGCCGTAGATACCGGGCTGGACGGTGGTCTGGTTCGACCGGATGCCGCGAAGCTCTGCTGGCCGGTCGGCCGTCAGGAGAATCATCGGCACGCGTGAATGGTGCGCCTCAAGGACGGCGGGGTGCAGGTTCGCCACGGCGGTGCCGGATGTGGTGATCACCAGGGCGGGAAATCCGCTGTCGACGGCGAGGCCAATGGCCAGGAATCCGGCGCTTCTCTCGTCGGTGCGCACGTGCATGCGCACGGCACCGATCCGTTCGTACTCTGCACTGGCCAAGGCCAGCGCCTGCGAGCGCGACCCTGGGGACACCACAATGTCGCTCACACCCAGCCGGATGAACTCGCCGAGGAGCGCGATACTGAAGTCTGTCGCCGGGCTGCCGCTGGATGCGATTCCGTTGGAGTCGATTCCGTTAGATTCGATTCCGCTCGATGCGACGCCGCTCTGCACCGGCTCAGGCATCCCGTCGGCCAGGCATGTCGCCGTCTGAGGGGTCGGTCTTCCCCGGGGTGCCGTGGCCTGGGCCGCGATCGTCGTGCTTGCCCGGCTTGTCGTTGTCGTCGCCACCCGGGTTATCGAGATCGGCCAGTTCCTGCTCCATGCGGCGGATGCGCTCCTGCTGCGTCGCCTCGTCGCCGAGCCTTCTCAGGAACTCGGGGTCGTCATCCGGCGCCATGGATCGGCGAATGCCGCGGTCAGTGGCCCCACGACGCCCACGGCCGACAATCAGCCAGAGCAATGGCCCGATGACGGGCACGAAGAGGATCACGAGGAGCCAGGCCCAGCGGGGCAGCCCTCGGATTCTGGCGCGCTCCAGCATCGCGCAATCCACCAGGGTGTAGACGGATAGAACGACGACGACGATGACGCCGATGAACAGCAGGCGGGACATAGCCCAAGTCTAGGCCGGTCACCCGTGAGCTCGGTGAGCATGCTCCCATCTGGGTCAAACTAAACTGGCCACATGAAGGCTGTTCCTGCGTGGTTGTTCTACTCGGTACTCCGGGTATTGGTGTTCGCTGTGCCATTGGCGATCTTTCTGATGCTGGCCATTCAGCCGTGGCTGGCAACCGTTCTCGCCGCCATCATCGGATTCTGCCTGTCGTACATCTTCCTCAGGAAGCCACGGAACGAGGTCGCTGCCGGCCTGTACCGTCTGCGCAACCGCACAAGCGAACCTGACGGCGCAGACGAAGTAGCAGAGGACGCGGCCGTCACGGCCACGTCCCCCGCGTCAGAACCGCTCGGATCAGAAGGCGAAAGCCGCGCCGAGCAGGATGCTGTAGCCGAGCGCGGCGAAACTGGTGAGCTGAAGCGCAAGGATTAGTTCGCGCGACGTCTTCGCCGTCAGGGCGATCAGGCACGCGGGTAGTGCGAGCAACAGCACGAAGAACGTCAGGTAGGCCGCTGGGTAGAACAGCGTGAAGAAGCCGACGATCACGAACGGCGCGAGGATGAGCACGCAGTAGGCGATGCGTGATGCCCTATCGCCCAGCAGCACCGCGAGGGTGCGCTTGCCTGCAGCCTTGTCTGGCACGATGTCGCGCACGTTGTTGATCATGAGCACAGCACAGGCGATGAGCCCGATGCCGATGGCACCCAGCCAGCTTTCGGTGTTGACACGGCCGACCTGCACGTAGGTGGTGCCGAGCGTGGCGACGAGACCGAAGAACACGAAAACGAAGATCTCACCGAGCCCCGAGTAGCCGTATGGCCTCTTGCCGCCCGTGTAGAACCAGGCAGACACGATGGCCACCGCTCCGACGATCAGTAACCACCATTGCTGGGTGAGGATGACGAGGACCAGGCCGGCGATGGCACCGAGCCCGAAGAACGCCAATGCAACGTTGAGCACGGCACGCGGATTCGCGCGACCGGATCCGGTCAGCCTGGCCGGTCCGACGCGGTGCACGTCCGTCCCGCGGATGCCGTCGGAGTAGTCATTGGCGTAGTTCACGCCGATCTGCAGGCAGAGAGCGACGACCAGCGCGAGAACCGCCCTGACCGGGTGGTAGACGCCGGGGTCACTGGCGACGATGGCCGCTCCCGTTCCCAGGATGACCGGTGAGACGGCCAGCGGAAGCGTACGGAGCCTGGCGCCGGAGACCCAGTCGCCGAATGAGGCAGGCTTCATCTTCTTGGGCGGCTGAGCGCCGTTCTTCCGCGCCGGATGCCCGGACCTGCCCTCCGTCTTCGACGATTCGGGCTGCTTTCCAGCCCGTGTCGCCTTGCCGAGTTCTTCTGCCGGATTCATCCGCTGCATTTTGGGGCCTGACGGCCGCGTTCCCTGTGCCACTCCCTTATGGTACTTCGAAGCGCTGTGAGCCACAGATCCCTAGTCGGCCAGTGTGTGTGCCAGGCCCTGGCGATCCGCTTTGCCAGAGGCAAGCAGAGGTATCTCGGCCACCACCACGATGCGTGCAGGGCGGGCGGACTTACCGATCGCCTTCGCCACCGCGTCGCGAACCTCTGCCAACCCAAGCGGAGGGCTCCCCGTGGTGACGACGACGGGAACCTGTCCCCACTCCGGGTCGGCCGCCATGAGCACCACGGCGTCGGCAAACCCGTTCAGCGTGCGCACCACGCGTTCGACGGCGTCGAGCGACACCTTCAGCCCGCCGGAGATGATCACATTGTCTGCCCGACCGAGCACACGCACCAGGCCGGTTTCGGCATCCACCTCGCCGAGGTCGCCCGTGCGGAACCACCGAACCCCGTGCTCCTCCACGAAACGGGATGCCGTGCGTTCGGGGTCTCCCAGGTAGCCCTCTGCCAGCACGGCGCCGGCAATCTCCAGCTGCTCGCCGGCGTCATCATTGCCGTCCTCGCCGCCGTGCGCGCTGGCGACCCGCACCCTGGTGTTGCCGATGGGAGTGCCGTTGTACACGCATCCGCCCGACGTCTCTGAGGAGCCATAGGTGCGCACAACAGTCACATCGAGGGCAGCAGCCCGCGCGATGACCTCTGGCGCAA
This sequence comes from Leifsonia sp. Y862, assembly GCF_057669585.1. NCBI lineage: Bacteria > Bacillati > Actinomycetota > Actinomycetes > Micrococcales > Microbacteriaceae > Leifsonia > Leifsonia sp. Y862. Next base: position 21,243 of record NZ_JBYHFR010000003.1, read on the forward strand.
TCGCCTGCCCCCCAACCAGGATCGCGGTGAAGCGGCGCAGCACCCGCAGGACGTCGTCGTCATTCTCCGCCGCGTCGATCAAGCGGGTCAACTGAACCGGGACCAGCGAGGTGTAGCGCAACGGATCGGTGAGCCGCCCCGCCGCCTCCACAAAGGCCGCGGGGTCGAACCGGCCGGGCGCAAGCGTCACCGGCATGGTTTCGGCAGCGATCGACCGCACGAGAACCTGGATGCCCGCGACGTAGTGGGCAGGCAGCGCGAGCAGCCACTGGCCAGGTCCGCCGAGAGCCACGCTCGTGGCGGCAGCGCCCGCGAGCAGGGCGTCGACGCTCAGCATCACCCGCTTCGGCACACCCGTCGATCCTGAGGTCTCAATCACGACAGCAACAGCGCGCGGGACAGCGCCGAACGAGGGGGCGTCACCCTCTTCGGGGAGACCTCCGGCCAGGGGCAGGATCGCCGGCCCCTCCCCCGCCAGCGCGAGGCGCAGCGCAACCATGACCTCTTCGGGAGAGTCGCCTGGCACACCAACGAGTTCTCGCATCACAACCTCAGAACTGCCAGGGGTATGGCGCCCAGTCCGGCTCACGCTTTTCGAGGAACGCATCGCGACCCTCGACGGCCTCATCGGTGCCGTAGGCCAGGCGCGTGGCTTCACCGGCGAATACCTGCTGGCCGACAAGACCGTCGTCGACGGCGTTGAAGGCGAATTTCAACATGCGGATGGCGGTGGGCGACTTGGTCAGGATCTCGTGCGCCCACTCCAGCGCTGTCTCCTCCAGCTGCGCGTGCGGCACGACGGCGTTGATGGCGCCCATCTCGTATGCCCGCTGCGCAGAGTATTCGCGGGCGAGGAAGAAGACCTCGCGGGCATTCTTCTGACCGATCTGGCGGGCGAAATATGCGCTGCCGTAGCCGGCGTCGAACGACCCGACGTCGGCATCCGTCTGCTTGAACTTGCCGTGCTCCTCGCTGGCGATGCTGAGGTCGCACACCACGTGCAGTGAGTGTCCGCCACCGGCTGCCCAGCCAGGGATCACGGCGATGACGACCTTGGGCATGAAGCGGATGAGGCGCTGCACCTCAAGGATGTGCAGGCGTCCGCCGCGCGCGGCGTCGATACCGGTTGCCGACTCACCGTCGGCATACTTGTAGCCGTCACGCCCACGGATGCGCTGGTCACCACCCGAACAGAACGCCCAGCCGCCGTCCTTCTGGCTCGGGCCGTTGCCCGTGAGCAGGATGACACCGATGCGCGGGTTGGTCCTGGCGTCTTCGAGCGCAGCGTAGAGCTCGTCGACGGTGTGCGGGCGGAATGCATTGCGCACCTCAGGCCGGTTGAACGCGACGCGGGCGACGCGACCCGACAGGTCGTGGTGGTACGTGATGTCCGTCATGGCTCCGAATCCGGGTGCCTCGCGCCACTGGCTCTGGTCGAAGATCTCCGAAACCGGGTTTCCCGATGGGTTCTCTGGGGCGTCGGAAGTACCGGATTCATGGGGCGTCATGGTTCCAGCCTACGCGGGGGCCCGTGCGGCCGGCATCCGTTGCACCACTGCTTTTAAACCACACGAAAGTCAACCCCCTTGAGGGGACATGAGGCTGCCGCTGTACTTGTGTGCGGGGCTACCCGGGCTCCAGGAACATGAGGGGGGCTCATGACAATTTTTGCCGTGACACAACAGAATGCAACGCGCGACGGAGAAACCGAGAGCTCACCGTCGCCGTTGCTGTCAGACGCAACGGTCGAGGCCTTCAGGCGGCAGGACGCACGCGCAGAGGCCGCCTATGCGAATGACGACCGGGCGGGGCGAGTGACCTCGTCCACCGATATTTTCGGAGACTACCTGCACAAGATCGGCGTGAGCCCGCTCTTGACCGCCGAGGAAGAAGTCACGCTGGCGCGTGACATCGAGGTGGGCGTGCTGGCTCGCGAGAAAATGGAGCACACGGACGACGCGGTGCTTCAGCGAGAACTGGCGTGGCTCGCCCACGCCGGCGATGTGGCGAAACGTCGCTTCATCGAGTCCAACCTGCGCCTCGTCGTCAGCATCGCAAAACGCTATGCAGGCCGAGGCGTTCCGGTGATGGATCTCGTGCAGGACGGCAACCTTGGCCTCATTCGCGCGGTTGAGAAGTACGACTACGCGTCTGGCTACAAGTTCTCCACCTACGGAACCTGGTGGATTCGACAGAGCATCCACCGCGGCCTGGCAGACAAGTCCCGCATGATCCGGATTCCGGTGCACACCGTCGAGAAGATGAATATGGTCAAGCGGATGCGGCGTGAGTTGCTCGGTGAGCTGGAGCGCGAACCCACGGAACAAGAGCTGGCAACGGCAGCACAGCTCTCTGCGGGCGACATTGCGGCCCTGCAGCGCTTCGACAATGAACCGATCTCGCTCTACACGCCGATCGGCGATGGCAGCGGCGACATCTCGGAGATCATCATCGACGACGACACGGTGCAGCCGGAAGACTACGCGGTCGGCACGCTCCAGCACGCCGACATCGAGCACTTCCTCGACTGCCTGCCAGAGCGAGAACATCGCATCCTGAATGCCCGTTTCGGGCTCACCGGTGAAGATCCGCTCACGCTGAACGAGATCGCGAACATTGAGGGCGTGACCAAGGAACGCATCCGCCAGTTGCAAAAGCGTGCACTCAGGCTCATGAACGTGAGCAAGCTACAGCGCTACCTCACCGACTGAACGGCGTGCGTACCGGTGCAGACGATGCGCCGGCGCACCCTCTGCGCCAGACTGGACTCATGCTTCCCACACTGGCAGAGCTCATGTCGACGGCGCAGGTGGTCTCACTCCCCCTCGTCACACGCTTTCGCGGCATTGAGACGAGGGAAGCGCTGGTGTTTGAGGGCCCGTACGGCTGGAGCGAGTTCTCCCCGTTCGTCGAGTACGACGACGTGGAGGCCGCCGCCTGGCTCGTGGCTGCCATCGACTTCGGCTGGAACGCGCCGCCAGCGCCGGTCCGCGAGAGCATCAGGGTCAATGCGACGGTGCCTGCTGTCGGGCCAGAGCTGGTCGCTCGCGTCCTCGCCCGTTTCCCCGGATGCCGCACCGCAAAGGTGAAGGTGGCCAACACGGGCCAGACGTTGGCGGAAGACATCGCGAGGGTGCGCGAGGTACGTACCGTGCTTGGACCAGAAGGCTTCATCAGAATCGACGCGAATGGCGCGTGGACCGTCGATGAAGCTGAGCGCGCCATCCACGCCATGGCCGAGTTCGACCTCGAGTACGTCGAGCAGCCATGCGCGAGCGTCGAAGAGCTGGCTGAGATCCGCCGGCGTACGGCCTATCTCGACATTCCCATCGCCGCCGACGAAAGCGTGCGCCGTGCTGAGGATCCGCTTGCGGTGGCCAGGGCCGGTGCCGCTGATCTGCTGGTGATCAAGGCCCAGCCGCTCGGCGGCATCCGCTCTGCCCTTGCGATCATCAGGCAGACCGGCTTGCCTGTCGTGGTGTCGAGCGCACTCGACACGTCCATTGGCATTTCGATGGGCGCCCACCTGGCCGCCGCGGTTCCTGAGCTCTCCTACGATTGCGGGCTCGGAACCGCGTCACTCCTGGCCGCCGACGTCACGACGCGTCCGCTCATCCCGGTCGACGGCGCCATTCCCGTGCGACGCGTCGTAGCGGATGCCGGCCTGCTTGCCGCCCACGCCTCCTCCCCCGCCAGGCGCGGATGGTGGCTGGAGCGACTGGCCAGGACGTACGACGTCGTTGCTGCGGGCTGAGCTGGTCTACAAGCCTGAATTGCTTTACAGGCCTGAATTGGTTTACAGGCCTGAGTAGGCGTGCAGCCCCTTGAAGAACACGTTGACGATGCCGAAGTTGAACAACACAGCGGCAAAGCCGATGATGGCCAGCCAGGCAGAACGCGATCCGCGCCAGCCACGCGTTGCGCGAGCGTGGATGTAACCGGCGTAGATGACCCAGATGATGAAGGTCCAGACTTCCTTGGTGTCCCAGCCCCAGTAACGACCCCAGGCCTTCTCAGCCCAAACTGAACCGGCCATGAGGGTGAACGTCCACAGGATGAAGCCGATGATGTTGACGCGGTACGCCAGGTTCTCCAGCGTGAGGGAAGACGGCAGGGTCGCCAACAGGCGCAGACGCATGGACTTGGCGTCGGCCGCGAGGCTCTCGCGGCGGAACTGCAGCAGCTGCGCAACCGACAACCCGAAACCGAGGGCGAAGAAGCCCGTGCCGAGCGTGGCGACGAATACGTGAATGACCAGCCACACCGACTGCAGTGCCGGTGGGAGCGGGACAACGTCAACGTAATAGTTGAGTGCGGCGATGCCGAGCAGCACCAGAACGAGCCCGGTGATGAATGTGCCGAGGAACCGCAGGTCGACGCGGGTCAGCACAACGAGGAACACCAGCATGATGATGGCGGTTCCGGTCATGGCGAACTCGTACATGTTTGCCCACGGCACGCGGCCGGCCGCAATACCGCGGAGCATCGTTGCCACGACGTGCAACACGAACGCCAGCACGGTCAGAGAGACTCCAACACGGAGGCTCGGTGACTTGGTGTACGGCATCGAGGCATCATTGGTGATTCGGGCGCTGATTCGAGTGAGCGTCTTCGTCGCGCCTGAGCCGGCTTCCGCGGTCGTCGACGCCGTTCCGGCAGCCAGGGCAGCCGCAGCGCCCTCAGCCTCTGTCACGGCAGCCGAGCGCCTCGCCAGGTCGATCGCGAAGGCAATGAACGCCAGCGCATAGACGGCCATCGCCGAATACAAGCTGAGAACGGAAATCTCGTTGAGGGTCACGGTGTAAGCCTAAGTCTGTTGGTCTGTGGGGGCGAGCGAGGCAGCGGGCGCGCTGTCTGCGAGTGTGTCGATGTGTCGGTCGGCCAGGTCGGCCACCGCAGCTTCGAGCGCGGGGTCTTCGCCGCGGGCGAGACCGGCATACTCGAGGCGGAGGGTGCCATCTTCCTGCTCGATGGCCTTCACCCAGACACGACGACGCGGAATGAAGAGCGAGGTCAGCAAGCCGAGCAGCACCAGGACGGCGAAGAGCAGCACCCAGCCCTGGGTCGGATCGTGGTGGATGTCGAACGACGCGAACCGCAGCACAGAGCCGGAGAAGTCGCCGACAGCGGCATCCGGACTCTCGTTCTCAAGCGTCACAGACCCGAGCCCGTTCGGGAGTTCCTGCGTCTGACCCGGCATGAGCTCGAGCCCCACCGTCCCGCTGGTACCGCCGGCAATCTGGGTCATCGAGTCGGTGTCGAGTGAATAAACGGATGTCGGCACGCCGTCGTCGAGGCCGAGGTCACCCGCATACACGCGCAGCGTGAGCATCGGGTATTCAAGGTCTGGGTACGAGGAGTAATAGGCACCAGAGGACATCGTCGCCTGCGTCGGGTAGAAGAACCCGACCATGCCGACCTGCTCTGCGAGGCCGTCCGGCACCTTCACGACACCGAGAGAGGTGAGGTTGGCATCCTTCGGCAGGAACGGAATCGAATCGGTGAAGACCACCGTCCCTGCTGGGTCGCGCACAGTGATCGTCGGCGCGTAGCCATTGCCGAGCAGATAGACGTCGGTTCCGCCCGTGCGGAGCGGACCGTTGACCTTGACCTCGGCCTGTTCGGTCTCTTCACCGCGGTGGGTGACGGACACCCCGGCGGAGTAGTCGGTCGCCTGGCCGTATGCCTTGATGTTCTCTGTCTCGTACGTGGTCGTGAAGCTGTTGAGTGTGAGCTTGTACGGGTCGAGGCTGGTGTCGTCGAAGAAGCGCCCAGGGTTGAACGAGTCGAAGGCGCTCACGGTGTTCACGAAGGTCTGACCCTCGACGAGAACCCGCTGGCCACTGAATCCGAAACCGCTGCCGAAGCCGACGGTGATCAGCATGCCGACGAGCGCGCTGTGGAACACCAGGTTGCCGGTCTCCCGCATGTAGCCGCGCTCTGCAGAGACGGAGAACTCGTTGCGCTGGTTGAACAGGGCAACGCGGTAACGACGGGACTTCAGGAGTGTGCGCGCAGAGTCGATGGCCTGGGCTGCGCCAACACCGGCAGGAGCCTCACGGGTGGTGAAGCCGGCCAGGCGGTTCAGGCGCGCCGGCGTCTTCGGTGGCTTCGCACGCAACGCCTTGAAGTGGTGGATGGTTCGCGGGATGACGCATCCGATGAGCGACACGAACAGCAGGAGGTAGATCGAGGAGAACCAAGCAGACGAATAGACGTCGAACGCCTGGATCTTGTCGAGAACAGGTGCGAGGTCCGGGTTGTCGGTGAAGTACTGCGTGACACCGTTCGGGTCTGAGCTGCGCTGCGGAACGAGCGAGCCGGGAACCGCGGCAATGGCCAGCAGGAGGAGCAGGAACAGCGCCGTGCGCATGCTCGTGAGCTGGCGCCAGAACCACCGCAGCCAGCCGACGACGCCCAGCTTCGGCTGGGCGATGGCGGAGTCGGCCTGAGGCGGCCGGGAGTCAATGTGATCAGATGGCCGGGACAAAACCGCCAATCACCCCCTGGAGGTCGAGCAGCCAGGCTGTCCAGATTCCGCTCACCATGAGCACACCGATAGCAATGAGGAGCACGCCTCCCAGCAGATTGATGACACGAATATTCCGCTTCAGAAATGACACGGCCCCTGTAGCCCAGTTTAGGCCGAGAGCAATGAGTACAAATGGGATGCCAAGGCCCAGCGCATAGAACAGCGCCAGCAAGCCACCCTGCCACGGGGATCCTGTGGTGAGGCTGAGCGAATTAATGGCGGTGAGCGTTGGGCCGGTGCACGGCGTCCAGCCGACCGCGAAGACGGCGCCAAGGATGGGGGCGCCTGCCAGGCCCATTTTCGGCTTCCACTGGGCTTTCACCGTGCGCTGGGCGAAGCCGAACTGGCCGACGAAGACCAGGCCCATCAGGATGACGACCACACCGGCCAGGCGGGTGATGAGGTCGCGGTACTGGTTGAGCCAGAACCCGGCGAATCCGAAGACGACGCCGGTGAGCACGAAGACGAGCGTGAAGCCGAGGATGAACAGTGCAACGCCGAGGACGAGTCGGTTGCGCCCGCGCTTGTCGCCCTTGTCTGCGCTCGACCGACCATCGGTGAATCCGCCGATGTAGGCCAGGTAGCCGGGGACAAGCGGCAGGATGCACGGGGAGGCGAATGAGATCAGGCCGGCCAGGACAGCGACGGGGATGGCGAGAAGTAGCTGGCCGCTGAAGACGATCTCGCCGAAGGGATTGCCCACGACTAACTGCCCTCAGCGACAGTGTCGCGGATCAGCGTTTCGAGAATCGATGGCGTGGTCACCTGGCCGAGAATGCGCGCCGCAACCCGGCCTGTCGCGTCGACGACCAGCGTGGTCGGCACGGCGTTCGGGGGGATGCTGCCGCTGAAGGCCAGCTGGGCGCTGCCGTCGTTGACGTCCATGACAGACGGATATGTGATGCCGTACGCCGTGTTGAACGCCAGCGCGTTCGCCGCCTGGTCGCGCACATTCACGCCGACGAAGCTGGCGCCATTGTCGGCGAACTCCTCGTTCAGCTTCTGGAGAGCTGGGGCTTCTGCCCGGCAGGGTGCGCAGCTGGCGTACCAGAAGTTCACGACGACGACCTGGCCGAGGTAGTCCGCAGACGAGAGCGCCTCGCCAGACTCGGTGGTGCCGGTGAAGTCGACGACCTCGCCGCGGCTCTCGATCGGAATCTCGGTCACGCTGCCGTCACCGGCGATGAAGCCCTTGTTGCTGCCCTCGCGATACTGCTCAGCGAGCGTGTCGCTCGACGAGCATCCGGCCAGCAACGCTGCAACAACAGCGGCGCCAACTATCAGCAGCCCAGATGCGCGCTTCATACCGCACCAACATCCTTCGACTTGCCCTGCAGCGACAGGGCGGGGTTCGCGTACCCGACTTCGACAAATCCGTCGCCGCGTCGCTCCAGCGTCGTGATGCTCGACAGCGCACAGCGCCGTTTCCGCGGATCGTGGGCAAGGCTCTGTCCGGCCAGTGTGCGATGCACCATCCAGATGGGAAGTTGATGGCTGACCAGGACAACGTCACCGCTGTCCACTGAGTTGTAGGCATCGTCGATAGCGGCGAGCATCCGCTTGGAGATCGACGCAAAGGGTTCGCCCCAGCTGGGCTTCAGCGGGTTCACCAGCGACGGCCAGTTACGAGCGTCGCGCAGGGCGCCGCCAGGGCCGCGCATCCGCTTGCCCTCGAAGTGGTTCTCCGGCTCAATGATGCGGGGATCAATATCGATGGGCAGGTCAAATGCTGCCGCAATGGGTGCCGCGGATTCCTGCGTACGCTGCAGCGGGGAGGCGATGATTCGGCTGACAGGCCGACCGCGCTCCGCCAGATCAGCGGCAGCGACTGCCGCCATCTGGGCGCCTAAACCGGAGAGGCCAAAGCTCGGCAACCGTCCATAAAGGACGCCATCGGGGTTGTACACCTCTCCGTGACGGACGAGATGAACTTGACTAGCTACCACGCCATCCAGTCTACGGAAGGCAATCCCGCGAATTCGCCGAGAACCGAGCGGCTAAACTCAATGTGTGACTGATCGCGTACTCATCAAAGACCTTTCCGCTCAGGCTGACGGACCCACTACGGTATCCGGCTGGGTTGACACCGTCCGTGACCAGAAGAAGGTGCAGTTCGTCGTACTGCGCGATGAATCTGGCGCGGTACAGCTGGTCAATCCACGCACAACGGATGACGAGGGCACGGTCGTCGCAGACGACCTCTCGACCACGATCTCCGGCCTCTCGCAGGGCAGCTTCATCACCGTGACCGGTGAGCTGAAGCACGACGAGCGCGTCAAGCTCGGTGGGATCGAGGTGAAGCTCTCGGGTATCGAGGTGCTCTCGCTCGCCATTCCGGAGACGCCGATCGCCGCCGACTCCAGCCTCGACAAGCGACTTGACTGGCGCTTCCTCGACCTGCGCCACCCGAAGCAGAACCTCATCTTCCGCATCCAGACCACGTTCGAGCACGCGCTCCGCACGTACTGGATCGAGCACGACTTCATCGAGCTCCACACCCCGAAGCTCATGGCATCCGCGAGCGAGTCTCGCGCAGAGCTGTTCGAGGTCGACTACTTCGACACCAAGGCGTACCTCGCGCAGAGCCCGCAGTTCTTCAAGCAGATGGCGCAGTCCGCCGGCTTCGGCAAGATCTTCGAAGTTGGCCCCGCGTTCCGCGCAGACCCCTCGTTCACGAGCCGTCACGCCACGGAGTTCACCAGCATCGACTCTGAGATCAGCTGGATCGACAGCCACGAAGACGTCATGAAGCTGCACGAAGACCTCATGGTTGCCGGCTTCAGCGCCGTCAAGGAGAAGCACGGCGAGGAGATCAAGGCGCTCTTCGACGTCGAGGTCACCGTTCCGAGCACCCCGTTCCCCCGCATCCCCTTGGCAGAGGCCAAGGAAATCGTCAAGGAGCGCGGCTACGAGGTTCCCCGCGAAGACGACGACATGGACCCTGAGGGCGAGCGCCAGATCGCCGCGTACGTCAAGGAGACCTACGGACACGAGTTCGTCTTCCTCACCGACTACGCAGCGAGCATCCGCCCGTTCTACCACATGCGCCACGAAGGCGACCAGAGCCTGACGAACAGCTACGACCTGATCTTCAACGGCACTGAGATCTCGACCGGCGCCCAGCGTGAGCACCGCGTTGACGTGCTGATCGAGCAGATGAAGGACAAGGGGATGGAGCCGGAGGAGCTCGACTTCTACCTCGACTTCTTCCGCTACGGTGCTCCGTCGCACGGTGGATTCGGCATGGGCCTCGCCCGCGTGCTGATGCTCATGCTGCACCAGACGTCGATCCGCGAGGTCACGTACCTCTTCCGCGGCCCGACGCGCCTGCTGCCGTAGCCTCAACAGCACCTACACGAAAGAGCCCGTCGAGAAATCTCGACGGGCTCTTTCGTTTCGCTGGTTGAGGAGGCAGCGCAGGCCGTCTCGAAACCATCCGGCTCGCTACACCTCGACGTCGACGCAGGAGCGCGCCGCCACGACCGATTTGATGAAGGCCCCTGCGCGCTGGTGCTCAGGGTGCACCTGGTAGCGGGCAACCGCCGCCAGGTCGTCGAAGTCTGCGATGAGCACGACGTCCCAGTTGCCGTCGCCCACGACATCCGCTCCGACCTGCAGCGCGCGAATCTCGGGGACAACCCCGACAAGGCCGCTGAGCTCGTCGATGATTCGGGCAGCGTGCGCGGCCTTCTCTGTGGCGTCAGCGGATGCGAGTTGCCAGGAGACAACGTGGCGGATGGTCATCGAACCTCCAGGAGAGCGGTGCGGAGGCGCACTGGATCGATGCGCCAATAGTTGTGGACTTTGCCGTTGATGAGGAGCACTGGGATGTCCTCGACATACTTCTCGTGCAGCTGCGCGTCATCGAGGATGGACAGCTCCTCAAGCGCCAGCTGAGGGGCCCCAGGGGCGTCGGACAGGGCTGCCACGACATCCTGGACGACCTCACGGGCATCGTCGCAGAGGTGGCAACCAGGCTTTCCAATGAGGGTGAGCTGAACTGTTGACATTCGTTCAGCCTATAAGCGCCCGCGAGCAACACGCTCAAACTAGAATCGTTCGCACATATGGCTACCGCAACTCTGCCCCGCTCGATCGCGTTCTTCGACGTTGATAACACGTTGCTTCGTGGAGCGAGCCTGTACCACGTCGGCATCGGCGCCTGGAGAAGCAAGTTCATCACGGCACGCGACATCATGTCGTTCGGCTGGAAGCAGGCGCGCTTTGTGGCCGTCGGCGAGAACAGGGCCCATCTCGACATCGTGCGCGAGCGAGCACTTGAGGTGGTCGTCGGGCACAATCGGAGCGAACTCATCTCGCTCAGCCATGAGATCTTCGACAGCCGGCTCACGCAGCGGTTGTGGCCGGAGACCGTCGCCGTCGCGCACGAGCACTTGGATGCCGGGCGAGAGGTCTGGCTGGTCACGGCGACCGCCCAGGAGATCGCCGACGTCATCGCGGCGCGATTGGGCTGCACAGGCGCCGTCGGTACCGTGCTCGAGTCGGTCGAGGGTGTCTTCACCGGTCGACTGGTTGGCAACGTCATGCACGGCAGCCACAAGGCCGAAGCCGCCCAGGCCGTCATGGATGCCAGCGGCGCCTCCCCCGCTGACTGCTGGGCGTACTCAGACTCACACAACGACATTCCGTTGTTGAACCTGGTCGGGCATCCGGTCGTCGTGAATCCAGACGCCACGCTGCTTCGCTATGCCACTGCTCGAAACTGGCCGATCATGCGACTGAAGCCCGCGAGCATCAAGGCCGCCGTGCGGGCAAGCAAAAAGCGCCAGACCACAGGGGCCTGACGCTAATTACGCCAGTAGGCGGTTACTTAACCGTCTACTTCTTGTTGCGACGCTGGTGACGAGTTTTACGAAGCAGCTTGCGGTGCTTCTTCTTCGCCATGCGCTTGCGTCGCTTCTTAATTACAGAACCCACACGGACCTCACAAGATTTGGAATAGTCGCGGGATTCGCGACTGACACGAAAAGCCCATTCTATCGGAAAAAATCACGCGCTTGACGCCTCAGACGAGATTGGCTGGTCGATGACCTTCGCAACGGCCGATTCCGGCACCCGAAAAGAGCGCCCAAAACGGATGGCCGGCAGCTCCCCAGCGTGAACCAGGCGGTACACCGTCATCTTCGAAACACGCATGACGTCGGCAACTTCCGCAACGGTGAGGAATCTCACTTCAGACAGGTCGCGTGGCATTTTCTTGACGTCCCTTGCTTCATCCGGCCGACAGGCCAACAAGCCCGCCAAGGGTGATGTGGGGGCTTGCTGGCAACTCTAGAGCGGGCCTCGGCTAGCGTCTAGTCGTTTTTGCGCCACTTGCGAGGCTTTGCGTCCTTGACGACGTGAGTCACCTGGTACGACGTATCGGCGATCGCCTTGCCGATGGCAGTTGCGAATGCGCGCTGCTCGTCCTTCAGTCCGACGTCGGTGCCCGACAGTGCGGCCGCGGTCTCTGCGTCGAAATCAACGCTGAGGAACGGGATCAACCAGTCTTCGATCGCTTCGAGCGGCGAATAGTCCAGGTGGTAGAAGCGGTGCTGACCCTCTTCGCGCACACCTACGAGACCGGCCTCACGCAGCACCTTCAGGTGCTTGGAAACCGTCGGCTGACTGAGACCAAGCTGGCTGACGATGTCGGAGACACTGATCTCTCCGCCGGCATCTCCACCCTGGTTATATCGCTCGAGAAGAATGTGCAGGATGTCACGCCGCGTCGAGTCCGCCACAACGTCAAATATGTCTGCCATGGCATAAGGCTAGTCATTACCGATGGGGAGTACCATGTCAAGTCGCCGTGGCCACAAATAATGATGGGGGTATCCACCGCACATGAGCGCAATACGCCCCCGAACCGACATACATTCCAACACCTGGTTCGGCCGAATTCGCGACGCGATCGACGGGCTGGTCCGCACCTCACCGTCGCGGTTCGCCATCCTGGTCTTCACCGCGTTGATCCTGCTGTTCACCCTGCTGTTCTCGCTGCCGATCGCGTCGGCCACGGGCCAGGTCACCGCCCTGCACGACGCCGTATTCACCGCCGTGTCCGTGATCTGTGTGACAGGCCTCGCCACCGTTGACATGGCGACGCACTGGTCTCCGTTCGGCAACGCCCTCGTATTCATCGGCGTGAATGTCGGCGGTATCGGTGTGCTGACCCTCGCCTCGATCATGGGCATGGTCATCTCGCGTCGGCTTGGCCTTCGCGCAAAACTGATGGCCGCCAGTGACTCGAACCCGTCACGCCTGCACGTCGGACCCGTCGCTGAGGGCCAGGCCATCCGCTTGGGAGAGGTCGGCAACCTGCTCCTCACCGTCGCGGTCAGTGCATTGGTGATCGAGGTCGGCGTTGCCCTGCTGCTGTTCCCCCGCATGCTCATCGACGGTGTCGGGCTCGGCGAAGCCGTGTGGCACAGCATGTTCTACTCGGCGATGGCGTTCACCAACACGGGCTTCAACCCCAACGTCGAGGGCCTCGGTGCCTTCGCCAACGACTACTGGTTCCTGGGCGCACTCATGCTCGGGGTCTTCCTCGGCAGCCTCGGATTCCCCGTCATCTATGCGTTCGCCCGCGGTTGGCGGAAGCCCCGCCGCTGGTCGCTCCACGTCAAGATGACGCTGCTCACGACCATCCTGCTGATGTTCGCCGGGATGCTGCTCTACATCGTGCTTGAGTTCGACAACCCGAAGACCTTCGGGTCGCTGGGCGTCGGAGACACGATCTTCCAATCGCTCTTCATGTCGGTGATGACACGATCTGGTGGATTCGCGACCATCGACATTGCCGACCTGCATGGCTCCAGCCTGTTGCTCAGCGACATGCTGATGTTCATCGGTGGCGGCTCGGCGTCGACCGCCGGTGGCATCAAGGTCACCACGCTGGCCGTGCTGTTCCTCGCCGCATTCGCAGAGGCCCGCGGCAAGGAGAGCATGGAGGCGTTCGGCCGCCGGATCCCCGGCGACATGCTGCGTCTGGCCGTCAGCGTTGTGCTGTGGGGCGCAACGACCGTCGCGGTCAGCAGCATCCTGATCCTGCAGATCTCCAAGGCACCGTTCGACTTCGTGCTTTTTGACGTGATCTCGGCATTTGCGACCTGTGGTCTCTCCACCGGCCTCACCGCGAGCCTGCCGCCAGAGGGGGTTTACGTCATGGCCGCCACAATGTTCATGGGGCGGGTTGGTACAGTGACACTCGCCGCAGCACTGGCGGCAAGCCAGAGCAGGCAACTGTTCAAGCGCCCCGAAGAAAGGCCCATCGTTGGTTGACCGAATAAAGCACGACGCTCCCGTACTCGTTATCGGCCTCGGCCGGTTCGGCGCGGCGACCGCGGGGCAGCTCGACCGCCTGGGCCGCGAAGTGCTGGTCGTCGACTCCAGCGAAGCCCTCGTGCAGAAGTGGTCTGAGCGGGTCACCCACGCCGTGCAGGCCGACGCCAAGTCGATCGATGCCCTGCGCCAGATTGGTGCGCAGGACTTCTCGATCGCTGTCTGCGCCGTCGGGTCATCCGTTGAAGCCAGCGTGCTCATCGTGGCCAACCTCGTCGACCTGAAGGTGCCACAAATCTGGGCGAAGGCGATCTCGCAGTCGCACGGCAAGATCCTGGAACGCATCGGCGCCAACCACGTGATCTACCCAGAAGCAGAGGCCGGCGAACGCGTCGCCCACCTGGTCTCCGGCCGCATGCTCGACTTCATCGAGTTCGACGATGATTTCGCCCTCGTGAAGATGTACCCGCCGAAGCCCATCCGCGGCCTGAACCTCACAGAGTCCGGCGTGCGCACGAAGCACAACGTGACGGTTGTCGGCGTGAAGAGCCCGGGCAAGCCGTTCACGTACGCGACGGCAGAGACCGTGGTCTCGAACCACGACCTCATCATCGTCTCCGGCACAGAGGGCGACATCGAGCGGTTCGCGGCGCTCGGCTCCTAGGCAGCTCTCCCTCTCACGTCCTAGCCGGCGGCGAGCTCGCGGGCCCGTGCGAGCGCGGCATCCGTTGCCACGTCGAAGGTGTGCTTGAAGCCGGCCTTCTCGAGCTCCCAGACGGCGCGCTCTGTGGTGCCATGGGGGCTCGTGACCTGCTTGCGCAGCTCGGTGGGGCTCTGGTCAGACGCCGCGAGGAGCATGCTGGCGCCGAGGAATGTCCCGTTGACCATGGTCGCCGCTTCCTCCGGCGTGAAGCCCTTGTCGATAGCTGCAGCGGTCAGCTGTTCGATGAGGTAGAAGACATATGCAGGGCCAGAACCCGAAATGGTGCTGAGCGCATCGAGCTTGACCTCCGGCACGACGAGCACGTCGCCGACGGTGTCGAAGAGCGCCCGGGCGAGTTCGAGATCAGCGTCGCTTGAACGGGTGCCAACAGAGAGCCCCGTCACTGCTTTGCCGACGACGGCCGGCGTATTGGGCATCGAGCGGATGACCGCGACCGACTCAGGCAGCCGGCTTTCGAAGGTGGCGATGGTCACCCCCGCGGCAACGCTGATGACGAGCGCATCCGGCTCGAGGCTGTCCGCGATCTCGACAAGCAGGTCTGGGACCATGGCCGGCTTCACGGCCACCACCACGATGCGCGCGCCAGCGACGGCTGTGCGGTTCGCTGCGGGGTCATCCTCGGTGGCCATGGCGGTGACGCCGGAGAGCGCAGCGAGTTCTGCCGCCTTGGCTGCCGTGCGGTTCGTGGCGCGGATGCCGCCCTCCACGGTGACGTGCGGCGCGCGCAGCCCGGAGAGCACGGCTCTTGCCATGGACCCGGCGCCGAGAAAGGCGATAGTTGGCAAGGTGACGGGAGCAGCTGAAGTCATGCGGCAAGTGTACGTTCTGGCCGAATTCCCGTGAGCCGCGGCCATAGGATTGCTCCATGAGTGCATCCGGCGGAAACAAGGCAATCCTGGCCGCATTCGCGGCAAATATGGGCATAGCAATCACCAAGTTGATCGCGTGGTTCTTTTCAGGGTCGGCGTCGATGCTTGCGGAGTCAGTGCACTCCCTCGCCGACTCAGGCAACCAGCTGCTCCTGTTGCTTGGCGGCCGCAAGTCGCGCAAGAAGGCCGACGTTGAACATCCGTTCGGCTACGGTCGTGAGCGCTACGTCTACGCGTTCGTGGTGTCGATCATCCTGTTCTCCGTCGGTGGCGTCTTCTCGATCTACGAAGGCATCGACAAGCTGCAGCACCCGCACGAACTGAGCGTGGTCTGGCTGCCGATCACGGTCCTCGCGATCGCCATCGTGCTGGAGAGCTTCTCGCTCCGCACCGCGATCAAGGAGTCGAACCCGCTGCGGAACGGCCAGAGCTGGGTGAAATTCGTTCGCCACGCGAAGGCGCCAGAGCTGCCCGTCGTACTGCTCGAAGACGTCGCGGCCCTCATTGGCCTCGTCTTCGCCCTGCTCGGCGTCGGCCTGTCGGTACTCACGGGCGACCCGGTGTGGGACGCCATTGGCACACTCTTCATCGGCACGCTGCTCGTGGCCGTCGCCGTCATCCTGGGCATCGAGACCAAGAGCCTGCTCGTGGGTGAAGGCGCCAACATTGAAGACATCACGGCGATCGAAAAGGCCATCAAGGCCGGCCCTGAAACCAAGCGCATCATTCACCTGAAGACCCTGTACCTCGGCCCCGATGAACTGATGGTTGCCGCAAAGCTCTCCTTCGACTCCAACAGCCGGTTCGCCGATGTCGCAAGCTCCATCAACGCCGTCGAAGCACGCATCCGCGCGGTTGTGCCATCGGCCAGGGTCATTTACATCGAACCAGATGTCTATGTCGACCCGTCGCTCGCCAACCCGCCCACCGACGCCATCGTCATCAAGGGACGTGAATGAGCCGCATTGCGGTCGTGCTTCGGCATGAGGACAAGATCCACCTCGGGAACCTGGAGCCGGTGCTGATCGACCGCGGATATCGCATCCGCTACATCGACACCGTCGCCAACGGCGTATCGCCACAGGATGCCGACGACGCAGATCTCGTCGTGGTGCTTGGCGGCGAGATGGGCGTGTACGACGATGAGGAATTTCCCGTCATCCGCGATGAGGTGGCGCTCATCAAACGCCGGATCGAGGCTGAACGGCCCGTGTTCGGTGTGTGCCTTGGCGCACAGCTGATGGCCAGTGCGCTCGGCGCAGCGGTGTACAAGGGCGACAGCGTCGAGATCGGCTACCGCAGCGTTGAGCCGACTACCGCAGGGACGGAGTCGCCCGTACGCCACCTGGCCGGTGTTCCGGTCATGCAGTGGCACGGCGACACGTTCGACCTGCCTGAGGGTGTGACGAGGCTGGCCGGTTCACCGCAGTACGGCAACGAAGCGTTCGGCATCGACAATTGGGCACTCGCCGTGCAGTTTCACCCGGAGATAACCACCGAAATGCACGAGGAATGGTTGCAGGACGCTCCGGACGAACTGGCTGCCGTCGGCCTGGATGCCAGCGAGCTCAGGGACGACCGTGCGCGTTACTCCGAACCGATGCAGACTGCCTCTGCACGAATGTTCAGCGAATGGCTCGACGGGCTGGATCCTCAAAGAACTGTGTGAGCAGCTCCTTGCACGCCTGCTCGCTGACTCCGGCGAAGACTTCGGCACGGTGATTCATCCGGCGATCACGAAGCACGTCGTACACAGAACCGGATGCCCCCGCCTTCTCATCCCAGGCGCCAAAGACCACTGTCGGCACCCTGGCCGCGAGGATCGCGCCGGCGCACATGACGCAGGGTTCGAGGGTGACGACGAGCGTGCATCCGGTCAAATGCCAGTCATCGAGTGCGGCAGCAGCCTCCCGCAGGGCGACGATCTCGGCGTGTGCCGTTGGGTCCCTATGCAGCTCGCGTTCGTTGCGTCCTCGGCCGATCACGGCTCCTGAGGGGTCGAGCACGACGGCGCCGACGGGCACATCATCGCTCAGGAGAGCCGAACGAGCCTCTGCGAGGGCGATAAGCATCCACTCTTCATGCATCCCAGCGCCCACGCGCCCTCCCAACTCGTAGTATTAACCCTATGCGAGTCCACGTTGCCGACCACCCGCTCATCACTCACAAGCTCACGGTGCTCCGCGACAAAGAGACATCGTCTCCCATGTTCCGCGCACTCGTCGAAGAACTCATGACTCTCCTTGCCTATGAGGGCACCCGCGGCGTTCGCGTCGAGGAGGTCACCGTGCAGACGCCGGTGGCCATTGCCCACGGCGTGAAGATCAGCGATCCAAAGCCGCTGATCGTTCCCATCCTGCGTGCGGGACTTGGCATGCTCGAGGGCATGGTCAAGTTGCTGCCGTCCGCCGAGGTCGGATTCCTCGGCATGGCACGCAATGAGGAGACGCTGCAGCCCACCACCTACGCGGAGCGACTGCCCGACGACCTGTCGGATCGCCAGTGCTTCCTGCTCGACCCGATGCTCGCTACCGGCGGCTCGTTGATCGCTGCGATCGACTTCCTCTTCGAGCGCGGCGCAGTCGACGTCACGGCGATCTGCATTCTGGCTGCCCCTGAAGGTCTCGCCGCGGTTGAGGAGGCTCTCGCAGGACGCGAAGTCACCATCGTTCTCGGTGCAGTCGACGACAAGCTCGACGAGAATGGCTACATCGTGCCCGGCCTCGGCGACGCCGGCGACCGCCTGTACGGACTGGTCTAAGCACCAAAGCACCAACGCACCACCCCGCACCCGACCGATTACGCAAACCGATCTGCACGGAGCAGATCGGTTTGTGTATTTCCGGGTCGGCCTCCGACGCAGGTTCTTCGACGGGAGACACGCCGAGTCGACCTTACTTGAATAAACTTTGATAAAACTAGCTTCTGTCGAATAATCCTCTTTGAAATGGCTTCTGGTCGAGGAACCTCCCAGATGGCCACAGGTCTTGTGAACCTGATTCACGTCATAGTGCGTCATTGACTGTCACCGAATTGACACGCGCCGTAACAGTGGGATTTACTCGCTGCTATGACAACCACCGCACGCCCCCTGACCTCCCTCGAGGCCCCTGGGAATGCCGGCATGATGATGCCGAGCATGCGCGTTGCCCTGTGTTGCCGAATGTGTCGCTAACACAGCAAGCCCCCTCGCCGAGCTCCCGCCGCTGAATCCAGCGGACAGGTTGAGCCCCAGAAGCGAACGCATCGCGAACGCTTTCCTTCAGGTCACCGTGCTCCTCCGCACCGAGGCCCTGCGTCTTGCCGAACCCATTTCAGGCCATCTAGCCGGGTTCCCCTACACATCCAAAGGATTCCTCCCATGTCACTCGCACACATCGACACTGCTCGCCAGGTCCGCAACTTCCGCCCGAACCTCAACATCGCCCAGCCCGCACCGACGCCTGCTCCGCGCATTCGCGCCGTTCCAGACGGCACGGAAGCGCGCGGCTTCGTGCTCTACGTCGGCATCGACGAGGCAAAGGCTGCGGCAGCAGGAACCAGCCTGCACCGCCTGGTCGAGGCGCTGAAGAGCCTGGCCGCCGAGGTCGCTCCGTCAGCTGAAACCTACGCAGCAGTTGCTCTTGCCCCAGAGGGCGCCGGCGGCCGTGACGTAGATGTGGTTCGTCTCGCCCTGCAGGACCCGGCTGCGCTGGCCAGGCACCGCAGCGCAGGTGACGAGCTCGACCGTGCCCCAGGCGGGGTCGTCGTCGACATCTCACGCAAGCGCGTCATCCTCGACAACGAGGCTGCGGCACTCACCTACAAGGAGTTCGAACTGCTGCAGTACCTCGTCTTGCGGGAGGGTCGCACCATCGACCGCGCAGAGCTGATCTCGTCACTGTGGAATGCCGCAGACGACGAGGATGCCCCCAACGAGCGCACCATCGACGTGCACGTTCGCCGCCTGCGCGCCAAGCTCGGACGCTACGAGGACATCGTGCGCACCGTGCGCGGCATCGGCTACCGCTTCGACCGTCACGCAGACGTGTCGATCCACCAGGCAACCACGCCTAGCCCCGACCTCTTCTAGATTCAAGGCCGGTTCGTCAGCTAGCGGTTAGCGGTTAGCGGTCGATCGCGTGCGCGAGGTCGTCGACGACGTTCTTCCAGTGGCCAAGCATCATGCGGCGCTCGTCGCGGTCGGCGAGCTGCTCGTGGTGGATGGCGATCGTGGTTCCGCCGGGGGCTTCCTTGACGCTGACCTGCAGGATGGTGTCGTGCGGCCAGTCGTCCGGACGCCAGCTGAGCCTGATCTTCGAGCCTGCCGTCAGGGTGCGAAGCGTGCCACGCACGCCGTCTGCCGTTTCGTACGCTGCGCCCTTACCGGCGGGAAGCGTCGTCTTTCCGAGCCACAATTCGAGGCCGTCTCCGAGCAGGTAGTCCCAGACCACGGTGGGTGACGCAGCGACGGTTTTCCGTACGCCAACCTCCCAGCCGGCATCTTTCGTCAGTCCAGTGGTGTCTTTCGGGTGTGCAGCCATAGCTTCAACTCTATTCGCCGGTCCTGACCGGAAACACCGCCCGGCCTTTAACGTGATTGAGGGCCGGTCGTAGAGGCTAACGACCGACCCTCTTCCCTTGCACCAAGAGTGTCCTGCAATCACATTTCACGTCTTCCGCCACAGCAAACGGTTGACGCACTACGAATATATAACGAACCGATAACGGGCGCTAGTTATCTATTCGTTATTTTTCTAAGAATTTTCTATGAGCCGATTTTCCGGTGAGGCAAACGGCCGGGACCGGTGGCGGCGTTTCGGTCATCAATCGTCACCTCCATTCCACGCTGCTGTAACCCGTTCGGGGCACGCTCGAAGATATGACATCGATACATCCATCGACTCCACGGCTGAAGCGCCGGCCGGGTGACACGTCGGTCCAGTATCAGAGAATCGCCGCAGACCTCGCCGTCAAGATCCGCGCGGGGGTCTACCCCGTTGGCCGTGCGTTGCCGGCGGA
This sequence comes from Leifsonia sp. Y862, assembly GCF_057669585.1. Classification (NCBI taxonomy): domain Bacteria; kingdom Bacillati; phylum Actinomycetota; class Actinomycetes; order Micrococcales; family Microbacteriaceae; genus Leifsonia; species Leifsonia sp. Y862. The sequence goes on from NZ_JBYHFR010000003.1 coordinate 41,653, forward strand.
AGACGGCCTCGCCTGCGAGTATGAGGTCGCCAGGGGGACGATCCGCCGCGCCCTCGCGATTCTCAACTCCAACGGCACCCTCATCGTCAGGCGCGGATCACGGTGGGTGGTTCGGAGTGCGCCGATGCCGCGTGATCTGACCGTTCTGCGATCGTTCGGCCAATGGGCCCTGTCGACCGGTCAATCTCTCTCGGCGCGGACGGTGTCCCTCAAGCGCGGACGGGCCGACGCCGTCGAATCGCGCGAACTAGGCGTGCGGCTCTCGAGCCCGGTGTTGCGGATGGTGCGGGTCGAGTCAATCGATTGTCGTCCGATCATGATCAAACGCACGACGTTCCCCGAACGGCTGATTGAGGTGGTTGAGGCGGTGCCCGTCGACGCGCGATCGCTCATGGAGGTGATCGGGCGCACCGTCGGCCTGGCGCTTGCCTCTGGCGAGAATCGCATCAGCGCCGTGATTGCGAGCGCCGCGGATCGGCGGCTGCTTGAGCTGGACGCCCCCGAGCCTTTGCTACAGCTTGTGCGCTCGGCCCACGATTCGACGGGTCGGGCGTTCGAGCTGAGTGACGACCGCTACCTGGCCGACTCGGTGAGCTTCACTCTGATGAATTCTGCCGAGGTGCGCTCCGTTCGAATCGGTTGAACTCGCGGCGCATCTGGCCGCTACGTGGCGAATCTGACGGCTAAGTGACAAACAGGCTCGATCGTCACCGTGAGAGCCCAAACGTTTCGCCGTGCTCCACTGCGAGGCCATGAGGCGGCCTCTCTAGCGACGAGCTGCCCCCCTTGACTGGGCTTCGCCACCCGTGAATTACGCGGGATGAGGCATCCGTTCATCAAGGAAGGCACATCATGAGATCGTTCTCGAAGGCGCGCATTGTGGGCGGGGCCGGAGCCGTTGTCACGGCTATCGGTGTTCTCGTCTCGGCTGTCGGCGTTTTACCGACTGTCGCTGAGGAAGCGCCAGTCGATCGTGTTGTCCTCAGCGAGGACTTCTCAGGTTCAGCTCTGCCTGAGGGCTGGACCTCGGTCGGAGGAGACTGGCGGGTCGAAGACGGCCGACTGGTCGGCAGCGCCACCGCCGGTCAGGCCCGGCTCACGTTCGGCGAACACCAGAAGAACTATCGCTTCGAGGCGACGGTTCGCTTCGAGAGCGTCGCCAACTCGGCCCGCTGGCAGGCTCTCGGCCTCGACATGCCCGCCGACGGGTCGGTGCCCTGGCAGCACGCCGCCATGCGCTCAGGCACCACCTCATCGAACGGCATCGAGTTCGCTCGCAAGACCGCGCAGAACACCTGGAATGTGACGGATGCGGCGGCCGGCCCCACCGACGCGGGCGTCGGCACCGACGTGCGCGTCGCGATTGAGGTCTACGGCAACACCGGCCGTTGGTACTTCAACGATCAGCTGGTGCTCGAGACCAAGCAGCTCGCCCGCACCGCCGATGGCATCTTCGGACTCGTGGTCGACGGTGCAACCGTCTCGTATGACGACATCGTGATCACCGAACTCGACCCACTGCCGCCGATCGAAATGGTCGCAGCGGGTGAGACCGGCATCGTCATCGCCCACCGCGGCAACTCCTCGCTCGCACCGGAGAACACGATGCCCGCGTTCGTTTCGGCCGCGCGCAGCGGCGCCGACTACATCGAAATCGATATCTACCCCACCGCCGACGGTGTTCCCGTTGTCATCCACGACGGCACCGTCGACCGCACCACCGACGGCTCCGGCGCCGTGACCGCGATGACCCTCGAGCAGCTGCGCACGTTGGACGCCGGAAGCTGGTTCGCCGAGTCGTTCACCGGCACCCGCATCCCGACCCTTGAAGAGGTGCTCGCATTCGCGCAGACCTCCGGGTCGAAGATCCTGGTCGAGTACAAGGGCCTGTGGAGCCCTGAACACTCGAAGACCACCACCGACCTGATCGCCCAGTACGGCGTCGGTGAGCAGATCTTCGCGCAGAGCTTCGACATCAACACCCTCGTGAACGTCGGTGCGGCCGACCCCGCGCTGCCGCTCGGCTACCTCGTCGGCGATTTTCCAGCCGACGCCGTCGCTGTCGCCGAGCAGTACGGCCTTGACGCCATCAACCCCGGCGCGGGCGCCGTGCTCGCACACCCGGAGACCCTGAACGCATTGAACGAGGCCGGCTACGGCGTGTTCCCGTACACGATCGATGACGCGGCAACCTGGGCGAGCCTCACCGCGCTCGGCGTCGAGGGCATCATCACGAACCGTCCCGACCGCTTGGCCGGCTGGAACTCCAGCTACAACAACGGTGGACGCCCTGGCGAAGAGGTGCCTGAGGCTGGCGAGAACGAGCAGCTGATCGGCGTCGAGGTGGCCGCGGATGCCGTCACCCCCAGTGGCGAGTTCACCTGGCGATTCTCCTCAGGGGGCGCGGTCACCCTCGGCGAGGCCGCTGTTCTGGGCGACGCCCTCTACGCCCAGGGAGCGATCAACCCGATCCTCGTGACCGACACCCGTCGTTACCCGGCGTCAACCTGGCAGCTCGCTGCGCAGGTGAGCGACTTCGTCGCCGGCGACAAGACAATCTCGGCAGCGAACCTAGGCTGGTCGCCGCGTGTTGACGTCGTCGGTGCAGGTGCCGTCGCCGGCCCAGCCGTGACCTCCGGATTCGGTGGCATCGGTGCCGGTCTGTCGGAGCTTGCCGTTCTCGGCGAGTCGGCGAACGACGAGTACAAGGGCACAGGGAGCGCCCAGCTCGGTGCCGCACTCGACCTGCGCATGCCGCTCGACCAGAACTCGGGCTCGTACAGCTCGACGCTGACGATCACAGCCGTTCAGTAGTGGGCTGAACACACGCGTGAACCCGGGCAGGGTGCCGGTGAATCCGGCACCCTGCCTGTCAATCCCTCCGCTGCGGCCACGCTCGCAGACAACAGAAAGCAGAAGACATGTCTTCCCGTCGTACGCGTGGCACCATTGCGGCCATCTTGATCTCGCTCAGCTCAATCGGGCTTCTCCCCCAAGCCGCGAATGCGAACGAGCCGGCGGCGGGGTCCGATACCGCCTGGAGCGTCACGCCGGTTCTGGCCAGCAGCGGCGTTGAAAGGAGCAACTTTGCCTACGAGCTTGAGCCGGGTGCACACGTTGACGACGCCGTGCTCGTGCGCAATTCAGGTGTCGCCCCGCTGACACTCACCGTGAGTGGAGCGGATGCCTTCACCACCGATGCAGGTCGCATCGACCTCGTCACCGAAGAGACCGGCTCTGCCGACCTCGGAACCTGGATCACCCCGGCGGCGGGAGAGATCACGATCGACCCTGGACAGCAGACGAGGGTCGCGTTCAGCGTCGCCGTACCGGCCGACGCGCCGCCCGGCGATCACTCGGGAGCGCTGCTCACCGTGCTCGCGACCACTGGTGATCGGGGCATCGCCGTCAACATGCGCTATGCCACCCGGGTCTCCGTTCGTGTGGCCGGCGACCTGAACCCGACGCTCACGGTCGCCGAGCCGACGATCGGCTACACCCCGAGCTTCTGGCCGTGGGAGCCGGGTACCGTGGCGGTCGGCTACGCCGTGTCAAACACAGGCAACATGGCCTTGACGGCGCGGCAGCTGCTGCGGGTCGACGGCCCGCTCAACATCGGACGCACCGAACTCGTTTCCTCGCCCGAGGAAGGCGCCGCATTCGCGGACGTGCGCGAGGTGCTGCCCGGCGACAGCGTCGCGGTCGCTGCCGCGGTCGACGGCGTGGCGTCGTGGTGGCCGGTCGTGACCGTGACTAGCCAGGTGGCCCCGCAGGCCGTCACAAACGGGATCGTCACAAACGCAGACGGCGTCCCGACGGTGTCGACGGTCGAATCGACGGCCGTGGCGTGGGGGATCTCTCCGGGGCTCGTCATCCTGCTGACAGCTCTCGCGGTCGTTGCTTTCATCGTGGTACTGCGCATTCGCCGGGGATTTTCTATGACAAGAAAAACGGCGATTGGCCAACGTGAATGACAAGGGACATTTCCAGAGGGCTTACCACCCAAGGCATTCGAGTGCCTATTGTTGATGTTCAGGGGTCAGCAGACCGCATTCACAGGTCGCCAGGCCCGCAGGAAAGGCAGCAGCGTGGTAGATCGAGCAGTGGCAGTCGCCGCGTGGGAGTCACTCTTTCGGGCACAGGTCGCAATTATGCGCAGCCTCACCGCAGAGTTTCCGTCAAAGGAGATCTCGCTCAACGAGTACGACGTGATGTTCAACCTGTCTCGGCAGCCAGGATGGCGCATCCGCTTGCGAGATCTCAATAAGCACGTTCTGCTCACCCAACCCAGCGTCAGCCGCCTTGTTGACCGGCTGGTGACAAGGGGTTACCTCGAGAAGGAAACCGATCCGTCAGATGGTCGTGGCGCCATCATCGGCCTCACGCAGTCGGGCTACGACCTGTTCAGGCGGGTCGCACGCGATCACATGGGAACGATCTCGGATCGCATCTCCGACACCCTCAGTGAAGACGAGCTCAAACAGTTGATCAACCTCTGCGACCGGCTGCGCGACGGCACGTCCAGTGAAACGACGGCGGCTGGTTAGGACGACGGGTCGCGTTTGGTTGCAGAGCGGCCTTCCCGGCCCTCTGCCCACCCGCTCCCCCGCGGGTCGGCCGGATCATGCTCGCGCAATCTCGACCGGGCAGCGCGCATTGTGTGGATGGCCCGCGGCAGGGCGAGCGGGCGCAGGAGCAGCTTGGTGAATCCTGCCCGCATTCGACCGCGTCGTTCTGGGCCGGCGGGTGCTTCGACAACGTCCAAAAGAGCACGCAGGGTCGGAGTGACATCGTCGACCTTCAGCCGCCATCGCGCGTAGGCCGCTGGCACCACCCGAGGCCCGCGTGCAGACCTCCCCAGCCAGTCCAGTAGTGGCGCCATGGTGATCTCCCCAGTGAGCGCACTGATGAGATCCACGAGATCGTCGATCTCCTCCGGCGTAAGTGCACCCTCAATCTGGTCGAGGAGGAAATCGAACCCATCGCTGCTGACGGGAACGCCGGGTATCCGCCCTGCGCAGTGCACGGCAACCGTGACGATTGCCATCGATCGGTCAAGGCTCGGCACCTGGGCGCCGGCCATCTCGATGGCAACTCTTCTCTCCCACAGGATGTCGAAGGCGACTTCAGCGTCAGTGAACAGGCCGGGGATGGCGTAGTAGACCTCTAGCCCGATCAGTCTTTCCGGATGCCGCAACACGGCTCTGGTCGGTGGCAACACGGCCTTCTCTTCGAGAGGGTCGTGAAAAATCTCCCACCCGGCATCGCGCAACGTGGCGATGAGGTGTGTCGTGGATGAGGGATCGACGAGGATGACGGCTTCCGTTTCAACGAAAGGGGTCACGAGTCCGAAATGGTCGAGGACCGGCCCACACCAGGCCAGGGTGCGGATGCGGTTGGCAGTGGCGTGCGCGGCAACCTCGGCCAGCAGGCTCGCCTTGATTGCGGCGGGATGGAGCGCCCCCAACAGATGCGGGGGCTCAGCGGGTTGCGACATGACAGCTCAGCAATGTGTAGCCCTTCGGGTCGGCTGCCCAGGCGCATGACTCACTTCACGTGCCCCGCCCCCGGGTTTCACGTCCATCCGGAGACCAACGTGAAACGCTAGGTTATCTCACGTTAACTACGGTCAAACAGCACCCAGAACAGGGGGCGGCGCAGAGGGCGGTGGGAGACTAGGGAGCGCTCTCTCCCTGTGGCTGCCCGCCGGGACCGGTCGTGCCACTGTCATCGACCTGCGCACCGCCGATGGCAACTCCAGTCCAGCTGGCCGCCGCCCATCCCGCATCTGGTTGGCCGTCGAGCACGATGACTCCCGTGTTGTGCAGGATGTGTCGCGAAGCAAACGCCGCGTCGACGTTGCTGGCGTGCGCGGCGACCCAGGCGCGGATGATCTGCCCGTGTGCGACCATCGCCACCGTGTCGTGGCCGGAGTTCACTATCTCCGCCACCACCGCGCTGAAGCGAGCGAATACCTCATGTCCGTTCTCCGCCCCCGGCATCCGCCGATCCCGATCGCCGAACGCCCACCCGAAAGAGACGTGATGATAGAGCTCGATCGACGCCCGGTCACGGCGCATCTCCAGGTCACCGGCACCGATCTCACGCGCCCCTTCGCGCACCTCGACCGGGAGGCCAAGCCGCGCTGCGAGCGGAGCGATGGTCAGTTGGGCTCTGGTCTGAACGGATGCATAGAGCGCTCCGATCCCCTCCCCAGCCAGCACGTCGGGAATGGCAGCGGCCTGCGCCACGCCGAGTTCGGTCAGACCGGGCCCCGGCACGACGGTATCCAACGCCCCCATCACATTGGATGGGGTCTGGCCGTGTCTGATCAGCAACAAGCGCATCGTCTCATCCTCGTCGAACTTCTCGTCGGCGGCGAGCAAATTCTGGAAGGATCGGACACATGAGTGAAGCTGCACCAGACGTCGTCGTGATCGCTGTCAGCCGCGACGGAGAGCATCGTTTCTCCAAGCAGCCCCAGGAGCGAATCACCGTGCGCGCCGGCCTCGGCGTCGATGGCGATGCGCACAGCGGCACGACAGTGCAGCATCGGCCGCACGCCGGGGATCCCAACCGGCCCAACCTGCGCCAGGTGCACCTGATCCACAGTGAGCTCTTCGAGGAGGTCGCGCCGCTGGGCTTCACCGTATTGCCAGGGGAAATGGGCGAGAACATCACGACGAGGGGCATAGACCTTCTGTCCCTTCCGCAGGGTGCCGTACTCCGATTGGGCAGCGAGGCCGTCCTCCAGATAACGGGGCTCCGAAACCCGTGCTCACAGATCAACACGTACCAGGCAGGACTCATGAAAGCGGTTGTCGACCGCAATGAGAACGGCGCAGTCATTCGGAAGGCCGGCGTGATGAGCGTGGTCATCGTCGGCGGCGTGATCGAACCAGGAGACCCGATCATTGTCGAATTACCCGACGGACCACATCTGCCACTCGCGCCGGTGTAAATCTGATCACTTGCAGATTCACAAACAAAAAAGGCCCCGTCCGAAGACGAGGCCTTTTTGTTTTTCTCTGTGCGCCCGAAGGGATTCGAACCCCCAACCTTCTGATCCGTAGTCAGATGCTCTATCCGTTGAGCTACGGGCGCAGGTGCTAATCCGAACTAAACGCTCGGAGGCAACTCGAAAACTATACCAGCTATCTGGGGCCCCCTTGTTCACGTTGGCCCGGTTGACCCTCAATCGGGGCAAAAAATGCGCCGAATCAGTCCTTCACGTCATCGAGTTCGCTGGCCGGCGCCGCATCGGTTCCGAGCAGCTCACCCCGGAAGAAAGCGGGTTGCCGCTTGGCAGTGATGAGCATCACGACAACGCCGGAGAGCAGAATCACCATGCCGAGCACGAACACCAAACCGACGCCGGCGATCGATGATCCGCTGCCGTATGCCGGGTCCATGGAGTCGACGAGCGTCGTCACAAACAAGACAGCGAGGATGAGGCCACCCACGAGCGGGAACAGGAACGTGAAGAAGAAGTTGCGTGCCCTGGTGAACCAGCGGCGCCTGAAATACCAGACACAGGCGAAGGCGGTGAGGCCGTAGTAGAAGCAGATCATCATGCCGAGAGTTGTGATGGTGTCCCACAGCACGTCCTCGCTGACGAAACGCATGACGGTATAGAACGCGGCCGCGACGATCGCCGAGACGATGGTGGCGTAGCCGGGGGTGAAGAAGCGCGGGCTGACCCGAGCGAACTTCGCCGGGAGTGCGCCGTAGTGCCCCATGGCGAGCAGCGTTCGCGCCGGTCCGACAAACGTTGACTGCAGGGACGCCGCAGAGCTGGACAGCACAGCGATGGACATCAGGATGGCCAACGGACCCAGCACCGGCCCGGCCAGCGCAAAGAACACGTTCTCCTGGATGTCGGGGTTTCCAAGCCCGATGCCGTCTTCACCGAGCCCGGCAAACGAGATCGCGGTGATGGCGACGAAGAGGTAGATGACGACGATCAGGATGACCGTGAGCGTCGCTGCGCGTCCGGGGGTCTTCCGCGACCCCTTGGTCTCCTCCGACATGGTCAGCGTGACATCCCAGCCCCAGAAGATGAAGATCGACAGTGAGAGCCCGGCTGCGAAAGCGGAGAACGAGGTGACGGCGAAGGGGTTGAACCAGTCGAGAGTGACGGGTGTCGGGTCTGGTGCAGTGCCGTTCACGATGTGCACGATGGCGGCGACGCCGAAGCCGATGAGCACCAGCACCTGGAAGCCGACGAGCCAGTACTGCACCTTCTGGGTGGTCTGCATGTCTCGATAGGAGATCCAGGTCGCGATCAGGATGAAGAGGAGGCAGGTGGCGACGTTGATGAACGGGTTCGCGGCGAGCGCGGCGATGTCGGAATTGTTTCCGAAGATCTGGGACAGCATGAGGTACAGGAAATCGACGGCGATGCCCGCGAGATTGCTCAGCACCACAATGGTCGCCGCAATGAGCCCCCAGCCGGCCATCCAGCCGACCCATGGACCGAATGCCCGCGTTGCCCAGGTGAACGATGTGCCGCTGTCTGGCATGGCGTTGTTCAGCTCGCGATAGCCGAACGCCACGAGAAGCATCGGGATGAATCCGACCAGGAAAATGGCCGGCAGCTGCACGCCCACTTCTGCGACCGTCGGCCCGAGGGCACCGGTGAGCGTGTAGGCAGGGGCGATGCAGGAGATGCCGATGACGATTGCGCCGATGAGCCCGACGGATCCTGCGCTCAGGCCTTTCGAGGAGATTCCGGAACCCTTGGCGGATTCGGCGCCGACGGCAGTGTCAGTGGAAGTCATGGGATTAGCTCTCTACGGTGAGGGTGGATGCCCGCGGCACAACGATCATGGGAACGGGAAGCGAGCGCAGCATTTTTGCCGCGGTGGAACCGATGAAAATCCGGCGCGGCTGTGCGAGGCGACTTGACCCGACGAGCACCACTTCATCGGGGTCCCAGCGGAGGGAAGAGATTGCCTCTTCGATGCTGTCACCGAAGACGACCCCGGCCTTGACGCTCACACCGGGCGGCAGGTGCTCTGTGGCGTAGTCGAGCACGTCCTGCGCATGCAACGCGCTCTGCGTCGACGCCTTGGTGTCCTCTGAGCGCCCAGGCAGGTCGATGGCGACCAGCGACACCAGACGCAGCGGAACCCCGGCACCGCCGGAGAGCTGAATGGCCCCGGCCAGCAGGGCATCAGCGCCCGACCTCGTACCGAGCATGCAGGTGACCCTGCTGAGGTCGACGCTGGTGGGGGCATCCGCTGAACCCTGTGGCGCCAGCGCAACGGGAACCGCGGAACTGTGTAGAAGGTCGTTTGCCACGCTACCGAGGGTGAAACGGCCGAGGATGCCGTCGTGAGCCGCGCCGATCACGATCAGTTCGGCGTCCAACGTTCTGGCGGCATCCATGAGGCCACCAGAGAAAGAATCTGCCCGTACAAGGTGGGTCTCTGCGTTGACACCGGCAGGAACACGCGCCAGAGCGTCGGCCAGCCACGCTTCGGACTGGTCTCGAAGGTACCGTTCATAGCCGGGGTCACTCGGCACGCGCGTTGATCGATGCTCGCGGTGCAGCACCAGCACGATGTCGAGGGCCGCACCCCTGCTGCGCGCCAAGCGGATGCCAAGGGCCAGCGCGTCAGCCCCTGCAGGGGTGGCTGTGTAGCCGACGATGTATCGCATGCATCCTCCTTGATGCGCCCCCTGCTCGGTGTGACAGGGGGCTGGTGTGTTGCTCAGCCGATGGTACGGAACGCGCCCGGAAGCGTACCCCGCAGGTGAAGTGAAGGCTACCGCGCGGCGGCAATAATCGCCGCGGCAGTTTCACGCCCCACCCGGATTGCGCCGTCGACGTGCTGGTACCCCTTGCCGGCCATGTCGCTGCACGAGAACGAGATCGGGCCGACGTTCGCGCGCAGGTCTGAGCCATATCGGGCCAGGCCTCCCATGTCGAAACTGGCCGCATAGGCGCCACGGGTCCACTCTTCTGAACCCCAGTCGCTCTCGTAGTAGACGACAGGGTTGAGGGCCTGCTCGCCGTAGTAGTGCGACAGGGAGGTGAGGATGCGCTGCTTGCGCTCGTCGGCGGAGAGCCGGAACACGGCGTCAGCTTCCTCGTCGGCAACGAAGCCCACCAGCGTTCCCCGTGGATCCTCGTAGTTGGTGTTGTCGTAGGCCTCGTGCACGAGCTCGTACGGGCTGAACGCGGTGCCCGACAGGCCGTCTTCCCGCCAGAACGGGGTCTCATAGACGGCGTGCACCTTGATGACGAGGCCCATGGAGAGGTGCTGGTGCAGCTGCTGCTGGCGCCTGGGCAGTGGCGGCTCGTAGCTGATCCGCGAGATCAGGATCGGCGGCACCGCAATGATGGCGAAGCGCGCGTTCACCTCGAGCTCGTCGGTGATGGCCGTGACACTGTTGTCACTCCACCGGAGCGTGCGAACGGCCTGGCCGAGGTGCACATCGTCGCCGAGCTTCTCGGCAAGCAGCAGCGGAACCTGCTGCAGCCCGCCGATCACGCGCTCATCGAGGATGAAGTCGGCATCCACCAGGTTGGAGAAGCTGCCGGCGCTGGCGGCCATCAGCAAGGCCTGCAGCGCTGAGAAGGCGTGCGCCGGCTTGGTGAGCATGGCCCCTGCGATGAACATGCCGATGTTGTCGCGCGCCTCCTGGTCATCCGTCTGGGTTTCCAGCCAGCGGCTGAATGACACCTCATCCAGTTCCTTCGCACGCGGGTGCGCCCACGGACGATCCGGGTCGATCTCGGCCACCAGCACGTCGAGCTTCTCGATCAGCGACAGGATCTCGTACTCGGTCTTCGGAGGAACGGGGAAGATCTCGCCCTCAAACCGACGGAGCTCCCCCGCCGCGCCGATGTAAACGTTCTCGCCTTCGCGGTATCGCGGGTACGTCTGCAATCCGAGCTCGACCAGGGTTTCCTTCAACGCGTCCTGGTCTGGTGAGACCCACTGGCCGCCGATCTCCAACATTGCGCCGTCGATGTCGTCGGTCCACAGACGTCCGCCGACCCTGTCCCTCGCCTCAAGCACCGCAACGCTCAGCCCGGCCTTCGTCAGTTCGGCGGCGGCGGTGAGGCCGGATGCGCCTGCGCCGATGATGACGACGTCGCGGTTGATCTGGTTCATGGTGAAGCTCCTGCGTGCGGGGTTGGGGCGAAGGGTTGGGCTGGTTGGCTCAGGACACCGGAATGAGCGTGTACTTCGTGGACAGGTACTCGTTGATGCCCTCAAGGCCGCCCTCGCGGCCGAGTCCGGACTGCTTCACACCACCGAAGGGAGCAGCGGCGTTCGAGACGAGCCCGGTGTTCAAGCCCATCATGCCGGTGTCGATACGGTCGATCATCCGCTGGCCGCGTGCCAGGTCTGAGGTGTAGACGTAGGCGACCAGGCCGAACTCGGTGGAGTTGGCCAGGCGCACTGCCTCGTCTTCGTCGCTGAAGGTCGTGATGCCGAGCAACGGGCCAAAGATCTCCTCGCTCAGCAGACGGCTGCCGAGCGGGACGTTGGTGACCACTGTCGGGGCGTAGAACGAGCCGGGGCCCTCCGGGCGTGATCCGCCGATGAGGAGCGTGGCGCCGCGGTCGACGGCATCCTGCACCATGGCATCCGTTGTGTCGACGGCTGCATCGTTGACGAGCGGGCCGATGGTGACGCCTTCTTCTGTACCCCGGCCGATCGTGAGGCCCGCGACGCGTTCGGCGACACGACGGGAGAACTCCGGTGCCACGGACTCGTGCACGAAGAAGCGGTTGGCTGCAGTGCAGGCCTGGCCGATGTTGCGGAATTTGGCGAGCATGGCTCCCTCGACCGCCTTGTCGAGGTCTGCGTCGTCGAAGACGATGAACGGCGCGTTTCCGCCGAGCTCCATGCTGGTGCGGAGCACTCCGGTCGCCGACTGGGCGATGAGGCGCTGCCCGACAGCGGTTGAGCCGGTGAAGCTGAGCTTGCGGAGGCGCGGGTCAGCGATGATCGGTGCGGACACGGTTGACGACTGGGAGGTGGTGATCACGTTGACGACGCCAGCCGGGAGACCGACTTCTTCGAGCAACCTCACGAAGTACAGCGTGGTGAGCGGGGTCAGTTCGGCCGGCTTCACGACGACAGTGCATCCGGCGGCGAGTGCGGGCGCGATCTTCCGCGTTGCCATGGCCAGCGGGAAGTTCCAGGGCGTGATCAGGAAGCACGGCCCGACGGGGCGCTGAGACACCACCATGTGGCCTGTGCCTTCAGGCGTGAGTCCGTAGCGGCCACTGATGCGCACGGCTTCCTCGCTGAACCAGCGCAGGAATTCGCCGCCGTACGCGACCTCGCCCAGCGCTTCGCCGAGGGGCTTGCCCATCTCGAGCGTCATCAGCAGCGCGAACTCGTCCTTGCGTTCCTGCAGCAGGTCGAAAGCGCGGCGGAGCAGCTCACCCCGCTGGCGTGGCGGAGTCGTGGCCCACCCGTCCTGTGCGGCGACGGCAGCGTCGAGGGCAGCCGCACCGTCTTCGACACCGGCGTCGGCGATGCGGGTCAGTTCGAGGCCTGTTGCCGGGTCGAACACCGGCAGGGTCTTCCGCGATGCGGCCTGGCGCCACTCACCGTTGATGAACAGACCGGTCGGCACTTTCGCCAGCAGCGCGGTTTCTTTGTCTGACACTGGAGTTCTCCTTTGCTCACCGGCGGGGCGGTGAATCCATACTCAACGATACGCGGGCACCTGCCCGGCGAGGCTTGGCGTCGATGCTTGGCATCGATGCTTGGTTCAGGGTGATGGGCAGGCGTCAGGCCGCGGCGAGCGCCGAAGCGATCACGCTGAGCCCCTCGATCAAGAGCTCGTCGGAGATCGACAGGGGCGGCAGGAACCTGATGACGTTGCCGTAGGTGCCGCAGGTGAGCACGACGACGCCCTGTGCGTGAGCCATGCTCGCGACACGGTTGGTGAGTGCGGCATCCGGTTCGCCCGTTGCAGGGTCGACAAGCTCGATGGCGATGAGCGCGCCTCTGCCGCGGACGTCGCCGATGCGGGCATCATTCACGCGCAGCGCGTTCAGGCGTCCGGTGAGGAGCGTGCCGATGTCAGCAGCGCGCTGCACCAGGCCGTCTTCCTCGTAGCTCTGAATCGTGGCCAGTGCCGCAACACAGGCCAGGGGGTTTCCGCCATACGTTCCGCCGAGCCCGCCGGCGTGTGACGAATCCATCATCTCGGCGCGACCGGTGACGGCCGACAGCGGCAGCCCTCCGGCGATGCCCTTCGCCGTGACAATCAGGTCGGGAACAATGCCCTCGTGGTCGCAGGCGAACATGGCTCCGGTGCGAGCGAACCCCGTCTGCACCTCGTCGGCGATGAAGACAACGTCGTTTGCACGCGCCCAGGCAAGAAGCGTGCCCAGGTAGTCGTCGGCGGGAACGATGAATCCGCCCTCTCCCTGGATGGGTTCGATGAGAAGCGCTGCGAGGTTCTTGGCGCCGACCTGCTTCTCGATCATGCTGATGGCGGCCTTCGCGGCTGTCACGCCGTCCTGCCCACCGTCGCGGTACGGGTACGACAGCGGCGCGCGGTAGATCTCTGGGGCAAATGGGCCGAAGCCATCCTTGTACGGCATGTTCTTCGCCGTGAGCGCCATGGTGAGGTTGGTGCGGCCGTGGTACGCGTGGTCGAACGCGACGACTGCCTGCTTGCCGGTGTAGTGCCTGGCGATCTTCACGGCGTTCTCCACGGCTTCAGCACCCGAATTGAACAGCGCACTGCGCTTCTCGTGATCGCCGGGCGTGAGCCGGTTGAGGGCTTCAGCGACCTCAACGTACGAATCGTAGGGAGCCACGGTGAAGCAGGTGTGCGTGAACTGCGCCAGCTGGGCACTGACCGCGGCAACGACGCGCGGGTTGCTGTTGCCGACACCGGTCACCGCGATGCCGGAACCGAGATCGATCAAGGAATTGCCGTCGGCGTCGACAATGACGCCACCGCCGGCGGCGACGACGAACACCGGAATGGTAGTGCCGACGCCCGCAGAGACGGCCGCAGACTTACGCGCCAGCCACTCCGTCGACTTCGGGCCGGGAATCGACGTGACCAGCCGACGTTCCTGGGGCAGCGACGGTCCGCCAAGGGGAATGGAGTTCGAGGCGCTGGCAACGGTGTCGAGGAGGGTCATAGGACTCCAATTCAGTGAGCGGATGCTTCAGCGTAAAGAGCGCCGCCACCTGCCGGTATCGCCCGATCGTATAGTAGGGACCAGCGTTTTCGCCGTGACGGCCATCCGCTTGCCAGCCCCGCCACCGCTCGAGGAGTCCAATGCCGCCGCCCCTCCGCCGCCTGCTTAGCCAGACCGACCTGCAGCTGCGCCTGCTGACCCCGGAATCCGATCTTCCGGGTGACGCCCTCCAGCGCCAGGTGCAGTGGGTGCACGCCTCAGACCTGCTCGACCCAACGCCGTTCATCTCAGAGGGCCAGGTGTTGTTGACGACCGGCACCCAGTTCGATGCGGATGCCGCGCTGAGCGGTTCCGCTTCGGAGGTCGGCTTCTATGACGACTATGTGGCGCGACTTGTCACCCTCGGCATCGTGGGCCTCGGCTTCGGCACCGAAGTGATCAGGGATGGCACGCCAGACCCGCTGGTCGCGGCCTGTCTGGCCTATGGTCTGCCGCTGTTCGAGGTGCCGTATCGCACACCGTTCATCGCCATCGCCCGGCTGGCAGCCGAGCTGGTTGCCGAGGAAAGCTATGCCAGGCACACCTGGGCCGTGCGTGCGCAGCGCGCGATCTCACTCGCTGCGCTGCGCCCAGACGGGCTGCGAGCCACCCTCGGCGAACTCTCGAACCAGCTCGACCACTGGGTCGCCCTGTTCGACGCCGCTGGGAACCTTGACCGCGTGTTCCCGGCCGATGCTCTCACCGGAGATGCGTTCGGCATCGTGCAGGCCGAAGCGGTGAAGCTGCTCCGTCGCGGGCAGCGCGCAAGCAGTTCCGTGGTCACGAGCGGCGAAACCCTCACCCTGCAGACCCTGGGCGGAAGCAACAAATTGCGCGGCGTGCTCGCCCTCGGCGGTGCCGTCGAGCTTGACCACGCCAGTCAGGAACTCGTGACCTCCGTCATTGCACTGGCCGGGCTTGCCCTTGAGCAGAACCACGCCTTCGACCGCGCACGCGGCCACCTGCGCACCGGGCTGCTCAATGCGCTCCTCGGCGGCAGTATCGAGCTGGTGTCGTCCATCGCTGCCGAGATGTGGGGCGGCCTCCCTCCCGCCCCTGTACGAATCGTGCTGGCCGCTGTTCCCCACGACAAGATCAGCTCGGTGACAGAGTTGCTGGAGCTTCGCATCGAGGCGCAGCCTGGATCCGTCTTCTATGGGGTGCGCGGAGACCATGTCGTGCTGTGCCTGTCTGAGGAGTCGCTCGATGTGGCCGACGAGCTCTGCCAGGCCTTCGACCTGCATGCCGGGGTGTCAGATCCGACCGGCTACGAGTCGCTGCAGCACGCCCTCGTACAGGCGGAGCGAAGCCTCGAGCGCGCCAAGGAGGGCGGCCCTGGCGTCGCCCAGTTCGATGCCATCTCCCGTCAGGGCGTGCTTGCGTTCCTCGCGCGAACGGATGCCAGGGAGATCGGCAGAGCGACACTTGCCCCGCTTATCGACAGCGACGCAGCATCCGGATCCAATCTGCTGGAAACAGTGCGGGTCTGGCTGGAAAACAACGGCCAGCTTGACGCGGCGGCCCAGGTGCTTGGCATCCATCGGCACACCGTTCGAGCCCGCATCAAACAGGCTGAGCGCCTCCTCGGCCGGGACATGACGACATTCCACGCCCGCGCCGACATCTGGGCGGCCATTCTCTCGGTCGGATAGCCAGGCGGATAATTCTGTACGCCGCTCGGCGGCGAGCGTAGGATGAGCCGCGTGAGTCAGCATACGGAAGTCACAGAGACGTATTCGGCACCGACCGCGGTCGCGGCGCAGCCACATCACGCCTGGTTGCCGCTGCCGGAAGAGCCCATCGTTCGCAGCCTGGCTGGTGAGTTGCCACGGCCAGTAGGGGCAGGCATCGCAACCCTCGTCGTGCTGGTGTCCGCTGTGCTGTTCCTCTGGTGTTTGGTGGAGACCTGGCGATACAACCCCAACGTTCCGCTCCCGCTCTTCCAGGTGACCGTCGCCGGCGCGATCGTCTCCGGAATCGCCCTCTACGCCAGAACCACGTTCAGCTACGTCATTTCCCTCATTGGGGCCGTGGCATGGATCTGGGTGTCGATCTCACCGCTGGAACCCGCATGGATGTGCGTGCTGCAGGGACTCACCTTCGCCCTGATGATCTGGGGCATGGACATCGCCATCACGGCGGTGCGCTACAACAAGAGGCCTCGCTTCTAGCGCCTGGCACCTACCGTCAGGCACCTGACGCCTGACACCTACTTCGACCAGCGCCGCCTGATGGCGCGCAGGCCGAGCAGCGATCCCCCGAGCAGAAACAGCACGCCAGCGGCGACAAAAGCGCCGACGGGCAGATCCTGACCGGTGGCCGACAGCGTTGCCGCACTGGCGACGACATCTGCATACATGAGTTATCCCATCGACGAGCCTTCGGGAGCGCATTAAGGGAAACGCCGGCGTCGCGCCGGTCTCGTGATGATAAGACTGCTTTCGCGGACAGACAATGCCCCAGCGCGCAATTAGAGCCGCGATCCAGCCGTTCCCCTGCTGCCTCGCCGGTTGAAACAACGCTCAGCTTTGCGCTCTAGTCGTCCTCAGCGGCCGGTGCTTAACTGGTCAAGATGAACGCCAATGGCATCAGCCAGGGTACGGCGGTCTCGGTGAACGTACCGGCCCGGCGCAGTCTGGACGTGCGGGTGACCGGCGGTCTCGTGCGCGGCGTGCGCGAGGGGTCCATCTTCGCCTGGCGCGGCATCCCATACGCCGCTCCTCCTGAGGGGGCGTTACGTTTTCGTGCGCCGCAGCCGGTCACACCCTGGTCGGGAGTGCGCGATGCATCGCGATACGGCCATGTCGCTCCGCAGGTGTATCGGGGACAGTTCAAGGGCACATCGCCCAAGGTGCCGGCCAGTGAGGATTGCCTGAGCGTGAACGTAATGGCTGCCGCCGTTCCCGGCCGGCGTCGGCTGGGAAAGCCCGTGATGGTGTTCATCCATGGCGGCGCCTACAGCGTCGGGTCATCCCAGGATTTCTCCGGACAGGGCACCGGTCTCGTGTCGAGTGGGCGCGTCATCTACGTGAGCTTCAACTATCGACTGGGGGCGCTCGGATACCTGGACTTCAGCCGCTACTCAACACCGGAGCGTCCCATCGAGAGCAACCTCGGGCTGCGGGACCAGGTTGCTGCGCTGGTGTGGGTGAGGGACAACATCCGCTCATTCGGAGGAGACCCGAACAACGTCACCCTGTTCGGGGAATCGGCGGGAGGCAACGCGGTCACCACGCTGATGACAACGCCGTCAGCCGCCGGGCTGTTTCACCGGGCCATCGCGCAGAGTCCGCCGCCGAACGCGGTCTACTCGAAGGAGCTGGCAGGGCGGTGGGCCGCAGACTTCGTCGAACTCCTCCAGACGAGCGCACCTTCGCGTGGATTGGCCCTGCCCGCGTCCGCCCGCGCCTCCACCCAGCGGTTGATCGAGCAGCCAGGCGAGATCGGGCATCAGCTGGCGACAGCGGATGTCACTCGCCTCAATGCTGCTGCGCTTGAGCTGCAGGCACGCGTTCCCGACGATTACCCCGGCACGTTCTGCCTGGCGCCGGTCGTCGACGGCGACTTCCTGCCCGAACGGCCCATCGATGCGTTCCGGGGCGGCAGGGCACACAGGGTGCCGCTGATTCTGGGTACCAACGATCGTGAGGGCTCCGCGTTCCGCGGCAGGGTTGAGATTCTTCCCTCCTCGATTTCGCGCATTGATGCATTGTTCGAGCGGGCACCTGAGTCGTCATGGGAAGATCTGCGCCTGGCGTACACCGGGCTGCCGCTCCCCCGCCCAGCGGCGGACTTCGCCGGCGATTCCGCTTTTTGGTTTCCCACCGTGAAGGTGGCCGAATACCACTCGAACTTCGCCCCCGTGCACCTCTACCGGTTCGACGTTGCGCCACGCCTGATGCGCATGCTCGGCTTCGACGCCACCCACGGCATCGAGATGCTCGCCCTGTTCGACCGGTCAAACACCAGCGCTGGCCGCACGATGACGGCACTCGGCGGCCGCACGCCCTTCATGCGCGCAGGCGAGCGGATGCGACGCCACTGGCTCCACTTCGCCTGCACCGGGGCCGTCGAGTCGACCTGGCCACGGCATTCGACGACCAACAGGTTGACCCTGATCATCGACAATATCGACCACGTCGAGTCCGACCCCCGCGGTGATCGGCGGCGCGCCTGGGAGGCGTTCCTCACGGACTTCTGAGCGGCAGGCACCAGGCAGATGGCAAAGAAAAACCCCCGCCGAGGCGAGGGTTTTGTGTGCGGAGCCGGTGGGATTTGAACCCACGGTACCCTGTAAAGGGTACTCCACCTTAGCAGGGTGGTGCACTAGGCCGAACTATGCGACAGCTCCTGAGTGCTCGCTAACGCGAACACGCCACAGTAATCATAACCGAACTCGTAGCGTCATTTCGACCACCGGCCGAACGACGCACTAATCAGCCCTGGTCGTCGAGCGTGCGGCCCACCGAGCAGGTGTACTGGCCAGCCGTCTGGCCGGTCGCGGTGTCTGGCAACACTGTCGCGCCGGTTCCCGCGGATGGGTCAACGGGTGCGGCCGGGTCGGCTGCGGCATCCGTCGTTGTGTCTGCGGCTGGAACGTCGGCGGCCGGCGCATCGGTGACGGGTGCGTTCGGGTCGACGGTCGCGCCACGACCGGTGGTGCCACCCAGCGCCACAGGCTGGTCGGCAGCGATGGCCGTGAAGAGGTCGTCGAAGTCGGGCTGCAGGGGCAGCACGCCGCCCTCTGTGCTTCCGGTCGGAACCTGGATGAAGGTGACGTCGTTGAGGTCGATGTCCTTCAGTGCGATCGCGATCGAGGCGATGCGGTCAACGTTGTTGAGAGAGTCGGAGAGCACCATGTTGCCGGTGACTGCCTTGGCCAGCGAGTAGACCTTCAGCGGATCCGACAGGGTAGAGGCGCTCTTGATCGTGCGCACGAGCGACGACATGAACACCTGCTGGTTGTTGATGCGCGTGAGGTCGCTGCCGTCGCCGACACCGTGCCTGGTGCGGAGGAACTGCAGGGCGTCGACGCCAGCCAGTGTGTGCTCGCCCGGGTCGAGGAAGGTACCGGTGTACTCGTCCTCAATGCGCTCCGCCACACAGACCGGCACGCCGCCGACTGCAGTCGACATGGCGATGACGCCACTGAACTGCACCTCGGCCGCGAAGGGAATGCTGAGGCCGGTGAGCTCCTCGACCGTCGCGACGGTGCAGGAAAGCCCGCCGTAGGTGAGGGTGGTGTTGATCTTCTGGCGACTCATGGCATCAGAGGTGTAGCCCGTTTCCGGGTCGGTGCACTCTGGAATCGGCACGAACATGTCGCGAGGGAAACTGATGATGGACGCGTTGGAGTGGTCCTGCGAAATGTGCAGCAACATGGTCACGTCGTTGAGGTCGCCGGTGTCGTCTTCGTCACCGAATGCGGCATCCTGGCCGACACGGCTGTCACTGCCGACGAGCAACAGGTTCACGCCGCCATCGATGGCGCCGATCTGCGGCACGGGGCCCTCTGTCTCATTGGCGAGGTGCACACCCGGCTGGACACTGGCGGCCACGTCGAACGCGGCGATGCCGGCAATCGAGACGGTGCTGATGAGCACGACGGCGAGAGAGGCGCCGATGATGCGCATGACGGCAGCCCAGGGATTCGACTTCTTCAGCCGGCCGTGACGGGCAATGCTGCCCAGTTTGCGTGATCTATTGGAGCGGGGGCGCAGTGTGTCGCTCACTCAGATCCTTTCACGTCATGTGCTTGCCAGGCACCTAGTGCGGAGGGCGTGGGATTCGAACCCACGAGACATTTCTGCCCACCAGTTTTCAAGACTGGCTCCATCGGCCGCTCGGACAGCCCTCCTCGTTCGGCCAGCCTACGTCACGTTCAACGCGGGTAAATCAGACGAACAATGACCGATTCTAGCCGATAGCAGAATCTCCACAGTGCCAGCGCTTCCTGAAAAGGTGCTGGGGGAAGGTTATGAGGCACCCGCACTAGTTGCCAAGCGACTGTCCAACCGTGCACGTTTCTTCGGCTGCGGTCTGCCCAGAAATGGTTGGCGGCAGCGTGACGGGCCCCTCTCCGGCGTCGAGTGTCGGGGCCTCTGCGGTGGCATCTGGCGCGGCATCCGTCGACCATGGCGCAGGCGTATCCTCCGGCGTCGCCGACTCGCTTGGCACAGTGGATGGCGTCACCTGAGTCGCCTCACCGACGGTGCCGCTGAGGGTGATCGGCCGGTCATTTTCGAGGGCATCGAACAGTGCAGCCGCATCGTCGGTGAGCGGCTCGATGCCCTTGTACGTGCCCGCAACCGGGTACTGCACGAACGTCACGTTGGCCAGGTCGATGTTCTGGAGCGTCATCGCGATCGCCACCATGGTGTCCAACGGCTGCAGGCTCGTGGAGAGCACCATATTGTCGCCGGCGGCCTTGGCCAGGCTGTAAAGCGTGAGCGGATCGCTCAACGTGCCCTCACTCTTGATCGTGCGCACCAGGGACGCCAGGAACGCCTGCTGGTTGCCGATTCTGGCCAGGTCGCTTCCGGAGACCAGCCCATGACGCGTGCGCAGGAATTGCAGGGCCTGCATGCCTTCCAGCTCATGCACGCCAGGCTCAAGGATGAGCCCGGTATACGGATCGTCGATCCGCTCTGCCACGCACACGGGCACGCCGCCGACGGCGTTCGACATCTCAATGACGCCGTTGAACTCAATCTCGGCTGCGTACGGGATGGTGATCCCGGTGAGCTGCTCAATCATCGTCACCGTGCAGGCCAGCCCGCCATACGACAGGCTCGTGTTGAGCAGGTCGGTGAAGCCGCCGTCGGTGCCGGGGGTCGTTCCGTCCGCCGACGGCGCGCACCAGGGAATCTCCACCAGCATGTCGCGGGGGAAGCTCACCACCGTTGCCGAGCTGTGGTCCTGTGATACGTGCAGCAGGATTGTCACGTCATTCAACGTTGCGCTGCGTTCGCCGTACGCCGGGTCGCCTCCCCCGCTGTCGCTTCCCACCAGAAGCAGGTCGATGGCGCCATCCTTCGGTTTGACCACGGGGCCCGCGTCATTCGGCAGCGAGACGCCCGGCTTCAGGCCGGCAGTCACGTTCCAGATCGCAATTCCGACAACGGATGTCACACTCACCAGCAGGACGACGAGCGCGACTCCCACGAATCGAAGGATCGCGAGCCGCAGCGGTTCAACCGGCAGGCGGCCATGCCTGGCCAGCGGCAACGCCTTCGGCGAAGCGACCGCAGGCGCCTTCGCCGCGGCCAGCCCTCCGGGCACGGGACCAACTGCGCCATCGCGTGGTGCGGTGACGTCGTCTCCCGTTGCTCCGGCATCAACCATTCCCCACCAAGTCTTGGCTCGACACGGCCGCCTCGTCCAGGCCAGCGGCGGCCATGGCGGCGGCCGGTTCGACGGCGACGGGAGCCCCAGACAGTTCGATGAACACCTGGTCGCCGACCATGGTGCGGTCCCTGGCGCTGTGCTGCACCGACAGGGTGGTGCCGTCTGGAAGCTCGACCCTCGTGCGGCGCAGCGACCCGAGAAAGCTCGAGAGCACCACGGTGGCACTGATGCCGCTCGTCGCCAGCCGCAGGTCTTCTGGTCGGAGGAAGACCCGCACCGGGCCGTCTCGCGTGCCAGGTATGGCGATGGGCAACGAGCGGTCGAGGACACGCACCGATCCGGCATCCGCTATGCCATCGATGCGGTTGCTGAGGCCAACGAACTCGGCCACGAATGGTGTTGACGGCTTGCTATAGAGCTCTTCAGGCGTGCCGATCTGCTCGATGCCGCCCGCGCGCATGACGGCCACGCGGTCGGCGACGGCCAGCGCCTCCTCCTGGTCGTGCGTCACGAAGAGCGTGGTGATGCCGAGCTCGGTCTGGATGCGACGGATCTCGTCGCGCAGCTGCAGGCGCACCTTGGCGTCGAGGGCAGACAGCGGCTCATCGAGCAGCAACACCCGCGGCCGGGTGACCAACGCCCTGGCCAGGGCCACCCGCTGCTGCTGGCCACCGCTCAGCTCGTGGGCGAAGCGATGGACGTAGGCGGAGAGACCGACCATGTCGAGTGCTTCAGCCGCCCGACTGGCCCGCTCGGCTGCAGGCACCTTGCGCATCCGCAGCCCGAATTCAACGTTCTGCCCCGCTGTCATATGCGGAAACAGCGAGTACGACTGGAAGACCATGCCGAGGTCACGCTTATTCGTGGGTTGCCAGGTGACGTCAACGCCGTCGATGGTGATGGAGCCGCTGTCGACGGACTCCAGCCCGGCCACCGAGCGCAGTGCCGTCGTCTTGCCGCAGCCTGACGGGCCGAGCAGCGCAACGAACTCCCCCGGTCGCACATCAAGGCTGAAATTGTGCAGCGCCGATTGGCCGCCGAACGACTTGGCGATGTCGACGAGCACGACTCCTGCTCCAGTGGGGGTCATGGGTTGGTCCTGTTCTTTCCACGGCGTCGGAGTCCGGGTTCGCCCACTTTGCCGATGATCAGCAACAGCACGAACACGAAGATGAGGGAGAGCAACGCGAAGATGATGGCGGCGTACGGGTCGGTTTGCGAGACCGCAAGCAATGCCGTCTGCAGGTTCTGCCTGCTGAGCAGCGATGCGATGGTGAACTCGCCAAGCACAACGGCCACGGAGATGAAGGATGCCGCCAGGATGCCGCGACGCAGGTTCGGCAGGATCACGCGCCAGAGCACCGTGAACCAGCCGGCGCCGAGCGACCGGGCCGCCTCGCTGAGAGTGTTGACGTCGACGGCGCCGAGGTTGGATTGCAGGGTGCGATACGCGTACGGCAGCACAGTGATCCCGTAGGCGAACGACAGCGTCCAGACCGAACTGCCGAAAATGGATGCCACCACCGAGTACACCGGCGCCAACCCGACGACGAGCACGATCGCCGGCACCGTGATCGGGATGATGCAGATGAACTCGAGCACGCGGCGCAACCGCGGGAAGCTGAGCTGCACGAGGATCATTGTCGGCAGCACGATGACGAGCACAATGGCGACGGTGACGACGGCCAACACGAGCGAGTTGGTGAGGCCGGTGAACAACGTGGCGTACTGGCTCGACAGGGCAGGGTCGAAGACGGCTGTCCAGTGCGAGACGGTGTATCCACCCGCCAGGCCGGCCCGCAGGCTGAACTCGATCATCGACAGGATCGGAATCGCGAACAGCACGCCGACCACGCCGAGAATCACCCAGCGCACGGCGCGACTCGGTGCGATCCCACCGCTGCCGCGCGTATTGGCGGGGGTGGCGGTGACACTGCTGCGGTTCACCGCGGCCATCTCGGTCATCGTTGCCACCTCGTGGTGCGTGATTGCAGGAACGAGTAAGCCGTCATGACGATCACCATCACGATGATCATGCCGAGAGCGAGCGCGCCTGCCATGTTCTGCCGACCGAGCAGTGTTTCACTGACCAGCGCAGCACGAATCTGCAGCGGCACGATCTGCGACCCCTGGCTGATGAGCGCCGCAGCCGTCGCATAGGCCGAAAAGGCGTTGGCGAACAACAGCAGCAGGCTACCGAAGAACGCCGGAGCGAGCACGGGCGCCCCGATCGTGCGCCAGTACGTGAACGTGCTGCCGCCGAGCGTGGCATTGGCCTCAGCCCACTGCGGCTTCAGTCCATCGAGCGCCGGCATGAAGGTGATGATCATCAGCGGCACCTGGAAGTAGATGTACGGCAGGATGAGCCCCGGCAATTGGTACAGCCAGACGCCGTCTGCGTAAATGTCGATCCCGACGCTGGTCTCGAGGAAGACGGTGATGAGGCCCTGCACGCCGATCGTGGCGATGAAGGCGAACGCAAGCATGACGCCACCGAACTGGGCAAGCACGCTCGACGCCGACTCGATGATGAGCCGGAGCCGACTGCCGGCCCGCGTGCCGATCAGGGCATAACAGACCAGGGCGCCGACCACAGCTCCAACGACCGCGGTAAGCGCAGAGACCCAGAACGAGGCAAAGAACGTGTTCAGGATGACGGGATCACCCAGGGCGGCCACATTGGCGAATGTGAGACTGCCGTCGTCGTCGAAGAACCCGGTGGCCAGCGCCAACACCGTCGGCAACGCGAGGAAGAGCAACACGTAGAACGCGAACGGTGCGAGCCCGAGATACGGCCCCCAGCTCACGCGGCGCCTGGCCGGCGGGGCGTCGACCGGCGCGTCTACTCGATGCCTGGCCGCCGAGCGCGGGGGGTGATCCCCCGCGCCGACGGTCGGCGCGGCTGACGCTGCAGCGCCAGCCTGGTTAGCCAACGGCTGCGGCCCAGTTCTGGGCGAGCAAAGCGTTCGCCGCATCGGATTGTTCGGTGGTGGGGCTGACACGGTCAGCGGGCAGCTCGCCCACGGTGTCCAGCGCGTCCTGGTCGACAGTGCCGGCGGCGATCAGTGCGTCGAGCGTCACCGGGTATGCGCCGGCGGCCAGATACAGGTTCTGCACCTCAGGGCTGAAGATGAACTCCTGCCACAGTCTGGCTGCTGCGGGGTGCGGGGCATCCTTGTTGATCGCCTGGTTGTAGTAGCTCGTGTACGCGACACCGGGGAGGGTCGTGACCTTCCAGCCGTCGACGGCACTGGCGTTGGCGAGGTTGTTGTAGCTCCAGTCGAAGACGACCCCGGTCTCACCAGATGCGATGGTTGCCGGCGTCGGGTTGACCGTCAGGAAGTTGCCCGCCTTGTTCAGCTGCGAGAAGAAGTCGATGCCCGGCTGGAAGTCGTCGAGCGTTCCACCGCTTTGCACGGTGGCGAGGCCGACCGCCGCGAAGGCAGCGCCAGCCTGCGTCGGGTCACCGTTGATCGTGACGGCGCCCTTGTAGTCGGCGCCCAGCAGGTCGTCGAGCGACGTGGGTTCCGGATACTTCGCCGAGTTGTAGCCGATCGACATGCTGCCGGTGTAGTCGTTGACCCACAGGCCGCTGGCTTCCTTGTTGTCGGCCGGGATCTCATCCCAGTTCTCCACCTTGTACGGGGCGAAGTACTTCGTGCTGTCGAGCGCGACAGCCGTGCCGAGGTCGAAGACGTCTGGTGCGGTGTCTTGGCCCTTGTTGTCGTCCGCTGCCTTGATCTCGTCGGCGCTTGAGCCCTCCGGGTTGGCCGAGTTCACGGTCAGGCCGTACTTCTCCTTGAACAACGCGATGATCTTGCCGTAGTTCGCCCAGTTGTCCGGCAGCGCGATGACGTTGAGGGTGCCTTCCTTCTTCGCCGCATCGACCAGCGCATCAAGCCCCCCGAAGTCCGCAGCGCTCGTGGCAGTCGCCGCATCGACGCCGGAAGCGGATGTCGTAGACGTGCCCCCAGAATCGCTCGTGCACGCCGTGAGGGTGAGGGCGAGAGCCGCGATGGCCAGAACGGCCGTCGGCTTGCGTCGTAGGAACACAATTCCTCCAAGGGACCAGCCGATGGTCGTTCGCGCCATTGCGAACTGTTGGGTGCCCGAGGCCGATCACTGCGAGTGTATCTAACGAGATGCTCGCGAGCGAGAGCCTTTGTGTCACAATGCAGCACGAATTTACAGGGCTGCAATATTCCGGCTACAGCGTGCGAAGCACCGCGGCGAGACCGTCGTCGTGCACGGACCCTGTCGTCTCGTTCGCGGCGGCGATGACCTCAGCGGGAGACGCTCCCATGGCGATGCCACGCCCTTCGACGCTCGCCCACTCGAGCATGTCGATATCGTTGCGTCCGTCGCCGACAGCCATGATTCTGCTGCGTGGAACATTGAGGGCTGAACGCACCCGTTCCATTGCCGTTGCCTTGTTGACGCCGTCTGGCGCGATATCAATCCAGGCCGTCCAGCCGATGGCGTAGCTGACCTTGTGCAGGCCCATCCGCTCGACCACGCCGAGGAAGTCCTCCATGTCGTGGTCGGGTGAGATGACGACAACACGGGTTGCCTTGTGGCGCAACAGCTCATCGAAGTCGACGTGTTCGCTGTCGAGTCCGATGGTGGCGTCGGGGAACGGCTCTGTGTACCGGTAGAAGCCCTGCTCGTCTTCGACGGCATAGCGAGCATCGGTCAGGTGGGAGCGGATGGAGGTGAGCACGTCGGTCGGGTCGAACGACTCGATCCAGGCTCGCCGGTAGCCCGCAGGGGCGTTCGGGTCTCGGTGCAGGGTGATCGCGCCGTTGGAGCACACCACGTAGCGCGGGGTGATCCCGAGGCGATCAAGCACGGGCAGCGTCGCCGACTCCGACCGCCCTGTTGCCAGCATGACCTCGTGGCCGGCATCCGCCAGTCGTGTGATCTCCGCCAGCACAGCTGGGCTGATGCCGCCGTCTTCATGCATGGTGGTGCCGTCGATGTCGAGAGCGACGAGCCACCGGGGCTCGACAGACTCTCTGTCGATCGTCGAGTCCGGCCCGATTTCGACAGGCTCTAGCGAGTCGGAAACCGTCATTTGATCGGCTCGAGGACGTCGATGCCGCCGAGGTAGGGACGCAGCGCCTCAGGGACCACGACAGAGCCGTCTTCGCGCTGGTGCGTCTCGAGAATCGCGACGATCCAGCGGGTGGTGGCCAGGGTGCCGTTGAGCGTGGCGACAGGCGACGTCTTGCCCGACTCAGTGCGGTAGCGGATGTCGAGGCGGCGCGCCTGGTACGTGGTGCAGTTACTGGTGCTGGTGAGCTCGCGGTACGCGTTCTGGGTGGGAACCCAGGCCTCGATGTCGAACTTGCGGGCCGCGCTCGAGCCGAGGTCGCCGGCGGCAACGTCGATGACACGGTAGCTGAGACCGAGGGCCTGCAGCATCTGCTCCTGCAGGGCGACCAGGCGGTCGTGCTCTGCTTCGGCGTTCTCCGGAAGAACGTAGGTGAACATCTCCAGCTTGTTGAACTGGTGAACGCGGATGATGCCGCGGGTGTCTTTTCCGCCAGATCCGGCTTCGCGGCGGTAGCAGGTCGACCAGCCGGCGTAGCGGAGCGGTTCTGCGGACAGGTCGAGGATCTCGTCCTTGTGGTACCCGGCGAGCGCGACCTCGCTGGTGCCCGTGAGGTAGAGGTCGTCGGCCGGGAGGTAGTAGATCTCGTCGGCGTGCTCACCGAGGAAGCCGGTGCCGTCCATGATCTCAGGGCGCACGAGCGTCGGGGTGATCAGCGGGGTGAATCCGGCGTCAAGCGCATGGTCGAGTGCCATGTTCATCAGGGCGATCTCGAGGCGGGCGCCGATGCCGCGCAGGAAGTAGAAGCGCGAGCCAGACACCTTGGCGCCACGCGTCATGTCGATCGCGCCGAGCAGCTCACCGATTTCGAGGTGGTCACGCGGCTCGAAGTCGAAGGTCGGCGTCTCACCGTGCGTGCGCAGCGTGATGAAGTTGTCTTCGCCGCCGGCTGGCACGCCGTCGATGATGGGGTTCTGGATGGTGCGCACGATCGTCGTGAAGCGTTCCTCGGCCTCCGACGCCGCAGCACTGGCTGCCTTGACCTGTGCGGCCAGGGCCTGCGCCTCTGCGACGAGCGCCTTCTTCTCCTCCTTGGGAGCAGCGGCCACCTTCTTGCCGAACAGGTTCTGTTCGGCGCGCAGCGCCTCAAACGCCGAAATGGAGGCGCGACGCTCTGCGTCAGCCGCGAGCGCAGCATCCACGGCGTCGACAGACGAGCCGCGGGCCTCCTGCGAACGCTTGATGAGGTCAGGGTTTTCGCGTAACAGCACCGGATCAATCACGCCCGCCAGTCTACAAGCGCAGCATCCGCACGCTTGCTAGCCTTGGCGCGTGCCCGCCAATGGTAAGACCACCCTCCCGTACGCCGCCGTCGTCTATAACCCAATCAAGGTAGACCTGCAGAAGCTTCGCGCGAGCGTGAACGCCGCCCAGATCGGGGCGAAGTGGGCCGACACGTTGTGGTTCGCGACCACGGAGAAGGATGCCGGCCAGCAGGCGACGAGGCGTGCCGTGCGCCAGGGGGCATCCGTCGTGCTTGCCGCCGGCGGCGACGGCACGGTGCGCGCTGTCGCCGAAGCGCTCCGCGACACCGAAGTGGGACTGGCTGTCGTTCCCCTTGGCACGGGGAACCTGCTCGCCCGCAACCTGCAGCTGCCCCTGAACAACCTCGATGACGCCGTGCAGATCGCCTTCGCCGGCATCGACCGCGCCATCGACCTCGGGGTCGCGACGGTCACGACGGACACCGGCGATACCGACGATCACGTCTTCCTTGTCATGGCGGGTGTCGGCCTCGACGCCCAGATGCTCGCCGCCACCAGGACGGACCTCAAGAAGCAGGTCGGCTGGCTGGCCTATGTGGATGCCGGTGTTCGGGTCATTCAAAAGTCGAAGCCGTTCCGCATCCGTTACAGCGTGGATGGCCGCCCTGACCGCTCAACCCACATCAGCACCATCCTCATCGCCAACTGCGGCCTGCTGCCTGGCAACCTGCAGCTGCTGCCTGAGGCGCTGCTTGACGACGGCATCCTCGACATCGCCGTCATTCGCCCGAAGGGCATGCTCGGCTGGCTGCAGCTCTGGCGCAAGGTGAGCTGGGAGAACGGCGTGCTGCGCCGCTCAGAGGTGGGGCGCAGCATCATTCGCCTCACAGAGTCGAGCGACGAACGACACATGCTGACCCTGCGGGGTGGCAGTATCCGGCTGGTGCCGGACGAGCCGCGTGAATTCGAGCTCGACGGTGATGAGTTCGGACTCGTGCAGTCGGTGTACTTCCGTGCCGACAGGCGCGCGCTTATCGTGCGGGTGCCGGCTCCCGTCGCGTAGCCCCGCTGGCTGCTCAGCGCACGTGTGCTCGCTGCCAGCGCTCGGCGCTCACGAAGAGCATCCCGATGAGGGCAGCCAAGGCCAGGATCAGAAAACTGGAAGCCAGGCTGGCGAACTGACTCATGATCTTGGATGCGATATTGGCAGAGATGCCCAGCTGCCTGAAGAACATGTACACGTCTGACGCGCCTACCCCGCCCCAACTGTTGACGTTGGCCCACATCCCTGCAGCCCAGAGCATCATGGCGACGATGCCGATCACCAGCAACACCACCCAAGCCCGATTCACCCGGTTGCGGGCCGGTCGGCCCTGTCGAGGCTGCATCGGTTCACTCATTCGAGTGGCCCACTGGCACTCGTGCGGAACCAGTGCCATTCCGCTCCTGCCACCGCAGTGCTTTCCAGACGATGAGGCTGACAATCGTGAGTATGCCGGCCGAGATCATCGGCGGCGTGACGCTCCAGGAGAGCTGCTGCAGCACAAATTCAATGGGCATTTCTGAGGTTGTGCCGCTGTAGCTGTTGCTGTTGCTCTGCGAGAGCGCCCACCATTGGAACGACACCGCCGCCACGATGAGCCCGATGCCGATGATCCACAGGGCCACGACGAACGGGTTGTGGGCAGGCATATCGCCTGTCCATTCCTCGGCGGGGTCGACGGTCGGCTGCTCAGCTTCAACGGGGATGGGCAGCGGTGCGACCGGGTGGTCGACAGCGCGATCGTGGCCAGACATACGCTCCTGACCGACTACGCGTTCGCGCCCAGAGAAGAGCCGAGCGGATGCCCGCCGCGTCGACGCTGCAGGCACCACTACAACGTCGGCCTCTGGGTCATAACCGCGCTGGAAAACCGGCGAATGCCTCGGATCGAACAGGGGCGTGTCAGCGTGCCCTGAATCAGTGTGCTGGTCGTGGCTCATTCGGTGTCCCCCCGGTGATGTCCGCCAGCCAGGCACGCGCCTCGCGGAAGATTCCGTCATCATAACGCGACGTGAATTCAACCTGCTGCTTGTCGGCACGCGGATACGAGCCGAGGAAGATGACACTGGGGCTGAACCGGCGGAGGCCGAGCAGGGCGTCCGCCATCCGCTCGTCTGAGAGGTGGCCGTCGGCGTCGATGACGAAGCGGTAGCGCCCGAGCGCGTCGCCGATCGGACGGGACTGGATGAGGCTGAGGTTCACGCCCCTGGTGGCGAACTGCTCAAGCATCTCGAGCAGGGCTCCGGCGTGATCCTCTGGCAGCTCGACGATGAGGCTGGTCTTGTCTGCACCTGTCGGTGCGGGCAGGGCGCTCGTGCGACTGACCAGCACGAACCTCGTCACTGCGTTCGGGTTGTCGCCGATGTTCTCGGCCAGCACGACGAGATCGTGGTGCTTCTCGATGCCGGGGGGCGCGATGGCGGCATCCGCCTGGCTGTTTTCGAACAGCGAGGCGGCCGCTGCGACGTTGCTGGAGGCTGGGATGTGCCCGTGGCTCGGCACAGCGGCTTCGAGCCAGGTCCTGCACTGCGCGTAGGCGACCGGATGCGCGTTGACGACATGCACGTCGGCCAGCGTCGTGCCGGGGCGCGCCACCAGCACGAAGTTCACCGGCACCAGGTACTCACCGACGATGCGGAGATTCGGCACGCTGGCGAGCGCGTCCTGCGTCGCAGACACTCCCCCGTCGACGGAATTCTCGATGGCGATCATCGCGGCGACGCTGCGGCCACTCACGACGTCGGCCAGCGCTTCGCCCACGTTGTTCACAGAACGCCACGGTTTGCCTTCTGCCGCCGGCACCTGGGCCAGTGCGGATTCGGTAAATGTGCCGGCCGGCCCGAGGAAGCTATAGGTGTCAATTGGTGAAGCGTCAATTGGCGTCTCAGCAGGAATCGGGGTGTCTGGCATGGCTCACAGCCTAGTTGCAGTGCCAAACTGAGTTCATGAGTGAACGCGCGGGAACACCAGCACAAGATACTGATCTGATCGACGTCGACGCCCTGGTGCGTGCGTACTACGACATAAAACCGGATGTAGCCATCCCAGAACAACGCGTGGTCTTCGGCACGTCAGGACACAGGGGCAGCTCCCTGAACGGCGCGTTCAATGAGGACCACATCATTGCGACAACGCAGGCGATCGTGGAATACCGCGCAGCGCAGGGCATCACGGGCCCGCTCTTCATCGGAGCAGACACCCACGCGCTGAGCGCCCCCGCATACACGACGGCGCTCGAGGTTCTCGTGGCCAATGGCGTGCGTGCGCTGGTCGACGAGTTCGACGACTACGTGCCGACGCCCGCCCTCTCACACGCGATCATCCGCTACAACAGCGGTGGGAACGACGACCAGGCCGACGGCATCGTGGTGACCCCGAGCCACAACCCGCCCACAGACGGCGGCTTCAAATACAACCCGCCGCACGGCGGACCCGCAGACAGCGATGTCACCGGGTGGATCGCCGCCAGGGCCAACGAACTGCTCGTCGACGGCCTGAACAACGTGCTGCGGAGCGAACCCAGCGCGGTCGAGACCTACGACTTCCGCGGTACGTACATTGACGATCTCGAGAACATCATCGACATGGCTGCGATCAAGAAGAGCGGCATCCGCATCGGCGCAGATCCGCTTGGGGGCGCGAGCGTCGGCTACTGGGGCGCGATCCGTGACCGCTATGAACTCGACCTCACCGTGGTCAACCCGCACGTCGACCCGACCTGGCGCTTTATGACGCTGGACTGGGACGGCAAGATCCGGATGGACCCGTCGAGCCCGAATGCGATGGCATCCGTTCTCGCCCACAAGGACGAGTACGACATCCTCACCGGCAACGACGCGGACTCCGACCGCCACGGCATCGTGACACCGGATGCCGGACTCATGAATCCCAACCACTTCCTGGCCGTTGCGATCGACTACCTGTACAGCCACAGGGCTAGCTGGCGCGGCGATGCGAAAATCGGCAAGACGCTGGTCTCCTCGACCATGATCGACCGCGTTGCCGGTTTCCTCGGACGCGATCTGTGGGAGGTTCCGGTCGGATTCAAGTGGTTCGTCCCCGGCCTCATCGACGGCTCTGTCGCCTTCGGCGGCGAAGAGAGCGCCGGCGCCAGCTTTGTGCGCTTCGACGGCACGGTGTGGACGACTGACAAGGACGGGATCCTGCTCGCGCTGCTCGCCTCAGAGATCCTGGCCGTCACCGGGAAGACGCCGAGCCAGCGCTACGCGGAACTTGCAGAGAAGTTCGGCTCCCCCGCATACGCCAGAGTGGATGCCGCGGCAACGCCAGAGCAGAAGGCCAAGCTCGGCAAGCTCGACGGCGACGCGATTGACGCAACAGAGCTGGCCGGCGAGAAGATCATCGCCAAGCTCAGCCACGCGCCGGGCAACGGCGCAGCCATCGGCGGCGTGAAGGTGGTCACGGAGAACGCCTGGTTCGCCGCCCGCCCGAGCGGAACCGAAGACGTCTACAAGATCTACGCAGAGTCGTTCCTCGGCGACGAGCACCTGCGCCAGGTGCAGGCGGAGGCCAAGGCCATCGTCGACGCCGCTATCGCCTAGTCGATGCTCGGGCCGCTGCCGTCTACTCCGGAATGCTCCAGTAGTAGGCGGTGGCCCCCGGGTGGTTCACATCGATGGCCCAGTCGACTGAACGGAAGTCGGTGTCATCGGTGTGGCCACCGTAGTAGATCGTGATGTTGCCGTCGGTGTTCTCGATGCGGGTGACGACGGCCGTGTGGTCGCGGTCGCCGGAGTTGTCCCAGTCGAACTGGGCAACATCGCCGAGCTTCACCTGGTCGCGCTGGTCATCGGTCAGCGCCGTGGCGCGCCCTGAATCGGCGAGATAGTCACGGAATGCCGTTGAGCTCACCCAGGGCTTGGAGTAGTCGAATGCTGTGCTTGGACCATCAGACCACCACTCGTCGTCCATCTCCCAGCCGCGCTGCACGAGTGACTGGCTGGTGAAGTTCACGCAGTCGTTGCCGGTGATGACACCGTAGTCGTCGTTGTAGTTCAGCCAGTACGTGTTCACGTAGTCCAGCTGCGCCAGAATCTGCGGGTTGTCTGTCGTGGCGGTGACAACGCTGGCGGCATCCGCTTCGCCTGTCTCGTCCTGCGCGACCCTGGCGTCGCCGGTGGCAGCTGGGGTGGCTGCGCCCTGTGCTTCTGGCGCTTTGCCATTGCCGAGGTTGACGATGAGAATAATCACGCCTGCCACGACGACGATGGCAAGCACGAGTGCGGTCAGCCGCCGACGTGCCTTCTTCGATCGACGTTCATTCTTGCGGGCGCTTGTTGCCATTTACTGGTGCTCCAATGTAAAACCGTGTCCCCCGCGCCGACGAGAGTTTCGCCGCCAGCGTGGTCCCGATTGCGGAAGCAATCCATGGCCACTCGTGCATACGCGCGGCAACTCAGGGCTGCCACGGTCGCGTGAAACCGTTCTCCCAATTGGGAGTGGGGGATTAACCAGAGAACCACACTCGCGTGGCAGAAACCTGTGTAGAGCATATGAAGCTCATGCACCGGGGGTGGAGAGGATGACCCCTATCCGTAGTTCGGCGCGGCAGGCAACGCGAAGAACTCTTCGAGCGTTGTCGTGGCCGTGTTGTGCATTTCTGCCGCGAGGTCTGTGCCGATGTAGCGATAGTGCCAGGGCTCGAATGCATAGCCAGTGATGTCAGGCTTGTCGGCCGGGTAGCGCAACAGAAACCCGAATCGCCAGCCATTGGCAGCGAGCCAGATTCCCTCTGGGGTGTCACCGAAACAGGTACTCAGAGAGCAGTTTCCTGACGAGGCACCGATGTCCATGGTGAGCCCTGTCTGGTGCTCGCTCGTGCCCGGCCTCGCCGTGCTCGTGTCGGCAAAGGCTTGGCCGTTTGCCGCGACATCCTGGTTGTACACGTCAACCTGCGAGTCGTAGCTGCGATACGCGCTGTTCGAGGCGAGCGTCAACCCGGCCTCGGCGGAGGCTGCGGAGAACATACTGACAATGGCGTTGGCGGCTTCCGCGCGCATGCGCGGAGCCCACGTGTGCGGCACGGGCACATCAACCAAATCCGTTGGTTCGAAGTTCGTGGGATTCAGCGGCCTGGTCTTGTTCACGACGACCCAGAGGCTGTTCGGATCGTCGATCGATTGAGCCGCCTTGTTGAACGTTGGCACGACGGTGGGCACAGGCGAATCTGTCGGGCTCGGCCGTGGGGTCTTGTCTGGCAGCGGAGTCGCGCTCGGCTTCGGAGCGATGGTGGCCGTTGACGCGACGGGTGACGCATCAGAGGAGTCGCGCGCGGAGGCTATGCCGGAAGCGATTGCAACGATCGCGAGCACGACGAATCCGCCCACCAGGACGAGGGCGCGGCGGCGGCGAACACGCTTCGAGACACCGGGATGCCGGCCAGGTTCAGACACGATTTCGAGCATAGCCCCGCAGGGCATCCACGCCGGGAGCAACCCGGCATCGCCCCAAACTCATTGTCATCCGGGTGAACGAGGCGTAGTTTCGCGTTCGATGAACGCCACGTCAACAACGGGCTCTCCAGCGCCCATCATGACTCACAGGCAGATCCTCTTAGTGATCTTTGGCCTGATGGCAGGCATGTTCCTTTCCGCCCTCGACCAGACAGTGGTCGGCACATCGATGCGCACAATCGCGGACGACCTCGACGGATTGGCCCTGCAGGCGTGGGTGACAACGGCGTATCTGATCATGTCCACGATCAGCACACCGATCTACGGCAAGTTGAGCGACCTCTTCGGGCGGCGCGCGCTGTTCATCATCGCCATCACGATCTTCCTCATCGGCTCGTTGCTGTCTGGCATGGCCACGTCCATGTACGGCCTCGCCCTCTCGCGCGCGGTGCAGGGACTCGGTGCAGGCGGCCTGATGGCGCTGCCGCTCACGATCATGGGCGACATCCTGGCACCGCGTGAGCGCGCCAAATACCAGGGATATTTCCTTGCCGTCTTCGGCATCTCCAGCGTGATCGGGCCACTGCTCGGTGGGCTGTTCGCTGGGGCGACGCAGATCCTGTGGATTCCTGGCTGGCGCTGGGTGTTTCTGATCAACATCCCTGTCGGACTCGTCGCGCTGGTCATGGTGCTGCGGTTCCTGCACATTCCCCGCTTCAAACGGGATGTGCGCATTGACTGGTGGGGCGCCGCGACGGTCATCGTCGCGACGGTTCCCCTCCTGCTCGTGGCGGAACAGGGCCGCAACTGGGGGTGGGGCTCTGCGGATGCGATCACCTGTTACGTGGTCGGCGCGCTCGGCATTGTGGCATTCATCATCGCCGAGAAGCTCATGGGTGACGACGCGCTCATCCCACTCAAGCTCTTCCGGTCGCCCACATTCTCGGTGGCAACCGTACTCGGCGTGCTCGTCGGTTTCGGAATGTTCGGCGCCATGATGACGCTGCCGCTCTACCTGCAGCTGGTCAACGGGGCGACGCCGACCGAGAGCGGCCTGCTCCTGCTTCCGATGATTCTCGGGCTCATGATCTCGTCGATCGTGAGCGGTCAATTGATCGCGCGCACAGGCCACTACAAGAAATTCCCCGTGATCGGCACGGCGTTCATGTCACTCGGGTTCGGCTGGATGACATTTGCCACAGCCGACCGCCCTGTCACCTTCATGATGGTGGGGATGCTGTTTGTCGGCCTTGGCCTCGGCCAGCTCATGCAGACGCTCACCATTGCAAGCCAGAACTCTGTTGGCGCACCAGACATTGGGGTGGCGACGGCTGCATCGACCTTCTTCAGGCAAATCGGTGGAACTCTCGGCACTGCCGTGCTGTTCTCTGTGCTCTTCACCCGAATTCCAGACACTATGAGGGCCGTCTTCAGCGAACCATCGACCATCGAGAGCCTGAGGGCTGCCGCAGAGAATCCGGCGATTCGGGATGATCCGAACAACGCAGAGGTGCTCAAGCTGCTGCAAAACCCGAGCGGGCTCGGTACCGCACTCGATGGCGACACGGCGTTTCTCGACTCGGCCAGCCCGGTGCTCAAGCATCCGTTCCTGGTGGCGTTCAACGATGCATCGGTGACGGTGTTCTGGGTGAGCTTCGTAGTGGTGTTTGTCGCGTTCATCGTCAGTTGGTTCCTCAAGGCACCGCCGTTGCGGAAGACGTCTGCCCTGCAGGAAGCCGCAGATGAGGCGGCCAAGTCTGAGAAAGCAGAAGCTGAGGCTGGGTTAGAAGCTGCAGTGGCGGAGGCCGCGGTGGCTGAGGGCGCCGGCGAGGGCGACGACATGGGTGTCGGCGCAGAAATTGATGAGGAAGTGGGCGCGGAGGAAGTCGGCGCTGAACACGTGGGTGCCACGGTCGGTGCCGGTGCTCGTGCCGATGTGGGGACGGGAGCTAATGCAGGTCCAGTCGGGGCGCGTCCGGGTCGTCCGGTTCGCCCAGACCAGGAAATCACCGAAATGTCCGGCCATGCCAGGGGTGCAGCCGACTCGATGGGCGCGCTCGTGGAACCGGGAACGCACACCAGGGACGTGAAACTTCCGGGGCAGGCCACCAAGTCTTGACCGGCATCCGTTGCTGGTGGTACCCGGATCCAAAGTGGAAGCGCTTACGTGAGAGCGCTCTCTTGACAGCATGATGCAAGGCACCCTATGTTGTCATCTGTAATACGTGAGAGCGCTCTCACAGCTGATGAGAGAGCGCTCTCATACTCTCCCATCACGCACACACACAAAGGAGTGACCGTGAAGCTCTCACGACGCACCACCGCTGTCGCTGCCGTTGCCGGCGCAGCAGCTTTCGCGCTCGTCGCAACCGGCTGTTCAGCAAACAGCAGCGACGCAGGCTCGACCGACAACCCGATCGAACTCTCCGTAACCACGTTCGGAACGTTCGGCTACGACGACCTCTACAAGGAATATGAGGCCGCCAACCCGGGCATCACCATCAAGGCCACGAACATCGACACCGGCGGAAACGCCCGTACCGACCTGTTCACGAAGCTCGCCGCCGGCACCGGCCTCAGCGACGTCGTCGCCATCGAGGAAGGCTGGCTTGGCTCCGTCATGGAGGTCTCCGACCAGTTCACCGACCTCAAGGAGTTCGGCGCAGACGACATCAGCGACCGCTGGGTCGACTGGAAGCTGGCCCAGGGCACGGATGCCGACGGCCGAGTCATCGGCTACGGCACCGACATCGGCCCGCAGGGCCTCTGCTACAACGGCGCACTGTTCGAAGCTGCTGGCCTCCCCAGCGACCGCGAGGAAGTTGCCGCCCTCTTCGGTGGCGCCGACGCAACCTGGGACCAGTACTTCAAGCTCGGCAACGAGTACAAGGCTAAAACGGGCAAGGCCTGGTTCGACCAGTCCAGCTTCGTCTGGAACTCCATGGTCAACCAGCTGGACGAGGGTTACTACACCGCCGACGGTGAACTCAACGTCGACGGCAATGCCGACCTCGAAGAGCGTTGGGGCTGGATCACCCAGGGCATCTCAGATGGCCTCTCGGCCAAGCAGGCCCGTTGGGACTGGGGCGGCGGCAAGGGCTTCGTTGATGGCAGCTTCGCCACCTTCGTTTGCCCAGGCTGGATGCTCGGAGTCGTACAGGGCAACACCGAGTCCGGCGGCGGCGACGCCAGCACCGGCTGGGACTTCGCTGATGTGAACCCCGGTGGAGCATCGAACTGGGGCGGCGCGTTCCTCTCCGTTCCGACCACGTCGAAGCACCAGGCCGAGGCAGCCGCGCTGTCAGCATGGCTCACCGAGCCTGCCCAGCAGGTCAAGCAGTTCGAGGCAGCTGGAACCTTCCCGAGCACCACTGAGGCGCAGGAAACCCTTGCGGCAGATGCCACCCCGAACGAGTTCTTCCAGGGAGCGCCGGTTGGCGCCATCCTCGCGGAGCGCGCAAAGGGTGTTACCGCCCAGTTCAAGGGTCCTGACGACTCGGTCATCCAGGAGAACGTCTTCCAGGCCGTGCTCGACCGCGTCGAAGCCGGCGAATTGAACGCGAAGACCGGCTGGGATGAAGCCCTCAAGCTGATCGACGAACTCGTCGTCAACAACTAGCACTCCCCCGTTCTCGCCAGGCTCGCACCGTACAGGTCGGGCCTGGCGGGAGCTGTCCAGCCCGCTCGAAAGAAAGCATCACCATGTCTCTCAGCACCAGCCCGCCGGAGGTGGAAGAGGTGACCACCCCAGCGATGGCACCGACGCCCCGGCATGAACGTTCAGCGCTTCGCCAACGCTTCAGCCGCCTCGACGTCAAGGCGTCTCCCTACCTGTACATTGCGCCGTTCTTCATCCTCTTCGCGCTCATCGGGCTGTTCCCGCTGGTCTACACGTTCGTGGTCTCCCTCTTCGACTGGCACCTGCTCAAGGGCCAGGGCGACTTCGTGGGACTCGACAACTTCGTCGCAGTGCTGAACGACAGGTTCTTCTGGAACTCGTTGTTCAACACCTTCAGCATCTTCCTGCTCTCGTCTATCCCGCAGCTCATCGCAGCCATCGCCATTGCAGCG
Source organism: Leifsonia sp. Y862 (assembly GCF_057669585.1). Classification (NCBI taxonomy): domain Bacteria; kingdom Bacillati; phylum Actinomycetota; class Actinomycetes; order Micrococcales; family Microbacteriaceae; genus Leifsonia; species Leifsonia sp. Y862. Next base: position 80,021 of record NZ_JBYHFR010000003.1, read on the forward strand.
GTGCTCGACCAGAACATTCGGGCGAAGACCTTCTGGCGCATGAGCGTGCTGCTGCCGTACATCGTTACGCCCGTCGCCGTCTCGCTCATCTTCACCAACATGTTCAATGAGCAGTACGGGCTGATCAACAACATCCTCGGCTCGTTCGGCCTCGACGCTGTCATGTGGAAGACCGAGACCCTCCCCAGCCACATCGCGATCGCCACCATGGTGAACTGGCGCTGGACGGGCTACAACGCCCTCATCCTGCTCGCCGCCATGCAGTCTGTGCCTCGCGACATCCACGAGTCTGCCGCGATCGACGGCGCAGGCGCCATCCGTCGCTTCTTCAGCATGACCGTGCCCAGCATCCGCCCGACCATGATCTTCGTCATCATCACGGCCACCATCGGCGGACTGCAGATCTTCACGGAGCCGCGCCTGTTCGACCCGGTGACCGCGGGTGGCTCTGCGCGCCAGTTCCAGACCACGGTGCTCTACCTCTGGGAAATGGCGTTCTTCCGGCAGAACTTCGGCGAGGCATCCGCTATCGCCTGGCTCCTGTTCCTCATCATCGTCGCGTTCGGCGTGCTGAACTTCCTGATCTCAAAGCGAATCGCCTCGACAGAAGCCCGGGTGACGAAAAAACGCACCCGACGAAAGCTGGACGCGCTCAGCGCCGATAAAGGCAGTGCCGGTATAGGCAGCGCAGATAACGGCAGCGCAGATAACGGCAGCACAGATTACGACAGTGCAGAGCAGAGGGGTACGTCAGCGAAACTCGCCCTCGACGCGAGTGCAGAGGAGTCACGACTATGAGCCAGGCAATCGCAACCCCGCCCATCGAGGCGCCTGCCAGCGGCAACGCCCCGGCATCCGCTTCCAGCTCCTCCCGCCTTCCGAAGCGGCGCAAGCAGATGGGTATCGACGCCAGGCCAGGATTTTTGGTCTACGGCCTGCTGACCGCTTTCCTCGCCGCATCGGCGTATCCGCTCTGGTGGTCGTTCGTCATGGGATCGAGCGACAACTCGGCCAGGGGCGAGACCTGGCCACCGCTCTTGCCCGGCGGCCGGTTCTGGATCAACGTCGGTGAAGTTCTCGACAGCATCCCGTTCTGGCAGGCACTCGGCAACAGCATTCTGATCTCGAGCATCATCACCATCTCCGTCGTTTTCTTCTCGACGCTGGCCGGCTACTCGTTCGCGAAGCTGCGCTTCAAGGGGAACAACTGGCTCATGGTCTTCGTCGTCGGCACCATGGCGATTCCCACCCAGCTCGGCATCATCCCGCTCTTCATGCTCATGCGGCAGTGGGGCTGGACGGGCGAGATCGGCGCGGTCATCGTGCCGACGCTCGTCACGGCATTCGGCGTGTTCTTCATGCGCCAGTACCTCGTCGACGTCATCCCAGATGAGCTGATCGAGGCCGCCAGGGTTGACGGGGCCAGCATGATCGGCACGTTCTGGCACGTCGCACTTCCGGCAGCCCGGCCTGCCATGGCGATTCTCGGCCTGTTCACGTTCATGATGGCCTGGACGGACTTTCTCTGGCCGCTTCTCGTTCTCAACTCGTCGAACCCGACACTGCAGACAGCGCTCTCGCAGTTGCAATCGGCTCGATATGTTGACTACCCGGTGGTACTGACCGGGGCAATTCTCTCGACTATCCCGCTGCTCGTGCTGTTCATCATCGCGGGCAAGCAGCTAATTTCAGGAATCATGCAAGGAGCGGTGAAGGGCTAATGCCACAGCAGGAACTCGCACAGGCCAACTGGCCGGAAGGCTTCATCTGGGGCTCGGCCACCGCCGCGGCACAGATCGAAGGCGCTGCACACGAAGACGGCAAGGAAGATTCGGTCTGGGATGCGTTCGCGCGCGTCCCAGGCGCTATCGCCAACGGTGACAACCTGAACGTGGCTGTCGATCACTATCACCGGATGCCGGATGATGTGCGCCTGATGAAGGAGCTCGGTCTCGGTTCATATCGGTTCTCCACCAGCTGGGCGCGGGTGCGTCCAGGGGACCGCGCCGTGAACCCTGCCGGACTCGACTTCTACTCACGGCTCGTCGACGAGCTGCTCGAGGCCGGCATCCTGCCGTGGCTCACCCTGTACCACTGGGACCTGCCTCAGGCCCTTGAGGAGAAGGGCGGCTGGGCGAACCGCGACACCGCATACCGCTTCGCGGAATATGCAACGGATGTCTACGCCGCGCTCGGCGACAGGGTCACGCACTGGACCACCTTCAACGAACCGTTCTGCTCGTCGCTGATCGGGTATGCGTCCGGCGTTCACGCCCCTGGCCGCACCGAGCCGCGCGCCGCCATAGCCGCCGTGCACCACCAGCACCTGGCACACGGCCTGGCCGTCACCGCGCTGCGAGAGCTGGGCGCCGAGAATCTCGGCATCACGCTCAACCTGAGCAACGCCATCCCGCTGGATGCGACCGACCCAGTCGACCTGGAGGCGGCCCGCCGCTTCGACTCGCTGCAGAACCGGATCTTCCTCGACCCGATCCTGCGCGGCGAGTACCCGGCGGATTCGCTCGAGGACCTGGAACCGTTCGGTCTCAGCGAGGTCATCGAACCCGGTGACCTGGAGATCATCTCAGCCCCGATCGACTTCCTCGGCGTGAACCACTATCACGACGACGTCATCAGCGGGCATCCAGACGACACAGGCGCGGACGGACACTCCGGCGGGGCTCTTCGCCAGGCAGCATCCCCGTGGGTTGGCTCTGAGTACATCACCTTCCCGAGTCGCGGACTGCCGCGCACCGCCATGAACTGGGAAGTGAACCCTGGCGGGCTCCGCACGCTGCTGGTGCGCCTCACGGCCGAGTATGACACCCTGCCGCCGCTGTACATCACGGAGAACGGCGCGGCATACGAGGACGTCGTGAGCGAGGTCGGCCGCGTGCATGATTACCAGCGGGCGGCGTTCATCATGGATCACATTGCGGCCGTCAAGAACGCCATTGATGACGGCGCCGACGTGCGTGGCTACTTCGTGTGGTCGCTGCTCGACAACTTCGAGTGGTCGTGGGGCTACGGCAAGCGCTTTGGAATTGTGCGGGTCGACTATGACACGCAGGTTCGCACCGTCAAGGACAGCGGGCTTGCCTATGCGGAGCTCATCAAGTCGATCAACTCCGCCGTTGCGGTGCCTCTACACTGAACCCAGCAGTCAGACACTGCAGTCAGACGCTTGCTCAGGTTCTCGGAGATCACAGTGACACCAGATTCATCGACCCCCCGGCCCGTACCGACACTTGAAATGGTGGCGGCGCTGGCCGGGGTCTCTCGGGCCACGGTCTCACGCGTGGTCAATGATTCACCCACGGTGAACCCTGAAGTTGCCAGCGTCGTGCGGGAGGCCATCGCCGCCCTCAACTACGTTCCGAACCGCGCAGCCAGGTCGCTGGCCAGCAGGCGCACCCACGCCATCGCTCTCGTGGTACCTGAGTCGCTGGCGAAGGTGTTCACCGACCCGTTCTTCGCCTCCGTCGTGCAGGGCGTCGCACTGAGCCTGGCCGAGACCGACTACACGCTCACCATGCTCATCTCGTCGGAGAACCACCCGGAGAAGACGAGACGCTACCTGCTCGGCGGCAACGTCGACGGGGCAATCGTTGTCTCGCACCACACCGGAGACCACTCGTTCGCCCACCTCGGGCATGCGCTGCCCACCGTGTTCGGTGGCCGGCCGCTGGCCCTCAATGAGGGTGACATCTACTACGTGGACGTCGACAACGCTGCCGGTGCACTGACCGCCACCACACACCTGATCGCGCAGGGCCGCCGGAACATCGCCACAATTGCCGGTCCGCAGGACATGCCGCCCGGCGTCGACCGGCTGGCCGGTTGGCGCACCGCTCTCGCCGACGCTGGGCTCGATGACACCCTGGTGGAATTCGGGGACTTCTCGCCGGCATCCGGTGCCGAAGCCATGCGGAGGCTCCTGGATCGCGGCGTGCCCATCGACGGGCTGTTCGCCGCCAACGACCAGATGGCCGCCGGGGCGTACACCGTGCTGCACGAGCGGGGCCTGTCGATTCCCGGCGACATCGCCGTTGTCGGGTTCGACGATGACTATTTCGGAGCCGGAGCGACCCCAGCGCTCACCACGGTGCACCAGCCTGCCGTGGAGATGGGCACCACCATGGCAGAGATCGTGGTCAGACTGATTGAGGGCGCACCCGTAGAGCACGTCACGTGCCTGCCGACGTCTCTCGTGGTGCGCGACTCGGCGTAAGCGCCGCGCGACGAAGGGTCTCGAGACGCGACCTCGTTCCTCGGGCGCTCCTCGACCTGCGGAGCCTAGGCCAGCTGCGGCACGATCTCGCGGGCGATGAAGTCCAGGTGGTCGAGGTCGGCGAGGTCGAGAACCTGCAGGTAGACGCATTCGACGCCATCCGCTTCGAGCGCCCCCAGTCGGTCGACGACCTCTGAGGCCGTTCCCGCGAGGCCGTGTTCGCGCAGTTCGGCCGGTTCGCGCCCGATGGCGGCAGCGCGCCGGGTGAACTCTGCCTCATCTGCACCGGTCGCGACCACGAGAGCCGCCGAGTAGACGAGTTCGTTCGGATCGCGCTCGATGGCCTCACAGGCTGCCCGAACACCGGCGTACTTGGCCGGGATGTCGGCGAAGTCGGGGAACGGCAGGTTGAACTCTGTCGCGAATCGCGCTGCCATCGCCGGGGTGCGCTTTGCGCCGCCGCCGCCGACGATCACCGGGATGCGCTCCTGTGTTGGCTTCGGCAGCGCAGGAGAGTCCACCAGCTCGTAGTGCGCACCGGTGAAGCTGTAGCGCTCCCCGAGCGGCGTGCTCCAGAGGCCGGTCACGATCTCGAGCTGCTCCTCGAGCATGCCGAAACGCTTGGCGGGGAACGGGATGCCATAGGCGGCGTGCTCCTCAGCGAACCAGCCTGTGCCGAGGCCAAGCTCGACGCGGCCGCGCGACATCTGGTCGACCTGGGCCACCTGGATCGCGAGGATTCCCGGCGGCCGGTAGGTCACGCTCGACACCAGGGTGCCCAAACGGATGCGCTCGGTCTCGCGAGCGAGGCCGGCCAGCGTGGTCCAGGCATCCGTTGGGCCAGGGTAGCCGTCGCCACCCATGGCGAGGTAGTGATCTGAGCGGAAGAAGGCGTCGAAGCCCAGCTTCTCGGTCGCCTGCGCCACGGCAAGCTGATCGTCGTACGTGGCACCCTGCTGCGGTTCAGTGAAGACGCGGAATCTCATGAGTCCAGTCTTCCAGACCGCGGCTGGACGTGCGCTCAGCCGACGGGAGCTGGTGAGGGTTCGAGCACGAACTCCACGTCGGGCAGATGGTCAAATCGCTCGCGGATCACCGCGATGGATTCTGGATTCTGGTCGATGAGCACGAAATTTCTGCCCAGCGACGCCGCCACGGCGCCGGTCGTGCCGCTGCCGGCGAAGAAGTCGAGCACCCAGTCGTTCTCCCTGGACGACGCCTGGATGATCCGTCGCAGGATGCCGATCGGCTTCTGCGTTGGATAGCCGGTCTTCTCCTTGCCGGTGGGCGACACGATGGTGTGCCACCAGACATCCGTTGGCAGCTTCCCCTTGGCCACCTTCTCTGGCGTCACGAGGCCGGGCGCCATGTACGGCTCGCGGTCGACCGTTGCAGAGTCGAAGTAGTAGGTGTCGGGGTTCTTGACGTACACGAGGATGGTGTCGTGCTTCGTCGGCCAGCGGTTCTTCGACTTGGCGCCGTAGTCGTACGCCCAGATGAGTTCATTGAGAAAGCACTCACGGCCAAAAAGCGCGTCAAGCAGTACTTTTGCGTAGTGTGCCTCGCGGTAGTCGAGGTGCAGGTAGAGGGTTCCATCGTCGGCGAGCAGGCGCCAGGCCTCGATCAGCCGGGGCTCGAGGAACGCCCAATAGTCTTCGAACTGGTCGTCGTATCCGAGCAGGTCGCCCTTGATCCGCTCGTAGCGCTGGCCCTTGAACCCGGTGATCGTCCCGACGGCGTGGGCGCCGTCTTTCGCGACAGCGCGCTTGGACGTGGTGGCCTGGCGCTTCTGGACTCGCCCGGTGTTGAACGGTGGATCCAGGTAGATCAGCGTGAAGGAACCGTCGGGAATCGTCGGGAGCACGTCGAGGTTATCGGCGTGGATGACACGGCTGGGAGACGTCTGTGACCACGCAATTGGCATTCCTTCATTCTGTCAGGCGGAATACTCTCTCAAGATGACTTCCGAATTGTCAGCGAACGAATCGACCGCCCCAGAGCACTCAGCACACACAGTGCACTCAGCGCACACCGGGCACCCAGCGCACACAGAGCAGTCAGCGCACACCGTCGAGGTGCGGCACGAACCCGCGCTCGCGCGGTACACAGTCTGGCTCGACGATGACATGGCTGGACTGCTCGACTACGTGACCAACGGTCACGAGATCCGGTTCACCCACACCGAAGTCGACCCGTCCAGGCGGCACGCCGGGCTGGCCAGCGCCCTCGTTGAACAAGCGCTGGATGACGTGCGCGTGCGAACGGCGCTTCCCGTCGTGGCCGAGTGCCCGTACGTCACGTTCTGGATCGACAAGCACGCCGAATACCAGGACCTCCTGACGCGCGGGCGCTAACGCGCGCAGTGCAGTGGGCAGAAGCGGGTCAGACCTATTCCGAGTAGCTAGCCGCGAGGCGGCGGAGTCCCTCGTCCACAGAGACGGCCGGTGTCCACTGCAGGTCTGTGCGAGTCTGGCGCTGGTCGAACCAGTGCGCCGTCGACAGCTGCTCGGCCAGGAACCTCGTCATGGGAGGCTCGTCGACACCGGGGCGGATGCGCCACACCGCTTCGATCGCGGATCCGGCGGTTCTGGCCAGCCCGGCCGGCACGCGCCAGCCAGGGGCGCGCACGCCGGCCGCTGCACAGATTCCGGCCAGCAGTTCGGCCACTGGGCGCGGCTCACCGTTGGTGATCACGTACGACCTGCCGTGCACGTCTTCTGCTCGTTCGAGGGCAGCCACGATTCCGGATGCCGCGTTGTCGATGTACGTCGAGTCGATCAGTGCCGCGCCGTGGCCGAGCAGGGGAAGCCGGCCGGAGCGCGCCCGATCGACGACGCGCGCGACCAGCTGGGTGTCGCCAGGACCCCAGACCAGGTGCGGGCGAACAGCGACAACGCGCAGACTCGGCGAATCGGCGGCCAGCGCGAGCAGTTCGGCTTCGGCCTTCGTGCGGGCGTAGTCTCCCCTGGCCTGAGCGGGGTCGGCCGGCATCGCGCGATCCCCCACGATGGAGTCACCGGAATGCGCGACCGACGGCGAGGATACGTAGACGAGGCGCCGGGTACCGGCATCCGCTGCCGCTGCTGCCGTGAGTGCCGCGATCAATCCGCGGGTGCCACCGACGTTGACCGTGTCGAATTCGGCGGGATCGCCGGCCAACGACACCTTCGCGGCGAGGTGAACGACAGCGTCCATGCCGTCGACGGCGCGAGCGAGCGCATCGGGATCGGTGACGGAGCCCAGCACATCGCTGACCCCCGGCACGCCGGACGGCCGCCGCTGGAAGGTGCGCACCTCATGCCCTGCGGCCAGAGTTGCTGCGGCGACCGCGCGACCGAGCAGGCCGCTGGCACCGGTGACGAGAACTCTCACGGTCGCACCATGCGTCCGCCGGAGAGAATGTCGGCAGCCCAGCGAGCGAGATGGGAGCGATCGATCTTTGAGTTGTGACGGATGTCGGTGGGCAGCCTCGGCACGACAAGCACCGCGGCGACGGGCTCGGTTGCGGCGCTGCGAACGGCGGCGGCCAACTCCGGAGAGGCCAGGCCGACGCGGCGTGCGGTTGGTTCGGTTTCGACGATCGCAACCAGTTGCTGCACACCGGCAGGGCCAACGCCGACGGCGGCCGCGCGCGCGACGCCGGGCACCGATTCGATCCGCTGCTCTGGGCCGACAGGGGTGAGCACTCCGCCAGGCGTGGTGATGACGTGCGGGAGGCGCCCCTCCACCCAGAGCCGGCCAGCGGTGTCGAGGTGTCCGACATCACCGGTGCGATGCCAGCGCTGGCCGCTGGTGGTGCCGAGCGCCGACGCCCGGTTGGTGAGCCACAGCCGGTCGTAGTGGTCTTTGATGTGCGGGGCGGAGATGACGATCTCCCCGGTCACGCCCGGAAGTTCTGCGGGCTCCCCCGTGGCTGCGCCGTGCTCGTCGAGCGCGCTGATCCGCACCAGGGTCGTGGCTGCCGGCACCCCGACGCAGACGCCGCCAGCGGTGGCGGTGTCGTCGTGCTGGGCTGCATCATCGGACGCAGCATCCGCTGAGGCCGAACGGATGCCGTCAAGCGAGATGTCCGTCATGAGCAGGCCCTCGGTCATCCCGTACGGCGTGTGCGCGCTCGCGCCGGGCATGAGCCTGGCCGCTGCGCTGAGCAGCCGTTCTGACACCGGTGCACCGGCGGAGAGGAAGGTGCGGACTCCGTCGAGCGCACGATGATCCGACGGGGTGAGCCTGTCGGACGTGGCCACGACGTTCGTGAGCGCGGCCGGCGAGAGGAAGACGACCGTTGCGTCGACCGCGGCCACCGCAGCGGCGACGGCCGTGGCGGTGAGCGTCTTCGGGCTCGTCACGTCCATGTCTGGGGTTACCGACCTGGCTCCGAGCGCCGGGCCGAGCAGCGCGAACGGCGCGAATCCGGCAACCAGCCCTGTGCCAACGCCGACGCCGTACTGCGCGGAGAGGGCGTCGCGCACGGCCGACAGCTGCGCGTGGGTGTACACGACGCCCTTCGCCGGCCCCGTCGACCCCGAGGTGAACAGGATGGCGGCGGTGTCGTCTGGGGACGGCTCCGGTGGCAGGGTCGCGGCGCCATCAGTTTCCGCGCCGAGTGCGGCGACATCGGCGAGCACATACGAGATACCGAGCGCGCGGGCGGCAGCAGAGGGAAGGCGGACGGTAGAGATCTTCTGCCCAGGCCAGCTGAGGGCGCGTGCGGCGACGAGCCCCGGCAGAGCACCGATGACATGGTCTGGCCGGGCGCCGCGCACGGCCCTGGTCAGGCCGCGAAGGCCAAGACCAGCGTCGGCGACAACGACGATCGCGCCGATGCGGATGCAGGCATAGAGCACCGCGGTGAGGTCGGCTCCCGGCTGCACAAGCAGGGAGACCCTGTCGCCCTTCTTCACGCCGATGCGGGCGAGCCCGGCGGCGATCTGGCGCACCCGGGTCGACAGGAGTCGCCAGCTGACCACGCGCGGAGCGGCGCCAGAGGACGGCACCATCTCGATCAATGCCGTCTCGGTGCTGTGACCCAGCTCGTCGAGGTAGTGCCAGAGCGGACGGAACTCGGAGTCAGATCCCGAAGCGGCTGGTTCGGCCGCTTCAGCCGGTTCGGTCGCCGGGTGCTGTGCAGAGGCGGCGTCGACGCCCCGGCGGTGGTCGCCCAACCAGGTCAGGGTCGCTGCCGCGTAGTCGACGTCTTCGGCGATGAGGTGGCCAGCGCCCTCGAAGCGGTGCACATCGGCGTGCGGCATCCGCTCAATGAGGTCGTCGAGGTAGCGGTCGCTGAAGATGGGGTCGCGCGGGCCCCAGAGGAGCAGTGCCGGCACGTTGAGATGCCGCACTCCCTCTGCGATCCGGTCGAGTTCAGCAGCGCTCTCCTGTTGGGCGTCGACCGGGATGTCGGCGACGAATGTGCCGATACCGCCGCGACGAGCCGCACCACGGTATGGCGCCCGATAGCCGCGCTTGACGTCGGCAGGCAGTGGCGGATGCGCCAGGGCGAGCGTCGTCTCGAGGAACGCCGGCGTGCCGACCGTCGCCAACCCGTGCACACCCTGGCGCAGGGCGAGCCGCAGGGGGGCGGGAATCGGGGTGCCCTCCGGCTGGTGGATAGCCGTGTTCAGCAGCATGACACCGGCCAGCAACTCGGGGTGGTCGACGGCCCAGCCCATGGACACAACACCGCCCCAGTCGTGCCCGAGGGTGACGACAGGGCCGTCGAGTTCGATGGCGGCGGTGAAGTCGGCCAGGTCGAGAACCCGACGCTCGAGTGCGCGCGGCTGCCCGGTGCGCTCCGAGAAGCCCATCTCCAGCTGGTCGACTGCGATGACGCGCCAGACGTCGCCGACCGGAGTGGCGGCATCCGTTGTAGTCGCGGCGGTACTCGCTGCGGTAGTCGCCGCAGCCGTCGCCGCGGCGACCATGCGCCGCCAGAGGTACGACCAGGTCGGGTTGCCGTGCACGCAGAGCACGGTGCCGACGGGCTGAACGCCGAGCCGGTCAAGCTCCGCGGCGTTGTCGAGCACGTGCCAGCGTCGCGTTGCGCCGGTGTTCTGCCCATCCTTGTCGCGCTCCGGCACATCGACCAGGCGCGAGAAGGCCGGGTCGAGCCCGGAGAGCCCGGCGGGCGGGCGTGAGGCCGGGGCCGGTGTGGAGGTGGAGGTGGAGCGTGGCAGGGAAGACGTCACCAGACGATTTCCATCATGGCCGTGTTGAGACCGGAGCCGACGCCCATCAGGAGTACCCGGTCGCCAGGCTTCAGGCTCTCGGCTTCTGCCGCGAGCGTGATGGGGATCGAGGCCGGTCCGACGTTGCCGAACTTCGGGTAGGTGAGCGGCACCCGTGAGCGGTCGATGCCCGTGGCCTTCAGGATCGCGTCGGTGTGCACATCGGAGACCTGGTGCAGGATATAGCGGTGCATCCCAGACCAGTCCCAGTCTGGCTTGGCCTCGGTCCACGCCGAGACGACGAGCTCCATTCCGCCCTTGAGCAGTGCCTTGGCGTCGGTGAACATTCCGTCGACACTGCCGACGCAGAGATCGTTGAACTGGGTAGCGGCGCGGCTGACGCCCCCGAGCATCCGGTGCCCTGTTGGATGTGCGTCTGCCCGGCCGAGGACCGCGGCGGCCGCGCCGGAGCCCAGGGTCAGGCTGGCGAACTCACTCATGAAATCCTTGCGGCCGATCTCGGAGCTGCGGAGCCGCTCGATCGTGTTGGTCTGGATCTCGTCGGCGTCCTCGCCGTCGATGACGACCGCGTAGTCGATCTGTCCGGCGTCGATGAGCTGGCCGGCAAGCGTCATCCCGTTGACGAACCCGAGACAGGCGTTTGCGATATCGAAGTTGCTCGCCGACGACGGCAGACCAAGACCGTGGTGGATGCGCACGGCGACCGACGGCTCAAGATGCTTGCGCGTCACAGAGGTGTTGATCAACAGCCCGACCTGGCCAGGCTCGATGCCTGCAGCCTGGAGGGCGCGCTTGCCGGCTGATACCGCCGCGTCGTCGAACTTCTGGCCTTCGTCCCAGTTGCGACGCTCGTGCACACCGGCGACGCGCTGGAGCAGGCCTTGTGGCAGTCGCAGCCGTTTCAGGGCAGGGGCAAGTCGGTGGTCGATCTCTTCAGAGGTCGTAATTCTCGGTGCGATCGTGCTCGCTACCGACAACAGGGCGACATTCTGGTGCCTCGTCGTGGCATTTCCGTTCAACGGAGCTCCCTGTCAAATTGCGTGGGACGGTGAAGTTGCCCCACGGCAATTATCCTCCTCGATTGGCTGTGAATTAAATGGGCGCCCGCTGGGCGTCTCAAACTGGGGCCCATCGCTGCACGGGTCACGTCGAATGGGGGCTACGGAACACGGGTCAACCACGCCTCTGTGGCAAATTTCTCTTCGACAAGGCGTTCGGCCCTGGCATATTCCTCCGAAGTAATGTCTCCCTGCGTCGCGCCGTACAGGCCGACGAAGGTCTGCTTCATCCGCTCAATGATCTCGGCGCGTGAGAGTCCGGTCTGGCTGCGCAGCGGATCGACGCGCTTGGCTGCGCTCGTGATGCCCTTGTCGCTCAGCTTCTCGCGACCGATGCGCAGCACCTGCACCATGATCTCGCCGTCCATGTCGTAGCTCATCGTGACGTGGTGCAGCACTCCACCGTTTCCGAAACGCTTCTGGGCGGCGCCGCCGATCTTTCCCTTCGGGCTGGTGATGTCGTTGAGCGGCTGGTAGCTGGCCTCGATGCCGAGCGACTTCAGTGCGACGATCACCCACTCGTCGAGGAACGCGTATGAATCGGCGAAGCTCATGCCCTGCACGAGTTCGGCCGGCACGTAGAGCGAGTATGTGATGACCGCTCCCTTCTCCATCATCATCGCGCCGCCGCCGGAGATGCGCCTGACGACGTCGAAGCCGTACTTGCGCGCCCCTTCTGGGTCGACCTCGTTCTTCAGCGATTGGAAGCTGCCAATGACGACGGCCGATTCCTCCCACTCCCAGATGCGCAGCGTTGGGTTGCGGGCGCCCTCCCCCACCTCAGTGGTGAGCACCTCATCGAGGGCGAGGTGCATGGCAGGGGAAACCGACTTCGTGTGGACGATGTTCCAGTCGTAGTCCTGCCATCCGCTGGCATGAGCCAGTGAGCGGCGGATCGCCACAGCAACAGCCTCAGGGCTGAACCCCAGCAGCGTCGCGCCCTCAGGCAATGCGGCGCGCACGGCCGCCGCGAGCGACGCAGCGTCACTGGTGGCCGGCAGCCCGTTCACAGCCTCGTTGATCGCCTCAAGCGCCTCGTCGGGCTCCAGGAAGAAGTCCCCGGCCAGCCTGAAGTTCGCAATCGTGTCATCGACGACATCGAGGTCAACGACAACGAGCTTGCCGCCTGGAACTTTGTATTCACCATGCATGACGCAAGCCTATGCCTCGCCGCCGAAGCCACCGCCGGACGAGAATGAAGACATGACTACCCTCGAGACGGTCGATCGCGATGATCTGCGCGGATTCCTGCACCGGCCTGACATCGACCCGATTGCGACCCTGGCTCTCACCCACGGCGCAGGGAGCAACTGCGACACAGTGCTTCTGAAGGCCATTGCCGACGGGTTTGCCGATGCAGGGGTGCAGGTCCTGCGGTTCGACCTCCCGTTTCGGGTGCGTCAGCCCAAGGGCCCACCAGCGCCGGCGCGCGCCGCAGAGGATCGGGCGGGCATCGCGGACACTGTTGCGGCACTGCGCCGTGACTACGCAACTGCCGGCCCGCTCCTTCTCGGTGGCCATTCGTATGGCGGGCGGCAAGCCTCGATGCTTGCGGCCGAGAACCCGGGGGTGGTCGACGGGCTGATCGTGCTCTCCTACCCGCTGCACCCACCTCAGAAGCCGGAGAAGTTGCGCATCGAGCATCTCCCGCAGCTGCGCACCCCAACGGTGATCGTGCATGGCTCTAAAGACGGGTTCGCAACCACGGATGAGATGCAGGCAGCGCTCGCACTCATCCAGGCGCCGACCAGGTTGGTGGAGTTCGAGGGAGCACGACACGACCTGACTGGAGCCAAATTTCCGGTGGTCGAGCAGACCGTCGCGGCGGCCTTCGACCTCTTCGAGCTTTAGGCTGCGGCCGTTCGCGCAGGAGGCAGGTGCTCGTCGAGCCACGCGATGAGGTCTGCCCGCACAGCCTCACGGTTCGTCTCGTTGTAGATCTCGTGGCGAGCGCCGGGGTAGACGATCAGGTGGATGTCGCGCAGTCCAGACCGCTTGGCATAGGCATCCGCTAGTTTGAGCGCGCTCTTCTCGCCGCCGACGGTGTCGTCGCTGCCCACCTGGATCAGGAGGGGCAGGTTGCTCGCCAAGTTCTTCGCTGGGCGACCAAAGAGACGGATGCCGTCACGAATGCCAAATAGTTCGGCAACTGACGCCGAGGTGGTCAGCGGGTCGGCCACGAATTCCTCTGCGACGCTCGGGTCGCGGCTGAGCCACTCCATGCCCGTGGTGCCGAGGTGCTTGTGCCTGCGATTGAGGTCGCCGGTGTCGAGTGACCCCGGCCAGCGGTACGCCGTGCCGCTCAGCACAACGGCGTCGTACTCCGCCGCGTGGTCATTGACGATGATCTGCACCATGAACGATCCCCAGCTGTGGCCGAACAACACGAGCGGCACGCCGGGATTCTCGGTGCGGATGATGCCGCTCAGCTGGTGCACGCCCGCGATGGCAGCGCGCAGGCCGCCGGGACCCAGCCTGCCCATGAGGCTCGTGTTCCCGCCGTGCTGCGCGTATCCGGTCTGTCCGTGGCCGCGGTGATCGTCGGCATAGACGGTGTAGCCGGCCTCGTTGAGCGCCTGGGCCAGCTCCACGTAGCGCATGGCGTGTTCACCGACGCCGTGGGCAATTTGCACCACCGCCCGCGGCTGCGCGACCGGCCAGACGTAGTAGGTGATCTCAACGCCATGGGCATCCGTGTAGGTAGGCACGGTGCCCATTCTGGCGTAGGCCGCGCGAAATCGGCAGGAAGCTGGGTGTACCAACACTTAGCCAAGCTAATTTGTTACGCTAACGAAATATCGAAAGGTTCACGATGTCATCTTCGTCAGACGCAACAGCGCCAGGCAGTGAAACCACACTCACCCTGCACGATGCCATCGCGGAGCTGAGCCACGACTTTCGCCTGGCGAACGGACGGCTGGCCAGGCGCCTGCGCCAGCAACAGGCCGACAACGAGGTGACCCCCGGTCAGTTCTCGGCGCTCTGCACGCTGGTCAGCCGCGGCCCGCTGACCCTGGGCGAGCTCAGCGACCAGGAGCGGGTGACCCCGCCGTCCATGAACCGCACGGTGAACGCGCTTGTCGAGTCGGGCCTGGTGCTCAGGGAGAGCTCAGCGGATGACGGTCGGAAGGTTCGGCTGTCCCCCAGCGATGTCGGCAGCGAACTCGTGTTCAAGACCAGGGAGCGCCGGGATGCCTGGATCGCGCAGCGTGTGGTGAAGCTCACCCCGCACCAACAGCAGGTTCTTGCAGAGGCGACCATCATCATGAAGGGGATTGCAGAGAGTTGAGTGCCATGTTCCGCTCATTGAGCGGCATCAACTATCGGATCTGGTTCGCCGGGGCGTTGGTGTCGAACATCGGCACCTGGATGCAGCGCACCGCCCAGGACTGGATCGTGCTCACCCAGCTCACCGACCACAACGCCACGGCGGTCGGCGTCGTGATGGCCCTGCAGTTCGGGCCACAGCTGCTCCTGATGCCGTGGAGCGGCCTGATCGCCGACCGGTTTGACCGGCGCAAACTGCTCATTCTGACCCAGTCGCTGATGGGCGTGCTCGGCCTTGGCCTGGGCCTCATCACGGTGTTGGGCGTTGTCGAACTCTGGCAGGTTTACCTCTTTGCCTTAGCCCTCGGAGTGGTCTCGGCCATCGATGCCCCTGCCCGCCAGACGTTCGTCGGCGAACTCGTCACCACAGAGAACATGTCAAATGCCGTCGCGCTCAACTCGGCCTCGTTCAACGGCGCCCGCCTGATCGGCCCCGCCGTCGCCGGCGTGCTGACCGCGGCGGTCGGCGCCGGTTGGGTGTTCATGATCAACGCAGGGACGTTTGCCTTCACCGTGCTCGCCATGTTCTTGCTGCGGAAGTCCTTGCTGCGCCCGCAGCCGCGCGCCTCCCGTGAACGCGGGCAACTGATGGCCGGTTTCCGCTACGTGAGGAGCCGGCCCGACATCATCGTCGTGCTCATCGTGGTCTTTCTCGTCGGAACCTTCGGCTTCAACTTCGCCATCTTCACCTCGACCATGGCCACCGTCACATTCGGCCTCGGGGCAAGCGAGTTCGGTTTCCTCAGCTCGATCATGGCCATCGGCTCCGTCGCTGGGGCGTTGATGGCCGCCCGCAGAGCCGAGGCCCGCCTGCGCCTCGTCCTGGTCGGCGCCGCCGCCTTCGGCGTGTTCTGCGCAGTCGCCGCCTTCATGCCGACCTACAACTTGTTCGCCTTCTCGCTGGTCTTCGTCGGTTTCTCCTCACTCACCCTGATGACCACGGCCAATGCCTACGTGCAAACGACGACAGAGCCGGCCATGCGCGGCCGCGTGATGGCCCTCTACATGGCAATCTTTGCCGGCGGCACCCCGCTCGGCGCCCCACTCGTCGGCTGGGTGGCCGACCAGTTCGGTCCGCGCTGGGCGGTCGGAGTCGCGGCAGCCTCCGGAATTCTCGCCGCCATTGCCATCCTGATCTGGATGGTGAAGTACCGCGACCTGCGCGTGCGCCTGCGCCTGCGCGGCGCCCAGCTCTCCCGGGTGCGTTACGCGGGCGACGGGCTTCCGGCGACGGCAGCCGTGCGCGTCGTCAGAGTGGATGCAATCGGAGCGGATGCCATCAGAGCGGATGCCGGCGGCACGACACTCACTGACGACCTCGAGGCCGAAGACCGCGAGACGGCAACCAGGGAGATCGCCATCGTCGAGGCGACGGCACCGCGCTAGTCGAGCACCGCGAGCTAGTCGAGCACCGCGAGCGAGCCGAGCACCGCGAGCTGGCCGAGCACCGCGAGCTGGCCAGGCAGCTCGCTAGCTGCGCTGACCGGAGAGGTTGATTGGGTGACTCACTCGCCCCGACCGTGCACCGGTCTGGCGTTCGCTGGGGGTTCTCCGACCTCGTGGATGGTATGGCCGCCGCAAGGCGTCTTGGTTACGCTGGCCCGCTCGATGCGCGACACGGTGAACCATCGCATTGCGTTGCGCAGTCGGCACCACCCAACGAGGTACCAGTTGCCGTTCGTGGAGGCGAACAGCACGGGTTCGACGTCGCGGGTGGTCGTGGTCCCGTCTCCCGATGTGTAGCGAATACGGATGACTCGCTGCTCGGCCATCGCCTCCTCCAGTGCCGACCTGATTGTGCGCGAAGCGGAGGAGGGAATCGCGTTGACCCAAACGCGGCCGGCCAGCTCGTCGGCTCGTGCTCGGGTTCTGGGATCGAGGACGTCCAGGATCTTCTGGATCCCGGCTGCTGCCAGATCGGCGTATGGGGCATCTGGGGCAGCGGACACGGCCGCCATGAGCGCCACGGCCTGCGCTGGGGACAGGCTGACAGGCGGCAGGGATGCGCCTATGGCCAATCCATAGCCACCGCCAGGACCTGGGCGCGACCATACGGGCGCGCCGCTGTTCTCGAGGGCAGCGAGGTCTCTCTTGACGGTGCGCACGGACACGCTGAACTCTCTCGCGAGCCGCTCGGCGGAGCACCCCCGTGATCCGTTCCGGCGCAGCATCTCGGACAGGGCATGGAGTCGTTCTGCTCGTTTCACCGTTCTGCCCGCATCAAATTCATGACACAAATAGTGACACACACCTGCCCGTAGCGCCTACGAAGGTAGTGACATGACAACAACTACGAGCAGTCCGACCATCATTCTCATCGCCGGCCACTGGCTGGGCGCTTGGGCGTGGGATGACGTCCTTGAACACCTGAAAACCGACCACTCTCGTGCAATCGCGATGACGCTGCCTGGTCTCGATGGGGACGATCCTGAGCGTGCGGCGAAGACTCTCGACGATCAAGCCGCAGCGGTCCTGGACGTCTTCGCTCGACTCGGAGTCTCCGAGGATCAGCCCGCGACTATCGTCGCTCACAGTGGGGCGAACGCCCCCGTCAGCCTTGTCCTTGACCGGCACCCTGAGCTTGTTCATCGGGTGGTGTGGGTCGACTCCGGCCCTGTGGCGACGGGAAGCGTCTTCGCCCCAGACCTCCCGGAGGGGTTGGAGGAGCTTCCGCTGCCGTCCTTCGACGTCCTCGCACAGCAGGCGAGTCTCGAAGGCCTGAGCAGAGAGGTCCTTGAGCGTTTTCGGGCACGGGCCGTCCCTGAGCCGGGCCCCGTGCTTCGTCAGCCCGTCGAGCTCACGAACGATGCACGCCGCACGGTCAAGACCACCCTGGTGTGCTGCTCGATCCCGAGCGCGCAGGTGCTGGAGCTGGCCCGCGCAGGCCATGCCATGTTTGCCGAAGTCGCGAACCTCGAGCACCTCGACGTCATTGACCTCCCGACGGGGCATTGGCCTATGTGGAGCCGTCCCCGCGACCTCGCTAAGGCCATTCAGTCAGCGGCTTCTCGAACCAACTGAACCGCCCGCACAACCGGAAGGGGGTCAGCCAACCTGAAGGGGGCAGCCAAATTCGGCTGCCCCCTTTCCGCTTCTACCGCACCCTGGCCTAGCGAACCCCGCTCATCAGGCGCAGGATCGGCCGGGTGAATAGCCCGAGGATGAGGCCGAGCACGATCGCAATGCCACCAAGTACCCCGAAGTACAGCTGTTCAGGGGCAGTCGCGTACCACTCGGCCAGCCGGCCTGAGATGGCCGTGCCGAGGGCGACAGAGAGGAAGAACAGCGCGACCATCTGGGTCTTGAACAGCTCTGGGGCGAGTTTCGTCGACACCGACAGCCCGACGGGCGACAGCAACAACTCGGCGATTGTGAAGACCAGGAGGATGCCGACCATTGCCAGCAACGGGGTTGAGTTCGCTCCTCCCCCTGCGAACGGCAGGAAGAGCAGGAAAGCCACACCCATGATCGCGGTGCCGAAGGCAAACTTCACCGGGGTCGACGGCTGCTTCGAGCCCCACTTGGTCCACAGGGCCGCGAACGCTCCCGACAGCACGATGATGAAAATCGGGTTGATCGACTGCACCCACGACACCGGCATTGTCCAGCCGAGGAGACCGCGGTCAAGGCGCAGGTCGGAGTAGATCGTCACCACCGTGAACTGCTGCTGATAGAGCGACCAGAACGCCACACTCGCAATGAAAAGCGGGATGAACGCATAGACGCGCTTCCGTTCAACCGACGAGATATGCCTGTTGGTCAGGATCACAACGAAGTATGAAATGGATGCCAGGATCGTCACGACGATCACGATGGTCACCAGGTTCGTTGCCGTAATGACGCCCGTAAGCGCCAGCACCACGATGATCACGATGACGGCGACCGCGATCAGCCCGTATGGCAGGTACCTGCTGCGCGGCAGCGGGTCTGGGACCTCGCGGGACGAATCCGGCAGGCGCTTCCGCCCGAACGAATACTGGGTGAGACCGATGGCCATTCCGACGGCAGCCAAGCCGAATCCATAGTGGAAGCCGACGGTCGACTGCAGGAGGCCGGTGAGGATGGGGCCGAAGAACGCGCCCAGGTTGATGCCGAGGTAGAACAGCGAGAACCCGGCGTCGCGCCGGGGATCTTCCTTGCGGTAGAGCGTTCCGACGACGGACGTCGCGTTGGCCTTGAGGCCACCGCTACCGAATGCAATCAGGATCAACCCGACGATGACACCAGCGACGCCCGGGATGAGTGCCAGGCCGATGTGTCCGAACATGATCACGAACGCGCTGATGTAGAGCACACGCTCTGAACCCGCCAGCCGGTCCGCGATCCAGGCGCCGAGAATCGTCGACAGGTACACAGCGCCGCCGTACGCACCCACGATGCCGGCCGCCGTCACCTGCGGAATACCGAGGCCGCCCTCTGCCGCTGAGTAGTACAAATAGAGCAGCAGGATGCCCTGCATCCCGTAGAACGAGAAGCGCTCCCACATCTCGACGCCGAAAATACTCGCTAGCGCGCGAGGCTGCCCGAAGAACTTGTGGTCGTCCTGGGGGGTGCCAGAATCCGGCTCCGCGATCCTAGTCATACATCGACGATACCCCCGCTCTCGGCGAATGGACGACCCCGGTACCGCTGAAAAGCGAGGCTCAGCTAGCTATCCAGATACCCCTCACGGCGCAGCTCGGCCAGGAAGAGGTCGTAGCGATCGCTGAGCCCGGCAACCTGCGCGGGGTCGGGTTCAATGACACTCGATGAGCCCGCCATTCGGGACGTGACAGCTGGCAGACCCTCAGCCACCAGACCGTTCGCCGCAAGGATCGCCGCACCAAACGCGCTCGATCTATTGAGCGGGACGACAACTTCGCGACCGAGGATCGACGCCCTGATGACGTTCCAGGTCGGGCTGGAACTGCCTCCACCGCTGAGGTGGTGTCGACCGAGCGGCACTCCAAGCCCGCGAAGTCGTGTCAAGCCGAGCCGCTCGACAAAGCCGACACCTTCCAGCACTGCTCGGTGCCGTTCGGTCGGATCCGTCGTCGTCAACGATGCGCCACTGTGGTCTATCGAGAATCCCTGCAACGTACTGTCTGCCACGGGGAACCGCTCACCAACCCCTGGCAGCGGGTACATGACAACGGACGCCCCG
Source organism: Leifsonia sp. Y862 (assembly GCF_057669585.1). Classification (NCBI taxonomy): domain Bacteria; kingdom Bacillati; phylum Actinomycetota; class Actinomycetes; order Micrococcales; family Microbacteriaceae; genus Leifsonia; species Leifsonia sp. Y862. The sequence continues at coordinate 99,965 of NZ_JBYHFR010000003.1, forward strand.
CCGAGTGCTGCCGCACGCCGATCAGATTCCCGCACATCGAGGGTGGCCGCAGCTTCGCGCCCGAGCACACCGGCACCGGAGTTGGAGGCACCCCCCACCCAGAAGGATCCATCAGGAGCCACATGCGAATAGACGCCGAACGATGGCTCAGTGATCTCGGTCTCGCACACGGCTTTCAGCACCAGAGTGGTGCCGAGTACCCCCACGGTATCGCCCGCGCTGACCGCTCCCGTCGCCAGCTGGGAGGTGCAGCCATCGGTCATCCCAGACACAATGACCACACCTTTCGGCAGCCCGAGCGAGCGCGCGATCGAATCCGTCACAGTACCTATCGCTCGGCCGGGGGCCACGACGTCTGGCATCCGCTTCACATCCAGCCCTAGCGTGGCCAGCGCCTTGTCATTCCAGGTTCGAGTGACGGGGTCGATCCCACTCTTCAGAGCGTGGGAGGTATCACTCGACACAATTTCGCCGGCAAGCGCCGCCGCGACGCAATCGGGTGTGAAGAGGTAGCGTGCCGCCGGCCGATTCCGGTCAAGCCATGCGGTGCGGGCTAAAGCGGTCGACGGTCGCACGGCTTGTCCCGTTCGTGCCAGTTCGGCCAGTTCTGCGGCGCCTCGTGCGTCGTTGTAGAGCAGAGCAGGACCCGCTGGACGCCCGCGATCATCCGTTGGAACGATCGTGCCGCTCGTACCCGTGATCGACAGAGCGCTGATGCCACGCGCGTTCCGCCCGAGATCGGCCATCAGCATGGCGATCAGCCGCTGTGCCACCTCAGCGTATGCTGGCGCCTGCTCACGCACACCGTTGCAGCCCTGAGGTTCGGGCAGCGACGCCGTTCTCTCAGCGATGGTGACGCCCGTCTCCGCATCAACCGCGATCACCCGGGCGTTCGCAGTAGCAAGATCAATGCCGAGGACGATGGCACGACCGCTGATCCCGGTCACATCACTCAGCTCTTTGCAGCGACGGCGAGGTGCCGAACGGATCGGTGGATAGCAGCCGCTCAGCGAGTCCGCCAAGCGAGTACACGGCGAGGTCGGGTTCGGCGAGCTGCTCGATGCTCGGCTCGTCGGGCGCCTCACCGCGCAGCACCCACACAGCGCGAAGGCCGACAGCCTTCGCCGGCCGAACATCGGTGTCAAGGCGGTTGCCAATGTGCACCGCCTCGCCAGGCGCCACTCCAGCTTCGTTCAGGCACCAGCGAAAGAGCTCTGGTGACGGCTTTTCAAAGCCGACAACTGCCGAGACTCCCCAGACGTCGATCAGCTCACCGAGTCCGTCGCGATGTAGCGCATCAATGACCGGCGCTTCCTGGTTGGCCAGCACGCCGATCCTCACCCGACCCGCTAGCTGCCGAAAGAATGGCAGGACATCGTCGTACATCGTCCCAGGCGGGTGGGACCAATACGTGCGGGTGAGCTCGTGTAGTTCGTGCTTGCGATCGACGCTCCCCAGGAAATCTGCAGCGAGCGCCTCTCGCAGGGACCCACTTTGCTGCGCACGGATTCTGTTGTAGACCTGACGGAACTGTGATCGATCGACTGCCCCGTTACCATCGCGCTCCCTCAGCTCATCGAGGGCGGTGAGCACAGCGGCGACGAAGTTTTCGTCGTCGTAGATCGGACCGCCGATGTCGCAGAAGACCCCACGCACCACCGGCGGCACTAGTTCGTTCCCGCCAGCGCCTTGCGTCGTTCTGCGAAGTCTTCCCTGTCGAAATACTTGGCTACGACGTCAGCACCGAGTCCGGCCACTCCGCCGATCGCGTAGGCATTCAGGCGCACGCGAGCACCCTTGACGGCCATCAACGAGATGGCCTCCGCCCCAGCGGTGCTGGATGCAATTGCGACGATTCCGTGGTTGCCGAGGAGCACGAGCGACGGCAGCGTGCCGTGCTTGTCCACGTACGCCTGCAGGTGGCTGTAGAACAACCGGCCCAGATCAATGCCGGGCTGCGCGTATGGCACGAACAACGGCACGCCGAGCACGACGGCCTCGTCTGAGTACACCGCTTCGTCGAATGCCGTCGCCGCGTGCACGCTGGCGAGCAACGACACCACAGCAGTCGGATGCGTGTGGGCCACGAACGCTACCGGCGAAATGGCCTGCACCGCAACGTGGATGAGTGTTTCGATCGAACCGCGCCGGTGGACACCCCCATGCTCGCCAGCGTCGAGCGCGGTCGTGAGGTCGGCCTGGGCCGTAGCTGGTTCGTTCATGAGCGCGACCAGCGGAGCAACGTCAACGATGACGAATTCGTCGCTCGTTGATGTCGCCATATTCGACCCCGACGTTTTGACCGCCATACGGCCGTCGGTTAGGCGCTGGGAGGTGTTCCCTTCCGCGAGGATCACGAGGTCTTTCGCTGGTTCTCCCAGTGAGCGGGTCAGGGTGACGAGCTCATCGGTGACGAGGGTGGGATTCCATTCGGTTGCCATTTAGATACCTCCATACTTGCGCTTGGTGATTCCGTTCAGCAGCGAGGCGAAGATCAGCACGAGTCCGAGCGCGAGCAGCTGGAACTGCGTGCCGTCGTTGCCGGGCAGCGCCAACAGGATGCCGGCGTTGATCCAGACGATCAGCAAGGTGGAAAGCACGATGCCGGACACTCGGCCGATGCCGCCGGTGATCGCCACACCGCCGAGCACCGCGATGGTAATCGATGGCAGTGCCATGCCGTTGCCGCTTGTGCCGGCATCCGGTCTGGCCGATGCGAACTGGGCGACGGTGACCACCGCGACGAGCCCGGAGATCACTCCGGAGAGGATGTACACGGTCATACGGTTCGACTTCACGTCGATCCCAGACCACGTGGCAGCAATATCGTTCGTGCCGAGCGCGTAGAGACGTCGACCGAAGGTGGTCTTATTCAGGAGCACCCAGACGATCACGATTGTGGGGACGAGGAAGGTGAAGATGCCGAGCGGCACGAGAGGCAGAGAGCCACCGATCAAGGGAAGCTCGATCGACTGCGCTGCGGAATAGAAGTCCTGGATGACCGGCGAGTTCACGGGCTTCTGATCGCTGACAACCAGTGCGAGTGAGCGGAACGCGTAGTAGGTGGCCAGCGTTGCAATCAGCGGCGGGAAGCCGACGTATGACACCAGGACGCCGTTGACGGCGCCACACGCTCCGCCGACCACGACGGCCAGGACCAGTGCCGCCAAGAGGCTCCAACCCCAGATTCCGTATGCCAGCCCGAAAATCACGCTGGTGAGCGACACGATTGACCCGACTGACAGGTCAATGCCGCCCCGGCCAGAGAGGATCACCAAGAGCTGGGCAAGCCCGAGCATCGCCAACGGAACCGCGCTGATCAACGCGGACGCCATGTAGTCGGCGTCGAAGGCACCGCTCAGGGCGCCTGCTGCATCCAGCACAGACATGACGACAACGACGATGACAATGAGTACGGCGAGCAGGACGACCCGCTGCGTGAGCAGCGCTTCCAGTGCGCGAGCGACCAGAGGGCGTCCCGCTGGGCTCTTTCCCTGCGGCGATGCGCCGGGCGAGGTTGATGGGCGATCCGTTGTGATGGTCATGCTTTTCTCCTGGCTCGCTCGCGGAGTAGGTCGGTGCCGACGGCGATGATGATGAACAACCCCACGAAGAGGTTTGCGAGCTGTGAGGGCCATCCGATCTGAGTCACGCCCGAGGTGACGGTCTGCACCAGGATGGCGCCGAGTAAGGTGCCGATCACTGAACCGCGGCCCCCGAGGATCGAGGTCCCTCCGATGACGACGGCGGCGATCACTGCTAGTTCCCGTCCTGATCCGACTGCCTGGTCGAGCGTCGCGGTTCCCGCAGCGATGAAGAAGCAGGCCGCGAGCCCCACGAGGGCTCCGGTGAGGCCGTATGCGATCATCACCCGTGGCTGGACCTTGATTCCGGCCAGACGCGCAGCCTGCGCATTGCCACCAATTGCAAACAGGTTACGGCCGCCGGACGTGTGGCGCAGGTACCACCAGGCGATAGCCACGACAACGATCGTGATGGCGAAGCTGTGCGGGATCCCGAAGGTGCGTCCGGCCTCGCCTCGCCCGAATACATCGAGGGTCGACGGGATGCCGTTGACAGTGGATGACCCGAAGACCCGCAGCGCGAGGAACTGAAAGATGTTCGCCGTTCCAAAGGTGATGATGATGGCGTGAACTCGACCGTAAGCGATGAGCACGCCGTTCAGTACGCCGAGCACGATACCGAGGCCGACCGAGATGGCGATGGCCGCGATGAGGGGAACGTCAAGGTTCACCAGGAACTTCGCAGTGACCACTGCGCAGAGCATGATCGCGCCACCGACAGAGACATCGATCCCGGCCGTGATGATGATGAAGGTCATCCCGACGCCGATCAGGGCGATGGGTGCGACGGATACCAGGAGCGGCTGAATCGATCCCGGGCTGAGGAAAGCAGGGGTGAAGAGCCCGAGCAGGATCCACAGTGCCGCAATGACGCCGAGCAACACAAATTCCTGACCGGTCACCGGAGAGGGCAGAATGCGCCGAGCAGTTGCCCGCGCAGGGGTAGGCGGCGCGGTGCGCTGGTCGATGGTCATGCGATCTCCTCCGAAGCGGGGGTCATGGGCTGCGCCGTGTCGGCTGTGGAGCCTGCACTCGGCTCGTCGGACCAGACACCGGCTGCCGCTGCAAGAATCTCGACCTGGGTTGCATCTGCTCCAAATTCCGCGGCAATTTTGCCGGCCCGAATGACGAGAATGCGGTCGGAGATGCGGAGCACCTCTCCGAGGTCGCTGGTCACCACAAGCACGGCCGTGCCCTGATCGGCCAGCCCAGAGACGATGCGGTGAATCTCTTCTTTCGCACCGACGTCCACGCCCTGCGTCGGCTCGGCGAGCACGAGAACCTCGGGACGCTTGACGAGTTGTCTGGCGAGCACGACCTTTTGCGCATTGCCCCCCGACATCGCACTGATCGGCTGGCTCTGGCTCGGCGTCTTGACCGCGAGGCGCTTGATGAAGTCCTGCGCTATTTCACGTTCGCGGCGTTTGGTAACCCAACCGGGAATCCGGCTGAGCAGTGACAACTCGCCGACGGTGATGTTGAATGCGATGCTCTGAAAGGAGAAAGATCCCTGGGCTGAGCGGTTGGCCGGCAGCAGGTGGATGCCGAGTCGCTTGGCCTGGGTGGGGTTCTTCACTGTGACTGGCTTGCCAGCCAGCAGCATCTTGCCAGACGTCGCCCTGTCGACACCATAAATGACGCTGGCGATGTCGCCGGCGCCGGAGCCGACCAGCCCGTACAGGCCGACGATCTCACCGGAACGGACACTGAGGTCGATGTCCGAGAATCGTCCATCTCTGGTGAGCCCGTCGAGTTCGAGCACGACGGGGCCGGGGGTGGAGTCCTCCTGCGATCGGGTCTCCCCGAGCACGCCACCGACCATGAGTTCGGCTATCTGCCGCACGGAGAGTTCCCCGATCGGCTGGGTGGTGATGGTCTGGCCGTCGCGCATAACGGTAACCTCGTCAGCGATCCGGAAGAGCTCATCGAGTCGGTGGGAGATGTAGATGACCGCGACTCCCGACGCGGTCAACCGACGGATGACGGTGAAGAGCACTTCGATCTCTGAGTCAGTCAGGATGGCTGACGGTTCGTCGAGAATCAGCACTGACGCGTCGCCGGCGAGCGCCTTGGCGATGGAGACCTGCTGTTGCGCGGCGATGGATAGAGTGCCGACCGGGGCGGTTGCAAGGCTCTCTGGTAGCCCGACCGTATCGAGGAGGCCATGCATCTGATCAGCCTGGCCCGACCAGTCGACCCTAATTCCGCGCTTGATCTCGCGGCCGACGAACACATTCTCGGCCACACTGAGCTCAGGAAACAGCTGCGGCTCCTGGTAGACCGTCTGCACGCCGAGATCGAGGGCGTCGGTTGTCGATGTGATCGTGGTGGGGACGCCGTCGAAGGTGATCGTGCCGGCGTCGGCCCGCTCTGCACCGGCGATGATTTTGATCAGGGTGGATTTGCCGGCGCCATTTTCACCGACGAGGGCGTGCACGGTGCCGGGTCGGATGGCGATCTCTGCGTGCCTGATCGCGCGCACGCCACCGTAGCTCTTGACGATGTCCCGCATTTCGAGTCGATACTCCGACCCTGCTTGCGGTGTGAGGTCTGGGCTCATGGCCGACTCACTCCTTGCTTGTCTCATGATGACTATCAGTGGAGCTGTTCGGGGGTGCCACACTGGGCGCCCCCGAACAGCTCTGGGGGGTGAACCTGCCGACTAGTAGTCGAACGTGTCGACGTTGTCCTTGGTGATTTCCAGCGCCGGACCGAGCAGGAGCACCTTGGTAGCCGAATCGAACTCGACGGCTGGGAGGTCGGCGCTCACATTGTTCGTTGCTTCAAACGCGTTCCCTTCGGCCAGCTGCAGACCCGTCCATGCGGTCAGGTAGCCGAGCGCCTGGACATCCCAGAGGATGGAAGCGCTGGACGAGCCGTCCTTCAGGTACGGAGCCATCGACTGCGGTGTACCGAGACCGTCAGTGAAGACGGTGCCGATCTTGCCGGCGTCCTTCACCGCCTGGGCGACACCGGGTGCCGACGAGGTGCACTCGCCGACGAGGCCGGTGAGGTCGGGGTTGGCGTTCATCAGGTCGGTGGCCATGGAGGTAGCTGCCGCCTGGTCTTCGCCTGCGTAGACGACATCGACGATCTCGGCTTCTGGGTACTTCTCGGCCGTGTACTTCTTCTGCACGTCAATCCAGGCGTTCAGGTTCGCTGCCGTCTCACCACACGAGACAATCGCATACTTTCCCTTGCCGCCCATGGCCGTCATGATCGAGTCGGTGAGTGCCTGACCGATACCCTCAACGGATGCCTGGTTCACGAAGACTTCCCGCACCGAGTTCGGGGCGTCGGTGTCTGCGGTGGCAACCTTGATGCCCTTGTCCGCAGCTTCTTTGAGCAGCGGTGCCATCGAATCAGGGTCGTTCGGGGCGACGATCAGCGCGTCCACACCCTGCTGGATGAAGGAACGGACAATGTCGGCCTGAGCGGCGGCATCCGCCGTCGTCGGTCCCTGATAGAGCCATTCGATGCCGAGTTCTTCCGCGGCCTGCTTGCCGCCGGCGTTCATGGCCTCGAAATAGGGAATGCCCTGGAGCTTGGGGACGAACGCCACCTTGATCTTGCTGTCGCCATCGCCGCTGCCTGCTGTGCTGCCGGCGTCGTCGTTGCGGCTGGTGCAACCAGAGAATGTCATGACGGCTGCGAGCGCTAGCGCGCCGACCATCAGAGTCTTCTTTGCTTTGATCATTGTGTTGCCTCCTTCTGTGCTGTGCGGGGCCACTTTGCCCTCACGTCCTGGTGCGCGAACGATGTCGCGTTGGGTTCCTCGAGACCGCGGCGGCGCGACTCTGCGCGCTCGAGCCCTCGAAGCTTCTCGGCCGCATCACTCCAGCGACCATCGGAGCGTGGTTCGAAGGAGTGCGTCTGTGTACTCGCCCGAACCACCTCCCAAATCTGTTCAATCGAGCCGATTTCGCCCACGGCGCGCAACTGGCTGGCCGCATTGCCAAGCGCGGTTGCCTCTTTCGCCCAGCAGACAACGGGAAGCCCGGTCGCGTCTGCCGTTGCTTGCTGCAGAAGGGCGTTCTGGCCACCCCCACCAACGACGGCAACCGACGTCAGGGGCACACCGGTCACGGCAGCGATGTCCTCGGCGGTGAGTCGGTAGCTGAGGGCAAGAGAGTCGAACACCGTGCGCGCGATTTGGCCGATGGTTTCCGGCACCGGAATCGCATGTGCGCGGCAGTAGTCCTGAATGCGCCGTGGCATGTCACCGGGGGTCAGGAACTCCGTCGCGTTTGGATTGATCAGGCTGACGAGAGGAACCTCGGCGGCGGCGCGCGTCACCAGGGTGTCGTAGTCGACACTCAAGCCATCTCGCTCCCACTGACGGCGGCACTCTTGAAGCACCCAGAGACCCATCACATTGCGGAGGAACCGCACTGTGCCGTTGTATCCGCCCTCGTTGGTGAGGTTGGCCTGCTGCGACGCTGCCGTGACCACAGGGGAATCGAGCACGACACCAACGAGCGACCAGGTTCCCGACGAAATGAAGAGAGTCTCTGGCGACGCATCCGGTATCGCCAAGACAGCACTCGCGGTGTCATGCGCCGCCGGCAGAATCACGCGAGTCCCTGCCAGTCCCCCGACGGCGAGCTGGCCAATCACAGGGCCGACATCGGTCCCGGACGCTACGACGTCGGGCAAAATGCCGACAGGCACACCAACGCGCTCAAGGAGTTCCGTCGCCCACCGACCGGCGTTCATGTCATACATGCCAGATGTGGAAGCGGCGGAGAATTCGGTAACCGTGCTGCCAGAGAGCAGCCGGTGGAAGACATCCGGCATCATCAGCATGCTCCGGGCGCGGGCGAGGAGTTCATGACGGAGCCTGGCATCGGTGGCGAGCCCGAAGAGCGAGTTGATCTCCATCAGCTGAGTGCCGGTAGCGTCGTAAATGGTCGAGGCTCCAACGGCGCTCACAATTTCGCTGAACACCTCAATCCGGTGCTTGTCACGGTACGCAGTCGGAGCTTCGAGCAGCTGCCCCTCGTTGTCGTAGAGGCCGTAGTCGAGTCCCCAGGTATCTACACCTACCGACGCAATCCGCGTTGACGCTGCCAGGGATGAGAGCCCGTCTGAAACCTCTCTCCACAGCCCGTCGATGTCCCAGCGGAGCCAACCGTCGACGACGGAGGGCTGATGCGGGAATCGGTGATGAATGTTGAGGCTCAGTCGTGATCCGTCGAACTGCGCGGCTCCAACGCGCCCGCTCTCTGCACCGAGGTCCACCGCGGCCACGGTGAGCGTGCTCATCCTGCTGCCCGTGAACTCTGGGCGCGTTCGGCCGCTTGAACAACGGCACGCTGGCCACTTTCCAGAATTGCCCCTGTGCCCTCGACCCGAGTGACAGGCACGCCATGCGCAGCCCAATCGGCGACAAATTCGTCATCAGCGTGCTCATCGGTGAAGAGTCCGGAGATCTCGGCCGGCTCGGCAAAGGAGTGCAGGCCGAATCCACCGATCTTCGATGACGTGAACAGGCCGTAGACCGAGTCGCACGCGCTGACCAGACTCTTTTTGGTCGCCGCCTCTTCGCTCGAGAGCTCAAGCAATCCCAAATGTGTCGAGAGTGTGGCGAGGCCGAAGAACCCCGTCGTTATCCGGCCGCGGCCTTCCAGTACGTTCGCGAATGCACCGATCAGAGAGCCGGATGCGCGGCGCAGGACACCGCCCGGCATGATGACCGTCGCGCTGGAGTGGTCCATGAACAGGCTCGCTACCCGCATGCCATACGTGACAACCACGAGATCGCGTCGGTCAAGGATTTCTTGTGCCAGGTAGTAGCACGTCGTTGACGAATCGATGGCGATGACGTCGCCGTCGGAGACCAGGGCGGCCGCGTTGCGAGCCAGCGCACGTTTCGCGTTTGAGTCCTGGCGCAGCCGCTCGCTGAACGCCCCCTCATCGCCGGCAGAGGAGACGACGGCGCCACCGCGCACCCTGCGAAGCAGCGACCGTTGTTCCAGCGAGTCGAGGTCCTTGCGAATCGTGACGGCGGAGACGCCGAACTGTTCAACGAGGTCGTTGACGAGTACGCGACCACTCGAATTGAGTTCGAGTAGAATGCCCTCTTCGCGAACGAAGTCATAGCGTTCGGACATCTCTCTCCTAATCGACAACCCTGGCGACAACGCGGTCCGAAGTGCTCCGGACGTCACGTAACTGGAAACCTAACTCAACGACAACTTCACGTCAATGATTGAAACCAAAACGTAAGTGAAACGGGTTTCGAACGAAAGTTAATGTCTTGACAGGGACGAAACTGGCCTCTTAGAGTGACTGCACCAGAGCTCGTTAGCTGATCGGAATTCCTTCCGTCCGGCACGAGCCTCCTCGAGGGAGAGGCCAGCGGCACGCTGGAGCGGCACTGATCCTTCGCCACACCAGGAAAGGCCGGGACTCATGCTGATTGGATGCCACGGGCTCGTATGGACCGGACACTTCGATGAGCCCGGCTTCGATCGGGCCGTCACCCAGAGCCTTGAGGCGGGGTTTACCCTCCTTGAGATCCCGCTGCTCGAACCGGGCTCCTTCGATGTCGCCGCGGCGAAACGCTGCCTGGCCAGGAACCCGATCGCCATCTCCGCTTCGCTCGGGCAGAGCGCCGACACTGACATCAGCAGCGAAGACCCCGACGTCGTGGCCGCAGGCGAACGCAAACTGAACACGGCGCTGGAGATACTGAGCGAACTCGGATCCGAGTACTTCGTCGGTGTCCTCTACAGCCAGCTCGCCAAATACGATGCCCCAGCCACCGCACTCGGTCGGCAGAACAGCCTCGACGTGCTGCGTCGGGTTGCCGAACGCGCCGGCACGCTGGGAATCCGTGTCGGGCTTGAAGTCGTCAACCGCTACGAGACCAACCTGTTCAACACAGCCAACCAGGCTCTGGCCTACCTCGACGACCTTGGCCACCCGAACGTCGGCGTCCACCTCGACACGTACCACATGAACATCGAGGAATCGGATATGGTCGGGCCCGTTCTCGCTTGCGGCGACCGACTCAGCTACGTGCATATCGGCGAAAGTCACCGTGGCTACCTCGGCTCTGGAACCGTCGACTTCGACGGGTTCTTCCGCGCTCTGTCGCTCATCGACTACACAGGGCCGATCGCTTTTGAGTCGTTTTCCAGCGCCGTCGTGAACCCGGATCTCAGCCGGAGCCTCGCCGTCTGGCGGAATCTCTGGAACGATTCGGCCGACCTCGGAGCGCACGCCAACGCCTTCATTCGCGGCAAGATCCGCGCCGTCGAAACCATTGCGCTGCATTGATTGCGACGGGAACTCAATGACGAGCACAGGTGTATCTGAACGGGTGTGTTTTCAGCTGCAGGTCAAGCCGGATCGCATCGCTGAGTATCGCGAGCGCCACAAGGCTGTGTGGCCGGACATGCTCCGCGCATTGCGACAGACGGGCTGGAACAACTACTCGCTGTTCATCCGCGACGATGGCCTCCTCATCGGGTACGTCGAGACCGAAAGCCTCACCGCCGCCCAGGTGGGAATGGCCGCCACGGCAGTCAACGCACGGTGGCAGGCCGAGATGGCCGAATTTTTCGTCGATCTCGACGGCGCACCAGACACCGGCTTCATCCATTTGTCTGAAGTCTTCAACCTCGACGATCAACTCGCCGCATCTGCATCTGCTCCTGCCGGACAGGCGTCGGCTCAACCAAAAGAAGGAACACACTCGTGAGCATCAGCGCTGCCGTCCTCACCCGGCTCGAGGCCCAGGCCATCGAACTGCCCTCGTGGGCTTTTGGTAACTCCGGCACCCGCTTCAAGGTCTTCCAGACTCCCGGCACACCACGCACCATCCAGGAGAAGATCCAGGATGCGGCCAAGGTCAACGAGTTGACCGGGCTGGCACCGGCCGTGGCGCTGCATATCCCGTGGGACAAGGTCGACGACTACGCGGCGTTGCGATCATTCGCCGAAGATCTCGGCCTCGCCCTCGGAACGGTCAACTCCAACACCTTCCAGGACGATGACTACAAGTTCGGCAGCCTCACCCACACCGATGCCGCCATTCGCCAGAAGGCCATCGATCACCACTTCTCCTGCATTGATGTGATGGATGCCACCGGCTCGCGCGACCTCAAGATCTGGCTCGCCGACGGCAGCAACTACCCGGGCCAGGGCGACCTCCGCGGCCGCCAGGATCGCCTCGCCGACTCGCTCCAGCAGATCTACGCCCGCCTCGGCGACGAGCAGCGCATGGTGCTGGAGTACAAGTTCTTCGAGCCCGCTTTTTACCACACCGATGTCCCAGACTGGGGAACCTCATACGCCCAGGTCAGCGCGCTCGGCGACAAGGCCATGGTCTGCCTCGACACCGGCCACCACGCGCCAGGCACCAACATCGAGTTCATCGTCATGCAGCTGTTGCGCCTCGGCAAGCTCGGCTCCTTCGACTTCAACTCCCGGTTCTACGCGGATGACGACCTCATCGTCGGCGCCGCAGACCCGTTCCAGCTCTTCCGCATCCTCTACGAGGTGAACCGGGGCCGCGGCTTCGACGCCGACAGCCCCGTCGCCTTCATGCTCGATCAGTGCCACAACGTCGAGGACAAGATCCCAGGCCAGATCCGCTCCGTGCTGAACGTGCAGGAGATGACGGCCAGGGTGCTCCTCGTCGATGCGCCTGCACTGGCCGCCGCCCAGGATGCCGGCGATGTGCTCGGCGCCAACGGCATCCTCATGGACGCCTTCTACACGGATGTGCGCCCCGACCTGGCTGCCTGGCGCGAGTCCCGCGGCCTGCCAGCCGATCCGATGGCCGCCTATGCGGCATCCGGTTACCAGGCGAAGATCGCCGCCGAGCGCGCGGGCGGCCAGCAGGCGAGCTGGGGCGCGTAATCCGTCGGGTTTTGCCGTCCTGGCACACCACATTCTTTCTCGAGGAGCAACTATGACCATCAACCACGCAGCTGCAGAACTGATCGCGCGATCCAACCGCCTCGGCAGCAACCCGAAGAACACCAACTACGCGGGCGGCAACACGTCGGCCAAGGGCAGCGAGATCGACCCGGTGACCGGTGAGCCCGTCGAACTGATGTGGGTCAAGGGATCCGGCGGTGACCTGGGCACCCTCACCGAGAGCGGCTTGGCCGTGCTGCGCCTCGACCGGATGCGCTCGCTCGTGAACGTCTACCCCGGTCTCGAGCGCGAAGACGAGATGGTGGCGGCTTTCGACTTCACCCTGCACGGCAAGGGCGGCGCGGCCCCGTCGATCGACACCGCCATGCACGGCCTCGTCGACGCGGCGCACGTCGACCACCTGCACCCGGACTCCGGCATCGCGATCGCAACGGCAGCCGACGGCGAAGAACTCACGCGCACCATTTTCGGCGAGAAGGTGGTCTGGGTGCCATGGCGTCGGCCAGGCTTTCAGCTCGGCCTCGACATCGCCGCCATCAAAGACGCACACCCAGGCGCCATCGGCTGCATCCTCGGTGGCCACGGCATCACGGCATGGGGTGACACCAGCGACGAGGCCGAGGCGAACTCGCTGTGGATCATCGACACCGCGGCCGACTACATCGCGACGCACTCGAAGCCTCTGCCCTTCGGCCCGGCCCTTGACGGATATGGCGCACTGGCCCCGGCCGAGCGCCTGGCCAAGGCTGCCGCACTGGCCCCCACGATCCGCGGCCTGGTCTCCACCGACCGCGCCCAGGTCGGCCACTTCACCGATGATGCAGTCGTACTCGACTTTTTGGCATCCGCTGAGCACCCGCGGCTGGCCGCACTCGGCACCAGCTGCCCAGATCACTTCCTGCGCACCAAGGTCAAGCCGATGGTGCTCGACTTGCCCGCCGACGCCTCGATCGAGGACTCGATCGCCCGCCTGCAGGAACTGCATGAGCAGTACCGCGCCGGCTACCAGGCGTACTACGACCGCAACGCAGTGGCAGACTCCCCCGCCATCCGCGGCGCAGATCCCCTCATCGTGCTCATCCCCGGCGTCGGCATGTTCAGCTACGGCGCGAACAAGCAGACCGCACGCGTGGCCGGCGAGTTCTACATCAATGCCATCAACGTGATGCGCGGCGCAGAGGGCCTCTCCAGCTACGCGCCCATCGACGAGGCCGAGAAGTTCCGCATCGAGTACTGGGCACTCGAAGAAGCCAAACTGCAGCGGATGCCAGCGCCCAAGCCTCTCGCCAGCCGCGTTGCCCTCGTCACGGGAGCTGCCTCCGGCATCGGTAAGGCCATCGCCACCCGCCTGGCCGCAGAAGGCGCCTGCGTCGTCATCGCCGACCTCGACCTCGCGAAGGCGCAGGCCGCCGCCGCTGAACTCGGGTCGACGGATGTCGCGATCGGCGTGCAGGCCAACGTCACCGACGAAAATCAGGTGCAGGCATCCGTCGATGCAGCGGTATTGGCATTCGGCGGCCTTGACCTCGTGGTGAACAACGCTGGGCTCTCGCTGTCGAAGTCGCTCTTGGAGACCACCGTCGCCGACTGGGACCTGCAGCACAACGTGATGGCCAAGGGCTCGTTCCTGGTCTCGCGCGCTGCCGCCCGCGTGCTCATCGACCAGAAGCTCGGCGGGGACATCGTCTACATCTCCTCGAAGAATTCAGTGTTCGCCGGCCCGAACAACATCGCGTACTCGGCCACCAAGGCCGACCAGGCGCACCAGGTTCGACTGCTGGCTGCTGAGCTCGGCGAGCACGGCGTGAAGGTCAACGGCATCAATCCAGACGGCGTCGTGCGCGGCTCCGGCATCTTCTCCAGCGGATGGGGCGCCAAGCGCGCCGCCGTCTACGGGGTGCCCGAGGAAGAGCTGGGCGCCTACTACGCGCAGCGCACACTGCTGAAGCGCGAGGTGCTCCCAGAGAACGTGGCGAACGCCGTGTTCGCGCTCTGCTCCAGCGATCTCTCCCACACGACGGGGCTGCACATCCCGGTGGACGCCGGCGTCGCGGCGGCCTTCCTGCGATGACCAGCACCACAGCAGGCACGGTTGCCGCCGTCGACCTCGGCGCCACCAGCGGTCGGGTCATGCTGGGCTATGTCGGGCCGAACGAACTGCGACTTGAAGCCGTCAACCGCTTCCCGAACACCCCCGTCGAGACCCCAGACGGCCTGCATTGGAACATTCTCGAGCTCTACCGTTCGGTCGTCGACGGGCTGGGGCACGCGGCACGCCTCTCGCCAGGGCTGTCGAGCATCGGTATTGATTCGTGGGCTGTCGACTACGGCTTGCTGCGCGGAGACCGGCTGCTCGGTATCCCGTTCCACTACCGTGATTCGCGCACGTCACGGGGAGTTGCCTCTGTTCATGAGCGGATGCCGTTCGCCGAGCTGTACGCCGACAACGGCCTGCAGTTCCTCCCGTTCAACACGCTCTATCAGCTCGAGGCAGAGCGTGCCGGCGGCCTGCTCGACCTGGCCGACCATGCGTTGCTCATTCCCGACCTGATGGCGTATTGGTTGACAGGCGAACGGGTCGCCGAGAGCACCAATGCGTCAACGACCGGGTTGCTCAGCCTCCCAGACGGGCCCGGCGCACAACCGCGCTGGAACGATGCGCTGATCGAGCGGCTCGACCTGCCACGTAGCCTCTTCCCCGCGCTCGTGCAGCCGGGCGACCGCATCGGCACCCTGCTTCCCTCTGTGGCTGGGGCGACAGGCCTGGCCACCTCGACTCCGATCGTGGCCGTCGGGTCGCACGACACGGCATCCGCTGTGGTGGCTGTGCCCATGACAGACCCGGATGCCGCCTATATCTCGAGCGGCACCTGGGGGCTGGTCGGCGTTGAGCTCGAACACCCCGTGCGCACAGAAGCCAGTCGCCTCGCCGACTTCACCAACGAGGGTGGCGTCGACGGACGCGTGCGCTTCTTGCACAACGTGATGGGCACTTGGCTGCTCAGCGAATCGGTGCGAACGTGGCAGAAAGCAGACCCGAGCGTCTCTTTGCTGCCCCTCGTGGCGGCGGCAGAGGCGGTGACCACCCCGGTGGCTGTCTTCGATGCCAATGACCCGCGTTTCATGGAGCCCGGCGATATACCGGCACGGATCGCCGAGTGGTGCATCGAACACGGCCAGCCGGTTCCCGCAAACCAGGCAGAGTTCGTGCGCAGCATTATTGAGAGCCTCGCCCGCGCGTTCGCGGCTGCGGTGCAGACGGCGTCTGAGCTGTCGGGCAAGACGGTGAACACCATCCACATCGTCGGGGGCGGATCTCAGAACGCGCTGCTCTGCCAGCTCACGGCCGACCACGCTGGAGTGCCCGTTCTCGCCGGCCCTGTCGAAGCGACAGCACTCGGTAATGTGCTGGTGCAGGCGCGGGCAGCCGGCCTCATCTCCGGCGACCTCGAGACGTTACGCGCTCTGGTCGCGGCGAGCAGTGAACCGGTGCGCTACGCCCCGCGGCGCGTGGCTGAATAACGAGGCGATTGGCTGGATAGAGAGATCAGTATTCGCGCGTGATCTCGACGTTCACGAACAACTCTGAGCCAAATGGGCCTGCGTACACGCCTCGAAGCGGCGCGACATCCGTGTAGTCCCTGCCGCGACCGACGAGGACATGCCGGTCGCCGATGTCGATGAGGTTCGTCGGATCGTAGCCACGCCACCCACCGCAGAACCATTCGACCCACGCGTGCGACTCCCCCGTCACGGTCTCGCCGATGGCAGCATCCGGTTTCGGATGCAGGTAACCGGAGACGTAGCGGGCCGGGATTCCCACCGAGCGCAGGGCGCCGAGCGCAATATGCGCAATGTCCTGGCAGACGCCCTTCTTCTCTGCCCACGCCTCTGCCGCCGTTGAGTGCACCCCGGTCACCCCTGCCATGTATTCGACGGCTCCTCCGACGGCCTGGCAGATGGCGAGTGCACTCTCGCAGGGGTCCAATCCACTGGCCGCGATCTCTGCGGCGAGCGCCGCGACATCCGCTGGGGGCGTCGTTCGGGACGTTTGGGCGATCTGGTCAACCGTTTCCATGCTGGCGCGGGCAGTCGTGGCGAGTTCGTCCCAGTCGAACGGATGCCCCAGATGTGCGTTCTCCCGCACTTCAACCAGGCTCGTAGCCGTGAGGGTGAGTTCCCGGTGCGGACTCAGCACGTCGAAGGCGCTTACCCTGGTTCCCCAATAGTCGACATAGGTATTGAGCGATGACATCGGCGAGATGTTGAGGAATGACGACAGCACGAACTGGTTCTCTGCACCCGCTGGCAGCATCCGCGCCTCGTTGTACGACGCATTCACCTCGCCCTCGTAGTGGAATCCGGTGGTGTGGGTGATGCGAAGGCGCTTCACAGGCGCTCTCCCGTCCAGCTCGGTGCAGCGCTCGTGGGAAAGTACCGCTGGCGGATCGCTTCGCTGGCGGCACTCGTGGCATCCTGCACGCTGTCCATCTGCGCAGGCAGGTCTTCAAGGATGTCGACAATGGGCCGGTATTCGAGCTCACTGCGCATCTGGCCGAACAGGCGCTGGGCATTGTCAGAGACCCCCACCCGGTCGAGGCGCGGCTCAAGGGCCCGCATGCACTCCTCCGCACGCGTCACAGAGAAGAGAATGGAACGCGGAAACAGCCGGTCAAGGAGCAGGAACTCGGCGGCATTCTGCGCGGACGGCACACCTCGGTAGGTGCGGAGGTACGCCTCGTAGGCGCCGCACGAGCGGAGGATTGTCGTCCACGACGGGCCGGATGCCTCGGTGAGCGAGCGTGTGGCCAGCAGCCTGGCCGTCATATCCGCCCGTTCGAGGCTGCGGCCGAGCGTGAAGAAATGCCACGCGTCGTCCCTGCTGGTCGCTGACTCGACGATGCCAACGGCCAGCGCCGCCCGCTCGTGAACCCAGTGGAAGAACTCGTGCACCTTGTCATCTGCGACGCGGCGCGGCATCCTGGCCCGCGTTGTATTCAGGCACTCCCAGAGTTCGCTCGACACGATCTCGCGTGCGCGGCGGGCGTTCTCACGGGCCGCCCCCAGCGAAAACGCGATGGACGCCGGCTGCGACCGGTCGACGGCGAGGATGCCAAGCACATCCTTGCGGGTGAGGATCTTGTCCTCTGGCGGCTCGCTGCCCATCACGGACAAGAGCGACCGGCAGGCGGTGTCCTCGTCAATCCACGGGTCCTCGAGCAGCAGTTGCAGGTGAACGTCGAGGATGCGCGCTGTGCCATCCGATCGCTCGATGTAACGTCCGATCCAGAAGAGTGACTCTGCGATTCGAGAAAGCATCAGACTCCCTCCGTGACAAGCGGATGCTGTTGGTCGGTGCGATCAGTGCGGCCAGCCGGGGCGGTGACCTGCTGCTGCTGCTGCTGCTGTTGTTGTTGCTGCTGCTGGCCGGTGCGCGGGTCGTCGTGCGGGGAGTGATCGGGCGTGTGAGGTTTGTCGTGGTGTGGCGGCAATGTCACCGTTGCCGCCGCCTGCTCAGAGACAAGACCCTGGATGTCGTGCGGGTCGATCACGCTCCCCGGCGTGCCGGCAGGAGCGCCGACGACCCAGGTGTCCTTGGATCCGCCACCCTGGCTGGAGTTGACGACAAGCTGCCCTTCCGGCATCGCCACCCGGGTGAGTCCGCCTGGCAGAACCCAGATGTCGCTGCCGTCATTGACCGCGAACGGACGAAGATCGGCGTGCCGCGGCCTCATGCCGTCTTCGACGAGCGTAGGAATCGTGGACAGCTGCACGACCGGCTGGGCGATCCAGCCTCGCGGGTCGGCAATCAGTCGCTTCCGGAGGGCGGCGAGTTCGGTCGGCGTGGCATCCGGCCCGATGACCAGGCCCTTGCCGCCCGAACCGTCAACGGGCTTCACGACGAGTTCGTCGAGGCGGTCGAGCACCTCTTCAAGCGCCCCCGGATCTTCAAGTCGCCACGTGTCGACGTTCGGCAGGATCGCATCTTCTCCCAGGTAATAGCGGATGAGATCTGGCACGTAGGTATAGACGAGCTTGTCGTCCGCCACACCGTTTCCGACAGCATTGGCGATGGTCACGTTTCCGAGCCTGGCCGCCAACAGCAGCCCAGGGGATCCGAGCACTGAGTCGTCCCTGAACTGCAGTGGGTCGAGGAATTCGTCGTCGACCCGGCGATAGATCACATCGACCCGCATCGGGCCGGCGGTGGTGCGCATCCACACCTTGCCGCCGGAGACGTAGAGGTCGCGCCCCTCCACAAGTTCGACGCCCATCAGCCGGGCGAGCAGGGTGTGCTCAAAGTATGCCGAGTTGAAGACGCCGGGCGTCAGCACCACGACATTGGGGTCGTCGATACCCTCCGGTGCGCTCGCGCGGAGGGCCTGCAGGAGACGGATCGGGTATTCGCCGACGGGTTGCACCCGGAGCGAGACGAAGAGTTCTGGCAGCGTTTGCGCCATGACGCGGCGATTGGAGATGACGTAGCTGACGCCGCTCGGCACCCGCACGTTGTCTTCCAATACTCGCCAGGCGCCCTTTTCATCGCGGATGAGGTCGATTCCGGAGACCTGGATGCGTACGCCGTTCGCGCTGACGATCCCTGCTGCCTGCCGGTGGAAATGGCTCGACGAGCTGATCAGAGCGGCCGGGATGACGCCATCTCGAACGGCGCGTTGGCCGCCATAGACATCCGCCAGGAAAGCCTCAAGCGCACGCACCCGCTGCTTGATGCCGGCTTCGACATCGACCCATTCGCTGTGGTCGATAACCCGCGGAACGGCATCGAGCGGGAACGGGCGCTCCTCGCCGGCGAAGTCGAAGGTGACTCCCTGCGCCAGGTACGAACTCGCGAGAGCTTCGGTTCGCCCGCGCAGCTCTGCCTTGGTCATCTGGGCGAGCGCCTGGTAAATCTCCTTATAGGCCGGCCTCGCTTCCACATGACCGCGCCCCGACGGCTCAGCGAACATCTCGTCCCACGCGGCACTGCCGGTTCGTTTCCGGGGCAGAAGCGTTGAGCCATACCCGTCAAAGAGGTCCACCATGGGCCGAGCCTAGGACTGCCCTGTTGCGGCGATGTTTCCGGGAGGCTGCCCGCCGGTGTCGAAGTGGCAGGCGCCCGATCTGGGTGCACGCGGCGATATCAGCCGGGCAGCTGCGATGACACCAGCCAGGCGCCCCGCCGCACAGCGCGCTCCAGATCTCGCGCCCGCACGTTGAAGTCTGCCGCCGAGACCGACACGGAGACGGCGCCGATCGTGCGCCCGCTGCGGGAGCGAACGGGCGCAGCAATGCATGCGAGCTTCGGCATGTACTCCTCGATCTCCACGGCGAGTTGCTGCGCGCGCACGTCGTCGAGCTGTTCCCGGAGGTCGGCGACATCCGTCACGCTGTCCGGCGTCAGCGCCAGCGGGCTGTGCCGCTCAAGAAACCGGCCCAGCCCGGCCTCGTCCTTGGCCGCCAGCATCAGCTTGCCGAATGCCGTCACGTGCGACGCCTCTGCAAAGCCGACGTGCAACTGCGAGATGCGCGGATGCTCCGGTGAGTCCTCGATGTGGGCGACGGCAATATCGTCGCCCCTGAACACCGTGAGATACGCCGGCGCATGGGTGCTCTCGTGCACCGATTGCAGCACGCTCCTCACCTCAGGCGTCGCCAGCAGCTGCAGGTGCACCGCCCGGCCGAGTGCGTCAACGGTGCGACCCAGAATGTAGCGGTGATCACCGACCTGGCTGCTGATGTAGTCGGCCTTCTGCAGGGTGGCGAGCAGCCGATAGCTCGTCGAGAGCGACAGTCCGAGTTCGCGGGCGACCTCGGCAGCACTCGCGCCCATCGGCGACGATCCGACCAGCTCGAGGATGCGGAGCGCACGCTCCGCCGACTGGATTCCCGCGCCGTCGCGCGGCTGCATCGCTGAAGCCATGCCCAGAGTGTAGGTCAGCAGCGGGCCAGCTGAACAGGGTCATGGACGGCGAATCTGCATCCGTTTCGCACATGGTGGGAAAGCAGGTTGTCGGCGGCACGTGCCGCTGCTCACACTTGTGCACAGGGATGCCGCCGCTCGCGAGAACCACGACACGAGCCCCCGATACCCGCATTCCACCACACCCATACAGAGAGGTATGACATGGCCAAGGTACTCATTCTCACCGGAGACGCCGCAGAGACCCTCGAGGTCTTCTACCCGTACCAGCGACTGCTGGAAGCCGGGTATGAGGTGCACATCGCCGCCCCAGAGAAGAAGAAGCTGCAGTTCGTCGTGCACGACTTCATTGATGGCTTCGACACGTACACGGAGAAGCTCGGTCACGCCTGGGATGCCGACATCGCCTTCAAGGATGTGAACAGCGACGACTACGTCGCCATCGTGGTGCCAGGCGGGCGCGCTCCCGAATACATCCGTAACGACGAGGACGCCAAGCGGATCGTGCGTGAGATCTTCGCTCGCAACGCTCCCGTCGCAGCTCTTTGTCACGGCCCGATGCTGCTCGCAGCGGCCGGCGTGCTGCAGGGACGCACCTCGTCGGCCTACCCGGCGCTCGCGATCGACGTCGAACTCGGTGGCGGCACCTACGAGAACGGAGCGGCCGTCGTCGACGGCAATCTCGTCTCTGGGCGCGCCTGGCCAGACCACCCGTCGTGGATGCGTGAGTTCATGCGCATCCTGGAGGCGGCGCATCCGGCCGCCGAAGCGAGCACGGCCGGCCAGCCGGTCGGCGCGACAGTCTGAGCCCCATGCGTCGCTGAACGAGCGGGCCACCGAGCGCCGAGAATCGCCGTTCATGCCGAGAGTCGCCGTTGCATTGGCGACTCTCGGTCGAAACGGCGACTCTCGGCGAAGGCGCGTCACGGAGGCAAATAGTCTGTATGCTGTGTGGTCTGACCACATGAATCGGCCGGCGGCCGACAGACGAAAGGCACAGCGACGTGAGCGACGAACGACGCGCCTGGCAGGTCGTGCTCGAGCACATCGAAGCCGACCTGCTCTCTGGCGCCCTGCGTCCCGGCGATCACCTGCCGGGCGAACGCGCGCTCTCCGCTGACCTCGGCGTCGGCCGCTCAAGCGTGCGCGAAGCCATTCGGGTGCTTGAGGTGCTTGGACTCATCCGCACCGCGACCGGATCGGGCCCGACCTCTGGCGCGATCATCGTGGCGACCCCGTCGGGCGGCATGAGCGCGCTCATGCGACTCCAGGTCGCCGCCACCGGTTTCGCCGTCGCCGACATCGTGAAGACCAGGCTCGTGCTGGAGACCTCCGTTGCCGCCGATCTGGCCGTGGCGAACCCGCGCCCAGATCTCAGCCGGGCCACCGCGCTCCTCGACGTCATGGAGGCCGGCAGCCGAGCCGCCGACGCCACGAGCAGCACAACGAGCACAGCGGATGCCGCGCCCCTCACCACCGACGAGTTCCTCGCCCTCGACACCCAGTTCCACCTGGTGCTCTCCGAGATCCTGGGCAACCAGGTCATCACCGCCACCATGGCTGGGCTCCGCAGCTCGATTGAAAGCTATGCGCGCGTGGGCGCGACCCGCCTCGACTCGTGGGAGGAGGCATCCGTTCGCCTCATGCACGAGCACCGGCAGATCGTGGCCGCCATCGAGTCCGGCGACGCCGACAGGGCCAGGAGCGTCGTGCACGCGCACATCTCCGGCTACTACGCCGCCACCAACGTGTCCGATTCTCCCCTCTCCCCGACTCAGGAAGTGTGAACCGAAAATCATGGTCGACAGACGATTCCCCAACCCGCGCGATCTCGCCCCGCTCATGCAGTTCAAGAAGCCGGAGCTGAGCGCCCGCAAGCGCCGCCTGGCCAGCGCGACAAGCATCGCTGACCTGCGCACCATCGCCAAGCGGGTCACCCCGAAGGCCCCGTTCGACTACACGGATGGCGCGGCAGAGGGCGAGATCTCGCTGGCCCGTGCCCGCCAGGCCTTCCAGGACATCGAGTTCCACCCGGCAGTGCTGCGGAATGTGTCGGCCGTCGACACCACGCGGGAGATCCTCGGCAAGACCAGCGCCATGCCGTTCGGCATCGCCCCGACCGGTTTCACCCGGATGATGCAGACCGAGGGTGAGCGCGCCGGTGCGACCGCCGCAGAGTCAGCTGGCATCCCGTTCACCCTGTCCACCATGGGAACCACGTCGATCGAGGACGTCGCAGCGGCAGCTCCCGGCGGCCGCAACTGGTTCCAGCTGTACATGTGGACTGACCGCGAGCGCTCTCTGGCACTCGTTGACCGTGCCGCAGCGGCCGGCTACGACACCCTCATGGTCACCGTCGACACCCCCGTCGGCGGAGCACGCCTGCGCGATGTGAAGAACGGCTTCTCCATTCCGCCGGCACTCACGCCGAAGACCGTGCTGAACGCCCTCCCGCGTCCGGCCTGGTGGATCAACTTCCTCACCACGGAACCGCTGGCCTTCGCGAGCCTCGACCGCTGGTCAGGCACCGTTGCCGCGCTCATCGACACCATGTTCGACCCGACTGTCGGGCCAGAGGACGTGCAGTTCATCCGCGAGCAGTGGAAGGGCAAGCTCGTGGTCAAGGGCGTGCAGTCCGTGGCGGATGCCCAACTCGCCGTCGACCTCGGCGCCGACGGAATCATCCTGTCGAACCACGGCGGCCGTCAGCTCGACCGCGCGCCCATCCCGTTCCACCTGCTGCCGAGCGTGGTGCGCGAGGTCGGCCACCACACAGAGGTGCAGCTCGACACGGGCATCATGAACGGCGCTGACATCGTGGCATCCGTCGCCCTTGGCGCCCGGTTCACGCTCATCGGCCGCGCATACCTCTACGGCCTAATGGCCGGCGGGCGAGAGGGCGTCGACCGCACGATCGCGATCCTCTCAGAGGAGATTCGCCGCACCATGAAGCTGCTCGGCGTCGCTTCGCTCGACGAGCTGAACCCCGGTCACGTCACGCAGCTCGCTCGCCTGATGCCGATCGTGCAGCCGGTAGCGGATGCCGCAGCCGCAGCATCCGTTCCAAAGCGCGCGACCGTGGCGAAGTAGCCCAGATACAGCCATTCGGCCGGAGCCCGCGAGGCGGTGCTACCGGCCGGATGGTGTCCCGAAACTTACCCACCGTTGGTCGAGGAGGCCGTTCACGGCCGTCTCGAGACCGCTGGTGCACAGACGCACCAACCGGATTTCGAGACGCTCGCTGGCGCTCGCTCCTCAATCAACGGTGTTCAGAGCTTGGCGTATGACCGAACCGGAGCCTGCTTCAGCCTGGCCGCCATCGCCGTGGCTTCGGCTACTGTCGGGCCGTTCTTCGGCGCCTGAGTGCGTTCGATCGTGGCCGGTTCCGTGGCCGCGATGAACTCGACGCAGTCGTCGATCGCCGCCGCCAGCAGCATCCGGAGCTGATCGTCCGGGTTGCTGATGCACGCACGACCGATACCGTCGATTGACGACGCGATGATCGAGTGGCTGTGCCTGATTGAGATCTCGTTCGGCTGCCGGCGCAGGTTCGCAGAGATGAACACTCTGGCCCAACGCTCTGCCTCTGGGGCAGCAGCGAACGCAGCGTTCAGCGCACCTGCCGTGTCGACAGGACCAGACCCGCCCATCGTCTCCAGGCCAGCGGATGCGACAAGCGCACCAACCGCAAGCGAGTGCTGTCGTTCTTCAGCCACGACGGGCAGCGCCGCCGATGCTGCACGCAGCGCGAGAATGACATCCAGTCGCTTGTCATCGCTCGTGAGGCCGATGACCGACGGGATCAACAGGGCCAGTTTGCTCCTGGCTCGATCGGACGTGCAGTCGTTGACCATGCGTGCGAGGTGGGCAAGACCGGCGTGCGTGCAGGCCGGATGATCGCTCCATCGCTCGCCAGCAAGGAACGACGCGAACTCCATGAAGCACGCTCCTGCACGCGGCGTCCGATGCTTTCCGGCGGAAAGCATTGGAAGTATGTCCGGCTGGATTGACGACCCATTCATGAGGGCCTCCCCTCGACGACTTTGATGCCTCTACTGTGCGCCCGATCCATCCGAAATACAACGTTCAATTAGGCCCGCGTGGAGAAGCCTTCCAGCACCGCGGCGAGTTGATCAACGGCCCAGTCAAGGTCGGCCTCTGAGACCGTCAGCGGAGGGGCCAGCCTAATGGTCGAACCGTGCGTGTCTTTCGCCAAAACACCGCGCGACAGCAGCGCTTCACAGACCATGCGGCCGGATGCGAGAGCTGGATCGATGTCGACTCCCGCCCAAAGACCTGCCCCGCGCACCGTGACAACACCGTGCCCCACGAGCCTGCCGAGTGCCGCATGCAGGTGTTCACCGAGCACCTGCGCACGGCGCTGGTATTCGCCGGTCGCCAGCATCCGCACAACGGCCAGCCCGATGGCGGCCGCCAGCGGGTTCCCTCCGAAGGTGGAGCCGTGTTCGCCGGGCTGCAAGACACCGAGGATGTCGCGGTTTCCGACGACAGCCGACACCGGCACGATGCCGCCGCCGAGTGCTTTGCCGAGCAGGTAGAGATCCGGCACGACGCCGACCAGGTCGCAGGCGAATGTGGCACCGGTGCGGCCGAGGCCCGACTGGATCTCGTCGGCGATGAACAGCACGTTGTGGCGCTCAGTGATCTCGCGTACAGCCGGCAGGTAGGCGGCGGGAGGGACGACGATGCCGGCCTCCCCCTGGATCGGCTCGAGCAGCACCGCAACAGTGTTCTCGTCGATCGCGGCTTCCAGCGCTGCAGCGTCACCGTATGGCACGGTGCGGAAGCCGGGCGTGAACGGCCCGAAGTCGGCACGCGCTGATTCGTCGTCGGAGAAGCTGATGATGGTGGTCGTGCGGCCGTGGAAGTTCCCCGCGGCCACGATGATGTTGGCAAGGCCGGGAGCCACGCCCTTGACCCGGTATCCCCAGGCCCGCGCAACCTTGATGCCAGACTCAACGGCCTCCGCACCCGTGTTCATCGGCAGCACCATGTCTTTGCCCGCGAGCTCCGCGAGCGCGGTGACGAACGGGCCGAGCTGGTCGTTGTGGAACGCCCTGCTGGTCAGCGTGATGCGGTCGAGCTGGGTGCGGGCGGCGTCCAGCAGCACAGGGTTGGAGTGGCCGAAGTTCACCGCGGAGTACGCGGCGAGACAATCCAGGTAGCGGCGCCCGTCGACATCCGTCACCCAGGCACCATCACCGGTCGCCACGACGACGGGCAGCGGGTGGTAGTTGTGGGCGGCGTGCTCCTCTTCCAAGCGGATGTCCGCAGCCTGGCGAGGCGTCAGGTCACGGTCGGAGAGACTGCCGTTCGAGGTGTGGGTCTGGGGTGTCGACATGATGATCGTCCTTTCGCGGGTCAGCAGGTCAGCGGCGCAGTTCGAGGGTGCAGCACTTCACGCCGCCGCCACCGAGAAGCAGCTCAGACAGGTCGACGCCGATCGGGTTGTACCCGCGAGCGCGCAGCTGCTGCTCAAAGTCGGTTGCCCTCGATGCAATGACGACGTTGTAGCCGTCTGAGTACGAGTTGAGGCCGAGGATCGCGGCATCCGCTTCGGTGGCGATGATGGCATCCGGGTAGCGTGCCTCGAGAATGTCGAGGCTGGCCGCGTCGAAGGCACTGCGCAGGTAGGCGATGTTGGTGTCATCGAGCACGGCGATCGCCGTGTCGAGGTGGTAGAAACTCGGGTTCACGAGCGTGAGCGTGATGACCTCGCGACCGGACAGCGCGGCCAGTTCTTCGTGGCTGTTCGAGTCGCTGCGGAATCCGGTGCCGGCCAGGATGACGTCGCCGACAAGCAGGAAGTCGCCCTCGCCCTCGTTGATTTCCTGGGGCACGTGCACGTCGAAGTCGTTGGCGCGGAACCAGTCCATGTACGCGGGGCCTTCCGGTTGGCGCTCCGGGTAGGTGAAGCTCGCGCCGTAGGCCTTGTTGTCGATGACGAAGCCGCCGTTGGCCGCGTAGACCATGTCTGGCAGGCCATCGATCGGGTCGATCAGGTGCACGTCGAAGCCCAGGCCGATGTAGATGTCGTACAGGGCCTGCCACTGACGCAGTGCCAGCGTTGTGTCGGTGGGCACGGCGGGGTTCATCCACGGATTGATGCGGTACACCACGGTGAAATAGTCGGGTCGACACATGAGCACGGTGCGCTTGACCGGTGTGCGGGTTATCGATTCGGTCATCGGCGCGTCCTCGATATTGGTTGACACGGTATCGGTTGACATGGGAACTCCTCATTCAAAAGCCCCGGTGCTGCACGGGGTTGCGGGGGTGAATGGCGGACCAGGTCGCTCACGAGAGCCCGGCGCGACCATTCGGGTGTGGTCGCGCCGGGACGCCACGTTCAGTCTCACACAGCACGAATCAATCATTTCTGCGTAATGCCGCGCTTTTCCTGCGTAATTACCCCGGTCAACGCAATAAAACTGCAGATGCTCGCCGTTTCCTGAACTACCCTGCCCACGCCATTCGCTTTTCGCGGATAGAAACGGATGCCGCCGCGGTGGCGCAGGGATCAGGAGGATCGTTGCGTACTGCGCTGAAATACTGCGTAGAGACCTGCAGTGACGCAATGAATTCACCTATACTCGCGGCATGGACAACCTTGACCGCAGCATCCTGGACTTGCTTCGTCAGAACGCGCGTGCTGGATACGGTGATATCGGCTCGGTTGTCGGCCTCTCAGCATCGGCGGTCAAACGCCGCGTCGACCGGCTGGTCTCCGACGGGGTGATTCGTGGGTTCACGATCCAGGTCGATCCGGCCGTGGACGGAATGGGCACGGAGGCCTACGTCGAACTGTTCTGCCGCGGCACGGTGGCCCCCGACGAATTGTTGCGCATCCTGTCAGGCGTTCCAGAGGTGGTGGAAGCTGGAACCGTCACCGGAAGCGCCGACGCGATGGTGCACATTCGTGCCCGCGACATCCTTGGGCTCGAAGCGGCTCTCGAGAAGGTGCGGCTGGCGCCGAATGTCGACCACACCCGCAGCGCGATCGTGCTGTCGAGGCTGATTCACCGAACGGCAGACTGAGCCACGCTGCCCCTGCTTTCTGGGCGCCCGGCTTGCGCCGACAGTCCCGTCAGGGCCACACTGACCACACACCACACCCACGAATAACCTCTGGAGCATCAGTGTCTCTGGCTTTCCTCGCGATCGACCCTGCTTCAGCATTGCCGCCGTTCGAACAGATCAGGGTGCAGGTCATGGATGCGGTGCGGGATGGACGCCTGTCCCCCGGCGCCAAGCTTCCGACAGTGCGCAGCCTTGCCGGACAGCTCGGCCTCGCCGCGAACACCGTCGCCCGCGCATACCGGGAGCTCGAGCACCACGAGATCATCGAGACCAGGGGTCGCAACGGGTCATTCGTTGCAGCAACCGGTGACGGTACCCAGAGGCAGGCGCATGCCGCCGCCATCGCCTATGCCGACCGGGTGACCCAGCTGGGCCTGAACCCCGACGAGGCGCTCAAGATCGTGGCATCCGCCCTCAACCGGTAGCCGTGCCCCGTTGGTTGAGGAGCGAGCGCCAGCGAGCGTCTCGAAATCCATCTGTGCAGGCCGCTATTGCATTCCACTCGCAAGAAATCGACCTAAAGCATCAGTTTTGGGTCGATTTCTTGCGAGCGGATGTCGGAGGCGAGCACGTGGACGCACGCGCCAGTGTTAGATGACGTCCTCTGACAGCGTGCTCGGGTTGCCGAAGCGGTGAGCCGTGATGGAAATCGCCTGTTCGCGAAGGAACGGCAGCACCTCGACCCGGCCGGCCTGGGTCACCGGGTGTGAGTACATCGCAATGTCGGGGCTGCCGACCAGGGCAGTTGCTAGAGCGGATGCCGCGGCCGCAGCCCCCACCATCGGGTCTCCGCCGATCAGGCGCACCCGACTCGTGGTGATGCCGCCCCTGGCAGCGCGGCCCAACCAGGCCGCATCGCTTTCGACGGTCACCACGATGTCCCTGGCTGACAACAGGTTGCGCACGGCCGGCGGTACCGGAATGGCGCTCGACACAACGAACTGGGAGTTCGACAGCGTTGCAGCCGCGATCACGCGCAGCAGGTCGGACAGCGTGCCGTCCTCACTCAGGCGCACCGTGACGGGCAGCGGCAGGTAACGGAACAGGTTGCGCTCAAGCTCAACGCCAGAGACATCCTTCACCGTGTTGAACTCTTCGCGCCAGGCCAGCGCGTCGCTGAGTGCCGAACGGCGCAGCGTGTCGAACTCCTCGTACTCAAGGGCCGACTGCGACGCCTCGATGAGGTCGCTCACGCGCTTCTCAAGGCCACGCAGGTGCAGGGTGGAGCTGTTCTTGCCTGGGTCGGTGACCCAGCTGCCGAGGCCGAACAGGTAGTTCGGGCCTCCAGCCTTGGTGCCGGCGCCTACAGAGGAGCGCTTCCAGCCGCCGAACGGCTGACGCTGCACGATGGCCCCGGTGATGCCGCGGTTGACGTACAGGTTGCCGGCTTCGACGGTCGCCAGCCATTCGGCCAGTTCATCGGAGTCGAGCGAGTGCAGGCCGGCGGTCAGGCCGTAGTCGACGGCGTTCTGGAAGCGGATGGCCTCCTCAAGCGTGCGCGCGTGCATGATGCCGAGCACCGGCCCGAAGAATTCGGTGAGGTGGAAGTACGAACCGGGCGCGACGCCGGTGCGGATGCCGGGCGACCACAGCTTGCCCGAGTCGTCGAGCTGCTTAGGCTCGACCAGCCATTCTTCTCCGGCGCCGAGGTTGGTGAGGGCGTGCAGCAGCTTGCCATTGGCCGGCTCGATGATCGGTCCCATCTGGGTGACCGGGTTCGACGGGTAGCCGACGCGCATGGAGGTCGCGGCATCCACCAGCTGGCCCATGAAGCGCTTGGACTTCGCGACAGAGCCCACGACGATCACCAGGCTGGCCGCAGAGCACTTCTGGCCTGCGTGGCCGAAGGCGCTCTTGATGACATCGGATGCCGCGAGGTCGAGGTCTGCAGACGGCGTGACGATGATCGCGTTCTTGCCGCTGGTTTCGGCCAACAGCGGCAGGTCGGCGCGGAACGAGCGGAACAGCTCTGCCGTCTCGTAGCCACCGGTGAGGATGACCCTGTCGACATTCGGGTGCGAGATCAGCTGGGTGCCGAGATCGCGGTCGGCCAGGTCGACGAGGGCGAGCAACTCGCGGGGAACGCCGGCCTCCCACAGCGCCTCGACCATGATGGCGCCAGAGCGCTGCGCGAGCTTGGCCGGCTTGATGATGACGCCGGAGCCGGCGGCGAGCGCGGAGAGCACAGACCCGGCGGGGATGGCGACAGGGAAGTTCCATGGCGGGGTGACGACCGTGAGCTTCGACGGCACGTAGATGGCGCCCTGTACCGCGTCGAGGTCTTTGGCCCGCTCGGCGTAGTAGTGCGCGAAGTCGATGGCCTCGCTGATCTCCGGGTCGGCCTCTGCGATGGTCTTGCCGGTCTCGGCGGCCATGACCTCGATGAGGCGGTCGCGGTTGGCGGCCAGGGCGAGGCCGGCGCGGTGCAGCACAGCGGCGCGCTCTGCGCCGGGGAGCTGGCCCCAGGCGATTCCGGCGTGGGTGACGGTATCGATGACGGTGTCGAGTGCGGCAGGCCTGGCGATACGGGCGGCGGCGATCGTATCGAGCCCGAGCGTCGACGTCTCCACCCTGGCCAGGATGCGACGACCCCAGGCACGGTTGGCCGGCAGGGCGGGGTCGGTGTCAGGCTCGTTGTGGAATCCGGTGCTGTGGAACCCGGACTGCGCGCTGCCGCGGGTGAGGCCGAGCACGGCTGCGGTGAGCTGCGGCTCCTCGTCGCCTGCGGCATCCAGCGTCAGCACCTCTGCGCCTGCCTCGCCTGCGCCTGACTCAGGAGCAGCGGATGCGAGAAGTCCCGCCGTGTTGGCGCGGTCCTGGGTGCGGTTCGGCGTCGGCACGATGACATCCCGCCCGCGCGTGGTCTCCAGAGCGTCGAGGGAGGCGAGGAAACGGTTCTTCTCGCGCTCGAACAGCTCTGGGGTGCTCGTCAGCTCGAAGACGGCCGACATGAAGTTGTCCTGGCTGGCGTTCTCTTCCAGGCGACGGATGAGGTAGCTGATCGCCACATCGAACTCGGCCGGGTTGACGACCGGCGTGTAGAGCAGGAGACGACCGACATCCTTCTTCACGGCCTCAGCCTGGCTGGTGGCCATGCCAAGCAGCATCTCGAACTCGACCTTGTCTGCCACACCGCGGGATGCGGCGAGGAGGTGGGCGTACGCGACGTCGAACAGGTTGTGTCCTGCGACACCGATGGCGACGGCATCCGTGTTCTCTGGGGTGAATGCCCAGTCGAGCACGCGCTTGTAGTTCGTGTCGCTGTCCTGCTTGGTGGAGTACGTCGCCAGCGGCCAGTCGTGCACGGCAGAGTCGACGTGCTCCATGGCGAGGTTGGCGCCCTTGACGACGCGCACCTTGATGGGGGCTCCCCCGGCGGCGCGACGCTCTTTCGCCCACGCGGTGAGGCCCTGGAGAGCGCCGAGCGCGTCTGGCAGGTAGGCCTGCAGCACGATGCCGGCCTCGAGGTCTTTCAGCTGCGGCTGGTCGAGGATGCGCTCGAAGACCGCGATGGTGAGGTCGAGGTCGCGGTACTCCTCCATGTCGAGGTTGATGAACTTGGCGCCGGCCGGCGCGCTGGCGGCGAGTTCGTAGAGCGGGGTGAGGCGTTCGACGACACGGTCGACGGCATCGTCGAACGACCACATCGACAGCTGGCTCGCAATGGCCGACACCTTGATAGAGACGTAGTCCACGTCGTCGCGGGCGAGCAGGGCGCGGGTGCCCTCGAGGCGGCGGAGCGCTTCGCGCTCTCCGAGCACGGCCTCACCGAGCAGGTTGATGTTCAGGCGGTTGCCCGATTCGCGGAGGCCCGCGATGACGGGGCCGAGCTTCTCTGGGGTGGCATCGACGACGAGGTGCCCGACCATCTTGCGGAGCACGGTGCGGGCTGCGGGGATGACCACCCAGGGCAGCACAGGACCGAAGACGCCGCCGAGCCAGATGGCACCGCGCATGTAAGCGGGCAGGAAGCCGGGGGCCAGCTTGGCGACACGCTGCAGGTTGTAGCCGGCCACCATGACGTCCTCAGGACGCATGACGCCGTCAACGAACCCAACGGTGAAGTCGAGGCCGTTCGGGTCTTTCAAGACACCCGCGAGGCGCTCTGCTGAGGCATCCGCTGGAATGCTCTCGCTCTCCTTGAGCCACTTCTGTACGAGGGCGACAACCGCCGTGCTGAGGTCGTGCGTTGCGGCCGGGCCGGGGGTACCGAGTGGGCTGCTGGGGTTGGTCATAGTCACGAGGCTAGTCTTTCGTTCGATCTGAATTCTGTACTCAGTGTGGCGCTCTGGTTCAATTAGCAAAAGCGAATCTTTGTTAACGATATTGATTAGGATTGCTTACGCTTTGCGCCGAACTGATGGAGGAGCCGAATGTTGGACATCAGGCGGCTGCGACTGCTGAGAGAACTGAAGATTCGCGGCACCCTCGCGGGGGTCGCCGAAGCCCTCGCCTACAGCCCATCAGCGGTGTCGCAGCAGCTGGCCCTGCTGGAGAAAGAGGCAGGAGTCGAGCTGCTGCAGAAGGTCGGCAGGCGCGTGCAGCTCACCCCGCAGGCCGAGATCCTGGTGGAGCACACCACGGTTCTGCTCGACCGCCTCGAGGTCGCCGAAGCCGACATGACGGCGTCGCTCACAACGGTGTCCGGCACGGTGAGAGTGGCCGTCTTCCAGTCGGCCGCGCACGCTGTGATTCCGCAGGCGCTCAGCCTGCTGGCCACCGAGTATCCAGACCTGCGTGTGGAGATCACCGAGCGCGAGCCGGAAGTGGGATTGTTCGAGGTCTCGGCCCGCGACTTCGACCTCGTCATCGCAGAGCAGTACCCGGGGCGCACCCGCGCTCACCTGCCAGACCTGGACCGGATCAACCTGGCCACAGACACGCTCCGGCTCGCGGTGCCGCGCGCCACGTCTGGGCGGATCACGGCCAACTCGCTCGAAGAAGCCGCCAGACTGCCCTGGGTGATGGAGCCGGAGGGAACCGCATCGAGGCAGTGGGCGACGCAGCTGTGCCGGTTCGCCGGCTTCGAGCCCGATGTGCGGTTCGAGACAGCAGACCTCATCGCGCACATCCGCTTGATTGAATCCGGCAACGCCGTCGGCATCCTCCCAGACCTCGTCTGGGCCGGCGAGAAGCCGTGGCTGCGTCTCAAGGACCTGCCAGGCAGCCCCCAGCGCACGGTGTTCACGGCTGCGCGGCGCTCCAGTGCAGGGCGCCCGAGCGTCGTGGCGGTACGGGATGCGCTGCAGCAGGCTGTCGGCCTCGTCACCGACCACGTCACGTCCCTCACGCACTGAGCACTGCCCGCACGCGCTAAGCACTGAGCGCCGAGCACTGCCCGTCGGATCCCAGCGCTGCCAATAAGATCTGGGCCATGACCGAATCCACGCACGATGTCGTCATTGTCGGCGGCGGCCACAACGGCCTCACCGCCGCCGCCTACCTGGCCAAGGCCGCCCTGAGCGTCATCCTGCTTGAACGAAGCGACCACGTCGGCGGGGCTGCGATCTCGGCAGAGGCCTTCGAGGGCGTCGACGCCCGACTGTCGCGCTACTCCTATCTCGTCAGCCTGCTCCCCCAGCGCATCATCGACGAACTCGGCCTCGACGTTCGCCTGGTGCGGCGGCGCTACTCCTCGTACACGCCTCACCCAGCGGATGCCGCGAGCGGGCTCCTCATAGATCATGCAGACCCCGCGGCCACGCTGGCCTCGTTCGAACGCGTCGGCGCTGCCGGAGACGCCGATGCCTGGACCGCCTTCTACGCGATGACCCAGAGCGTGGCCGGCGCACTCTTTCCTACCGTCTGTGAGCCGCTCCCCACCCGCACTGAGGCGCAGCGGCTGGTCAGCAGCGTCGCCGGCGATGAAGCCTGGACCGACCTGTTCGAGCGGCCGCTCGGCGTCACGCTGGGCGAACGATTCGAGAGCGACCTCGTGCGCGGCGTCGTCGCCACCGACGGCCTGATCGGAACGTTCACCTCAACGGATGACGCGTCGCTGGCCGCAAACCGCTGCCTCCTCTATCACGTGGTCGGCAACGGCACCGGCGATTGGGACGTTCCGGTGGGCGGCATGGGCGCCGTGACCGGCGAGCTGGAACGAGTGGCGCGCGAGGCCGGCGCCCGGATCGTGACCGGCGCCACGGTGACATCCGTTTCACCAACCGGCGTGGTGCGTTACCAGCGCCGCGGCTGCGAACGGAGCGTGACCGGCGAGCGGGTGCTGGTGAATGCGGCGCCCTGGGTACTGGACGGATTGCTGGCGACCGACCGAGGCGAGGTGGCCGACAGCGAGCGCGGCGATAGCGAGGTGGCCGACAGCGAGCACGACGCCACCAGCCGGCCGCCGAAGCCGGAAGGCGCCCAGGTGAAGGTGAACCTGCTGCTCACTCGCCTCCCTCGGTTGCGCGACACGAACGTCTCGCCGGAGGCTGCCTTTGGCGGCACGTTCCACAGCAACGAGACCTTCAGCCAGCTGGAGGCTGCATACGACCAGGGCGTGCGCGGGGTGGTTCCTGCGCTGCTTCCCTGCGAGGTGTACTCGCATTCACTCAGCGATCCGAGCATCCTGTCGCCCGAGCTCGCTGAGGCCGGCGTGCACACCCTCACGGTGTTCGGGCTGCAGACGCCAAGCCGCTGGCTGGCCCCTGAGAACAACGAGGCCACCCGCGCACGCCTGCAGGACGCCGTGCTCGCCTCGCTCAACTCGCTGCTCGCTGAACCCATCGAAGACCTGCTGCTGACGGATGCCGCCGGCCGGCCATGCATCGAAACGAAGACGTCGCTCGACCTGGAGCGCGACCTGAACATGCCGGGCGGCAACATCTTCCACGGCGAGCTTTCGTGGCCGTTCCTGGAGGACGATGCTCCGCGCCGCACTGCCGCGGAGCGCTGGGGCGTGGCAACGGCCCACCCGCGGGTCCTGATCTGCGGCGCTGGCGCTCGGCGCGGCGGTGGCGTGAGTGGCATCGGCGGACACAACGCGGCGATGGCTGTGCTCGAGGGCGACTGACCGCCCCGACGTCGGCTGGACGGCGGCACATAGTCGCAGCGCGGGTCGAACGCAGCGGCGCGGGGGTTGCAACTCCCGCGCAGCTGCGTTCGATGCGCGAAGCTCGAGGTTCCGGGCTATGCCTCCGCGCCGGTCGACACGGCGAGCGCATCGCGCAGGCCGTCTTCGAGCGGGGTCGTCGGGCGACCGATCAGGCGGGACAGCTCACCTGAGGTCTCCCCCAGGAGCCCGTCGGCGATGTTCGCATCAAGCGCGACGATGAAGCCCGCCGTCTCAGCCGGCAGGCCGACAGCGGTCAGGGCAGCGAGGTGCTCCTCCGGCGTCAGCGGCGTGTAGTCAACGTCGCGCCCGGTGAGGGTGGTCGCCACCGCTGCGAGGTCGTGGTGCGTCCAGGCGACATCGCCGGTGAGCTCGTATACGGCGTTCTCGTGGCCGGGCGTCGTCAGGACTGCGGCGACGGCATCCGCATAGTCTGCACGGCTGGCGCTGGCCACGCGACCGTCGCCCACGCTGGCGATGATGGTGCCGGTCTGGCCGGCCTGTTCAACGGTCTGCACGTAGTTCTCGGTGTACCAGCCGTTGCGGAGGATAGTGAACCCAGTGCCGGAGGCGCGAATGAGTTCCTCCGTCGCCTTGTGCTCCGGTGCCAGGATGAGGGCCGTGCTGTCTGCATGCGGGGCGCTCGTGTAGACGATCCGGCTGATGCCGGCGTCCTTCGCAGCGGCGATCGCGTTGGCGTGCTGAGCGACGCGCTGGCCGACCTCGCTCCCGGACACGAGCACGAGAGTCTCTGCGCCCTCGAAGGCTGCCCGCAGGCTGGCCGGGTCTGTGTAGTCGATACGAACGGTGCGGATGCCGCGCTCTGCGAGGTCTGCGATCTTCTCAATGCTGCGCCCCGCGGCCACGATCTCCGTTGGAGCGACTCCCCGCTGCAGGAGGGATTCGACGATCAGGCGACCCAGGTGTCCGGTTGCACCGGTAACGACTATTGACATTGGTTTCCTTTCGAGGGTGGCCGCGGTCAACGAGGGAACCGCGGTCGAAGGTAGTACCTGAGTCAACACTGCCCAGCGCTGGCGATTCCGGATGCGTCGATATTGGCCCTCCACGTGGCTCAGCACTCTGCCAACTCCCAGCCCCACCCACGCTCTGTTACCGCCGGGCAAAGAGGCCTAACCTGACAAGAAGAGTTTCACTCACCGTGGAGGTCGATATGACTGCACATCCCACCGGACGGCTTGCTCACCGGCAAGACGGTCTCTATCTCCTGCTTGATCGGCTGTTCACCGCGACGGCCGTTGATGTCTGGACAAGCCTCACCCGGCCGGCTGAATTGGCGACCTGGATCGGAACCTATACGGGCTCCCCGCGCACCGGCGCCGTCAAGTTTCTGATGTCGGCGGAGGAAAGCGCCGACTGGGAGTATGTGACGATCCGCGAGTGCGTGCCCCTGCACCGCTTCACCGGAGATATCGGCGAGGGCGACGATTCGTGGCGGATCATGTTCCACCTCGTCGACGCCGATGGCATGACAACGCTCACCTTTGGGCAACGGCTGCGGAGCGCTGCTGAAGCTGCGACTGTCGGACCCGGTTGGGACTACTACCTTGACCGGCTGGTCGCTGCTCGCGCCGGACGCCCTCTTCCGCAGTGGGAGCACTACTACCCCGCGCACGCGCAGTACTACAAAGACCTCATCGTTCCGAGCAAGTCGGCCTGACGCGCAGTTCAACCTGACGCGCAGGTCAACCTGACGCGCAGGTCGACCTGACGCTTAGTGCCAGGTGCTGGGCGCCGCTGCCTTGGTGGCCGGGAGCGCGACGTCTGTGCTCCAGTTCAGCAGCCAGTCAGGCACCGGGTCACCTGTCGGCGTTCCGATGGCCTCGAGCAGTTCGTCGATGCTGACAACCCCGCCGCTGCGCTTCAGGAAGCGGCCGCGGATGAATCCCTGCGCGTAAATCTCCGGCTGGCCATTCGCGTCGGGGCGCACGAAGCGCTGCTCGACGTAGACGGCCTTCTCGTCAAAGCCGAGGATCCGCGACTCCACCTGAAACTTCTGCCAGAGCGTCAGCGACTTTCGAAAGCTGATCGTCTCCGCCACGACGACCGGGTACCAGCCCTTCTCTTTGAAGAGCTGCCAGACGCCGTTCCGCTTCAGCATGTCAAAGCGCGCGACATCCATGATCGAGAGGTACACGCCGTTGTTCATGTGCCGCAGGATGTCCTGGTCGGTCGGCAGGGTGATGAAGTTCGTGCGCGCAATATCGAAGTGACCGAGACGGTGGCCGAAGCTCGAGCGGAACAGGTGGAGGATCGTCCTGAAGAACATATGCACCCGCCGATGCTAGGGCCAGCAGCGGATGCCTGTCGCCTGCTTTGTAGAACTCCTACAGTTCTGCAGTCTCCGCCAGTCCAGCCTCCGCGCTGCCCGCCCTACCCGCGCTAAGCCGGGAGCGTGCGCTCAGGGACATCGCGCTGCGGGGCCCCGTTGTACACCGAGAGCGGGCGGATGAGCGCGTTCGCCGACAGCTGCTCCATGATGTGTGCGGTCCAGCCGACGACGCGGCTGGCGACGAAGAGTGGCGTGAACGTCTCGGTGTCGAAACCCATCACGTGGTAGGTCGGGCCCGCCGGGTAGTCGAGGTTCGGCTTGATGTTCTTCCGCTGTCCCATGTCCTGCTCGAGCTCGATGTAGAGCTCCAACAAATCCGGACGGTCGTAGTGGATGAGCATGGTCTCCATCGCGGCGCGCATGGTCGGAACGCGGGAGTCGCCGTTCTTATAGACGCGGTGTCCGAAGCCCATGATCTTGCGCTTGTTCGCCAGCGCGTCGTCGAGCCATGGGCCGACCTTGTCTGCGGTGCCAATCTCCCCGAACGTGTGCATGACGGCCTCGTTCGCCCCGCCGTGCAGCGGCCCCTTAAGGGCGCCGATCGCACCGGTGACCGCTGAGTACAGGTCGGAGAGGGTGGAGGTGATGACCCTGGCCGTGAACGTCGATGCGTTGAAGGAGTGCTCCGCGTACAGGATCATCGAGACGTCGAAAGCACTGACGACCTCGAGGTCCGGCACCTCGCCGAAGGTCATGTGCAGGAAGTTGGCCGAATAGCTGAGGTCATCCCGCGGCTCGACCAGGTCGAGCTCGTGGCGCCGCCGCTGGTCGTAGGCCACGATGGCCGGCAGCTGCGCATAGAGCCGAATGGCCTTGTTGAGGTTGCCCTCTGGCGAGGCATCCGCTGCCCCTGGGTCCCTGGCGCCGATGACGCTGACGGCGGTGCGGAGCACGTCCATCGGGTGCGCCGTAATGGGCAATTCGTCGATCACGCGCTTGACGACCGGGTCGAGGTGGCGGAGCGCCCGCTCACGCTCTTCGAACTCAGCCAGCTGCGGGTCGGTCGGCAGTTCGCCGTGCCAGAGCAGGTATGCCACCTCTTCGAAACTGCACTTCGCGGCCAGCGCCTCAACGGGGTACCCGCGGTACAACAGCGAATTCGTGTCTGGATTCACCTTGGAGATCGCGGTGTAGTCCACCGGAACGCCGGCCAGACCCTTGTAGATCTCCTGCGTCATTGCATCGGCCATGCTCGTCCCCTAGCGCTTGATCTGGAAGTTGAAGACAGTGGTGTCGAAGTGGTTGTAAGAACTGTAGTCAAGCAGTTCGTACAAATCTGCGCGATGTTGCATCTCACCCAAAACCGGTTCGAGTGAGCCGTGCTCGTTGATGGTGTCGAGGCCGCGCACGGCAGACCCCATCGCGAGCCGCAGCAGGGAGACAGGCCAGATGATCATGTTCATGCCGACATCCTGCAGCTGGTCGACGGTGAACAGCTCGCTCTTGCCGAACTCGGTCATATTGGCCAGCAGCGGCACGTCAACGGCAGCCCTGATCGCCGCGAACTCTGCCAGCGTGCCCATGGCCTCAGGGAAGATCGCGTCCGCCCCTGCATCCACGAGCTTCTTGGCCCGGTCAACGGCGGCGGCCAGCCCTTCTGCACCCGGCGCTGTGGCACGGATGTCGGTGCGCGCCATGATCAGGAAGTTCGGGTCTCGACGAGCGTCGACCGCAGCGCGAATCCGCTTCAGCGCGGTGTCCTCGTCGACGACCTGCTTGCCGTCGAGGTGCCCGCAGCGCTTGGGGTTGACCTGGTCTTCGATGTGGGTGCCTGCGAGGCCGGCATCCTCCAGGGTCTGGATGGTGCGCGCCACGTTCATCGGCTCGCCGAAGCCGGTGTCTGCATCGACGATCGCCGGCAGGTCTGTCATGCGGGCGATCTGCTGCGACCGGCCGGCCACCTCTGTGAGCGTGGTGAGGCCGATGTCTGGCAGCCCGAGATCGGCGGAGAGCACGGCGCCGGAGATGTAGACCCCGTCGAAGCCCTTCTCCTGGATAAGCCTCGCCGAGAGCGGGTTGAACGCGCCAGGGAAACGCTGGATGGTGCCAGAGGCCAGCCCCGCACGGAAGGCGATGCGCTTGTCGGCAGGCGTGGTTGTCGTGTACAGCATCAGAAGAGTCCCTTCGGCAGGCCGGCGGCCTCGAGCAGGCCCGGCTTGGCCATGATGGTGAGTTCGCCGATTTCGTGGGCGGAGAGTTCCGGCAGGCGCTGGGCAACGACCAGGAAGCGCTCGATCTCATCGGCATCGAGCACGTCGGCCGCGAGCGTGCGGAACTTGTTCACGTACTCCGCTCGCCCAAACGGCCTAGCGCCAAGCGGGTGCGCATCCGCTACGGCGATCTCGTCGACGATCTGGCTGCCGTCGGTGAGCGTGATGACCACGCGGCCGCCGAATGCCTTCTCGTTCACGTCGAGCGAGTGGTAGCGGCGGGTCCATTCCTGGTCTTCGATCGTGGTGGTCTTGTGCCAGAGCGCGACGGTGTCTGACCGCCCTGCTCGCTGTGGCGCATACGAGTCGACGTGGTGCCAGCTGCCGTCCTGCAGCGCGACCGTGAAGATGTACGGAATCGAGTGGTCGAGGGTCTCGCGGCTGGCTGCCGGGTCGTACTTCTGCGGGTCGTTCGCGCCCGAACCGATCACGTAGTGCGTGTGGTGGCTGGTGTGGATGACAACGGATGCCACGTTGTCGGGGTTCGTGACCTCTGGGTGCTCGGTGTGGATCTTGCGGGCCAGGTCGATCCAGGCCTGCGCCTGGTACTCGGCCGAGTGCTCCTTGGTATAGGTGTCGAGGATCGCGCGCTTGACCTCGCCGCGCTCCGGCAGCGGCACCTGGTAGGCGGCGGTCGGGCCGTCGAGCAGCCATGCGATCACGCCGTCTTCGCCCTCGTAGATGGGAGTGGGGCTGGTCTCGCCGCGCATGGCACGGTCAATGGCTTCGACGGCCATCTTGCCGGCGAAGGCAGGGGCGTGCGCCTTCCACGAGGAGATCTCGCCCTTTCGCGACTGTCGGGTGGCCGTCGTGGTGTGCAGTGCCTGGCCGACGGCCTGGAAGATCGTTTCTGCCGGCAGGCCGAGCAGGGTGCCGATTCCGGCGGCGGCGCTCGGGCCGAGGTGGGCAACGTGGTCGATCTTGTGCTTGTGCAGGCTGATGGCCTTGACCAGGTCGACCTGGATCTCGTACCCGGTTGCAATGCCGCGGACGAGGTCGCGGCCGGTCAGTCCACGCTTGGCGGCGACGTGCTGGGCGACGGCCACGATGGGCGGAATGTTATCGCCGGGGTGTGAGTACTCTGCAGCGAGAAAGGTGTCGTGGTAGTCGAGCTCGCGCACGGCAACGCCGTTGGCCCACGCGGCCCATTCAGGGGAAACACGGACGGCGGCATTCTCACCGAACACGTTGGCACCGTTCCCGCCCGTCGAGCGGGGGTGCGACAGCGCCTGTGCCCGAGCAGAGACGACGGGGCGGCGGGTCAGGGATGCAGCAGCAACGGATGCGTTGTCGATCACCCGGTTGATCACCATCTCGGTCACCTCTGCCGACACCTCGACGGGGTCTGCGGCGACCTCGGCGATCTTCCAGGCCAGCTGGTCGGTGCGGGCCAGGTTCTCGTCGCTGCGGTGAACGCGGACGTCGTGAAGCTTCATTGCGATTCCTTTTCCGATGTGGTGGTTCGATGTGGATCGTCGGCGTGATCGCCGGTGTGATCGCCGGCGGGCGATGGGGCGATGGCCGGGCGCAGCGTCTCCATCACGTTGACGAGGCTTGAGTGCAGATGGACGGCGGTGGCCTGAACGGCCAGGGTTTCGTTCTGGTCGAGGATCGCCTCCGCAATAAGGAGGTGTTCGGCTGCGGCCCGCGCGATGCGCTCTGGGTTCTCGCGAGAGAGTCGCCGAGCACGCACCAGATGCACGCGGAGTGCGCGCAGCGCGGTCTCCAGGTACGTGTTCTCGATCGAGCTGGTGATCGCGTCGTCGAACCGGTCGATGAGGCGGTAGAAGTCGGTGCGCTCCGCGTCGTCGAAGGCGCCCTGCCGGGAGACGCGGGCGAAGTCATCGCGGAGCGAGCGGAAGACCTCGGGGTCTCGACGGCGGGCGGCGAGCCGTGCCGCCTGGGTTTCGAGGGCCTCGCGCAGTTCGAACAGTTCAGAGAGGTGATCGGTGGAGAGGTCTGCCACCACATCGACGCGGCCGCGCTGCTCGACCAGCCCGTCCGCGGCGAGCCGAGCGAGCGCCTCACGCACCGGTGTTCGTGACACGCCGAGTCGCTCTGCGACCTCGATCTCGGCCAGCGGCGCACCGGGAAGCAGGCGCCAGTTCAGGATGTCGTCACGGAGCGATGCGTATGCTCGATCACTCGCTCTCATACGCCCATTGTATACGCAGACGGTATTATTCGCGAGTAAAATCATCCATTCGCCTGTTTTTGTATACACAGAGCCGTCCATGGTTGGCGGCCTGACTGCAGCGCGACGCCACGGTATCGACGATGATGGTGCGCCGGACTAGCATTCAGGAATGGTCCCGCTTTCCAACCTGTTGGCGTTCGCGCTGGCCGCCGTTGCGCTCATCGCGCTGCCGGGGCCAAGCGTGCTTTTCGTGATCGGCCGCTCGCTCGCCTTCGGGCGGCTCGGCGGCTTCCTCAGCGTGCTCGGGAACGCGCTCGGGCTCATCCCCATCATCATCGCCGTGGCCCTTGGCCTCGGCGTAATCGTCACTCAGTCGATCGTGATCTTCACGATCATCAAGTTCGTCGGTGCCGCATACATCGTCTATCTCGGCGTGCAGGCCATCCGGCACCGCAAGGACGCGTCGGCCGATGTCGGCGTCGCCGTGGCGCGTCGATCGAATTGGCGGCTGCTCGGAGAGGGCTTTGTAGTGG
Source organism: Leifsonia sp. Y862 (assembly GCF_057669585.1). Classification (NCBI taxonomy): domain Bacteria; kingdom Bacillati; phylum Actinomycetota; class Actinomycetes; order Micrococcales; family Microbacteriaceae; genus Leifsonia; species Leifsonia sp. Y862. The sequence continues at coordinate 141,747 of NZ_JBYHFR010000003.1, forward strand.
GGATCAGCAACCCGAAGTCGCTGGTGTTCTTCGTCGCAGTGCTCCCCCAGTTCGTCGACTATTCCCAGGGCGCTGTGCCGCTGCAGCTCGCAACGCTTGGCATGGTTTTCGTCGTGCTTGCCGTGCTCGGGGACAGCGTCTGGGCGCTCACCGCTGGGTGGGCCAGGGACTGGTTCGCACACTCACCGAAGCGGCTCGAAAAGCTCTCTGCCACCGGTGGCGTGATGATGATCGGGCTCGGCGGCGTGCTCGCCGCATCAGGGGCAAAGTCGTAGCAGAGGCTGGGCATTAGCCGTGCGTATTCGATCAAAAGCGAGTCGTGGCCGAAAGAAAAATACATAACTGCATATACGCTTCGATCCCTGTCATAGCGGGCGGCTCGGCAGGCGCGAGACCTCAGATCCGCGTAATTCCGGGCATCTCGGTTGGACGCGCCGGAACCCGGTTGATACGTTGTTAGACGGCCTTCGGGCCAATAACCAGTCCGCGACCACGCCGGCACCAGCACCATCGGCTGCCCGTGGCCGTATGGTGCACCAAGGTTGGCGGCGGTCCCATGACCACGCCCGCTCCGAGAGTTCGAGTCGCCCTGGCCCGTGCGCGTTGAATCGCGCAGCCAGTGCTTGATGGGTAACCGGAGCATGTCTTGGACACCCGGCCGACAGAAACGAAAACCCACAGCGCACAGCAATTCGCGTTTGGGGTGGAGTCACGTGTCCGACAAGATCGCAATCTCAGCAGAACACCTGTACAAAGCATTTGGGCGAAAGCCCAAGGAAGTAGTCAAGAAACTAGAAGCCGGAGCAAACCGCTCGCAGCTCACGAACCTCGGAACAGCCGCCGTCATTGACGCCTCATTCGAGGTCAAGGCCGGCGAGATCTTTGTGGTCATGGGCCTGTCAGGCTCTGGCAAGTCGACCCTGATCCGGATGCTGAACGGCCTGCTCGAGCCCACCTCTGGCTCGGTCAGCGTGATGGGCACGCCCATCAGCGGAATTCCGCCGCAGAAGCTCCGCGAGGTGCGCCGCCAGAACATCTCCATGGTGTTCCAGCACTTCGCCCTACTCCCGCACCGCACGGTGCTCGACAACGCCGCATACGGCCTGGAGATCCAGGGCGTCCCCCTCGAAGAGCGTCGCGCACGCGCACAGGCGATCGTCGAGCGCGTTGGACTTGCAGGCTGGGAAGACAAGCTGCCCAGTGAGCTGTCCGGCGGCATGCAGCAGCGCGTCGGCCTTGCTCGCGCCCTCGCCAGCGATACCGACATCCTGTTGATGGATGAGGCGTTCTCCGCCCTCGACCCGCTGATCCGTCGCGAGATGCAGGAACAGCTCATCGAGCTGCAGTCAGAGCTCGGCAAGACGATCATCTTCATCACCCACGACCTCAACGAGGCCATGTTCCTCGGCGACCGCATCGCGGTCATGCGAGACGGACGCATCGTGCAGGTCGGCACCCCAGACGACATTCTCACTGACCCGGCGAATGACTATGTCGCCCAGTTCGTCCAGGATGTCGACAGGGCCCGCGTGCTCACCGCCTCCGGCGTCATGGAGCCAGCGAAGTCCGTCGTGTCAGCATCGGCAGGCCCGCGTGCGGCTCTCCGCGCCATGCGCGACCTGCAGACGTCGGCCGCGTTCGTGGTCGGCAACGGCCGCAAGCTCATCGGCGTGGTCCGCGACAAGGACGTGATGCGCCAGGTGAAGGCCGGCGAGACAGACCTCGGCCTCATCGTCCGCAACGACGTGGCGACCATCGGCCCAGACGCGCACCTCAGCGACATGTTCGAGCTCTCCGTCGAGAGCGTGCTCCCGGTGGCTGTGGTCGACGACAAGCAGCGCCTGCTCGGGGTCATCCCCCGCATCACCCTGCTCGCCGCACTCGGAAACGTCTCGACGAACACGGATGAGATCGCCGTTGTCGAGCCCCCTGCCACGTATTCGATCGACGTGATCACCGAAACACTGCGGGAGACGGCACCCGCCGCTGCCGCTGCCGCGATTGCCGCAGAGGCGGCCGGCCCCACCCAAGCGCCAACCATGGCTGAAGGAGGTTCACGATGACCGACATTCGTCTTCCCATCGGCACCTGGGCTGAAGCCTTTGTGCAATTCATCACCGACGTCTTCCAGCCGGTCTTCAACGTGATCAGCATGGTCTTCGGCGGCTTCTACGAGGGCGTCGACTTCGTACTGCAAGCCCCGCCGTTCTGGATTCTCATTGTTCTCATCGCCGCTCTTGGCGTCTGGGCGCGTGGCTGGCTCTTCGGAGCCGGCACCGTTGTCGGGCTGCTGCTGATCGCCGGTGTCGACCAGTGGGCCAACGCCATGGACACCCTGGCGCTCGTACTCGTTGCCGCCATCATCGCGATCATCATCAGCGTGCCGCTCGGCATCCTGGCTGCGCGGTCACAGACAGCATCGAAGATCCTGAAGCCCGTCCTGGACTTCATGCAGACGATGCCAGCATTCGTCTACCTGATTCCGGCGCTCATCCTGTTCCGCGTTGGTGTCGTTCCCGGCATCGTTGCGACCATCATCTTCTCGCTGGCCCCCGGCGTGCGGATGACAGAACTCGGAATCCGTGGCGTTGACAAGGAAGTTGTCGAAGCCGGACACGCTTTCGGCGCGTCACCGCGTCGCATCCTGCGCCAGATCCAGCTGCCACTTGCGGCACCGACCATCATGGCCGGCGTCAACCAGGTGATCATGCTGTCGCTCTCGATGGTTGTCATCGCCGGCATGGTCGGCGCCGGCGGACTGGGAGGCCAGATCGTTCAGGCCCTCAGCCGCATCGACGTTGGACTCGGTTTCGAAGCCGGTCTCTCCGTCGTCATCCTCGCCATCCTGCTCGACCGCCTCACGGCATCCCTCGGCGCCCCCAGCCCGAAGCGCATCTTTGCGCGGTCGGCTGCGAAGGCCGCTGCGGTTGCCGGCGCACCGGCACGGCGCATGCGCAAGGGACTCATCGCAACCGGCGTTGTCGTCGTCGTTGCAGCCCTGGCCGTCACCGGCTTCGTGACGTCGAACTCTGGACCGGCATCCGCTGGACCAGAGAATGGCGACAAGAAGGACCTCTCCATCGCGGTCTTCAACGGCTGGCCGGAGGGCGAGGCCGCCTCGTACCTCTGGAAGAGCATCCTGGAAGACAAGGGATACAACGTCGAGCTCGAGTACGCGGATGCCGGCACGGCGTATGTCGGACTGAGCACAGGAGACTATGACGTTGTGCTCGACTCCTGGTTGCCGACCACCCACAAGGCCTACATGGAGCAGTACGGCGACAAGCTCGTCGACCTGGGTTCGTGGAACGAGGATGCGGCCAACTTCATCGCGGTGAATGCGGATGCCCCCATCGATTCACTGGAGGAGCTCGCGGCCAATGCCGACCTGTTCGACAACCGCATTGTCGGTATCGAGCCGGGCGCCGGTCTCACCGATGCCACAGAGCAGAACGCCATTCCGCAGTACGGACTGGGCGGCATGGACTTCGTCACGTCGTCCACACCGGCCATGCTCTCAGAGCTGAAGGCCGCCATGGCCTCCGGCGAGAACATTGCCGTCACCCTGTGGGCGCCGCACTGGGCCTACGACGAGTTCGACCTGAAGAACCTGGCAGACCCGAAGGGCGCACTGGGCACGACAGAGTCGATTCACTCCATCGGCAGCCTGGCGTTCACGGAGGACTTCCCCACCCTCTCGTCATGGATCAAGAACTTCACGCTTGACTCCGATCGACTGTACGAGCTCGAGAACGTCATGTTCAACGGTGACGCAGCCGGTGCCGGCGACTACGCCCCGATCGTGAAGGACTGGATCGCCGAGAACCAGGACTACGTGGACAGCCTCACGAAGTAGCTGATCCCGCCCGGGACGCACCTGCGCGTCACGACAAACCCCCGCACCCGAAGATTCGGATGCGGGGGTTTGTCGTCGTAGGGGGGTGTCGGCGTCGGAGGTTGTCGCCGGCGGGAGTGTAACCGGCGGGAGTGTCGCCGGCGGGAGTGTCGCCGGCGGGAGTGTCGCCGGCGGGAGAGTCGCCGGCGGGAGAGTCGCCGGCGGGAGAGTCGCCGTTACGCCCGAGAGTCGCCGTTGCAACGGCGACTCTCGGCACAAACGGCGACTCTCGGCGGTGGGGACGCGATAGTTCCCCCTCGTGGGCGAATTCCCGCATTGAGTTCAGCTGGGCGCGCGGAAACGCCCCTGGCGCGCAATTTATCACGCGCCAGGGGCGTTTTCCCGCGCCGGAATGGTCCCGCTACGCGGCGACGCCAGCGGCAGCGGCAGCGGCAGCGGCAGCGGCAGCGGCAGCGGCAGCGGCAGCGGTCGTACTACGCGGCGGCTGCGACGGGGCGGTGCACCCCGGCGACAGCGCCGACGAACGCGCCCAGACGACGGTAGACCTCGCGTGACTCAGGATGCTTGGCATCCTGCTGCCAGGTGTGCCTGGCGTTCGCGTTCGTGCGGTCGTAGATCAGCGTCTCGACGTGAATCGAACGCTTCCTGAGCGCCTGGATGAAGTTCAGATTCGACCCGTAGAAGTAGTCACGCTCCGACGTCGTCACGAAGACGGGCGGGAAGCCGTTGTCCAGCCACTCAATCGGCGAGATGAAACGCGCCGCGGCGCGCAGCAGGGCTTTGTCGCCGCGCTCCGGCAGCAGCATCCGCAAGAAATTGATGCCCAGGATGAACCCACGGTCGAACATCACGGAAAAGTCGGGGAAGCTGCAGTGCTGCACCAGACCACGCAGGCTGCCAGGTTCGACCGCAGGGGTGAGGCCGTGGTGCTCGGCCAGGTCGGGGTCGAAAGCGGATGCCGTGAGCAATGCCGCGATATGGCCGCCGGCCGAGTCGCCACCCAACACGATGCGGGAGGCATCACCGCCGAACTCGGCGGCGTGCGTCGCCACCCACTCGAGCACAGCGTTGCCGTCTTCGAGCATGTCGGTGGCGTGGAACTTGGTGGCCATCCGGTAGTTGGCGTTGACCACGATCATGCCGCCCTCGGCCGCCTGCAACGCGCAGTACTTGGTGAGTGGCGCTTTGTCGCCGGAGGTCCAGCCGCCGCCGTGGAAGTAGATGTAGACCGGAAGCTTCTCGTCTGCGTCGCGCGGCACGATGACGTCGAGCATGTGGGCGCGGGTGCCGTCACCCACGTAGTCGATGTCGCGGTAGTACTCGACAGAGTCGACGGAACCCTCGTTGAATTTCAGCTGCTCACGCGGGGCGATCGCCCCCATCAACGCGCGCCACATCCACACGGGAACTCGAGTGAGCGGGGTGGGCCGGGGAGGCGTGGCCGCGGGCTTGGTCATGGGTGCATTAGCAGTTAAAACGGTGGTCATGTTGAGATTTACTCTACTTTGGGCACCCGGGACGGCACTGAGAGGTCCCCATGCGCAGCCTGTGTGTCAACCCCCTTGCACCGTCAAATGCCCGCTCAGCAGGCTTTAAGGAATTGCACATTCTTTTGCAGCTGTGCAGCACTGCGACGGTACAGAACTGCATCGGTGCAGAACTGCACCCGTGCAAGACCTAGCCGGCGCCGCCGAACACGCCGGTCGACTCGATGATGGCCCGCCCGAGCACGTGACGGTGGAGGTTGCTGCCCAAGATTGCCGGCGTTGACTCTGGGTCAAGGGTGAGCGATGGCACATCCACCGCATGCACGATGAACTGGTAGCGATGCGTACCTGACCCTTCTGGCGGAGCCGCACCGGTGAACTCCGGCTGGCGAGCCTCGTTTGGCAGCGTCCGCGCCTCAGCCGGCAGCAGTCGGCCGCCCAGCGCACCCGCCCCCGCGGGCAGCGAGGTAACGGATGCCGGCAGGTTGTAGACAGCCCAATGCCAGAACCCGGAACCGGTCGGCGCGTCAGGGTCGTACGCGGTGACAGCAAAGCTGCGGGTCGACGACGGAAAGCCCGACCACTCCAGCTGCGGAGAGACACCCTGGCCGCCTGCACCCGTGCTGTACTGGGCCGGCTTCAACGGCTGCCCGTCCTGCATGTCCGTGCTGGTGAGCCGGAACAGCGGCACCTTCCCGAAACGGGCGAGCGGATCTCTGGACGAATCGTTCTGTGCCATCGACGTTCCCTCCTTCGCGATTCCGTCAGCCTGACACGATTGAGGTCCACCGGCGAGGGGCTCACGCCCAAGGCCCAGCCACGCCGCCTAAAATGAGGCAGTGGCTATTCCGAAGGTCCTCCTCTACTACGTGTTCACCCCGCTCGCCGACCCCGAAGCCATCCGGCTCTGGCAACGCGACCTCTGCGAGGGGCTCGGCATTCGCGGTCGCATCCTCATCTCCAAGGACGGCCTGAACGGCACGGTCGGCGGCGACATGGCCGCCCTCAAGCGTTACCTGCGAAAGACCCGCGACTACGCACCATTCAAAGACATCGACTTCAAGTGGAGCGAGGGCACCGGTCTCGACGCCGACGGCCAGAGCCTCGACTTCCCGCGGCTCGTTGTGAAGGTGCGCGACGAGATCGTCAGTTTCGGCGCCCCCGGCGAATTACAAGTGGATGCCGCCGGCGTGATCGATGGCGGCACCAAGCTCGCACCGGCTGAACTTCACGAACTCGTCGCCGAGCGTGGCGACGACGTGGTCTTCTTCGATGGTCGCAATGCGTTCGAGGCGGAGATCGGCCGGTTCAAGGACGCCATCGTTCCCGATGTCGCCACGACCCGCGATTTCGTCGCCGAGCTCGACAGCGGCAAGTATGACCACCTCAAGGACAAGCCCGTCGTCACGTACTGCACTGGCGGCATCCGCTGTGAGGTGCTCAGTGGACTGATGAAGTCACGCGGTTTCGGCGAGGTCTACCAGCTCGACGGTGGCGTGGTGCGCTACGGAGAGGCGTTCGGCGATGACGGCCTGTGGGACGGCTCGCTCTACGTCTTCGACCAGCGGATGTCGGTCGACTTCAGCGATCACACCGCGGTGATCGGCCACTGCACCGTGTGCGGAACGGCGACGAAGCACATGCAAAACTGCCGTGACCTGTCATGCAGGGAGCAGCTAGTTGTCTGCGAGGAATGCGCGGCCACCCAGGCGCCGAGCTGTGCGCTTCACGGTGTCGCAGAGGGCATTTCCTGAGTCGGTGACGCCGACCCAGAGGCGGACCCGGACGCGGACCCGGACGACCTAGGCGCAGACGCGGACGTCGCTCGCGACCGGCGGGAGACTCGCGGGCGCCTGGCGTATGTGCTGGCGGCGGTACTCGACAGCGCCAGCAGCACCAGGATGTCGAGGGCCAGGCTGACGAGCGTTGTCCGCAGCGTGATCTCCTCGTTGCCTCGCCAGTATCCGACGAAGGCCACAACGATGCTGAAGGTGGCCCCGGCCATGGCAACGATCCGAGCCCAGTTCCTGCCCTTCCAGATGAAGAACACGAGCACGAGGTAGAGGACCAGGGCCACCCCGTAGAGGGAGAGCAGAACGGCGAGCACGGCATCCGCTTGGCCGGTGGACAGGCTTCGGCCATTCTCGTCGGTGAGCAACAGGTCGTTCCGGAATTCGGCCCACTGCGCGAGAGCAGCAGCGATGAGGATGAACCCCGACAGCGTCCTGGCCGCCATCATGATTGCCCCAATGCCAATGGCCCTCGGCGCGCTGGTGGCGACCGACGCCGCCACAACGTCAGGGACGGCATCCTGCGCAACACGCACGTCTGTGACGTCGATGATCGGCATGTTGCCATCGGTCTGGATGCTGTCACCGCCGCCATTTCGCGAGTGATAGCCGGTCGAGAAGTCACGGAGCACGCGCACGCCAGCGCTGCTGTTTCCCGCCAGCACGCTCTGGACGATGTGATCGCGCTCGATATCGGTGTTGGCGTCGATCTTGTGCGTGACCTGCAGGGTGAACAGCGAGAAGCCCACCGCCCTGTCGAAGGTGCCTGCGGCCAGCCAGCCGACACGGTGGCCGCCGGGCAACAGCCATCCGTCGGGGCATTTCCAGAACCGCACGTGGTGTCGCTTCGCCGGGTTGTTCAGGACCTCCTGCTGGTACGCAAAGTCCTGCTTGCGGCCGAACAGGTAGAGCGGGCTCACCGGGGCTTCGTTGTAGCTGCGGCGCAGCATCGTGGCCAGCACGATCCGCCAACTTGAGGCCAGCGAGAGATCGTCGGCCCTCGTCCACCCAGCGGCGAGCATGGCCTCGTGAATCTGAGCCTCGTCGCCATCGACGGCCAGGTTGACCGGGTCGCCGAGCAGGCCGTCGCTCGTTCGCGTGCGCCCGAAGAAGTAGTCAGGCACGTAGATGTTGGTGAGGATCCTGTGCAGCCGTGGCAGGACGAGATACGCCAGCAGCAGCCAGAAGATGATGCCAATCCAGATGGCGCCCCAGCCCAATGCAAAGCTCTCGTCGAGGACCAGCACGGCGAGCCAGATTGCCGCGAGTCCGGCGAAAACAAAGAAGAAGGAGTCGAGAGCTGCGTTGAACGACCCCCGCGTGCGCACGGCAGCAACTTTGTCCGGCACCTCAGGCATGCCCCCATGGTATTCGCCGACCGCTGGCGATGGCGATGTGATTTGATTCATGCATGAGCTACGACACGAGCTATGGAGCGAGTTATGACGTCACTCACGTCAGGTCGCATTTTCCCTCACTGGCCAGCGGAATCGCCCATTTCGACGGTCCAGGCGGCACCCAGACTCCGCTCATGGTCGGGCATGCGATCTCGAACACGCTCACCGGCCCGCTGTCGAACCGCGGTGTTGGCGTCGTGTCTGAACGAAACGCCGACGAGGTCGTCGGGCACTTTCGTGTCGCGATGGCCGACCTGCTCGGCGCAGACCCCCGCGGCATCGTCTACGGCCGAAGCGCCACCCAGCTGACCTACGATTTCTCCCGGCACCTGTCGAAAACCTGGGGACCCGGCGACGAGATCGTGGTGACCAGGCTCGACCACGACTCGAACATCCGGCCATGGGTGCAAGCGGCTGAGCGGGTTGGCGCGACGGTGCGCTGGGCAGAGTTCGATCCAGCCACCGGCGAGCTTCCGGCCGCTGCGATTGCCGCCGTCCTCAGCGATCGCACCCGTCTCGTTGCCGTCACGGCGGCCTCCAACCTGATCGGCACCATTCCGCCCGTGCGGGAGATCGCCGATCTGGCACACGCGGTCGGCGCGCTCGTCTACGTCGACGGCGTGCACTACACGGCGCACGCCTCCGTCGATGTCACGGAGCTCGGTGCCGATTTCTTCACCTGCTCCCCCTATAAGTTCCTGGGCCCGCACTGCGGCGTCCTCGCCGCAGATCCAGAGGTGCTCGCCCTTCTCACGCCAGACAAGCTGGTGCCCTCAACGGATGCCGTCCCAGAGCGGTTCGAGTTCGGCACCCTGCCGTACGAGATCATGGCCGGCGTCACGGCCGCCGTGAACTTCCTGGCCACACTCGGCGACAGCGGGGCAAGCGGCGTCGGCCTCGGCTACGACGACCCGCGCACGCGACGCGAGCGTCTTGTCGACTCCTCGCTGGCCCTCGAGCAACACGAGAACGCCTTGCGCGCGGTTCTCGATGCCGGTGTCGCCGCGCTGCCAGGGGTCACCATCTACTCTCGGGCCGCCGAGCGCACGCCGACGCTCCTCGTCACTTTCGACGGGATCGATTCGCAAGATGTGTCGCGCTTCCTGGCCGCACGCCATATCTCCGCACCCTCCAGCTCGTTCTACGCACTGGAGGCATCCATCGCACTGGGTCTTGGCGAAGCCGGCGGCTTGCGCATCGGTCTCGCACCGTACAACTCATTCGACGACATCGGCCGGTTACTGAGTGGCCTCACCGAGTTCGTTGCCGGGGGGCAATAGGCTGGGCCCGAGTCGAAGAGGGGTTGCGAATGCCAACGGGCGCGGTAATCGAATTCCATAACATCACGAAGCAGTTCGGGCACGTCGCGGCAGTCGACGACCTCTCGTTCGCTGTCGAACCTGGCCGGGTGACCGGATTCCTCGGCCCCAACGGCGCAGGCAAGACCACGACGCTGCGGATGCTGCTTGGCCTGGTGACACCGACGCGTGGCACAGCCACATTCGACGGTGTTCGCTATCACGACCTGCCGAAACCCCTGTCGATGGTGGGTGCGGCGCTCGAAGCCGCTAGCTTCCACCCAGGACGCACCGCGAACGACCACCTCGGCATCTACGCGCGCGCTGCGGGCATTCCCCTCACCCGCATCCCAGAGGTGCTGCAGACCGTTGGCCTGGCCGAATACGGAACGCGCAGGGTCGGCGGCTATTCCCTCGGCATGCGCCAGCGCCTCGGTCTCGCATACACAATGCTCGGCGACCCTGGCGTGCTGGTGCTCGACGAACCCATCAACGGTCTCGACCCTGAGGGCATCAAGTGGATCCGCGGATTCCTGCGGGCGATGGCCGCCGAAGGCCGCACCGTGCTGGTGAGCTCTCACCTGCTCTCCGAGGTGCAGCAGAGCGTCGACGACGTCGTCATCATCGCCAAGGGCAAGCTCGTGCACCGCGGCCCGCTCTCCAGCCTCGACACGGACACCGCTCCCCAGGTAATCGTGGACTCCCCCGATCGCGAGGCGCTCACCACTGCCTTGACGGATGCCGGCATCCCGTTCTCCATCGGACGCACCGGCATACTCGCTGCCGAACCCGACCCTGGCCGGATCGGCCATCTCGCGTTTACCGCCGGCATCGAGCTGAGCGTGCTGCACAGACAGAAATCCGGGTTGGAAGAATCGTTCCTCTCGCTCGTGGGCGGAGGCGACTCACTGTGACCATCTTCATGCGCGCCATCAACGCCGAATTCGCGAAGCTGTTCACCACGCGCATGTGGTGGATCCTCGCCCTCATCCTGTTCATCTACATCGCCATCCTGGCCGGAGGCCTGGCCTGGCTGTTCGGCGGTATCCAGAGCGGTGAGATCACGCCGAACGCGGCCGGTGGCGGCGGCGGGGGCGCGCCTGAACTCGACAACCTGCCGGCGCTCATCTACAGCTTTGCGTCATCCGTTGGCTATGTGTTCCCCGTGCTCCTCGGCGCGTTGGCGACCACGGGCGAATTCCGCCACCAGACGCTGACACCGACTTTCCTGGCCAACCCGCGCAGGGCCAGCGTTCTCGGCGCCAAGACCATCTCGATGCTCATTGTCGGAGCTGTCCTCGGCATCGTCGGCCTGCTCGCCTCCATGGGTGTCGGTGCGCTGGTGCTGAATGCATTCGGCGTCGACCCGGCACTCGGCGACCTCGACACGTGGGCACTGGCCGGACGCTCGATCCTGGCCATGGCGCTCTGGGCGACGATCGGCGTCGGCCTCGGCGTGCTCGTTCCGAGCCAGGTGGCCTCGATCGTGATCGTGCTCGCGTTCACGCAGTTCGTCGAGCCGCTGCTCAGGCTGGCCTCGTCGTTCATCGAGGCGACAGCGAACATCGGCAAGTTCCTGCCGGGGGCCGCGTCCGATGCGCTGGTCGGCGCGAGCTTCTTCACGATTTCGAGCCCAGCGTCGGCCGTCCTCGACTGGTGGCAGGGTGGGCTCGTGCTCGTTGCCTACGCGGTCGTCGCAACCGTGGCCGGGTACTTCAGCAGCTGGAAGAAAGACGTCACCTAGCCGCTTTTCGTTGGTTGAGGAGCGAGCGCCAGCGAGCGTCTTGAAATCAGCCGGTGGTTTCGAGACGGCCTGGCCTCCTCAACCAACGAGTTGCGCTACTACGGAGCCGTTCCGAGCGTCACGTCTGTCGTCTTCTCCGTACCGTCCCTCAGGTAGGTGACCGAGATGACGTCGCCCACCTTCTTGGTCAGCTGGATGCGAGTGATCAGCGTCGTGCTCGTGGCGGGCTGGCCGTCGATCTCCGTGATGATGTCGCCCGCCTGCAGACCGGCCTCCGCCGCAGGGCTGCCGCTCACGACCCCGTCGACGAACAAGCCCTGCGGAGTGCCGAACTGTTCGGCGGCATCCGCTGAGATCAGAACCACGGCGATGCCGATGTACGGGTAGGTCACCGTGCCGTTGTCGATGAGCTGCTCAACGATCGATTCAGCGAGACTGATCGGAACCGCGAAGCCGATTCCCACGCTGCCGCTGGCCTCAGAGCTGACCGTCGCGATGGCCGTGTTCACGCCGACCTGTGCTCCGGAGCAGTCCACGAGGGCGCCACCGGAGTTGCCGGGGTTGATGGCGGCATCCGTTTGGATGGCGCCGGCGAGCAGCGCCGTCCCGCCGTCGTCACTCGGCACGGTCACGTCGCGCCCGAGGGCGCTGACGATGCCAGTGGTCACCGTGCTGGACAGACCGAGGGGCGCTCCGAGGGCAACGACAGGCTGGCCGACGATGAGGGAGTCCGAGTTTCCGATCTTGATCGCGGGAAGCGTGGTCGTCGAATCGACCTTTACCACCGCGATGTCGGCCTTCGGATCGCGGCCGACGAGCTGGGCGGTCTCACTCTCCCCATTGCTGAACAGCACAGTGATGGTGCCCTCTGTTGCCGCCGCTGAAATCACGTGATTGTTTGTGAGGATGTAGCCGTCCTCGCGAATAATGGATCCACTGCCGACCCCGCTGCCGTCTGAGGCCTCAACGGCGATCGTCACGATAGAGGGCAGTACGGTATCGGCGACCTGTGAGGCGTCGCACACGATCTGAGAGAGTTCGGTCGCTGCATCGGTGGAATCCACCGGCGCGGTGCCGGCGCTCGTGCTCGACGCGTTGTCACTGCGCTGTCCGGCGGCGCCACCGGCGAACCCTCCGATGAGCCCACCGATCAGGCCGAGCACGAGCGCGGCGGCGAGCACAACCCAGGTCACGCCGCCTGCTCGCTTCGGTTCCGACGGTGGTGGCGCGCCTGCGCCCGATGCTGACGGGGGCGGGCTGCTCGGGGGTGGCGTGCTGGGTGGCGGTGTGCTCGGGGGCGGGCTGCTCGGGGGTGTGCTGGGAGGCGGTGTGCTCGGGGGTGCGGTGCTGGGCGGTGTCGCCGACGATGGCGTGGCCGGCTGGGCCGCCGGTGGAACGCTGGGCTGGCGCGGAGCGTCGGATCCCTGTCGGGCGTCGGTTGGTTTGTCCTGCTCAGAATCCATGTCAGCAACTCCACTCACGAAATCGGCCTTCACGGCGGAGTCTATGTGAAACCTGCCAGATGGGGCCGATTCCTTCAGGATTGCTCCCATCAACGGCCCGCGTCCGTAGGCTGGGCACATGAGCGCCACTTCGAACTTCAGGGCCGTCGTCATTGAGCGGTCGGCATCGGCTGACGGCACCAGCATCGTGCGTTCAGGCGTCACCTCCCTGGGCGACGATGCGCTCATGCCGGGGTCTGTCACGCTCGATGTCTTGTACTCCAGCATCAATTTCAAGGACGGACTGGCCATTTCGGGTCGCCCTGGAGTAGCCAGAACCTGGCCCCTGATCGCGGGCATCGACGCTGTCGGCGTGGTCTCTGCAAGCACCGATCCGCGGTGGAGTCCGGGCGACGAGGTCATTCTGAACGGTGCCGGCCTCGGCGAAACCCACCACGGCGGACTCGCTGAAGTGGCGCGGGTCGACGGGGATTCCCTGGTTCGGCTTCCGGCCGGCTTGAGCGCACGGCAGGCTGCGGCCATCGGCACCGCGGGATTCACGGCCATGCTCTCCGTGCTGGCACTCGAGCGGGGCCAGGTCACACCAGAGTCCGGCGACATCCTGGTCACCGGTGCGGCCGGCGGCGTTGGATCCATCGCGATCGCCCTGCTGGCCGCGGCCGGCTACCGGGTTGTCGCGTCCACCGGCCGGGTAGATGAGCTGGGTGACTACCTCCGGTCGCTCGGAGCGGCGGACATCATCGATCGCCGCAGCCTCGGTGAGAGTGTGGGCAAACCGCTGCAGGAGCAGCGCTGGGCAGGAGCAATCGATTCGGTGGGCAGCGTGACGCTCGCGAATGTGCTCGCGCAGGTTCACTACGCCGGCGTGGTCGCCAGCTGTGGGCTCGCACAGGGCTCAGACCTGCCGACAACCGTGATGCCGTTCATCCTGAGGGCGGTGAGTCTCGCCGGCATCAACTCGGTCAACGCGCCGCTCGCACTGCGGGAAGAGGCGTGGTCTCGACTTGCATCCGACCTGGATCTCGAACTGCTCGACAGCCTGACGCAGGTCATCCCGTTGGAGGAATCACTCGCGGCTGCGGAGGCCATCCTGGCCGGATCCCTGCACGGGCGAACGGTCGTCGACGTTCGCGCGTAGTTCCGGGCAGCGCTGGCTGCAGGTCAGTGCCGGACGCCGCTCGCGGTCGGTTACGACTCTGGGGTCTCCGCGCTGGCGGTCTGGGAGCTGGCCTGACGCGCCTTCGTCGTGCGTTTCGCTGGGGTCTTCCCGGCGGCGCCTGTCGTTGACGTCGCTGCTGAGTTCACCGTGGACGTCGCTGCGGATTTCACGGTGGACTTCGCTGCGGCCTTAACGGTGGCCTTCGCCCGCGGCGCGCGCTGAGGCGCTGGCGTTGATGCCGGCTTGGGCGACACCGGCTTGGTTGCTGCGGCCTTGGGGGTTGCGCGCTTGGACGCGGCACGCTTGGGCGCCGCCGCCGTCGTCTTCGCTGTGGCGTCAGGCGCCGTGGCGTCGGGCGCTTCGGCCGCGGAATCCGGCGCAGGCTCTACTGCCTTGGCCGTTGCTGCCTTGGCCGCTGCACGCTTGGCTGACACCGCGGGCGCCGCCTTGGGCTTGGCCGGGGCCTTTGGCCTGGCCCGTGGCTTCGTCTTTGGGCGTGACTCTGGGGCCTCTGGGTCGCCTTCGCCTCGATCTGTGGCATCCGTCTCAGACGTCGTCCCCGGCTTACCAGCAGCGTCGGACTGGGCGTCCAACTCCTCGCCTGTCAGTTTGAGTGACGCGATCAGGTCTGGAGCGTGCTGGCTCGTCAGGATGACGCGGGAAAACTCTTCGTCGATCAGGTCGATCACCACGGCCTGACGCTTGCTCTTGACAGCCAGGAAGTCCTTGCCGCCGTGGAACTTCCATGTGCCGACCGCCAGTACGAGCGGCACAATCGTGCCGGGAGCCCTGATGCCGCGGATCCAGATCCACGGATCGTCGGTGATCGCCACAGACCGGATGTTCTCGCGCT
Source organism: Leifsonia sp. Y862 (assembly GCF_057669585.1). NCBI lineage: Bacteria > Bacillati > Actinomycetota > Actinomycetes > Micrococcales > Microbacteriaceae > Leifsonia > Leifsonia sp. Y862. Next base: position 156,794 of record NZ_JBYHFR010000003.1, read on the forward strand.
GCACGACAATATCGTCGCGTCGTCGTGAAAGGGTTTTCTCTGCGGTCGACAGACTGATCTCGAGTCGGTCGGTGTGCACGCGAAGAGAAGCCATACTTCTAGTCTGCCCGGTCATCCTGCGAATCGGCTTGTGCGAATCTCACAAAGGCGTAACTACTCCATTGCCGCTCCGCTACACCAGGGCCAACGCTCGGTCTACGGGGCGCCTAGTCGGTCGCTCCAGCGGATGCCGCCGCACGCGCAGCCGCCGGAAGGGCCTCGAGAATGCGGTCGATGGCGGCGTCGTCGTGCGCTGCCGAAACGAACCAGGCCTCGAAGACCGACGGCGGCAGCGAGACGCCGGAACTCAGCATCGAGTGGAAGAACGGCGCGTAACGGAACGCCTCCTGCTCTGCCACTTGTTCGTAGTTGCGGGGCGCCCGAGCGGCTGCTGCCGCACCGAAGACGAAGCTGAACAGGTTGCCGGCACGCTGCACGCTGTGCTCGACGCCCTCGGCAGCGAACGCGGCCGACACGGCCTCTGAAATGATCTCGGCGTTGGCATCCAGGCGGGTGTAGACCGAGGCGCCGGCGGCTTCAAGGGTTGCGATACCGGCAGCGACAGCGACGGGGTTTCCCGACAGGGTGCCTGCCTGGTAGACCGGGCCGAGCGGTGCGAGATAGTCCATGACGTCGGCTCGTCCACCGAGCGCTGCGACGGGCAACCCGCCGCCGATGACCTTGCCGAACGTGAAGAGGTCTGGCTGGTAGCGCTCCCCCGCAGCGTGCTGGAGACCCCAGTAGCCGGCGGGGCCGACACGGAAGCCGGTCAGCACCTCGTCGAGGATGAGCAGTGCGCCGTTCTCGTGAACGAGGTCGGCCAGCGCGGCGTTGAATCCGGGATCCGGTGCCACGACGCCCATGTTAGCAGCGGCGGCTTCGGTGATCACGGCGGCGATACGGCCGGGGTGGGCTGCGAATGCCTCACGCACGGCATCGAGGTCGTTGTACGGCAGCACGAGGGTCTGGGCAGCGGTGGCCGCGGTGACCCCGGCTGATCCCGGCATGGCGAGCGTGGCCAGGCCGGAGCCGGCCTCGGCCAGCAGTCCGTCTGAGTGGCCGTGGTAGTGCCCGGCGAACTTCACCAGCAGGTCGCGGTTGGTGTACCCGCGAGCGAGACGGATGGCCGTCATGGTGGCTTCGGTTCCCGTCGACACGAGGCGCAGCTTCTCGACAGCGCTCACGCGACTCTTGACCAGTTCAGCCAACACCGTCTCAGTCGGTGTCGAGGCTCCGAACGAGAGACCGCGAGCGGCGGCATCCTGAACGGCCTTCACGACGAGCGGATGCGCGTGGCCGAGAATGGCAGGACCCCACGAGCTCACGAGGTCGACGTACTCGCGACCGTCGGAGTCTGTGACGTATGGGCCAGACGCTGAGACCAGGAACAGCGGGGTGCCACCCACGGAACGGAAGGCGCGAACGGGTGAGTTCACGCCGCCGGGGATCGACTGCTGTGCGCGGTCGAAGAGCTCGTCATTGTGGGTCATCGGGCATCTCTTTCGTTCATCCAGGTGGCAAGTTCAGTGGCCCAGTAGGTGAGCACGGCATCGGCGCCGGCACGACGGATGCTGAGGACAGACTCTTCAATCGATCGCTTGCGGTCGATCCAGCCCTGGGCTGCAGCGGCTTCGATCATGGCGTATTCGCCGGAGACTTGATATGCCCACACCGGAATACTGCTCATGGCTGCGACGTCGGCGAGCACGTCGAGGTATCCGCCGGCCGGCTTGACCATGACGACATCCGCTCCCTCAGCAATGTCGAGTTCAGCCTCGCGCACGCCTTCCCTGCGGTTGCCTGGGTCGAGCTGGTACGTGCGACGATCGCCTTCGAGCGTCGACTCGACAGCGTCTCTGAATGGCCCGTAGAACGCCGACGCGTACTTGGCCGAGTAGGCCAGCACTGCGGTGTCTTCGAAGCCGGCGGCGTCGAGAGTCTGCCTGACGGCGGCGACCTGGCCGTCCATCATCCCGCTCAGGCCGAGCAGCTGGGATCCGGCCGTCGCCTGCGCCAGCGCCATGTCGTTGTAGCGGATGAGCGTCGCATCGTTGTCGACGCGACCGTCTGCGGCGAGCACGCCACAGTGACCGTGATCGGTGAATTCGTCGAGGCACAGGTCGGTCTGCACGACGAGGGCGTCGCCGATCTCATCGACGATGGCGCGCGTGGCGACGTTCAGAATGCCGTTTGGGTCCGTGGCCCCAGATCCAACAGCGTCGCGCACAGTGGGGACGCCGAACAGCATGACGCCGCCGACTCCGGCCGCTGCCGCCTCTGCGACGGCGCGCTTTGCACCGTCGATGCTGTGCTGCATGACACCCGGCATTGAGACGATCGGCACCGATTCGGTGATTCCCTCACGCACGAAAAGTGGGAGGACAAGCTCGGCGGGGTGCAGGCGGGTTTCGCTGGCCAGGCGTCGTAGCGCGGGGGTGGCGCGCAGGCGACGTGGCCGAATGATGGGTGTAGTCACCAGATAAGCCTACGACTCCGTGATGAACGCCAGCTCAGCGTGCCTCGGCGACCTCGACCAAGGCGTCGATGAGGGATTCTGCGGTGCGGTCTGCGGCGATGACGTCGACGTCGAGTCCGATCGCGGCAGCGTCCTTGGCCGTCTGCGGGCCGATGCAGGCGACGAGCGTGCCTGCTGGGATGGGTCCCAGCTGTTCCTGAACCTGCTGGGCCACGCTTCCAGAGGTGACGAGGACGGCCTGGACGAGCCCGGCGGCAACATCGGACACGACCTTGTCGCTCACAGGGACGCCGATGGTGCGGTAGGCGACGACCGACTCAACGTCGTGGCCGACGCGGCGGAGGCCCTCGGTGAGGAGAGGCTTGGCGATCTCGCTGCGCAGGGTCAGCACCTTGAGGGGGATGACGCCGTTCGTGGCGGCTTCCCAGATCTCGAGCAGGCCGCGAGCAGAGTTGTCTTCAGACGGCACGATGTCGACCGTGTAGCCGGCCGCGGTCAGCGCCGCAGCCGTGGTCTCGCCGACAGCGGCGACGCGCGTGTTGGCCGGAATGACGGCGCGGTGCGATGACAGCACGTCGACCGTCGTGGCACTCGTGACGGTGATCCAGTCGAATTCGCCGGCTGCCAGACGGGCCAGCGCGGCTTCCAGCGTTGCGGCGTCGTCTGTCGGTGCGAAGTTGATCATGGGCGCCACGATGGGCTGCGCGCCCTTCGACCGCAGGTTCGCGGCCACCTGGTCGCCCCACGGGCCACCGCGCGGCACGAGGACCCGCCAGCCCGCCAGCGGTTTCGCTGTCTCCGTCTTCGTCGTCACGATGTCACACCCAAGGGCGCGAGCGTGGCGGCGCCACCGGCCAGCAGTTCAGCGGCGACGCGCTCCGCGATGTCCTCTGCAGCCTCGATGAGGTGGTGGAGGGCGTGTGGCTCCGGCGTCGCAGCGTGCGAGCTGGTGATGCTGTCGGTGCCGTCGGGGCTGTAGACGGTCGCGGTGAGGAAAATCAGGTCGTCGATGACGGCCGTCGCCCCGATCGGAGCCGAGCAGCCGGCCTCCAGCCTGGCCAGGACCAGGCGTTCGGCGATGGTGATTGCCTGGGTCGACGCGTGGTTGATCGCTTGCAGCGCAACGGCCAGCTTGCGGTCCTGCGGACCATCCCGCACCTCGAGCGCGAGTGCACCCTGGCCGGGAGCGGTTGGCCACTCCGAGAGTTCGAGGTACTCCGTCGCGACAGCGTCGAGGCGCCCGAGCCGACCGAGGCCTGCCGCAGACAGGATCACGGCGTCGAGGACGCCATCCGATACAAAGGCCAGGCGTGTGTCGACGTTGCCACGGATGTCGACGACCTCTAGTTCGGGGCGTCGGGCGCGCAGCTGGGCAGCGCGACGGGGCGAGCCGGTGCCAACCTTGGCGCCGTCTGGAAGCGAATCGAGGGTGAGTCCGTCGCGGGCGCACACGACGTCGCGGGCATCCGCTCGCTTGGGCGTCGCGCCGATCAGCAGGCCAGGGTGCGCGGCCGTCGGCAGGTCCTTGAGCGAGTGCACGATGACGTCGCACTCGTTCGCCAGCAGGGCCTCGCGCAACGCGCTGGCGAACACCCCTGTGCCGCCCATGCTCGCGAGCGAGTCGCGTGACGTGTCACCGTGGGTGGTGATCGGGATGATCTCGACCTCGACGCCAGCGGTTGCCGCAATGCGGTTCGCCACCGTCGTGGTCTGCGCCATGGCAAGCGCGCTGCCGCGGGTGCCGACCCTGATTACTGTGGATGCGCTCACGGTGCTTCTCCTGCCAGCGCCGGCTTGAAGCCAAGGCGCACATTTTCGCAGCAACCTGGGCGACAGACGTCGTACCAGGGGCCCAGCTCTGTGAGTGCAGGGCGCTCATCGACGGGCGTGTCATTGACCCGCTCCATGACGAGGTCGACCAGGCCGCTGACGTATGCCGGGTTCGTGCCGGGCGTTGGAACGCGAACAGAGAACAGGCCGTTCTCCTTAGCGGTCTCCGTGGCCTCGTTGTCGAGGTCCCAGAGCACCTCCATGTGGTCGGAGACGAAACCGAGCGGAACGATGACGACGGCACGGATGCCACGTGCGGGCAATTCCGCGATGACATCGTTGATGTCGGGCTCCAGCCACGGCATGCTCGGGGGGCCACTGCGCGACTGGTAGACCAGCTGCCAGCTGAGACCCTCGGACGAGTCTGCGGGGGAAGCCGCAGCAATGACGACCTCTGCGACCGCCTTGTGCTGGGCCGCGTACGCGCCACCCTCACCGAAGCCACGCTCTGCTGGGCCGCTCTTGGCGGCATCCGTTGAGGGAATCGAGTGCGTGGCGAAGAGCACCTCGACCTCGGTGTGCATGTTGATGCCGGGGTTCGCCGCCGCGACATCGGCCAGGCCCTGGCGCACACCCTCGATGAAGGGAAGCACGAAGCCGGGGTGATCGAAGAACTGGCGCACCTTGTCGATGTGCACGACGCCTTCGAGGCCGGTGGAGGTGAGTGCAGCCGCGAAGTCTTCACGGTACTGGCGGCAGCTGGAGTACGAGCTGTATGCGCTGGTCGCGATGGCGATCAGGCGATCCTGGCCGTTCTCGTGCGCCTCGGTGATGATGTCGGCCAGGTAGGGGTCCCAGTTGCGGTTGCCCCAGATGACGGGCAGGTCAACGCCACGGAACTTCAGTTCGGCCTCGAGGGCCGCCCTGAGCGCGCGGTTCTGGCTGTTGATCGGGCTGACACCGCCGAAGTGTCGGTAGTGGTGGGCGACCTCTTCGAGGCGCTCCTCAGGGATGCCGCGCCCACGCGTGACATTCCGCAGGAAGGGGATGACGTCGTCCTGACCCTCTGGTCCGCCGAAGCCAGCCAAAAGAATTGCGTCGTACTTCGTCACTACTGCAGCACCTCCACGAGTTCAGCCAACGTAATTCTGCGGCCCGTGTAGAACGGGACTTCCTCGCGCACGTGGCGACGGGCATCCGTTGCCCGCAGGTCGCGCATGAGGTCGACGAGTTCGGTGAGCTCATCCGATTCGATCGGGAGCAGCCACTCATAGTCACCGAGCGCGAATGCTGAGACGGTGTTGGCCAGCGCGCCGCGGAATGCAGCGCCCTTGCGGCCGTGGTCGGCGAGCATCTTGCTGCGCTCTGCCTCTGGAAGGAGGTACCACTCGTAGCTGCGCACGAACGGGTAAACCGTGAGCCAGCCGCGCGCGGGGATGCCGCGCAGGAAGCCGGGGACGTGGCTCTTGTTGAACTCTGCGTCGCGGTGAACGCCCATGGCGTTCCAGGTGGGAAGCAGGCTCTTGAGCAGCCGGGTGCGTCGAAGTTCGCGGTGCGCCCACTGCAGCGACTCTGCGTCGTCGGCGTGCGTCCAGATCATGACGTCTGCATCAGCCCTGAGACCGGAGACGTCGTAGAAGCCCCGAACCGTCACGCCCTCTTTCTCGACGAGGGCAACAACGTCATCCAGTTCATTGACGGCATGCTCAACGTCGCGTCCGTCGAGGTCGTCCGGGTTAGCCGGATCCCTCCGCAAAACTGCGAACAAAGTGAACCCCTGGGGCGATGCTTCGGGTTCACTCAGTGAAGAATCGGGGTGAGTTGCGGGCTGGGTGCTGTTTACTGCCTCTCCGGCAGCCGGGTGAGTCATGCCTCTAGTCTCCACTGCTTTGCCACCAGAGCCAAAAACGAGGCTCGGCAACACGCGGGCTCAGCAGCACAGCGGCTCAGCAACACAGCGGCTCAACGACACAGGCACGGCGGCCTGGTGGCTGGACACTCGCCGCATCAGCGGCGTTGGAAAGCCCTGACTCCCAGCCACACGGCTGTACCGACGATTGTGGCGGCACCGAGGGCGATGCCCAACAGGGCCGGCGGGCTGTCCTCGCCGAGGCGCTTCAATGCGTCGTTCGCGTGCTGCGTCTTGAGCTTCACCTGCTTGGGCACGTTGAACTTGAATTCAATGGCGTCGAGCGTGCTCGCGAGGTCTGCCCTGGCATCCTGCGCTGTTCGACGCAGCTCAGCTTTCGACGGATGCCCGGTTGACTCGCTCTTTGACGAGTCGCTCTTTGACGAGTCGGGCTTGCTGGCGGCGTCGTGCGACGAGTGAGCGGATGCCGACTTCGCCCGCGACGCGGTGTGCGACGCGGTCTGCGCCGCCTGCTTTGCCATGCGTTCAGCGGCCTTGCGCGCGTCCTGTGCGTTCGACTCAGCGGTCATATTCGCCAACCCCCTTGATTGCATCGACGTCGTTGCGCAGGCTCTGGCCGAGTCCGTCCGGATCCTGTTTGGTTGCAGCCTTCACCCGGTTGAGACCGATGAGCGCGAGGATCACGGCGATCAGCAGCAGCGCGACGCCCACGATGAGCGCAGAAAGCCAGAGCGGCAGCGCTAGTGCAATGGCGATGATCGCCAAGGCGATGAACACGCCGACCGCGAAGTACAGGAATACTGCGGCACCCACGAATAGCCCGATGCCGATGCCAAAGCTTTTCGCCTTGCCGGCCATTTCGGCTTTGAAGGCGTTCAGTTCGGCTTTCACCAAGGCGCTGAGCTGACCCGGTAACTCCGAGATCAGCGTGATCAGCGATTTTTTGGTTTTTGGATTGAATCTGTTGTCAGTCACAGAACTGGCTCCCCGCTGTTGTGTGCGTTGAACGTCGCCTTATTTATCGTCAGCGGACGTGTCGGCAGCGTCGTCCGACGTCGTCGACTCTGCAGCGCTCGTCCCGACGGGGCCGGGCTTCGCTTCCGTTGCGGACTTCGTCGAGTTCTTGGCCGCGGACTGTGCGGCGCGTGCCGTGGCCTGGACTGCGTCTGCCGCTGCTGCCTTGGCCTGGGCCGCCGCATCCGCTGCAGCCTTGGCCGTTTCGTCTGCCTTCGCCTGGGCCGTCTTGGCAGCGGATGCCGCAGACTTGCTTCCGGACTGAGCTGACTTCTGCACTGCGGCGACGATCTTCTTTCCGGTCTCGAACAGGGTGGCTGGCGTGTCGCCAACCTTGCCGAGGGCGAAATCGCGCACCTCGTGCACGGTGCGCTGGACCGGTTCCGTCTGCCAGAAGTTGCTGGCCGCCGAAGCAATCTGGTCGTAACGCTTACGACCGGCGCGAGCGCCGAGTACGTAGCCGACCAGTCCGCCGGTTATAAAAAGGATCTTTCCGCGCATTGTGACTCCATTCGCCGAGCTTCACGTGTCCCCAGAGTATCCCGCCCGGCGCATGTAGCGCGCGTCTGTGTCACCGGAGGTGCACAAATGCGGTTGTGCAAGGGAGGGCTACAGGCCGAGCGACGCCTGCCTGATCCTGCCGGCCGCGTCGACGGCATCCGGAATGACGGCGGCCAGGCCGGTTCCAGACAGCCACGCTCCGGTCATTTCGAGCCCTGGCACCGTGGCGACAGCATCGCGCACCTCGTGCACTCGCTCCCTGGCGCCCAGCGTTGCCGGAGAGAGCGCGTTTCGCCACACCGTGCGGGCGAATCCCTGAACCGTGTCCTTCGACAGTGGAACGCCGAGGATGACGGATGCATCGTGCAGCGCCAGCTCCTGGAACTCGTCGTCGGTGAGGGCTTCGGTGAGGTTCGGGTCGCCTGCGCGGCCGTACGAGAGTCGGATGACGTGGCGTCCAGGTCCTGCGGCAGCAGCCACCCATTCCCACTTTGCGCTCACGTGCGTGAGTGCCTTCGCGGTGACGCCGGGCGCTTTGGCCGCCACGAGCACCCCTGTGCCACGCGGGTGCGCATCGAGCGCCGGTTCGTCGAGAACGAGCGTGGCCAGCTCGACGACCGTCGGCTCCGGCCAGTCCAGGTCGGCGATTGCGGCGAATTCGGGGCTGAGTCCGCGCACGAGGTCGATCGCCTGCGCGCCGGGGGCCGCAACGATGACGAAGCGGGCATCAACGGTCTCTGTCGTTGGTGAAGCGGCGGTATCGGCATCGGCGGCGGCATCCGTTTCAGCCGCGCGCTCAACGTCAACCGACCAGAACTGCTCGTCGCCAGCCTCGCGCTGCGTAAGCGCGGTGACGGTTGCCCCGGTCACGATCGTGACGTCGTAGGCAGCCAGGTCGGCGCGAATGGCGTCGATCATGGTCGACATTCCGCCGCGCAGTCCACCGACCATGGCGCCGGCCGGCGCCTGCGAACGAAGGGAGAGCACGGCGCCAGACAGCGAACCGGCAACGGTGAGCGCGCTGTTCAGTCCCGGCGCGACAACGTCGATTTCCAGGTCTTTTGCGGCGGCGGAGTACACGCCACCGGCGACCGGCTCGACCAGTCGCTCAAGAACACGGGTGCCCATCCGCTTCTCGACGAGCTCGCCGAGGCTGTGCTCCCTGCCGATCTTCAACACGGGCATGATGCGGTCGACCCAGGCGCGCCAGGCGCCGGCCGTGCCGATCGCACGGCGAACGTCGTCGGCCAGTGGTGAACCTGGAATGCCGAGAACGCCGGTCTTCGGCAGTGGAACGCTCACGGCGTCACCGCCCGGCTTGAGGGGTGGCAGGTAGAGCCAGGCGCCCTGGGGATTCGGGGCGACGACCGTGTCGGTCAGCTTCAGGCTGTCGATGAAATCGGCGACCGTGCCCTTCCGCACCGCGAAGCTCTCCGCGCCGCGGTCAAGGGTGAGGCCAGCGACCTCGTGGCCGGCGACGGCGCCGCCGACGGCATCCGTTGTTTCGTAGACCGTGACCTTCAACCCGATGTGCGCGCACTGGCGAGCCGCGACGAGGCCGGCGATACCGCCACCGACGACGATGACGTCTTTCATCAGACGCCGTTCAGCTGGGCGGATGCCTCGTGCACGAGAGAAACCACTCGCGTGAGTACGGCAGGGTCGGTCTCCGGCGGAACACCGTGTCCGAGGTTCAACACGTGCGACGGCGCGGTGCGCCCGCGCTCAAGCACGTCGAGGACGTGCGCTTCGAGCACCGGCCACGGCGCAGCCAGCAGCGCAGGGTCAACGTTGCCCTGCACGGGGACCGTGCCGCCGAGGCGACGGTTGGCCTCGTCGAGTTCAACGCGGTAGTCGACGCCAACCACATCGGCCCCGATATCGTGCATGGCCTTCAGGAGCTCGCCGGTGCCAACGCCGAAGTGCACGATCGGCACGTTCGTGCGCACAGACTCTGGGTCGGCGGCCGCGTCGCTGGAGCGGGTTTCGTAGGTGAGGTCCTGCACGTGCGAGATGGCCAGAGCGGATGCCGGCGCGACGTACTTCGTGTAGTCGGCGAGCGAGAGCGCCCCTGCCCAGGAATCGAAAAGCTGGGCCGCGCTGGCGCCGGCAAGCACCTGGGCGCGCAGGAAGCGGCCGGTGACCTCGGCGGTCCAGGCCATGAGCGCTGCCCAGGCCTCAGGCTCTGAGTGCATGAGGGTGCGGGCGTGGATGTGGTCCTTCGACGGACCGCCCTCGACGAGATATGCCGCGAGCGTGAATGGTGCGCCGGCGAACCCGATCAGCGGGGTGGTTCCGAGCTCGTCGGTGGTGCGGGTGACCGCCTCGCGGATGGGGGCGAGGGCGGCGTCGAGAACGCTCGGGTCAAGGGCGGTCAGCTCACGAACATCCGCTGCCGTGCGCACGGCCTTGCCGAGCACAGGACCCTTGCCTGCGACGATCGAGACGTCGACACCCACGAGCTTCAGCGGAACGACGATGTCGCTGAAGAAGATGCCGGCGTCGACACCGTGACGACGCACCGGCTGCAGGGTGATCTCACTGGCCAGTTCGGGGTTGAGGCAGGCCTCGAGCATCTGGGTGCCGACCCGCAACTCGCGGTATTCGGGCAGGGATCGACCGGCCTGGCGCATGAACCAGACCGGGGTCACATCCGGCCGGGTGCCCTGGTAGGCGGTGATGAGTCGAGAGTCCGCGGTCAGTCCGGCGGAGAGTGGGTGTTGCGCGTCGAGGTTCACGCCCTGAATTCTGTCAAACATCGCTGACCGATGCACGATGGGCGCCGACGCTGGGTGATCGCTGAGAGTTCGACTCCCTCTCTCCCAGCAACGGGAAGTATGCTCAATCAGTGCTGATTTGTCTTTCCGCCAGCCACAAGAACTCCAGTTTTGAAGTGCTGGAGAAACTTTCTGTGGGCGCCACCACCGTTGCTAGTGGCATGCTCGAGCGCCACAACGCCTTGAGCGGAGCCGTTGTCGTCGCCACCTGCAACCGCTTTGAGGCCTATCTCGACCTCGACGAGCCGTTCGGCGTCTCCCCGCTTCCCGCCGTGTACTCGGCCATCGATGCCGTGAGCGAGAGCACCGGCGTTGATGCGGGAGTCCTCCGCGAAACCCTCGACTTCGTGCACGGCAACAGCGTGCCAGAACACCTCTTCGCCGTGACCAGCGGCCTCGAATCCGTCGTCGTCGGCGAGGGTGAGATTGCCGGCCAGGTGCGCAGGTCGCTGGAGCAGGCTCGCGAATCGGGCACCACCAGCCCAGAGCTTGAGCGGTTGTTCCAGCGCGCATCCCGTACCTCACGCGGTATCAAGAACCGCACAGGCATCGGCACAGTCGGCCGTTCGCTCGTGCGCCTCTCGCTCGAACTCGCTGAAACGCGTATCGAAGACTGGTCATCCACCCGGGTGCTGCTGATCGGAACCGGTCGCTACGCCGGCGCATCGCTGGCCGCCCTGCGCGATCGCGGCGCCGAGAACGTGAAGGTCTACTCGCCCTCAGGTCGCGCCGAGAAGTTCGCACTCTCCCACGACATCGAGGCCGTCACTGAATCGGGCTTCAGCCAGGCCGTCGGCGACGCAGAACTGATCGTCACGTGCACCACGGTCGATCACCACGTGATCACCGCAGCGGTGCTGCACGCCGGCAGGGCTGTCGACGCTGCAGCTGTTGCTGTGTCGGCTGCCGCCGCGGCTGCGGCTTCTGCTCCTGCTTCGGCTTCTGCTTCGGCTTCTGCTTCTGCTTCTGCTTCTGCTTCTGCTTCTCTTGCTTCCGCGCTGGTCGCGAGCGATCCCATGGCGATCAAAACCTGCCCGGTCACCGGCCAATCAGGCACGGTGACGGCCATCAACACCGTCAGCGAATTGAGCGCAGCGACCGCGGACGGTGCCGACCTCGATTCGGGTACCGCTGCAGCGGCATCCGCTGTCGTCACGGAGCTCGGAACCCTGACCGCGCCCCCCGCAGAGGTAGCTCCTGTCGAGCCGGTCGAACGACGCCAGCTCATCATCGACCTTGGTCTCCCCCGCAACGTCGACCCCGATGTCGTGCACGTTGAGGGCGTCGAGCTGCTCGACCTTGAAACCATCCGCCTGCACGCGCCGATCGAAGAGCTGAATGCCACGAGCGACGCCCGCAAGCTGGTGACCCAGGCTGCGCGCAAGTTCACCACGGTCTCCAAGGAGCAGAGCCTCGCCCCCGCGGTTGTTGCCCTGCGCTCGCACGTGTTCGACATCCTCGAGGCTGAAATCGAACGCGCCCGCAAGCGCGGCGACGACTCTGAGCAGACCGAGTCTGCGCTTCGCCACTTGGCCGGCGTGCTGCTGCACACCCCCATGGTGCGTTCAAGGGAACTGGCCGGCGCCGGCGAGCACGACGCCTTCCTCGGCGGTTTGAACGCCCTGTTCGGCCTTGACGTCGAGCTCACTTCTGACCTCACCTCCGACCTCGACTCCGGACTCTCGCGAGGCGAGGGCGCCGCGTCGTGAGCCACGTCGCGCCGACCGGCCTGACCACGCTGCCGTACTACGCGCACGCCACCCGCACCGAGAGGTTGCTGCTGCGACCGCTCACTGAAGCGGATGCCGACGACGTCTTTGAATACCAGTCACGTCCCGACGTGGTGCGCTACTTCCCTGGCCCGTTCGTGACAGGGATGAGTCGCTCGAGCACACCCGCACACGCGCCGGCTTCACCCGACTCGAAGACGACAACGACGCCCTGATCCTGGCCGCGGAGCTGGTCGGTGAGCCTGATGATTCGGGTGAGGCTGGTGAGCGTGGCCGCGTCATCGGCGACCTGAGCGTGTTCCTCACGAGTGGCGCCAACGCCCTGATTGAAATCGGATGGGTCTTCCACCCCGATTTCCAGGGCAAGGGCTACGCGACGGAAGCGGCCAAGGCCCTGCTCGAGCTCGCGTTCACCGAGATTGGCGCACACCGGGTCTCGGCCAGGCTGGACCCGCTGAATACGGCATCCGTTGCCCTGTGCCGCCGACTCGGCATGCGCCAGGAAGCGCATTTCGTGGAGAGCGAGATCTTCAAGGGCGAGTGGGGCGACCTGGCCGTTTGGGCGATCCTCGACCGCGAGTGGGCAGCGATCCGCTAGCTGTGGCGCGCGTGTGGCCTCCGCCCGCTTCTTAGTTCCGTTGATTGAGGAGCGAGCGCCAGTGAGTGTCTCGAAATCCAGCGACCCAATCCGTGGAACCGTAGCGTCTACCGAGTGCCGGCATGCGCAACACTGAACTCTGTGGTGGCTCTCGGCATCAAAAACAAATGTTCGAACACCTATGAGAAAGTCTCGCTTTAATGTTCGAACAGCAGTACTATTGAAACATGCTCACCATCGAGGATGCCCGCACAGCTCTAGACATGCTGCAGACATTCACCGAAGAGTATGCCGAGATGCGCCCATGTGCCGGCGTCCCCGGTCTGAGTGAAGACGATGTTGTGGCATTGGCGGTTGTGGCGGAGCGTGCCGGCCGGTGTGTTGATGCCCTTCGCATCGCGGTAACCACCGATATTGATGAGCGGTCCCGACCGACGCTGGAGGTATCGGAGCGACTCTCCTCCAAGCGCGGGTGCCGTAATTCGATTGAATTGTTGGAGCGGTTGACGTTGGTGTCGCCGAAGACGATCGCGAAGCGGATTCGGTTGGGCAGGCAGGTGCGCACCCAGTACGGGTTGGATGGCATGGCGTTCCCGCCGAAGTTCCCCGCTGTCGCTGCCGGCCTGGCCGGTGGCCAGCTCGGCCTGGACAGTGCCGAGGTGATCGTGGGCACGTTGGCTCCCTTGCTTGGTCGCATCGAGGTTTCTGCGGTGCAGGAGGCAGAGGCGGCGTTGGTTGCCGCGGCGACCGGGGTCCCGATCGAGTCGGGCGCCGAACCGACAACCCCGGAGTCTGCGGGTCTGATCGAGGTGCACGCGCTGGTGTGGAAGTCGTTCATCGACCCAGACGGTGTGGAACCCGATGAGAAGCGGGCGATGCATAACCGGGCGTTCCGGATGGGGCAGGTGCGAGATGGTCTGGTGCCGGTGTCTGGCGGGTTGATGCCGGAGGTCGCCGGGAAGGTGCAGCGGCTGATGGACGCGTATATGTCCCCGCGGACCGCGCAGGTGAAGTTTCTCACCGAGGAGGAACAGGACCGACAAATCGACCAAGACTCGTTGGAGCGTGATGACCGCACCCGAGACCAGCTTGGCCACGACCTGCTGGCCATGGTCGTTGACAGTGCGGCTCGGAGCGCCGAGGCGCCGACGATCGGCGGTGCGTCCCCGACGGTGATGGTCAGTGTGCGACAGGAAGACCTCCTCGCAGGCACGGGCGCCGGCCACATTGACGGGCAGCTGGCCCCCATCTCGATCCTCGCCACCGAGCAGATGATCTGCACCGGAGGTGTGCAGCCAGTGACGATCAACGCGAAGGGCAAGATCATCGAACTCGGGGTCACCGACCGGTGCTTCACCTCGCAGCAGCGCCGGGCAATCACCCTCCGCGACGGCGGCTGCATCATCCCGGGCTGTCAAAGCCCCGCCGCCTGGGCGGAAATCCACCACGTCATCCCCGCCGCACTCGGCGGGCCAACCGATGTCAGCAACGGCGTAACCCTGTGCTGGTTCCACCACCGCACGATTCACCGGTCGGGGTGGCAGATCCGAATGGTCGACGGCGTCCCAGAGGTCAAGGCACCGGTGTGGCTCGACGGGCATCAGCGATGGCATGTCGCTACGAAATCTCCCACCAGGTTGGCCGATCAACTCGCCGACCAGCACCGACGAACAGGCTAGGCCGCTGCACCCCGAGACAGCAGCGGCGCGGTTTGAGACCATTGATCTATGCGCGCTGTCTATTTCGATGAGTTCGGTGTTCTTCCCGTCGTGCGGGAGGTCCCGGACCCGGCACCGAGCGACGCCGGCGTTGTCGTACGCGTTGAAGCGACCGGGCTGTGCCGCAGCGACTGGCATGGCTGGCTCGGGCATGACAGCGACATCCATTTGCCGCACGTTCCTGGCCACGAACTCGTCGGCGTGATTGAGTCCGTCGGGCCCGATGTGCAGAACTTCCGCGTTGGCGACCGGGTGACCGTGCCCTTCGTCTGCGCCTGCGGGCGGTGCCCGGAGTGCCTAAGTGGCAACGGCCAGGTCTGCCGCAACCAGACCCAGCCCGGCTTCACGCACTGGGGCTCGTACGCAGACCTCGTTGCCCTGCACAACGCTGACGTCAACCTAATCAGGGTGCCGGACTCCCTCGACGCAGGGGCAGCGGCGCTGCTCGGCTGCCGGTTCGCCACCTCGTACCGCGGACTCGTGCACCAGGCCCAGCTGCAAGACGGCGAGACCCTCGTGGTCGTCGGCTGCGGCGGCGTCGGCCTGAGCGCCGTCATGATCGGGCGGGCACTCGGTGCCCGCGTGATCGCCGTCGACATCAGCCAGGAGGCCCTCGACACCGCCACCCGCGTCGGCGCCGATGCCACCCTCAACTCAGGCGGGCTGAGCGACGATGAGGTCGTTGCCCGGCTGCATGAGCTCACGGATGGGGGCGCGCAGGTTTCGCTCGAGGCCCTCGGCCGGGAAAACACGGTGGCCATCGCCATCCGCTCACTGGCCACCCGCGGGCGCCACGTGCAGATCGGGCTGCTGCCAGAAGACCCACGCCTGCCGCTCGGTCTCGTGATCGCGAAGGAGCTGGCGATTCTCGGCAGCCACGGGATGCCGGCATCCGCGTACCCCGAATTGCTCGACCTGGTGACGTCGGGTCGTTTGCACCCTGAGCAGCTCATCGGCCGGCGCATCTCGCTCGACGAGGCGCCCGCCGCGCTGGCAGAGATGTCGGCGGCCAGCCCGGCCGCCGGCGTGACCCTGATCGAGGTCGCTCCGTTCTAATGCCCGCTGATTGAGGAGCGCCCGAGGCACGAGGACGCGTCTCGAAATCTCCGCGAGCGACGCCACTGAGAAGGAGAAGGGTCTCGAGACGGCCCTGGCTGGCCTTCTCGACCACCGGGCTAGCGCACTAGCTAGTGCACGTACTCCAGCAGGTCGAGGCCGACGGCCCGCATGCCATCGAGCACGGCGAGGCGTGAGGCCAGCCGCGTGTCGGCGAACGACATCGACACCGCGTAGACCACACCGGCACGGGGACCGCGCAGCACGCCGACTTCACTCCGCACACCGGCATCCGTTCCGGTCTTGTTGACCAGCAGGATGCCGTGATCGCTTTCGCGGTGCGCCAGCGGGTCGAGGCCGAACGCGCTGGCAACCATGGAGAGGTCGGTGTTCAGCGACAGCCAGGCGAGCACGCGTTCGCTCGCATCTGCATCGACGATCTCGCCGCGAGCGAGCGCAGTGAACAGCCAGGTGAGCTCTTTCGCGCTGCCGACGGATATCTGGGGTGCGTCATCCGGGCCGCGCTTGTCGCGCACCAGGTCGAGCAGTGCCGTCTGGGTCAGGCCGATCTCCTCCGTGCGCGCACGCACGGCGTCGAGGCCGACGGCGCGGATGAGCACGTTGGTGGCCAGGTTGTCGCTCGAGGAACCGACGAGGGCGGCCAAGTCGGCGACCGGCAGCGACGGCGCCTGGAGGTGTTGCCAGATGCCGGCGTCTGCGACGGCATCCGTTTTCGTGCGATCAAGGATCGTGTATGCCCCGAAGTCGGCATCACGCAGGCGCGCGGCGACCTCGACGAGGAGCAGGACCTTGCCGATGCTCGCTGTCGGCATCACAACGTGGTCGTCGACGGAGAGCAGCACACGCCCTGTTGCGAGGTCGGTCGCGCGCGCGGAGACCTGGACACCGTTCATGGCGAGTTCGCCCAAGGCTTCAAATCCGCGGGCGAAATTCTCGTTGGCGACAGCGCCCATGTGCTTGCCAACACGTTCTGACGAATGGCGTGCGCGTCTGGACGCTTCCTGGCTTGGAGTGACCTCTGTCAACGGGTCCTTCTACTGGTGGTGAAGTGGGTGATTTCGGATGTGATTTGCCCCCAAAACACCCTAACTCACGCGGAGACGGAGTCCTCCCCCAGTGCGGGGATCGCGGGCATCTTTTACCAAATGGTGACGCGTTTGGCCGGGTCGAGCCAGAGGGCGTCGCCGGGGGCCACGTTGTACGTGTCGTAGAAGGCGTCGATGTTGCGCACGATCTGGTTGCAGCGGAATTCGTTCGGCGAGTGCGGGTCGATGGCCAGCAGGCGAATCGCCTCCTCATCGCGCAACTTCATCTGCCAGGCCTGCGCCCACGACAGGAAGAAACGCTCTGCCCCGGTGAGACCGTCGACCACCGGCGGTTCAGCCCCCTCCAGCGACAGCAGGTATGCCTTCCACGCGATCGACAGGCCGCCGAGGTCGCCGATGTTCTCGCCAATGGTGAGTGCGCCGTTGACATGGTGGTCCGGCACCTGCGCGGGGACCAGTGCGTCGTACTGCTCGATGAGTGAGGCGGTGCGCTCCTCGAACGCCGCCCTGTCTGCTTCTGTCCACCAGTCGGTGAGGCGTCCGTCGCCGTCGTACTTCGAGCCCTGGTCATCGAACCCGTGCCCGATTTCGTGCCCGATCACGGCGCCGATCGCGCCGTAGTTGGCGGCGGCATCCCGATTCTCGTCGAAGAACGGGAACTGCAGGATGGCAGCGGGGAACACGATCTCGTTGAACCCTGGGTTGTAGTACGCATTGATGGTCTGCGGGGTCATGAACCACTCGTCGCGGTCGAGCGGCTTGCCGATTTTGCCGAGTTCGCGCTGGAACTCGAACTCGTTCGCGGCGCGCACATTGGCGATGAGGTCGCCGGGCGTGATCGACAGGCTGGAGTAGTCGCGCCACTTCACCGGGTAGCCGATCTTGGGTGTGAACTTCTCGAGCTTCTCCAGCGCACGCTCGCGGGTCTCTGCCGTCATCCAGTCCAGGGCGCTGATGCTCTGGCGGTACGCCTCGACCAGGTGACCGACGAGCACGTCCATGCTCTCCTTGGCAGCTGGCTTGAAGTGGCGCTCGACATACACATGGCCGACGGCTTCCCCCAGAGCGCCCTCGACAAGCGAGACGCCACGCTTCCAGCGCTCGCGCAGCTGCGGCGTGCCGCTCAGCGTGCGGCCGTAGAAGTCGAAGCTCGCCTCAACGAAATCGGTCGAGAGGTACGACGCAGACGAGCGGATGACCTGCCAGCGCAGCCAGTCGCGCCACGCGTCGAGACGGGGCTGGGTGAGCATCGCGGCGAGCCCGGTGATGAAGCTCGGCTGGCGCACGACGACCTCGGTGAAGGCCTCGGCGGGAGCGTCGAGGCCACTCAACCAGCGGTCGAGGTCGGCGCCGGCTGCGAGGGCGGAGAGCTGCCCCCAGCTCTTCAGGTTGTAGGTCTTCTCGCTGTCGCGGGAGGCCACCTTGTCCCAGTGGTGGGCGGCCAGGTCAGTCTCGAGGTCGAAGACCCGCGCGGCTCGGGCTGGAGCGTCGGAGAAACCGGCGAGGGTGAACATCCGCTGCACGAATTCGCGGTACGCCGTGCGAACCGACTCGAACTTCTCTTCGCGGTAGTACGACTCATCCGGCAGGCCGAGTCCGGCCTGGCTGACGAAGACGAGGTAGCGCTCAGGGTCTCCTGGGTCGTTGTCGACGTAAAGGCCGAATGCGCCAGGGACGCCTGCTCGCTCGAGCTGGCCGAGCGTGGCGAGGAATGCGGGGATGTGCGTGACTGCGTCGATGGTCGCAAGGTCTGAGGCGAGCGGCGCCCGGCCGAGCTTCTCGATGCGCTCCTCGTCAAGGAAGCTGGCGTAGAGGTCGCCGACCTTTCGCTGCTCTGTGCCAGGCTCTGCGTCCTGCGACTCGATGATGATGTCGCGCACGGCCTTCTCCGCCTCTTCGGCGAGCTCGGAGAATGAGCCCCAGCGCGACTTGTCGGCCGGAATCTCGGTGCGTTCAATCCAAGGCCCGTTCACGTGGCGATACAGGTCGTCCTGCGGCCGAATGTTCGGGTCGAAGTCGGCGATGTTGATTCCGGATGCGAGAGGCGCGTCAGTCATGCGGCCCAGCCTATTAGGTGGCCAGCTTCTCCGACTGGACAGGAGGTGGGTGTGCTTGGATGGCACGACTATGAACACCGTGCTGAACATCATCTGGTTAGTGCTCTCCGGCTTCTGGCTGTTTCTCAGCTATATGCTCGCCGGCATCATCTGCTGCATCCTGATTGTCACCATCCCGTTCGGCATCGCGTCGTTCCGCATCGGGTTCTACGCGCTCTGGCCGTTCGGCCGCCGCGTGGTGAACAAGCCGGAGGCCGGGGTCTTCTCGTTCATCGGCAACGTGATCTGGGTGATCGTCGCCGGCATCTGGATCGCGATCGAGCACATCCTGAGCGGCATCGCCCTCTGCATCACGATCATCGGGATTCCGCTCGGCATCGCGAACTTCAAGATGGTGCCGATTGCGCTGATGCCGCTCGGCAAGGAGATCGTCGACACGAACGACCAGATGGAGTTCGCGCACTAGCACTGCGGCTTCGTCGCGCCCGTTGCGGTGGCTCGCGCCCGCTGTAGCGGGCGCGGCTGCCCAGAACGGGCGCGGTGGTGGGCTGGTAGGAGCCGGCGCGACCAGCCAAAAGTAGAATCGACGCATCAGACTCTTCAGACGCCTTCCCATCGACCGCGACATCCTGCGGCTGGCCGTGCCGGCCCTCGGCGCGCTCATCGCCGAACCCCTCTTCCTGCTGGCCGACTCTGCGATGGTCGGCCACCTCGGTGAGACGCCGTTAGCTGGGCTGGGACTCGCCAGCGCCGTGCTGCAGACCATCATTGGCCTCATGGTGTTCCTGGCGTATACGACGACACCCGCCGTTGCCCGCTGGCTCGGCCTCGGCGACGAGAAACGCGCCGTCTCTGTCGGAATTGACGGCCTGTGGCTGGCCGCGGCCCTCGGTGTCGTGCTTGCCGTCGCCGGCTGGTTCACGACTCCCCTTCTCATTGGCGCCTTCGGGGCGACGGATACCGTCACAGCCGAAGCCGAGATCTACCTCAGCATCTCCATGCTCGGCATCCCCGCCATGCTGCTGGTCTTCGCAGCGACAGGATTGCTGCGCGGCCTGCAGGACACCAAGACGCCGCTGTACGTGGCCGGGTTCGGCTTCGGCGCGAACATCGTGCTGAACCTGGTGTTCATCTACGGCCTGGGCCTCGGCATCGCCGGCTCTGCGCTCGGCACCGTCATCGCCCAGTGGGGCATGGTGCTGGTCTACCTCGTCGTGGTCGTGCGGCACGCTCGCGCCGCCGGTGCTCCGCTTCGGCCGCATCGGGCTGGAATGCTGGTGGGGGCGACATCCGGTGGGTGGCTGTTCCTCCGCACGGTCAGCTTGCGCGCCGCCATGCTGCTCGCCGTGTTCGCCGCAACGAGGCTCGGTTCGCCAGAACTCGCGGCCTTCCAAATCGTGATGACCCTGTTCGCGACGCTCGCCTTCGCCCTCGACGCGCTGGCCATCGCGGCCCAGGCCCTCGTTGGTCGCGGCCTCGGCGCCAGCGACGTCGCGACCGTGCGGGCCGTGCTGCGACGCACGCTGGAGTGGGGTGTGCTCTGCGGGAGCGGGCTGGGGCTCATCGTCATCGCGACGAGCGGCGTGCTCGGCGCCCTGTTCACGTCGGCCCCGGAGGTCATCGCCATCCTCCAGCCGTCCCTGGTCGTGCTCGGGCTGTCCGTGCCGCTCGGCGGCGTGGTCTTCGTGCTCGACGGCGTGCTCATCGGCGCAGGCGACGCCCGCTACCTCGCGTTGACCGGACTCGTGAACCTCGCCGTCTTCATACCGTTCGCGGTCGCCGTCATGCTCTGGGCGCCAGGCGGAGCGCTCGGCCTGGCCCTGCTGATGCTGGCCTTCATGTTCGGGTACCTCGGCGCGCGCGCGGTGACCCTTGGCCTGCGCGCGCGGTCATCGGCGTGGCTGGTGACCGGCATCCGCTAGCCAGGTCGCCGCACTGATCAGTGCTGGCGGGGCGGAGCAGTGGTCGTGCCGCGGTGAAACTCGCTGGTGAACGAGGCTGGGTCAGCCGGCTCACCGGCCAGCAGGCGGATGATCACCTCGCCGGCGGCCCGCCCCTTGGCCGCGGCGGGCTGCACCAGGGTCGTGAGGTCGTATGGGCCGAGGCCATCGACGTGCACGCCGTCGAAACCGACAACGCTGAGGTCGTCCGGCACTCGAATGCCCGCCTCTTCTGCGGCACGGATGACGCCGGCGGCAAGCAGGTCGCTCTGGGCCATGATCGCCTGTGGTCGATGTGCGCCCTCGCGCGCCAGCAGGGCACGCCCGGCGTCCAGCCCTGCCTCGATGGAGCTCTCAGGGGCGATCATGCCGAACAGCTTGGGGAAGACGTCGCGCGCACCATCCAGCCGGTCAGTGGCGGTTTCTGAGGTGCTGGCGGCCTCTGCGGATGCGGTGAGCGGCCCCGCGGTGCGATCGGCATCGAGTGGCAGACTCACCATCGCGACATTCGTGTGCCCGAGGTCGGCCAGGTGCTGTGCGGCCAGTCGGGTCGCCTCCCGGTTGTCGAGCGAGATGCGCGGGACACCGTCGCCGGTTGCTCCCTCAATCGACACCATCGGGATGCCGCGTTGGCGGAGCGCAGCAATGGAGCGACCGAGGCGCGGGCTGCAGCCAATCAGCACGACAGCGTCGACAGGGGCGTTCTCAACGCTCACCGTCGCCTCGCCAGCGGCAACCGCGCCGGCAGTGCTCGAGCTCGTGCTCGTTCTCGTTCTCGTGCTCGTGCTGCCGTCGGTATCGGTCAGAAGCAGCAGCGCAGCGCCGAGCGGGGCGATGCCCTCTGCAACACCGTCGAGCATGGCGATCTTGATGGGATCGCGAAACGCTTCGCGCAGGCGCTCTTCAACGACCACGCCGACGATGCCGGAGCGCCCTCTGCGCAGCGACCTGGCCCTCGGGTCAGGTCCCGCGTAACCGAGCTCTGCGGCCGCGGCCAGCACCCTGGTTCTGGTGGACGTCGAGACGGGGCCGGATCCGCTGAAGGCCAGGGAGGCCGTTGAGGGCGACACTCCGGCCCGCGCGGCGACGGCTGCGAGCGTCGGGCGGTCGGGAAGGTCAGGGGCGTTAGGCGTCATGGGGGGCATCACGGTCCTTGCAGAGAAAGCGTGTGTCGGCTAGTTTAGTCGAATCGATTCGATCGAATCGATTCGACCGCCGTAACGATTCGGACGCCCCTGTGTCACAGCCCACGAACGCCACCGAGCCCACCCCTGATCCCGCCGCCGGCATCAGCACGGCCGGGTCCAGCACGTCAGGTACGTCAAGCACCCTGGCTCCGGAGGCCACACGGCGGATGCTCATCGGCTGGCGCAACGCGGTCTTCGCCATCTTCTTCATCGGTGGGTTGAGCTCAGCCTCGTGGGTCACCCGCGTGCCGGCGGTGCGCGACGAACTTCACCTGAGCGTGGGGGATGTCGGCCTCATCATCTTCGGGCTGTCGGCAGGATCCGTGCTCGGGCTCATCGCGTCCACCTGGCTGCTCGCCCGCCTCGGCGCACGCAGCGGCATGGTGCTCGGCGTTGCCGTGTCGTCAGCGGGCCTGGTCCTCGTCGGAATCGGCGGCACCCTGCTCCCGTCTGCCGCGATCGTGTTCGTGGGCTTGGCCGCGCTCGGTTTCGGCATGGGATCCGTCGACGTCATGATGAACGTCGAAGGCGCCGCCGCCGAACGCCAGATCGGCAAGACGCTCATGCCGCTCATGCACGCCTGCTTCAGCCTCGGTACCGTCGTGGGCGCGTTGCTCGGCGCCGCGGCATCCGCTGTGCACCTCTCGGTGTTCTGGCACCTGTCGATTGCCGCCGTCGTGATCCTCGTGACAGCCATCATCTCCGTGCGCTTCGTGCCGCTGCGTCCAGAGCTCGGCGATGACCTCGCCCACGGCGAACACGGTCACAGCGCAACGGACCGCGTGGCGGTGAAGGCCAGCTGGAAGGCGCGCCTCCGCCAGAACCTGGCCGTCTGGCGCGACATGAAAGTGTTGCTCATCGGGCTGATCGTGCTCGGCATGACCTTCGCGGAGGGCGGCGCGAACGACTGGCTCGCCCTCGCCACCGTCGACGGCCACGGCCTCAGCAATACGAACGGCGCCGTCATCTTCGGCATCTTCGTCGCCGCCATGACCGTTGGCCGTGTCTCCGGCGGCCCGGTCATCGATCGCTTCGGACGCGTGCTCGTGCTCCGCGGCTGCGCGGCCCTCGGTGTCGTCGGCCTGCTGATGTTCATCCTGGCGCCCAACATCTGGGTCGTCGTGATCGGGGTCATCCTCTGGGGCCTCGGCGCATCGCTCGGCTTCCCCGTCGGCATGTCGGCGGCTGCGGACGACCCTAAGAACGCCGCCGCCCGCGTGAGCGCCATCGCCATGATCGGCTACTGCGCATTCCTCGTCGGCCCGCCCCTGCTCGGACTGCTCGGCGACGCCATCGGCCTGCTGAACGCCCTGTACTTCATCGTCATCCTCATGGTCATTGCCGGCCTGGCAGCGCCGGCAGCTCGCGAAGTGACCCCGCCATCGGCAGCAGACTCCGCCACGTCCTAGCCCCAGGCCGGCCCCCGCGTGCCCAACACCGTGGCCCAGCGGAGATTTCCCCAGCAATGCTCGGTTAAGCTCGACGGGTGCGCCTCGTAATTGCTAAATGCTCCGTTGACTATGCCGGTCGCCTCAGTGCGCACCTTCCCCTTGCCACCCGGCTGCTGATGCTGAAGTCGGACGGCAGCATCCTCATCCACTCCGACGGCGGGTCATACAAGCCCCTCAACTGGATGAGTCCCCCGTGCTCACTCAGCGAGCAGGCGCCCGATTCCGACCAAGCGGATGCCGGCATCACGGCCCTCTGGACCGTCACCCACGCCAAGACAGCAGACCAGCTCATCGTCAGCATCTACGACGTGCTGCACGACTCTGCCCACGAACTCGGCATCGACCCAGGACTCATCAAGGAGGGCGTCGAAGCCCACCTGCAGAAACTGCTGGCCGACAACATCCACCTGCTGGGCGACGGGCACACCCTGGTGCGCCGCGAATATATGACGGCCATCGGCCCCGTCGACATCCTGGCCCGCGATGCGTCCGGTGGGTCCGTCGCCGTCGAGCTGAAGCGCCGCGGCGACATCGATGGCGTCGAGCAGCTCACCCGCTACCTCGAGCTGATGAACCGCGATCCGCACCTCGCGCCCGTTCAGGGTGTATTCGCAGCCCAGGAAATCAAGCCGCAGGCCAGGACGCTGGCCGAGGATCGCGGCATCCGCTGCCTGCTGCTGGACTACGACGCCATGCGGGGCCTCGACGACACGCAGTCGCGCCTCTTCTAGGACGCGCAGCCGCAGGCTCCCCGCGCCCCCAACCGGGGCCGGACACGCCAAATGCACGGGTCCGCACAGGATCCACCCCTAACATTGGGCAAGTGAATCCCACTTTGACACGCACGTGGAGTGCGATCCTCTTCGATCTTGACGGAACGATTACGGACTCCGCTCCCGGCATCACGAACTCCCTGACAAACACTTTCACGACCCTTGGTCGTGCGGTTCCCTCCCAAGCAGAGCTGATGGCCTACGTCGGCCCGCCACTGGTCGCAGCCTTCCGCGAATACGCCGGCATGACCATGGATGAGGCCTTCGCCGCCGTCAAGGTCTACCGCGCCCACTATTCGGGTGACGCATCACTCGACACTGCCGTGTACCCAGGGGTCGCCGGCCTGCTCGAGCGCATCTACGAGTCGGGTATCCCGCTCGCCCTTGCAACGAGCAAGCCAGAACTGAACGCCATCCGCATTCTGGAGCACTTCGACCTGGCCAAGTACTTCACGGTCATCGTCGGCGCCTCAGAAGATGAGACCCGCAGCGCCAAGGCCGACGTCGTCGCCGAAGCCCTGCGCCGCCTCGACGCGAAGGGTGTTGACCTCAGCGCCCCCGTCATGGTTGGCGATCGCATCTACGACGCAGAAGGCGCAGCCGCAAACGGTGTGCCCGCCATTTTGGTGGAGTGGGGCTACGGCTCTCCAGCCGAAGCCGCAGACGCCACCGCCGTCGTGCACTCGGCCGACCAGCTTGGAAAGCTGCTGCTCGGCTAACGGATGCCTGACACCGCAGGCTGACGCCCGCACGTGACATAGCCCAGCCGACTTATCGGCTGGGCTATTTCTGTGCGTCGGCTATTTCTGCGTGTCAGCGGAGTCACCGTCGGCTTGAGCAGTGTCCTCAGATTCTGGCTCTGGCTCTGGCTCTGGCTCTGGCAGTTCGTCCGCCATTTTCGCCCACATCTGAATCGTGGTTGGCGACGCATGCCCGAGCGCTGCCTGCAGTGCCTTGAACTGGATGCCGAGGCCCCTGGCATCCTGCGTTGCCCGGGGAAGCTCCTCCTTGACCACTGCATCGCGCAGGTCGCGCAGCACGACGAGCCTGGCCATGGCGAGGTCACTCGGCGTCGGCCGGCCTGTGGACAGCTCGCGGGCGCGGCGCTTCGTCAAGGCATCGAGCACCTTGTCGAACTCTGGTTCAATGCGTGTCATGTGGTCTCCCTGTGTACCGTGTCATAGTATCCGCTTCACTTCGTTGACGCTTGTCACCGGCGGGTCTAATCTCGATGGCGGAGCCAGTCGCACTGGTTCCTCACCGGGTCGATCATGCGATCATCCGAAGCCGCGACCATCGGTATCTCCGCCGTCACGACACACCCATTCGCAGAAGCCACCACCGCCTGATTCCCGGCAGGGTCGGGTTCTCCGCCCAGAACCGAGGCGTCGAATCCTTGTGATTCACACACGGACGGATATCGTCATGAGCATCGTCGAAACCCTGCGTGAGCAGGTGCGGGGCCAGGTCATTGCCCCCGAAGACCCCGAGTACGACGCGGCACGAGCCGTGTTCAATGGCATGGTCGACAAACACCCCGCCGCCATACTTCGTGTCGCCCAGGTCGCTGACGTCATCACAGGCGTCAACGTCGCCAGGGACAGCGGCTTGCCGCTGGCAATCAGGGGCGGCGGTCACAGCGCCCCAGGCTTCGGCACCTGTGACAACGGAATCGTCATCGACTTCGTCAACCGCTCCGGCGTCCGCGTCGACCCGGCCACCTCGACGGCCAGGGCAGAGGGCGGCGCAACCTGGGCCGACTTCAACTATGCGACCCATGCGTTCGGGCTGGCCACGACAGGCGGCATCATCGGCTCGACCGGCGTCGCCGGCCTGACGCTCGGCGGCGGCATCGGATACCTGTCGCGCAAGTACGGGTTGTCGTGCGACAACCTGTTGTCAGCGGATGTCGTCCTCGCCGATGGCCGCTTCGTCACGGCCAGCGCCACAGAGAATGACGACCTGTTCTGGGCTCTCCGTGGCGGCGGCGGCAACTTCGGGGCCGTCACGTCACTGGAGTTTGACCTGCACCCTGTCGCCGACATCTACGGCGGTGTCGTTATATTCCAAGCAGAGCATACGGATGCGGTCGCGCGGGCATACCGAGAGTTCATCGCGGACGCCCCCGAGGAATTCGGTGTCTTCCTTGGCTTCCACCAGGGGCCACCCGTTCCCTTCCTGCCGGAGCAGTTTTACGGGCAGCCGGTCGTGGTGCTTGGCGGCGCCTGGGCCGGGTCGCTCGACGAGGGACAAAGCCGCTGGGATCCGCTGCTGGGATTCGCGCCGGTTGCAGGTTCCTTCCTGGCCAGGATCCCGTACCCGGCGTTGAACACCATGTTCGACGCGTTGAACCCGAAAGGCATGCTGGGGTACTGGAAGGCGGATTTCCTCCCCGCCATCACCGATGACGTCGTGAAAGTCATGGACGAGTTCGGGCGCACAATCCCGAGCCTCCAAACGGCCAATCACTACTACCCCATCGATGGCGCCGTGCAGAGGATCGGCGCCGCCGACACCGCGTTCCCCTACCGCGACGTGGACTTCTCGCCAACGGTCGCGTGCCAGTGGACCGACCCGGCCGACACCGAGGCCAACATCGCCTGGACCAGGGCGTACTGGAACGCACTTCACTCCTACGCGTCCCCCGGCGGCTACATCAACTTCATGGACAGCGATGACCAGGGCCGCATCGCGGAAAACTACCGCGGCAACTACGCCCGTCTCACCCAGGTGAAGGCGGCATACGACCCAGGCAACCTCTTCCACCTGAACCAGAACATCAAGCCGGCCGGACCAGACCCCGCCTGACCAGACCCAAACCCAAACCCAGCCCCAGCCCGCGCAGGCGGCTCCTCACGCCAGGTCGTGTGCTGCGGCGTGCGCGCCAACGCTTTCGAGTGCCAGCATGGCGGCGCCCGTGATGGGTGCAGCCGTGACCAACCGAATGTGCGCCTGCGGTGCGCGCTGGGCCAGGCCGCGTGCGATCGCCCCCAACAGCCGGCTGTCTTCCGCGGCGAGAACCCCGCCCCCAAGCACGACCGGAACGGATGTCTCCAGCAGATCCAGCCGGGTGAGTGCCGCCGTCACCATGAGCACAATCTCCTCCGCCTGGCGATCGACGACCCCCATGGCCACCTCGTCACCAGCGGATGCCGCAGCGAACAGCGTCGGACTGAGGCTGGCCAGGTCGCCAGACGCCAGTCGACCGAAGTGCAGCGCCTCCGTCACCTCTGCGATGGAGCCAAGCCCGAACGCATCGGGCACGGTTTCCACCAGGACAGTGTCTGGGCCACGTCCGTCGACCGCCCGTGCCGCATGCCACAGCGCCCGCTCCCCCAGGAACCATCCGCCGCCCCAGTCCCCGGAGATCGCACCGAGGGCCGCGAACCGCACCTGCTCGCCATCCGCTCGAACGCCGATGCAGTTGATGCCGGTGCCGCAAATCAGCGCTACGGCGTCTGGCTCATCCGCGCCGACACGGAGGAGCGCGAAGAGATCGTTCTCGACGATGGCGGGGCGACCTGTCGCTCCCGTCGCCCAGCTCCGCGACGCGATGGCCGCTCGGAACGTCTGGATCTCCAGCGGCAGGTCCAGCCCAGAGAGATAGACCGCCGTCTGCAGGATCGGGCGTTCCCCGACCGTGCGCATCACCTGACCGATCAGATCGTCGATGAGCTCGATGACGGGTTCCACCCCGCTCAACTGGGGATTGGATCCCACACCGCGCGCCGTCGCAGCAATCGAACCGTCGAGTTCAAGCGCCCAGACATCGGTCTTGGAACCGCCTCCGTCGATGGCGATCACGATGGCGCCCGATGACGCAGTCACCACGGTCACTGCCTCGCCCTGTGCATTCATCAGCGTGCCCATGCCAGGTGCCTGCTGTTCTCAGCGAGCAACAGATCGGTCAGCTTCTCCGCACGGTCGAACTGCCCAACCAGCGGATGCGCCATCATGGCGCGCAACACCCGGTCACGTCCGCCGTGAATCGCGGCGTCGAGGGCGAGGCGCTCGTAGCCGGCCACGTGCGAAATGAGCCCACGTATGTCGTCATCGACGGGGGCGATCGGCAGGGCGCGCACGCCGTCGGCACCAACCGTCGCCGACACCTCGATGACGTGGTCATCCGGCAGGAATGAAAGCGACCCATTGTTCTGCAGGTTCACAACCTGCACATCCCCGCGGTCGCCCGTGAGAGAGGCGATCAGGTCGACGGCGGCCTCTGAGTAAAACGCACCGCCGCGCTGACTCAGGATCTCCGGTTTGGTGTTCATGCTTGAATCGGCATAGATCTCGAGCAGCGCTTTCTCAACGTCGAGAACCGCCTCTGCCCTGCTGGGCGCGCCTTGCTGTTCGCGGAACACCTCATCGTGCGCGTAGTAATAGCGCAGGTAGTACGACGGCACATTCCCCAAGAGGGATATAAGCGACGCCGGCAGCTCGATCTCCTCGGCAAGTGCAGGGAGGTGCCGTCCGATGAGTTCTGGAAGCGCGTCACGTTCTGCTCCTGCGCCGTCCCTCACCCACACGGAGCGCTCCCAGGTCAGGTGATTGAGCCCGACATGATCGAGTCGTACCGCACGATGATCGACACCGAGCAAATGGGCAAACCGTCGCTGGAAGCCGATCGCCACGTTGCACAGTCCCACCGCACGATGGCCCTCGTTCAACAGCGCCCGCGTCACGATACCGACGGGGTTGGTGAAGTCCACGATCCACGCGTCGGGCTTGGCGTGCCTGCGCACCGCATCGGCCACGTTCAGCACGACCGGAACCGTGCGCAGTGCCTTGGCGAATCCGCCTGGCCCCGTCGTCTCCTGTCCGATGCAGCAGGCCGCGTGGGGGAATGTCTCATCACCGTGCCTGGCGGCCTGCCCACCGACGCGCAGCTGGATGAGGACCGCATCGGCATCAGAGACGCCCGCAACGAGGTCAAGCGTCGGAATGACCCTGCCGGGGTGTCCGGCGGCAGCGAACATCCGCTGGGCCATCCCTGCCACCAGGGCGAGCCGATCTGGATCGGTGTCAACCAGCCACAGCTCTTCGATGGGCAGTGATGACGCCAGCCGGGCGAACCCATCGATGAGTTCCGGGGTGTACGTGGAACCGCCACCAACAACACTGAGTTTCATTGAACTATCCCTTTACGCCGGTCAGAGTGATGCCCTCAACGAAAACGCGTTGGGCGAAGAAGAAGATGAGCACGACGGGAACCATCACCAGCATGGTCATCGCCATTGTCAGGCCCCAGTCCGTGCCGTGAATACCCCTGAAGGAGGCAAGCCCGTATGCCACCGGCCACCACGCCTGGTTCTCAGACGTATAGAGGAGCGGTCCGTAGTAGTCATTCCACGAATGGAAGAACATGAAAATGCCGGTTGCCGCGATACCCGGCTTCGACATCGGGATGATGACCCTGGTCAGCACCCCGAACTCCCCGCAGCCGTCGATGCGCGCGGCATCCGCGTACTCCTTCGGAATGGTGAGGAAGAACTGCCTGAGCAGGAAGATCGAGAACGCATCGCCGAGCAGGTTGGGCAGAATGAGCGGCCAGAGTGTGCCGGTGAGTCCGAGGTTCGACCACATCACGTACACAGGGATCGCCGTCACCTGGGGCGGCAACAGCATGGCGACGATGATCGCCGTGAAGAGCACGTTGGCGCCCCGAAACTTGATCTTCGCGAGCACATACGCCGCAGGAACGCTGGAGACGAGCATGAACGCGGTCGCCAGGATCGCGTACATCGCCGAGTTGCCGAACCACTGCATCAGCGGCACCTGCGTGAAGACCTCAGTGTAGTTACTCCACTGGAACGGGTTCGGCCAGAGCGACGCCGTGAGCGTCTGCTTACTCGACATGAGCGAGGTGAGCGCCACGAAGATGATGGGCGCGATGAACAGCACGCCCAGCATGACGAGCAACGCATGCTCGGCTATCCAGTAAAAGCCACGTCTGGTCATCAGGAAGCGCCTTCCGGGGTGAATGCCTTGAACCGGCGGAGCAGCAGCACGAGCACAACACTCGACACGATGAACAGCAGCACGGCCAACGCCGAGGCGTAGCCCAATTGGTATTGGCTGAATCCGCGCACGTACAGCCATTCCGTATAGGTGAGCAGCGAGTTGCCCGGATACCCAAGGTTGTTGCCCGTTCCCTCACCGACCACCGCCTTGCCTGAGGCGACGCCAGAGGCGACAGCCGCTTCGGTGAAGTACTGCAAGGCGGCGATCACGCCGGTAACCGCCGCGAACAACAGCACGGGGGTGATGTTCGGGAACGTCACGTAACGCAGTTGCTGCACGCCGTTCGCCCCGTCGAGGGACGCGGCCTCGTACTGGTCGCGCGGCACGTCAAGGAGGGCAGCCAGAAAGATGATCATGATGTCACCCATGACCCAGATCGCCAGCAGAAGCAGGGACGGCTTTGACCAGGCCGGGTCGTTGAACCACAGCGGTCCCTGAATGCCGAAGAAGCCCAGGATCTGGTTCACCGGTCCCGTCCCAGGGTTGAACAGGAATACAAACGCGACTACAGAGGCCACGGGCGGCACCAGCGCCGGCAGGTAGAACAGCGTGCGCCAGCCCCCGGACGCCGTGCGCGCCCGAACCAGCAAACCGGCAATCAGCAGCGCGAACGCGATCTTCACCGGCACCATGATCACGACGAACCAACCGGTGTTCAGTGCCGCGATCCAGACCTTTGGGTCCTTCGTGAACAGGTACTCGTAGTTGCGCAGTCCAATCCACTCCGGCGGCGACACCAGGTCGTAGCGCGTGAAGGAATAGAAAACGGATGCGATGAGCGGGTACACAAAGAAGATCACGAGTCCGAGCAGGGCTGGGCTCAGCAGCGCCAGGGTGACCAGCTTCTTGCGCCTGGCATAGTGCGGGGTGCGCGTGCCGCTGGTGACGGTGCTGCCCGCGCCCGTCGCGCGCTTGCCTGTCGAGTCTGGGCTGGTACCGCTCGCGACGACTTCGGCGTCGGCAGGGCGAACGGTCGTTGCCGCCCGCCCCGCGTCCGCGCTGGGGCTCGTCATGTTACGGACCGCTGACGAGCGCGAGGGAATCGTTGATCTGCGCGTCGACATCCGTCAGTGCAGCACCCAGGTCACCTGACGGGTCTGACTGGTAGATGTTCCACCAGTCCTGGAATGACTGCTGGTAGCCGGCGCCGAGCGGACTCGGCGGGGTGGTCGTCGTGTTCGGGCTCTCGGCGATGTCGAGGAAGGTCTGGAACTGCGTCGAGACCTCCAGATCTGACGAGGTGAGCGCATCGTGGGTGGTCGGCACGTTCTTCAGTCCGTTGGACAGCTTGACGATGGCATCCGTGTCTGTGGTCAGGTACTTCAAGAGCGCCCAGGCCAGCTCTGGGTTCTTCGACCCCTTGGAGATACCGGCTATGTTGCCCGTGATGTATCCGCCGCCATAGAGGTCATCGTGGCCGTCGGCAGTTGGGAATGGCGCTGTGCCGTATGAGAGGTCCGGCGTCTGGTCGTCAATGAACGCCGTGCGGTACTCGCCGTCCATGTTCATCGCGACCTGCCCGGTCTGGAATGCGTTGTCTGCCGAGAATTCCTGGCCGAGCCCCGCTGTGAACGCATTGAGCTTGTCCCAGCCGATCTTCTGCACGAACTCGGTCTGCCAGGTGATCAGCTCCGGCCATGCCTCGCTTGAGCCGATGGCAGAGGTGCCGTCGGCGTTCAACCATTCGGCTCCGGCCGCAGGGCCAATGTGCGCGGGGGTGTTCTCGTACCAGCCCATCGTGGGGTTGAACCCCAGTGTCTTGATGGAGCCGTCCGCGTTGTAGGTCGTGAGCGCATCCGCCATGGCCTCGAGCTCTGAGAGCGTCTTGGGCGGTTCGGTGTAGCCGGCCGCCGCCAGCAGGTCTTTGTTGTAGTACAGGCCATAGACATCCGCGAGAACCGGCATCGAACAGCGGGTGCCATCGAACTCCGTGTAGCTCTTGACGGTGTCTGTGAACTGACTCATGTCGATGTCGTCGCGCGTGATGACGTCGCCAAGGTCGCGGAATGCGCCGGTCGAACAGAAGTTGCCGACGATGTCGGTGGAGTACGACAGGCCGAGATCGACGGTGTCTCCCGTCGAGATCGCCTTGCGGAGTTTCTCGTCATCCTGCCCAGAGTGCACATTGACCGTGACGTCGGGGTTGGCCGCGGTAAAGTCGTCGACCACCGACTGGATGACATCCGCCTCACGATCTGAGAAGAAGTGCCAGAACGACACGGTCCCTGACAGATCGGTGGGCGTGGTGGTATCGAAGTCGC
Organism: Leifsonia sp. Y862; assembly: GCF_057669585.1. Lineage (NCBI taxonomy): Bacteria > Bacillati > Actinomycetota > Actinomycetes > Micrococcales > Microbacteriaceae > Leifsonia > Leifsonia sp. Y862. The sequence continues at coordinate 189,103 of NZ_JBYHFR010000003.1, forward strand.
TGCCGCTTGCACCTGCCGTGCAGCCGGAGAGGCCAAGCGTCGCAGTCGTTGCCAGCGCCGCCACGGCCATCAGTTGAAATCTGACAGTTCGCTTGTTCATTTCTCTACCCTTTGCTTAAGGCCGCACCGTCACATCAGTCGATGACGCATGCGGCGCGGAATTTACTGGGGTGTTACGAGACGCGTGTGATCGTGCAGGGCGTCACCGAGCAAGGTGTTGCGTACTTCGGTCATGAGAACTTCGCGGGCACCGCGGAGTACCGGGTTCGTCTTGACAGCGGATGCCACAATGCGCGGCGACCACCGAGAGGCCCGCCTGATGTTTGCCTGCACCAGTTCGGCGAGGCGATCGCCACCCGCGATGCCGGTCGGGCCGCCGAGAACGACGACCTCAGGGTCGAGGACAGCGAGAACGGGGATGACGCCGAGCGCAATGCGCGGCGCCAATGCGGCGAGGAGCGCCTCGCGCCCTCTCGCCGTTTCGATGTGGTCGAGCATGGTCGGGTAGTTCCTGGCCCGCAGCCCAGCCTCGCGCGCGAGCCGCACAACCGCTGGCCCCCCGATGAGGCCCTGCAGGTCATCGGCCTCTGGGTCGAGTGCCGTCGCCGCCTTGGGCACTGGCAGGTAACCGATCTCCCCAGCTCCTCCTGCGGCACCCTTGTGCACCGCGCCTCCGAGGTCGACGGCGAGGCCGAGGCCGGCACCCATCCAGAGCAGCGCGAATCCCGACGCACCGGCACCCCGCCCGCTGTGGCGTTCAGCGACGGCGGCCAGGTTGACGTCGTTGTCGATGATGACGGTACAGCCGAGTTCATCTTCAAGATGCTGGTGCACACCCTTGCGCGGCCAGCCGGGCAATGTGTCGGTGAAGCTCAGCTCATCGGTGCGGGGATCGATGGATGCCTGCACGCCGATACACACCAAGTGAACGGATGCCGGATCGGTTCCGCTCGCGTCGCAGGCGGCCTCGATCGCACCCCGCACGTCGCTGATCGCAGACCGCTCCTTCGAGGAGGCAGAGAGCATCCGCTCCACGACAGGGTGCTCGCGTCCTGACGCATCGACCACGGTTGACCTGATGAGTGACCCGTTGATGTCGATGGCGACGCCGAGCACTCGATCGAGTCGAACACTGTAGCTGGCGGCGTTCGGGCCGCGGCCACCGGACACTTCTCCTGCGGAGTGGATCAGCCCGGCGTCTTCGAGCCTGGATACCATTTGGGATGCCGTCGGCTTCGACAGCCCCGACAGTTCACCGATGCGATTGCGGGTGAGCGGCCCGTGCTCCAGGAGCAGGGCAAGAGCGGTGCGATCGTTCGTGGCGCGAAGCCACGACGGTGTGCCTCTGACTGTCTTCGTTGGCATTGCTAGCTCCGTGTGACGTTCATCCGCAGTGAGAATTCGGTGGTGTCAGGCAATGTAACAGGAAAGTTTCCTAACAGTAAAGGGGCACGACACGACTTACACCTCGGAAACCAAACCGTTACCCGGCCTTAAGGTGTGAAGATGCAGAACGTCGTCGAACACGAGATCATTGCCCCCGTTGATCTCAGCCTGGGTTCCGGAAAGCTGAACAAGATGGCCGTTGGCTGGTCTCGGCATCCCTGGCACAACACCGATCAGATCGGTCGCGGATTCTTCGGCTGGGGCCGAAACAAGCGCTGGGAGTACTGGGGCATCATCACCCCAACCCACCTGATCGGCATCACGGCGTCCACGCTCGACTACGCCACCCTCAGTGAGGTGTGGGTCCGCGACAGGGCAACCGGCCTCGAGGTCGACCGCGTCGTGATCGCTCCGCTCTCCCGCGGCGTGAAACTGCCAGGCACCCTGCGCGGCGGCCCGGCCACCGTGCGCGCCACAGACCTCACGATCGACATCGACGAGGTCGACGGCGGCACCAGCCTCAAGGTGTCAACCGATCGCATCACGCTCGACATCGTGGTGGAGCGCCCCCGAAACCACGAGGCACTCGGCGTGGTCGTGCCATGGTCGTGGCGCCTTTTCCAGTACACCGTGAAGGATGTCGCGCTGCGGGCACGCGGCAGCATCACTGTCGACGGCACCGAGTTCGACATCCCGCTCCGCGAGTCGTGGGCCGTTCTTGACCACGGGCGCGGCCGCTGGCCATACTCCATGACCTGGAACTGGGGTGCAGGATCCGGCGAGGTCGACGGCCGTGTGATCGGCCTGCAGATCGGCGGCAAGTGGACGGTCGGGTCTGGCTCGACGGAGAACTCCATCGTCATCGACGGCCACCTGCACAAGATCAGCGAAGAACTTGACTGGGCATACGACCAGGCCGATTTCATGAAGCCGTGGCGTATCACCGGTGAGAGCGTTGACGTCACCTTCACGCCATTCTTCGAGCGGAAGGCGGCCACTAACGCAGTCGTCATCGCCTCGAATACCCACCAGTGCTTCGGGCACTACACCGGCACCGTCACCCTTGACGACGACACCGTCGTGAGCGTTGACGGCCTGGTCGGCTGGGCAGAACACGTCGAGAACCGCTGGTAACCAGCCAGCGGTCTATGCGGCATCCGTTTCAGCGGGCGAGAGCGGCCTCGACCGCATCGGCGAGCTCGTCGACCCTGGCGTGATCGCCAAGCCCTCGAGTGACATAGGCCATCGAATAGTCGTACGTCTGGGAGTACCAGCCGGCACTTCCGCCGAGGCCACCCATGCCGTATTCGCCGCCGTCGACGCGCATCCCCAGTGACCACGCCACGTCGTCACGAACGAATGCATCGAACCCAACGGCTTGGGCCGCTCTGAATTCGTGAAACAGTCCGTCGCCGAGCATCGATTGCACGATGCCGTCCGCGTGCCCGATGTCATCGTAGAACTGCGCCAGTGAGCGGGCGTCCGTGTGCAATCCGATGGCCGGAAACGAGCTACGGCGCCACGCTTCGGAATTCAGGAACTGCGGATCCTGCAGGTGCGCTGGGCGATCAAGCGCGCGGGCGCCGAGGTCGTGCTGCCGGTACCCGTCCGTCCAGCCGGGCAGGACAACTTCAAGTTCTGCGACCTGCTCGCACTCATCGGCGTCCAGCCCGAACCGAAGCTGGATGCCAAGGCGATCAGCCAGTGTGCGGTTGAAGGCTGCGATATCAGGTGCACCCACCGCCGCGAGCACGCCATCGATCAGGTGTCCGTACGTCTGTGCGTGTTCGGCGATCACAACCCCTGGTACAGACTCTGGAGCCGCACTCGCCAGCGCCTTGATCAATGCCATCTTGTCCACAGGAGGGATGTGCGCGGCATCCGCTGGAAATGCCGGCTGCCCTGCCCGATGGCTGAGCACATCGCGCAGAGTCGTTGCATGCTTTCCGGCGGCACCGTACTCCGGCCACCAGGTGCAGAGGGGATCGTCAAGGGTGAGGAGCCCCGCGTGTACCGCCGACAGCGCTGCGAGGGCCGCGAACGGCTTGCCCGTTGAATAGACCTGGACCAGCGTCCGTTCTGTCCAGGGGAGGCCACCAGCCACATCAATGGTTCCGCCGGTCAGCTGCACCACAGGTGCGCCTCGCCGCCACACCTCGACGTGCCCGCCAGGCTCGGCTCCGCTGGCGACCAGGCGTGTGAAGGCACGTTCGACCGCTTCAAAACCCGGAGCCGTCCGGCCCGCAACCTGTTTCACGTCAATGCCATTACTCACGACCGCTCCCCCGATGTCAGACTTCCAGAGAACGATAGCGAATTCCGTGCGCACGGTTACAGCGCCAGACGAAAGAGAGCCCCAGCCCCATGACCCAGGGAATCGACGAACCGGATGCCCGTGGCCGGACAGGCCTGCACCTCACGGGCCGTGACCTGGCTGGCAATGCCAACGTCGTCGTCCGCGATGTGACCTTGCTCTCCGCCAACTGGTACGTGCTGCGCTCGACCACGTTCGACTATCGGCACCGAAGCGGCCGCTGGAGCACGGAACGACGCGAGACCTACGACAGGGGCGACGGCGCCACCATCCTGCTCTACGACCTCGCGCACGAGAGCGTCATCCTCACGCGGCAGTTCAGGTTCCCGGCGTACGTCAACGGTCACCCAGACGGGAACCTGCTTGAGACGGCCGCCGGGCTGCTCGATGATGACGCGCCGGAGGAAGCAATTCGGCGTGAAGCCATTGAGGAGACCGGCCACGAGGTCGGAGCAGTCGAGCACGTCTTCGACGTGTTCATGAGCCCTGGGTCCGTCACGGAGAAGCTGCACTTCTACGCGGCGCCATACAGCTCGGCAACCCGAGCCGGTGACGGCGGCGGACTCGCCGACGAGGGCGAAGACATCGAAGTGGTCGAGTTGCCCTTCCGCGATGCCCTCGCCGCCATTGGAACCGACATTGTCGACGCGAAGACGATCATGCTGCTGCAGTGGGCAGCGCTGTCAGGACCGTTCTCTGGTCGATGACCTACCGGCCAAGCACCCGGTCGAGATAGGCGTTCCCGAAGACACCGGCCGGGTCGTAGCGAGCCACGAGCTCCCGAAAATCGCTGTGGCGCGGGTACAGCGCGGCCAGGTCGCCGGCCTCGAGCGTGAAGAGCTTTCCCCAGTGCGGTCGCGCCGCGAACGGTGCGAGCGCCCGCTCGATCAGCGGCAGCAGTGCTTCGACCTCCGGCTGGTGCGCCAGCCAGGTGAAGTGGATGCCGAGCACGTCTGTGCTGTACGACGAACTCAGCCACAGGTCATCCGCTGCAACGGTGCGCAGCTCCGTCACCTGCAGCTCGGGGCGGATGAGATCGGCCAGTTCTCGCAGGGCGGTGATGGCGGCGGCCGCATGCCTGCGCGGAATGAGGTATTCGCTCTGCAACTCAGACCCATTGCTCGGCGTGAAGGCGAGGCGGAAGTGCGCCAGGCGATCGAGCCAGGCCCCTGCGACGCCCAGCTGCGGCGTGCAGCTGTCGGCTGACACGCCTGGCAGCGGATGGAGCGAGACGGTCGCCGCTGCTGCGTCGAGGAGCGTGTCGGACGCGGCTCCGCCATCGGCCGAGTCGGCCGCATCCACGCGACGCTTGACCCAAACCTGGTCGACGGCCTCACCCCACCGGGTGAACACGCTGACGCTGTATCCGGCAGAGGTGATGGCGTCGAAGTTGCTGAGGAGGGCATCCCAGCTCAGGTTTTGGTAGACGGTTTGGGCGACCTGAAAGCTCGGCTCAACCGACAGGGTGACCTGCGTGACGATGCCGAGGGCGCCGAGGGCCACCACGGCGCCGGCGAAATCGGGGTGGGTGCGGTCGAGGTGGCGCACCTCTCCTGTGCCGTCAACGAGTTGCAGGGCCACAACGGATGCCGCGAGCGATCCAACGCCATCACCCGAACCGTGCGTTCCGGTTGCGATCGCGCCCCCGACGGAGATGTGCGGCAGGGAGGCCAGATTGGCGAGGGCGAGTCCGCGTTCTTCCAGCCACAGGGCGAGCTCGCCGTACCGGATGCCGGCGCCAACCGTGACGGTGCCCGCATCGCCGGCCGCGGCGGAAGCCGAGAGGCTGATGGGCCCGGTGAGCAGCCGGGTAGAGATCTGGATGCCATCGGTGTCTGCGATGTCGTTGAAGGAGTGCCGGGTGCCCAGCGCGCGAACGGTGGTACCGGCCTGGGACGCGGTCAACACCAGATGCCGCACCTCGTCGACGGTGGTCGGTTCTTCGACCCCCGCGGCGCGGTACTGCAGGTTCCCTGCCCAGTTCTGCACTGGCGTGGAAACCGAGGTTGCCTCTGGGTATGTCACGTTCATCCGCCGTTCTGTCTTGTCTGTGCGCGAGATCACACGCCGACACCAGCCGGGCGAGTACCGTCAATCACGCTACACGCGATCGACCACTCGCCCGGTCGAGCCTGGCCTTAGCCGAGTTCGAGCGCCGTCCACGACACGGCCGGCAGCGTCACCGTGATGCTGCCATCGCCGATAACCGGAGAGTCGTTGACGTGCAGGCCGACCCGTTCGGGGTCATCCAGCGTGTTCTTTGCGTTGACGTCTGCGTCAGACAGCGTCTGCGCCTCGAGCACAGACACAGCGCCGAGAGCCGAGATGTCGATGGTGACGGTCGCCTCCTCGGTCTGGCTGCGGTTCACCAGGAACACGGCCGTCTTGCCGGTCTCCGCATCGTGGGTCGCGACGGCGTCGACGAGGGCAGCCTCGCCGTAGACCTCTGTCGTGTACGTGTCGGATTCCAGTTTCACGCTGAGCGCGGTGCCCTGCGCGAGGCGCGAGGTGAGCGCGAACGGGAAGAAGGTGGTCTGGCGCCAGGCCGGTCCGTTCGGTTCGGTCATGATGGGGGCGATCACGTTGACGAGCTGCGCCAGCGACGCGCTGGTCACGCGGTCGGCGTGCTTCAGCAGCGAAATCATCAGGTTGCCGAAGACCACGGCGTCGGCCACTGAGTAGATGTCCTCGAGCAGGCGCGGAGCCACCGGCCAGTTGTCGATGCCCTCGATCTTGTCAACGTCGTGGTAGCGGTCCAGGTACCAGACGTTCCATTCGTCGAACGAGATGTTGATCGTCTTGTCGCTGCCATTGACGGCCTTGACGTGGTCTGCCGTCGCGACGACCGACTCGATGAAGCGATCCATATCCACAGCGGATGCGAGGAAGCTGCCGAGGTCGCCGTTCTTCTCCTCGTAGTACGCGTGGCAGGAGATGTAGTCGACATCCTCGTAGGTGTGGGTGAGCACGACGCGCTCCCACTCGCCGAACGTCGGCATGTGTGCGCTCGACGAGCCACAGACGACCAGCTCAACTGACGGGTCAACCATCCGCATCGCTTTCGCCGTCTGCGACGCGAGCTTGCCGTAGTCCTCCGCCGAGCGGTGGCCGACCTGCCACGGGCCGTCCATCTCGTTGCCGAGGCACCACATCGTGATGCCAAAGGCATCCGTCTTGCCGTTTGCCACCCGCTGGTCGGACAGGGCGGTGCCAGAGCGGATGTTGCTGTACTCCAGCAGGTCGAGTGCTTCCATCGTGCCGCGCGTGCCGAGGTTGACGGCCAGCATCAGCTCGCTCTCAACCTTCTCCAGCCAGGAGGAGAACTCGTGCAGGCCGACCTCGTTGGTCTCCGTCGAGTGCCAGGCGAGGTCGAGGCGCTTGGGCCGCTCTGCCTTCGGTCCGACGCTGTCTTCCCAGCGGAAGCCAGACACGAAGTTGCCGCCTGGATAGCGGATGGCAGAGACGCCGAGCTCCTTGACGAGGTCGATGACGTCCTGGCGGAACCCCTCGCTGTCTGCGCTGGCGTGGCCAGGTTCGTAGATGCCGTCATAGACACAGCGACCAAGGTGCTCGACGAACGATCCGAACAGGCGGCGGTTGATGGACCCGACCGTGAAGTGTGGGTCGAGGGTGAGGCGTGCGGTAGGCATAGTGAGCTTTCTGGTTCGTATTCGAAATGTGGAATATGTGCGTGAAACTAGCGGATGCCGGGCCGGTGCGCCAGCATCGCGACGGATTACTTGATGCTGCCGAGCGAGAGGCCGCCCTGCCAGTAGCGCTGCAGGAAGAGGAACGAGAGCACCAGCGGCAGGATGGAGATGAACGAGCCCGTCGTAATGAGGTTCCAGACCTGTTCTCCGCCGGAGCCCGCGTTGGACAGAGCCGTCCAGCGATTGAGTCCGAGAGTGACCGGGAGCAGGTTCGGGTCGCTCAGCACGGCAAGGGGCAGGAAGAAGTTGTTCCACGTGCCGACGACCGAGAGCAGCAGCACCGTCACCAGGGCCGGACGCAGCAGCGGCAGCGCCACCTGGAAGAAGATGCGGATCTCGCCGGCGCCGTCGACCCTGGCCGCATCGAGCATCTCGTCCGGCACGGCATCCTGTGTGTAGACACGCATGAGGTAGACGCCAAATGGGCTGAGCAGTGAGGGCAGGATGACCGCCCACATCGTGTTGATCAGGCCGAACTGGCTGAGCAGCATGAAGGTGGGGATCACTAGGGCGGTGAGCGGAACCATCACGGAGCCAAGCAGCACGGTGAAGAACGCGCCGCGACCGCGGAAGCGGTACTTGGCGAACCCATACCCGGCCATCACCGACAGGATGGTGGCGCCCAGTCCCCCGGCGAATGCGTAGAGAAACGAGTTGCCGAGCCAGCGCCAGTAGATGCCGCCCTGGTGGTTGAACAGTCCGGCGATGTTGTCGAAGAATGCGAAGTTGTCGTCGAACCAGAGCGCTCCACCGCTGCCGGCGAAGAGCCCCGAGTTGCTCTTGGTGCTGGCAACGATGAGCCACCACAGCGGAGTGATGAAGTAGATCACCAGGATGATCAGCAGCACATGCGAGCCGATGCGACGGCCGCCATTGCGCCCCTGTGTCGATTTTCCGCCACGACCTGAGCGGATGCGCCGGGCAGAGGTGGTCGTCGACGTGTCGGATGCCGTCGGAGCCGGGGCCGAGGTTATGAGCGCCATTACTTGAGTCCGCTCTGCTTGCGCGTGAGGAAGAGGAAGATGAACGAGCCGATGAACACCACGATGCCGAGCGAGAACGCGATAGCAGACGCGTAGTTGAACTGGCTGTATGAGAACGCGAGGGTGTACGCGTACATGTTCGGCGTGTACGAGACAGGGATCGCGCCCTGGGCGATGCTGCGGAGCACCTGCGGCTCTGTAAAGAACTGCAGTGTTCCGATGAGCGCGAAGATCAGCACCATGACCATCGACGAGCTGATCATCGGCACCTTGATGCGGGTGGCTGTCTGCCATCCGTTCGCGCCGTCGATGCGGGCGGCCTCATAGATAGAGGGATCAATTCCGCGCAGCGCCGAGTAGATGATGATCATGTAGTAGCCGGCCCACTGCCAGGTCACGATGTTGACGAGGCTGCCGAAGATTGCGCTCTGGCTGAGGAAGTCGGGGGCGGTGAGGCCGACCAGCGAGAACAGGTCGGCTGCCGGCCCGAAGCGCGGGCTGTAGAGGAAGCCCCACATGAGCGCACCGATGACCACGGGAATCGAGTACGGCACGAAGATCATCAGGCGAGAGAACTTGGAGAGCGCGGTCGTCAGGTTGTCGAGCACGAGCGCCGCGATGAGTGCGACCAGCATCTGTGCCGGGATCATGATGAACGCGAACGACGCCACCCGGCCCAGACCCTCAAGGAAGATCGGGTCTGTGAATGCCTTGACGTAGTTGGCGAACCAGGTGAACTGTGTGCCGGTGGCCAGCGTCGAGGTCTGCAGGCTCATCCAGAATGCGTAACAGAGCGGGACGATGAGGAAGCAGAGGAAGACGAGGGCGAACGGCCCGACGAAGAGCCACCCCCAGCGCTGACGCTTGAGGTCGATCCTGCTTCCGCCGCCTGTGCCGGCAGTGCGGCGGGCGAAACGGGGTTTCGCTGCCTGCAGTGTGTGACTGGTCATGGATTTTCTTTCTGCTCTGAAAGGTAAAACGGTGCCCGGCCCATCGGACGATGGCTGACGGGCCGGGCACCCATGGTTCGAGCTACTTGACGGTGAAGCCCTGCTCCGTGGCGTACTTCACGAGGCTGTCCTGCAAGTCATCGAGTGCCTGCGCAGAGTCCTTCTCGCCCTGGACCATCGCGTACTGCTCTTCGGTCAGCTGATCGAATGCGTAGTTCTGGAACGGGCTGAACGTGAAGCCGGAGTAGCCGGCTGCGGCGTTCAGGAAGACATCCTTGTTGATCTGCTGTCCCCCGAAGAACGGGTACTCCAGGTTGGCGAAGTAGTCGGAGTCAAGAACCGGCTTGTACGTGGGGAACAGTCCGCTCTTCTCAACGCCGATCTTCCAGGCCTCTTCGGTGCCGAAGATCTCCTTGGCGACGATTGCGGCGGCTTCGGCATCCTTGGCCTGGCTGGTCACGGCAAAGCTCGAGCCACCCCAGTTGGCCTGCACAGGAGCGGATGCGTCCCACTGCGGCAGCGGGGCAACGCGCCACTCGGCGTCGGCATCCGCGTCGGAGAGGCCTTGCAGGTAGCCGGGTCCCCAGGCAGCAGCGAGGTAGACGGCATATGTGCCGTCAACGAGGCTGGTGTTGTAGTCAGCGGTGAAGGCGTCGTCGGTCGTGACGAGGCCGTCCTTGATCAGGCCATCCCAGTAGGCGAGAACGCTCTTCGACGCGTCGTCGTTCACGTCGATGCTGACCTCGGTTGGCGTGGAGTTGTCGTAGACGTACGGCGTCGAACCGGCCTGTGCGAACAGGGCCTGGTTGAATGCGCGGCCGTTGGTCGGGTAGTTGACGAGAACGCCCCCGGAAGCTGAGCTCTTGAGCTGCGCCGCTGCCGTGGCGAACTCGGCCCACGTCGTCGGAACCGCGATGCCGTTGGCGTCGAAGATGTCCTTGCGGTAGAGCATGCCCATTGGCCCGCTGTCGACCGGGATCGCGTAGACGGAGTCGCCACTTGAGACGTCCTTCCAGGCACCCTCGGTGTAGTTGTCCTTCACGTCTGCCGCACCGTACTCGGAGATGTCGGCCAGTGCCTTGCGGATGCTGAAGCTCGAGATCACCTCGTTCTCCAGCTGGATGACGTCAGCGGCTCCAGAGCCGGCCTCGATGGTGGTGGAGAACTTGGTGTACTCATCGTTGCCCTGACCGGCGTTGGTCCAGCAGACCTGTACGTCGTCGTGCGTGTTGTTGAACAGGTCGACGACCTGCTCGAACTCGGGGTACCAGGCCCACACGGTGACCTGCTTGGCGTCGGCATTGACAATCTTGTTGGTGCACGACGCGGCTTCTGCGGAGCCGCCGGATGCACAGCCGGTGAGTGCCGCTGCTGCGACGGCGAATACGCCGGCTGCTGCGATGATCTTGGATGACTTCATGGTGTGGATTTTTTCCTCTCGCGGTGGAATGGACACCGTTGTCTGGTTGCGATTGCGGATACTGAAGTGCTTAGCCGGGCAGCGCCACGTGGAGCGCGAAATGAGGGTCCAGAGTCGAGGAAGCGTGCGAAACCGTGCGGGTGGTCTGCATGGTGCGAATCCTCCTTGATTCGGTCTGGTTCATTCGACTGGATGCCGCGTGACGAGGAATTGTTCCTCGGTCGCGTCCCGTTTACAACGTTGTAAGTAAACGTTGTAATGACATTTTGCTGAGGGATTCGCGTGCTGTCAAGCCGCCAGGGAAACTTGGCGCAATCGAGCTAGACCGCCACAGACGATTCCCTGACGACCACGGAGAAGTCGGCCAGGAACTCGCGTGGAGCCTGGTCAACGCGCGTTCCGCTGATCCGTTCGAGCAGCACACGCACCGCCGTCTCCGCGATCTCCGTGCGCCCCGGATCAATGGTGGACAGGGCTGGAAGGGTATATCGGGCCTCGTCCAGGTCGTCGAAACCGATCACGGCGACATCCGCTGGGATCGTCAAACCCGACTCCTGGAGCACGCGCATTGAACCGAGAGCCAGCGTGTCATTCAGTGCGAAGACCGCATCGAATGCCACCCCAGACGCCAGTAGCTCGCGCATTGCCGTTGCCCCGTTCGCCCGGTGCCAGAGCGTCGTGTGCACGATGAGCGCTGGGTCGAACTCGATGCCGGCGGCGTCCAGCGCTTCGCGGTAGCCGGCCAGGCGAAGGCCGGCTGAGCCGATGACCTCTCCCTCGTGTGCGCCGACAACGGCGATGCGGCGCCGGCCCTGTGCGATGAGGTGCTCCGTCGCAGCGCGCGCGGCGCGCACGTTCTGCATCGTGACGTGATCGACCGGTCCGCCGAAAATGCGCTCACCAAGCAGCACGAGCGGATACGAGACGTTCAGGGCCGCCACGTCCTCACTTCCCATGCCGAGAGGGCTGAAGAGCACGCCATCGGAGAACTGCACCCGGGGGCTGGTCAGCGCTTCGAGTTCCCGCGCGCGATCGCCATTCGTCTGCTCGACCAGCACGACCTGGCCCTGGCGCTCTGCGGCCTTGATCACGGCATCCGTCAGCTCGGCAAAATAGCTGAGCCGCAGTTCGGGCACGATCAGGCCGATGACCCCGGTTCGGCCAGACCGCAGGCTCCTGGCCGACAGGTTCGGCCGGTAGCCGAGTTCGTTGATTGCCTCGAGCACCTTGGTCCTGGTGGTCGCACGCACATGCGGGAAGTCGTTGATCACGTTGGAGACGGTCTTGATCGAGACCCCGGCAACGCGAGCGACGTCGTGAAGGGTGGCTGCCACGCGGTTATCCCCTGCCTGCTTCACGCCTGATGCTGTGACGTACAGCACCGGGATACTCCATCCCGGCGTCCCCCGACCATACAACCTCCGGAATGCGTAGCCGCGCAGGCCGGATCGCACGACCTGCGCGGCGTTCTGGCGCCACCCAGGCTCGATCCGGCCTGACGACCTCCCGCTCCCTACAAGCCCTGCGCGAGGCGGTAGTAGGCCTGGTTCCAGCGCACCTCGCGCCCGAACTCGCGCAGGGTGGTGCTCTCGTCGATCACGAGCAGCTCAGTGCGGGCGATCTCAGCGAAGTCCTGGAAGACCTCGATGCCAACGGCCGTCGACATGACGGTGTGGTGAGCGGCACCGGCGGTGAGCCAGGCAGCAGCGGATGTCGCAAAGTCGGGTGCCGGCTTCCACACGGCGCGACCAACGGGCAGGTTGGGCAGCGGGGCCGTCGGCTCGACGACCTCGACGACGTTGGCCACCAGGCGGAAACGGTCACGCATGTCGGAGAGTGCGACGACAACGGCCGGGCCCGGGTCGGCGTTGAACACCAGGCGAACCGGGTCTTCCTTGCCGCCGATGCCAAGCGGGTGGATCTCGAGTGTCGGCTTCTTCGTGGTCAGCGACGGGCTCACCTCGAGCATGTGCGCGCCCAGGATGAGTTCGCTGCCGGGGGTGAGGTCGTAGGTGTAGTCCTCCATAAGGGAGGCGCCGCCTGGCAGGCCGGCCCCCATCACGTTGGCGACGCGCACGAGGATGGCAGTCTTCCAGTCGCCCTCTGCACCGAAGCCGTAGCCCTCTGCCATGAGGCGCTGCACAGCGAGGCCGGGCAGCTGGCGGAGGGATCCCAGGTCTTCGAAGCTGGTGGTGAAGGCGCCGAAGCCGCCCTCTTCGAGGAAGGTGCGGAGGCCGATCTCGATTGCGGCGCCGTAGCGAAGCGAGTCGTGGCGGTCGCCGCCCTTTCGCAGCGCTGGCACGACGTCGTAGAGCTCTTCGTACTCGGCAACGAGCGCGTCGATCTGGGCGTCGGTTGCCGCGTGCACCGCGTCGGCCAGGTCATTGACGCCCCAGGTGTTCACCTGCACTCCGAAGCGCAGCTCGGCCTCTGTCTTGTCACCCTCGGTGACGGCCACATAACGCATGTTGTCGCCGAAGCGGGCGAGCTTCAGCGAGCGGGATGCCGCCCAGCCGGCGGCTGCACGCTGCCACGTGGCGATCTGGCCGGTAACGATCGGGTTGGTGGCGTGGCCGACGACCGTCTTCCGCACGACGCCGAGGCGCGTCTGGATGTAGCCGAACTCCCGGTCGCCGTGGGCGGCCTGGTTGAGGTTCATGAAGTCGAAGTCGATCTCAGACCACGGCAGTTCGACGTTGGCCTGCGTGTGCAGGTGCAGCAGCGGCTTGGTCAGAGCGTCGAGGCCGTGAATCCACATCTTCGCCGGGGAGAACGTGTGCATCCAGGCCATGACGCCGATCACGTTGTCTGCAGCATTCACCTCGAGGGCGAGGCGGCGGATCGAGTCTGAGTCCTTGAGGACGGGCTTCCAGACGATCTTGACCGGGATGTTGCCTGCCGCGTCGAGCGTGCGGGCGATCTCCTGTGACTGCTCCGCGACCTGTCGCAGGGTTTCCTCGCCGTAGAGGTTCTGGCTGCCGGTGAGGAACCAGACTTCGTAGTGGTCAAGGGTTGAGGTGAGGGAAGGCATTACTTCAGTGCTCCTTGGGGTGCTTGTCCGTAGACGTTCTGGTAACGATCAAAAAGTGAGTCAATGGCGCTCTGCGGCAGCGGAACGAGCTCGCCGCCCTGCCGGGCGATGTGCACCGTGCGGGCGACGTCTTCGACCATGACGGCGGCCTTCACCGCGTCTTTGGCGTCCTTGCCGATGGTGAACGGGCCATGGTTGGCCATCAACACCGCACGCGAGCGGTGCCCGGTCAACGTCTCCACGATGCCGCGGCCAATGGAGTCATCGCCGATGATCGCAAACGGACCAACCGGGATCTCCCCGCCGAACTCATCGGCCATCGCCGTGATCACACACGGGATCGCCTCAGCCCGCGCCGCCCACGCCGTGGCGTAGGTGGAGTGTGTGTGCACGACTCCGCCGACCTCCGGCATGTTGCGGTACACATAGGCGTGCGCCGCTGTATCGCTCGACGGCGACCGGTCAGCCCCTGGCGTACCGGCAATAACAGCACCGTCGAGGTCGCACAGGATCATGTTCTCCGGGGCGAGATCGTCGTAGCTCACGCCAGACGGCTTGATCACGAACAGATCGGCGCCCGGCACCCGGCCAGAGACATTGCCGCCGGTCCAGACGACCAGGCCGTTGCGGGTCAGCTCGGCGTGCAGGGCTGCGACGTCGGCGCGCACCGAGGCGATGGCTACTGCCGTCTGCTGGTCGAATTCGCGGTCCTGGTTGACGTCGCTCATACGGTGACGGCCTCACCCTCGTGGGTAACCGAGCCTGCGATGGCGTCGCGCTTGAGGGCCTTGAGGCGGTGCATGACCTCATTGGCCCCGCGCCCGAAGTAGTCGTGCAGCAGCTGGTATTCGGCGTAGAGCTTGTCGTAGGCATCCGCTGAATCTGGATTGGGCGTGTAGACGTTGCGGTTGACCTTGCCCATGACGACGCCGGCTTCTCGCACGTCGGCATACGCACCGGCGGCAACGGCCGCGTGAATAGCAGAGCCGAGCGCCGGGCCCTGCTCGCTGGCGATCGTGGAGATTGGCATCCGCAGCACGTCGGAGTAGGTCTGCATGAGCTGGGGGTTCTTGAGCAGGCCGCCGGCCACGATGAACTCGGTGACGGGAACGCCAGACTCGTTGAAGGTCTCCACAATCGTGCGGGTGCCGAAGGCTGTGGCCTCGAGCAGCGCCCGGTAGATCTCTTCAGCCCTGGTGGTGAGGGTGGTGCCGAGCACGACGCCGGAGAGTTCGTGGTCGACGAGCACGGAACGGTTGCCGCTCTGCCAGTCGAGGGCGACCAGGCCGTGCGCGCCGACCGGCTGCTCGAAGGCCAGGTTGGTCAGGTACTGGTGGATGCTGAGTCCGGCGGCGTTCGCAGCGTCGACGTAGCGGGCCGGAACCTGGTTCTTGACGTACCAGGCGAAGATGTCGCCGACACCAGACTGGCCAGCCTCATAGCCGTACAGCCCCGAGACGATGCCGCCGTCGACGACGCCGCACATGCCGGGCACTTCAGCGAGGTGGTCTGAGTTCATCACGTGGCAGGTGCTGGTTCCCATGATCGCGACCATCTGGCCGGGCTCGACGGCCTGGGCCGCCGGCGCGGTCACGTGGGCGTCGACGTTGCCGACGGCCACGGCGATGCCTACTGGGAGGCCGGTCCACTCCGCAGCTTCGGCGCTGAGCGTCCCAGCCGCTGCGCCGAGCTGGCCGATCTCGTGCTCAACCTTGTCGCTGACGAAGCCGGCGAAGTCGGGGTTCAGCGCCGCGAGGAAGTCGCTCGTCGGGTACTCCCCGTCCTGCCAGATGCCCTTGTATCCGGCGGTGCAGGCGTTCCGAACGTACCGGCCGGTCAGCTGCCAGATGATCCAGTCAGCGGCCTCGACCCAGTGGTCCATGGTGTTGTACAGCTCTGGGTCTTCCTCCAGCAGCTGCAGTCCCTTGGCGAACTCCCACTCACTGGAGATGAGCCCGCCGTAACGCGGCAGCCAGCTCTCGCCGCGTTCGAACGCGAGGTCGTTGATGCGGTCGGCGTGCGACTGGGCAGCGTGGTGCTTCCACAGCTTCACGTAGGCGTGCGGTCGGTCGGCGAACTCGGGCACCTCGCTGAGCGGGGTGCCGTCGGCGAGGGTTGGCACCATGGTGCAGGCCGTGAAGTCGGTTCCGATGCCGATCACCTGGGCCGCGTCGATTCCGGCGTTTGCGATGGCAGCCGGCACGGCGTGCTTCAGCACAGCGACGTAGTCGCCAGGAACCTGGAGTGCCCAGTCGGGGGCGAGGGAGACGGGAGCACCGGATGCCGCAGCAGGGCCGGCCGTCAACGTGGTGTCCATGACGGCGTGCGGGTATGCCAGTTCAGCGGAGCCGAGTTCGGCGCCGTCTGACACGCGGACCACAACGGCGCGCCCCGAGAGGGTTCCGTAGTCGACACCGATCACGTAGCTGTCTGCGGGTGCCGGGGATGCGGCATCCGCGAGTGAAGAGTTACCGAGGCTCACGGTGTGGACTCCTTTGTCTGGTTTGTCTGGTTTGTCTGGTCTTCTGGCCAGTTCGGCCGCTCGGCCGTCTGGAACGAAATGCATGCTTCTACAACGTTGTAGAAATCTACCAGCCACTCCCCCCGATTCCAAACATCTCGATACCAAACATCCCGATTCCAGCCACCGGGTTCAGGAGCGCGCAGCGAAGCGGATGCCGCCAGCTAGAGTCACTGAGTGGCTCGGAGCACCCAGCACGCAGCACGAGCACCACGCAGAGACACGCACCGAGCGAGATAGCACCGACCAGGAGAAGAGGACCGATGGCAGCCACCCTGTCCGACGTCGCCGCACGCGCGGGGGTCTCGATCAAGACCGTCTCGAACGTGATCCACAGCTATCCGCATATTCGGCCAGAGACCAAGCAGCGGGTGCTCGACGCAATCGCGCAGCTCGACTATCGCCCGAATCTCAATGCGCGCAACCTGCGCTCAGGTCGAACCGGCGTTATCGGACTCGTCGTTCCCTCGCTCCGCAACCCGTACTTCTCCGAGCTCGCGGCGGCCGTGATCGATGCCGCAGACCACACCGGCATTTCCGTACTGATCGAGCAGTCGAAGAACACAGAGCCGTCAAAGAGCACAGAGCAGTCAAAGAACACAGAGCAGTCGAAGAACGCTGAACAGCCCGAGGGCACTGCACCATCCGCTCCCAGCGACCCTGGACACGCGACGAAGACCCAGCTCGTCGACGGCGTGCTGTTCAGCGTGCGCACCCCTGGCCATGATGACACCGGGCTCTACGCCCAGGTCACATCGGCCGCCACCGGCCACCGCGACGAGAACGCACCCGTCGACCACGTGACCATGCGCAACACCGAAGCGATCAAGGCCGCGACAGAGCACCTGCTGGCTCTCGGCCGCACCCGGATCGCCGTGGTGGGTGCGCATCCTGGCGCAGAAGCCGGCACGGCAAGCCTGCGCTTGCTCGGCTACCAGCAGGCGCTGGCATCCGCTGGAATCGAGGTCGACCCCTCGCTCGTACGCCGGGCCGATCGCTGGACGCGCTTCGACGGCGCACTGGCCACACAGGCACTCATCGACGATGGCGTCGCATTCGACGGGATCGTCGGCTTCAACGACTCACTGGCCCTCGGTGCCCTCAGAGTGCTGGGTGAGAACGGTATCCGCATTCCGGAGGACGTCTCGGTCATCGGCTTCGACGACCTCGATGAATCGCGCTACTCCTTGCCCGCGCTCACGACGATCAGTCCGGGGCGCGAGCAGATTGCCGCGTTGGCCGTCGAGATGCTCATGGAACGTCTTTCGGCACGCGATTCCGTGATCGAGCCCCGCGAAATCACCGTTCCATTCACGCTGGTCGAACGGGAATCGACGGCTCCGGTCAGTTCCTGACGGCGGTGAGCGCCGCAAAGACGTGCGTGCGCAGCAGCGGTGCAAAGAGTTCGTAGCCGGCCGGGTCGTCCAGATCCACCCAGTGCAGCTCCTCGATTTCGGCGGCAGCGACGGGAGCGGCGGGCACGCTGCTCAGGAAGACCGTCGCGTTGATGTCTGTGTTCGGCTCATTGGCCGCCGGAGCGCTCCAGGTTCCGAGCAGGGTGAGGTCCTCCGGCCGCAGCTCGACGAGAATCTCTTCCGCCACTTCGCGGAGGGCCGCAGCCAACGGAGTCTCTCCGGGGTCCAGCTTCCCGCCCGGCAACTGGAACATTGCCATTCCGCGCTTCCGCACCGTCAACAAGCGCGATGTCGCATCAAGAAAACACACGCCGGCAATGGTCAGAGTCTCGTTGGGCATGACTTCACGCTACCGGGGTGTGCTGGGTGATGCCTCATCACGGCGCACCGCCCCCGTGACCACCACCACGCTAACCGGGCGGCGTCGGAACAAAACGCTTCGTCATGTAGTGTTTACGTGAGGGTTGCAAGATGTTCAGGGCATTGCCAGTGTCGGGAAAAATACCTTCTGGTATGTTCTTAACCACGGGGACAAATTGGGGTGGACACCGCCGTATCCCGGGGGCGCGATCGGGGGATCACGCCCCCGATACGGCCATTTTCGGGTCGCGACCCGCCACCGTCGTTCTGCTTGACGAGTGTTCGACCCTCCAATCGGAGGAGGGGCATGCCAATCCAGGCCAGAGCTATTGAGACGCGCGCAGCCATTATGGGAGCCGCGGCGGCGATCTTCCAGGTGCGCGGCTACGGCGGCACATCCATGAATGACATCGCAGCCGCCGCCGGCGTGACCAAGGGCGCCCTGTACTTCCACTTCGAGTCCAAGGAAGCCCTGGCCCTGGCCCTCATTTCCGCCCAGCACGATGCGGGTATCGCGTTGGTCAGCGACCTGCAGCGACTGGAACTTGCCGGAGTTCCTGCCATCATCTGGTTGACGTTCCAGTTCTCCCGCCAACTCACCAGAGATCCCGTCGTTCGCGCCGGCATCCGGCTGACCCTGGAATCGTCCAACCTCGCGACACCCATCGTCTATCCCTATCAGGACTGGATCACGGCCGTCGAAGCGCAACTGCTCATCGATGACGCACGTGGCGAATTGCGTGCGGGCGTCGAGCCAGAGGCAATTGCCCACCTCATCGTCCCCGCCTTCACCGGCGTGCAGATGGTCTCGGAGATTCTGACCGGACGCGCAGACCTGTACCAGCGCATGGAGGAGATGTGGGCCATCTTCCTGCCCTCGATCGTGCCGCCTGGGCGCGTTGCCACGCTCGTCGAGCAGTCCCGCAGCATCCGCCAGTCACTCGAGCACTGACCACTCCGGCCGCTCTTCCACCCATGCGGTCATGCGCCAGAACGGCTGACGCGGTCTTAGAGTTGTGCGAGTGACTCTCGCTCCTTCCTCCCCCACCGTCTGGGCAACCCTCCGTAACCCCCGACTGCTCAGCGTCGAAGTGCTGGCCGGTGTCGTCACCACGCTGGCGCTCATCCCTGAGGTCATCTCGTTCTCCGTGATTGCCGGGGTCGATCCACGGGTCAGCCTGATGGCATCCGTTGTCCTGGCCATCACCATGTCGATTCTGGGCGGTAGGCCCGCCATGATCACGGCTGCCGCTGGCGCCGTCGCGCTCGTGATCGGGCCCCTGGTCAAGGAACACGGTGTCGAATACCTGCTGCCGACCGTGGTGCTGGCCGGAATTATCCAGATCGCGTTCGGCCTGGGCGGTTTCGCCAGGCTCATGCGCTTCATCCCGCGCTCGGTGATGATCGGCTTCGTCAATTCGCTCGGCATCCTGATCTTCGTCGCCCAGGTTCCGCACCTGCTCGGCGTGCCGTGGCTGGTGTATCCGCTGTTCGCGCTCACCGTTCTCATCGTCGTGCTGCTCCCCCGTTTGACGACGGCTGTGCCTGCTCCCCTCGTTGCCATCATCGTGGTGACCCTCATCTCGGTCATCGCCCACCTCCAGATTCCGAACGTCGGCGACCAGGGCGTGATCTCCGGCGGGCTGCCCGGCATCACTGAACTCCTCGTTCCACTCAATCTCGAGACGCTGGGGCTCATCTGGCCGACGGCACTCAGCGTGGCGTTCGTCGGCCTGATGGAGACGCTCCTCACCGCGAAGCTCGTCGACGACATCACAGAGACCCGCTCGTCGAAGGGGCGCGAGTCCTGGGCACTCGGCATTGCCAACATCGCCGCCGGCTTCTATGGCGGTATTGCCGGCTGCGCCATGATCGGCCAGACGGTCGTCAACGTGAAGCTCGGCCGGGCGCGCACCCGCATCTCCACCTTCGTCGCCGGGGTCTTCCTGCTCATCCTGGTCACGGCTCTCAGCAGCGTGATGGAACTCATTCCCATGGTCGCCCTGGCCGCCGTCATGATGATCGTCGCCCTCAAGACCGTCAACTGGCACAGCGTGAGGCCGTCAACCCTGAAACGGATGCCGCTCTCAGAGACCTTCGTCATGGTCACCACTGTCGTGCTGGTCGTCGTCACCCACAACCTGGCCATCGGCGTTGTTGCCGGAACCGTGCTCGCGATGATCCTCTTCGCCAGGCGAGTCGCCCATGTGGCCAGCGTCGACCGCATCGTGACCGGCGAGGACATGGGTAACACCCCCTCCGCCACCGCAGCCGCCGCAGCCGCAGCCGCCGCCGTGACATACAGGGTGAACGGCCCGCTGTTCTTCGGCAGCAGCAACGACCTCGTCGAGCAGTTCTCGTATGGCGAGGATCCCGACGCCGTGACGATCGATTTCAGCCACGCGCAGATCTGGGATGCGTCAACGGTTGCAACGCTCGACTCCATTGCAGACAAGTACGCCGCCCACGGGGTTTCGGTGTCATTCGTCGGCCTCGATGAGCGCAGCGCGAACCTGCACGGCCGCCTCAGCGGCACGCTCGACCAGTAGTGTCCCGCGCCGTAACCGTCAAAGTCGGCGACTCGTAACCGTCAAAGTTGGCGACTCGTAACCGTCAAAGTCCCCCGGTTGTAACCACCAAAGTCCGTCGGTTGTAACCGGCACAGTCGGCGAAAAACAGCCGATCCGCGGCTAATTCTGTGAATAAGCGTGTGCACAAGCTGTGGTTATACCTGTGGATAAACCTGTTAATAGAAGCGTTTTCCCTGTTGAAACCCAGATTCTTATCCACACAGGCAAAAACAGAGTTATCCACAGCCTGTGCACAAATTGTGGATAACTACAGCAGTGTTATTCGAGGTTCCGCTCGGCGCCTCAGAATCGTTAATCGAACGTGTGTACCTGCGCCAGAGCGTCGGCGATCTCGTCATAGACAGACGGTTCGTCGATGTAGTTCGCATGCACAGCTGGGAGGTCACGCGGGGTCAGCACGACGGCGTCGGTCGGAGGCCTGTCTGCCCAGCTGAAGACCTCTGCCGCCCGGAATCCCAGCGGATCCCGCGGGTTGAAGATGTTCAGCCACGGACTGAACGGCTGCACCTCGAATCCGGGCCGGAGGGTGGTGAGCGCGTCCATGAGGTAGAGCAGCGGCGCCTGGCTGCCGATGGTGACCGCCAGGTCAACCCGCCTCTCGGTCCAGTCAGGGTCACTCAGCAGGTCGATGGCGATGACACCGCCGAGGCTGTGGCCGGCCACAACAACCGGGGCAGACTGGTCCACTCCCCCGATGACCTGCTGGGCAAGCCGACGGATGCCGCCCCCTCGCTTCAGATAGAAGATCACGTTCGCCACAAAGTCGGTGGCGGCCGTCGTGAGGGGTGCACGGTACTTTTCGATGGCATCCGTGAGAATGCGAAGCGAGGTCTCGCGAACGAGACCCTGGGGTGCAGCGGCCTGCGCATCCTGCGCCTCTGTATAGAGGTCGCGCGCGAAGCGGGAGATAGCCTCTTCTCCGCTCAGCGCCTCTGCTCCGTCGGCCAGGGCGCCATAGTGCGCGGGGAGGGCCGGAATGACATCAATGGGCCCGGCCGCAATGTCGGCCCATTCGACTCCCACGTAGTCAAAGTCGGCGAGCTCGGGAATCCGAGCCAGCTGCGCCCGCACCGACTTTTGGTTCGTCTGGTGGTCCTGACGCCCCGTGCCGTGGATGAAGACGAATGTTCCTGTCAATGGATGCCTCCCCGAACCCTGCTGACGACCGTGGCCGGAACCAGATCCGCGCGTTAGCGGAATCCGGGCCCTGCGCCCGAGCCTTGGCTTGCCTCATCGTAGATTGCGACCATGCGATCACGGAAGACCGCTGTCGTCGATGTCCGAGCACGTGAACACCAGTTCCATACTGTCGCTTCTCAAATTTCTTGTCATTCGAATTACACTTTTGTAGTTTTCGAATTACAGCTGTGTAGTTATTAACAGGAGTTTCCACATGTGGATACTTTCTGCAGGCGCCCCTGAATGCCGAAAACCTCCGCTGCCTGTGGGCTCATGCTCACCGGCGGCGGAGGTCTTCGTAGGTATGAATTGCTGAATCGCTCTACAGCGACTTGAGCTCCTCCGTGATCGCAGCGACCGATTTCTTCGCGTCGCCAAAGAGCATCGACGTGGTGGGGGCATAGAAGAGTGGGTTCTCGATGCCCGCGAATCCTGAACCCATCGAGCGCTTGAGCACGATCACCGACTTCGATTGGTCGACGTTCAGGATCGGCATCCCGTGAATCGGCGAATTCGGGTCGTTGCGGGCAGCCGGGTTGGTGACGTCGTTGGCGCCGATGACGATGGAGACGTCGGTGCGGGCAAACTCATCGTTGATGTCGTCCATCTCTTTCATGGCGTCGTAGGAGACATCCGCTTCGGCCAGGAGAACGTTCATGTGCCCGGGCATGCGACCGGCCACCGGGTGAATCGCGTACTTGACCTCGACGCCCTTGGCTTCGAGCAACTTGGCCATGTCTTTCACGGCGTGCTGTGCCTGCGCGACCGCGAGACCATAGCCGGGCACGACGATGACCTGGTTGGCGTATGCCAGCTGAATGGCGGCGTCGGCTGCTGTCGTCGACTTCACCGTGTGTTCGCCGGTGGCAGCTGCCGCGCCTCCGCGGGTGCCACCGAACCCTCCAGCGACAATGGCCGGGATCGAACGATTCATCGCCTTGGCCATGAGGTTGGTCAGGATCGACCCCGACGCACCAACGATCATGCCGGCGACGATCATGGCCACGTTGTTCAGTGCCAGGCCCGCGGCCGCGGCTGAGAGCCCGGTCAATGCGTTCAGCATTGAGATCACGACAGGCATGTCTGCCCCACCAATGGGCAGAACCACCATCAAACCGAGTGCCGCAGCAATCACCAGGGTCACAACGAACCACCAGCCGGCTGCCCCAGTGCCTGCCGCACCAATACCCACCATGACGGCAGCTCCGATGGCAGCGACCAGAATGACAAGGTTCAGCGGTTGCTGCAGCCGCCCGAGCGTGATGGGTCGGCCAGGGAGCACTTCCTGCAGTTTCAAAAACGCGACAATCGAGCCCCAGAACGAGAGTGAGCCGATGATCGCAGCGAAGAGGGATGCGACGACGATCGGGATCACCGGTCCTGTGCCATCGTCAAAGTGGATGAAGCCGTCACTCTCCATGAACTCGGCCCACGCGATCAACGCGACTGTTCCACCGCCAACACCGTTGAACAGGGCAACCAGCTGCGGCATCGCCGTCATCTTGACCCTGCGCGCCGGCGGTATGCCGAATGCGATTCCCACCACGAGGCCGGCGATGATGAGCACCCAGTTGCCGGTGTCACGGATGTGGATGAGGGTGGCGATGACGGCGATGGCCATGCCAGCCGCTGCGACGCGGTTACCGCGCACGGCGGTTTGGGGGCCGGTGAGGCCCATCAGACCGTAGATGAACATCGCGAAGGCGATGATGTAGAGCCCGTAGACGAGATTGTCCATCGTTACTTGTCTCCTTCGGGACGCACGGCTTCGGTGCGCACGGCCCGCTTGGGCTTGAACATGGCGAGCATCCGATCGGTCACGACGAATCCACCGACCACATTGACGGTTCCGAACACCAGGGCGATGAAGCAGATGACCTGCATCAGGATGCTTGGCTCTTCCACCGTGCCGAGCACCGTGAGCGCGCCGAGCACGACGATTCCGTGGATGGCGTTGGTCCCCGACATCAGCGGGGTGTGCAGGGTGTTGGGCACCTTGGAGATGACGGCGAAGCCGACAAATCCAGACAGCACGAGAATGGCGATATTCGCCAGGAATCCGGTGTAGTCGTCCATGGTCAGCTTTCCTCTCGGGGTTCGATGCGGGTGACGCACGACTTGGCGATGACCTCGTCGGTGAAGTCGGGTGCCAGTTGCCCGTCATGCACGAGAAGGGAGACGAGTGCCGTCAGGTTCTTCGAGTACAGCTCGCTCGCGTGTTCTGGCATGGTCGCCGGTAGGTTCAATGGCGACGCGATCGTGACGCCGTGCCGAACCACCGTCTCCCCCGGTTCGGTCAGCTCGCAGTTGCCGCCGGTCTCGCCGGCCAGGTCGATCACGACGCTGCCCGGCTTCATGCCCTCGACCGCAGCCGCCGTCACGAGGCGGGGCGCCGGCCGCCCGGGTACCAGCGCCGTGGTGATCACAACGTCGAAGCCTTTAATGGCTTCCTCGAGGGCCCGCTGCTGCTGTGCGCGTTCCTCTTCTGTCAGCTCCCTGGCATAGCCGCCTTCGCCTGCCGCCTCGATGGCCAAGTCGAGCCACTGCGCGCCCACTGACCGAACCTGGTCGGCCACCTCTGGCCGCACGTCGTACCCTGTCACGCGCCCGCCGAGCCGCTTCGCGGTTGCCAGGGCCTGCAGGCCGGCCACTCCGACACCGAGCACGAGCACGCTCGCCGGCTTCACCGTGCCGGCCGCGGTGGTCAGCATGGGGAAGAAGCGCGTCGACAGTGACGCCGCAAGGATCACCGACTTGTAGCCGGCCACATTGGCCTGGGACGACAACGCATCCATCACCTGGGCTCGCGAGATTCGAGGGATCGCCTCAACGGCGTATCCGTTGATCCTCGCGGCCCGCAGCGCGTCGATCTGGTTCTCGGTGTTCCGGGGGTTGAGGAAGCCGATGAGGGTCGCCCCAGGCACCAGCTTCGCAATCTCAGCCGATGTCGGAGGAGCGACTTTCAAGACCACCTCGGCTGACCATGCGTCGCCGATCTCGGCACCCGCCTCGACATAGAGGGCGTCTGGCATGAGTGCTGCCTGCCCGGCTCCGGACTCCACTATTACCCGAAGTCCCTGGGACACCAGGGTGGCGGCGGCCTTCGGAACTAGGGCCACCCGGCGTTCCCCAGCTTGGGTCTCGGTCACGACTCCTACTCGGAGTCCTTCTTTCTCGCTGACCATGCTTCATCCCTCTTCACTTCGATGTGACGCGCGGAGCTTCAGACAAGGCAGATGTCGGTCCCAACCCAGAACGGACACACGCTATCGACAAGCTATACGCAGATGACGCACGATTTGGTGGACAGTTCTGCATGTCGCAACTCCGATGTGCCTGAGCGGCCTCCACTGGACGGCGAGAAACGACGAACGGCCCCCGAGCAATCGGGGGCCGTTCGTGTCGAACTACGTGTCGCTACTTCACTGTCGCTACTTCACTGTCGCTACTTCACTGTCGCTACTTCACCAAGTTGAGCTCATCCAACTGTGTGAGTTCATCATCCAGCGTGACCGACGGCTCACCGACAGCTCCACCGGCTGCGCCAGGCGCCGGGCCGCTGCCAATCGCGTGCTTCGCCGTGCGGGCAGTCCTCGCGTTCTGGATCAGCGAGATGATGATGTTCGCCACCAGTCCGGCGGCTCCCCAGATCGCGATCGTCAGCAAGAACGCGCCGAGTCCGAACCCATCGAAGTACGTGACCGAACGAACCGACATCAGCACTGCTGGCAGGGGCAGCACGTCCTGGAGCGTCTGGAACAGGCCCGGTTGCATATAGGTGGACAATCCACCACCGGATGCCGGTACGCCGACGAACATGAAGATCGTCACCACGGGGATGACCGCGAGGATTCCCATAAGGCGTGCAAACGCCGCCGTGACCAGCCCCAGGCTGAAGATCGTCAGGATTCCGATACCCAGGAACGCGAAGGCCGGCCCCTGGTAGGCCCCGACGAGGGGGCCGGCGATCGTCCACACGACCGTCGACATGACGACCGCCCACGCCGCGAGAATCGGCACCAGCTTGCGCAGGCGAAGCGCCCAGATTGCACCGCCGGCGAGCACGGTGACTCCGAGGAATCCTGCCATGACCAGGCCCATCGTCATGTACAGCATCGTCGAGCCACTCGTGTCAGTGTCGGCGACCGGCGCAACGTCGACCATCTCAACGTCGAAGCCGCCCTGCAGGGCAACCTGCTGGAAGACCCGCTGCACGACCTGCTGCTGTGCCGTTCCGGCGGCACCCGCCGTGTAGAGCGTTGCACTGGGATTCGTGGCATCCGGCATGACAACGGCGCCGACCAGGTCACCCTCGAACACCTGGTCGCTGGCCTCCTCGGCCGACGAGAGAACCGAGATGTTGAGCATGTCGCCCATGTTCTGTTCCAGACCCTCCGCCACCTGGGCTGCCACGCCTTCGGTGGAGCTCACCACCGCGACGGGAACTCCGACAGGGCTGGGGCTGTGCATCGCCGCCAACATGATGCCAACCATCAGGCTGACCATCAGGAACGGGAACAGGGCAAGTGTGAGGTAGCGCACGGGAGTGGAGCGGGGCTTGCCGTTGGGCGTTGCGGGGATCCGAACCGGTCCGACGGTGGCAGGGACCACGACGGGCTCCACAGTAGGTGTTCCCGCTTCATCGGCAGCGTTGGCCGCCGCCAGGTCCTTGGCTGCTTTCTTCTTGCGGCGCAGGAGATCGAATCCAGCCGTCGCCAGAACCGCGAAGACAGCGGCAATCACGAACCGGAGCAGGTATCCCCAAACCCCGTCGCCGCCAAAGTAGACCACGGAACGAAGTGCTTCGCCGGCGCCGGCCAGCGGCAGGATGCCGTGCAGGAAGCCGAAGAATCCGGGCATGGTGTGCACAGACATCGCCATATTCGACGCTGGCATGCCCATCACGATGATCAGCAGCATTCCGATCAGCACAGCGGCGGGGCCGAGGAGTCGTGACAGGAACAGCTGCATGAGCCCGACGCTGAAGATCGCGAGCCAGCCAATGCCCAGAATGGCGGCCGTGTGGCCTTCAACGGCACCGATGAGTGGTCCGGCGATGAACCAGACGAGTGTGCTCATCAGCGCTGCCCAGCCGGCCCAGATCGGTACGAACTTGCGCAGGCGCAGCAGCTCTGGGGCACCGGTGAGCATCAGGCTGATCGGCATGTACCCGGCCAGCATGAACCCCATGGCCATGAACATCACAGAGATACCCGCGCTGTCTCCACCCGGCAGTGGCGTGAGCTCGTTCACGTCGACGCTCAGCCCAGCCTCCAGGGCGATCGGGGTGAGCATCTGCTGGACAACGGATGCCTGCGAGGCGCCCGCCGCCGACGCGGTGTAGATCGTGGCAGCGGTTTCGTTCGAGCCATCGGCCGGCAGCTCGATCGCACCGGAAATCTCGCGGTCGTGCAGCAGCTGCGTGGCCTCGGCAGCAGAATCGACGATCTGGATGGAGGCGGGGGAATCCTCCGCCTTTTCCAGTGCGAACACGATGTCTTCGGCCAGGGCGCCGCTGCCGATGACAGCCACGGGCATGTCGTGCGGTGACGGTGCGTGCATCGTGCCGATGTAGACGCTCATCATCATGCCGACCATGAGGAAGGCGAACACGAGCGCGCCGATCACGGTGGCAATGGCTGTTTTGCGAGCCTTCGCGGCGTCGGTGACACCGGACTCTGGGTCTGGCGAGGTATCGATGGCGACGGGTGGGGATATGAGTGACATGTGACTTCCTTGCTGCCACGCGGCAACAGCTGACACCGCGTACGAGAAACGGACGTACGCGCAGGGACGGGCCCGAGCGCCTGGAATCGACACAGACTCGGTCCCGCGCCAGTGCGTGTGCCGAATCGGCTACAACTCTGGGAGGCCCGGTAGAGCGAATATACGCCACTTGACTTAGTATCCAAAATCGGCCCGTAGACTGGGCATGAGGCCCGCAGATGCTGGCGTGCGAACGAGGATCGGTGAAGAACGTGGCCAGACCGAGCGGCCCTGCCAGAGAGGCGCTGATGCGCGCGGCAGAACAACTCATCGCGCAGCATGGAGTAGCGCAGGTATCCAGTCGAAGGATCGCCGAGGCCGCGGGCAACTCAAATCACTCTGCCGTCGCCTACCATTTCGGCGGGCGTGACGAGCTGCTGCAGACCATGGTCCAGCGGCAGATTTCAGAGCTCGAACCGCGCCGCTCAGCCCTGATTGATGAAGTGGGAGAAGACGGCGACGTCCTTACCTACGTGCGCTGCATCGTTCTCCCCATGACGGACCTGCTTGCTGGGCTTCCACAGCCGAGCTGGCGAGCCCGATTTCTGCGCCAGACGCTGACCGATCCCGCAGTGGCAGCGCAGTTTGAGAGTGACCCATTGCTCGGTCCGAGCATCCGTCGCGTGGCACGCCTCGTCGCTGACCGACTGTCGCACGTTCCCGCCGACGTGATCAATGGGCGTTTCCGGCTCATTGCGCACATGATCTCCGAGGTGTGCGCAGAGGTCGAGGAACGCAACAGCGTAAACCCAGACCAGGCCGACTGGGTCACCACCGGCCGCTTCATAACGGATGCCGCCGCCGGCATGCTCGTCGCGCCAGACACCTCGCGCTCCCCTCTATAAGAGGGGTCGCAACTCGATCCGCCTGTCGACGGACGGGAACGCTTAAACACGAAAGGCCCCCGATTTCTCGGGGGCCTTTCGTGTTGAGCTGGTTGGCCCCAGCTCATTCATTCGCGTGCGCGAGGGGGGACTTGAACCCCCACGCCCTTTCGAGCACTGGCACCTGAAGCCAGCGCGTCTGCCAATTCCGCCACTCGCGCGAACTTGGAAATGCTAACACCTTCCGGATGCACTTCGCGAACTGAGCCAGACTCGAAAACGCCCGCGGCCACGCTCGATAGCCCTCCAGCGGCGTGAATGACAAGAAAGACCCGCGCTTTCACCGCCGAACCGGCAGAGTGGCAAGCAGGCAGACAATGGGTGCCACAGCAAGCCACGACGATCACCCCATATGATGACAATTCACACTTTGAGGGACCCTCAGGCGAGTTAACACCAGAGGCAAGTAACATGCTCATAGCCAAACGGACCGGATCGGGAGACCTGTGGGCATACTGGATAACTTTGAAAAGGGCTTGGAGCGCGCCGTCAACGGCGCTTTCGCCAAGACCTTTAAGTCGGGCCTGCAGCCGGTAGAGATCACATCCGCGCTGCGTAGGGAGCTCGACACCAAAGCCGCGGTCGTTTCCCGCGACCGTATCCTCGCGCCTAATCGCTTTGCCGTGCGCATGGCGCCGGCCGACTACAGGCGGATGACCGGTATCGGTCCGACCCTCGTCGACGAACTGACCCAGCTCGTGCAGCGGCATGCGGCGACGCAGCGCTATCAGTTCGCCGGCGCTGTATCCATTGCCATTGTCGAAGACCCAAGCCTCAGTGAGGGCATGGTCCAGATTGACTCCAGCAGTGTCTCAGGCACCATCGCCTGGACCCCCGTCGTCGATATCAACGGAACGCGGTATCCGCTGACCAAGTCACGCACCGTCATCGGTCGTGGCAGCGACGCCGACATCACCGTCAGCGACACCGGCACATCGCGCCGACACGTTGAGATCATCTGGGATGGTTCCCACGCCCAGGTACGCGACCTTGGTTCCACCAACGGCTCCCAGCTGAACGGATCTCCCGTGAAGCAGGCAGTCCTCGAACCGGAGTCCGTCATCAGCATTGGTCGAACCCAGATAACGTTCCGGGTGGTCGCGCAAGCGGCATCCGCCAACCCCACCCCGCCAGCCCGCAACAGCGGTTCGGCCGAGCGCCACGACATGGGTGGATTCTGGGGGCCTGCGTCGTGAACGTGAGTGAACTCACCCTCCTGGTTCTCCGCCTTGGCTTCCTCCTGGTGCTCTGGCTCTTCATCTTCGGCATTGTGTACGCCCTCCGCAGCGACCTCTTCGGGCAGCGGGTTCGCAAGCTGCAACCGGATGTCGCTGCCGCACCGGTTCCCTCCCCCGCAGCCGCGTTCCCCAGCAGCCCGCCGCCCGCTGCCGCACCGCCAGCCCCCGCGTTTGCGTACGCCCCGGCGGCAGACCTCCCCACTGAGGCCATCACCTCACCGGGATCTACCGGCTCACCGGCCGCGCCAGGCAGGGCCACCAGCCAGAACGCCACGCGCCTGGTCATCACCTCAGGCCCGAAGGCCGGAACCGAGTTCCCGCTCGGATCCGATCCCGTCACCATCGGCCGCTCCAGCGATTCGAGTCTTGTCATTCGCGACGACTACACGTCGACACACCACGCCAGGCTCATGCTCTGGAATGGCGAGTGGATGATCCAGGACCTCGACTCAACAAACGGCACATTCCTCGCCGGTGCCCGAGTAGCCGTTCCAACGCCGGTGCCCCTCAATACGCCCGTCAAGATCGGCGCAACGAGCTTCGAGCTGCGGCGGTAGGTGCATGGCGACAGTTAGTCAGAGCGCAGCCGTCTCCAACGTTGGCAGGATTCGATCCAACAACCAGGACTCCGGGTACGCGGGACATTCCCTGTTCGTAGTGGCCGACGGCATGGGCGGGCACGCGGGCGGCGACGTGGCCTCTGCGATCACGACGAAACGCATCATCGAAGCCGACCGCCCATACGAGTCGGCTGCTGAAGCCGAATTCGCCCTCCAGGCCGCTCTTATCGCCGCCAATTCCCAACTCGCCGACACCGTGTTCGAGCACTCAGAGCTCACCGGTATGGGCACAACCGTCAGTGCACTCGTCGTCCAGGGCGACCAGGTCGCCATCGCCCACATCGGCGACTCGCGCATTTACCTGTACCGCGACGGCGAACTGTCGCAGATCACCACAGACCACACCTTCGTCCAGCGCCTCGTCGACAGCGGGCGCATCACCGAACAAGAAGCCATGGTGCATCCCCGGCGATCGGTGCTCATGCGCGTCCTCGGCGACGTCGAGTCCTCCCCGGAGATCGACACGTCGATTCTCGCCACACACGACGGTGACCGCTGGCTGATCTGCTCCGACGGGTTGAGCGGTGTGGTGTCGAATGCAGCCATCGCGAACGCCCTGGGCAGTGGCGCGTCAGCCAGGCACGTGGCAGAACGCCTGGTCAAGGAGAGCCTGGATGCCGGTGCCCCTGACAACGTCACCATCGTCGTCGTCGACATCGGTCCGGCCTCAGGCCGTCAGGAGACACCGACAATTGTCGGATCGGCCGCCGCTCCGCTGGCATTCGGCGAAGAGCCCGTGCGCAAGAGCCCGCTCCGCCTCCCTGCCCTCCGCCTGCACCCGGTGCGCGAGTCGCACTTCGAGCCGGACTCGCAGGATTACCTCTCAGAACTCATCGAAGAGGATGCCCGCCGCGTCAAGCGCCGCAAGGCCACCTGGCTGGTAGCGATCATCGTCCTCGTACTCGCCCTCGTCGGCGGCAGCATCCTCGGTTATCAGTGGACGCAGACCCGCTACTTCGTCGGCGTTGAGGGAAACTCGGTCGCGATCTTCCGCGGCGTGCAGCAGGACCTCGGTCCGATCAAGCTGTCCAGTGTCTACGAGACCACCGACGTGTCCGTAGACGACCTCCGGGTGTACGACCGCCAACAGGTCGAGAACACCATCAATGCGCCGTCTCTCGACGGTGCCAAAGTCATTGTCGAACGGCTTCGTGATGCCCAAACCGACTAACAACTCCGCACCGGACACCATGCCACGGGCTGCATCACCGGCCACGGGCAAGATCCGCCGCATCCGCCTGCCGCAGAAGCTGCGCAACCTCGAGCTCGTTCTGCTGATCGTGGCATGCCTCATCAACGCCAGCGCGGTCATCCTGGTGCAGCTCGGCGCACTGGGCCGCATCGACACCCAGCTCGTGCTGCTCGGGGCCGGCCTCTCGGTCCTGGTGATCGGGCTGCACATCGCCATGCGCTTCGTCGCCCCGAACGCCGATCCGTTCATCCTGCCGATTGCGACGGTGCTGAACGGCATCGGCATCGCCATGATCTATCGCATCGACATTGCCAACAACGAGTCCGGCTGGGCGAGCGCATCCGTTCGCCAGATCGTCTGGAGTTCGATCGCGATCATCTGCGCGATCGCCGTGATGGTGGTCATTCGCAATCACAGGGTGCTGTTCCGCTACACGTACATCTTCGGCCTGATCGCCGTGATCCTGCTTCTCCTTCCCCTCGTTCCTGGCCTCGGCCGCGAGGTCAGCGGGGCCCGCGTCTGGGTCGGTATCGGCGACTTCGCCACATTCCAGCCCGGTGAGATCGCGAAGATCGCGTTGGCGATCTTCTTCGCCGGCTACCTCGTGCGCAACCGCGACAGCCTGTCGATGGTGGGCAAGAAGTTCCTCGGGATGCGCTTCCCCCGCTTGCGTGACCTCGGCCCCATCCTGGTGATCTGGGCGCTCTCCATGTCGGTCATCATCTTCCAGCGCGACCTCGGTACAGCGCTGCTCTACTTCGGCCTGTTCCTGGTCATGCTCTACCTCGCCACCGGCCGCGTCAGCTGGGTCGTGCTCGGCATGGCTCTGTTCATCGGCGGAGCTTTGATCGCCAGCCAGACCCTCGACTACGTCCATGGCCGCTTCGCGAACTGGCTCGACGCCTTCAATCCGGACGTCTATGGAGCGGATGGCGGCAGCTACCAGCTCGTGCAGGGTATCTTCGGCCTCGCCAAGGGCGGCCTTCTCGGCACGGGTCTCGGCCAGGGGCGCCCAGACATCACACCGGTGCCCCAGAGCGACTACATCATCGCGAGCCTCGGTGAAGAGCTTGGCCTGGCCGGAATCTTCGCGATCCTGGCGCTCTATATCTTGTTCGTCGCACGCGGATTCCGCATCGGCTTCGCCGGCCAGGACGACTTCGGCAAGCTACTCGGCGTCGGCCTCTCCTTCGTTGTCGCCCTCCAGTGCTTCATCGTCATCGGCGGTGTCACCAGGGTCATCCCGCTCACCGGCCTCACCACCCCGTTCCTGGCCGCCGGCGGATCGTCCCTCGTGGCGAACTGGATCATCGCGGCCCTCCTTCTGCGCCTGTCAGACACGGTGCGCAACCAACCAAGGCTGGTGGTGTGATGAATCGCGAACTCAAGCGGATCAGCATCTTTGTCCTGATCATGTTCCTGGCCCTGCTGTCGTCGACCACGATCATCCAGGTCTTCCAGGCCGACAACCTGTCAGCGGATGCCCGCAACCAGCGCACCCTGCTCGACAGCTACTCGGTTGAGCGTGGACCCATCCTGGTCGCAGGCCAGCCGGTCGCCCAGTCCGTTCCCGTCGATGACGATTACAAGTTCCAGCGCGTCTACAGCAACGGGCCGCTCTACGCACCCGTCACGGGCTTCATCCCCGTCAATGGCGCGCCCACCGGGCTGGAGCAGGCGCTGAACAGCGAACTGAGCGGAACCTCGAACTCGCAGTTCTTCGACCAGCTGACCGCCATCGTCACCGGTGAAAAGCCGGCCGGTGCCGCGGTGGAGACCACCATCGATCCCGTCGCCCAGCAGGCAGCGTGGGACGCCCTCGGCGACAAGACCGGCGCTGTGATCGTGACCGAACCGAAGACCGGGCGCGTGCTGGCCATGGTGTCGAAGCCGAGCTACGACCCGAACCTGCTCGCCGTGCACAACACCGAAGAGGTGAACAACACCTACGAGGCCCTGGTTGACGATCCGACGAGCCCGCTCATCAACCGTGCGATCAACGAGCTGAACCCTCCCGGATCCGTCTTCAAGCTTGTTGTCGTGGCTGCTGCGCTCGATTCGGGCCAGTACACGCCGGAATCGACGTTCCCGAACCCCCTCACCTTCCAGCTCCCCGGTACGGAGACCTTCGTCCGCAACACAGAGGGCGGCAATTGCGGTGGCGGCGATACAGTCACGATCGCCACGGCACTCAAGCTGTCGTGCAACATCCCAATGGCCGAGCTGGGACTCGCACTCGGCCAGGATGCGATTCGCGAGATGGCTGAGAAGTTCGGCTTCAACACCAACTACTCGATTCCCCTCGACGTCTCACAGAGCGTCTTCCCCAGCGGACTCAGCGAAGCTGAGACGGCCCTGTCCTCCTTCGGCCAGTTCGAGGTCACGGCGACGCCCATCCAGATGGCCATGGTCTCCGCCGCGATCGCCAATGGTGGGAAGCTCATGCAGTCGAATCTCGTCGATGCGATCACGGCTCCGAATCTGACCCCTCTCCAGACCTTCGAAGCGAAGGAATTCCAGCAGGTGATCAGCCCAGAAACCGCCGCAACCATGACCCAAATGATGATCAATGGAGTCAATAGCGGGGCTGCGACCAATGCAAGAATAGACGGGGTCGAGGTTGCTGGAAAAACGGGTACCGCGGAGAACGGATCTACGGATCCGTACACTCTGTGGTTCACAGGATTTGCCCCGGCAAATGATCCGCAATACGCGATCACAGTTCTCGTGGAAAATGGCGGGGGCCTTGGTCAAACGGGGTACGGCAACCTTCTTGCCGCACCAATCGCAAAGCAGGTACTAGAGGCGGTGCTGAATAAATGAGACCCACAACAGGGCTCACCTTCGGGGGACGATACGAGCTCAAGTCCCGAATAGCCATCGGCGGGATGGGCGAGGTGTGGCAAGCCACTGACCTCGTCATCGGTCGTACGGTCGCTATCAAGATCTTGAAGGACGAGTATCTCGGCGACCCCGGGTTCCTTGAGCGCTTTCGCGCCGAAGCACGCCACGCGGCCCTCGTGAACCACGAGGGCATCGCGAACGTCTTCGACTACGGCGAAGAAGACGGCAGCGCCTTCCTCGTCATGGAACTCGTACCTGGCGAAGCACTGTCGACGATCCTCGAGCGCGAACACGTGCTGCCGACCGACAAGGTCCTCGACATCGTCGCCCAGACGGCTGCGGCACTGCACGCCGCTCACGCTGCCGGGCTCGTTCACCGTGACATCAAGCCGGGCAACCTGCTCATCACTCCTGACGGCCGCGTCAAGATCACCGACTTCGGTATCGCGCGCATTGCCGACCAGGTTCCGCTGACGGCTACCGGCCAGGTGATGGGCACCGTCCAGTACCTGTCTCCTGAGCAGGCCAGCGGTCACCCGGCATCGCCGACCACCGACATTTACTCTCTCGGCATCGTGGCGTACGAAGCCCTCGCCGGTCGTCGCCCATTCACGGGTGAGTCCCAGGTCGCCATCGCCATGGCCCAGATCAACGAGACGGCACCCGACCTTCCGGTCACCGTCTCTGAACCGGTGCGCAACCTGGTCTTCGCGTGCATCGCGAAGAACCCGGCCGATCGTCCAGCTTCTGCAGCACACCTGGCACGCGCGGCCACCGCCCTGCGTCGCGGCGATGTCGCAGCAGCAGCTGCGGCCGTACCTGCCGTGCTCGCGGGTATCTCGGCGACGGCAGCGACAACCATGCTGATGCCGCGTGCCGGAGATGACCAGACCACCTCCCTCATGCCGACGAGCGCTCCAATGACCCGTGCAGAGGCTGCAGCGGCCGAAGACGCCAAGAAGAAGAAGCGCAGCCCGTGGACGTGGCCGTTGATCGGTCTGATCGCGCTGCTGGCCATCGTGCTGATCGGAACGCTGATCGCACTGTTCTCCCAGCAGTCAGACAACAAGGCGCCCATCGAAACGACGTCGAGCTCTGCTCCGCCAGAGCCGAGCAAGACCGCGACGCAGACGCCAAAGCCAACGCAGACCACGCCACCGGCAGCGGAACGCGTCACCGTGACGGAGAGTGACTTCATCGGACTCTCCAGCGGCGACGCCAGGGCAAAGCTCCAGGAGCTCGGCCTGGTCGCCAACGTCGTCACCGGCAACGCGGCAACCACTCCAGACGATGTTGACAAGGTCTACGCGGTCAACCCGACCGGCCCTGTCAAGATCGGCGAGACGATCACCGTGACGGTCTACGGCGATCTGGTTGCGCCGACTGCTCCATCGACTGCGCCGACGCTGGTCACCGCCGGCCCCATCGGCGCTGGCAACCCTGTCAGCATCAGCTGGCCTGCGCAGTCGTGTCCGAGCGGCCAGACCTTGTCTGGGTACGAGGTCTCCGCCGACAATGGCGCTGCTGTCCAGGCACCCAATCCCACGTCGGCCGACGTGACGACTGCAACCGTAACCGCCGGATCAAGCAACTTCACCGTGAAGTACCAGTACTTCTGTGGCCAGATCCCCTCTGGGTTCTCGCCGGCGCTTCCCGTGACAGTCGTCGTCACGTCAACAACAACGCCGTAACGCCGCAACGTGCACCGAAGCCTCCCGCGGCAGCGCGGGAGGCTTCGGGTTACGATTGGCCGGGTAGTTCGTAAGAGTGGAGTGTCGCATTGACTGAAGATGGCCGCCTGATCGCGGGTCGATACCGTGTAGGCGCGCTGATCGGTCGCGGGGGGATGTCCGACGTACACGTCGGCACTGACTCGCGCCTCGGCCGCACAGTCGCGATCAAGCTCCTCAAGTCCACGCTGGCGATGGACCCCGCATTCCGCACCCGGTTCCGCCAGGAGGCGCAGGCCGCCGCCCGGATGGCGCACCCCACCATCGTGCGCGTTTTCGATGCCGGCGAAGAGACCATCACCGACGCGAACGGGCACGAGTCCCAGTTGCCGTTCATTGTGATGGAGTTCGTCGACGGTCGCCTGCTGAAAGACATCATCAAGGAAGGCCCGCTCGAGTCGGCAGAGGCCGTGCGCATCATCGATGGCGTGCTGACCGCCCTGGAGTACTCGCACCGTGCAGGTGTCGTGCACCGCGACATCAAGCCGGGCAACATCATGATCACCAAGGCCGGCCAGGTCAAGGTGATGGACTTCGGCATCGCCCGCGCCATCTCAGACTCGTCGACCACAGTCGCCCAGACCACGGCCATCCTCGGCACAGCCTCGTACTTCTCTCCTGAGCAGGCCAAGGGCGAATCAGTGGATGCCCGCACCGACCTGTATTCGACCGGCGTCGTGCTGTTCGAAATGCTCGCCGGTCGACCGCCGTTCAGGGGCGACACCCCCATCGCCGTCGCGTACCAGCACGTGAGTGAGCAGCCGGTCAAGCCAAGCTCCATCAATCCGAAGGTATCCCCTGCGCTCGACGCTGTCGTCGGTCACGCACTGGCGAAGGACAGGTTCCAGCGCTACCAGAGTGCTGCCGAGTTCCGTACGGACGTCGAGATCGCCGGCGCCGGCCAGATTCCGGTGCACCGCACGGCCGAGGACGGCGCAGCAGGACTGTTCGGCGCCCCTCCCACCGTCGTGTCGAGTTCTGAGCTCGCGCTGAAGCAGCTCTCAGAAGACCAGACGATGGTGCGCACCCAACGCCGCCCACCTGTCATTTGGATTTGGGCCGGAATCGTCAGCGTGATCGTCATCGTTATCGCCGTGATGTTCTGGGTCTTCAGCCTGACCCCATCGAGCGAGCTGCCAGACAACTCCCGCAAGATCCCCTCGCTGGCTGGCGAGACCTACGACGACGCGCAGAACACCCTGCTCGACCTCGACCTCGCCGCCACCAAGGCGGAGGAACCGAGTGAATCCGTGCCATCCGGCCAGGTCATTCGCACCGATCCGTCTGCCGGCACGATCGTGCAGCCCGCCGAGGTCATCAAGGTCTTCGTCTCGACGGGCGCTGTACCCGTCGAAGTTCCCGATGTCACAAACCAGACCATCACGGATGCCCAGACAGCGATAACGGACGCCGGCCTGGTTCCCGGGTCCGTCACCAGGGAGAACTCGGCCACGGTGCCAGAGGATGTCGTGATCCGCACCGATCCTGAGGCCGCTGCGAAGGAGTTCGCCGGCGTCACGGTGAACTTCTTCACCTCCAGCGGGCTCGTCAAGCTCAGCGATCTGCGCGGGCAGTCGCTGAGTGCCGCGACCGACCTTCTCAACTCACCGTCGCTGAAGCTGACCGCCATTCCGAAGCCGGATTACAGCTGCGAGTCGACGGCGGGGTCGCCGGTCGTCAACCAGTCCCTCGCCCCCGGAGATGTGCCCCAGCGCTCAGAGGTCACCCTCACCTACTGCGCCGGCTAAAAGCCGCCCGACGCCCGACGCCCGACAAGAGTGTCTGGGTTGCTGAGGCGACTCAGGGTGAGGCTAGCTCAGGGTCAGTACTAGCTCAGGGTCAGTACTAGCTCAGGGTCAGTACTAGCTCAGTTTGAGCATGGGGCTCAGGCGCGCGGCCTTCTGCTGCGCATCCGCCAGTCCGGCAACGGCCAGCCAGTTGCCCAGCATCCGGTATCCGCCCTCTGTGAGCACGGACTCCGGGTGGAACTGCACCCCGAAGATCGGCGAGGTCTCGTGCCGCAGACCCATGATGATTCCGCCCTGGGTGCGCGACGTGATGATCAGTTCACTCGGAACAGTTCCGTCAACGACGGCCAGCGAGTGATACCTGGTTGCCGTGAACGGCTGCGGCACACCCTCGTAGAACGAGCTGTCGTCGTGGGTGATCACGGACGTCTTGCCGTGCATGAGCTCTTCGGCGTTGGTCACCGTGGCACCGAAGGCCTCAGCAATGGCCTGGTGGCCAAGGCAGACGCCGAACAATGGCACACCGTTGGCATGTGCCGCTTCAACCACGGCGATCGACACACCGGCCTCTGACGGCTTGCCAGGTCCAGGCGACACCAGAACGCCGTCGAACCCTGAGAGCCGTTCTGCTGCCTCCGCAGGGTCGAATGCGTCGTTGCGGAGCACCTCGGTCTCCGCGCCCAGCTCGAGCAGGTATCCGTTCAAGGTGTAGACAAAGCTGTCGTAGTTGTCGATGACAAGGATGCGAGTCATTGACCGCCCACCGTCGCTTCCTGATTGTTGATGAATGCATCGACCCATGGGAACACCCAGACGTCGAGTACAAAGAGAACTGCTGCCACCAGAATAAGCACGATAAGGATTCGAACCCATATCGGCCCCGGAAGCGCACGCCAGAGTGCTGCATACATGAGTGCGTTCCTATTCCTTGGCCTGGGCGGTGATGATCGGGGCCAGTCCGGCTGGCGGCCCAGCTGAGAGCGGCTGCCAGGAGTCGAATACCCCGTAGGCGATGATCCGCTCAGCAGTGGACAACAGCGGATTGCAGCTCGTCAGCGTGATGATGCGGTCAATCGCAGACGCTGACGGCTGATTGGGTACCGCGGCAATGACCTCGATCTGGCTCGGCTGCACGTACTCGAGGTCCCTGAAGGTGTACGTGTAATAACCGTCGGCCGTCTGCACATAGATGGCGTCACCGATCTGCAATTCGTTGATCAGGTGGAGTCCGCCGCCGTACGCACTGCGGTGCGCGGCTACCGCGAAGTTGCCCACCTCGCCCGGCATCTGTGACACCGGATAGTGACCGATGCCCAGCCGAGTGCTGTTCAGCACATTGGTCCCCGTTCCACCGGCGATGGTCCGGTGGTAGTCAGCGCCGAACCGCGGCACGTAGAGCACGGCGAACGCTTCGCCATCTTCTGGCGGGGCCGCAACGATGGGAGCACCATAGTCGACCGGTTCCGCCGGGTCTGTGGGCACGGGAGCCGGCGGGGCATCGGCTATCCACTGCTGGCTGATGTCTGTGGCCGCACTGGACTGCGCCTGGGCAGTGACCAGGTCGTTCCACCACAGCTGCCACACGAGGAACAGCATTACCAGCACACCTGCCGTGATCAGCAGCTCACCCAAAACACCGATGACAGTGACCGGTCGTCGATTTACCGCTCGGTGACCATACCGGGTCGTTGGCTCGTGAGCCGGGGAATCCGGGAGGGTCGCGGTCATCCTCCGAGTCTAATCAGGGATTGTCTGCCGAAATCTGGCAATTGGTGCTGCGATTGGCCTCAACACGACGAACGGATGCCGGCAACCCTGGTCCACAGGGTGATGACGGTAGAATCTCACGCATGGCACGTACGAAACCCCGCACCAAGCCCGCACGCGACGAGGCTGCCCGCTCGAACGAGGACGCCCCGAACCCTGTGTGGTTCAAGCCAGTGATGTTTGGCTTCATGCTGCTTGGCCTCATCTGGATCATCGTCTTCTACGTGAGCCAGGGCACCCTGCCGATTCCGGCACTGGGTTCGTGGAACATCCTCGTCGGTTTCGGAATCGCATTCGTGGGATTCCTCATGACAACGCGCTGGCGCTAATCGTCGCCTCTGATCAGGGGTTAAATCCCTATCGGGTGACAATTACACACGTGTAATTATCCCCAGTGTGGAAACACCTGTGGATAACTTTCGACGCTCGCCCTTAATGGAACGATGCTGTCGAGTGCGCTCAGATGAAGAGGCGCGCGCAGCTGAGGGCAACCAGCACGAGGGCGAACAGGCTGAGCAGGCCTATCTGCAGGTTCTTCTGCTCGCGTTTGCGGGTGCTGACGAAGATGAGGCCGATGATCGCGCCGCCGATGAGGCCGCCGACGTGCGCCTGCCAGGCCACGTTGAGCCCGGGGAGGAAGCCGATCACGAGGTTGATGGCGACCAGGACGATGAGTTGGGTGGCGCTGGCGCCGAGGTGACGCTGGATCACCAGGAACGCACCCATCAACCCGAAGATGGCGCCTGACGCGCCAACCACGGGCGTGAGCGGGCTCGACAGGAACATGACACCGAGGGAGCCGGCGAGTCCGCTGAGCACGTAGAGCGTCAGGAACCGGCCGCGGCCGAGCATGCTCTCGAGTATTCGCCCGAAGATCCACAGCGTGTACATGTTGAGTCCCACGTGGAAGATGAAGCCCG
Organism: Leifsonia sp. Y862; assembly: GCF_057669585.1. NCBI lineage: Bacteria > Bacillati > Actinomycetota > Actinomycetes > Micrococcales > Microbacteriaceae > Leifsonia > Leifsonia sp. Y862. The sequence goes on from NZ_JBYHFR010000003.1 coordinate 229,672, forward strand.
TTGAATGCACCAGCATGGCGGTCAGCATCCGCCATGGCTCGAACTGGCCGGGGTATGAGTACACGCCTGCGTACCAGAGCGCCTGCGTGACGCCGAGGCCAGGGATCAGCTGCAGGACGAAGACGACGAGCGTGATGGCGATGATCGAATAGGTGACGACAGGAGAGCCGTCTTTTCCCATTCGGGTGATTCTGGTCAGTGCGGCCGGCTTGGTGCGGGGCGCTGACTGACGTTGTTCTTTCATGCACTCAGGGCAGATCACGCCGACGGCGGCCTGAGTTTGGCACTCTGGGCAGATGGTGCGTCCGCAGCGCTGGCAGAGAATATAGCTCTGCCTACCCGGATGCCGGTAGCAATAGTTCGCCGCTTGGTCCGGCACCCGGGTCATAGAAGTGTTACCTAGACCTGCTCGACGGTGATGCTTTCGATGACAACGTCTTCGCGGGGACGGTCACGGCCATCGGTCGGCACAACTGCAAGCTGGTCGACGATCGCACGTGATGCCTCGTCTTCGACAGCACCGAAGATCGAGTGCTTGCCCTGGAGCCAAGTGGTCGGAACAACGGTGATGAAGAACTGTGAACCGTTGGTTCCGCGGCCGCCCTGGATGCCGGCGTTAGCCATGGCGAGGACATACGGCTGCGTGAAGTCGAGCTCAGGGTTGATCTCGTCGTCGAACTGGTAGCCGGGGCCGCCAATTCCCTGGCCCAGCGGGTCGCCGGCCTGGATCATGAAGTCCTTGATGATGCGGTGGAAGATCGTTCCGTCGTACAGCGGCGCGTGTGAAACCTCGCCGGTGCCGGGGTGCTTCCATTCAATTTCACCGGTAGCCAGACCGACGAAGTTCTTCACAGTCTTCGGGGCGTGGTTGCCGTAGAGGTTGACCTTGATCGGTCCGAGGCTCGTGTTGAGCGTTGCGACAGCGGTGTGCTTTGACATAGCAATAATTCTTGCACAGCCACTCAGGAGCATCCTGAATAGTCATGATTACCGGTGTATTCGCCGTGTTCATGCTCGACTCGCTTGGATTGATCAGGCGATTCAGTGGCAAGATGGACGTTATTCGCTACACGACATCGATGGAGGGTCCAGATGAGCCTGTCACGAAAGCGCCGTAAGGAACTCACTCGCCTGCGCAAGAGCGCCGACGAATTGTGGAGTAACCAGCAAGCGGTCCTGGATCACGCCAATGAGGTAGCCAGGGAGGCCGGCCGTCAGGCTGGAGTCCTGACTCGCGAGGAAGTGGTCCCCCGCGTGCGTGAAGGATACGAGCAGTATGTCCTTCCCGGCGTTCAGGCCACGCAGAGCTTTGCGGGAGACACCAAGCGCCGCATTGTCCACGATGTCATTCCGGGCATCGGCACGGGTCTTGGCACTGCTCTCGGAACCGTCTTGTCCGTCGGCGACATCGCCAAGGACACCAGGGTGCGTGCCGCACTCCACCGCCTGCACCTGCAGCAGCCCGTCGTTCCGGCCAAGAAGAGCGCGGGAGCCGGCACCTACATTGCCGTCGGTCTTGGTGTTGTTGCAGCCGTTGGCGTCGCGTACGCCGTCTGGCAGACGTTTAAGGCCGACGACGAGTTGTGGGTCGCCGACGACGAGAACGACGCACTGACGGGCAACCCTGAGGCTTAGGGACTGTCGCGAGAGCGAGAACAAGAACGTCTGAAGAGCCCGTGTCCTCGACACGGGCTCTTTTGCGTTCCCAGGCGCGGCTGCTCCCAGACAGGACGAGAGCGGATGCGCGAGCGGCGCTGTGTGGCCAAGACAGGCCGTTGCGGCACTCCGGCGGGCACACGCCTCGATCGTCGCTCCTGGAACGCTGAGCGAGGGCACAGCCCCGCGTCGGGCACCCTCGGGGCTCATGCTCCCCGCACAAGACCCGGTTAACGAAAAAGATCCTCACCCATCTCTGGGTGAGGATCTTCTTGTTGTGCTGTGGAGCCTAGGAGAATCGAACTCCTGACCTCCTGCTTGCAAAGCAGGCGCTCTACCAATTGAGCTAAGGCCCCGAATGATCGAACACAACTGTGTTGTAAACAACCATACGTGGGGATACCAGGACTTGAACCTGGGACCTCTTCGTTATCAGCGAAGCGCTCTAACCGCCTGAGCTATATCCCCGATTCAGCAGATTACAGCGTATCTGAATCTGCCGAAATCTCCCAATCGAGCCGGGAGAAAGTTTATTCAGTTATTGGTGAAGCCGACGAGAAGCCCGCCGGTGACCTTCACGCTGAGGTTGTACAGCAGCGCAAAGACTGCGCCGAGTGCTGTGACAACCACAGTGTTCAGGATAGCGACAACGACAGCGAAGCCCATCACATTGCCCATCGACAGGATCGTATTGAGGTTCGAGGTCTCGCCCGCAATCGACGTGTACAGCTCGTTGACGCTGTTGAAGACACCGGTCTGGTTGAGAACGGTGAAAATGAGGAACGTAGCGACGATCGTGACGACCGCCAGGCAGATGGCTACCAGGAAGGACAACTTCACAGCCGACCAGAAGTCGATGTACACCAGTTTGAGGCGCACCTGCTTCGTGGTGGTCTTGCGGGTAGATTTCTTGGCGAGCTTTTCTGCAACGCTACTCATCTAATGACTCTTCTTTCCCCGATTCGCCCTCTGCGTGGTCTTCAGGCTCTTCGACCTCGAGATTGCGTTCGGTGTTCTTCGCGATGGCGATGATCCGGTCTTCGTCGGCAAACTTTGCGAAAACTACGCCCATGGTGTCCCTGCCCTTGGCTGGAACTTCGGCGACGTCAGAGCGTACCACCTTGCCGCTGGCAAGGACCACAAGTACTTCATCCTGCTCGTCGACGATGAGTGACCCCACCAGGTCGCCGCGATCATCGCTCAGCTTGGCCACCTTGATGCCCAGGCCACCGCGGTTCTGCAGGCGGTACTGGTCGGCCGCTGTGCGCTTGGCATAGCCGCCCTCCGTCACCACGAACACGAATCCGTCATCGGAGACCACTGACGCGTCCAGGAGCTTGTCCTCGCCACGGAAGTGCATGCCGATGACGCCTGAGGTGCTGCGTCCCATGGGACGGAGCGCCTCATCCGTTGCAGTGAAGCGGATGGACATGCCCTTGCGGGAGACGAGCAGCAGGTCGGAGTCCTCATCGACGAGCAGCGCGGAGACGAGTTCGTCGCCCTCGCGCAGCTTGATCGCGATGATTCCACCGGTGCGGTTCGTGTCGTACTCGCTGAGCGCTGTCTTCTTGATCAGGCCGTCGCGGGTCGCCAGGGTGAGGTACTGGGCAACTTCGTAGTCACGGATGTCGAGGATCTGTGCGATCTCTTCGCCCGGCTGCAGTGCGAGCAGGTTGGCAACGTGCTGGCCCTTCGCGTCGCGGCCGGCTTCCTGCACCTCGTACGCCTTGGCACGGTAGACCCGACCGGTGTTTGTGAAGAACAACAGCCAGTGGTGGGTGGTGGTGACGAAGAAGTGCTCCACCACGTCGTCAGCGCGCAGCTGGGCGCCCTTGACGCCCTTGCCACCGCGGTGCTGGTTGCGGTAGTTGTCGCTGCGGGTGCGCTTGATGTAGCCGCCGCGCGTGACGGTGACAACCATTTCCTCTTCAGGAATCAGGTCTTCGATCGACATGTCGCCGTCGTAGCCGAACATGATCTCCGTGCGACGGTCATCGCCGTACTTGTCGGTGATCTCGGTGAGCTCTTCGCTGACGATCGTGCGCTGACGCTCGGGGCTGGCCAGGATCGCCTTGTACTCGGCGATCTCCAGTTCGAGGGCGGCAGCTTGGTCGATGATCTTCTGGCGCTCGAGAGCGGCCAGGCGACGCAGCTGCATCGTGAGGATGGCATCGGCCTGGAGCTTGTCGACGTCGAGCAGCGCCATGAGGCCCTCGCGAGCGTCATCAACGGTGGGCGAACGGCGGATGAGTGCGATGACCTCGTCGAGCGCGTCGAGCGCCTTGAGGTATCCACGCAGGATGTGCGCGTCGGCTTCAGCCTTGTTCAGGCGGAACTGGGTGCGGCGCACGATGACGTCGATCTGGTGCGTGACCCAGGCGGAGATGAATCCGTCGAGGGGCAGTGTGCGCGGAATGCCGTCGACGATCGCCAGCATGTTGGCGCCGAAGTTCTCCTGCAGAGGCGTGTGCTTGTACAGGTTATTCAGCACGACCTTGGCGACGGCGTCACGCTTCAGCACGATGACGAGGCGCTGGCCGGTACGGCCCGACGTCTCATCGCGGATGTCGGCGATGCCGGCGACCTTGCCATCCTTAACCAGGTCGGCGATCTTGATCGCCAGGTTGTCAGGGTTGACCTGGTACGGCAGCTCGGTGATGACGAGGCACGTACGCCCCATCAGCTCTTCGATGCTGACGACAGCGCGCATCGTGATCGACCCGCGGCCGGTGCGGTAGGCGTCCTGGATGCCCTTGGTGCCCAGGATCTGCGCGCCGGTCGGGAAGTCGGGTCCCTTGATGCGCTGGATGAGCGCTTCGAGCAGCTCTTCCCGGTTCGCGTCGGGGTTTTCGAGGTACCAGAGCGCTCCAGCAGCCACCTCACGGAGGTTGTGCGGCGGGATGTTGGTGGCCATACCGACAGCGATACCGACCGAGCCGTTGACCAGCAGGTTGGGGAATCGTGCGGGAAGCACCGTCGGCTCGAGCGTGCGGCCGTCGTAGTTGTCCTGGAAGTCGACGGTGTCTTCGTCGATGTCGCGCACCATTTCAAGGGCGAGTGGCGCCATCTTGGTCTCGGTGTATCGCGGTGCTGCTGCGCCGTCGTTTCCCGGGGAACCGAAGTTTCCCTGGCCGAGGGCGAGCGGGTAACGCAGGCTCCAGGGCTGGACGAGGCGCACGAGTGCATCGTAGATCGACGAGTCACCGTGTGGGTGGAACTGTCCCATCACGTCACCGACGACACGGGCACACTTGGAGAAGGCCTTGTCTGGGCGGTAGCCGCCGTCGAACATGGCGTAAATCACGCGGCGGTGCACCGGCTTGAGGCCGTCGCGCACGTCGGGCAGCGCACGCCCGACGATGACGCTCATCGCGTAGTCGAGGTACGAGCGCTGCATCTCCAGCTGAAGGTCGACCTGGTCGATCTTGCCGTGGGTGACGAGGTGTGCCGCCGCTGCAGCGTCAGCCGCTTCAGCGGTGGTTGTCGCATCTGCTGCCGAAGCTGAGGCGCCGGTGTTCTCGGCGCCAGAGTTGTCGGTGGGGGTGTCGTTAGATGTCAAGGAAACGCACGTCCTTCGCGTTCTTTTGGATGAAGTTACGGCGGGACTCAACGTCCTCGCCCATCAGGGTAGAGAAGATTTCGTCTGCGGCTGCAGCGTCGTCAAGGGTGACCTGCAGCAGAGTGCGGCTTTCGGGAGCCATCGTGGTTTCCCACAGCTCCTTGTAGTCCATCTCGCCGAGACCCTTGTAGCGCTGGATGCCGTTGTCCTTGGGGATGCGCTTGCCTGCAGCTGCACCGTCGGCCAGCAGCGCGTCGCGCTCCCGGTCTGAGTACACGTACTGGTGAGGCGCGTTCGACCACTTGAGTCGGAACAGCGGCGGCTGCGCGAGGTAAACGTAGCCCATGTCGATCAGCGGACGCATGTAGCGGAAGAGCAGGGTGAGCAGCAGGGTCGTGATGTGCTGGCCGTCGACATCAGCATCGGCCATCAGCACGATCTTGTGATATCTCACCTTCTCAGGGTTGAAGTCCTCGCCAAGACCGGCACCGAATGCCGTGATCATGGCCTGCACTTCGGCGTTCGCGAGTGCGCGGTCGAGGCGCGCCTTCTCCACGTTCAGGATCTTGCCGCGGAGAGGCAAGATGGCCTGGGTTTCCGGGTTTCGGCCCTGCACGGCAGAGCCGCCGGCCGAGTCACCCTCAACGATGAAGATTTCGGAGAGCGCTGGATCCTTGCTCTGGCAGTCCTTGAGCTTCCCAGGCATTCCGCCGCCCTCGAGGAGGCCCTTGCGCCTGGCGGTTTCACGGGCCTTGCGGGCTGCCATCCGCGCGGTCGCTGCCTGCAGCGCCTTGCGGATGATTTCCCTGGCCTGGATCGGGTTGCGATCGAACCAGTCGGCCAGCTGCTCGCCGGCGACGCGCTGCACGAATGCCTTGGCCTCCGTGTTGCCGAGCTTGGTCTTGGTCTGGCCTTCGAACTGCGGCTCAGCGAGCTTGATCGAGATGACGGCCGTCAGGCCCTCACGCACGTCATCGCCGGAGAGGTTGTCATCCTTTTCTTTCAGGATGCCCTTTTCCCTGGCGTACTTGTTCACCAACGTGGTGAGGGCAGCGCGGAAGCCCTCTTCGTGCGTACCACCCTCGTGGGTGTTGATGGTGTTCGCGTAGGTGTGCACGCTCTCGGTGTATGCGGTGGTCCACTGCATAGCGACTTCGAGTGCGATCTTGCGTTCGGTGTCTTCAGTCTCGAACGAAATGATCTCGTCGTTCACCAGCTCCGCCTTGCGGGCGCGGTTCAGGTATTCGACGTAGTCGACTAGTCCCTGCTCGTACATGAACGAGTTGGAGACGGGATTGCCTTCTTCATCGGCCTGTTCAGGACGCTCGTCGGTGAGCGTCAGACGCAGTCCCTTGTTCAGGAACGCCATCTGCTGGAAACGGGCGCGCAGGGTCTCGTAGTCGAAATCGACCGTTTCAAACGTGTCGGGGCTCGGCCAGAACGTGATCGTGGTGCCGGTGGCGTCGGATTCCTCGCCCTTTTCAAGGGGAGCATTCGGAACACCGTGGGTGAAGCTCTGGCGCCATACGTGTCCCTGGCGGCGAACCTCGACCTCGAGGCGCGACGAGAGCGCGTTGACGACGGAGCTACCAACACCGTGCAGGCCACCGGAAACCGCGTAACCGCCGCCGCCGAACTTTCCACCGGCGTGCAGCACGGTCAGAACGACCTCGACCGTCGAGCGGCCCTCTGCCTTGTGGATGTCAACGGGGATACCGCGCCCATTGTCTTCTACGCGTACTGCGCCATCGGCCAGGATGCGGATGTCGATGGTGTCGCAATACCCGGCAAGCGCCTCATCGACGGAGTTGTCGACAATTTCATACACCAGGTGATGCAGACCTCGCGGTCCGGTGGAACCGATGTACATTCCCGGTCGCTTGCGAACGGCTTCGAGACCCTCGAGAACTTGGATTTCGTCCGCACCATATTCGTGCTCGGACTCGGGATTCTTCGGCTCTGCTGTCATATGAAATTGGGCTCCCTCTGTCGCTGAAGCGACCTCATAAGTCTACCAAACCTAGAGGGTCGGCCCGTCCATAAACGCCGATCTAACGCGTTTTCGTGACGACGGTGACCGATTTTGCCCGGTTACCCGTAGGTATCGCGCGGGCCCCGCCCTGGGATTGATCTGGGGCCCTTTTTCCATGAAGGGGCGTTGGGCCCCTGAAAACGGATTGACTGGATGCCGGCATCCGGATAGCGCGTCGAGATGCTCGTCATGATGTCAACGCGCATCATTCTCAGCTGGGTCGCCCATGCCGTCGATTCACACTGCACAGTGAGCACACCGTCTTCAATTCCGACCGGTGTTGAGTGCTTGGCCGTCTCCGCTCCAGCGATCTCCGTCCAGGAGTCGAGCAGCGATGATTGCGCGAGCGGAGAGTTCCAACCCAGCTGCAGCGTGAGCGAATTGATGGTGTCGCCCAGGCCCCGTGGATCCCGACCCTTGCCAAAGGGAACGCTGGATGCCGGGTCGATTTTCGGGCGCTTCCTGGCGCGCGAACGCCGGGCATTCGGGTCACCGAAGATGTCCTTGAATCGCATATACACGCGGGCAGCCTCTGTCCCTGCGATTTCTATGGTCTCGATGTCATCTGAATCATCGGGGACACCCGTTGAAGGGCCGGCAGCGTCGGCAGCGTCGGCCGCCGCATCGGTCGCCGGGGCGGCCTGAGGCGTCTGCGGTGTCGCAGGCGTTCCGTCTGGCTGGGGTGCCGCGGCATCCGCTTCGTTGTCTCCGATTGGAGAATTCTCGCCCTGATCAGCCACGATGGTCGTCCACTACCTGTCCGGCGTGAATGTGAATGGTGTGCGCAGCGAGGGCTTCTGGCACGTCGTCGTAGACAGCGGCGGTGATGAGTACCTGTTCGAATCCACCGACGGCAGCCGCGAGCCTGGCCCGCCGGCTCTGGTCGAGTTCAGCGAAAACATCGTCGAGGATGAGCACGGGGTCGCCGCTCGTGGAATCGCGGCGCAGCAGTTCAGCGGATGCCAGTTTCAGCGCAAGTGCGAAAGACCAGGACTCCCCGTGGCTGGCATATCCCTTCGCGGGGAGCGAGTTCAGCATGAAGACGAGGTCGTCGCGGTGCGGGCCGGCCAGGGTCATGCCCCTGTCAAGCTCCTTGCTCCGCACGCCGGCCAATGCGGCCCTGAACGAATCGGCGGTGGAGGATGCGGTTGGTTCGACCGAGCCTGTCGACGCCGACTCATCGTCTTCGTCTGCACCGAGGATACTGAGCGACGATACGAGCCGCGGCCCGTGGTCTTCGCCGGCGACTGACTCGTAAGCGTCCCGCAGCGGGTCACTCAGCAAGCGCACGAGCTCGGCGCGTTCATCAATGATCTGGGATCCAAGATCAACCAGGCGCTCATCCCAAATATCCAGTGTGGTCAGGGAATTCCCTCGGACCCCTGATGCTCTGGCCGATTTCAGCAGGGTATTGCGTTGCTTCAGAACGCGGTCGTAGTCGGCCAGGATGCCGGCAATGCGCGGAGACCTCAGCACCAAAAGTTGGTCGAGGAACCGGCGGCGCCCCGAGGGATCTCCCCTGATCAGGGAGAGATCCTCCGGAGCGAATAGCACGCTGGAGAAGTAGCGCGGCAATTCGCGGGTCTTGATGGCGGACCGATTGATCTGGGCCCGGTTCAACCCCGTGCGGTTGATCTGGACTTCAGCCAGGATCTCGCGGCTGTTGTATGCCAGTCGTGCCCGGATCACTGCTGATTCCTGGCCGGCCCTGATCATTGCCTTGTCGCTGGAGACCCGGTGGGAACCCAGGGTGCTCAAGAAGCCAAGGGCTTCGACCAGATTGGTTTTTCCCTGCCCGTTGCGGCCGACGACCAAATTGGGGCCGGCCGCAAACGGTACCTCGGCGGTCGTGTAATTACGAAAATCCGCAAGGGAGAGGTGACTAACTTGCACGGTTCATCAGAGACACGGTGTGTCAGTCTGCCTTCTTGACCGCGTGCCCGCCGAACTGGTTGCGAAGAGCAGCAACAGCCTTCATGGCAGGAGAGTCGTCCTGGCGCGAAACGAATCGCGCGAAGATCGACGCAGCGATCGTGGGAACGGGAACAGCGTTGTCGATGGCTTCTTCGATCGTCCAGCGGCCTTCACCTGAGTCTTCGACGTAGCCTTCGATGTTGGCCAGCGTCGGGTCTTCCTTGAGGGCAATAACCATGAGCTCGAGCAGCCACGAACGCACGACGGTTCCACGCTGCCAGGCAGAGAAGATTCCGGGGACGTCCTTGACGAGGTCAGTACGCTTCGCGAGCAGTTCATAGCCCTCGGCGTATGCCTGCATCATGGCGTATTCGATGCCGTTGTGCACCATCTTGGCGTAGTGGCCTGCACCGACTTCGCCAGCGTGCACGAAACCTTCTTCGCGGGGGCCCTCAGGGCGCAGCGCGTCGAATACGGGCATAGCGCGCTCGACCTGCTCCTGGCTGCCGCCCACCATCAGGCCGTAACCGTTGGTGACTCCCCACACACCACCGGAAACGCCGGCGTCGATGTAGTCGATTCCCTTGAGTGCAAGGAGCTCTGCGTGCTTGAAGTCCTCGGTGAAACGTGAGTTGCCACCCTCGATGACGAGGTCGCCTTCGTCGAGCTTCTCAGCGAGTTCGTTGACAACCGAATCGGTGATGGCGCCAGAGGGAACCATGACCCAGACGATGCGGGGAGTCGGCAGCGCTGCAATCATCTCGTCGACGGATGCGACATCTGCGACGTCCTGGTTGTGGTCAAAGCCGGTGACCGTCAGTCCTGCATTGCGCAGGCGTGTGCGCATGTTCGCGCCCATTTTTCCGAGGCCGATAATACCGATGTGCATGAAGCTCCTTAGTGCCGATGAAATGACGCGTTAGCGCAGCAGGAGATTGGGTTGCAGCAAATACTTGTAGCTGTCGGCGCCCGCACTCTCGCGAGAGGTCTGGCTCGTGATGAGCACTGGTCCTGGCTTGTTCGGATTCTCGGTCTTGGTGAACGAGATGCGCACGAATTCGGAGTGAACCGCGCCCAATCCGTCGAGCAGGAACTGTGGCTTCAGAGAGACGACAGTGTCTGTTCCGGTAAGAATGGCGTCGATCGTCTCTGAGGCCTGGGCCTGTTCAGATCCGATCGCTTCGAGCGTGAGCCCTTCGGCGGTGAACGAGAACCTCAGAGCTGCCTCACGCTCGAGTACGAGCTGCACTCGGCGTGTTGCCTCGATGAGTTCCGCGGTGTTCATCACCGCGTAGTTGTCGACTGTTTCGGGGAACAAGCGGCGCACTGGCGGGAAGTTTCCCTTGATGAGCAGCGAGGTAACCGTCTTCTTGTCGGCGGTGAAGGCAATGAGTTCGCGGTCATCAGAGTTCGTGATCGCAACCGAGATGGTTCCGCTGTGGCCGAAGGTCTTGCCGACTTCCTGCAAGGTGCGGGCCGGCACAAGCGCTGTCATGGTTTCAGTGCTCTCGTTGCTGCCTGAATCCCAATTGATCTCTCGAACGGCAACCCGATAGCGGTCGGTAGCAACCAGGCCAAGGCTGTTCTCAGAGACTTCGAGCTGCACGCCTGTGATGACGGGCGTGACGTCGTCACGCGATGCCGCAACGGCCACCTGGGCGACAGCATTGGCGAAATCTTCCGCTGGGACGAGGCCCGACTGCGTGCTGACCTGCGGGATGCTCGGGTATTCCTCGACAGGCATGGACAGCAGCGTGAAGGTGGCCGAACCGCAGCTGACGGTGATGCGTGACTCATCGGTGACGAATCGCACAGGTGCGTTGGGCATCCGGCTGGCGATGTCTGCGAGCAGACGGCCTGAGACCAGGACCTTTCCGGTCTCTTCAACATCGGCAGCGATGGTTGTCTGCGCTGAGACTTCGTAGTCGAATGACGACAGGATCAAGCCAGTTTCTGTTGCCTCCAGCAGCACTCCGCTCAAAATAGGCAGGGTAGTGCGCTGGGGAAGCAGCTTGACAGCAAACGAGACGGCTTCACTGAAGACGTCTCTGTTGGCCTGAAATCTCACGGATTCGCTCCTGTCGATTGAGGCAAGGGATGTGGCCTCAATGCTAGTCGTCTTTGTCAACCGGCCCAGGTCGGGCAACAGCCCGGCCGTGAAGGTTGTCGGGTGATGGCTAACAAGAATTAATAGTTAATGGTCTTAACCGGTGTGGAAACTGTGGATAACTTCCTCGCCCGCACTAAATCATTGTCATTCAGCGGGGTTCGGGATGTTGACAGCCTGTGGGCGTTAATCGATCCGTGTCTGACGCTCAGATTTTTGTAATTCACGTTGTACACAGGTAGATCGCTGTTTCAACAGGCAATGGCAAGTTATTCAACGAGTTTCCACAGAGTTATCCACAGTGTGAATATCCAAAATTTTTTAACTACTTATACCGGTGGTTCTGCTTGATCCTGTTGGTAAGTTCCGTCACCTGGTTGTAGATCGAGCGACGTTCCTTCATCAGTTCACTGATTTTCTTGTTCGCGTACATGACTGTGGTGTGGTCACGGTTGCCGAACAACTGCCCGATCTTGGGGAGCGACAGGTTGGTCAGTTCCCGGCAGAGGTACATGGCGATCTGCCTGGCCGTTGCCACGGCTTGCGACCTGGAGGATCCGTAGAGGTCGTCGACCGTCAGCTTGAAGTAGTCAGCGGTGTTGGTGATGATGTCGACCGGCGCGATGACATTGTCCTCGTCGAGCGTGATGAGGTCCTTGAGTACCGTCTGCACCAGGTTCATGTCGACGGGCGTCCGGTTCAGGCTCGCGAATGCCGTGACGCGGATCAACGTACCTTCCAGCTCCCGAATGTTCGAGGAGACCTTGGTCGCCATGAACTCGAGGATGTCGTCAGGGACCTGGAGTTTTTCGCTCTGCGCCTTCTTGCGCAGGATGGCAATCCGTGTTTCGAGGTCTGGCGCCTGAACATCCGTGATGAGGCCCCACTCGAACCGTGAACGCATCCGGTCTTCGAACCCGGTGAGCGCCTTGGGGGGCAGGTCGCTGGTGATGACCACCTGCTTGTTGTGGTCGTGCAGGGTGTTGAAGGTGTGGAAGAACGCTTCCTGCGTCTCCGCCTTCCCCTGCAGGAACTGGATGTCGTCGATCATCAGGATGTCGACATTGCGGTACCGCTGCTGGAACAGCGAACCGCGGTTGTTGGCGATCGAGTTGATGAAGTCGTTCGTGAACTCCTCAGAACTCACATAACGCACCCGGATTCCGGGATACAGGCTCATCGCGTAGTGACCGGTCGCGTGGAGGAGGTGGGTCTTGCCCAGTCCGGACGAACCGTAGACGAAGAGTGGGTTGTATGCCTTTGCCGGCGCTTCCGCGACGGCGACAGCGGCCGCGTGGGCGAAGCGGTTCGACTGCCCGATGACGAAATTGTCAAAGTTGTACTTGGGATTCAGCCGGGTGTCGTGCGGCCGATCCGTCTGCGTCGTTTCGAAGACTGACTGGTGCGCAGCAGGAGTTTCAACGTCGGGAATGACGGTCTCGTCCTGAACGGGTCGCTGCGCGTCCGGTTCAAGTTCCGGATTGACCACCACGTAGAAGCTGGAGACCTCTCTGGCCTCGTCCAGCTGTGTCATTGCTGTGAGTAGTGGCACCCGCATCCGCTGATTCAGCATGCTGGCAGTGAATTCGTTGGGCACTTCCAGGTAGAAAGTGCCGGCAGCAATCCCCTTGGGTTCGACCAAATTCAAGAATCCATACAGCATCGGGGTGATGCTGTCGTCCGATTCGAGGGTGGTCAGTACTGCCTGCCACGTCTCGCTGATCGGAATTTCGCCGTCTGACATGCTGACCTGCACCTTCTTATTCACAGAGTTATCCACCGCCTGTGGGGAAAAGAAGCCCTATTCTCAGGGTTTTTTACACCTACCTGTGGATAACTAGGTCATCACGGTAGCTAATGAGTCCCAGTCACTCCAAATTCAGCGGAATTTTTTTCCGCGTGTCATCCGAGTGATAGCGCCATTATTGTGGAGAATCGGTCGTTTGGCTTCTGTGAGTTTGACCAACTGATCTCAAAGCCGTAGTTTTAATCAGTTGACCTGAGCCCACGGGCTCCCCTTAATTCTTCCGGCCGCCCGTTTTGGCCTGCAGAGATCAAACACGTGGAGATAGAACTATGAGCAAGAGAACCTTCCAGCCGAACAACCGCCGTCGCGCCAAGGTGCACGGTTTCCGTCTGCGCATGCGCACCCGCGCCGGCCGCGCAATCCTCGGTGCACGTCGTCGTAAGGGACGCACCGAACTCTCCGCTTAAGCGCGCTGGTGCTCGCTAAATCAAATCGCGTAACGAGCGGCGATGACTATAAATCAGTCGTCCGGCGGGGATACCGAGTTGTCGGTCCCCATACCGTTACCTACCTCAAGAAGAACCCGGAAGGGTCTTCTGCGCGATTTGGCTTCATCGTGGCGAAGAACGTGGGTGGCGCCGTTGTGCGCAACCTCGTTCGACGCCGGATGAAAGCAGCGAGCTTTGAACTTCTGCCATCTGTTCCGCCGGGAACTGACATCGTCATCAGGGCGCTGCCAGGTTCCGAGCGGGTGCCGTGGGCTACCCTGCATTCAGAGATATCAGATGCTTTGAATGCAGGGAGCATCGGATTGAGCAGGAAAAGATCATGAACAGGGCTGTGGCGACGTTAATTCTGTTGCCGCGCAATATCGGGATCCTGCTACTTCGCGCATATCGCGCGGTGATATCTCCTCTTTATGGAGATGTCTGTCGGTATTACCCCTCCTGTTCGGCCTATGCTCTGGGGGCCGTTCAAGAACATGGCCTGGTTGTCGGGTCGGCTTTGGCCGCTCGACGTCTGGCCCGGTGCCATCCGTGGGCCGAGGGCGGGATCGATGATGTTCCCCAGAAGCGCAAGCGTCGCTACGTCGTGACGCGATTTGGTTTTGTTGTTGCACCAGGCCACGGAAAGGGCTGAACCCACGCATGGACATCATCGGTACAATCCTCTGGCCGCTGAAGTGGGTTGTAGAGCTACTGCTCGTAGCATTCCACTCGCTCTTCTCAGCGATCGGCCTTGACCCTGCCGCTGGTCTCACCTGGGTGCTGTCCATCGTCGGACTCACGATCGTCGTCCGGGCCGCTCTTATCCCGATCTTCGTCAAGCAGATCAAGAGCCAGCGCAAGATGCTCGAGGTTGCACCTCAGCTGAAGAAGATCCAGGACAAGTACAAGGGCAAGAAAGATCAGTTCTCTCGTGAGGCAATGTCCCGCGAGACTATGGAGCTGTACAAGCGCACGGGCACCAACCCGCTGAGCTCTTGCCTCCCGCTGCTCATCCAGATGCCGATCTTCTTCTCACTGTTCTCGGTGCTGAACGATGCCCAGCACGGGAAGTCCGGCGTCGGTCCTCTCAACGATGTCCTCGCCAAGAGCTTCGGCTCATCAGAATTCCTCGGCGCTCCGCTGCACAGTTCGTTCGCTTCGCAGTGGACGCTGATGACGGCGGGCGATCCTTACAGCCTCTCGGTCATGATCATCGCCGCCACAATGGTTGTGCTGATGACGGCGTCACAGTTCATCACGCAGCTGCAGATCGTCTCCAAGAACATGTCGCCTGAGACCAAGGCGAGCCCCATGTTCAAGCAGCAGAAGATCATGCTGTACCTGCTCCCCCTCGTCTTCGCCTTCTCCGGTGTTGCCTTCCCGCTCGGCGTCATGTTCTACTGGCTCACCTCGAACATCTGGACCATGGGCCAGCAGTTCCTCGTCATCCGCAACATGCCGACGCCTGGCAGTGAAGCGGCAAAGGCTCGCGAAGAGCGTCTTGCTCGTAAGGGCAAGCTCATCGCCACTGACGGCGACATCATCGTCGTTGACGAAGCTCCGAAGACCACTCAGCGCCAGCAGCCGGTCAGCAAGAACCGCGCAAAGAAGCAATCCGGCCCGAAAAAGTAGAGACGGAAGACCATCGTGACTGACACCACCGGTACTGACACCGCGACCCCGGCCGACATCGTCGTTGCCCCGGCGTTCACCGCGTCGCTCCCCGCATCGGGAGAGGCCGACACTGCCGTGGCGTCAGGCAACGACTCCCCCACGCTCGATCAGCTCGAGCAGGAGGGGGACATCGCCGCGGACTACATCGAAGAGTTCCTCGACATCTGCGACCTCGACGGTGACATTGACATCGACGCCCGCAACGGCCGCGCGTACCTGTCAGTGAATGCGTCCGATGGTGCAAACCTCCGTGTTCTGTCGAAGCCGGACACCGTGAATGCCCTGCAGGAGCTCACGCGCCTCGCAGTGCAGAACAAGACCGGCGGATTTTCCCGCCTGATCCTCGACATCGGTGGTTCGCGCGATGCGCGCCAGGCAGAACTGGCGTCTCTCGTGAGTCACGCGGCCGAGCGCATCCAGGCCGGTGCTACAGAAGCTTCCCTCCCCCCGATGTCGTCGTACGAGCGCAAACTCGTCCACGATCTGGTGTCGGAGCGCGGCTTCGTGTCAGAGTCTCGTGGCGAGGGCCGCGATCGTCACACCGTCATCACCGCGTCATAGTTTCACGTGAAACGTTGAACGAATTGTTAGAGGCAGAGCCGGCCGAAGCGGCTGAAATCTTTGGTGCGCAGATTGATGTTGCGCGCGCATTCACGGCCAACCTGGCCGCGCAGGGTGAAGAACTCGGGCTCATTGGCCCACTGGAACTCCCCCGCCTGTGGTCGCGTCACATCCTGAACTGCGCGATCGTTGCACCCTTGTTGCGTCCAGGCCTCGTCGGAGACGTCGGCTCTGGGGCAGGACTTCCCGGTCTCGTGTTGGCCATTGCCCGCCCCGACGTGTCGTTCGTTCTGATCGAGCCCATGGAGCGTCGCGTTGCCTGGCTCACTGACCAGGTGAAAGCGCTCGGACTGGACAACGTCGTCGTGAACCGTGCCCGCGCCGAAGAGGTCAAGCTGGATCAGCGTCTCGACCAGGTGACTGCTCGAGCTGTGAGCGCTTTCCGCACGCTGATTCCCCTGACGGCGCCGCTGCTTCGTCCAGGAGGTGAGCTGATCCTCATGAAGGGTGCAGGCGCACCGGCCGAGATTGAGGCCGCAGCCAAGGCCATCCGTAAGTACCGTCTGACCAATGTTGAAGTTCTCACCCTCGGTGAGGGCGTGCTGCAGGATGTCACGCGGGTCATTAGGGCTACAGTGGATTAGTCTCTCGATTTTCGTACTGTCCGTTGACGGCATCCGCTGTGGATCCGGTGTGGGCGGCACCTCGATCAGAGCGACCCAGTAGTACGGCGATCTCCCCCGAAGCATGAGTATGCCCGGGAATTTGTCACCACATCCGCATCCAGACGCAAAGGTTTCACGTGAAGCATCCTGGTGAAGACCAGCACCTCCAGTCAGATTCTGGATTCGACGGATCCACTCCCCTCGCACGGGAGATCGCTGAATTAACGCGCCGGCGCCAGGCCATTGCGTCAGAGCAGCTTCCGAAGCCTGCCACCACACGCGTCATGACCGTCTCGAACCAGAAGGGCGGCGTTGGCAAGACCACCACAGCCGTCAACCTGGCCGCAGCACTCGCCCGCCAGGGCGCCAAGGTGCTCGTGATCGACCTTGACCCGCAGGGCAACGCCTCGACAGCGCTCGGTGTCGAGCACCGCGCTGACACGGCGAGCGTGTACGACGTGATCGTCAACGATGTTGCGTTGGCGGATGTCGTACAGAAGAGCCCGGAATTCGGCGCGCTGTACTGCGTTCCGGCCACCATCCACCTCGCCGGTGCCGAGATCGAGCTTGTCTCCCTCGTTGCCCGCGAACAGCGTCTCCGCCGTGCGCTCGACCTGCACCTTCGCGAGATGACCGACCCCTACCACTACGTTTTCATTGACTGCCCGCCGTCACTCGGCTTGCTGACGATCAATGCGTTCGTGGCGGCCCGTGAGGTTCTTATTCCTATCCAGTGCGAGTACTACGCGCTTGAAGGCCTCAGCCAGCTGCTCAAGAACATTGAGCTCATTGAGAAGCATCTCAACCCGGAGTTGCGCGTCTCGACTATCCTGCTGACCATGTACGACGGCAGAACGAACCTCGCGAACCAGGTTGCCCAGGACGTGCGCGATCACTTCCCCAACCAGGTGCTCAAGACCCTGATTCCGCGCTCTGTGCGCGTTTCTGAGGCACCCAGCTATGGCCAGAGCGTCATCAGCTACGACCTCAACTCCGCAGGATCGCTCTCCTACCTCGAAGCCGCAGCAGAGATTGCCCGGCGTGGCGCACCACAGACTGGAGTACAGCTCTAATGGCAAAGCGGACTGGCCTCGGGCGCGGAATTGGCGCGCTCATTCCGATGCAGGACGAGGCCAAGCCGGCGCGTCCCGTCGACGTGTTCTTTCCGCATTCAGACACGAGCGCCGCGGTGGCTGCTTCCCGCCCCACTCCCCCGACAGCTTCACCTGCTCTGAGCGTGCCGCAGGCGGCCCCAGCTCAGGCACCGGTGTTGGCGCCGGTCGAGCCCCTGGGCTCGACGGAAGACCTGCTTGACGTACCAGGGGCCTGGCTCGCGTACCTCGACCCCCACGACATCATCCCGAATGCGCAACAGCCTCGCATGGTGTTCGACGAGTCCGACCTCGCCGAACTGGTGCACAGCATCCGCGAAATTGGCGTTCTCCAGCCCATCGTGGTGCGTCCGCACCCCGAATTGCATGGCAAGTTCGAGCTCGTCATGGGTGAGCGTCGATTGCGCGCCACGCGTGAGGTGGGGCTCGCGACGATCCCCGCTGTCGTCCGGGACACAGCGGATGTCGATATGCTGCGGGATGCTCTCCTCGAGAACCTGCACCGCGCCCAGCTCAACCCGCTTGAAGAGGCGTCGGCCTACCAGCAGTTGCTGTCGGACTTTGGCATCACCCAGGACGAACTCGCTCAGAAGATTGGACGCTCGCGTCCGCAGATCACCAACACCATCCGCCTGCTCAAGCTGCCGTCAGCCGTTCAGCTGCGGGTCGCCGCCGGCGTTTTGAGCGCCGGTCACGCGCGGGCCATTCTCTCCGTCGGTGACACAGAGGGCATGTTGCGCCTCGCTGACAAGATTGTGAACGAAGACCTGTCGGTTCGCGCCGCGGAAGCAGCCGCCAGCGCTACTCCCAAGGCGCCGGTGGCCAAGCCGGCCCCTGGAAAACGCCAGGGGCACCTCAACGAGCTCGCGGATAGCCTCGGCGATCGGCTGGACACCCGGGTCAAGATCAAGCTCGGCGCACGAAAAGGCCAGATCACAGTAGATTTCGCGACTATTGGCGACCTCAACAGAATCCTCGCGGAGCTCGGACAGTCTGGCTACAGCGCTAGCTAGTTTCGGCCTCGTTGGTTGCTTGGCTCTCATTTTGATCACTGACGCCCACCGCTGGACTCCAGCGGTGGGCGCCGCTCCCCGCGCCGCTCCCCGCGCCGCTCCCCGCGCCGCTCCCTCCCCGCCACTCCCCCGCATCGCTCGTCCTTGACGACTGATCGTTCGTGGTTTCAGTGCCGGCGGTACAGATAGTCGAGTGTGTTCGAGGCGACGCCCCTCGAATGGCGGAATTTTCCGGTCGATATGCCGCGAAATCCGAAATTTTTTAACGACGATGGTGAGCTTAGGATGGCTCTCAGCGAAGCGAAATTGCTCACTTCTGAAGTGTTTCACGTGAAACTACTGGCTCAAATCCGCCGTGCGTGTTGCGCCGATCACTATCGTGCCCGAGTCGAGAGACAGTGAGCTGCTACGGTTCGGCTATGCGAGCGAACCGGTTGCGGAGATTTGTCGGTGTAGTCATAGCGTCATCGGCTGCTGGTGCCGCCGTCGCACTCTGGATCGTGGTTGGATTCAGCGCGCCGCAGGTCGGGGAGGTACCGAGCGTTGGCACGCTGTTCGGGGTGTGGCAGGTGTTCTACGACCCGGCGGCTCCCGCTCCGTTGCTGATTCTCGCCGCGATTGCCTTGGCCGCACTGTTCGCCATCGGCATCGCGCTATTGGAGCGGAGAGCAGCGAGCAAGTCTCGCCGCTCCTCAAACAGGCACGCCACCCCGTTGGCACCCAAGGTCATCATGGCGTCCACTCGAGGTGTCTTCGCGGGCAAGGTCACCGTCACTGTGCTGATTCCGGCCTATAACGAGGCGGCGTCGCTGCCCATGACCTTGTCGTCGCTACACGCCCAATCCCATCGGCCGGAGCGCGTGATCGTCGTCGCCGACAACTGCACAGACACCACCGTTGCCCTCGCGCTCCAGCATGGGGTTGAGGTTGTCGAATCAGTCGGGAACACCGACAAGAAGGCGGGCGCCCTGAACCAGGCCCTTGCTCGGCTTCTCCCTGGGCAGGGAGACAATGACATCGTCATGGTGATGGACGCAGACACGACTCTTGACGATGGGTTCCTGGAAGAAGGGGTGAATCGGTTCACGTATGACCGCGCCCTGATGGCTGTCGGCGGGCTTTTCTACGGCGAAGACGGTTTCGGCCTGCTTGGCCAGCTGCAGCGCAATGAGTACGTGCGCTACTCTCGCGAGATTGCACGGCGCCGCGGTCGTGTCTTTGTACTGACGGGCACCGCGTCCATGTTCCGGCCCGCCGCATTGCGCGCAGTGGCCGAGAGTCGTGGCGATATCATTCCGGGACGGCCGGGAGACGTGTACGACACCGCCGTGCTCACCGAAGACAACGAGCTCACGATCGCCCTCAAGTCACTGGGCGCTCTGATGACCTCACCAAAGAAGTGCTCGGTCGTCACCGAGCTGATGCCAACGCCGGCGGCACTGTGGAAGCAGCGCTTGCGTTGGCAGCGTGGGGCTCTTGAGAACATCGGGTCCTACGGCATGACACTGGCGACCATGCGCTACTGGGCGCAGCAGCTCGGTATCGGTTATAGCGTGATCGCGTTGACGTCATTTCTGCTACTCCTGTTAGTCACCGTTCTCGCGGTGGACGCCTGGGTGTGGTTCCCGTTCTGGTTGGGCGTCGGCACCATCTTCCTTGTGGAACGCCTCGCGACCGTGTGGAAGGGTGGCTGGCTGGCGCGACTGCTCGCGTTGCTGCTGCTGCCAGAGCTGCTCTTCGATATGTTCCTCAACCTGGTCTACGTCAAGGGAATCATCGACATCACCCTGGGCAGGAAGGCTGCGTGGGATCACGTGCCGCACACATCGTCGCCAGACGAACCCCCGCGGATTGACGCCCTGAGTACACCGTTGTCAGAGGGAGGAAGAGCGTGATGCCACTCGTGTTCCCCGCTGGAATTCTCCTTCCGACATCAACTCTGACCTCCCCGCTGTTCGCCCACTTTGCTACCTTCGTTGCAGCCAACACGGTGATCTACGTCGCACTGTCGCTCGCTAAGATCCTGCCCAAGGTGTACTTCGCCGACTGGATATCGGGGAGCAATCGTCGCCGAGCGACCCGCAGCATCTATCCGGATGCGCCGGTATCCACCAAGCCGGCCACGCGGAGATTTTGGCATCGATAACAGTCGAATGTTTCACGTGAAACAGCACGGACTGAAGGTCCACCGTGTTTCACGTGAAACGGTCCCGCCGGACCGGGTGCCATGATCCAGCCTTGATGTTTCACGTGAAACCATGCCGGGCCCCGGAATCGCCACCTGTCACCGCTACGCCACCCGGCCCCACTCCCCCACTCCCCCGCCTCCCAGCGTCGAGTACAACAGTGCGATGTTTCACGTGAAACGAGACCGTGCGCCCCTAACGAAATCGCTCCCCGTTCGCCAGGCTAGAACCTGGGCGAGCGGGGAGCGTTCAGTGGATGCGTTACAGACGAGGCGGGAGCTGGTCTAGTTGCTGCTTTCATTGATTGCGGCGAAAGCCAGTGCGGAGTAAACATCGCCGAGCGTCTGGCTGGAAGCCTCGATGCACAGCGGAACCAGCGACGTTTCCGTGAGGCCGGGGAGCACGTTCGCCTCCAGGAACCAGGGAGTGCCGTCTTCGTCGACAATCATGTCGATGCGTGAGATGTGTCGCAGCCCAAGCAGGGAATGAATCGCGACGGCGGATTCTCCGACGAGCTCTGCGAGCTCGGGTGAGATGCGTGCTGGTGCATAGAATTGCGTCTCCCCGGCGTTGTAGCGCGCTTCGAAGCTGTAGACGCCACTGAGAGGGACGATCTCGACAGCAGGCAGGGCGACGGGCCCCTCCCCCGTGTCTATGACGGCTACGGCCAGCTCAGTGCCCACTACGCGGCGCTCAATGAGCGCATTGTCGGAGTAGGTGAAGGCATCCACCATCGCGCGGGGCAGGCCGGCAACTCCTTCGACGATTGTCACACCCTGGGCTGATCCACCCTCAGCCGGCTTGACCACGAGTTCTGTGCCGAGTGCAGCGATGACGTTCTCGAGCACGTTCGCCGCACCGAGGTCGCGGAAGGTCTCCTTCGACAGGGCGATCGACAGTGGCGTGGCAAAACCAGCGCGGCGA
Organism: Leifsonia sp. Y862; assembly: GCF_057669585.1. Classification (NCBI taxonomy): domain Bacteria; kingdom Bacillati; phylum Actinomycetota; class Actinomycetes; order Micrococcales; family Microbacteriaceae; genus Leifsonia; species Leifsonia sp. Y862. Next base: position 251,310 of record NZ_JBYHFR010000003.1, read on the forward strand.
ACGAGTTCCTTCGCCGTTGGCTTCGACCAGGCAAGACGTGCAGCGTGGCCCTCGGAACCCACGAACGGAATTCCGGTGGTGGCGAGGAGGGAACGCAACGCGCCATCTTCGCCGCTGGCCCCGTGCAGGGCCGGCCAAATGACATCCGGCCTCGCCGTGTTGAGGAAGCCCAGCAGGGACGCGTCTGGGTCGACGATCGTGACGCGATGGCCGAGCCCGGTGAGGGAATCGGAAACGCGGCGACCCGAGCGCAATGACACATCACGCTCGTGGGAAATGCCACCGGCCAGTACGACGATGTTGAGAGCCGTGAATTCGCTCATATTCAGGGTTATTCCTTGCTCTGAAAGGGGTCGGAATTGATTAGGAAATGTTGGGCGGCGGGGCACTGAATCGACGTCGGTCGTCGACGGCGCTGAGCGTTCCGGTACCGGCAAACGTGTCGAGGAGGTCGAGCTCACTGCGAATGACCGTGGCAAGGCGACGGATGCCGAGGCGAATGCTTTCGGGGGTCGGGTAACAGAACGACAACCGCATGTTCTGTCTCCCGTCGCCATCGGCGAAGAACGCCGTGCCGGGGGTATATGCAACGAGCTCCTTGACAGCACGCGGGAGCATAGCCTTCGAATCCAGCTGCTCCGGCATGGTCACCCAGACGTAGAAGCCACCGTTCGGGTTGGTCCAGCTAAGCTCCGGCAGGTACTCGTCGAGTGCGGAGAGCATGGCGTTCTTGCGCTCGTGGTAGACGCCGCGGAAGGTGTTGATCTGTCCCTTCCAGTCGGCGGTCGACAGGTACTCCGAGATCACCAGCTGGCTGAATGAACTGGGCGAGAGCACGGCGGCCTCGTTGGCGAGGACGAGCTTCTCCCTGATCGCATGCGGGGCCAGCGCCCATCCCACCCGGAACCCGGGAGCGAGTGTCTTGGAGAAGGTGCCGAGATAGACGACGCCGTCCTGTTCGAGCGAGCGCATGGCATCCGGTGCCGGCTGGTCGAAATAGAGCAGGCCATACGGGTTGTCCTCGAGCACCAGGATGTTGTTCGACTTGGCGATCTCGAGAATCTCGACGCGTCGTTCCCAGCTGAGGGTCACACCCGCCGGGTTGTGGAAGCTGGGGATCGTGTAGAGGAACTTCATGTTCTTGCCTGCGGCCTTGAGGCTGGCGATGCGCTCACGAAGAGCCTCTGGAATGAGGCCGTGCTCGTCCATGGGAACGTGCTCGACCTCGGCCTGGTACGACTTGAAGATCACCATTGCGGTGACGTAACTCGGACCCTCGGAGAGCACGACGTCTCCCGGGTCGAGGAAGAGCTTGCTGACGAGTTCCAGTGCGTGCTGGGACCCGGTGGTGACCACGACATCGTCAGCGTGCGCTCGAATGCCTTCCAGTGCCATGACCTCGAGAATCTGCTCACGAAGCTCGGGAACTCCCTGACCAGAGCCATATTGCAGCGCAACGGCGCCCTGCTCGACCATGACGCGATCCATGGCGTTGATCACCAGGTCCTGCGGCAGCGCGGCAACGTATGGCATGCCGCCGGCGAGCGAGACCACCTCAGGGCGGGAGGCGACGGCGAAGAGCGCGCGCACCTCTGAGGCACGGAGGCCGGCGGCTCGTTCGGCGTAGTGGTGATACCACGGGTCGAGGTTGGTTCCGGCCTGGGGGGCGCCCTGATCTGTCACTTCACTTCCGTCCTGGTGAGGGTTCAATGCTATTCCTAGTCGGCGACGCGCTTGGCCGCGTGGCCGGTGTGGTCTGCCTGGGTACAAAAAACCCCGCCCGGCTTGCGCCGGACGGGGTTTCTGAAACCGGTCGGCTACGCGAGGTAGGCGGCCAGGTCGGCTTCGAGGGCAGGCTTCGGCTTGGCGCCGATGACGGTCTTGACGACCTCGCCCTTCTGGAACACCTTCATCGCGGGGATGGAGGTGATCTGGTACTTCGCTGCCAGGGCAGGGTTGTCGTCAACATTGAGCTTGACGATGTCGATCTTGTCGGCGTGCTCAGAAGCGATCTGGTCAAGGATCGGGCTGACGGCGCGGCAGGGGCCACACCACTCTGCCCAGAAGTCGACCAGAACGGTCTTCTCGTTGTTGATGACTTCCTGGTCGAAGGTTGCGTCGGTGACAGCGCGAGCAGTCATGTAATTCTCCTTAGTTGGTAAGTGTTGCGAGTTCAGTTTCGCCAGCCGAGGCCAGCAGGTCTTTGGGGAGGGATGCCAGGTACTGCTCGGCGTCGAGAGCTGCGACGGTCCCAGAGGCCGCGGCCGTGACAGCCTGGCGGTAGTGCGGGTCGATGACGTCTCCGGCAGCGAAGACACCGGCCTGGCTGGTGCGTGAGGATCGCCCCTCAACGGCGATGGTGCCATCGTCGGTGAGGTCGAGCTTGCCATGCACCAGGTGGGTGCGCGGGTCGTTGCCGATTGCGACGAAGAGCCCGCCAATTTCGAGGGGCTTCTCCTCACCGGACACCGTGTCGCGGAGCACGAGGCCATCGACGGCCTCTTCGCCGGTGATGCCGGCCACTTCCGCGTTCCAGACGAACTCGATCTTCTCGTTCGCAAACGCACGGTCCTGCATGATCTTGGAGGCGCGCAGGGTGTCCTTGCGGTGAATGACGTTCACCTTGCTGGCGAAGCGCGTCAGGAAGGTAGCCTCCTCCATCGCGGAGTCTCCCCCGCCGACGACGGCGATGACCTTGTCCTTGAAGAAGAACCCGTCGCAGGTCGCACACCACGAGACGCCGCGGCCGGACAGGCGCTCTTCGTCGTCCAGTCCGAGCTTGCGGTACGCAGACCCTGTGGCGAAGATCACGGCAAGGGCTTCGTGCTTCTCGCCGGAGCCCAGCGTGATCGTCTTGATGTCGCCGTCGAGGTCGACGTGCGTGACGTCGTCGTACACAACCTCAGTGCCGAACCGCTCAGCCTGCTCCTGCATCTTGGTCATGAGTTCGGGGCCCTGAATGCCCTCGGGGAATCCGGGGAAGTTTTCCACTTCCGTCGTATTCATCAACTCGCCGCCGGCTTCCACCGAACTGGCGATGAGGAGCGGGTTGAGGTTGGCACGCGCAGCGTAGATGGCCGCCGTGTATCCCGCAGGACCGGAGCCGATGATGATGATTTGGCGCACGCGCACTCTCCTTGAAATCGTGGGCGGGATGACCTCATGCTCATCCCACTGCCCGGTACAACACATCCTAATCGGATGGTATTCCGCACTTGCTGGGCATCTGATGGCCCGCACAGGCTGTGGGGAGGCGCGACCAGTGGGGATTGGCTTAGTGGCGGAAACGGGCCAGCAGCGGGTCGGTGAAGGCTTTGAGCTCGCTCGTACGCATCAACATGAGAATCCCGAAGTACGACAACGCCATGACCAGGCCAATCGCAACCATCGAGACGATGGCGGTAAAGACACCCGAAACGGCAAAACCGCCCTCGCGAGTGCCACCCAGCAGCACCAGCACCCATACGCCGAGGGCAACCGGGATGATTGCGGCAACGAAGTATTTGGTCAGGCTCTGCAGGATGCGTCTGCCGTCGATGCCGCCGATCTTCTTGCGCAGCAGGAAGGCCGCAAGAATTGCCTGGGCAATACCGGAGACCGTGACCACCAGCGCAATACCGGCTGCGATCCACTCCACCGGCAGCAGCTGGCAGGCGAGCACGCCGATGACGATGAGCACGCTCTGGAAGAGCGTGAAGAAGAACGGGGTGCGGGTGTCGCTGAGGGCGTAGAAGGTGCGCTGAAGCACGAACAATACGCAGAAGGCGACGAGTCCGAGCACGTAGGCGATGATCACGTTTCCCGTGGCCTGGACCTGCACGAACTCCCCGTGCACGAAGACTGCGGCGAACGGATAGGCGCAGACAATGATCACGGCCGACGCGATCATGATGATCAGCGAGGTGCCCCGGATGGCAGACGATGCGTCGGCGCGAACCAAATCAAGCTTGTGGATCGCCGCGTGCTCACTCATCCGGGTGAAGTAGGCGGTGGCCACCGACACGGTGATGACCGAGTGCGGGAGCATGAAGATGAGCCAGGCGGTGTTGAGCACCTGCACGGATGCTGTGCTGTCGGTCGAGGCGATCGTCGCGACCTGAGTCTCGACGATTCCGGCGATGGTGGTCAGGATGAGCATGCCGAAGGTCCAGCCGGCCATCTTTCCGGCAGTTCCGAGACCGACGCCACGCCAGTGGAAGTCCGGGCGATAGCGCAGCCCGATGCGACGCCAGAAGTAGTAGAGCACGACGGCCTGCACCAGCACGCCGAGCGTTGCGCTGCCTGCGAGCACGGCGATCATCAATGGCGAGAAGTCGGTTGCGAGCCGCGCACCGGTCGGGTCTGCACCGAACATGAGGGCGAAGACGCCGAGGCCGGCGATGGCCACCACATTGTTGAGCACGGGAACCCAGGTGTACGGGCCGAACGACTTGCGCGCATTCAGGACCTCCCCCAGCACCGTGTATAGCCCGTAGAAGAAGATCTGCGGAAGGCACCAGTAGGCAAAGGCAATCGCCAGCGACAGGGTCTCTGGCGGAAGATTCGAGCCCCAAATCGGCGTGAGCACCGGGGCGAGCAGGGTTGCCACGATTGTCGTTGCGCCGAGAATGACGAGAGCGACGGTGAGCAGCTTGTTGATGTATGCCGTGCCACCGTCGGCGTGCAGGGCTGCCCTCACGATTTGCGGAACCAAGACGGCGGTCAGCACACCGCCGGCCACGATCACATAGACGGTATTCGGAAGCTGGTTGGCGACCGCGAAGGCGTTGGTGCTCTGGCCAAAGAGACCGATCACCTGGGCGAGAACCCAGAGCTTCACGAAGCCCAGGATGCGCGACACGATCGTTCCTGAGGCCAGGAAGACGCTGGCGCGACCGATGCTGCCTGTCTTACTCACGGGTGTCGTCTGCCTTACCGTTCGTGACACGGGGGTCCTCATCCTTCGTGGGGGCTGCGAACAGCGATGCAGGAACGTCTGTAACCGGGTTATCAGGTGTCGGATTGGAGTCGACGGTGTCGGCATCCGCTTTGTGCTTGCGGCGGCCGGTGATGTTGCGCCACACGCCGTAGCCGAAGAACAGCACGACAGCGATGCCGAAGATCAGGGCGCCAACGCCTTCCCATTCGGCCTGCACGTTGACGTCGATCAGCACTGGTTCGCCGAGCTGCACGCCGGTCGGCGAGTAGACGATGGCGCGCAGGGTGACATCGCCGTTTCCGACCTTGGCACTCACGGGGATCTTGATCGTGCGGCCTGAGTTGGCGTCAATGGTCTCTTCGACCTCGTCGCCGACCACGAGCCGGGCATTCGAGGGAACCAGTGCCAGCCGCACCGAGACCGCCTGGTCGAAGTCGTTGGTCAGGGTGATGGGAATGTCGACCTGTGACGCGAGCACATTGATGGGGCCCTTGGTGGTCACCACGACGGAATCGAGCACGCTGCGCGCATCGGTCAGGTTGGTGCCGACGGCGGCTGTCCATGCGTCCTGGTCGCTGGTCCATGACGTGGCGAACAGGGCGAGGTGCGCGAGGCGTTCTGGTGCGGTCAGGGCAAGCGGGTCTGCGATGGCCGTGGAGAACTGGGTGAGCGCGCTTTCGCTGTCGACCAGGCGCTTGCCGAGCTCGACCCTGGTCGCGTCTTCCGACTCGCCCTGGAAGGTGGCACTGGTGTCAGCGGGCGACGCGATCGCCTGTTCAAGAGTGGCGGATGCCTGCCACGGAATAGACGACAGTGTTGCGATGGTCTGGGTGAGCCGCGTGGCGGTCTGTGGCCATCCCCGGTCGAGGGCCGCCAGAACTGTTTGTGTGGTTCCGTACTGGTTTGCGGCTGCGACAGCGAGCTCTGAGAATGCCTCTGCGATGTGTGCGTGCCACTCCTCGTCGGTCGAGGCCATCACGGCTCCGCTGATCGCGGATGACAGGGTGTCAGAGGCGACCAGGCCGACACCGCCATCGACGGTTACCGTCGCGGATGGCGTGACCGATGTGTCGGAACGTGCCACCTGCGACGAGGACAGGAGCGTCGTCGTGAGGCCGCTTGCCGCGAAAACATCGAGGTCAGCCGCGGAAACGCTTGCGGATGCCGGCCAGCCGACAGTGGTGCTCGTGTAGTTCCAGGCCAGGAGATCCTGGGCCGTTGGCAGCGCCGGTCCGGCGTTCGGGTCATCCGATGGCACCGGGGTTGGCGTGGGGGTGGCAGTGGGAGTGGTGACTGTCTCTGTCGCGCTGTGGCCCTGAGGGGACAGTCCGCGGATGCCAAGGCCCTGCGGCAGCGAACTCTGCTCTTCGGATTCGGTTTCGGCGGCAGGGGCGGCAGGAACCGGTGTCTCGAAGGCGGCAGGATCCATCGCGAAATCAAACGAGAGGGGGCCCCGGAGGAGGCCGCTGGTCTGTGCCTCGAGCGCGATGTCTGCATCCGCATACTGCAAGGGGAATGTCTCATTCGTGGCGTGAGCCAGGCGGTCGAGCCAGCCGAGAGCCGACACCGGCGCTTCGCTGCCGAGAATACGGATCGACGCAATGATCATGGGATCGATGCCGAGCGCGACGGGCGTATTGATCACGCCATCGAGCTGCCGTGTGAGCAGCCCTGTCGGGCTCGTATAGGTCTCCAGGGCAGTAGCTGGAATGATCCCAACGCTCCCGGCCGGTGTCGTGATGGGCATGACGACGCTGAAGTTCACCGGTGTAACCGACTGAGCCGGGTACCAGACGAAGGTGCTGCGGCCCTCGGCGGTCGTTTCACCGTCGACGGTGAGCCTGGCTGCAATGCCGCGGGCCCCCCATCCGTTCTCATCTGTCAGGCCGAGCGCGGCGGAGGGAACTGTGACCGTGACGACCGACGAGTTACCGGGGAGGATCTCGACGGCCGTAGACGAGGTGACCAGCAGGTCGCCATTCGCCTCCGTCTCCGGGTCGAGCCAAGCGTCGAGCGCTGTCTGGGTGGTCAGCGCGCGGCCGGCCAAATAAATACCGAGATCTCCGGAGTTGACCGCATCCGTGCCGCCGTTGGTGATGGTGGCCGTCACAGCCAAATCCTGGCCGGGCTGAACGACGGGCGAACCGGCAGGGGCAAGTTCGACGGTCACGAGGTCATCGCCGGCGGCCGTCGCCAGGGGGGCCTGGGCCTCTGTCGCAACGCCAGGGCTGGCCGCAACGGCAGACGCCGGAACGAATCCGAGTCCTGGGGCGGCAAGCGCGAGTGAAAGCACGGCGATCAGCTTCACGGCAAAGCGGGGCGACAAACGCCGGGTGCCGGGCAGTGCAAACAGGGAGAGTGCAGGCTGACGCGCAGGAATTGACTCGTCCACCATGCAGGCGATTCTATGGTGTGTAGCCAGTGAGAAGCCTGCGCGCGGCCGTCAGTCGTTCCGTGCAGCAACTAACATGGGGGTCATGCAGAGCGTCGCGGCAGCCCTCGCGCGACTGGGCGAACTGGCTGCCACCCCCACCGTTTCCCGTTTAGCGAACGCATTTTCGGATGCAGGTCACGAGCTCGCGCTCGTCGGCGGACCGGTCAGGGACGCGTTCCTCGACAGGCCGATCAATGACCTCGATTTCACAACGGATGCCACGCCAGACGAAATTCTGGCCATCGTCAAGCCCATCGCCGAAGGGCACTGGGACATCGGTCGCGCATTCGGCACCATCGGTGCGAAGGTCGCCGGCGAAACCGTAGAGATCACCACGTATCGCGCAGACAGCTACGACGGTGAGACGCGGAAGCCCGACGTTGTCTTCGGCAAGAGCCTCGAAGACGACCTGGTACGCCGCGACTTCACGGTGAACGCCCTCGCGCTGCGCCTGCCCGAAATGACGCTCGTTGATCCGTCTGGCGGCATCGACGACCTCATCTCCCAGATCCTGCGCACCCCGACGACGCCAGAGGTCTCCTTCGGCGACGATCCCCTGCGCATGATGCGGGCCGCACGGTTCACCTCGCAGCTTGGCTTCACGCTGGAAATCGACACCGCAATTGCGATGGAGGCCATGGCCGATCGCATCCGCAATATCTCTGTCGAGCGCGTTGCAGAAGAGATCTCGAAGCTGCTGAAGTCCGACTCCCCTCGTGCGGGCATTGAGCTGCTCGTCGACTCTGGGTTGGCCGACATCGTGCTGCCTGAGATTCCCGCGCTGCGTCTCGAAGTGGACGAGCACCACCACCACAAGGACGTCTACCAGCACAGCCTGACCGTGCTCGAGCAGGCGATCGGGTACGAGAAGTCCCGCGGCAACCTCGACAGCCCCGACCTCATCCTGCGCCTGGCCGCGCTGTTCCACGACATCGGAAAGCCGGCTACGCGGAAGCTCGAGCCGGGCGGAGTCGTCAGTTTCTACCACCACGACGTTGTCGGCGCCAAGCTTGCGAAGCGTCGCCTCAAGGCGTTGCGCTTCGACAACGAGACCATTAACTCTGTGTCGCGCCTGATCGACCTGCACCTGCGCTTCTTCGGCTATACCGAGGGTGCCTGGACCGATTCGGCCGTGCGCCGCTACGTGCGGGATGCCGGTGACCAGCTTGAGCGGTTACATATTCTGACGCGAGCGGATGTCACCACGCGCAACAAGCGCAAGGCCGACCGACTGGGCTTCGCCTACGACGATCTTGAGCAGCGGATCGCCGAACTCGCGGAACAAGAGGAGATGGCGGCCGTTCGCCCCGACCTCGACGGCGAGCAGATCATGAAGATCCTGGGCGTGAAGCCAGGGCCGGAGGTTGGCGAGGCCTACCGCTATCTGCTGGAGCAGCGGCTCGACGATGGCCCGCTCGGTGACGAGGAAGCGACGAAGCGCCTGCTGGCCTGGTGGGCCGACCGCAACGCGGGGGCGACCGAGACCAGAGACGCCTGATCCGTCACGCCTGATCCATCGCGCCTGGTCTGTCGTGTCCGAGCCTGGCCATCGCCTCCGCTCCCACTTAGGTGCACCGTGTGTGCGCCGCATCCGCTGCGTTGATGGACACCCTCGAACGTAACCTTGCTACCCAGTTACTCAGTTACGCCGAGTGTCGCCGTTAGTGCCGAGAGTCGCCGTTGCAACGGCGACTCTCGGTCGTAACGGCGATTGTCGGCGAAGGCAGAAGGCCACTCCCCTACCGGGCCGGCTTGCGTTCGATTCTGCACAGGATGTGCACAAGCATCGCCCGCGCATGCGAACTCCGCGGAGCATTGCGTGATGACTACAGAGAGCCCTGGTTGGCGTCCGCTCCATTTCACGCGCGACGTCGCCGAGGCTGGCGGCAGCGGTCGCCAGCTCTATCGAGGTGTAGCGTCCGATCAGCTCGTCAAGCTCCGCCGTGGCGTCTTTGTCGGTGCAAGCTGATGGGATGACGTGGATGAGCGCGACAGGTACCTTCTGCGTATGCGCGCAGTCGCAGCAACGCGCGGTACCGTTCCGATCTTCTCCCACCAATCAGCCGCGGTCATGTGGGGGCTGCCCATCATCGGACGGTGGCCGCAGGTCGCGCATGTGATGGCTGCCGGTCGCCTTGGGCTGCACTCGAAGAACGGCGTAACGGTGCACCACGACGCCATCGCCGACGGTGACATCGTGGAGATCGGCGGTCTGCACGTCACCTCGCTCGCCCGCACCCTTATCGACCTCGCACGCACGACGTCGTTTCTATCCGCGGTCGCCTCGCTCGACGTGGGAACGAAATCGTCAATCGAACTGCTGGACGATACCCGGCACCCGGGGGTCGAGCGCGAGCTACTGATTGCGCGCATTGCGGGTGAGAGGCCGATTCGTGGAACGAGATCCGCTCGCGTGGCGATTGCATTCAGCGACAATCGCTCCGCGTCACCGGGAGAGTCCCTCAGTCGTGGACAGATTCATCTGTGCGGCTTCCCGGCGCCAGAGCTCCAGGTTCGGTTTGTAAGCCCGGAGGGAATCGAAGACTTTGTGGACTTCCGCTGGCTGCAGAAGCAGGGGGATCGCACCTTGCAGCTCATTGGCGAGTTCGACGGTGAGGTGAAGTACACCCGCGGCGAATTCCTCAAGGGCCGGAGCCCAGCAGACGTGGTCGTAGCGGAGAAAATCCGGGAGGACCGATTGCGGGCGAACACCGGCCACGGCGTGGTCAGGTGGTAGTGGGGAACTGCGATGCGCAGGGATGAGCTTCGGAACATCCTTCTGCGCGCCGGACTCCGACCGCGGCCGGGAGCCAGGTCGGTGTGACCGGGAGCCCGCTGCTCGAGTGTCGCCGTTTGTGCCGAGAGTCGCCGTTGTAACAGCGACTCTCGGTCGCAACGGCGATTCTTGGCGCCTGCCTGCCACTCCCCCACCGGCATCAGGCCCTCCGAGTCAACCGGCCCCCGCGGCTGGCGGTTCCCAGCTTCATCGGCTAGTCTTGGCAGGTTGTCTGCGTGCCGGATTCCCGGCCTCCGCTTACGACACATGCACAACCCTCCTGTTGCAGAAAGTCTGCAGCCGTTTTAGTCCGAAGGAGGTGGGTTAGTCATGCACCAGTACGAATTGATGGTTATCCTCGATCCCGAGATCGATGAGCGCACCGTAGCTCCCAGCCTTGACAAGTTCCTCAACGTTGTTCGCAACGCTGGTGGCACCATTGACAAGGTTGATGTTTGGGGTCGCCGCCGTCTCGCATACGAGATCAACAAGAAGTCAGAGGGCATCTACGCCGTCGTCGATTTCACCGCAAGCTCCGAAGCAACGGTCGAGCTCGACCGCCAGCTGTCGCTGTCTGAAGCTGTAATGCGCACCAAGGTGCTCCGTGCAGAAGAAGGCATCGCCCAGGTTGCTGTCGCCGCAAAGCTCGCCGAAGAGAAGGCCGCCCGCAAGGCTGCCAACCCTAAGGCTGCCGCTGCGAAGCCTGCTGCCGCTGAAGCTGAGCCTGCCGTTGCCGTTGCCGCCGACAAGGCAAGCGACAAGTAGCCCATGGCCGGCGAGACCGTAATTACCGTGGTGGGCAACCTCACCAGCGATCCGGAACTGCGTTACACGCAGGGCGGGCTGGCGGTTGCCAACTTCACCATTGCATCCACTCCGCGCAGTTTCGACCGCGCAGCAAACGAGTGGAAAGATGGCGAGGCGTTGTTCCTGCGCGCGAGCGTCTGGCGTGAATTCGCCGAGCACGTTGCCGGATCACTGACCAAGGGTTCCCGCGTTATCGCTACCGGGCGTCTCAAGCAGCGTTCGTATGAGACGAAGGAAGGTGAGAAGCGCACCAGCATGGAGCTCGAGATCGATGAGATCGGCCCAAGCCTGCGCTACGCAACCGCTTCCGTCACACGCGCGCAGTCGTCTGGTCCCCGAGGCGGCGCTCCTGCCGTCAGCGGCGGCGACGAGCCATGGGCAGCCAGTGCACCCGCCGCAACCGGCGGAGATGTCTGGAACACCCCTGGCAACTTCAGCGACGAGACACCCTTCTAAGCCGCGCTTAGCCGCTGGCTGAAAAAACACTTAAGAAAGCAAAGGAAATCATGGCTGGAAAGAGCAGCGGCGACCGCCGCAAGCCACTCCGCGGAGCCAAGGGTGGCAAGAACGCCGCCCCCGCGAAGTCGATCCGGGTCGGTGTCATCGACTACAAGGATGTCCCCACCCTCCGCAAGTTCATCTCCGAGCGTGGAAAGATTCGCGCCCGCCGCATCACTGGCGTCTCCGTCCAGGAGCAGCGCCTCATTGCCCGTGCTGTAAAGAACGCTCGCGAAATGGCCTTGCTGCCTTACGCTGGCTCAGGCCGGTAAGGAGCCCTCATATGTCGAAACTGATTCTGACGCACGAGGTCTCTGGCCTCGGCGCACCGGGCGACGTCGTTGACGTCAAGAACGGCTTTGCTCGTAACTACCTCGTTCCCCAGGGCTTCGCCGTGGCATGGACTCGCGGTGGCGAAAAGCAGATCGAACAGATCAAGGCCGCACGTGCAGCACGTGAGCACGCAACCCTCGAAGAGGCGCAGGCTCTCAAGGCTGCACTCGAGAACACCAAGGTCAAGCTGGTCGTCAAGACCGGTGCTGGCGGACGCCTGTTCGGCTCCGTCAAGACCACCGATGTCGCTGACGCTGTTGCTGCAGCCGGCCTCGGAACGATCGACAAGCGCAAGATCGAGCTCAGCCCGATCAAGCTGGTTGGCGAGCACGAGGCGACTGTTCGCCTCCGTGACGAGCTCAGTGCGACGATCACCCTTCAGGTTGTAGCTGCCAAGTAAGGCACCTGCGATCGATGTAGCGGGTGACCCCGATGGGGTCAATCGCTGCCGCCCGTTCAAGGGCGGAAAGAGGAAACTAGCGCACACATTTTTCCACAGAGTAGTTTCCCCAGCATCAACTTTCAACACAGTATTGAAGTTTCTTTTTCCACACAGGTGTGGATCGTTTAATTGCCTGATCAAGTGGTAAATGTGGTGCCAATATTCTTTTCTATCCACAGGTGAGTGCACAGGTTGTGCACAACGCGTGCGGCGTTTCGCGCAGATTTTCCACAACGTTATCCACAGGGTGGTTTGGCTGTGGGGCATACCGCTCCGTAGGGTGACTTGAGCCACATCGGATGACGGTGTGCGCGGAGCGATCCCTGTCAGTGGTCGCTGGTAGAACTCAAGCAACACACAAGCAACACATAGAAGGAGGCGCGGAGTGTCGATAGCCCACCTCGGCCTGAACGATCAGCGCAGCGGATCGGAAACGCGACACACAGAGCGCACTCCCCCACACGACCTCCTCGCAGAGCAGAGTGCTCTCGGCGGAATGATGCTCAGCAAGGATGCTGTAGCGGATGTCGTCGAAACAGTTCGTGGCAACGACTTCTACATCCCCAAGCACGAGATCATCTACGACGCCCTGCTGTCGCTGTACTCGCGCGGAGAACCCACCGACGTCATCGCCGTCACCGACGAGCTCACCAAGATTGGCGAGCTGTCCCGTGCCGGCGGCGCGGAGTACCTCCACACGCTCACCAGCCTCGTTCCCACGGCCGCCAACGCCGGCTTCTACTCGTCCATCGTCGCTGAGCGCGCGCTGCTGCGTCGCCTCGTCGAGGCCGGCACCCGCATTGTGCAAATGGGCTACGCCGGTGAGGGTGAAGTCCTCGACATCGTCAACAACGCCCAGGCCGAGATCTACTCGGTCACCGGCAACACCGAGACCGAAGACTACGTTCCGCTCACCGAGGCCGTCACGACGGCCATCGACGAGATTGAAGCTGCCAAGGGCAACGACGGATCGATGACCGGTGTCCCCACCGGATTCGCCGAGCTCGACGAACTCACCAACGGATTCCACGGTGGCCAGCTGATCATCGTCGCGGCTCGTCCGGCACTCGGTAAGTCAACGCTCGCGCTCGACTTCGCTCGCGCGGCATCCATCAAGAACGACATGCCCAGCATCTTCTTCTCGCTCGAAATGGGCCGCAGTGAAATTGCGATGCGTCTGCTCTCTGCTGAGGCATCCGTTCCGCTGCAGAGCATGCGTAAGGGTACGGTCGACACCCGCGACTGGACGACCATCGCGTCCACCCGTGGCCGCATCAACGATGCGCCGCTCTACATTGACGACAGCCCGAACATGACCCTGGTCGAGATTCGGGCCAAGTGCCGCCGCCTCAAGCAGCGCGTGGGCCTCAAGATGGTCATCATTGACTACCTGCAGCTGATGACATCCGGCAAGCGCGTTGAATCGCGTCAGCAGGAGGTCAGCGAGTTCTCGCGTGCGCTGAAGCTGCTCGCGAAAGAACTCCAGGTTCCTGTCATCGCGCTGTCACAGCTGAACCGTGGCCCTGAGCAGCGTGCAGACAAGATGCCAGCCATCTCCGACCTTCGAGAGTCCGGATCGCTCGAGCAGGACGCCGACATGGTCATCCTCTTGCACCGTGAGAGCGCCTACGAAAAAGACAACCCGCGTGCTGGGGAGGCCGACCTCATCGTGGCCAAGCACCGTAACGGTCCGACGCGTACCGTGACCGTGGCGTTCCACGGGCACTACTCGCGCTTTGCGGATATGGTGCCTGGCGCGTAGTTCTCGCCCGGTCCAGTTTCGTGGTGCCGCCATCGGATTACCATGAGCCATGGCTAGGTCGTCGGTCGGGCAACTCGGAGCAAAACTGGGCACGATGCCCGACTCGGAACTGCTCGACTACCTGAGCCAGAATTCCGGGCTGCCTGGGCCGCGCGCAAACCTCACACTGGCTGATGCGTTCGCCACTGTGGCCAGTCGCGCACTCATTTTGCGAGTTGTCGATGCCGACGATGAGTACCTGCGCTTCTGCGGGACCGAAGCCATCGGTCGATTGTTGGTGGAGACCCCGACAGACTCCAACCTGCGTGCGCTGCTGCGCGAACGGGCAGCGGATGCCGCCTGGCGCGTTCGAGAAGGCGCGGCGCGGGCCCTGCAAATGGTCGGTGATCACGATCCGGTGCTACTGCGTGACATCGTGACAGGGTGGGCCGCAGACGACAGTCCTTGGGTGCGTCGAGCAGCGCTGGCGGGCGTGTGTGAACCTCGTCTCCTGAAGCAGCCGGAGACGGCGGAGCTGGCGCTCTGGGCCTGCGAGCGTGCGACCGAGTTCGTCACCCAGGTTCCGCTGCAGGAACGCCGCGACCCAGGAGTGCGCAACCTGCGCCAAGCGCTCGGCTATTGCTGGAGCGTCGCCGTGGCCGGGACTCCCGATAGGGGCTTGCCGCTATTTGAACAATTGCAGACATCGACGGATGCCGATGTGCGGTGGATTGTCGACTCCAACCTGAAGAAGGCACGTCTCAAGCGCCTAACTGAAGGCGCCTGACTGATGAGGTGTAGTTCACCCGGCGATCTGCGTTCCTCTTGCGCATTTGCGCACCACCGCTACTATCGAGCTATGTTCATTTCGCAGATTATGGTCACGACCACGCCGGATTCTCTCCGGCGTGGTGACTGAGCACAGCTGCACACTCACGAAGCCCCGGGGACTCCCCCGGGGCTTCGTTGTTTCGTGGGGACTGCTCGGGCACGATGGAAGGCCCGCACATGGAACACAATCACCGCAGTCTCGGCCGCGAACTGCGCCTTTTCGACACCAAGCCGATCATCGGTGCCGGCCTGCCGCTGTGGTATCCGGCCGGCGCCGTCATCCGCTCAGAGCTCGAGCAACTCGCTCTTGAACAGGCGCTGACCTCTGGCTGTTCACGCGTCTACACCCCTGTGCTGGCGAAGCGGGAACTGTTTGAGCGGTCCGGTCACTGGGACAAGTTCTCCGCGGACATGTTCCCCGAGATGCTGGTCGGCGAGGAGAGCTTTGTGCTGCGCCCAGCGAACTGCCCACACCACACCCAGGTCTACGCAGCGGAGGGTCGCAGCTACCGCGACCTTCCGATCCGCCTTGCGGAGCTGGGCTCGATGTTCCGGAGCGAACTCTCTGGCAACCTCGGCGGGCTCAGCCGGGTGCGCCAGATCAACCTCGATGACGCCCACAGCTTCTGCCGCGAAGACCAGGTGGGAGCTGAGGTACTGCTTGCACTGCGGGCCATCCGGCGCAGCTACGACATCCTGGGCATCGAGATTGCCTACTACCGACTCTCCCTGCGAGGGGCGGCCGGCGACCCCGCTGACGACGGCGGTTTCGTGGGGAGCGACGACCAGTGGGAGCGAGCCGAACTCCACCTCCGAGCGGCGTTGGCGGAGTTTGGCGCACCCTATGTGGACGCACCGGGCGAAGCGGCCTTCTATGGGCCGAAGATCGATGTGCAGGTCATCGATGCGAACGGCAAAGAGGAAACCCTCTCCACCGTGCAGGTCGACTACAACCAGCCAGAACGCTTCGACCTGCAGTACACCGACGAGCAGGGCAAGAAGGTGCGCCCGGTGATGATCCACCGGGGCTTGCTCAGCTCCATGGAGCGGATGACTGCGCTGCTGATCGAGAGATATGACGGTCGGCTGCCGACCTGGCTCGCACCTGTGCAGGTGCGGGTGCTGCCGGTCAGTGCTGCGCGCCATGGCGAGGCCGCGCATGCCGCCTGGGAGGAGTTGCGTGCCGCAGGAATCCGCGCCGAGATCTCTGACCGCGGCAGCTTGGGGTCGAGGATCAGGGATTCTCGGGCATCGCGTGACCCGTATCAGGCGATTATCGGCGATGTGGAGAGCGCGGAGCGAAGTGTGAGTATCAACGCTCCGGGCTTGGCGATGACCGGAAAGCTGCCCCTTACGGACTTTGTGGAGCGGATGCAGGCAGAGATTCGCGATCGCTGCATCGAGCGTTCGGTGCTCGATGCAGCAACTTCGGTCGCCGTCTAGCGCTCAGGGACGATCACCCGGAAACCGAGACCGTCGACGGTTGACTCCCCGTCGACGGTTTCGCCCGTCTGCGCATCAGTGGTGTCCGGACTTGGGTCGACGTAGGCCGAGCACCACCAGGATGATGCCGACGACTGCGACGATCAGCCCGATGAAGAGCCACGTTCGGTTACCGGTCATGAAACTTCCCGGAATCAGGTTCATTCCCTGCCCGGCGAATGCTCCACCAATGATCACCGCGATCACACCGGTGGTGATGAGGGCGGTGCGTCCGACTTTGCTGTTCATGTTGCCCAACGTACCCGTGCCACGTCGTCACCTCTGGACGGGTTGGGCGTTGAATTCGTTCCGGCACAGCGCAAACGGCAGCTAGCCCAGGGCAGCGCGGCGCGTGGTGTGCCTGGTCGGCACCGCGGACCAGGGGTCTTCAGGCCATGGATGCTTCGGATAGCGGCCACGCATCTGGGCGCGCACCTGTGAGTACGGTCCTGCCCAGAATGACGCAAGGTCATCGGTCACGGCAAGTGGATGCCCGGCGGGGGAAAGCAAGTGGAACAACACCGGTACTCGTCCTGCGACGAGACGCGGGGTCTCTGCCCACCCGAAGCATTCCTGCAGTTTCACGGCTACAACGGGGCGGGCGGCGGAATCATCGACCGGTGGGTAGCTGAGACGCACCTGCGAGCCGCTGGGCACCTCAAGGCGCTCCGGAACCAGCGCATCGAAGTCGACCGCGGCGGGCCACGGCAGGATGCGCCGGAGTGCAGGGGCCAGGTCGATGCGCGCGGCCGGCGTGCCTGCGGCGAGTTCTGACAGCTCGGGGCCGAGCCAGGAATCGAGGGTACTGAGCAGGGCGGCGTCTGAGACATCCGGCCAGGGGGAACCGAGCTCGCGATGCAGCAAGGCGAGGCGACGCCGCAGTGCGTCCGCGGACTCTGACCAGACAAAAACCCCGAGTCCTTGTTCTGTGACCGCGCGCCGGACGGCATCGCGTCCACCATCATCCGCTTGTACGCGTAGCGGGACTGACGCGCGAATGATCGCGCCGATTCGACGTTCACGGCGCGCAACGACACGCCCGTTCACGAACTCCGCCTCGACCCTGTCGGTGCAGAGATGGGACGCCACCTGCTCTGCCTGGTCCTCAGAGATGATGGCGGCAGAGCGGATGATGGCTCCTGTTCCTGCGGCCGCTCTCCCCTGGGCCCTGGTGACGTCCGCGACCGCCAACCATTCGGCGCTCGCAAGCGGACCGGTGATCCCGGCACGGGTGCCGGAAGCGAGAAGAAAGGTTGCGCCGTGCGGTGACTGATCGACGCGGCGGGCGATCCACTCTGGGAATGCGAGCGCGATGACAACGCCGGTCTGATCAGCGCTGCCTCGCGCTGTGCCCGTCGCCCCGGTGAACCGCTCGAGACGCCGGACCTCCTGCTCCCATCGGCGGGCATCAGGGCTGCGTCCATTGCGCAGTGCGGTGAGCGCGGCCTGGGCATCGCCGTCCGCAACGCGGAGATCACCGCTGAGCAGCGCGACGACCTCTGCCGCTGTTCGCCCGCCGACCAGGGCGCTCCCAGCGCGCAGTGCGCGGGCGAGGCGAGGGTCAGCCGGGATGCGGGCGAGCTGTCGACCTTCGTCGGTGGCGCGGCCATCGGCATCGATCGCGCCGAGCCCGTGCAATACGGCGATGGCATTGTTCAGGCTGCCTGCGGGAAGCGGATCCACCAGCCGCAGGCCCACACCATTAGGTGCTCCCCAGCAGGCGAGGAGCAGGGCTGCGTCGGTGAGATCTGCCGCCTGGATCTCAGGGGCAGCGTGCGACGGTGCGGTGGCGAAGGTTCGCTCGTCAACGCATCGGACCACGACGCCGGGCCCCTGCCGGGTGGCGCGCCCCGAGCGCTGGATGGCAGATGCCTTGGGCGTTGGACCGGTGACGAGACCGCTCATGCCGCGCACTGCATCCCGCTGCGGAGCGCGAGACAGGCAGGTATCGACGACCAGGCGCACACCGGGGACGGTCAGAGAGGATTCGGCGAGTGACGTCGTCACGATGATCCGTGCAGGAGCGTCTGCGTTGCGCCCGCTGATTACCGCATCCTGCTCTGCGGCCGGGATCTGGCCGTGCAGTTCGCGCACGTCGAACTCCGCGGCGAGACCACGGATGCGTCCGGCGATCTCGGAGACCTCACGCGCGCCCGGCGCGAAAACGAGAGCATCGGCGTCCGGATTGATACGCACGAGGTTGCGGTGGGCGGCAACCGCGATGCTCGCGACGTGGTCCAGGAAGGCCCAGGTCACCCCGCGTTCATCCAGCCGAGGTGTGGCAGACGGTGCCCAGCGCACCTCAAGCGGATGTGCAGGCACCGTCTGGGTCACGATCGGGGCTGGCGAAGCATCTGTTCCCAGTACTGTCGCGAACCGGCCGGCGTCGAGTGTCGCGGACATCGCGATGACGACGAGGTCGTCGCGCAGCTCGCGGACCTCACCGAGCAGCCCGATCAGCAGATCCGTCTCCAAAGCACGCTCGTGCACTTCGTCGATGATGACCGCGCCGACCCCCTCGAGACCTGGGTCGTCGAGCAGGCGGCGCAGCAGCACGCCGGCGGTGACGAACTCGATCCGGGTGGACGAGCTCACGTGGCGTTCGCCCCTGACGGTAAATCCGACGCGGGAGCCGATGGGTGATCCGTCCAACTGCGCGAGTCGTCTGGCAGCAGCGCGGGCTGCGACCCGGCGTGGCTGCGTGACGATCACACGACCCTGAACACGATCTGCGACGAGTGGCGGGACAAGCGTGGTCTTGCCCGTGCCCGGCGGCGCGCTGACGACGACAGACGGGCTCTGATCGAGCGCAGCACTCAGATCATCGATCGCCGACGCAAACGCGAGCCCGCGACCGATCTTCGACGGGTCGAACGGCGTACTGGTCACTCCCCCAGTCTCTCGCGTTCAGACGGTGTGCGTTCACCGGCGTACCGGGCACGGCGCTGTGCGGGACTTCACACAACACGTAGCTCTCATCACCGGGGCCTCGCTGCGAAGGCGCGGCCCTGCACGTCGATGACGCAGTGCACCTCTTCCTGTGCCGGCTGACTGCACAGGAATACCATGAGCCATGGCCAGGTCGACAGCTGGAGAGCTCGACGCGACGCTGCGCGCGATGCCCGAATCGGAGCTGCTCGACTATCTGACCGCGAACTCCGGTCTGCCCGGGCCGCGGGCGAATCTCGCATTGGCCGACGCGTTCGCCGGTGCGGCCAGCCGCGTACTGATCCTGCGAGCGGCGTTGGCCGACGACGAGTACCTGCGCTTCTGCGGGACCGAAGCCCTTGGTTGGTTGCTGCTGGAGACGCCGAGTGACTAGAGCCTGCGTGCACTGCTTCGCGAACGGGCAACGGATGCCTCGCGGCGCGTTCGAGAAGGCGCGGCACGTGCACTCCAACTGGTGGGCGATCGACACACCCGGATGGGCGGCCACGGGCGGTCGATAGACCATTCCAAAATAGGTCCGGCGAACGGGGCTATATAGGACTGCCGACATGCCGAATGCACATCGCCACGGGTCTCGGAGCTTGGCTCAAGCGCGTTAGGTGGATGGGCTATATTTTTGCTCCAGAACACTTGCACCACTGGTCTAAGTGCTCTAGGCTGCATGGAAGACGTCACAGCGGCGCTCTAAATGAATAGAAAGTTATAGGTTTATGAGCAATCCGTCGAACGCCGAATTCCAGCTCGTCCCCGTGCCGACCCGGCACGTAGTCGCCGTGATGCGACTCATTGTCGATCTCGACTCGCCACCTAACCCGACGTCATCCGCCGCTTTAGCTTCCACGGACTGGACTGACGAAGAGCTCGCTCGGTTTGCTAGTTCTGATTCGAAAGCACTCCGAGTCGCTCAGGACTTGATTGACGTCCTCGTGACGAAGCCGGGCGTTTGGTTTAACCTCGACGAACTCACGGAGCTTACCGACTGGGAGCGCAGCACATTGAAAGGCGTTTGGACCCATCTCGCCCGCGCAATGAAGGCACACTTCGGCGGTAGCCAGTTGCCTCTGGAAAGCGTCTGGGGACTCCACCTGCAGCCGGCTCTCGATGCGTTGATGTATTACCGCGTCAATGACGACCAGGCTGACCAATGGCTCCGCGTTCGGGCCGCGTGACTGGCTGACCTGCACGACACCCACTGCGACTGCAACAAGGAAGACGTACCATCGTTATTGCGACGATCGGAGGTCTGAGATTCGCTTCACATCGCTTCGTCGTTGGGCCTGCCGATGGTGCTCCTGGTGAAATGCTTGTGAACCCTAGATCGTATGGTCGCTTGGGATAGGAGGCCTTAACGGCATTCCGAAATACCTAGATCTGATCGACTTCCTCGTCCTCGTCCTCGTCCTCGTCCTCGTCGCTGGTACCCGACAGTGAGATGTTGTTGAGGTCCCAGTCCTTCATTTCGTTAAAACCCTTGCACGGGCCGAGGTCCGCGTCACAATGCAAGTCGCCATGCGCCGCTGCGTAGCGAATGCGATTGTCGTCCCGCAACGTCCCCATGTCTCTGGTCTTTCCATAGATTCGCGCGAGCGGGTACCGAGGTCGAGCCACGAACGAGACCTCTCCAGTTTTGATATTGCGCGCCCTCGCGTGAGCCTGCACCAGGAAGGTCTCCCCCTCAGGATGCTCACATCCCTCGCTATCGCAAAGGTTGCACTTCTGCTCGCCGTCGCGCGCCGCGACCTTCGGGTAGAACTCACTCATCTGGTGGTCGCAGTCTTCAACAAGCTCGCCACATATCGAGCACTCAAAGTCGCTCACAATTCCAGCTGAGGCCCCCATGCGAAGGTGAGAAAGATTTACGGGACACTCGGACCAATACTCGTCATCGTCGCGCAGAACGATCGGACAACCAAAGAGGCCGCGTTTTAGGAACGCGGTGCGGTGGATGGCAGTGTGCGCGTCCTCCATTAATTCGTGGTCCTCAAGGTAATTGAGCGCCTCAATGGCGGAAGATACAGCCTTTGTGATGTGAGGCTCAACCGCGTCTAATGTTGCCTGATCGACCTCCGTGGTGAGCTTGATCCATTCGCCGCGCTTCTCTCGCTGGATGGCGCGGCGGACGTCTTCGTCCTTCTCGACGAGAGCCTCCGGGAGAGTGGGAATACGGCCAGCCAACTCTCCGAGCAGGGCCAGGGCCTCCGCGTACTCTTCGACTGAGACATCGAGCGCCGCGCGACCGCAATGATCGAGATAGCGGTCTCGTAGCGGCCCTCCCGACGGTGGGATCGGACCGGCTTGCATGATCAACATTTTGAACTTGCGACCTTTTCCCTCGGCCACGTCAATCGCCCTTCTTCTTGGTCCTCTTGTGGTCCGCCGGGCTGCGCTGTAGCACCTTCAGCGCCTCAATTACCTCAGCGCCGCTGCCTTCGACCTCAAAGGTGCGACCGGTCTCAGTCTCGGCGACGGACACTTTCAGCGGAAGCTGCTCCGCTTCTGTGGGCGTCCAGCCCTGGCGTTCCGCACGGTGCGTGATGAAGAGTGTGACCGTCAGGATGAGCCAGTCGCTCGCCATTTGGAAACAGGCTAGCCCGAGTGACCATGTCTCAGGGTCGACGCTGTACTCGGCTAGGTACTCGCGCGTCGCGCTCGGAGTAGCAAACTCGACGGGCAGGTCTCGCGCTCGCGCGGCTTTCGGCAGGTAGCGCACTGTGTCGGTGTATCGTGGTCTGTCGTTGCCTTCCGACGGACCTCGGGTCGGGACCACGTAGACCTTGCCCCGATCTACAATCTCGGGGAGGGCGCCGTCGAATGGAATCCACTCGCCTTCAATTACTAGGGCTGTCATACCCGAGAGCCTAACAACGCCCTCTGACGCCGCGGCGTGTACAACGAGCGTGACGCGAGGCGCAATCTACGATCGACGCGACTGGTCTGGAATCCGTGGCACTTAGTCTGGCAACAGGGGCTCCGCCAGGAACCTTGAGCGACCCACTCAAGGTTTTCACAAACAAGCAGCGAGCGATTATCTCTGCTGCGTGAGATCGTGAAGAACTGGTGCGTCGCGGTGGCTGAGGATCCAGGGCGGGGGCTACCCTGCTTAGCGAACTGCGAACGTCACCGGATTCCGATGTGCGCCTCAAGCGGCTCCTTGGATAGTCGCCAGAAAGCGTCAGCAGATGACTAATGCGGGCGCCCCATCGGGAGCGCCCGCATTTCGCGTCATGCAGTAGTTCGAGCCAGACGGCGCAGCTAGTCAAACAGCGGCTAGCGAGGAGTGGTGATGACCCGGAAACCGGCACCAGGCACAACGACATCACCCTCGACCGCTTCACCCGTCAACGCATCAACACCGTGTGCCGTCACGATGGCATCCGTGTCTGCGTGGTTGATGTAGAACGCGTACTCCGTGTCGTCGCTGCGGCGCACCACGTACTCAAGGCCGGCGGGAAGGGTGCTGAACGCAGTTCCCGTCTCCGTCAGCACGCTCTCGATGAGCGATGACAGGTCGGATCCGTGCAGCCCGGTCGAGATGTACCAGGCCTGGCCGGCGCCATGCGCGTTGCGCACAATGGCCGGCTTGCCTGCGGCAGGTCCGTCAGCATAAACCGCGTGTGCGCTGCCGGAGGTGAGCACGACTTCTTCGGTCCACACCGAACCGGTGCGACCATCGCTGAGTGCGACTGTTTCGGCCTCGTGGAGCGGCAGGAACTCGTGGATCTCCAGTCCGAGGACGTCGCGGAGCGCTCCGGGTGATGCTCCGGGGTACACCTCGTCGTTGGCACCGACGATGCCGGAGAAGTACGAGACGACGAGCGATCCGCCGGCGGCGACGTAGCCTTCGATGTTCGCTGCTGCCTCGGTGTCGAGCAGGTAGAGGCTGGGCGCGAAGACGACGTCGTACGAGTTGAGGTCGTGGCTGGGGTGCACGAAGTCGATCGTCACGCCGCGCTCCCAGAGCGCCGTGTAGAACGATTCGATGCGAGAGCGGTGTTCAAGCTCGACGGTGGGGCGCCACTCGAGGTCCTGGGCCCAGAACGACTCGATGCTCCAGACGATGGCGACGGATGCACTCACTCGCGAGCCGCTGATCGGCGACAGTGCAGCCAGGTCGCTTCCGAGGGCGACGACTTCCTTCCAGATGCGCGTCGAGGTGCCACCGTGGGGCAGCATCGCCGAGTGGAACTTCTCCACACCGAAGCGGCTCGCCCTGAACTGGAAGAACAGCACGGCATCCGCTCCCCTGGCGACGTGGGCGAGGCTGTTCCTGGCCATCTCCCCAGCGCGCTTGGCGATGTTGCGCGGCTGCCAGTTGACGGCAGAGGTGGAGTGTTCCATGAGCATCCATGGCGAGCCTCCCGCGAGGGAGCGGGTGAAGTCGGCATCCATGGAGAGCAGGATGTGGTTGTCGCTGCGCTCGGCGACGAGGTAGTGGTCGTTGGCGACGATGTCGACCTCGGCAGCCCACTTCCAGTAGTCGACAGACGGGCAGTTGGTGCCCATGAAGTTGGTGGTGATGGGGCGGGTCTGGTCGTACGCGCGGATCGCGTTGCGCTCGGCGACGTAGCAGGCGAGCAGGGCATCAGAGGTGAAACGCTGGAAGTCCAGGCGCTGCGCCTGGTTGGTCACGCTGGCCGCGAGACGCGGCACGTCGATCTCATCCCACTCCCCGTAGACCTGGCCCCAGAACAGTGTGCCCCAGGCGCGATTGAGGCCGTCAAGGGTGCCGTACTTCGCCTGCAGCCACTCACGGAACGCTGCGACCGAGTAGTCGTCATAGCTGTCGCTGATCGGTGCGCCGTACTCGTTGTGGATGTGCCACATGACGACCGCAGGATTCGACGAGTAGCGCTTCGCCAGCTCCCCGGCGATGCCGCTCGCCGCAGCGCGGTATTCGGGCGAGCTCGGGCTGACCATGCCGCGCGAGCCGAAACCCAGACGGATGCCATCGCGGGTGACGGGGTGCGATTCCGGGTACTTCTTCCAGAACCAGGCCGGCGGTGAAGCTGTCGGCGTGCCGAGGTCGACGTCGATGCCGGCGTCGCCGAGCAGACCGATGATGTCATCGAGGAAGCTGAAGTCGTATTCACCCTCGCGCGGTTCGAGAAGCGCCCAGGAGAAGATCCCGATGCTGACCAGGTTGATGCCGGCCTGCTGCATGAGCTCGATGTCTTCGAGCCATGTATCGCGGCTCCACTGCTCGGGGTTGTAGTCGCCGCCGAACCGGATCTGTGTGGTTCCGGGGATCCATCGACCATTGGTGCCGCGCTGCGTTTCGCTGGGCTGTGCTGGCACGACAGTCGCGCCCTGTTCGGTCTGGGACCGCGAGATTGCCTCGGGGCGTTCGAGTTGCATTGGTTCTCCTTTGACTGTGTGCGGTCACAGTTCTATCACAGCCCACACGGTGAGAGCCAGCCGAATGACCTGTGTTGACAAGGAAAAGTATCTGTGAATTACTAGTACCGCTCACAGGTACGCCGACGTTGTCGCTTGATTACGAAAGCACGCCGACCCAATGCACCTACTGGTGGCTTTCGACAAGGAGGACGAATGCGCAGCTCAATTCGCACAGCAGCAGTCACAGCAATCGCAGTTTCGGCGTTGCTGATGACCGGATGTTCGGCTGATACCTCGGGAGGTGACTCAGGGTCCGTTGAACTCACGTACTGGGCATGGGCACCGAACCTCGACAAAGTTGTAGATATCTGGAACGAGTCGCACCCCGACATCCAGGTCACCGTCAACAAGCAGGACGGTGGCGACCCGGCCATCACCAAGCTCCTCACCGCCATCAAGGCAGGCAGCGGCGCTCCAGACATGATCCAGGCCGAGTACCAGAAGATCCCGACGCTCGTTGGTTCTGATGCACTTGCCGACCTGTCCGAGTTCGGCGCAAGCGACCTCGAGGGCAACTTCCCGAGTGGCGCCTGGAGCTCAGTCACGCTCGGCGGAGATGCCGTGTACGCGATTCCTCAGGACACCGGCCCCATGATGGCCTACTACCGCGCCGACATCCTGAGCCAGTACGGCCTGACCGTGCCGACCACGTGGGATGAGTACGCAGATACCGCCCGCGCCCTGCACGCCGCAGACCCGTCCAAGTACCTCGGCACGTTCTCGGCGAACGACGCTGGCTGGTTCAGCGGGCTGTCTCAGCAGGCTGGCGCCTCCTGGTGGTCAGTCGACGGCGATGCCTGGGGCGTCGACATAGACAAGGCTGCAACCCAGAAGGTCGCCTCATACTGGGGCGAACTCGTCGAGGAAGGCGTCATCGACAACAAGCCGATGTACACCCCTGAGTGGAATTCCGGACTGAACGACGGCAGCCAGGCTGGCTGGGTCTCATCGGTATGGGGCCCTGGCGTTCTGGCTGGAAACGCGGCTGACACGCAGGGAAAGTGGATTGCCGCTGAGGTTCCGCAGTGGACCGCAGGCGAGGCTGCCAACGGCAACTGGGGCGGCTCGACCACCGGTGTGACGACTCAGTCGAAGCACCCCAAGGAAGCACTCGAGTTCGTCACCTGGCTGAACACCGATGCGGAGGCCATTCAGGCTCTCGTCGACAACGCCGGAATCTACCCGGCCGACACCAAGGCAGCGGCATCCGCACTGACTGAATCTCCTGAGTTCTTCAGCAACCAGGCCGATTTCTACCAGGTTGCAGCAGCTGCGGCGGCGGCAGTGAACCCGTTCACCTACGGACCCAACGTCAACGTGGCATACAGCGCGTACAACGACGAGTTCGCCAAGGCAGCAGACGCGAAGACTCAGTCAGCGTTTGTCGCGGCGGTCGGCGCCATGCAGAAAATCACGACGGATGACCTCAAAAAGAGCGGCTTCAACGTCAAGTAGCAACCATTTGGGGGCCTGTCGGAGATATTCGGCAGGCCCCCAGCATTCTCAGAACGGAGATTTGCAGTGACGACACTCGTCGACACCCCGCGGGACGAGGCACCAGCCCCAGTCCTGCCGCGCCGCAAGGGCTCGCGCAACCAGCGCTCCCTGACGCGCAGCGCCTATGCGATGCTGGCACCCGGAATCATCCTGTTCACGGTCTTCATGGCCGCCCCCATCTTCTATACGCTCTACCTGAGCTTCCAGAAGAAGCAGGTTGTCGGCCTCGGCCTCGGCTCGGGAAGTCAGACGCAGGTTTTCGCCGGACTCCAGAATTACATCGGCACTCTCACCAACCCAGAATTCGGGGCCAGCGTCGGCCGTGTTCTGGTCTACGGTGCCGTGCTCATCCCCACCATGCTCGGGCTTGCGCTGCTCTTCGCGCTGCTGCTCGACTCGCGCCGCACCCGGGCACAGAGCTTCTCGCGGATCTCGATCTTCCTGCCGTACGCGGTTCCTGCTGTGATCAGCTCGCTGCTCTGGGGTTTCCTCTACCTCCCGGCAGTCAGCCCCTTCTACTATGTCTTCGACAAACTCGGCTGGGACGCCCCGTCGATGATGTCGCCGTCGCTCGTCACTTTCGGAATTGCGAACATCGCGCTTTGGGGTGGAGTGGGCTTCAACATGATCGTTATCTACACCTCGCTCAAGTCAGTCTCCAGCGAGATCTACGAGGCGGCAAAGATCGATGGCGCGAGCGAGATTCAGATCGCCTGGCGCATCAAGATCCCGATCATTGCCCCGGCTCTCATCATGACCGCGCTCTTCTCGATGATCGCAACACTGCAGGTCTTTGCCGAACCCACGACCCTGCGTCCGCTGACCAACAGCCTGTCGACCAGCTGGTCACCGCTGATGCTCGTGTACCGGGATGCGTTCACGCGCGACGACATCTACTCGGCTGCCGCCACCTCGATCATCATCGCACTGGCGACGTTCGCGCTCTCGTTCCTATTCCTTCGCATCGTCCAGAAGCGCGCTTTCGGACAGGAAGACTGACATGACCTCCCTTGCAGAAACCACGGAGACTAGCCGACCGGATGTTGCGGCGTCACATCCCAAGTCCACTCCCGCTTCACGACGTGCGAAGAAGGACAACGGGATCACGGTGCGCCCGAGTGTTCTCTCGACCAGCATCCTGATCATTGGTGCGATTTACTGCCTCTTCCCCGTGTTCTGGGTGCTGATGGCATCCACCAAGGACGGCTCAGAGCTCTTCTCGACATTCACCCTCGCGCCCAGCACCCACCTGTGGGACAACATCGTCGAACTCACGCAGTACCGCGACGGCCTCTACTGGCGCTGGATGCTGAACACCGCGCTGTATGCCGGTGTCGGGGCACTTGCGTCGACGTACATCTCGGCGATGTCTGGCTACGTCCTGGCCAAGTTCTCGTTCCCAGGCAAGGGCTTTGTCTTCAAGGTTCTGCTCATGGGCGTGCTGGTTCCCGGCGTGATCCTGGCCATCCCGCAGTACTTCCTGATGGCACAGATCGGCCTGACCAACACCTACTGGGCCGTGCTGCTCCCCCAGATCATCAGCCCCTACGGCATCTACCTGGCACGGATCTACACCGCTGGCTCTGTGCCGACCGAGGTCATCGAAGCTGCGCGCACCGAGGGTGCCAAAGAACTGCGGATCTTCCACGGCATCGCCCTGCCCATGATGATGCCCGGCCTTGTGACGATCTTCCTCTTCCAGTTCGTCGCCGTGTGGAACAACTTCATGCTGCCGTACATCATGCTCGGCAGCGACACGCTGTTCCCGATCACCGTCGGCCTGAACGGTCTGCTCAACCAGGGCGCAACGGTTCCGGCGCTCTACACGCTCGTCATCACCGGCGCGCTGCTGTCGATCATTCCGCTGATCGCACTCTTCCTGGTGCTGCAGCGCTACTGGAAGGTTGACCTGGCAGCCGGCGCCGTCAAGTAATCAGTGGAGACGAGCATGATGGACTCCAATAGGCTGGGCGCGTGACCGACACTACTTCGCGGCGGCGACGCCCCACGATCGACGACGTTGCACTCGAAGCCGGCGTATCCAGAGGGACGGTGTCCCGGGTACTCAACGGCGGTCACTGGGTGAGCCCCGACGCCCTGGCCGCGGTGAATGACGCGATCAAGAAGACCGGCTATCGGATCAACCCGCACGCCAGAAGCCTCGCGACCAATCGCGCGAATTCGATCGCATTCCTGCTCACCGAGTCGCATGAGCGCCTGTTCGAAGACCCCAACTTCTCGATCCTGATGCGGGGCGCTGCGCAGGCGCTTGAGGAGCGCGACATCCCGCTGGTGCTGCTCATGGCCGGATCGGACGCTGAACAACGACGAGCCACTGACTTCATCACGGCCGGCCACGTCGACGGCGTTCTGCTAGTCTCCTCGCACCGAGGGCGGCAGTCATTCATCCCTGAGCTGGTGCGCTCGAAAGTACCGGCGATCGCCTGCGGCATTCCACTCGGATACGAGCGCAACATCGGCTATGTGGCCGCCGCCGATGCTGACGGTGCCAGAACGGCAGTTGAGCTCCTGCAAGACCAGGGCCGCACGCACATCGCGATCATCACCGGCCCGCTCGACACCTCTGGGGGAATCAACCGGTTCGCGGGGTATCGGGAGCAGCTCGGCAGCGACTACGACGAGTCGTTCGTTGCGCATGGCGACTACAGCAAGGCGAGTGGTGCAGCTGGCATGCGGGAGCTGTTTGAGCGCCACCCCGAGATCGACGGTGTCTTTGCGGCGAACGACATGATGGCCGTCGGCGCACTGGACGTGCTGCAGGCTGCTGGACGTGTGGTTCCGGATGATGTTTCCCTGATTGGCTTCGACGATTCCCCGGTGGCGGTCACGACGACGCCACAGCTGACGACAATGCGACAGCCCTTCGAGCGGATCAGTCAGGAAATGGTGCGACTGCTGATGCAGGTGATCGAGGGCCAGCCGGCCGCGGCAATCACGATTCCCACCGAGCTCGTCAGACGAGGCTCTGCCTAGAAGTGCGCAAACCGGCTGGAAGAATGGGCACCATGAGCCGCTTTGTCGACAGGACCAGAACCGCAGTGCTCGTCATCGACCTCCAGGTCGACGTGATGAATGGCTGCTTCGACGGGCCTGGCGTGCTGGCACGTACGGATGCCCTGATTGCGCGAGCGCGGGCATCCGCTGCTCCGGTGATCTTCGTGCAGCATGAAGAACCGGGAATGGAACGCGGCAGCGATGCCTGGCAGCTCGCCGCTCCACTGGCACCGCAGGACGGCGAAGCCCGGGTGTATAAGGCATACAGAGACTCGTTTGTCGACACGTCCCTGGCCGCGGTGCTCGCAGAGGCCGGGATCTCTCGGCTGGTGATTGCGGGCGCGCAGTCCGACTATTGCGTGCGGACGACGGCGCAGCGCGCGGCAGCTGAGGGCTATGACATCGTGCTCGTCAGCGACTGTCACACCACCACGGACTCGACCTTCAATGGCGTGCCGATCAGCGGTGAACAGATCGTGGCCCACACCGCGCAGTACTTTTCGGGGCTCAGGTACCCGGGTCAGGAATGTGGCCTCGAGACCCACGACAGGGTCACGCTCACCTAGCCTGCACCGGCTGCAGCGACCCTAGATTGCGGAGTGTCACGAGCACATACTGGGCCTATGGCTAAGAGATCAGTCGCAGACCAGCTTGTTGCCCAGCTGCTCGATGTAGGAGTCCATCGTATCTACGGGATCGTCGGGGACAGCCTCAATCCCATCGTCGACGCGGTGCGTCGGTCTGGCGGTGCTGCGAAGGGCGGCATCGACTGGATCCACGTTCGCAACGAGGAGGCCGCGGCATTTGCGGCGGGCGCGGAGGCCCAGCTCACGGGCAAGCTCGCGGTATGTGCCGGGAGTTGCGGCCCCGGCAACCTGCACCTGATCAACGGGCTGTATGACGCACATCGGTCGGGGGCGCCGGTGTTGGCGATCGCCAGCCACATTCCGAGCAAGCAGATCGGGAGCGGCTACTTTCAGGAAACCCATCCCGATCGACTATTCGTTGAGTGCTCGAACTATTGCGAGTTCATTTCCACGGCTGAGCAGGCACCGCGGGTGATCAATTCCGCGCTGCGTCACGCCACCGGACTGCGCGGCGTTGCGGTCGTGACGCTACCGGGTGACGTCGCCGAATACGATGCCGTTGGCAGCTTTCCCGCGTTCGTCACACCAGGGGCACCCGCACTGGTACCGGCGGCAGCGGATGTCGCGCGCCTGGCTGACGCGATCAACGCGGCGTCGTCCGTGGCCATTTTCGCGGGCGCCGGCGTTGCGGGGGCGCACGACGAGGTCGTCGCGTTCGCTGACCTGATTGGTGCTCCGATCGGGCATTCCGTGCGTGGAAAGGAATGGATTCAGTACGACAACCCATTTGACGTGGGGATGACCGGCTTACTCGGTTACGGAGCCGCCCATGCCGGGATTCACAACGCCGACCTGCTGATTCTGCTGGGCACCGACTTTCCGTACGAGCAGTTCCTGCCCGACGAAGCATCAGTGGCCGTTGCGCAGATCGACTCCGATGTTGCGCATCTAGGCCGCCGAACGAGTGTGACGTACCCGATCCTCGGCGATGTCACAGCGACGCTTGCTGCCCTCACGCCACAGGTTAGACGGAAGAAGAACCGTTCATTCCTAAACGAGAATATAAAGAAGCACGACCGGTTGATGCATTCCGTTGTTGGAAAGTACACCGATGTCGACACTATGAAGCCCATCCACCCCGAGTACGCCGCGACGGTGCTCGACGATCTGTTGGCCGACGACGCCATCGTCACGGCAGATACCGGCATGTGCAATGTCTGGCAGGCGAGGTACATCACGGTCAATGGCAAGAGACGATTGATCGGTTCCTACCTGCACGGATCGATGGCTAACGCACTCCCCCAGGCGCTCGGCGCCCAGGTGGCGTACCCACAGCGCCAGGTGGTGTCATTATCCGGCGATGGCGGCTTGTCGATGCTGATGGGTGAACTCGTCACCGTCGCTGCGTACAAACTCCCGGTGAAGCTTGTCGTCTTCAACAATTCAACGCTCGGGCTGGTGAAGTTGGAGATGTTCGTTGATGGCATCCCGGCGTATGGCGTTGACGTGCCAGACGTCAACTATGCCGCTGTCGCGCAGGCGCTCAGTGTGTTCGGTCGACGGGTTGAGGATCCCAAAGACCTGAAAGGCGCGCTCACGGATGCGTTCGCCTACGACGGTCCGGCGCTGGTCGATATCGTGACCGACCCGCTGGCGCTGTCACTTCCGCCCACGGTCTCCGCCTCCCAGATCACGGGCTTCGCCCTCGCTATGACGAAGGTCGTGTTCAACGGGGGCGTCGGCGAGGCCGTGCAGATCGCGCGGTCCAACATCCGTCACCTGCCGGGTATGTGAGCCAAACGCGCTGTTGTTGAACGCACTCAGTGTTGTGGATTGCACGCTGTGTCGTTGCGCCGAACTGCGGGCGCCCGGCAGAGTTGACCCCATGGAGCCAACTTCGCACGACGTCCGCACCGTCATCGACGACCTGATGCAGCGGTTTGCGGCGCTGTCCGACGAATCGTGGGATGACCTGGCGCACAATCTGACGTGGACCAATCGGGAGACTGCAGCGCACGTCTGCGACGATCTGCTTTTCTACGCGCTGCAGTTGTCCGGCAGTCATCCGCCTCAGACGTCCTACGTCGAGTTCGTCGACCCACCGGCCTGGCGTGAGGGTGGACTCTCCACCGTGCTCTACCCAGACCCTGCAATGGGAACTCCCGGCATCGTCAGTTGCCTTGATGCCGCCGGCGGCCTGCTGAGTTCTGTTGTGGCGACGGCTCCGAGCTCTCACCGTGGCTTTCACCCTGCCGGCCTGTCTGATGCGTCGGGGTTTGCCGCGATGGGTATTGCAGAGGTTGTGCTGCATGGCTTCGACATCCTCACCGAGCAGGGCGTCGACTACAAGCCGGACGGCGCCATCGTGTCTCGGGTGCTCGACCGCATCTTCCCGGACGCTGCGCGCACCACGGATGCCTGGAGCGACCTGCTGCGCGCCACGGGACGGCACCCCGAAAGCACCACCACAGAGTGGCGCTGGAACTCCACGGTTCGTATCGCGCGCGCCGCCCTCGGCTGACACCGCAGCCCGCTCCCATCTAGCCAGGCCCATCTAGCCCGGCCCATCTCCCCTGTTCCATTGTCTGTGCCGTCTCGAACTGGAGTTACCGTGTCCCTACCCGCCGCATCCGCTGCCCGTGACCGAATCGTCGACCTGAGCCACACCATCCGCGCCGGCCTCATCACCTACCCAGGCCTTCCGGCGCCTGTGATCACCCCGCACCTCACCAGGGAAGAGTCCAGGCAGAAATATGCACCTGGCACCGAGTTTGCGATGGACACCATCACCCTCATCGGCAACACCGGCACCTACCTCGACAGTCCGTACCACCGCTACCCGGATGGCCCAGACCTCGCCGGGCTCCCCCTCAACACGCTCGTTGGCCTGCCAGCAGTGGTCGTGCACCTCGAAGTGGATGTCGCGGCCGGCCACCGCGGAATCGGCCCAGACAGCCTCGCCAGCGTCGGCCGCTCCCTCTCCGGAAGTGCTGTACTCCTGCACACCGGCTGGGATGCAAGCTTCGGAACCCCCGAATATGCCGTCGGGTCGCCGTTCCTCTCTGAGGCAGGTGCGCAATTCCTCGTCGACGCCGGAGTTGCCCTGGTCGGTATTGATTCCCTCAACATCGACGACACCGAGAGCGGCGGTGAACGGCCAGCGCACACGCTGCTGCTGGCCGCCGGCATTCACGTGGTCGAGCACCTGACCAACCTCGGCGCACTGCCGGAGCGCGGCGCCTTCTTCACCGCAGTGCCGCCAAAAATCGAGGGATTCGGCACCTTCCCCGTACGGGCATTCGGCCAGATTCCGCACACGGCATCCTGACACCTCACGAGACGTAGACTGGGTTGGTAAGAAACTCGTAACGAAAGAGGTCGCCGCGTGGCGAACGCCCCCACAGCATCCGCTCCCGGCTCACAGCCATCAGGTTCGCGACAGTCCGGCATGCCCTACTGGCCGGTACCGATTGTGCGTGCCGTCGTGGCGCTCATCCCGGCCGCGATCATCACGTTCAACCCCGATCACTCTGCCCAGTTCGGGCTGCTGGTCTTCGGTGCGTACGCACTGGTGAGCGGCGTCTTGCTGGCCATTCTCGGCTGGAGCAGCCTCAGCGGCGTCACCCGTCGCCTCACCCTGGTGCAGGGCATCGTTGGGCTCGTGGCCGGCGCCGTTGCACTTCTCCTGCACACCGGCGGACTCGCCTTCTTCCTGTACATCGTGACGGTGTGGGCGGCCGTTACCGGCTTCGTCGAGCTCTACAGCGGCATCCGCTCGCGTAGTCGCTCTCCGTTCGCTCGCGACTGGATCGCCGTGGGAGCCCTCA
This sequence comes from Leifsonia sp. Y862, assembly GCF_057669585.1. NCBI lineage: Bacteria > Bacillati > Actinomycetota > Actinomycetes > Micrococcales > Microbacteriaceae > Leifsonia > Leifsonia sp. Y862. The sequence goes on from NZ_JBYHFR010000003.1 coordinate 284,844, forward strand.
CCGCCATCCTCGCGCTGATTTTCCTGCTCATTCCGCCGCATGCGGTCGTCTCTGTGGGACTGCTCGGTGCTTACTTCGTGATTATCGGCGTCTTCTTGATCATCGCCGGACTCTCCCTCAAATGGGCAGCAAAAGATGACGCATCCGCTGCTGCCTCAGCTCAAGATTCGGACATCCAGTGACAAAGAAGAACAAGCCAGCACCAAACCCCAATCAGTTTGAGCCCAGCAAGTCAGACCGGTTGAAGCCGGCCGAACTCGTTGGCCTCTCGGGCGTTTTGGGCCTGTTTGTCGGCCTCGTGCTGTTGCTCGTGACCCGCGACGTGATCTTCACGCTTGTCGGCTTCGGCATCACCTTCATCATCGTGCTGGTCGTCATCGCGATCTTCTCCCTGGGAATGAAGCCCGATGATGCTGAGAAGTCCGACCTCGACGAGCAGAACAAGGGCCACTAGCGCGCCACGCGCCACCTGTCCTGTCTTCTGCTTTACCGCAGCGGTCGTAGAAATTCCCGCAGGTCGATAGCGAGCAAGTCTGGCTCTTCGTGCGGTGCGAAGTGGCCGCCACGTGGCATTGTCGTATACCGTTCCACGTTGTACGTGCGCTCAGCCCAGCTGCGAGGGGGCTGCGTGAGATCGTGAGGGAAGACCGCGACCGCCGTCGGCACGTCGACGCGCCGAACACGCGGCGTCAGGCCGGTTGCGAACTCCCAGTATGGCCGGAACGATGTCGAGATCGAGTTCGTGAACCAGTACAGCGAGGCCTGCGTGAGCAGGAAGTCGTCGCTGAATCGCGCCGAGAGATTTCCATTGGAGTCGCTCCATGCCCGGTACTTCTCGACAATCCACGCGAGAAGGCCAACCGGAGAGTCAGACAGTGCCGGTGCGAGACTGAGCGGGCGGGTCTGTTGCTCGTGCTGATACCCACCCTCCGAGCTCACCCAAGCTTGCACCGCAGCCAGATACGCCTGCTCGTCACCGGTAAGTGACGCTGAATCGACGTCGACCGGAGCCGCAACGGCGAGAAGATGAATGCCGACGACCGCCTCAGGGTGTGCCTGTGCGAGTCGCGACGTTATCCCAGCGCCCAGGTCGCCCCCGTGGGCTGCATAGCGCTCGAATCCCAGCTCGTCGAACATCAGCTGGTGCCAAATCTCGTGAGTCTGCTCGGCGTGGGTCGGGCGCTGCGGTGAGAACGGGAACCCGGGTATGGCTGGCACGATGACGGTGAACGAGTCGGCCGCATCGCCGCCATGCGCGGACGGAGTGGCAAGACGTCGGGCCAGTTCGACGAGTTCGAGAGATGTGCTCGGCCATCCGTTCGTCAGCACGATCGGAAGCGCCCCTGGGGTCTCCGCCTCGAATCGCAGATAGCTGACGGCAGTGCCAGAGATCAACGCGCTGTGCCAGGGCAGTTCATTGATCTGGCGCTGCTGAGCCTCCCAATCGAAACCGTCTGCCCAGTACGACGCCAGGCGGCGGAGCTCCACCTGGTCGGTGCCAGCAGTCCAGCCGGTCACCGGCCACTCTGGCGCCCACCGAGTGCGCCGGAGCCGGTCACGCAGCTCGCTTACGTCTTGTCGAGGCACATCGAGTGAGAATCCAGGGGTCATCATGCAATTCTCGCTGCTCACACAGTTGGTGAGTCCCTCGGCGCACTGCCCTCGCGGAAAGCGTCGATCGCGAGGGCGGCGAAGCGTCGCGCTGCGGCCTCCCGATCGACGAGCAGCGTCGATGACAGCCCCCGTCCGGCCAGGAGGACTAGGACAAGGTCGTCAATCGTGAAGTCGTGACGAAGCTGGCCGTCCCGCTGCGCACGTTCGGCGAGCTCTGCGAGCAGTTGGAGCAGCGCGGAGCGATGTTGGGAGAACATCACCGCCTCCGGGTTGGCGGACATGAAAGCGTCCACGAAACCTTGGTTGCGCACATTCAGCACGCTGAGTCCTTCGATTACCGAGCGAAAGCCCCGCCACGGATCAGGGTCGGCACAGCCGGCCTCCACGATTCGACGACAGGATTTTCGTTCGTCTGCGAAGACCTCGTCGATCAGCGCCTGCTTCGTTGGAAATCGGCGGTAGAGGGTGGCGGGTCCCACTTCGGCATGGCGTGCGACCTCACGCATGGGCACGTCCAGGCCGCGCTCCGAGAAGAGTGAGCGCGCGGCTTCGAGAACCCGCTCGCGATTGTCCTTCGCGTCTGAGCGAAGCAGATGAGTCAATCGCTCAGCCATTGATCTCACTTTCGATAAGTGGACGGGGGTGTCCATTACTGTCCTGAGAGTACCGCAGGTTCAGGCAACGAAACGGAGATGATGGTGCGAGCAGTGGCAATTCAGCAATTTGGGAACCCGAGCGGCATGGCGGTGATTGAGGTTCCCGAACCGAGTCCGGCACCCGATCAGGTGATCATCACGACAGAGGCGATCGGGGTCGGTGGTGTTGACGCGGTGATCCGCCGAGGCACTCTCGGTGGCTACGGGTTCAGTGAGGGGCTGATCCCCGGCAGCGAGGTCGCTGGCACGGTTACAGCGGTCGGAGCAGATATCGATCCCTCATGGATCGGACGGCGCGTTTGGGCCTTCACCGGCACCGGCGGCGGTTACGTCGAACAGGCCGTGGCGCGGATCGGCGACATCGTGCCCCTTCCTGATGAGCTGTCGTCAATCGACGCTGTGACGCTGGGGAGTGCGGCGCCGGTCGCCCACTTCGCTCTCGCTCACGCCCACTTCGCACCTGGTGAGTCCGTACTCGTGCGCGGCGCTGCGGGCAGTATCGGTATCGCCGCCGTGGAGCTCGCCGTGCGTGGCGGCGCGAGCAGCGTCGCCGTGACCACTTCGTCTTCCGAGCGCGGTCGACGCCTCGGGGAGTTTGGCGCAACGCATGTGCTCGATCGCGCCGGAGACGGCGACCCCGAAGCTCCGGCCTCCTTCGACATCATCATCGACATTGTGGGCGGCCCAGACGTGCCGGCATTCATCGATCGGCTTGCCCCAAACGGCCGCATGGTCGTCGTGGGTGCGGTCGCCGGACTGCCACCTGCCGATTTCGGTATGCGCCTGATACTCGCGTTCCAGCAGTCGCGCTCGGTCGCCACATTCAGCCTCAACACGGTCCCGGTTGCAATGCGCGACGCAGTCAGAGCTGAGAAGTTTGCCGAGGCCGCTCGCGGCGAACTGCACCCCGTGGTGCACGACGTCCTATCCCTCGAAAGCGCAGCCGAGGCACACCGCCAAATGGATTCCGGTTCAGTTTTCGGGCGGATCGTCCTCGTCCCCACCCCCGCCCGCTAGCAGCGGCCCGTGGTTCAGACACGGCAGCAACGCCCGGCGGCTTGGCCGCTGTTGGCTGGGTGCATTGCGCCCAGCCAACAGTCCAGTCGCCGGACGAGCCGGCTGTACAACGAGCTACTTCAGGTAGTCGACCAGTGAGTCGGCCAGACCGACGTACAGCGCAGGGGTGAGCGTGAGCAGTCGCGCCTTGGCCTCCTCGCCGATTTCGAGGGCCGACACGAACGCAATCAGGTCGTCCTGGCCGATGCGCTTGCCGCGGGTGAGCTCCTTGAGGAGCGCATAGGGGTCTTCGATGGACGAGCGTCCGGCGCTGACCTCCGCGCGAATGACGGTCTGGATCGCCTCGCCCAGGATCTCCCAGTTGGAGTCGAGGTCGGCAGCCAGCAGCGTGCGGTCGAGATCGATCTCGCCGAGGCCGCGCACGATGTTGTCGATCGCGAGCAGCGAGTGACCGAATCCGACACCGATGTTGCGCTGGGTGGTGGAGTCGGTGAGGTCGCGCTGCAGGCGGCTTGTCACCAGTGTTGCCGCGAGGGAGTCGAGGATCGCGCTTGAGAGCTCGAGGTTGGCTTCTGCATTCTCGAAGCGGATCGGGTTGATCTTGTGGGGCATCGTCGAAGAGCCCGTGGCACCGGCCTGCGGGATCTGACGGAAGTAGCCCATCGAGATGTAGGTCCAGATGTCGGTGGCAAGGTTGTGCAGGATGCGGTTGCCGTGTGACATCCGCGAGTACAGCTCTGCCTGCCAGTCGTGAGACTCGATCTGGGTGGTCAGCGGGTTCCAGGTGAGGCCGAGGCCTTCAACAAACTCGCGAGACACCGTCGGCCAGTCAACGGATGGATCGGCAGCGACATGCGCCGCGAACGTGCCGGTCGCGCCACTGAACTTGCCGAGGAATTCGCTGGCAGTCACCTGGGCGCGCACCCGCTCGAGGCGGTAGACGAAGACCGCGAGCTCTTTGCCCATGGTGGTCGGCGTTGCCGGCTGCCCGTGGGTGCGGGCGAGCATGGCATCCGCTCGGTAGTCGAGCGCCAAAACCCGAATTGCCTCGATGAGGGCCGTGAACTTCGGCAGCCAGACCTGGTGCACAGCTTCGCGCACGGTGAGGGCATACGAGAGGTTGTTGATGTCTTCGCTGGTTGCGGCGAAGTGCGTCAACTCGGCGATGTGGTCAAGCCCGAGAGCGGACAGGCGGCGACGAACGAGGTACTCGACAGCCTTCACGTCGTGACGGGTGGTGGCCTCGAGCGTGGCCAGCTCGTCGATCTCGGCCTGGCCGAAGTCGGTGACGAGGGCGCGCAGGGCGGCCTTCTGCTCAGCTTCGAGCGGCGTTGAACCGAACAGGCTGCGGTCGGTGAGGGTGATGAGCCACTCGACTTCGACCTGCACACGAGCACGATTGAGTCCTGCCTCTGACAGGTATTCGCCCAGTTCGGTGACGGCGGCGCGGTAGCGACCGTCTAGTGGGCTGAGGACCTGTGGGGGTAGTGGACTCATCGGACTCCCTGTCTGATTGCTGGTGCGAGCTGCTTGAACAGCGCGAGGTTTGCACCTTCAATCATGCCTAAAACCGCGTCAAACATTGCATCGTCGGAGTAGTAGGGGTCAGGAACGTCGTGCAGGCTGGCCTGATTGGCGTCGAAACTCAGCAACAGGCGCACCTTGTTGCGGTCATGTTCGGTGGGGGCCCAGTTGCGCAAGACCCGTTCCTGCGAGCGATCGAGAACGACAACGAGGTCAAGATCGGCGAACCAGGCCGGGTCAAACTGCCTGGCGCGGTGGTGGCTGCCGTCGTAGCCCTTCTTGGCCAGCGCCGTGATGGTGCGCGCGTCGGCCTGCTCCCCCACGTGCCAGTCGCCGGTTCCGGCCGAACTCGTCGTGATGAGTCGACCAAGGCCCGACCGGGTGACGAGATCGCGAAGCATCACTTCGGCCATGGGTGACCGGCAAATATTGCCGGTGCACACGAAGATGATCCGAAATGGCGTCGACTCGTCTGGGCTGAGCGCCTCAAAACTCATTTCTCCATTGTGGGGCACATGAGCCTCCTCCACACCTGCTGATTTTCGCCGCGTCACACGCAATATCCGCACGGCGTAGGCGCAGTAGGGGCGTTGGACAGACTCGGATGCGGGAACGATGAGAAATCGGACGAGGAAGATAACCGGTGGATGGTGCAGAAAGCTTGTTTTTTGGCGATGAAGCGCAGGTTCGGGTCGAGCAACTCGCGGCGCTCCGCCGCCAACGGATGCGACTGGGAGCACTGTGCGATGAGGTGGACATGGCGCGACGGGTGTTCGGCTCTGCGGATGGCGCCGACGGCCTCCGCTCCTGGCGCTCCCCGGCCGCGCGGGGCTACGTGGCCAGGCGACGTGAACTGGCAGCCGAGCTCGACCGGTCAGCGATGCTGATGAATGACGCGCTGGCGGCGATCGAACGAGCAATTATCGAGCTGAAGGCTCTGCTGTGAACGACGACACCTTGGTGCTCTCCGGCGGCGGCAGCACGGCTGTGGCCACCGACGAGCTCTTCACCGAGTTGGCCGTGCTTGAGCTCCTCCGCGGTCACTGCGAGGTGTGGCGCTCCGAGCTCTCGCAGATTCGGGGCATGCCCGTGCCCGGCGCTGCCGTACCTGCCCCGGCCTGGACCAGGGATGACAGCGAGTTCGCCCTCTACGCCGCAGCCAGGGCGCTTGACGGGCTCGCAGAGCTGAGCGGGGCGCTGTCCACGGCCCTGAGGGATGCGGCGGAGGGCTACGGCGACGCGGAACGCACCATCGCGCTGCTCACTCGACTGGCCGGGGCGGGTTTCGGCTATGTCTTCGGCGTGCTGTCTCCGGTGCTGGCGGTGCTCGCGCTCCCTGCGCTGACCTCCCTGCTTTCTGGCTGGTTTATTGGCACACTCATTGCCGGTCAATCAGGTCACAGCGGTCAAACCGGGCGCAACGGCGACGCAACGCAGCTCGCGGACGTGCTGACACACAATCCGCGCCTGCTCACCAACCCGGAGCTCGTCGCAGCTGTCAGGGTGCTGGTGTCGTCGATCGACGACGCTGCTGCCGGTTTTCTGCGGATACCGCAGCCGCTGCCCACGCTCCTCGGAGACGAGGGCATCGGGCTGCTTGGCGCATCGACGTCGGCTGCCGGGGTGCTCTTCGCTGCGAACCGCATGGGTGTCATGCGCGAGACCGCGGTGACCGCGGTTCCCGTGGGGCGCAGCCGGACCGTCGTCGCCCCCGTCGGCGTGCATGGCCTGGCTGAACGGATACCCCGGGCGTCGACCGACAGCCCGCAGGTGCGGATCGAACGCTATGGGCCGGTGGATCGGCCCGGCTGGGTCGTGTACATCGGCGGAACGGTGGACTGGAGCGCGGTGCCCTCCAGCGAGCCCTGGGACCTCACGTCCAACATCGCCGCTGTCGCCGACCACAACGCCGGCTCGTACCGCGCGGTGGTCGAGGCCATGACGCAGGCTGGAATCGGCCCTGACGACCCTGTGGCACAGGTTGGTCACTCCCAGGGCGGGCTGATTGCAGCGCAAGTGGCGGCATCCGGCGATTTCAACACCGTCGCTGTCCTGACATTCGGGGCGCCGGCCGGCCAGGTGGCGGTTCCGGATGCCGTGCCGATGCTGGCCGTTGCCCACACCGACGACCTGGTGCCGGCGCTCGGCGGCACAGCCAGGGACGCAACCGCTGATTCGAATGCCCACCTGCTGGTGCGGCGGGAGGCGTACGCCGACAGCCAGGTACCCACCGACGTTTCACTGCCGGCGCATGGCATGGCCACCTACGTGGAGACGGCGCGCCTCATCGACGAGTCACGCGAACCGCGGCTCGTGGCCTTCTCCGCAGGAATAGCGGCGCTCGTGGGCGCTGGGACAGCGACCATCGGGCCCACGAGTACGGGGACCGCAAGTACGGGTGCCGCAAGTACGGGTGCCGCGAGCACGGGATCCGTCACGTCGTGGCGTGGAATCCGTGCCTCCGGTGACCGCTAGCGGCCTAGGAGATACCGGCCCAGGAGATACCTAGGAGACGGAACGCGAGACCGGGCGCACGATCAGGCCGAGGATCCAGCTGATGATGCCGAGCACGATGGCGCCGAGTACGCCCCACCAGAACCCGTCGACCTCAAGCCCGAAGCCGAACCAGCTGGAGATCCAGGCGGCGAGCAGCAGCAGCAACCCGTTCACGATGAAGGACAGCAGCCCGAGGGTCAGGACGTAGAGCGGGAACGCGAGCACCCGCACGAATGTGCCGATGACGCTGTTCACGAAACCGAAGATGAGTGCGACCAGCAGGTAGGTGACAATCACCGCAAGCGTGTCGTCGGCGTACGGCACAATGCTCACCCCGGCGACGATGACGCTCGTCAGCCAGAGTGCAACCGCGTTCAGGATGAGTTTGATCAGGAAGCCCATACAGCCACACTATTCCACCTCGCAGCTTATGGGCCGGCCACGACAGTATCCGCTGGCCGAGATATCGGGTCGAGATATCGGCATCCGTACATACGGCTCTCAGAATATTGGGACTTGTAGACTCGCCGGGTGAGCCAACGTGACCCGATGACCGTCCGACTGCGCCCGGAAATCATGGCATTGCCTGCGTATAAGCAGGGCAAGCCTGCTGCTGCCGACGCCTTCAAGCTCTCCAGCAACGAGAATCCGTTCGAACCTCTTCCCTCCGTCGTGGCCGCGGCCTCTGCCATCACGTCGTTCAACCGCTACCCGGATGCCACGGCGCTGGCCGTGCGCGAACGCCTCGCCGACCGTTTTGGCCTCTCTGCAGACGAGGTACACATCGGCTCAGGGTCTGTGGCAATCCTCGCCCAGCTCCTCCTGGCGGCGGCGGGAGTTGGCGACGAGGTCGTCTACTCGTGGCGTTCGTTCGAGGCCTACCCGAGCCTCGTTGCGGTCGCCGGCGCGACCAGCGTTCAGGTGCCGAACCGGCCAGATCACGGCCATGACCTGCCGGCCATGGCCGCAGCGATCACCGAGCATACCCGGGTCATCATCGTCTGCAGCCCGAACAACCCAACGGGCACCATCGTCACCGCTGACGAATTCGACGCATTCATGGAACTCGTTCCGAGTGACCTGCTGGTCATTCTCGATGAGGCATATATCGAATTCGTGACGGAGTCCTCGGCTGTCCGCGGTCCGACGCTGCTGTCGCGCTACCCCAACCTTGTCGTGCTGCGCACCTTCTCGAAGGCATACGGACTCGCGGGCCTCCGAATCGGCTACGCGCTCGGCGCCGAAAGAATCCTCGATGCCGCACGCTCGACGGCCATCCCCCTGTCGGTGACCGGCCAGGCCGCTGTCGCCGCAATCGCTTCCCTCGACGCGGAAGACGAACTGCTTGAGCGAGTGGCGATTCTCGCCGCGCGGCGCGAAGAGCTCTGGGATGGCCTCACAGCCGCGGGCTGGAACATCCCATACCCACAGGGCAACTTCGTGTGGCTGCCGACCGGTGAGGCGACCAGCCAGATCGCCCAGCAACTCGGAGAGGCCGGCCTCGTCGTTCGCCCATTCGCGTCTGAGGGCATCCGAGTGTCCATCGGCGAAGAAGACGCTGTAGGAAAACTTCTACAGATCTGCACAGAGATTGTTGATGGCCTAACAACAGGCCACCCAGCACGGAAGCTAGGTTAGTACGGTGGCAGGCACCCCAAACATCGATCCCATGGTCCAACTCCTCTCTCACGAGGGAAAGCTGGTCACGTCAGAACGGTCGGCAGAATTCTTGCCATACCTCGAGCGACTCGGCGACGACGACTACCGTCGTATGTACCGTGACATGGCGGTCGTCCGTCGGTTCGACCTGGAAGCCGCTAACCTGCAGCGCCAGGGCCAGCTCGCCCTCTGGGTGCCAAGCCACGGCCAGGAGGCAGCCCAGGTCGGGTCAGCGTATGCGACCAAGCCCCAGGACCACGTGTTCCCCTCGTACCGTGAACACGTCGTCGGCATGATTCGCGGAATCGACGTCGTCGACATCCTGCGTATGCTGCGCGGCGTCACCCTCGGCGGCTGGAAGCCGGAAGAGCACGGCAACTTCCACCTGTACACCCTGGTGCTCGCCTCCCAGACGCTGCATTCCACCGGTTACGCCATGGGAATCCAGTTCGACGGCGCAACGGCCACCGGCAATCCAGAGACCGACCAGGCCGTCATCGTCTACTACGGCGACGGTGCATCCTCTGAGGGCGAGGCCAACGAGGCGCTCCTCTTCGCGGCCAGTTACCAGACCCCGCAGGTGTTCTTCCTGCAGAACAACCAGTGGGCGATCTCGGTTCCCGTCTCCCGACAGTCCCGCACGCCGCTGTATCTGCGCGCCGGCGGATTCGGCATGCCAGGCACCCAGATCGACGGCAACGACGTGCTCGCCAGCTTTGCCGTGACATCCAAGTCGATGGACGACGCCCGCTCCGGCCGTGGCCCGTCACTCATCGAGGCGATGACCTACCGCGTTGGCGCGCACACCACGGCCGACGACCCCACCAAGTACCGCGATCCAGCCGAGCTCGCGGCCTGGGTGGAGCGCGATCCGATCGTGCGATTCCGTCGCTACTTGGAGGGCCTTGGCGCCCCCACAAAATTTTTCGACTCCGTCGACGAAGAGGCCAGCGATTTCGCCGCGGATGTTCGTCGCCGCGCCCTGGAGATTGTCGCGCCAGAGAAATCGGTCATTTTCGACAATGTCTACGCGGAACCGCATCCGTTGATTGAAGAACAGAAAGCCTGGCTTGATCGCTACGAGGCTTCATTTGAAGGGGACCAGGCATGAGTGACGTTCAGGTGACGTCGGCGAACCTCCCCATGGCCAAGGCGCTGAATGCCGGGCTTCGGAAGTTGCTGCAGAACGATTCGAAGGTCCTGCTCATGGGCGAGGACATCGGGCTGCTCGGTGGCGTGTTCCGGGTGACAGAAGGCCTGCTCGCCGAATTCGGCGACAAGCGCGTGCTCGACACCCCACTGGCAGAGGCCGGTATCATCGGCACCGCCATCGGAATGGCGCTTCGCGGCTACCGTCCGGTGTGCGAGATCCAGTTCGACGGATTCGTGTTCCCCGGCTTCAACCAGATCACCACCCAGCTGGCTCGCATGCGCAACCGCCACGAGGGCGGCGTCAGCATGCCAGTGGTCATTCGCATTCCGTACGGCGGACACATCGGATCGATCGAGCACCACCAGGAGAGCCCGGAGACGTACTTCGCGCACACGCCGGGTCTGCGCGTGGTCAGCCCGTCGAACCCGCACGATGCCTACTGGATGATGCAGGAAGCGATCGCCTCCGACGACCCCGTCATCTTCTTCGAGCCCAAGAGCCGCTACTGGCCGAAGGGTGAGGTCGACTTCACGGCCAGCGGAATTCCGCTCCACGCCAGCCGCGTGGTGCGCACCGGAACCGACATCACGGTCGTCGGTCACGGCGCCATGATCAGCGTGCTGCTCCAGGCCGCCGATATCGCGGCCGACGAGGGCATCAGCATTGAGGTCGTCGACCTGCGGTCGCTCTCCCCCGTCGACTACGGCCCGATTCTGGCATCCGTTCAGAAGACCGGTCGACTGGTCATCGCCCAGGAAGCGTCCGGATTCGTCAGCCTCGGCTCCGAAATCGCGGCAACGGTCACAGAGCGGGCGTTCTACTCGCTCGAAGCCCCCGTGCTTCGGGTGTCAGGGTTCGACACGCCGTTCCCCCCTGCTGCGGTGGAAACACACTTCCTGCCCAGCCCTGACCGCATCCTCGAAGCCGTGGATCGCGCTCTCTCCTACTAGCCACATTGGCCTGCTACTAGCCAAACCGGGTCAGTTTCGCCCAGCATGAACGCACCCCCTGCACGAACGCAGATCTGTAAGAAAGGCACATGATGAGCCTGTCAAAGTTCACCCTCCCGGATGTCGGCGAGGGCCTCACCGAAGCCGAAATCGTCTCCTGGAAGGTCGCCCCTGGCGACACCGTGACGATCAACCAGGTGCTGGTCGAAATCGAGACGGCCAAGTCGCTCGTCGAGCTGCCGTCGCCCTATGTCGGCGTTGTCGGCGAGATCCTGGTCGCCGAAGGCGAGACAGTGGATGTCGGCACCCTCATCATCACCATCGATTCGGGGACCGAAACGGGCGCCGGCGCGGCAGCCACTCCCCCGGCCGTGAATGCAGCGGCAGCCCCGGCCGCTTCCCCGGCCGCTTCCCCGGCCGCTCCCCCGGCTGCTGACCTCCTCGAAGCGGCAGCGGACACCGCCGCCACGATCTCCAACGAGAAATCGGACTCGTCCGACGAGAAGCAGGGTGCGATGCTGGTCGGCCACGGCAGCTCGGCGACGATGGCGACTCGCCGAAAGCGCCACGAGCCGCAGGCGGTGGCCCACGAAACCATGTCCCCTCCCCCTGTGCACACCGAGCAGCCTGCCGCAGTTCCGCTTCCCGTGTTGCCGCCCAAGGCATCCGTTGGACCGGTGATCGCCAAGCCGCCGATCCGCAAGCTGGCCAAGGACCTCGGTGTCGACCTCGCTCTGGTGACCCCGACGGGTCCGATTGGCGACGTCACGCGTGACGATGTGCTGCGCGAGGCGAACCAGGCCAGCGTGTTCCGCAACATCCAGACCCCTGAGTGGCCGGAAAGCCGCGAGGAGCGCATCCCGGTCAAGGGCGTGCGCAAGGCCATCGCCCAGGCCATGGTGTCGAGTGCGTTCACGGCACCTCACGTGAGCCTGTTCGTCGACGTCGACGCCACCAGGACCATGGAATTCGTCAAGCGACTGAAGACGTCGACCGACTTCGCCGGCGTGAAGGTATCGCCGCTGCTGATCATGGCCAAGGCCATGATCTGGGCCGTGCGCCGCAACCCCACCGTGAACTCGAGTTTCACCGACGACGAGATCATCGTTCGCCACTACGTGAACCTCGGCATTGCTGCCGCCACTCCACGGGGATTGATCGTGCCGAACATCAAGGAAGCCCAGGACATGAGCCTGCTTGAGCTGGCACAGTCGCTCGAGCAGCTCACGATCACGGCCCGCGACGGCAAGACCACGCCGGCGCAGATGTCGAACGGCACCATCACCATCACGAACATCGGTGTCTTCGGCATGGACACTGGCACGCCGATCTTGAACGCCGGCGAAGCCGGAATCGTGGCACTCGGCACGATCAAGCAGAAGCCGTGGGTCGTCGACGGTGAGGTGCGTGCCCGTTTCGTCACGACGATCGGTGCGAGCTTCGACCACCGCGTGGTCGATGGCGATGTGGCCAGCCGCTTCCTTGCCGATGTCGCCAGCATCATCGAAGAGCCGGCACTGCTCCTCGAGTAGCCGTCTTTGACAATCATTCTCAATAACCGTATTCTCGGAGAGTCCCGTTCTGCTCTTTGAAATAGGTATTCCACGGTGAAACGTCGTTTTCCGCTCCTCCCAACGCTTGTCATGGCATCCGTTCTGGCTTTGACCGGCTGCAGCGGCAGTGCCGATGACAGCGCAGAAACCGACGACGGCACCATCAGGGTGGTGGCGTCCACCAACGTCTATGGCGACATTGCCGCCCAGGTGGGCGGAGACCTGGTCTCTGTCACCTCGATCATCGACAGCCCTGACAAGGACCCGCACGAGTACGACGCGGATGCCCGCACCCAGCTGGCCCTGTCGAAGGCCGACCTTGTCATCGAGAATGGCGGCGGTTACGACGACTTCGTCGACACCATGCTCTCGGCATCGGGCAACACCGATGCTGTCGTGTTGAACGCCGCAGAGATCTCCGGATACGACCAAGACCCGGCCGACGGCGAGTTCAACGAGCACCTTTGGTACGACTTCCCGACCGTCGCCGCGGTGGCAGAGGAGATCGCGGTCGCGCTCTCCGACCTCGATCCGGCCAACGCCGCAACGTTCGAGTCGAACGCACAGGCCTTCGTCGCCGAGATCGGTACCCTGCAGGCGCAGGAAGCCCAGATCAAGTCCGACCACGGCGGCACAGGGGTCGCCATCACCGAACCGCTGCCGCTCTACCTGCTCGAAGCCAGTGGGCTCGTCAATAAGATTCCCGATGAATTCAGTGAGGCCGTCGAGCAGGGAACCGACGTGCCGGCCACCGTACTGGCCATGGTCACCGACCTCCTGGGCAATGGCTCAATCGGTGCGCTCGTCTACAACGCGCAGACGTCTGGCTCGCAAACGGATGCCGTCATCGAGGCCGCAGACGACAACGACGTTCCCGTGGTCGCGTTCACCGAGATCCTGCCGGCGGGCACCGACTACATCAGCTGGATGCAGGCGAACCTCGATGCGCTCGCTGGGGCGCTTGCAGGAGCGCCGTCCCCAGCCCCCGCGGGGAAGTAACCTGCCAAGGATGACTTCTTCCGTCCCCTCCCCCGCCGCGGCTGGTCGATCCCGCTTCGGGACGCCCTCAGGGTCGGTGCTGCGCATGCGCGATGCCGAACTGAAATTCGGCGATCGCACGCTCTGGAGCGGCCTCGACCTCGACGTGCACGCCGGCGAGTTCATTGCCGTTCTTGGGGCGAACGGGTCTGGCAAGACCAGCATGCTCAAGGTCATCCTGGGGCAGAACCAGTTGAGCTCTGGCGAGATCTCGTTCCTCGGCCACCCCATCACCAGGGGCAGCCGCCAGATCGGCTATATCCCGCAGCAGAAGCTGGCCGACGACGGCACTCCCCTGCGTGCCCGCGACCTCGTCGCGCTCGGGCTGAACGGCCACGTCTGGGGGCCGCCGTGGCCATCGAAGGCGCGCGATCGCAAGGTTGACGAACTGCTGGAAGCCGTCGGGGCGACCGACTACGCGAAGGTGCCGATCTCCACCCTCTCTGGTGGAGAACAACAGCGGCTCAGGGTCGGCCAGGCGCTGGCCGGAGACCCTCGCCTGCTGCTCTGCGACGAGCCGCTCATCTCACTCGACCTGAACCACCAGGCAGGCGTCAGCGAGCTCATCGACCGCCACCGCCGCGAACGCAATCTTGGCGTCATGTTCGTCACGCACGACATCAACCCCATCCTGGGCATGGTCGACCGTGTGCTCTACCTGGCCGGCGGGTCATTCCGGATCGGCACCCCAGACGACGTACTGCGCTCCGACGTGCTGAGTGACCTCTACGGCTCGCCGGTCGACGTGATCCGCACCCGCGGTCGCGTGATCGTGGTTGGCGCTCCAGACAGTCCACACGGCCTGCCAGACACCGATGGTGCCGCGCACCACGACGACACCGCAGCCACCAGGCCAGAGGAACGACTTCCGTGATCCCCTTCGACGCCTCGGACGACCTCTGGTCGCAGATCTTCAACTTCGCCGACTACGGCGAACTGCTCGCCCTGCTGCAGAACTCCATCATCGCCGGAGCGGTGCTTGGCGTCGTAGGCGGCCTGATCGGCGTGTTCGTGATGTCGCGCGACATGGCATTCGCGGTGCACGGCATCAGCGAACTGTCGTTCGCCGGGGCATCAGCTGGACTGCTGTTCGGCATCGGCGTCGTCGAAGGATCTCTCATCGGCTCGATGATCGCGGCGCTGTTGATCGGCATACTGGGGGCGAAATCACGCGACCGCAACTCGATCATCGCGGTGCTGATGCCGTTCGGGCTGGGGCTCGGCATCCTGTGCCTTGCGCTGTATCCAGGACGAACCGCCAACAAGTTCGGCCTGCTGACCGGCCAAATCGTGGCCGTTGACAACCCGAGGCTCGAGTCGCTCATCGTGATCTCGATCATCGTTGTCGTCGGACTCCTGATCGTCTGGCGCCCGCTCACGTTCGCCAGCGTCGACCCAGCCGTGGCCGCAGCCAAGGGCATCCCGGTGCGGGGCCTCTCGATCTTCTTCATGCTGCTGCTCGGCCTCGCCGTCGCCGTCTCAGTGCAGATCGTCGGTTCGCTCCTCGTGCTCTCGATTCTCGTGACCCCGGCGGCCGCAGCGCTCCGGCTCACCTCCTCCCCCGTCATCGCGCCGCTGCTCAGCATGCTGTTCGCCGTCGTCTCGCTCGTCGGGGGCATCATGCTCGCGCTCGGCGGGTCGATTCCGATCAGCCCGTACGTCACGACAATTTCGTTCGCGATCTACGTGGTCTGCCGGCTGATCGCGGCATCGAAGGCGCGCAGGGGCTTGTCTGGCCGGGTGCTTAGCCCGGCATAGGGCGCGGAGGATTACGGTTATACGTAACGCCACTGCCGGCAGCGTCGCTGCCGGTTACGCCGCCAAATGGGGCGTATGCAATTTATGGAATAGGTAACGACATGGCAGTGAAACGGAACACCTGGCAACGGGATGCCGTTCGGGAAGCGCTCGATTCCACGAGTGGATTCGTCAGCGCCCAAGCCCTGCACGCCACCCTGCACGCGACGGGATCGCCCATCGGCCTTGCGACGGTCTACCGTGCCCTGTCCGACCTCGCCGCCCAGGGCGAAGCCGACTCCCTGCAGTCTCCAGACGGCGAAAGCCTCTACCGCGCCTGCAGTTCTGACAGCCACCACCACCACCTGATCTGCCGCAACTGCGGTCTCACGGTCGAAATTGAAGCGGATGCCGTCGAAGAGTGGGCGCGCAGCGTTGCCGCCGAGCACGGCTTCACCCAGGCCGCCCACGTCGTCGACGTCTTCGGGCTCTGCGCTACGTGTTCGGCTCGAATGGCGACCGCAACAGGGATGACCCAAGTCGAGTAAACCTCGCTATTCTCGATGCACGGGGTTTATGAGCCCCGTGAATTCGGGGAGCGTGAGAGATGGAAAACTCAGCTGCACAGCCGAAATCGGCCGGCAAACCGGCCAGGAAGGCCAAAGGCCGCTCCGCCAGGCGACTTGATCCCAGTCGCCTTCCTGCCCTCTACACGATCGTTGTCGGCGTCGCGCTGGTCATCATGGATGCCACCATCGCGAACGTGGCCACCCCGGTGGTGCTGCGCGATCTCTCGATGACCTCCGCGCAGGTGGAGTGGATGACGGCGATCTATTCGCTCGTCTTCGCAGGCCTCCTGCTCACCGTCGGCCGCATCGGCGACCTCTATGGGCGCCGCAAGATCTTCATCGTCGGCATGGTTGTCTTCTTCATCGGATCGGTGCTTGCGGGTGCGTCGGTGAGTGGAAACATGCTGATCACCGCCCGATTGATCGAAGGCATCGGCGCAGCGATGGTGATGCCGACGGCCCTGTCGACGTTGAACGTGATGTTCGTCGGCCGCGACCGCTCCATTGCTTTCGCCACCTACGGGGCCGTGATCGGCGGCATGGCGGCCGTCGGGCCGCTCGTGGGCGGCTGGCTCGCCACCGATGTGACCTGGCGCTGGGCGTTCTGGTTGAACATCCCGTTCGCCATCCTTGTGATCATCGGCGCGTTCCGCTTCTTGCCGGAGAACTCAGAGGAGGGAGCGCACGGGCTTGACTACGTCGGCGCCATCCTGTCTGCCATCGGTATGGGCGCACTCGTGTTCGGACTGATTCAAGGCCAGTTCTACGGCTGGTGGGTGCAGAAAGACGGCGCGGTTTCCCCGGTTCCCTTCGCATTCCTCATCGGAATCGTCGCCCTGATCGGCTTCGTCTTCGTCGAACGTTCCCGCAGGAAGGCGGGCAAGACGGTGCTGCTCGACCTCGCTCTCTTCCGCATCAAGACGTTCCGCTTCGGTGCCATCACGGCCCTCATCATTGCGCTCGGCGAGTACGGGCTCTTGTTCGTGCTCCCCCTGTTGCTGCAGAACGCTCTCGGGTTCACCGCCCTCGGCACTGGATGGCTGATCTTCGCCCTCGCCATCGGCACCTTCCTGATTTCGGCGTTCGTGCCGAACATCGCCCATCACCTCAGCGCCCGCACCATCGTGCGCATCGGTGTCGCGATCGAGGCGGTGGCGCTGTTTGGGCTCGGGCTCAGCCTCTCTGCGGATATCTCCGGCTGGGGTATCGCCGCCTGGCTCTTCCTGTACGGCATCGGCACCGGAATGACGAGCTCGCAACTGACCAACATCGTGCTGAGTGAGATTCCCGCATCGGAATCTGGCCAGGCATCCGGTGCCCAGTCGACGGCGCGGCAGATCGGTTCGGCGTTCGGCATTGCGATTATGGGAGCGATCCTGCTCGCGGTGCTCGGCTCGTCGACCAGGCAGTCCCTTGAGGACCAAAACCTGAGCGCGGCAGAGGTGACCGAGATCACCGACTCTGTGACGGCATCCGATGGATCAGTCATTCCCGACCTGAAGCTCAACCCTCGCACGACAGATCAGGGCACGGCGGCAGCGGATGCCCTCGTCGACGCCTCCAAGATCGTTGCGTTCGCCGCGTCTGGCGCGCTCATTGTCGGACTGCTCGCCACTCTCGCCATCCCCCGGCCCCGGAAGCTCGACGATATTCAACAGGAAACGCTGCCGGAGACGACGGCAGCCGCATCGGAGTAGCGCCGGCAGCCCACAACTTGCGCGACACGCCCGGATTGCGTAATGTTGATCCCTGCTGTGCATATCTGTGCGCGCATTGCGGGCTCGCAAACCAATCCCTTTTCAAAGCTGTGCTTTGTGAAGTGAGTGGCTTCGTGTTCGCCGACAAGAGATCTTGGGAAGGGCATTCGCCCTTCGGTAATTGGAGGAAGACCATGGCAGCAACTTGCCAGGTGACCGGAGCCATTCCCGGCTTTGGGCACAACATCTCACACTCGCACCGACGCACCAAGCGTCGCTTCGACCCGAACATCCAGAAGAAGACGTACTTTGTGCCGTCGCTTCGCCGCAGCGTCACGCTGCAGCTTTCAGCTAAGGGAATCAAGGTCATTGACGCCCGTGGCATCGAGTCGGTCGTCAAGGACCTGCTCGCACGTGGGGAGAAAATCTAATGGCTAAGGCTCAGGACGTACGTCCGATCATCAAGCTTCGTTCGACGGCCGGCACGGGTTACACCTATGTCACCAAGAAGAACCGTCGCAACAACCCCGACCGTCTCGTGCTGAAGAAGTACGATCCCGTAGTGCGCAAGCACGTTGACTTCCGCGAGGAGCGCTAAACATGGCGAAGAAGAGCATGATTGCCAAGAACGAGCAGCGCAAGGTGATCGTAGAGCGTTACGCCGCTAAGCGCCTTGAGCTGAAGAAGGCTCTCGTTGACCCGGCCGGAACCGACGAGTCCCGCGAAGCTGCACGCCTCGGCCTGCAGAAGCTTCCCCGCAACGCTTCGCCGGTGCGCGTGCGCAACCGCGACGCTGTTGACGGCCGTCCCCGTGGACACCTCAGCAAGTTCGGTATCTCACGTGTTCGCTTCCGCGACATGGCACACAAGGGTGAACTGCCCGGTATCACCAAGTCCAGCTGGTAATTCTTAGCTGAAACTTGCCTCTAGGGGATGTCGACTTTCGAGTCGACATCCCCTTTTGCTTTCCCCCTGTTTTCTCGCGGTTTTGCCCATAGAGTTCCGCGCAGAGCGAAAACGGCGCGACTCGCCGGGCTAAAAGCGTCTTAAGTCGCGTAAATACGCGGAACTTCATGGATTTCTGCTAGATTCAACGCGGTCGAACCGACCAACAGTGCGGTTCTTTGAGTCGCACTGGAACACTGAAATTGCTGTTTTTACAGACCAAGGTCCGAGGAGGACACTCAATGGCTGACAAGTCGCTGAACAAGACCGAGCTCGTTGCCGCCGTTGCCGCGGCGTCCGGTCAGAGCCAGGCTTCCGTCGATGGCGTTCTGAACGCTTTCTTCGCGACCCTCGCCGACACCGTTGCAAACGACGGCAAGGTCACCATCCCGGGCTGGCTCGGCGTCGAGCGCACCGCAACCGCTGCTCGCACCGGCCGCAACCCGCAGACCGGCGAAGAGATCAAGATCGCTGCCGGCCACCGCGTCAAGCTGACCGCTGGTAGCAAGCTCAAGGCTGCCGCTAAGTAGTCTTTCTGCTTAGAAGAGGGCGTCGACTTCGGTCGGCGCCCTTTCTTCATGCCCGAACGCAATCCCAGCCCGCGAAAGCGCAGGGCGGTTCGGAGCAGTCACCACGGCAGTTAAGCTTGGGTAGTGTCCCGTTCAGTACGCATCATCGGCCCCAGCATCCTGCTGCTCGTCGCGGTTCTTGCGACGATCATCGGCCTTGCGTACGGCGGGGGAGCAGCTCCGCAGCTCCTGTCAGATCCAGGGCCCATGGTGCGATGGGGACTCCCCATCGCCAAACTGTTCGTCAACCTCGGTGCAGCGGGCACGATCGGCGCCCTGGCCCTCACCTGCTTCGCGCTGAGTCCACGTGAGCGGGAGTTCAATGCCGCGCTCGACTTTGCTGCCGCATCCGCCGCGTTCTTCACCGTGGCATCGGCTGCCACCGGCTTCATCACGTTCCTGCAGGTCACGAACGTGCCGCTCAGCTTCGACGACCGGTTCAGCGCAACCCTCGGACAGTTCATCACCGACATCGCCCTCGGGCAGGCGTGGCTGATCACCACCCTCATCGCAGCCGCCGTCACCGTGCTGTGCTTCGCCGTACGCAACCAGACGGCCCTGGTGTTCGTCACTGTGCTGGCTGTCGGCGCTCTGGTGCCCATGGCCCAGCAGGGCCACTCCGCCGGCGCAGCAGGCCACGACGCGGCCATCACGTCCCTCGGCCTGCACCTGGCCTTCGCCGCCGTATGGCTGGGCGGCCTCCTCACCATCGTCGTGGTGCGCAACCAGCTTGCAGCCGGTCGCATCACCGTCATCATCGGACGCTATTCGACGCTGGCCCTCGTCTGTTTCGTCGTGGTGGCGGCATCCGGTTATGTGAGTGCAGAGCTGCGTATCGGCACGCTCGACAGGCTGCTGACGCCATACGGCATCCTCGTGCTGGTCAAGGTGGTCGCACTCATCGTGCTCGGCGCCTTCGGAGTCATGCAGCGCCGCTTCTTCATTGACCGGATGCAGAAGAGCGCGAACCCGGCAGGGCGGTGGTTCTGGTGGCTGGTCACGGCCGAACTCGCCTTCATGGGACTGGCATCCGGGGTCGCTGCAGCCCTGGCACGAACGGCAACGCCTGTTGCCCAGACCGTGGCAACAGAGGTGCCGACTTCTACCCCTGCGCAGCTGCTCACGGGGGAGCTGCTGCCGCCAGAACTCACGTTCTCCCAGTACTTCACCACCTGGAACTTCGATGTCGCCTGGATCCTGTTCTGCGGCTTCGGTATCTTCTTCTACATCGCCGGCGTGATGCGTCTGCGTCGTCGCGGCGACAAGTGGCCGATCTACCGCACGGTGCTCTGGGTTCTCGGCATGCTCACACTGTTCTACATCACCAACGGTGGCGTGAGCGTATACGAGAAGTACCTGTTCTCAACGCACATGCTCATGCACATGGTGCTCACCATGCTGGTTCCCGTGCTGCTGGTACCCGGTGCTCCAGTGACGCTCATTGCGCGTGCCGTGCGGATGCGCAAGGACGGCAGCAGGGGAGTGCGCGAGTGGGTACTGCTCGCCGTGCACTCGAAGCCGGCCGGATTCCTGGCCAACCCGATTGTTGCCGCCCTGCTTTTCGCCGGCTCGCTCTGGATCTTCTACTACTCCTCGCTGTTCAGCTGGTCGACGACCGACCACATCGGTCACCAGTGGATGATCATTCACTTCCTGATCACCGGTTACCTGTTCGTGCAGTCCCTCATCGGGATCGACCCTGTGCCGTATCGCCTGCCGTACCCGTTCCGCTTATTGCTGCTGCTCGGCACGATGGCGTTCCACGCGTTCTTCGGCCTGGCGATCATGACCGGTACCGGGCTCTTCCTCGCCGACTGGTACGGGGCAATGGGACGCACGTGGGGCGTGAGCCCGCTGGTCGACCAGCAGAACGGGGGAGGGATCGCCTGGAGCATTGGCGAGCTGCCCACCATCGCGCTGGCGATCACGGTGGCCATCCAGTGGAGTCGAAGCGACGAGAAGGAAACCCGCCGTCGCGACCGCAATGCCGAGCGCACCGGCGAAGCCGAACTCGCCGAGTACAACGCGCGCCTCGCCAAGCTGGCGGCGCACGACAAGTAGCGCCGGATCCAACGGTCTCGAGACGGCCGTGGCCGGCCTCTTCGACCAGCGGCAACCGGTGATTGAGGAGCGCGCGACGAAGGAGCACGCGTCTCGAAATCAGCGCGAAGGGTCTCGAGACGCTCGCTGGCGCTCGCCCTCGACCAGCGGGGAACGGCGCTAGTGCAACTGGATGGCCAGTGAGCCATCCGCGTTGATGGTCACGCTCAGGCTCACTTGGAAGTCGACGTCTTCGTCCCTGGTGCTGATGTCGCCGTCGAACAGTGACTGAACTGTGACGGAGACGTGGGCAACGCCCGGCGTGGACGGCATGTCGAACGTCGTCTCTCCGGCGGTCAGCGCGACGGGCGGGTAGTCGACGATGCTCCACGTGGGGAGGTCGGCGACGCGGTCGTTGATCTCAATGCCGAACGGACAGTTCGAGGGCTGCAGCACCTCCTGGGTGGCGCACTCGTCCAGGTACTTGTCTAGCTCAGCCTGAACCTGCGTGATCATGTTCGCGTTTGGTTGTGCGTCGAGGATCACATCGACAGGTCCGGCCTGCGTGACCCTGGTGACGACCTGTTCAGACCCGAGCAGCGTCGAGGCGTGGTCGAGCGTGTACGTGGCTGGTGCGAATGCGAGGTATGCCGCCTGGTTGGAGAACGTGGCCGGCGCATCCGCTTCGTCACGGGCGCGAGTGTCGAGGGTGAGGTCGTTCACCGTGAATGTCGAGGCGTGCAACACGGTGACCTGCAAGACGGCGAGCGGGCTGCTCGTGAATCGCCAGTTGTTGAAGACACCGGCGAAGGTGCCTGCGCTCTCGACCGAGAATGTCATGGTCGATTCTTGCCCGGCAACGCTGAATGAGTACACGACAGTGTGCACCCCGGGAGAAGTCTCGGTGTCGCTGACGAGGGCGACGTCGTCGAGGGTGCCGAGAACCGAGGAGCGCAGCAGGGTTTCGGGGAGATCCTGGGGGAGCCCGGCTGCCTCGAGTTCGGCATTCGTGGGAACAACACCGTCGAGGGCGAGCGCGCCGACGGTGTCTTTTCGCGACAGCGCATCGAGGTACTGGCGCACGAATCCGCCTGCGCTGTAGAGGTCGCGGTTGAGGGCTCCGATGGCCGACACCAGCGCCACGAGAAGCAGCAGCGAAACGAGGCAAATGGCCAGAACCGTGCGCACATGAACGCGCGCCTTGCGATTGCCCCCAGTGTTCACCGCCCCATTCTATTCATCCCCCTCTGGGTGCCTGTGCCGTGGGGGAACAAACTGACGGTTACCAGCCAGGGAGGTTACAGTTGGATGTCCCATCCAGCCCAAGTGAGAGTGTCAAAGTGCCTGAGTTTCCGTTGTCGCTAGAACAGGCAGAAGTGTTCGCCGCAATCGAAGGCACCCGGCAGAACGTGTTTGTCACCGGGCGGGCCGGAACGGGCAAGTCGACGCTGCTGAACCACCTCTCGTGGAACACCAGCAAACAGATCGTGATCGCAGCCCCCACCGGCGTTGCGGCGCTCAACGTGGGCGGCCAGACCATTCACTCGCTCTTCCGTCTGCCCATCGGCGTGATCGCCGATCACCCAATCGACCAGAACGACCAGGTGCGGAAGCTCCTGAACACCATCGACACCCTGGTCATCGATGAGGTATCGATGGTCAACGCCGACCTGATGGATGCCATCGATCGCAGCCTCAGGCAGGCCAGGCAACGTCCGAACGAAGCGTTCGGCGGCGTGCAGATCGTGCTGTTCGGCGACCCGTACCAGCTGGCACCCGTTCCGGGCGATGCCGACGAACGGGCCTACTTCGCCGATACCTACCGCTCACTGTGGTTCTTCGACGCCAAGGTGTGGCGCGACGCAGAACTGCGCATCTTCGAGCTGTCCCAGGTGCACCGCCAGAGCGATGCCGACTTCAAGTTCATGCTGAATGCCGTGCGGCACGGCCAGGTCACGGCTGAAATAGCCGGAGCGCTCAATTCGATGGGTGCGCGCCCGGCACCGACCGAAGGCGTCATCACGCTCGCAACGCGCAATGATGCGGTGAACCGGATCAACGCATCCGCTCTGAAACGCCTCACCGGCAAGGCGCTCACTGCCAAAGCGGATGTCACGGGTGATTTCGGCGGTCGCACCTTCCCCGCCGACGAGACGCTTGAGCTCAAGGTCGGCGCGCAGGTGATGTTCCTCCGCAATGATTCACCGGCCGACGGTGGCGTGCGCTGGGTCAACGGCAGCATCGGAACTGTGACCAAGATCGACTCGACGGTGTACGTCGAAATTGACGGGCACACCCACGAGGTCGAACCGGCGGTCTGGGAGAAGCACAAATACAGCTACAACGCCACGACCAAGAAGCTGAGCCGCAACGTCGTGGCCGAATTCACGCAGTTTCCGTTGCGTTTGGCCTGGGCCGTCACGATTCACAAGTCGCAGGGAGCCACGTATGAGCGGGCCGTCGTCGACCTCGGCGCGCGTGCGTTCAGCCCTGGGCAGACCTACGTTGCCCTCAGCAGGCTCACCAGCCTCGAGGGGCTGTACCTCACGAGGCCGCTGCGCCCGAGCGACATCATGGTGGACGAGAACGTGCAGCGCTTCATGACGAGCACTGCACGCGCAGCCCACATCGGTCAGGGCTAGCTAGGCCGCCGGGTTGAGCGCCGAGATGGTGGCGTCGTAGCGTCCCTCGACCTCGGAGAATCGCAGGAACTTCACGGCTTCCACGAGGATCTCCTTCGCGTCAGGCTGCAATTCCAGAAGCGCCATCACCTCGTCGGCAAAGACATCGAGGGGGAGGAAGTGCTCGTTCGCTGACCCACCCTGGATGAGTTCGGTTTGGACGGCCGGTGGCACAAGCTCGATGACCTTGACCGTGGTGCCCGCGAGTTGGAGCCGGAGAGTCTCGCTGAACTGGTGGATGAAGGCCTTTGACCCGTTGTACGTCGGGGTGTGCGCCAATGGAGTGTGGGCGAGGCCGGAGGAGACAGTCATGATGGTCGCGTCGGGGCGCGTCTGAAGGTGCTCGATGAACGCTGCGACCAGGCGCAGCGGCCCATTGATGTTGGTGTCGACAATTCGCGCAGCGTCTGCCAGGAAGGTGGTGGCGCGTACGTCCTCTATGGTCATCACGCCGGCCATGGCGATGAGGACGTTGAGGTCGCCGTGCTCGGCCAGCACCTGGTCGCGTGCGGCAAGCACAGACGCCGGGTCGGTGGTGTCGATCGCCACGGTGAGCAGGCCGTGCCGTGTGGCGAGATCCTTCAGTACGTCGGTGCGACGGCCGCCGATGATGACGGTGTTGTCGGCATCCTGCAGGCGCAGCGCAAGGGCAAGCCCGATGCCTGACGTGGCGCCGGGGATGAAGATGGTGTTCCCAGTGATATTCATGACTCAAGTGTGTGCGGCGGCATCGGCATGCGGGAGAGGAGCTGTTGTCGTAGGACTGCCGCTCCCTGTCTCATGGCCCGGTAGTGACGGATGATAGAGATATGGACCGTCCTGCCCTCGCCGATTTTCTTCGCTCTCGCCGCGAGGGGCTGCGCCCCGAGGATGTCGGGCTCTCAACGGGGCCAAGGCGACGGGTACCCGGATTGCGCCGTGATGAGGTCGCCGTTCTCACCGGGATGTCGACGGACTACTACGTTCGGCTGGAGCAAGCGCGGGGTCCGCAGCCGTCTGAGCAGATGCTGGCCGCGCTCGGGAGAGCGCTGCGCATGAGCCTCGATGAGCGGGACTACCTCTATCGCCTCGCCGGCCGCGGTGCGCCCTCACGCACTCCGCTCGACGCTCACGTGGCGCCGGCACTCCTGCGCGTGCTTGATCGCCTCGACGAGACGCCGGCTCTCATTCTTTCCAGCCTCGGCGAGACCCTCGCGCAGAACAGGTTGGCCGCGGCGCTTCTCGGCGATCATTCCCAGTACACGGGCATGGCGCGTAGCAGCGTCTTTCGGTGGTTCACCAACCCTGCAGAGCGCGAGTTCTATCCGCCAGCAGACAGGGCCAGGCAGGGCCAGGCGCAGGTCGCGAATCTGCGAGTCGCATACAGCGCGGCCGGACCACACTCGCGGGCAGGGAAGCTGTTGCGAGAGTTGCTCAGGGTGAGCCCCGAATTCAGCGAGGTATGGGAACAACAGGATGTGGCCAGGCGCTTCGCCGACCACAAGACGCTTGTTCATCCTGAGCTGGGTCAGATCGAACTCGACTGCCAGGCGTTATTCACCGAAGACCAGAGCCAGGCTCTCCTCGTGCTCACTGCGAACCCACGGTCGGAGGCGTTTGAGAAACTCCAACTGCTCGCCGTTGTCGGTCAACAGAATTTTGCTGGGTCGCGTTGACGACCACCGGATGCCGGGGTTCGGTTCGAAAACGCACAGCACGAGTCCCGGCGCAGCGGGCTGAGGCGCGGCGGGCTGACCCACATTCGTGTCCAGAACGTCACCCCCTGGGTGGATGCGCTCGGCGCGTGCGCGGGTAGGCTCCAGTGCAGGGGAACGTACGTCGGGTTTGGGGAAGCCATGCAATTGCAGAAAAAGTGCGCTCGGAGCGCCACATCACTAGCCATCATTGCGATTGTGGGGCTGCTGGCCTCTGGGTGCACG
Source organism: Leifsonia sp. Y862 (assembly GCF_057669585.1). Lineage (NCBI taxonomy): Bacteria > Bacillati > Actinomycetota > Actinomycetes > Micrococcales > Microbacteriaceae > Leifsonia > Leifsonia sp. Y862. Next base: position 310,661 of record NZ_JBYHFR010000003.1, read on the forward strand.
TCGCCAGAAGACATCGCGATGGATAGCCATGGTGACCTGTCGGCTGCCTTTGGCTCCGACGTCACCGACAAGCTGAACACGGCGCTGAGTGACGGTATCGCGCTGTCAGCCGCCTCTGGGGGCATTGCAGAGGTGTGGGCGCCGTGGGGCGGCAAGTGGGTCAAGGCGCTCGGCACAACGACGATCGGCGGGTCGGCTCCCATGGACGCCGATATGCATTTTCGAATCGGCGGTGTCACGAAGCCCATGACCTGCACCGTGCTGCTCAGCCTGGTCGACGCCGGCAAGGTGAAGCTCAGCGACCCGGTATCCAAATACATGACGCGGATGCCGGGGGCGACGGATTTCACGCTCGGCGAGCTCTGTCAGGGCACGTCGGGACTGGCGGACTACCGGGGAGAGTTGTCGCACCAGTTCGTGCACAACCCCACGCGGGTGTGGCCGCCGCTTGAGGTGCTCTCGACGGGGGCAGCTGCCACCCCCACGGCCGCGCCCGGCGAGGCCTGGTCAGACTCGAACAGCGGTTTCGTGATGCTCGGGCTCGCGCTGCAAGCGGCGACAGGGCAGGACTGGCCGTCGCTGTATGCCCAATACGTGTTCGACCCTGCCGGCATGACCGAGACCTCGCTGCCGCAGCCGACGGACTTCAAGCTGCCCCGTCCGAGTCCGCACGGCTATTCGGCCTCGGTCAACGACGACGGCTCTACCGCCTGCGACCCCATGGTCGACGACACCGAACTGTCGAATTCCATGGACTGGGTGGCGGGGGGAGTCGTCTCCACCGTGTCAGACCTGTCGCAGTGGACTCGCGCGCTCGCCGAAGGGTCGCTCCTGTCACAGGCGTCAGCGGATGCGCAATGGGCGACGATCCCCGAGGGTGCCAGTGCGGCATCCTGGCAGGGCTACGGGCTCGGCGTGCAGCAGATCGGCCCGATGCGCGGTCACAGCGGCTCGATTCCCGGGTTCATGTCGGCGGCATACGCCGACCCGGAGAGCGGGCTGACCGTGGTGGTCGCACTCAACAACTCAACGGCCGGTGCCGAATTTGCCGAGACGCTCGCGGAGCGGCTGGTCTCTGTTGCGGCGAAGGCGCCGGCGGTGGGGAAAGAGCCGGCACCGACGCTGGAGCTGCCTTGGTCAGAAGAGCAGACAGACGCTGCCATGCGGGCCGCGGCGGTGTGCCAGCCGGCGGCAGGTTGAGCTGTCGGTTCTTCGCCGATGTTTGGCACGATCTCGAGGGCAGCGAGTGCTGTCGTTTCCCTAGTGTTGGACCATGACGATTGAGCCTGACACCAAAGATTGGACCTGGGTGCTTGAGCGCCCCTGCCCCGAGTGCGGTTTTGCCTCCTCCGACGTGTCGTTTGACGAGATTCCGCAGCTGATCAGGTCGAATGCGGCAGGCTGGCTGCCGGTTCTCGAGCGAGCGGATGTCGCGGTGCGCCCCGACGACCACACGTGGTCTGCGCTCGAGTACGCCGCCCATGTGCGGGATGTCTTTCGCACGTTCACCGGGCGGCTCGCCCTGATGCTCAGCGACGACAACCCACTCTTTCCCAATTGGGATCAGGATGCGACGGCTGTCGCCGAGCGGTACAACGAGCAAGACCCGGCGGTTGTGTCCGTCGAGCTCGCGGAGGCCGCTGAAAATGCAGCCGTCGCGTTCGGGGCAGTGCCGGTCGGTGACCGTGAACGGCTCGGACGCCGCAGCGATGGTGCAACCTTCACGGTGACGACCCTCGGGCAGTACTTCGTGCACGACCCGACACATCACCTGCACGACGTCGGCTAGCACCGAGGTTGGCATGGAGCGTGGCCAGCTAGAGCGGAGCGGTCAGCGCCCGCACGATGATCGGCAGTGTGCGCGTCGCGTACGGCGACGTGGCGACGTTCGGCGATTCGTCGTTGGACAGGATCGACTCTTGCATCGCCGACTCGCAGACGTCGATGATGAGCCGCGTGGCATCCGCTGAATCCATGATGAACTTCAGGCCGATGCTGGCGAGCCCTGCGTCGAGCTGGTCGGCCAGGCGGTGCCAGAAGTCTCGTTCATACGCGAGGAACCGGCTGGACTGGCTGGCATCGCGCATGGCGTTCAGCCGGAACTCGGACTGCATGAGGGTCCAGCGGCGGTCGTCCATCTGCAGTTTCAGGAACTCGGTGACCACTGCCTCCACGGTGAATGCGCTCGGTCCGGCCGACGCATCAACGCGGGGCAGGATCTCCTCGATACCGTGCTGCAGGTCGTCGAAGCGTGCGAGCATCTCTCGCTCGGCCAGCGCGAAGAACAGCTCTTCTTTCGAATCGAAGTTCGAGTAGAAGGCGCCGCGGGTGAAGCCGGCGCGCTCAGCGATCATTTCGACGCTTGCGGCGTGAACGCCGGTCTCGGCGAACACCTCATATGCCGCCTGCAAGAGTCGCTCGCGGGTCTTGCGTCTTCTGGCGCTCTCACCTTGGACGAGCTCTGGGGTCAAATCGTGCTGCATCCTGACACCTTATAGAGAGTAGATTGCGATACACCAGTGTATCGAATGGATTGATCTTCTGGTATGCCGGTGATTTGCTAGGAGCACGTCGCGCGCGCTACCCCGTGTCGACAACGTGCAGCTCCCGCCAGAGGAGACCTCGTGTCCTCACTGCTGTATTCGCTCGGTCGGTGGGCCTTCGCGGCCCGATGGCTGGTTCTCGGGTGCTGGATTGCAGTGTTGGCCCTGATCGGCGGGGGAGCGGCGCTCATCAACCAGGGCCTCGACAACGCGATCACCGTACCGGGAACTGAATCGCAGGAGGCACTCGACACCCTGTCGACCACGTTTCCGCAGGTGAGTGGCGCGACAGCCCAGATCATCGTCGTCGCACCATCAGGTGGCGCCGTCACCGACCCGGCGATCACCACTGCCATAACGGATGCCGTCGCCGAGCTCAATCAGGTCGACCAGGTGTCGAAGGCCACGTCGCCGTTCGATCCGGACGTTGCCGACGCGGTCAACCCCGACGCATCCGCTGCCCTGATCAGCATTCAGATGGACGATGTCGTCGCCCGCATCACGGACGACACCACGCAGGCGCTCGAGACGGAGGCCGCAGCACTGCAGAAGGCGCTGCCCGCAGGGGCGGTGGTCTCGCTGGGTGGGCAGGTCTTCAGTCAAAGCCTGGCCGGGGTGAGCCTCACAGAGCTGATCGGCATCGCGGTCGCCCTGGTGGTGTTGATCGTGACGTTCGGCTCACTGATCGCCGCCGGCATCCCGCTGATGACGGCGTTCCTGGGGGTGGGAATCTCCATCTCGCTGATCTACGCCGCCACCGCGTTCGGTCCGATCACCTCGACGACCACGGTGCTCGCGCTGATGCTGGGGCTGGCCGTTGGCATCGACTACGCGCTCTTCATCATTTCCCGACATCAGGAACAGCTGGGCGACGGGCTCGATGTGCGGGAATCGGCTGCCCGTGCGGTCGCGACAGCCGGATCTGCCGTCATCTTCGCCGGGCTCACCGTGATGATCGCGCTCGTGGGGTTGAGCGTCGCCGGCATCCCGTTTCTCACCACGATGGGTATCGCCGCCGCTGTGGGGGTTGCGATCGCAGTGCTCGTCTCGCTCACGCTCATTCCCGCGCTGTTGGGCTTCGCAGGGGAACGGCTGCGACCCAAGCACCGGCGCACACCGCGCCCGCGCCGCGCACGCAAGCGCAGGGGGAGCGGGCGCGAGCAAGCGAGAGCGGATGCCGGTGGGGCGGCATCCGCTGCGGCTATGGCCGGTGCGGACTCTGCTGGTGCGGACACTGCCGCGCCTGCGGCCGGGCCCGCTACTGCCGTGAACGAGTCTGCAGAGGGTGAGCCAGCATCCGGTGAGTCTGGGCGTGGGCCTGAAGCCGAGGTGCTGCCTCAGCCGAAAGCCAGGAACCGCTTCTACCGTGGCTGGGTGCGGGCCGTCACGCGGATTCCGCTGCTGACCATCATCGTCATCGTCACGGTGATCGGATTCGTGGCCGCCCCGGCGGTCGGGCTCAGGCTTGCCCTGCCGGACGCCGGGTCGCTGCCAGAGGATGACCAGGCACGCGTGACCTATGACCTCGTTTCGGAGTACTTCGGACCCGGCTTCAACGGGCCGCTCATCGTGACGGGCAGCGTCGTGTCGAGCACGGACCCCGTCGGCCTGATGGACAGCCTTGGCGCGGAGATTGCCACGCTCCCTGGCGTGGCCGCGGTGCCGCTGGACACCCCTAACCAGTCGGGGGACACCGGTATCGTCCAGGTGATTCCGACGGGAGGGCCTGACTCAGAAGAGACGAAGGCGCTGGTCAACGAGATTCGGTCGCAGCATGATCACTTCGAGCAGGAGTACGGCGTCTCGCTCTCGGTCACCGGTGTGTCAGCGGTCGGTATCGATGTGTCTGACAAACTCGCCGGCGCGCTGATCCCGTTCGGGCTGATCGTGGTCGGCCTGTCGCTGGTGCTGCTCACCATGGTGTTCCGGTCGATCGCCGTGCCCATCAAGGCCACACTCGGCTACCTGCTCAGCGTGGCGGCCGCCTTCGGCGTCGTGTCGCTCGTCTTCGAGGACGGCTTCCTGGCCGACGCGCTCAACGTGGCAGAGATCGGCCCAGTGATCAGCTTCATGCCCATCATTTTGATGGGCGTCCTGTTCGGCCTCGCGATGGACTACGAGGTGTTCCTCGTGGCCAGGATGCGGGAAGACTACGTGCACACCGGCAGGGCCAGGCAGTCCGTGCTCACCGGTTTCGTCGGCTCGGCAAAGGTCGTCACGGCGGCCGCGATCATCATGATCGGCGTGTTCGGGTCATTCGTGCCGGAGGGCGACGCGAACATCAAGCCCATCGCGCTCGGTCTGGCCGTCGGCGTCTTCGTCGACGCCTTCCTGGTGCGCATGACATTGGTTCCCGCCGTGCTCACGCTGCTGGGCGAGAAAGCCTGGTGGATGCCGGCCTGGCTCGACAAGGCGCTGCCGGAATTCGACGTCGAGGGCGAGGGCCTCCGCGCCGAAATCGAACTGCGCGACTGGCCGGAGGCAGGCTCTCGGCACGTCGCAGACGCCGAGGGCCTCACCCTCACCGTTGACGGGATCCCGCTCTATTCCGACGTGGCATTCTCCCTGCCGGAGAACGGCACGCTCATCGTTGAAGGGCAGCAAGCCAGCGTGACCGCCCTGCTTCTGACGATGTCCGGCCGCGCTCGCGCCGATGACGGCCGCCTCAAGGTGGCGGGTTTCGTGTTGCCGGTGCGCGCGGCATCCGCTCGATCGCTGGTCGCTTTTGCCTCCCTCGAACGATCCATCGATCCGGTCGGCGAGGTCGCAGCCGCCCTGGACGAGAAGCCCCTCATAGTCGTGGTCGACGGCATCGACCATGTGACGGATGCCGCGGCCAGGGCCGATATCGGCAACCTGCTGGTCGTCGCCGGCGTTGCGGCCAACCAGGCGGGGCGCTCATTCGCCATCGCCATCGGCACCGTCTCCGTCGACAGAATCACCGACATTCTCCCTGGCGCAGACACCGCTGAGATCGTCACCGTTGCGACGACGGGCGAATCCACGACCGACCAACCGACAGAGGTGAGCGCATGAGCACCCCACTTGCACGACTTGGTTTTACCCGACCAAACGGCGCAGTGAATTGGCTGAGCATCATCGGACTTGTGCTGGTGCCACTCGTCGTGGCCGGCATCCTGATCTGGTCGTTGTGGAACCCGGCTGACCGTCTCGACCGGGTCAACGCGGCCATCGTCAACAACGATGCCCCCGTCACCATCAACGGCCAGACGGTTCCGCTCGGACGGCAACTCGCCGCTGGCCTCGTCGACGGCCCCGGGGCGTCGACGGCGCCCGGTTCGACGAGCACGCCTGGTGCCTCGAGCACGCCGGGCTCATCAAGCACGCCGAGCGCGACGGCAACGCCGACTGCGACGAGCACACCGACGTCCGCCGGTTCGTCCGCGGGGTCATCCACGGGGTCATCCGGTCTCTCGGCTGACAGCGCGATGAACTACAACTGGGTCATCACCGATGCGGAGGACGCGCAGGCGGGGCTGGCCAGCGGTCGGTTTGCGGCGGTGATCACGATCCCGGAGAACTTCTCTGCCGCGGCAACGTCGTTCTCCGGCCCGGCCGCCAACGCAGAGCAGGCCACCATCACCGTGACCATGGGCGACAAGAGCACGGTCGTCGACAACGCCATCAGCCAGATCATCACCTCGACGGCCGCCAGCGTGGCGGGCAACCAGCTCACGACCACGTACCTGGAGAACGTGTACACGAGCTTCAACAACCTGGGTGACCAGCTCGGGCAGGCGGCAAGCGGGGCAGACTCGCTGGCGGCCGGCACCACGTCGCTCGACAGCGGGACAGCTGAACTGGCTGCGGGGGCGTCGAGCCTGGCGGCCGGGGCGACGAGCCTCTCTGCTGGAACCGACGAGCTCTCTGGCGGGCTCGACCAGCTGGCCGCAGGACTCACAACGCTGCAGAAGCAAACGGCATCATTGCCGAGTGCGACCAGCCAGCTCGCGGCCGGCGCGACAGGGGTGGCGACAGCACTCACCGACGTCAACGCCGCCCTCGTGCAGAAAATCACGGCGGTTGAATCGCAGCTCGCGCAGGCAACGATGAAGGCGCAGGCAGTGTGCGCGCCAGGGCGCATCGCAGACGCCTGCGCCGCACTGCAGTCCGATCTCGCGGCGGCGACTACCGAGGTGGCCGCACTGAAGGCGGTTGCGTCGCCGGCCGGTCTGGCCACGGCTGCCGACCAGGTTGCCGCAGGGGCGACGCAGCTGGCCACCGCGATGCCGGCCGTGACCCGCGGCATCGGCCAGTCGGCATCCGCTGCCACCTCGCTTGCCGCCGCAGGCGAAACGATCGACTCGGCCGCAGCAGAGGTTGCGTCCGGTGCCGATTCAGTGTCCGACGGCGCACAATCGGTCGCCTCTGGCGCATCCAGTGTGAACTCAGGGGCACAATCGCTCGATGCCGGGTTGGCCAGCGCTGTCGCGCAGTTGCCGACATATACCGACAGCGAAAGCACGCACCTGGCCAGCGTTGTGGCGGAGCCTGTCGTGACAACGGATGCCGGAGGCCTGGGTATTGGCACGAGCAGTGTTCCGTTCTACGCCACGCTGGCCCTCTGGCTGGGCGGCCTGGCGAGCCTGATCGTGCTGCGCGCGGTGCCGGCGCGGGCTCTTGGCTCGACCAAGTCGTCGCCGCTGCTGGCCGTGCGAGCCTGGATTCCGCTCGCAATTGTCGGTGCGGTGCAGGGGCTGCTGGTCACTGGCGTGCTGTCGACGGTGCTCAGCCTCGACCTCAGCGGCTGGTTTGTGTTCGCGGGCATCGCGATGCTCGTTGGCATCGCCTTCGGCGCGGCGAATCAGGCGCTGGTGGCCCTGTTCGGCGGTGCCGGCCGATTCGTCTCCATGATCGTGGCGCTCGTTCTCATTGGAACGAGCATCATCTCAACGGTCCCTGCCGTGCTCACCTCTCTGCTCGGCGTCTTGCCGGTGCGGCCGGCGCTCGATGCCTTCCAGGCGGTCGTCAGCGGGGGGAGTGGCGGTGGCGCGGTGCTGGGCATCCTGCTCTGGGCTGCGGGGTCGCTGGCGGTGACAACGCTGGCGATCGCGCGGAAGCGCAGCGTTCCGGCGAAGGACCTGGTCTCTGCCGCGACGTGACCCGGGCGCCGCGCGGCCGCGAGCCGAATCCTGGCGCGCGATTTTCCGTCAGGCGCGCGAAATACCGCGCGCCTGGGGGAAAACCGCGCGCCCAGATGAAACCGACGTGGCAAATCGCTCTGAGACGCGTCAGAGCCGCTCTGGCCGCTCGGAAACGGGCCGGTGCCGCTCAGAACCACTCGGAGAGCGACTCGGTGGCGCTCGCTGCCCGACCAGCGGGCCGTTCAGGCGGAGAAAATGCGAAACGCCGGGTGCGGGCGTGTGAGCGCGGCGTGTCGCAAAAACTCCGCCCGAAGTGGACCCGGGTGGGCGCAGGGGGGCGCAAGGTCTCAAGGCGCTCGCTCCTCGACCAACGGGACGGGGCTGCTCCCGGCATCCGTTGGCAGGCTGAAACAATGCTGGGAGAAATTGAGATACACAAATGTATCGGATACATTTGCGTATTGAATACGGCGCCGTATTTGGCATGCGCGCTGCCTGATGCGCGTCCCCCTCGCTTCACTCTTCATAAGGAGACCGCGTGTCCTCACTGCTGTATTCACTCGGCCGCTGGGCATTCAGGGCCAGACGGCGGGTACTCGCGGCGTGGATTCTGATTCTCGCCCTTCTCGGTGGCGGCGCATTGGTCTTCAACCAGGGCATGGACAACTCCATCTCCATCCCCGGCACCGAGTCGCAGCAGGCGCTCGACTCGCTGGCAACCACGTTCCCGCAGGTGAGTGGCGCCTCCGCGCAGATCATTGTCGTCGCGCCCGATGGCAGCACGGTCACCGACGACGCGGTGAAGACCGCCATCACGGATGCCGTCGCCTCCCTCGACAGCCTCGACCAGGTCGCGCAGGCGATCTCGCCATTCGATGAGAACCTGACCGGCGCAGTGAGCGACGACTCCACCGCAGCCCTGATCAGCGTTCAGCTGGACGGCGCGGTCGCTGACATCACCGCCGACACCAAACTGGCCCTCGAAGACGAGACGGATGCCATTCAGGCTGCTCTCCCAGAGGGGGCGGTTGCGTCGCTGGGTGGCCAGCTCTTCAGCCAGAACATGCCGACCCTCAGCCTCATCGAGCTGATCGGCGTCGGCGTCGCACTGCTGGTGCTCATCCTCACGTTCGGCTCGTTCCTGGCCGCGGGCATGCCGCTCGCGACCGCCTTCCTCGGCGTCGGCATCTCCATCGCGTTGATCTTCCTCGCAACTATCGCCAGCCCCATCACGTCGACGACCCCCATGCTTGCGCTCATGCTGGGCCTCGCAGTGGGCATCGACTATGCCCTGTTCATCATTTCGCGGCATCAGGAGCAGCTGAAGGACGGCCTTGATCCAGAGGAGTCCGCTGCCCGCGCCACGGCAACGGCCGGTTCCGCCGTGATCTTCGCCGGCCTCACCGTCATGATCGCGCTTGTTGGCTTGAGCGTCGCCGGCATTCCATTCCTCACCACGATGGGCGTCGCAGCTGCCGTCGGCGTCGCCGTCGCGGTGCTGGTGTCCCTCACGCTGATTCCCGCGTTCCTCGGCTTCGCCGGTGACCGCCTGCGTCCCAAGCAGTCCAGGCGCTCGCTCGCCCGTGCAGCGGCCCGCGCCACTGCGCGCGACGCGGCCACGTCGGCATCAGGCGCGACGTTCCCCGATTCCGACTCCGATTCCGACTCCAACTCCGCCACAGAAACGGATGCCGCAGCCGGGTACGCCGGCCACCCGGCATCCGCCAGTGTGGCGCCCGCTGAGCTGCACGCGGGCAAGAACAGGTTCTACGTCGGGTGGGTGCGCGTCGTCACCCGTTTCCCGATCGTGACGGTCATCGCCGTGGTCGCCGGACTCGGCATCATCGCTGCCCCCGCCCTCGGGCTGCGCCTCGCGCTGCCGGATGCCGGCGGGTTGTCGGAGGAGAGCTCGGCCAGGGTGACTTACGACCTGGTCTCAGAGCACTTCGGCCCCGGCTTCAACGGCCCGCTGATCGTGACGGGCAGCATCGTGTCGAGCACAGACCCTCTTGGCCTGATGAACGACCTGGGCGACGAGATCGCCGCTCTCGACGGTGTCGCTGCGGTGCCGCTCTCCACGCCGAACGCCACGGCAGACACCGGCATCGTCCAGGTGATCCCCACCGGCAGCCCTGACTCTGAAGAGACCAAGGCCCTGGTGACGGAGCTGCGCTCGCTGCACCAGCACTTCCTTGACACATACGGCGTCGACCTGTCTGTCACCGGATTCACCGCGGTGGGCATCGATGTCTCAGACAAGCTCGGCGGGGCGCTGCTTCCCTTCGGCCTGATCGTCGTCGGCCTCTCGCTGATCCTGCTCACCATGGTGTTCCGCTCCATCGCCGTGCCGATCAAGGCAACGCTCGGCTACCTGCTCAGCGTTGCAGCCTCGTTCGGTGTCGTCGCCCTGGTGTTCGAATATGGCTGGTTCGCCGATGCCCTGAATGTGCCCAAGGAAGGCCCGGTGATCAGCTTCATGCCGATCATCCTGATGGGCGTGCTGTTTGGGCTGGCCATGGACTACGAGGTCTTCCTCGTTGCCCGTATGCGCGAAGATTACGTGCACTCCGGCAAAGCCAGGCAGTCGATCGAAACCGGCTTCGTCGGCTCCGCCAAGGTCGTCACGGCCGCCGCGATCATCATGTTCGCCGTCTTCGCGGCGTTCGTGCCTGAGGGTGACGTGAACATGAAGCCCATCGCGCTCGGCCTCGCCGTTGGCGTGTTCGTCGACGCGTTCATCGTGCGGATGACGCTGGTGCCCGCCGTGCTCGCCCTCCTCGGCGACAAGGCCTGGTACATGCCGAAGTGGCTCGACCGCGTGCTCCCGTCGTTCGACGTTGAGGGCGACGGCCTGCACAAGGAACTCGCGCTGCGCAACTGGCCGGCAGCGGGTACACACGATGTCGCGAATGCCGAAGACCTGAGGCTGTCGGCCGGCGGTACCCCGCTGTTCAGCAACATTGCGTTCGCCCTGCCTGAGAACGGCACGCTCGTCGTCAGCGGTGAGCGGGAGGTGGCCGTGACGTCGCTGCTGCTCACCATGTCCGGTCGCATGGAAGCCGACTCCGGACGCCTCAAGGTGGCAGGTTTCGTGTTGCCGGTGCGGGCGGCATCCGTTCGCTCACGCGTCGCGTTCGTCTCGCTCAGCGAGGCGGCAGACCCGGTGCGCGCTGTCTCTGGTGCCCTGCGCGAGAAGCCGAAGGTCATAGTCATCGACGGGCTCGACCACGTGACCGACGCCGTCGTGCGCCGCAACATCTACGACCTGCTGGTGTCGGCGGGCGTGAAGGCCAGCCGCGAGGATCGCACGCTGGCCATCGTGGCCGGCACGACGCATCCCGACCTGGTCGCCGACGCGATTCCCGGCGCTGACACGGCAGAAACCGTTGACATTCCCCTGTTTGACTTGACTCGTACCAAAGAGGTAACCGCATGAGCTCGCCGCTCGCACGACTTGGGTTTGCCCGCTCCAACGGCAGGGTGACCTGGCTCTCCATCGTTGGCATCATCCTGGTGCCGCTCGTGGTCGCCGGCATCCTGATCTGGTCGCTGTGGAGCCCGCAGGAGCGCCTCGACACCGTGAACGCGGCCATCGTCAACAACGACGAGCCGGTCACCCTCAACGGCCAGACGGTCCCGCTCGGGCGCCAGCTCTCCGCCGGGCTCGTTGGCGGGGCGGATGCGGCATCGACAGGTACCGACAGCTCAGATTCGTCGGCCGATTCAACGGATGCCGCGCTCAACTACAACTGGGTGATCACCGACGACAGCGACGCGGCAGACGGACTGGCCAGCGGCCGGTTCGCGGCCGTCGTGACCATTCCGGAGAACTTCTCCGCCGCGGCCACTTCGTTCTCCGGGGACGCCGCCGACGCAGAGCAGGCGACCATCAACGTCACGACAAGTGACAAGAGCCGCCTCGTGGATGACGCCATCAGCCAGGTCATCACGACCACCGCAGCTGGCATCGTCGGCAACCAGCTCACGACGACGTACCTCGAGAACATCTACCTCGGCTTCAACACGCTCGGCGAGCAGCTCGGGGAGGCCTCGACCGGAGCCGGCTCGCTGGCCTCCGGCACGACGCAGCTCTCCGACGGCGCCGCGGCCCTGGCGAGCGGCACCACAGAGCTCGCGAGCGGCGCATCAAGCCTGTCAGACGGCGTGGCCCAGCTGTCAGACGGCGTCAGCCAGCTCGCCGGCGGTCTCACCACATTGCAGCAGCAGACGGCAGCGCTGCCAGACCAGACGAACCAGCTGGCCAGCGGCGCGCAGGGCATCGCTGGCGGCATCGACCAGGTGAACGGGGTGATGGCCGGACAGGCTGCCGCCCTTCAGCAGCAGCTCGCCACGCTGACAGGCATCGCCACCGATGTCTGCTCGTCGCCCACCACCGACCCTGCCGTGTGCGCCTCAGTGCAGGAGCAGGTCACCGCCGTTGCGACGGCCGTTGGCACTGCGGCCGGAACACTGTCCGCCGTCTCCTCGTCGCCAGACCTGGTCAGCGGCGCCAACCAGGTCGCGAGCGGCCTCTCCCAGTTCGCAGCCGGCATGCCGGCACTGACGGCCGGCATCGGCCAGTCGGCATCCGGAGCCAGCGCGCTGGCCGACGCCAGCTCCGCGGTGAGCTCTGGCACCGCTGAACTCGCCACCGGTGCGGGCACCCTGGCCACCGGTGTGACCGGGCTGGCCGACGGCGTGTCCGGCGTCAACGACGGCGCCGTCTCGCTCGCCTCCGGTCTCGGCACGGCGGTCGACCAGATCCCGACGTACTCAGACGACGAGCGCACCCAACTTGCGACCGTGGTCGCAGAGCCGGTCGTCACGAACAACTCGGGCGGACTCGGCTTCGGCACGAACGGTGTTCCGTTCTACGCGGTCCTCGCGCTCTGGCTGGGCGGGCTGGCGAGCCTCATCGTGTTGCGCGCGGTACCGACCGGTGCCTTCGGGTCGACCAGGTCGTCGCTCGTCCTCGCCGTGAAGGCGTGGGTGCCGGCTGCGGTTGTCGGCGCGTTGCAGGGACTGTTCGTCACCGGCATCCTCTCGAGCGTCGTCGACCTTGACCTGGCCGGATGGTTCGGCTTCGCCGGAATCGCCGTACTGGTCGGTGTGGCATTCGCCGCCACCAACCAGGCCCTGAATGCCTTGTTCGGTGGTGCTGGTCGCTTCATCGCCATGATCATCGCCCTGGTCTTGATCGGCACGAGCATCATTGCGACGGCCCCTGCCGTCCTGGACGGCGCCCTGAGCGTCATGCCGGTGCAACCAGCCCTTGACGCGTTCCACGCCGTGATCGCGGGCGGATCAGGCGGCGGCGCCGTCGTCGGACTCATCGTCTGGACGCTCGGCTCGCTGGCCGTGACCACCCTGGCCATCGCCAGGAAGCGCACGGTGACGACGAGGCAGTTGGTTCCCGCCATCGCCTAGCGGAACGTCGGAGCAGGACGCCTGTCTAGTACCCAGGTACTACTGATCGAGCACATGCGAGACCGTCGTCCAATGTGGCCGATGGAAAGGCTACGTACGCTCGGCAGTATGCATAGGGAAACAACATGATCACAGCAGAGGCGCTCACGAAGCGCTACGGAAATAAGACCGCCGTCGACGCAATTGACTTCACGGTGAGGCCCGGCCAGGTCACGGGTTTTCTCGGGCCGAATGGGGCGGGGAAGTCCACGACTATGCGGATGATCGTCGGCCTGGACCGGCCGACCGCCGGCAGGGTCGAAGTGAACGGGCGCCGATACCAGGAGCATCGCGCTCCGCTCCGAGAGGTTGGCGTGCTGCTCGATGCGAAGGCCGCCCATAGCGGCCGCTCGGCCTACAAGCACCTGCTCTCGATTGCTGCTACGCACGGTATCGGTGCTTCCCGCGTGCGGGAAGTCATCGGTCTGGCTGGACTCGACTCCGTCGCTGGTAAGCGCGTGGGCGGATTCTCCTTAGGGATGGGCCAGCGGCTGGGAATTGCCACCGCCCTGCTTGGTGATCCGGCGACGATCATTCTCGACGAACCGGTAAACGGTCTGGACCCTGAGGGCGTGCGATGGGTCAGGACACTCATGCGCAGCCTGGCTGCCGAGGGTCGCACCGTGCTGCTGTCATCGCACCTCATGAGCGAGATGGCTCAGACCGCCGACCGGCTCATCGTGATCGGACGTGGCAGGATCCTGGCGGACGGCCCCATCGCCGACATCATCTCTGGTGCCACCCGTTCGGTGACGCGCGTGCGCACCCGAGACGCAGAACGCTTGATCACGATGATCGCCGGACCCGGTGTCGTCGTTTCGATCCTGGCAGACGGCGCACTCGAGATCTCGGGGCTGACCGCTGAGCAGGTCGCTGTCGCAGCGTCTTCAGCCGGCGTCGTGCTCCATGAGATCGCTTCGGTGTCGGGTTCGCTCGAAGACGCGTATCTCGCACTCACCGCCGGAGAAGTCGAATACCGCTCGTCGAATACAGCGGAAATAGGAGCACACCAATGAGGACAATGGAAAAGCAGCGTGCGACCTTCATCGAAGGTCACGACCACCTGACCTTCGCCCGCGTCTTGCGTTCGGAGTTCATCAAACTCACAAGTCTTCGCTCGACCATCGGTCTCTTGCTCGCGATCGTCGTGTTCGGGCTCGGCGTGAGTGTGGCGTTGGGTTTGACCATGCAGGATGCCGGATTGCCCGACACCGCGTCGGCGGGGTTCATGCTCGACCAGGTGACGATCGGAACTGTCCTGTTTGGGCAGCTCATCGCAGGGATTCTCGGAGTGCTTGTGATCAGCGGCGAGTACTCAAGCGGAACGATTCAGTCGACACTCATCGCTGTTCCATCCCGGCTGAGGGTGCTCGCCGCCAAGGCGGTCGTGCTGTTCCTCGCTGTGACGGTGGCGGCCTTCGTCGCGTCGTTCGGTTCGTGGGCTGTAACGTACCCGATGTTCGCCGCCAACGGGATCGAGGTCGGATTGGCTGCCCCTGGAGTGAGCTTCGCCCTCATCGGCGGATCTGTGTACGTTGGCCTCTCGGGTGTCCTTGGGCTCGGTATCGGAACCATGCTGCGCTCTGTCGCTGCCGGCATTGCAACCGTCACCTCAGTGATCCTCCTGCTGCCGATCGTGCTGTCCGTTCTCCCCGCGTCATCGCTGGTCAGAAATCTTCACCTCCTCTCCATGTCGAAGGCCGGTGACGCCATGTCCAACCCTGGGAATGCCGCGGAGGGGTTCCTCGATCTCGCTGCCGGGTTTGTCAGCCCGGCTGCCGGATGGATGGTCGCGGCTGTCTGGGCGGCTGTCTTCATCGTGATGGGCGGCATCCAGCTACGACGAAGGGACGCCTGATCCTGTCCCACGATAGATTGCGCGGCGCCTCGACCGAGGCGCCGCGCAATCGCGCGCTCTACGACCTCCCTCGACGACGCCGCCTCTGGATCACGGATGCTCTGGTCATGACGGCGTACGTGATGGTCGCCGTGGCAACGGGAATTCTTTCAACTGAACCGCCGTACGTGACACCGCTGTGGTCTCTCGTCGTTCTCGGCCTGTGCGGCGTCGCGGTTGTGGCGGTACGACGTCGATATCCATCGCCGGCGTTCGTGGGCGCGATGGTTCTCGCTGTGCTGTCGTTGGCCGGAGGGTCGGGGGCAGAGACCGTGCTTGCCGTGAGTGCGATGTATGCCGTTGGCGTTCGTCGGAGTGCGCTTGTCGCCTGGCTCAGTTTTGTTGGTGCGCTGGCATGCGGGGCACTCGGCGCCTGGGGCATCGCCCTTCGGATGAGCGTCGGGCCTCCCCTGTTGGGACTCGAGCAGTCGAATCACCCCAGAGACATGTTCCTGGATTGGGCCAACGTCTCTGTGATGATCACGGTCATTCTCCTGATCGCGACCTTGCTGGGCACGAATGCGGGGCACCGGCGGCGTTACATCGAAGGGCTGATGGATCATGCGAAGCGGCTGGCGCACGAGCGCGATCAACAAGCCGAGATCGCGAAAGCCCTTGAGCGTGAACGCATTGCACGAGAAATGCACGACGTGATCGCGCACAGCCTCTCCGTCATGATCGCGATGTCTGACGGTGCTCACGCTGCTGCGGCAGAACGACCCGACGTAGCGAAAGAAGCGATCGCGCGCGTTGCAGAGACAGGCCGCAGAACACTCGGCGAAGTGCGTCGACTACTCGGGACGGTGCGCGGTGAGCAGGGAAACTCCACTGCGGAGCATTCGCCGCAGCCCGACGCCTCACAGTTGGCCTCGCTCGTGGCAGAGTTCGTGGCAGCAGGTCTGCCGGTGCGCTTGGTCATGACGGGGGCTCCGTCGGCTGACCCGGCACTCGGCCTTACCGTCTATCGGATCATCCAGGAATCACTCACCAACGTTCTGCGCCATGCTAGAAGGGTGAGCTCAGCAACGGTCGAGGTGACGTGGATGCCCGATGACGTGACGATCCTCGTCAGAGATGCGGCGGCCGCGGTAGCGATGCCCGCCAGGGCCGGGCGTGGCATTCTAGGGATGCGCGAGCGAGCAGCGCTCTACGACGGCATCGTCGAATCAGAGCCTCACGAAGATGGTGGGTGGCGCGTATTCGCGCGACTGCGAGGGGAAGAGCGGTAGTGGCGGGAGACGCAATTCGAATACTCCTCGTCGACGACCAGGAACTCGTTCGCTTCGGCTTCCGGCTGATGCTCGAGTCCACACCAGGGATGACCGTGGTCGGCGAAGCGGCTGATGGCGCGCAGGCAATCGGAGCCGCCCAACGGCTTCGTCCTGACGTGGTCCTGATGGATATCCGCATGCCAGGCGTCGATGGAATCGAAGCCACGAAACGCATCACAGGACTCCGCCCCGAAACGCGCGTTCTGGTGCTCACTACCTATGATCTCGATCACTACGCCTTCGGTGCGCTCGGTGCCGGTGCTGCCGGATTCCTGCTCAAGGACACTCGCCCAGATGAGCTCGTTGCGGCGATTCGCGCGGTCAACTCGGGTGACGCGGTCGTCTCGCCCCGCATCACTGCGAAACTCATCGAGGTCGCAGCCCCGCACCTCGGTGTGCGGCGGACTGTTGACGCCGGCGAGTTGTCAGAGTTGACCGAGCGCGAACGCGAAACTTTCGTCCTCATCGGGCGCGGCGAGACGAACAGGGAGATCGCTGCGGCCCTCTTCGTGAGTGAGTCGACTGTCAAGGCGCACGTCGGCCGGGTTCTCTTCAAGCTCGGTCTGCGCAATCGCGTCGAAGCGGTGATCCGGGCCTATGAACTCGGAATCGTTGGTCAGTGACGGGAGCGACGAGCAGCACAGCCACCGATGCGCCGACTCCGGTTGCGGCGCCGAGCGACTGGACCTCGCACGGCTCCTGTCAGAGAGGCGTCGTTCAGTCGACGAGTTGACGTTGAAGAAACGCGGCGGTTCTGGCAAATGCCAGGGCCGCCGCGTTTTTGTCAAGCAGGTCGGGCACCGTCGCATTTGCAAACGAGTGCTCTGTGCCGAAGTAGTCGTGTCGCTCGACAGTGGTGCCGTCTTCCCGCAGGCGTGCAACAAACGAGTCGGGGTCGCCAGATGGCGCCCAGTCGTCGACCTCGGCGAAATGCAGTTGCACCGGACACGGCAGCACCCGGTGCTCATCGTCGTCGAGCGTGGCGTAGTAGGAGATCGCAGCGTCGATCTCGCCCGACTTGGCGAGGGTGAGCGCGAGCCAGCCACCCATTGAAAACCCGATCAGCCCAACGTGCGGGGCGCCGGCGGCGCGCTCCGTGCGGGCGAGGTCGCCGATATAGTCGAGCGCCTCCACCAGATCAAGGCCGTCGAGCAGGTCTTCGGCTGCGCGTTCGTCGGTCGTCGCCCATCCGTTGTACAGGTCGGGGATGAGTACGTGAAAGCCCTGCTGGGCGATGGCACGCCCGTACTCTTCTAACCACGGGAGGCGCCCATACCAGTCATGCACGACCACGACCACGGGTTGACTGGTTCTGCCGTACTCGAGGGGCAGCCCGGGGAACGGGATCTGGACGAGTGCCATGGTGCCCACCCTAACCCGTGGATACACAGTACGGTGAGGGCAAAAGGGATGCGCTTCGGGGAGGCTAAATGCAAGATATTGACCTGTCAGTGTTCGTGAGTCCCGCGCTCCTGACCATCGATTTCATCATCCGAATCATCGCGATAATCGTCATCCCGCGCAATCGGAAGCCCACGGCGGCGATGGCCTGGCTGCTGGCCGTCTTCTTCATCCCGTATGTCGGCCTGTTTTTCTTCCTCGTGATCGGCAGCTCCAAGCTGCCGAAGAAGCGGCGACTGAAGCAGTCGCAAATCAACGCGTTCATTCTTGAAAGCACGGCGGGCATGGACCTGGTGGTGCGGGAGCCCTCATGGCCGGCCTGGCTGGAGTCGGTGGTGCGGCTCAATCGCACCCTCGGCGCCATGCCGCTGGTCGGAGCGAACTCTGCCTCCCTGATCGGCGACTACAACGAATCGATTGCGGCGATGACAGCCGACGTCAACCGTGCTGAACGCTTCGTGCACTGCGAGTTCTACATCCTGTCGTACGACACGGTGACCGCCGACTTCTTCAAGGCGCTGGGCGATGCCGTCGCGCGCGGGGTGACGGTGCGCGTGCTGCTCGACCACGTGGCATCCATGCGATCTCCCCGCCACAAGGAGACGGTGGCCACACTCAACCGCATCGGCGCGCAGTGGCGTTTCATGCTCCCCGTGCAGCCGTTGAAGGGCAAGTACCAGCGGCCAGACCTGCGCAATCACCGTAAGGTGCTGGTTGTTGACGGCCACGTGGCGTACATGGGGTCGCAGAACATGATCGACCGCAGCTACAACATCAAGAAGAACATCAGGCGCGGCCTGCAATGGCAAGACCTGATGACCCGGCTGCACGGCCCGATCGTCGCCGGGGTGAATGCCATCTTCATCACCGACTGGTTCAGCGAGACAGACGAGCTGCTCGCCAGGGAGACAGAGCCGATCAGAGCGGATGTCGTCACAGGGCCGAGCGCGCGGCTCGACTGCCAGGTCGTGCCGAGTGGCCCTGGGTTCGAAGGGGAGAACAACCTCCGGCTTTTCCTCGCACTGCTCTACAACGCCGAAGAGCGGATCATCATCACGAGCCCGTACTTCGTGCCAGATGAGTCGATGCTCTATGCCATCACCACAGCGACCCAGCGCGGCATCGACGTGCAGCTGTTCGTGTCGGAGATCGGCGACCAGGCGCTGGTGTTCCATGCCCAGCGGTCGTACTATGAGGCGCTGCTTCGGGCTGGCGTGCAAATCTGGATGTACCGCGCGCCGTACATCCTGCACGCCAAGCACTTCACCATCGATGACGATGTGGCCGTGATCGGGTCGAGCAATATGGACATCCGCTCATTCAGCTTGAACATGGAGGTGTCGCTCATGGTGCGCGGGCGGAGCTTTGTGGCGGAGATGCGCAAGATTGAGGACGGCTACCGGGCGGCCAGCCGTGAACTCACACTCGACGAGTGGATGCAGCGGCCATTCCGCTCGACAGTTCTCGACAATCTCGCCCGTCTGACGTCGGGGCTGCAGTAGCGCCCCCGCTCGCCGAGGCGGCTGTTCACGGCACGCACAACAGCGCGGCCCCTGGAGAGTGATCCAGGGGCCGCGCTGTGTGGTGTTGCGTGGTGTTTAGTACCAGTTGACCGCTTCAGAGTGGGCCCAGGCTGCGCACGGGGTGCCGTACGAGCTCTTGATGTACTGGAGGCCCCAGGTGATCTGGGTGGCTGGGTTGGTTGCCCAGTCGCTGCCGGCCGAGGCCATCTTGCTGCCTGGCAGGGCCTGCGGGATGCCGGTGGCACCGCCGCTGGCGTTGTACGCGGTGTACGACCAGCCGGACTCGCGCTCCCAGAGCTGCGAGAGGCAGCTGAACTGCGATTCACCCCAGCCATAGCTCGATGCGGCCATGTCGCGGGCAATGGCACGCGCGCCGGCTGGCGTCTTGGCGGCGGAGGCAGCGGCAGCGGCGTTGGCTGCAGCCTGGGCGGCGGCTGCGGCGGCCTGCTCTGCTGCGGCCTGGGCGGCCTGCTGCGCTGCCTGCTCTGCGGCGGCCTGGGCTGCTGCAGCGGCTGCGGCTTCAGCGGCAACGCGGTCGACTTCTGCCGCGGCGGCCTGAACCTTCTGCGTTTCCGTCTGGGTTGCCTTGGCCAGGGTGGCGATTGTGACCGAATCGAGCGAACGGTAGTTGCCGAGCGATGCTACGGATGAGGCGAGCGGTGTGGCGTCAACCTTGTCCTGCACACCGGCGATCACCTCGTTGGCTGAGGCAATGGTGGCCTCGGCGTACTGGTGCGTGCGCTCACGGTTCGGCGTGAGGAATGAGGTGAGCTGCAGGTGCTCGTCGGCGGTTCCGGCAATATCGGAAACTGAGGCCGCTGCGGTGCTCTCACTGGCGACGGGCGTTGCGGCATCCTGCAAGAAGACTGAGCCGGCCAGCAGGCCGAGCGAGAGAACGGATGCTGCGGCCACGGTGATGCGGCGCTTGGAGCGATCCTGGGTGTTGCGAGAGTTGCGGGTGGTGCGAGTTGCTACGGGCGTTGCGGATGTTTCAATTGGGTCGATGTGCATAACTTCCAATTTGTGAGCAGCCGGCAGCGCGCTTCGCGCGTCATCCTGGTCGCTCTCGGTTCTTATTCCGACGTATTTCGCCAAAAGGTGAAGTTGCAATACTGCAAGATTATTCTGGACGATCCCTCACTTTCACCTGTGCAAAAGATGCATAGCGGGCTCACAGGCCTGTGTTTTCGCGGGTTTAAGGGGGGAGAATTGCCTCATGAATGCGGCCGAAGAAACACCTGAGCAGGGTGGAAAGCAGCCGACGACGCTTGACAGGGTCTATGCCGTAGGAGTGGTCATCAAGGGCATCGACGGTGCCCTAGAGCTGCTGGTCGGACTGCTGTTGTGGCTGGCACCCGGCACACTTGCGGCACTCATTGGCCGGGCAGCGGATGACGCGGCATCAGGTCATTCGGAGGCCGGGCATTTCGCCGCGCACTATCTCGGGCGACTTGACGACGCGCTCGTGCACGGCCCGCTCACGTTCGTGATTTTTTTCCTCGTGCTGCACGGCATCGTGAAACTCGGCCTGGTGTTTTGCCTGCTCAAGAAGCTCTACTGGGCCTACCCGTATGCGCTTGCTCTTCTGGGTCTTTTCCTCGTCTACCAGCTCTACGCGCTGGTCACGAACCCGACGGTGTGGATGATCGTCTTCACCGTGCTCGATGCGGCGATCATCTACCTCGTCTACAAGGAATACCGCGAGCTCACGGCTGAGAAGGGTTCTGCTGCAGTGTCGCAGTGACTTAGTCGGATCCACTAACGAGCGTTGGTTCGGAACGCCCAGTGCCGCTCGATTCGATCGTGCCGTCTGTGCGCCACACCGTAACCACGTCCGTGAGGAGTGGGCCCTCGGTCGAACCTGGCATGACAAGGTGTGTTGGAACAGCGAGGCGCAGGCCGGTGGCCGGGAAGTCTGCATCGAGCACGCACGTTGACACATAGTCGGTGATGGCCCCGGTAACTACCAGACAGACCAGGTTTGATCCCGTTCTGACGGCGTATGGACGCGAGAAGAAGCCGCCGGTGTCGCCGGGGGTGAGAAGCCGGAATGTGCTGGTGTTGAACGTGTCCGGCATGAACTCGTCTGGGATGTCCTCTGGCACCTGCGCGCGATCGAACACGTCCAGTGCGCGGATTGACTCTGGCATGGGCGTCGACGTGTCGGTGGGGGAAGACTGGCTCGCGGGTGACGCGTCCGCCCCGCCATCCCGAAGCTGGGTGCCGATTCCGACACCGAGTATGAGGGCAGCGACAACGCCCGCACTCACGATGACAGTGCGAGAGGGACGGCGCCAGAAAGCAGCAGGTTCCTCCGGGTCGGTGGTCGTGACGTCATCGGTTGAAACATCATCGAGTTCAAGGTCATCGAATACGACGTCATCGAACGCGGCGTCGTTTACTGCGGCGGCACGAGAATCGCTGTCTGTGGTGCTCTGATTCGCCTGCGTTGCCGTTGCTCCACCGTTCGCTCCACCACCGTGCGTGCCAGCCGTTGCGATGGCAGCTTCGATGGCCTGGCGTTCGAACCGGAGCTCTGCGTCGACGTCACGGAGCCGCGTTGCGGCATCCTGATCGCCGGCCGCGCTCCCGGCGGCAGAGAACACTTGCCTCTGCAGTTCCCGAAGCTCGAGAGTGGGTGATGGGCAGCCACTCGGCGCCGACTCAAGCGGATGCTCGATCCACCACAGTGCGTCGAGAACCTCGTTCCTACCCGCGTATGCGTCACGCACGGTTTCGAGGTAGCGCTGATCGCGAATGGCCCGTTCGTAGGCGGTTTCGCCGGTACGTGCACTCGCCACTCAAGCCCCCCGACCGTCGCTGATGTGCACATCCTGACATACCCGGCGACCGGCCGGGCAACCGGCCTGGCACTCGGCGCCGGGGCCTACCGTGCGGGTCGAGTTCCCACGACGACGGTCGCGTCGAGCTCATCGGAGTGCACGACACGGCAGGGCAGCCCATTGTCGGCGAGGAGGGCGGCTGTTCGCGGGGCCTGAAGCATGCTCGTCTCAATGAACACGTGACCGCCAGGGGCCAGCCAGCGTGCGGCATCCTGGGCGACCCTGCGCTGCACATCGAGCCCGTCCTCACCGCCGTCGAGTGCGATCAGGGGTTCATGAAACCGAGCCTCTGGCGGCATCATGGCAATGGCATCCGTTGGAACATACGGCGCATTGACGGCCAGGATGTCAACGCGCCCAGCCAGGATTCGGGGGAGCGGCGCGTAGAGGTCGCCGGCATACACGTGGCCGCCGAGCGGCTCGAGGTTGTGCCGTGCACACGCCACAGCGGCGGGATCGATGTCGCTGGCGTAGACGTCGGCGTCCTCCAGCACGGTGGCCAGCGCCGTGCCGACGGCGCCAGACCCGCAGCAGAGATCAACGATGACAGCGGGGTCGATGGCGACGGCCAGAGCCTCCTGCACGATGAGCTCGGTGCGTCGGCGGGGGACGAAGACGCCGTCTTCCACGCGGATGCGAACGCCGAAGAACTCCGCCCAGCCCAGGATGTGCTCAAGCGGCCGCCCGGACACTCGCTGGTCGACCATGGCGGCGAGTTCGGCCGGCGTTGTCGCGGCGGCGATGATGAGGTCGGCTTCATCTTCAGCGAAGACGCAGCCGGCAGCCCTGAGCGCAAGAATCACGCCAGAGCGGGAGGGTGAGAGCGGACGTACTGGCATGGGATGCCTTTCGGTTGACCGGGGGTGGTCCCCGGTTCACCTGGCCGAAGTCGTGAGTGAAGGCCATGCTATCGACACCGAGCATCATGCCGCATCACGGATTCGCCTGATGAATCAGTGAATATCGGCGTGGAGCGTACTCCCGGCGCTGGAACTGGGCTTTGCTTGGGTCATCGGCATCGGCCGACAGGGTACTGAGGGGCAGCCATGGGACTATTCGATCGCCGACGAACCGTGGTGCATGTCACCCCGTCACCGTCGTCACGCCCGATTCGGACGCAGTGGAACGATGGCTTCGGGCGCCTCGCGACCCGAAGCGTGCAGATCATTGCCGTACTGATTGTCATCAGTGTGCTCGTTTTCGGGATCACGAAGCTCAGCCTGGTCTTCATTCCCGTCGTGATCGCGCTGATCCTGGCATCCGCTATTAACCCGCTGATGAGCTGGATGCGATCGCACCACGTGCCAGCCATCCTGGCGACCTGGATTTCGCTCATTTCGCTCATCGTCATCCTGGGCGGTGTGGGGTGGCTGATCGTCAACGCGGTGCGCAACCAGTGGGGACAGCTGGTCGACTCGGCCACCAATGGCCTGGACGAGCTTCAGAAATCGATCTCGCACCTGCCGTTCGCGATCACCTCCGATCAGCTGGACTCCCTGCAGAAGACCGCGGCCGATTTCTTCACGAGCAGCCAGTTCGGCAGTGGCGCCATTGCCGGGGTGTCCGCGGCGACGAGCTTCATCACCGGCCTGGTGCTGATGGTCGTGCTGCTGTTCTTCTTCCTCAAGGACGGCCCGAAGATCTGGGAGTTCCTGCTCCGTCCGTTCACCGGTGTCCAGTATGAGCGCGCTCGCCGCGTCGGTGACACGACGGTGTCAACGCTCGGTGGCTATGTGCGCGGCACGGCCATCGTCGCGGCCGTTGATGCCATCGGAATCGGTGTGGCCCTTGCGATCCTGGGTGTGCCGCTGGCGTTGCCACTGTCCGTCATCGTCTTCCTCACCGCCTTCATCCCCATCGTGGGTGCGACAGTGGCCGGAATCCTCGCCGCGCTGGTGGCTCTCGTGGCGAATGGGCCGGGCGTGGCGCTGATCGTGATCATCGTGGTCGTTGCCGTCAACCAGCTCGAAGGCAACTTCCTGCAGCCTGTCGTCATGGCGCGTTCCCTCAAGCTGCATGCCCTCGTGGTGCTGCTCGCCTTGACCGTCGGCACAATTGTCGGCGGCATTGTCGGCGCTGTGCTCGCCGTGCCGATCGCCGCCGTGGCCTGGGGCATCGTGAAGATCTGGAACGGGCCGAACGAGCCCGCAGAGCCGGCCAAGCAGAAGCGACCTGAGTAGCCGCAACAGCTACCGGAGATTCGCCCTCAATGGCGCCCTCGATGGCACCCCTGAATAGGCGCTCTGAATGGCCGGAACGGTAGTGCTGGCACCTGTCGGTCGGCGCTGCGGAGGCGGATAATTTGACTATCCCCGAAAGCGGCGTCGGGGGAGTGAGCGGAGGTGCCCGAGATGGGCAAGGTCATGGCAGTTGAGTACCTGTCGCTCGACGGCGTCATGGAAGAGCCGGGGTGGAGCGGGCTCTACTTCAACGACGAACTCGCGAAATTCCAGTCCGACAACCTGTTCGAGAGCGATGCCCTCTTGCTCGGTCGCATCACCTATGAGGGCTTCAAGTCGGCGTGGCCGACGATGGAGGGCACAGGTGAGTTCGGCGAACGCATGAACGCGCTGCCCAAGTACGTCGCAACGAACACCCTGAAAGAGCCGGAGTGGAACGCTACCTTCCTCGCCGGGGACGTGGCAAGCCAGGTCTCCAGGATCAAGGCAACGACGAACGAATCGCTCCTCATCAATGGCAGCGGTCAGCTCTTCACCTACCTGGGCGAGCGCGGGCTCATCGACGAGTATCGCTTCATGGTCTTCCCCGTCGTCGTTGGGGCAGGGAAGCGCCTGTTCGATGACGGCAAGGGGCGAGCGTTCACGCTGGTCAAGAGCCAGATCACGACGCGGGGCGTCGCAATCCTCACCTACACGCCGGCGGAGTAGCAAACGCGGTCGCGGCATCCGCTTGAGGTATCCAAGCCAGACTACTTGTGCGCGAGCAGGCGCTCGACGCGGGGCTTGACCTCGGTGGCGAGCAATGTGATCGACTCCAGATAGTCCTTCTGTGGCAGTCCACCGATGTCCATCTGCAGGAAGTGCCTCATGTGGCCGAGGTGCCCGTACAGGTCGACGATCCGTGCGGCGACGTCATCAGGGTCGCCGACGTAGTACGCACCGGCTCCGTGGGCCTGCGCGAGGAACTGGCGCTCGTCCGGTGCCGGCCAGCCGCGCAGCTTGCCCATCTCGATGTTCAGGTTGTACCAGCCGGGGTAGAAGCGCTCGAGCGCCTCGCTCTTGGTCGGGGCGATGAGTCCGAGCGCGGCAACGGAGACCTTGATGTTGTCGCCGGTGTGTCCGGCCTGGGCCGCGCTGCGACGATACAACTCGGCAAGTGGAGCGAAACGAGCCGGGGCGCCGCCGATGATGCCGTACGAAACGGGAAGTCCGAGCTTGCCGGCACGGGCGGATGACGGTGCGCTGCCACCGGTGCCGACCCAAATGGGCAAGCTGTCGTTGACCGGGCGCGGCACGACGGTGAGGTCGTTGAGCGGTGGCCGGACGGATCCAGACCACGTCACCCGCTCATTCGCGTTGAGCTTCAGCAGCAGGTCGAGCTTCTCGGTGTACAGCTGGTCGTAGTCGCGCAGGTCATAACCGAAGAGCGGATACGACTCCACCGACGATCCTCGCCCCGCCGTGATCTCAACCCGACCGCCAGAGACCGCATCTGCGGTCGCGAACTGCTGGAAGACCCGCACAGGGTCATCCGTGCTGATCACGCTCACCGCGCTGCCGAGCCGAATCTGTTTCGTGGCACCGGCTGCCGCCGCGATCATGGCGCCGGGCGACGACGCCGGCATGTCGAGGGTGTGGTGTTCGCCGACGCCGAAGAAGTCGAGGCCGACCTCATCGGCCAGCACGATGCCGTCGAAGAGGTTCTTGATGGCCTCTGCGGTGGTTCGCAGGCTGCCGTCTGGTTCGCGCTGGGTGTCGCCGAAGCTGTAAACGCCGAGTTCCATGATGTGCTCCAAAATGTGGGGTTGAACGCTCAGACGTCCAATGGTGAACGGGAAATGGTGGGATAGCGAGGGGCGAGCGGATGTCCCGCGCCGAGGATCGCAGGCAGGCTTGGCCTAGGAGGCGGCGAGGGCGAAACCGGTCGAGCCGGCATCTGCGGTGTCGAGTCCCGCGGTGTTAAGTCCTGCGGTGTCGAGCCCTGCAGTGTCGATGCCTACGCGTCGCAGCTCGCGCCGCAGTGCATCCGCGGTGTGCGGACCGCCAAAGATCGTGGTGCCGGGCTGGACCGCGGCACCGGTGGCGAGCTGTCCGCTGTAAACCGGATCAAATCCGAAACCCTCAATGAGTTCCATGACGCGAGCGGCGGCATCCGCATCGTCGCTCGCAATGGCCAGGGCGCGACGGTTCTCGGCACCGGCCGGTAGTGGGTCGCTTTCCAGCTCGTGGTAACCGATGTGGTTGAGGGTCTTCACGACACGAGATGCGGCGAAGTGGTCGGCGACGATTTCGCTGCTGGTACGCGGGTCGTTCTCGAATGTGTCGAGCTCACCGTCGATCGGGGCCCAGTAGTTCATGGTGTCGATGACGACCTTGCCGGCCAACGAGTCGGCCGAGACGGTGTGGTGCTTGTGGAGGGGCACGGCCACGACCACGATGTCGACATCCTGCACCGCATCGGCGGCGGTCATGGCGTGAGCGCCGGGAACGATGATGTCGACGAGCAGTTCGATGTCTTCGGCAGGTCCTGAGGTGGCGATATTCACGGTGTAACCCGCCTTAAGCGCGGCACGACCGATCGCGGTGCCTACGCGGCCGGCGCCGAGTATGCCAATAGTTGTCATCAAATCTGCTCCTACCTGTTGCAGAAGCCGAAATGGTCGATCTGCGTTGCGACGGCCACCCTTATAGGTTGACCTGTCAACCACCATAGCTCTTTTGGGTGACATATCAACTACACTGGGTCTATGTCAGTTCCCGCACTCTCCGCAACTCAGGCCTCGTCGTGGTCGAGCTACCAGCGCATGCGTGCCAAGCTCACCGGCCGGTTGGGGCGCGAGCTGACGCGGGAGACGGGTGTCTCAGAGGCTGATTTCGAGATCTTGCTTGCCCTGGTCGAGTCGCCGGACGATTCCGTGCGCGCCCTCGCCCTGCGCTGCGGCCTGGAGTGGGAGAAGAGCCGCCTGTCGCACCAGTTGCGTCGTATGGAGCAGCGTGGGCTGGTCGCGCGTGACGAATGCGTCGAGGACAACCGCGGTTCGGTCGTGCGCATAACGGATGCCGGCCGTGCGCTTGCCCTGGAAGCCAAGCTCCAGCATGACCGGGCTGTGCAGCGCTATGTGGTGTCAGCGCTGACCCCCGCACAGCTTGAGTCGCTCGGCGAGATCGCCGAGTCGATCCTCGTGGGACTGGACGAACCGCACCGCGCGTAGGCGCCACAGCACCGATCAACGCAGCACCGATCAACGCAGCAGCGATCAACGCACAGAAGGCCCGACCATCCTGCATGGTCGGGCCTTCCGCGTGTGTGCTGTGGTGCGACCTAGTCGGTCGGCATCAGTACGGTGTCGATGAGGTAGACGGTCGCGTTGGCGGTGTGCACGCCTCCGCAGATGACGGTGGCGTCGTTGACCATGAGGTCGTCTCCGCTGCCGCTGACGGTGACGGTTCCACCTTCGACGGTGGTGAGGTCGCCGGTGAGCTCATCGGGCGAGATCTGGCCGGGGACCACGTGGTAGGTCAGGATCTTGGTGAGCGTCGCGGCACCTTCCGGCGTCTTCAGCGTCTCGATGGTTGCGGGGTCGATCTTGGCGAACGCGTCGTCCACCGGTGCGAAGACCGTGAATTCGCTGCCGTTGAGGGTGTCAACCAGGTTCACGTCCGGGTTGAGCTGTCCGGAGACGGCGGCGGTCAGGGTTGTGAGCATCGGGTTGTTGGATGCGGCGACAGCGACGGGCTCTGACGACATTCCGACGACAGATCCCGGTCCGTCCGGGTTGGCCTCCGCATAACCGGCGCAGCCTGCGCCGACGAGGTCGGCAGCCGGGTCAGCCGTCATAGCCGGGGAACTGGTGGCGCTGGACGACGGCGAGCTGGTGTCCTCTGTCGATGATTCCGTTGACGAACATGCCGAGAGGCCGAGCGTTGCGACAGCGACGAGTGCGAATGCTGCAACGGTGTGGCGCTTAGTGAATCGCATGGTACTTCTCCTTGATAGATGGGACCTGCACGTGAGACCTGTGAGTGAAATCAGTGCGTATTGCGGTGGATAACTTCGGCGGCTGGTCCTGCTCACCGCGGTGGGTGCGCAACCGGCCTTCATAGGGTCGTTCGGAAACGCATCCAGAACGGATTGGAAGTTTTTCGAGATTCTTTTTTCCAATCGAATTGGCTGTTCGTGCCGAACTCCCTTGTGACCCACATCTGGAGGACACGTGTTCACGCTCGCTCTCATCGGCTTTCTCGGAGGCCTCATCACGGGGATCTCTCCGTGCATCCTGCCTGTCTTGCCCGTCATCTTCTTTTCGGGCGGCGTGCAGGGGGCCAGAACGGATGCCGATGCGCTCGCTAGGCCGTCACGCTGGCGGCCCTACCTCGTGATCCTCGGCCTCATCACGAGCTTCAGCCTGGTGACGCTGATCGGCTCGCTGATCCTGAGCGTGCTCGGCCTCCCGCAGGACGTGCTGCGCTGGGCGGGAATCGTCGTGCTGATCCTGATCGGCATCGGGCTGATCGTGCCGGGCTTCCAGCACATCCTCGAGAAGCCCTTCTCCCTCATCCCGCAGAAGGCCGTCGGCACCGACCGTGGCGGCTTCCCGCTCGGTCTCGCACTCGGCGCCGTCTATGTTCCCTGCGCGGGTCCGGTGCTCGCGGCGATCACCGTGGCCGGCTCCACCGGGCGGATCGGCGTCGAGACCATCGTGCTCACCGTGACCTTCGCACTCGGCGCCGCGCTGCCGCTGCTGATCTTCGCGCTGGCCGGCCGCGGGGTGGCCGAGCGGGTGAAGGCATTCCGCAAGCGCCAGAAGGGCATCCGGATCACCGGCGGTGTCGTGATGATCGCCCTGGCGATTGGACTCGTCTTCAATGTGCCGCAGGTGCTGCAGCAGCTGGTGCCTGATTACACAAGCAACCTGCAGTCGCAGATCGCCGACTCCAAGGAGGTCACGGCTGCGCTCAACCTCGGTGGTCTGGTGAACGACGAGAACAAGGATCTCGACACGTGCACCGACGGGGCGACAGAGCTGGAGAGCTGTGGCACCGCACCGAGCATCACGGGCATCCAGCAGTGGTTCAACACCCCTGACAACCAGCCCATCAGCCTGGCCGACGAGAAGGGCACGGTGGTGCTGATCGACTTCTGGGCGTACTCCTGCATCAACTGCCAACGATCCCTGCCGCACGTGACCGCCTGGTACGACACCTACAAGGACTCTGGCCTGCAGGTCATCGGCGTGCACTCGCCCGAGTACGCGTTCGAGAAGGAGCCACGCAACGTGATCGCAGGGGCCGAGGGATTCGGCATCCGCTACCCGGTCGCCATCGACAACTCGCTGTCGACCTGGACCAACTACCGCAACCGCTACTGGCCGGCGCACTACCTGGTCGATGCTGAGGGTGTCGTGCGGAACATCAAGCTCGGTGAGGGTGGCTATGCGACGACCGAGAAGCTCATCCGCGAGCTGCTGACGCAGGCGAATCCGGATGTGACACTGCCGGCTGCGACAGAGATCGCCGACGATACGCCGGGGGTGGGCACGACGACACCCGAGACCTATCTCGGCACGACGAAGCAGGTGAACTTCGCCGGCACTGAGAAGTATCGCGCGGCGACCACCGAGTTCAGCCTCCCGAAGAACCAGCAGGCCGACACTTTCGCGCTCGACGGATCGTGGACGCTCGGCACCCAGTCGATCGCCCCGGTCGGCCCTGACGCTGCCACCCTGCGCCTCAACTACACCGGCAAGGAGGTGCGGATGGTGCTCTCAGGCGAGGGCATGATCACCGTCACTGTCAACGGCACGGCAACGCAGGTGTCGGTGAGCGGAACACCGAATTCGTACGAGATCCTGAAGAACGACACCGACTCATCCGGCACCATCGACGTGTCGGTGACGCCCGGTATCCAGGCCTACTCCTTCACTTTCGGATAGCGGGACCGGTGTGCTGCCATGCTTGAGCTTGTGAGCAATGATCGAGAACCTAGCGACGCCGAGGTCGACGAGGCCGTTGACGATGCAGTGGCGACCGTTGATCGACTCGTCGAGGGCGTCGCCACCGGCGACC
The DNA here is from genome assembly GCF_057669585.1 of Leifsonia sp. Y862. Lineage (NCBI taxonomy): Bacteria > Bacillati > Actinomycetota > Actinomycetes > Micrococcales > Microbacteriaceae > Leifsonia > Leifsonia sp. Y862. The sequence goes on from NZ_JBYHFR010000003.1 coordinate 340,956, forward strand.
AGAGTGCCTTCGCCGAGTTGTACGACCGGACAGCACCGCGGGTGCTCGGACTTGTCAGGCGGGTGCTGGTCGATCACGCGCAGTCGGAGGAAGTGGCGCAGGAAGTCTTCCTGGAGATCTGGAAGACCGCAACGCGGTTCGAGGTCGGACGCGGAAAAGCGATGACGTGGATCCTGACGATGGCGCACCGCCGGGCGATCGACCGGGTGCGGGCATCGCAGGCCGGGCGTGACAGAGACGAACGAATCGGCAAGCGGGACACAGAGCCCGACTACGACCAGGTCAGCGAAACAGCAGAGATCCGCATAGAGCACGAAAGGGTGAAGAGGGCCATGGCGCGGTTGACCGAGCTTCAACGCGAGGCGATCACGCTCGCTTACTACGGCGGCTACAGCCATACGGAGGTTGCAGAGATTCTCTCAGTACCTCTCGGTACCGTTAAAACCAGACTTCGAGATGGAATGATCAGGCTTCGAGACGAAATGGGGGTGGCATCATGACCGACAACACACGTGGCACCGGCCACGATGACGCTGACCCCCGCGACCTGAGCGGCGCATACGCGCTCGACGCGGTGACCCCAGACGAGGCGGCTGACTTCGAGCAGGCGGCCGACGCGTCGGAGTCACTGAGGGCCGAAGCGGATGGCCTCCAGGAGACTGCGAGCCTGCTTGGCCTGGCCGCCACTCCTGTTGCTCCGCCCGCGTGGATGAAGAGCGACCTGATGGCGAAGATCGCGTCGACGCCGCAACTTCCCGCGCCTGCCTCGGTGCCAGAGACTGCCTCGGCGCCCGCGACTGCTACGGTTTCTCCCGCCGCCGGGCAGGCCGAGACGCGTGCGCGCGTGCGGTGGTTTACTCGCCCGGCCAACATTTTGGTGGCCGCGGTCGCCGCCGTCGCGCTCTTCGTGGGAGGGGGCGTCGTCGGCGGCATCGTGACTCGTGAGAGCGCGCCATCCGCTATCGATGCCTCGGCCGCTGCGCTCGCCGACATTCTTGCGGCGAATGACGCCCAGCGCGCATCCGCTCCGATCGAGACAGGTGGCACGGCCACCCTCGTCTGGTCGAACACGCTCGGGCTGTCTGCCGTGCTGGTCGATGGGCTCCCTGAACTGCCAACGGGCCAGGTTTACGAGGCCTGGTACATCGACGACGGCGGTGCTGCATCGGCCGGAACCTTTACCCCGTCGCCCGTCGGTACAACGTGGCACGTGCTTGACGGCACCATGTCGGCCGGCGATGCGGTCGGTGTGACCGTGGAACCGAAGGGCGGCTCAGACCAGCCGACGACGGATCCGATCCTGGTGATGCAGAGCGCTTAGCGCGTCCCGGGCCCGACCGTCTCGTATGCCTCTGTGACCAACGCTTCGATGGACGCGTCGAGATCGGAGATCTGCTCGATCGACAGGCGGTGCGTGAAGACCGTCTCCGTGGTGGGAAACGACGAACGCAGCCTCGGATGATCGACCTCGCGGAGAAGATCGATCGCAAGCTCGAGGCGGTGATGCGCGATGAAGGATGCCGCGAAAATGCGCACGCGCACGTACTGCAGTTCGGTGCGGTGAATGCGCTCTTCGACGTCGGGGTGCAGAAGGGCAAGTGATCGAAACGCCTCGAGCATTGCGATCTCTTTCGAGGTCATCTCGTCGGAGAATTCCTGCCACGTTGCCTGCACCATGTCGCGCCGCCCTCCATCCGGCTCGTTCGCTGCGACGCCACGGGAGCGGGCACGAGCGGATATGCCCTGCAGGGTACCCCTTGGGCTAGAGGGTGATCAGGCCCGTCGCGAGAGCGATGATGGCGATGATGGCAAGCACAATCGAGACGATGCAGAGCACCCACTCCCAGGGCGTGAAGACGCGCAGGCCACGCTCGCGCCGAGCGATGACGTAGAGGATGGTTCCGGGGGCGTAGATGATGAACGACACCAGGAGAAAGCTGGGGCCGGCGAAGATCACGAGGAACAGCGTGTAGATCGTCGCGAGCACCGCCACAGTTCGACCCCGCTTGGACCGGCCACCAGGGTCGTCGCTCGCTCGCGTTTCGAGCTTCAACGCGTACCCGGCTGTCAGCAGGTAGGGAATGAGCGCCAACGAGCCGCACATCTTCAACATGAGGGTAAAGGCATCCTCTGAGAAGAGCGTGACGACCAGCAGGAGCTGCACGAACAGGGCGGTGAACACCAGAGCGGCAACGGGCACGCCGCGCGCGCTGGTTCGAGCCAGGAAGCGGGGCGCATCCTCGTTCCGTGCGGCCGAATACAGCACCTCGGATGCCATCAGGGTCCAGGCGAGATAGGCGCCGAGCACCGAGACCACCAGGCCGATACTGATGAACCAGTATCCCCACGGGCCAACGATCGATTCCAGCACCCCTGCCACTGACGGTTGCCGCAGCACAGCGAGTTCACTGCGGGGGAGTACGCCGAATGAGAGCAGGCTCATCAGGAGGAACAGTCCGAGCACGCCCAAGAAGCCGAGCATGGTCGCGCGCCCGATGTCACGCCTGTTCTTGGCGTAGCGCGAGTAGACGGTGGCACCCTCGACGCCGATGAACACGAATACCGTCACGAGCAGGGTCGATTGGACCTGGCCGAACAACGATCCGAGGTCGGGCTGCGCTGTGCCCCAGAGATTGAACGAGAATGTGGGCCAGTTGAAGCCGATGGCGGCGACGATGACGATGAACATCACCAGGGGCAGCAGCTTTGCCACCGTCACGATGGTGTTGATGATGGCTGCTTCTCGCACGCCGCGCGTGATGAGGAGATGGAAGAGCCACACCCCTGCCGAGGAGACAACGACCGCCAGCACCGTGTCGCCATAGCCGAACCCAGGGAAGACGGCGCCAAGGGTCGACCCGATCAACACCCAGTATGTGACGTTCCCCGCGCATCCGCTTGCCCAGTAGCCAAACGCGGAGAAGAAGCCGACGTAGTCGCCGAAGCCGGCTTTGGCAAAGGCGTAGATGCCGGCATTGAGATCGGGCTTACGCACGGCGAGGCGCTGGAAAACGAACACGAGGGTCAGCATCCCCACACCGGCAATGGCCCAGGCGATGACCGCGCCGATCACACCGGTTGACTGCGCGAAGTTGCGCGGCAACGAAAAGACGCCCGCACCCACCATTGAACCCACGACCAGGCCGGCCAGCGCGATCACCGGAAGGGTGCGCTTCTTCGTCGCCCCGGTGTGGTCGGTGCTCGATGGCGGGAGAGTCATGCGCGGTACCTCCGAGGACGGATGTCCAGGCGTTGGTTGTGTGACGTGCGAAAGCGGATGCCGACGCGCTGTGCGGGAAAGGGTCGGCACCACCACTGAGAGGGCAAGAGACGACGCGGGTGTCCCGTGAGACACGGTGACATTCAATACTACGTACCGGAATCGGTGCGGCGGACAGCTGGGCGAGAGCTGGCCGACAAGCTGAGCGACTGCCAGCACCGCCACGCTCGATGCAGTCACTGCACATATTCAGCTTCTGCAGCTAGCCTGCCGCTATGACAGAACTCATTTTGCAGGCGCGCGACATCGGGAAGTCCTACGGGACAGGTGACAGCCGCTTCGACGCGCTCAAGGGCGTGAGCCTCGACGTGCACACCGGCGAGTCCGTCGCGATCGTCGGCAAGAGCGGATCGGGCAAGTCCACCCTGATGCACCTGCTCGCGCTCCTCGATGACCCAGACACCGGCACCATCAGCGTCGGCGGCAGGGATGCCCAGAAGCTGAAGTCCCGTGAGCTCAACACCCTGCGCAATGAGGACTTCGGGTTCGTCTTCCAGCAGTTCTTCCTGACGCCGAACGCGACAGTGCTTGAGAACGTGACGCTGCCGCTGATGATCGCCGGCGTGAGCGCGCGCGAACGCAAGGCGCGCGGCATGGCCGTGCTCGAGCAGATGGAACTCGCCGACAAGGCCAAGAACAAGGCAACGGACCTCTCCGGGGGCCAGAAGCAGCGCGCGGTCATCGCCCGCGCCCTCATCAACAATCCGTCGGTGATCTTCGCCGACGAGCCGACAGGCAACCTCGACACGGCCACCAGCGCCGTCGTCGAAGACATCCTGTTCTCGCTCAACAAAACGCGGGGAATCACGCTCATCATCGTCACGCACGACCTCGAGCTCGCGGCGCGGTGCGACAGGCAATTCTTCATCAAGGACGGGCGTGAGGCGACCCCCGATATCGACCCTGAATCCATCGTCACTGCGGCAGGGGCCCACGCATGAACTTCCTTGACATCCTCCGATCTGCGATCTCGAACACATTCCGCAGCAAGGTGCGCACCACACTCACCGTCATCGCGATCTTCATCGGCGCGTTCACGCTGACCCTGACGAGCGCCATCGGCGCCGGCGTCTCGAACTACATCGACACCCAGGTCGCATCCATCGGCGGCGACGACATGATGACCGTCTCCGTGGCAGCGGATGCCGCGGCCACCACTGACGGGCCGGCAGAGTACGACCCTGAGGCGAAGACCTCTGCGCAGGGAATGTCGTTGCTCACCACTGCCGACCTCGACGCCATCGCAGCGACCGATGGAATCATCGACGTGCAGCCGGCCGTGATGCTGGCGCCCGATTACATTCAGTTCGGCGACAACGGCAAATTCGAGCTGAGCGTCAATCCGATGGCGACGCTGAGCGAGGCTGACCTCGCTGCGGGCGACCAGCTCGACGACACGGCAGACGGCAAGCAGATCATGCTGCCGAAGTCGTACCTCGAGAACCTCGGATTCGCTGATGCTGAGTCGGCGATCGGTGAGACCGTTTCCATCGGCATCACCGACTACGCGGGCACCCAGCACGTCGAGGACGCCATCGTGCAGGGCGTGCAGAACGACTCGCTGTTCAGCTCAGGCGTCGGCATCAACTCGGAGCTCCGCGACACGCTCGACAGCGTGCAGCGCGCCGGTATGCCTGCGGGAGTCACGAGCGGCTACATCCTCGCTGTCGTGCACATCGACAGTGCGGCATCCGCTGATCAGATCGACGCGATCAAGGCCGACCTGGCTGACCAGGGCTACAGTGCGCTGACCGTCGCCGACCAGATCGGGGCCATCCAGGCCGTCATCAACGGCATCATCGGTGTGCTGAACGCGTTCGCCGTCATCGCGCTCATCGCTGCAGGCTTCGGCATCATCAACACGCTGCTCATGAGCGTGCAGGAGCGCACCCGCGAGATCGGCCTCATGAAGGCCATGGGAATGGGCAGCGGCAAGATCTTTGCCCTGTTCAGCCTTGAGGCGATCTTCATCGGCTTCCTCGGCTCGGCGATTGGCGCACTCGTGGCCATCCTGCTCGGCACGGGCATCAGCTCCTTCCTCTCGAGCACCGTGCTCTCGACATTGCCCGGCCTGAACATCATGCTGTTCACACCGGCATCCGTTGCGACGATCATCGGAATTGTGATGCTCATCGCCTTCCTGGCCGGCACGCTGCCAGCCAGGCGTGCGGCGAAGCAGAACCCGATCGACGCACTTCGCTACGAGTAACGCGGTGGCTGGCTCGTGGCCGGCTCGTGGCTGGCTCGTGGCTGGCTCGCTCGCGAACCGCGGGGTATGAATGGGTGACATGACGGAGCAAGATCACGTGAACGACCGGAGGGCCGGCGCAGCTGATGCCGGCCCTCTGGGGTCAGTCGCGACCAGTGCCGGCCACACTCCCCGCACTGAACACGCTGTGGGGCTGCGCGAACGCAAACGCGCGGCCACGCGTGCGGCCATTGAGAAAACGGCCATCGACCTCGCGCTCACGCACGGCTACGAGAACGTCACGGTCGACATGATCTGCGAGGCGAGCGTTGTGTCGCAGCGCACCTTCTTCAACTATTTCGGGTCGAAGGAGGGCGTCATCCTGCGCAGGGCGGCGTCGATGACGGATGCCGAGGCCACGTCGTTCATCGAGGACCGAACCGACGACGTCGTGCTCGACCTGCTGCGCATGATCTCGAAGGCGCTGGTCGATGGCTCGCAGGATCCCAGCCTCCTTGAGTCGCACCTCCGCGTGATCACGAGTTCTCCTGAACTGCTGGGCAAGCATATGGAGTGGATGGCGGCCCAGGAGCAACGCCTCACCGACGTGGTGCGCGAGCGCTTTCGCGCGGAGGGCCGCTCAGAGATAGACACGCCAGACCTGGCCGACGAAGCCGGCATGGTGGTCTGCCTCGCCATGAGCGCACTGCACTTCTCGCTTCAGAAGCAGTTCAGCTCGGCTGGCAACCAGTCATTGGCAGAGACGATCGAGCAGGCGGCGGGGCTCATCAACCGGATTGCGGGCGGCAGCAGCAGCCATTGAGTTCGTAGCTCGAGTTCGTAGCTCGACCTCGTGACAGGTGTGTGTAACCTGGCGAATTGTGCGCTCTGGCCGTCGTCAAACATGTTTGTGCTGCCCATAGAATGGGCCAAATGATTCGCAGTGACGCATGAGATCGACGCCCAATTCCTCGAGACCATCGTTCAGGAGTCAGTTCGTTGACCTGGCACCGCTGCGCTCATCGCCCGTCTTTGCCCGGTTGTGGATCGGGTCTGCGATTTCAGGCATCGGCGCCCAGCTGACGCTCGTCGCCGTCGGCCTGCAGATCTATGCGATCACCGAGTCAACGCTCGCGGTGTCGCTGGTGGGCGGAATTGCCCTCATCCCGATGATTTTCGCGGGCCTGTGGGGCGGGATGCTCGCCGACGCCTTCGATCGGCGCCGGGTGCTGATTGTGACGTCGCTTGTCAGCTGGGTAAGCATCTTCGGCCTGGTCTGGTTGTCGATTGTGGAGGCCCAGAGCGGATCCTCCCACGTGCCGGTGTGGCCGATTTATGTGTTGACGACGATCACGACGATGTCGTCCACCATCTCCCTTGCCACTCGGTCTGCCGTGATTCCCCGGCTCCTTCCGGCCGACATGGTGTCGCGGGCGACAGCACTCAACGGAATCTCGGGGGGACTCCAGTTCACCGTCGGGCCTGCCCTGGCCGGAATTCTCGTTGCCACCGTTGGATTGCCCGCGGCGTTTGCCGTCGATGCGCTGCTCTTCACGGCCGGGTTCCTCGGCATCATCGGGCTGCCACGACTGGCCCCGCTGGCCACAGTGGCCAAACCAGGGCTGCAGTCGCTCAAAGACGGGATACGTTACCTGCGTTCAGCGCCCAACCTGCGGACCAGCTTCCTGTTCGACATCATCGCGATGACCTTCGGGCGCCCTGTCGTGCTGTTTCCCGCGATCGGAGCACTCGTCATCGGCGGCGGGGCAGTCACCGTGGGGTTCCTCACCGCAGCGGCAGCCGTCGGTGCGTTCCTGGCGAGCCTCTTCAGTGGTCGGATCCAGCATGTTTACCGGCATGGTTTGGCCGTCGCCAGGGCAATCAGCGTGTTTGGAATCTGCACGGCACTGTTTGGCATTGTCATCGCCGTCACGCAACTGGGCCTCGGCGACACCGCGAATACATCGAACCTGCAGCTGAATGTCGTCGCGCTGGTGCTGGCATGCCTCGCGCTTGCCGGCATGGGAGCGGCCGACGAAGTCAGTGCGATCTTCCGCTCCACCATCATGCTCACGGCCACACCAGACGAGATGCGCGGCCGGCTCCAGGGCGTGTTCATGGTCGTCGTCAGCGGCGGGCCGCGCGTCGGCGACCTCTACGCCGGCATCGTGGCGTCAATGCTGGCGCTCTGGTTCCCCCCGCTGCTTGGCGGGCTGGTCATTGTGGCGGTGATCGCTGTGCTCTTCAAGATGCGACCGGCTTTCAGGGAGTACGACGCACGGCATCCCACTGCGTGACGGGGTCACCGTCTGACCGGGTGCCGACCTGCACTGAAAACAGGACGAATCGCGCTGCTGTCACCGAAAACAGGACGGATCGCGCTCTCTCAGAGCACCCGTCCTGTTTTCGCGACGGCGGGAAGCGATCAGACGGCCGCGGATGCTCTTGCCGTACGCATGGCGTTCACGGATGCGCGCTTTCGGCTGATTTGGGGGTTACCTGCAAGCGGGTGACGAGACTTTAATCGGAGCGTCGGGCGCTTCGGTCGGGTGCAACGCCAACGCGCGGAACATCGATGCGGAGAGTGCCGACACGCAGAGTACTGACACGCAGGATTCCGACCACGCGAAGGAGTGCGCATCATGACGACCATGCTCAATCCATACCTGAGCTTCCGCGACAACGCGAGGCAGGCGATGGAGTTCTATCAGTCGGTGTTCGGCGGTGACCTGACGATAAGCACCTTCGGCGAGTTCCAGGTCAGCGACGACCCCGCAGAGCAGAACAAGGTCATGCACGGCATGCTGACGGCCAATGGCGGGCTTGTGCTGATGGGGGCAGACACCCCGAACAGCATGCCACTGACCCCTGGCAACAACTATTCGGTGTCGCTCAGCGGCGATGACGAGGCCACGTTGCGAGGCTACTGGGACAAGCTCACCGCGAGCGGTACCGCGACCATGCCGTTGGAGAAGGCGCCGTGGGGCGACTCGTTCGGCATGCTCAGCGACAAGTTCGGCGTCAGCTGGCTGGTGAACATCACGGGAACACCGGGGTAGGCGGCGCCGCTCAGTGAGGCAAATGACCCGTAGGTTGAGGAAGGCGCGAGCTTGCGAGCCCCTGTCTCGAAACCACACGAGCCGATCCCAATAGCCAGCGACGGTTTCGAGACGGCCCGGCGGCCTCCTCAACCACCGAGAAATCAACCGCCGAGGAACGCTACAGCTGGTCGACTTGCTTTCGCAGATAGCGGCGGAGCGCGGCATCCGTTGTGAGGGCGATCGCCTTCTCGTAGGCGGCCGCGGCCTCCGCATCGCGACCGGCAGCGTGCAGCAGATGCGCGCGGGTCGCCCACGCCGGCTGGAACCGCTGGAGCGGGGAGGCCTCTCGGTCAGCGGAGCCGGCAGAGGGCGGCCCTCCCGGCTCATCGAGGATGGCCAGGCCGGCCTCAGGGCCGTCGAGCTCTCCCACGATCGCGGCGAGTGAGGCCAGGGCGCCCAGGGTGGGGGCGAGCCTGAGGAGCGCGTCGGTGAGGGTGCGAAGCGCGGCCCAGTCGGTGACGCCCGTTCGAGCGCGTGCGCAGTGCACCGACTGCAGGGCTGCCTCGAGCTGGAATCGCCCGATCTTGCCGAACGAGTGCGCGCGTCGCAAGTAGTCTTCGCCGCGGGCAATAAGTGCCGGGTTCCACCGCGTCGGGTCTTGCTCGTGGAGGGGCACGAAGGTGGCTCCGTTGGGGTCGGAGGCCCTGGCATCCGTTCGAGAGATCGACAGGTAGAGGAGCGCGGCCAGGCCGAGCACCTCTGGCTCTGTGGGCAGGAGATCGGCGAGAACGGTCGCCAGATAGAGGGCCTCAGCCGACAGGGAGTCGCGCACAGTTTCGCCAGACGCGAGCTGCCAGTCGATGGCATAGCAGCCGTAAATTGCCTCGAGAACGGCGGGAAGTCGCGCCGGCATGTCTGCCAGATCTGGCACGACGAACGGGATGCGGGCATCGCGGATGCGCCGCTTGGCTCGCACGAGGCGCTGGGCCATGGCCGGCGCCGGGATGGCGAACGCCTGTGCGATCTGCGCCGACTCGAAACCGAGGACCGTCTGCAGCATCAGTGGGGTGCGGATGCCGGCCTCAATTGCCGGGTGGGCGCAGACGAAGAGCAGCGCGAGCCGTTTGTCGGGGATCGCGTCGATGTCGATGTCGATGTCGTTGTCGATGTCGTTGTCGTTGTCGACGTCTATGTCGGAGTAGGAGCCGTTGATCATGCTGGTCTTGTTCCGCGTGCGTTCGGTGGCGTCGAGCGGCACGGACAGGCGCTCGACTGCGGAACGGTACCGATCGCGCTGCCGGTTGCGGGCGACGGTGAGGAGCCAGGCATCCGGATTGTCGGGGATGCCCGAGGTCGGCCAGGTGGCCAGCGCCTGGACGAAGGCGTCGGCCAGGGCGTCTTCCGCCCTCGGAATATCGCCAGTCGGTGCGGCAAGTATGGCCAGCAACCGACCGTAGGAGGCGCGGGCAACGCTCTCGGCCGCTCGCGCCTCCGGCGTCATGTCAGTCGCATCAGGCGGTGACACTGCCGATCTCGTTCCATTGCCCGTCGAGGAACACGATGGCGGAGGGTCGAATCTCGATGACGCCGTACTGGGCGCCAGGGCATTTCTCGGCCCAGGCGAGGGCGGCGTCAAGATCCGGGACATCGATTACGAAGGAGCCGGCGAGCTGCTCCCTGGTTTCAGCGAATGGGCCGTCCTGGATCTGGAGACTGCCGTTGCGCAGCGTGAGCGTCGTTGCGGCAGCGACGGGTTGCAGGATGTCGGCAGACACCAGCACACCCGCCGCATCGAGTGATTTCGCGTAGGCGTCGAAAGCGGCCCGCATCGGGGCCATGTCTTCTTCGGTGACACCGGCATCCTGTGCCTCGGGGTTGTGCAGAAGCAGTGAGTAGCGCATGACGCGTCCTTCCTCTTGTCCAACTGGCCTCTTGTCCAACTGGCCTCTTGTCCAACTGGTTAATGGTCGCACCAGGCGACCGATATCCATATGACGGATGACGGGAGCCCCAATCGACACTGCGTTCGCCGTGCTGCGAAACGCTGGCTGTGCATCCGCTCGCAGAAGCAGTGATCGCGGCCCAACTGCTTGCCCAGGCCTGGGGTGCAGGGCCATTACTGGAAGCAGACAGCCGCCGCAGCATCCGTTACCAACATTCCTGACGAGCCGCCGCAGCATCCGTTGCAAACATTCGTGACTAGCCGCCGCGGAATTCATTCGAAGGGACAGTAGTGACGATCTGGAGCTGCTCAACGTGTGCCATCGAGCATCCTGACTCCGACGCGCCACCGGCCACATGCGCAATTTGCGCCGATGAGAGGCAGTTCGTGCCGGCATCTGGTCAGAGCTGGACCACTCGAGACGAGCTGGAACAGCGGGGCTATCGGATCACGGTGTCTGAGCTCGAACCGAACCTCCACGGCGTCAACGCAGACCCGAGACTCGGCATCGGACAACGCGGTCTTCTCCTCTGCACGAACGGCGGAAACCTCTGTGGGAGCCGCCAGGGTTCATCGACGCCGCCGGCATTGCAGCCGTCGGAGAGCGGGGAGGCATCGACGTCATCGCGGCGAGCCATCCGCATCTGACCGGCTCGTCGATTCAGTGGAGCCACGCCTTCGGACACATCCCCGTGTACGTGGCCGAGTCTGATGTGGCCTGGATCCGCAGGCCAGACCCCGTAATCCGGCTGTGGAGCGACTCGATCGAGATGCTTCCCGGCGTGCGCATGCTGCAATGCGGCGGGCACTTCGCGGGCAGCAGCGTGGTGCACTGGCCTCAGGGCGCGAACGGCGCTGGCGCTTTGCTCACCGGAGACACGATCGCGGTGGGCGCCGACCACACCACCAATGCGATGCGGAGCTACGTGAACAACATTCCGCTGCCAGAGCGCGCAATCCAGCGACTCCTCGACACGTCCTCCCACTCGAATTCGATCGGGTCTACAGCGCGTTCGGCATCGTCCAAGCGGATGCCCACGCCAACGTCGACACATCCTTTCACCGGTACATCGGCTGGGTGCGCGGGGATTTCGACGACTAACCCCTCCCCAACTCGCGCATCGGTTATTAGCGTTAACGCATGTGCCGAAACATCCACACGCTCTATAACTTCGAGCCGGCAGCCACCGAGGACGAGGTGCACGCCGCCGCACTGCAGTACGTGCGCAAGATCAGCGGTTTCAGCAAGCCATCGAAGGCCAACACTGAAGCCTTCGACAGGGCGGTTGCGGAGATCGCCCATATCTCGCGCCATCTGCTCGAAGACCTTGTCAGCGCCGCGCCGCCGAAAGACAGGGACATCGAAGCGGCCAAGGCGAAGGCACGTTCTGCCGGTCGGTACGCCGCGGCTTGACGTTTCCGTGCGGCCTGACGTTTCGCCGTGACCTGACGCGTCGCCTGACTTCTCGCGCAGGCAACCGACACCCCATGGGGCACGCGGCTGGAAGAATGGCGCCATGACCACAACGTTGTCGCCCATGGGCCCTGCCGACCTGCAGCGCTGGTTCGTCTCAAGCAAGGCTGAGTACCTCGATGATTTGCTCCGCGCAGGCGAGACGCTCGATGCAGCCCAGGCCGGCGTTGACGAGTCGTTCGAGAGGTACTTTCCGGCGGGTGTTCCCGTGGGCGGGCACCTGGTCTTCACCGTCGTCTCAGCTGGAGCACCGGCCGGATACCTGTGGATCGGTCCGCACAACGACGGTGGAACCTCAGCGTGGTGGGTGTGGGACATCGTGATCAATGCCGACCAGCGTGGGCTCGGACTCGGTCGAGCCGCGATGCTGCTGGCCGAAGAGGTCGTTCGCGACCACGGTGGAACGACGCTCGGCCTCAACGTCTTCGGGTTCAACGCGCCGGCACGCGGACTCTACGAGTCGCTCGGCTACGAGATGACGTCGATGCGGATGCTGAAGAAGCTCACGCCGTAGCCTGCGCGGGCGCCCCTTGCCTGCAACCCCTGCAGCCCCTTGCCTCGGAGGTCCGCGGTGGCAATCTGTCACTGACAGTGCAGTCTTCGCGCGAGGAAGCAGGAGCCATGGACCAGAAACCGCCGACATCATCCATTGCAGCCGAACACCAACGCCTGTTAGCGGCGTTGCCGTTCGTTGATACCGCCGACTTTGACGACGCAGATCGTGGTTTTCTCCGGGCGCTCACACCCGGCATCGTGCACGCTGCCGACGGTCGTGTGGTCTGGAATAACGACACCTATGGTTTCCTCACGGGCGACGCGCCCGCATCCGTCAATCCAAGCCTCTGGCGCCAGTCGCGCCTGGTCGCCAAACAGGGTCTGTTTGAAGTCACCGACGGCATCTACCAGGTGCGCGGACTCGACCTCTCGAACATGACAATCGTCGAGGGCGCCAGCGGAATCATCGTGATCGACCCACTCATCTCCACCGAGACCGCAGCGGCCGCTCTGAAGCTGTATCGCGACGAGCGCGGCGACCGACCCGTCGTTGCGGTGATCTACACGCACAGCCACATCGATCACTTCGGCGGCGTATTTGGCGTGGCCACGCAGGCCGACGTGGATGCCGGTCGCACGCAGGTGATCGCGCCGGAAGGATTCGTCGAGGCGGCAGTGGCAGAGAACGTCTACGCCGGAAAGGCCATGGGACGACGTGCCGGGTACATGTATGGCGCAGCCCTGGGGCGGGGGCCGCAGGGACAGGTTGGTGCTGGCCTCGGGCAAACCGCGTCCAACGGTGAAGTCGGGTTGATCGTTCCCACGCTCTTCATCAGCCAGACGGGAGAGACGCACACCATTGACGGCGTCGAGATTGAATTCCAAATGGCGCCCGGCACAGAGGCTCCCTCTGAGATGCATTTCTATTTCCCGAAGCACCGCGCACTCTGCATGGCAGAGAACGCGACACACAACCAGCACAACCTGCTCACCCTGCGGGGTGCCCTGGTGCGTGATCCTCACGTCTGGGCCACGTACCTCACGGAGGCCATCGACACCTTCGGCGCGCGAACGGATGTCGTCTTCGCGTCCCACCATTGGCCCACGTGGGGCACGGAGCGCGTCCACGACTTCCTCTCCATTCAGCGCGACCTCTACGCCTACCTGCACGACCAGACGCTCCGCCTGCTCAACCAGGGCTTCACGGGGCCAGAGATCGCCGAGATGTTTCAGATGCCACCCGCACTGGAGAGGGCATGGAGCACCCGCGGCTACTACGGGTCGATCAGCCATAACGTGAAAGCGATCTACCAGCGCTACCTGGGCTGGTTCGACGGCAACCCTGCCCGGCTGTGGCCGCATCCACCGCAGGCGTTGGCTACCCGATACGTCGAGGCGATCGGCGGTATCGACCGCGTTGTCGAGCTTGCCAGGGTGGCATTCGACGCCGGCGACTTCCGGTGGGCAGCGACACTGCTCGACCATGCTGTCTTCACCGACGACACCCATGCAGGGGCGCGCGAGCTCTACGCCGACACCCTTGAGCAGCTGGGTTATGGCGCCGAGAACGGAACGTGGCGAAACTTCTTCCTCTCCGGCACCACCGAACTTCGAGAGGGGAACTTCGGCACGCCGGCGGTGACGGCCGCACCTGCCATCCTCGCCCAGCTCACCCCAGAGCAGCTGCTCGATTCGCTGGCCATTTCGGTCGACGGGCCCGCGGCCTGGGATCTCGACCTGGCCATCGACCTCACGTTCAGTGAGCTGGGCACCAACTATCACGTCACGCTCCGAAACGGAGTGCTGGTCTATCGCACACGCCCCGCCGACGCCTCCACAGCCCTCTCCCTGCGACTGACCAAAGCCAGACTGCTTGCCCTCATGGCCGGCGATACAGACGGGCCTGGCATCGAGCTCACCGGAGATCGCGGCGCGCTTGATTCACTTCTGGGAGTGTTGGGTCGCGGAGATCCGGCGTTCAACATCGTCACGCCGTAGGAGTTACTCGGTAGCTGCAGGGTCCGTAGTTGTCGGCGTCGGTATTGGAGTTTGCGTCGGCGTCTCGGCTCGCCCCTGCCACGGCCACCGGCCCGTCATCTCGACCTCGAGGGAGAAGCTCAAAAACGTTCGGATCAGCACGATGCCACCGAGCACTGCAACGCTTTCCAGCGTTGGTGTGACGGCGACGGTTCGGATGATGTCCGCGGCGACCAGCAGCTCAAGGCCGAGGAGAATAGACCGCCCGAGAAACCGGCGGAACGACTGGTAGACACCGCGCTTCCGCTTGAAAGCCCCGTCGATGGCGAACACCGTCGCCGCAATCGCACCGATGACAATGGCCGCAACGCCGGCAGCATCGATCACCTTGCCGACGACCTCAATGACGTCCTGGAAATCCATATCTCGTTCTTACCGCATCCGCTGCACGTTGCGTCAAGAAAGTAACCAGCCTTCAATACCCCCGGGGGTGTAACCTGCACCGATAGGTATTGAGCCCAGGAGGCATTGTGGACATCGACCCCAACGACATGAGGGCCGTCATCAACCGGTTGAAGCGCGCGCAAGGCCAGTTGGCCGGCGTGACGCGGATGATCGAGGAGGGGCGCGACTGCAAGAGCGTCGTGACCCAGCTGTCCGCCGTATCCAGCGCCATCGACAAGGCGGGCTTCGCGATCATTGCCACTGCGCTCCAGCAGTGTCTGGCCCAAGATGACCCGAGCATCGACCAGGCTGAGCTGGAAAAGCTGTTCCTGACGCTGGCCTGACGCCTGGCCTGCGCTGGGTTGGCGCCCCGCTCCGAACGCCCCTGCCACAGCATCCGCACAGAAATATACCCCCGGGGGTATGTTAGCCTTGAGAAAACGTCAAGGAGAGATGCATGTGTAGAGCGACCACCTGTTCAACCTGTGGCAAGACGACATGGGCTGGATGCGGTCAGCACGTCGATCAGGTCATGGCCGGAGTCCCCGCGTCAGATCGATGCACGGGGCACGCTGACGACGTGACGCCGCAGGCCAGCGGTCGCGGCTTCTTTGCCCGCCTCTTCACCGGCCGATCGGGTCGGTAGGGCGAACCATGAATGAGGGAACCCCCAGCATGCACTCCGGCCCGAAGGTCGTGATCGTCGGCGGTGTCGCGGGTGGCATGTCGGCGGCAACCCGTCTGCGCCGCCTCGATGAGTCCGCTGAGATCGTGGTCTTCGAGCGCGGCCGCTACGTGTCATTCGCCAACTGCGGCCTGCCGTATTACGTCGGCGGCGTGATCGAGGAGCGCGACAGCCTGCTGCTGCAGACGCCTGACTCGCTCGCGGCCAGGTTCCGGCTCGACGTTCGTGTCGAACACGAGGTGCAGGGCATCGATCGCGACCAGAAGGTCGTCATCGTGCGAAACCTCGTGACCGGCGATGAGCTTCGGGAGCCCTACGATGCCCTGGTCCTCGCTGCAGGAGCAACGGCGCGTGCCGGGCTGACCGGGAGCTCCATTCCGGTGCATACCCTCCGCACGATCGACGACGTCGACGCCATCGATGCCATCCTGACCGCGGCGGGCCACTCGGGTCGCCCAGCCAATTCGGGTCGCACAGCCAGCGCCGTGGTTGTCGGCGGCGGCTTCATCGGACTCGAGGCCGTCGAAAACCTGGTGAAACGCGGCCTGCAGGTCACCCTCGTACAGCGCGGTGAGCAGGCGTTGTCGCCGCTCGACCCGGAGATGGCCACGCCCATCCTGGCTCTCCTCGCCAGCCACGGCGTCGATGTTCGCTTGAACTCCACCGTGACGCAGCTGGGCGATCGAGCGGTGCACCTCTCCGACGGCACCACGATCCCCGCCGACCTCGTGATCGAAGCCCGCGGCGTGCAGCCAGATACCGGACTGGCAGCTGGGGCAGGTCTGGTCATTGGCCAGGCCGGCGGCATCGTGGTCGACAACTTCCAGCGCACCAACGATCCCGCCATCTATGCCGTTGGCGATGGCGTGGAGAAAACGGATGCCGTCGACTTCACTCCAACGCTCGTCACCATGGCGGGCCTCGCCAACCGGCATGGCCGCACGGCGGCCGACGCGATCCACGGGGTGGCCGTGCCGAGCCCGCCTGCCCTTGGAACGGCGATCGTCGGAGTGTTCGATCGCACCGTTGCCATGGTCGGATGGAGTGAGAAGCGACTGGTGGCAGCCGGGCGTGCCCACCGAGTGGTGCACACGCATCCGCTGTCGCATGCCGGCTACTATCCAGGCGCTGAGCAGATGGCGTTGAAGCTGCTGATTGATGCAGAGACCGACCTCATTCTCGGCGCCCAGATCGTGGGCGGCGCCGGCGTCGACAAGCGGATCGACGTCATCGCGACCGCGATGACTGCTGGGCTCAGCGCGTCCGCACTCTCGCAACTCGAGCTCGCCTATGCGCCGCAGTATGGCTCGGCCAAGGATGCCGTGAATCTCGCCGGCTACGTGGCCCAGAATCTGGCCGCAGGCACCGTGCACAGCATCCAGTGGCATGAGCTTGAGACCTGGCAGCTGGCTGGTGCGGTTCTCATCGATGTGCGTACCGCGGGCGAATTCGAGAATGGGGGTATCGCCGGATCGATCAACGTGCCTCTCGACGAACTTCGTGACCGCCTTGGTGAACTACCGGATGCGCCGCTCATCGTGCACTGCCAGGTGGGCCAGCGCGGCCACACTGCCGCGCGGCTGCTGACGCAGCACGGGCTCGATGTGCGAAACCTCGACGGCGGCTACAAGACCTGGGAGGCAGGGACCGCCTCTCGGCTCGGCGGCACTGTCGTTCGCCTCTAGAATCGGCGCATGCCCCGTCTTGTCGTCGTTCTTCCGCTGTCTCCGCTGCACGAGGGTGACAGCTTCGAGGTGGCTGCCTGGCCGCTGCACATCACGGTGTTGCCGCCCTTCCACACGGAAGCCGAGCCGGCGGATGTGGCCATGGTCATCGCATCCGTCGTCTCCGACCGGCCGGCAATGACGGTGCGCGCTGGTGGCGACGAGATGTTCGGGCGGCGCGAGAACGTGCCGGTGACACTCGTCGACGAAAAGGACGAGCTCACGAGGCTGCACCGGGATCTCGTCGCAGCGATGCGCCCACTCGCCACGTTTCCCGACGAGCCTGCCTTCACCGGGCCCGGCTTCCGCCCGCACATCACCATCAAGGGGGAAAGCAGGGTGCACGAGGGTGACGAGCTCACGCTCGGCCAGATCGCGCTCGTCGATATGGCACCCAGGGCGGCAGCGGGTGGCCGAACGGTGCTCGCCGCATTCCCACTGGCTGGGTGAGCCGGCGCGGGCCTCGGGCTCCGTCTGAGGTGTCAGCGAAGCCTACGACCGCACAGCCAGGTAGTTCTCGATCACATAGCTGGCAATGGACATTGACGAGGTGGCCGCAGGTGACGGCGCATTGCGGATCAACGTGACCGGGCCGACCTGGTCAACTGCGAAGTCGTCCAGCAGGGTGCCGTCCCTGCCCCACGCCTGCGCCCTGACTCCCGCAGCGGTCTTCGCCGTGAGATCCGTCATGGTCAACTCCGGTATGAACCGCCTGGCCTTCCGGTAGTACAGCGACTTGATGAGGGATCCGCTGATCTCGTCTGCCCCCATCCGCCAGTGTTGTTTCGCCAACGGCAATGCGCCCGGCCACGTGAGTGACTCCCAGGTGTCGCGCGCGGAGACGCTGCGCCAGCGGTACCCCTCGCGCGCCAGCGCAGGGACGGCATTGGGTCCGACGTGCACGTCGTCGTAGACGCCGCGTGTGAAGTGCACACCGAGGAACGGGAAACGCGGATCGGGCACCGGGTAAATCATGCCGCGCACCAGATCGGTGCGGTCAGCGGCAAGGGACCAGTACTCGCCGCGGAACGGCAGGATTCTGGGCGAGCTGTCTGCTCCCGTGAGGCGCGCGACGACGTCAGAATGAAGGCCTGGGCAGGCGATCACCCGGTCGAAGACGCGCTCAGCGCTTTCGGTGCGCATGCGCACCACCGATCCGTCGATATCGATGCCGATAACCTCCTGCCCGAGCAGGATTTCTCCGCCGGCCGCACGCACGTCCTGTGCCATGGCCTCGGTGATAGCCGCATAGTCGACCACCGCCGTGTGTGGCGAGTGGATGGCAGCGACGCCGGCGACGTGCGGCTCGATGTCTGACAGCTCGCTCCGATCATCGATGCGGCGCATGTCTGGCACGTTGTTGGCGATGGAACGCCGCTCAATGTCGGCCAGCGCCGCGAGCTCGGAGTCGTCAACGGCGACGACAAGCTTGCCCACCTCCCGGTAGGGCAGGCTCTTCTCCACGCAATAGTCGCGGATGGCCACGCGGCCGGCTGCGCACAGCTCTGCCTTCAGAGAACCAGGCTTGTAGTACAAGCCCGCATGCACGACACCGGAATTGTGTCCTGTTTGGTGCATTGCCAGCCGGGCTTCTTTCTCGAACACGGTCACCTCGCCGAGACCGCGTAGGGCCAACTCGCGTGCCAGCGCGATGCCGACGATGCCCCCGCCGATGATGCCGATCCGCTCGCCCATCTCAGCGGCTCTCGATCGCGTGCCAGACATCGCCCATGACATCGACGACGAGAGCCTGCTTCAGAGTGGCCTTCATGGGATCCTTCCGAACTGCGAGGGCGCGGGCAGCTCCGGGATGATGCGGCCATGCACACTCAACAGGATGTCGGTCGTGGAGGGGAAGAAGCAACACTCCCGTGTAACGAAATCGGAACTCGCTGCGTGCCGAGTTCACGGCAACGCGTTGGAGTTCAGCGCACAAAGATTGCAAGAACGCATGTTTTTGGGTCTCCCTTGACCCTTCTGAGGGATGGTGTCAGCCTTGGGGCATTCCGGTTCGCCGCAATATGAGGGTCCGACGTTGGGCTCTGGTGGCGGACAGCTCTCGCACACGAAGAGCCCAATTCCCGGGGGTGTGGCCGCAGCGCCTACCCCGGTTGAGATCGGCCCGATCGGTCGTTCACTGTGGACAAAGGGGTACACGCATGTTGAAAATCTTCGGTCGTCCTGGCTCGCCGCGGCATCTCGTGGCAGCCATTGGCATACTCACCGCCGGACTGCTGGTGGCAGTTCCGGTCACGGCCGCGTCAGCGGTGCCGCAGCAGGTCCAATCAGGGTCGCCAGGAGATCACCCGACAGATCACCCGACAGATCACCCGACACCGACACCGACACCGACTCCGACTCCGACACCGGAGCCGCCGGACGAGGTCACGTGGGACAACGACCCGGCAGTCGAGGCGCGGGTCGACCAAATACTCGCCCAAATGAACCTCGAGCAGAAGGTCGACCTGGCGACGGGTGAACTCAACAACCTCTATGGGTTCTACAACAACGCCCAGCCGGAGTTCGGCATCCCGGCCCAGACCATGGCCGATGGGCCCGTCGGTGTACGGGTCGCCAACCCAGCGATCAATGAGGGCAAGTCGACCCAGCTGCCGTCGGCAAGCTCGTTGGCTGCGACGTTTGACGCGGAGTTGGCGCTGAAGTACGGCGCACTCATTGGTGATGAGGCGTTCAGGACCGGCAACAACATGTCGCTCGCGCCGAGCGCCGACCTCGCCCGCACCCCGCTCTGGGGTCGCGCGTTCGAGGGGTATGGCGAAGATCCGCTGCTCTCCGGACTTATGGCTGGTCAATTCATCAGCGGCGTTCAGAGCAATGTCGGAGTCGGTGCCACGCTCAAGCACTTCCAGGTCTATAACCAGGAGACAGACCGCTTTGAGGTCAACGTGCTCGTCGGACAGCGAGCCCTGAACGAGATCTACAACCGTGCGTTCAGCATCGCTACGGAGAACGGCCGCCCGGCTGCCGGAATGTGCTCCTTCAACAAGATCAACAGCGTTCACGCCTGCGCGAACTCGTTGATGACGAGCATGTTCAAGGGAACAGACGGACTCCGCGGGTTCATCATGAGTGACTACAACGCCACTCCAGACACGAACAACGCGGCCAATGCCGGCCTTGACCAGGAACAGCCTGGTGACCAGGGACCTGACACGGCCAACTTCGGTGCCCGCCTGGTCGCCGCTGTCAACGCCGGGCAGGTTCCGATCTCTCGCGTCGACGACATGGCCCGCCGCATCCTTCGCGGCATGGTCGGACTCGGACTCATCGACAACCCCGTGGTGATCCAGCCGCTGGAGGTCGATGCAGACGCAGCGCTCGCCGAGCAAGTTGCCGCAGACGGCATGGTTCTGTTGAAGAACGAGAACGAGGTGCTGCCGGTCACACTGGGCGGCGACTCAGACTCGATCGCTGTGCTCGGCCCTGATGCCGATGACATCTCCGCACAGGGCGGTGGCTCATCGACCGTGTCGAAGCCGACAGTGACCGACAACAACCCGCTGGCCGGAATCACGGCGCGTGCAGGGGCGGATGCCACTGTCACGTACAGCCCCGGCACCGATGGAATCTCAGAAGGTGCACTGCTTCCCGGCGCTGCCCCCGTGCCGTCATCCGTTCTCACTCCTGTGGGCGGCGGAGCGGACGATCACGGGCTCTCGGCCCAGTACTGGTCGAACGACACGTTCTCTGGCGAACCGCATCTGGTGCAGGTCGACACGAACGTGAACGTGGACTTCGGGTTCCAGAACTTCCCCGGATTCAACGTCGCGTCGCCCAAGATTCCGACAGTTCGCGGCGACTTCGCCCTGCTGGGGAACCTCTCCGCGAAGTGGGACGGCACCTTCACCGCACCGGCAACAGCTGAGTACACCCTGGGCCTCACGGCTCGCGGGAATGCGACGCTGACCATCGACGGCGAAGAGTTCGTCACGCACTCAGGCGATCTCTCCTCGGTCGGCAAGGCAGTCACGTTGACGGAGGGCGAACCGCACACGGTCTCGATCACCTATGACGCGCCCGCCTTGAACCAGTACACCGGTGGACAGGTGCGGATGTTCTGGACTCACCCAGAGGACGTGCTGGCGCCGGCGATGCAGGCTGCTGTCGATGAGGCAGCCAAGGCCGACACCGCGATCATCGTCGTTCGCGACTATGAAACCGAAGCTGTTGACCGTCCAAGCCTGGACCTCCCGAACGAGCAACCGCAGCTGATCCGGCAGGTTGCCGCGGTCAACCCGAACACGATTGTCGTCATCGAGACGGGCGCAGTATCGACCATGTCGACGTGGGACGAGAATGTCGCGTCGGTGGTCCAGGCCTGGTACCCAGGCCAGGAGCAGGGAAGCGCGATCGCCAGCGTGTTGTTCGGCGACGTGAATCCCTCGGGCAGGTTGCCCGTCACCGCTCCGGTCGACGAATCGCAGGTTCCGGGCACACCGGCCGGCACCGTCGAGTACAGCGAAGGCGTCTTCATGGGCTACCGCGGATACGAGCACAACGATTACGAACCGCAGTATCCGTTCGGCCATGGTCTCTCGTACACGACCTTCGAGTACAGCGACCTTAATGCTGAGGTCAGTTCAGGAACGGATGTGACGGCAACGTTCACCGTGACGAACACCGGCAGCGTGGCTGGCAAGACGGTGCCGCAGCTCTACGTCGGCACACTCCCGACCGATGTTCCGACACCACCGGTGCAGCTTGCCGGGTGGGACAAGGTCAGCCTGGAGCCCGGTGAGAGCACAGAGGTCACCGTCACTCTCAACAAGGAGTCGATGTCGTACTGGGATTCATACGCCAACGCGTGGATCATGCCGTCTGGTCGGCTTGATGTCTCAGTGGGGACATCCGCTACCGACCTCGTACTCACCGACAAGGTGCGTGTGCGTTCGGATGACAAGGAAGGCGGCGGCCGCATCGAGCAAGGAGTGAGCTACAGCATCACCAACCAGCTGACCTCCAAGTGCGTCGATGCGCTGGATCACGGCACCTCGAATGGCACCCCGATCCAGATGTACGACTGCCCGGCGCCCGGACTCAACCAGCAATGGCAGTTCGAGAAGTCCGGACGCGGCGTCTTCACGATCACCGGCGTGGAAGCATCGCCCAAGGTGCTTGACGTCGCTGGCGGGCCAGCCGGAACGGAGGACGGTGCGAAGCTCCAACTCTGGACAGATGCAGGCCAGGACAACCAGCAGTTCAAGCCGGTGCGCGTCGGTGACGGAGGCTACCAATTCGTCATCAGGAGCAGCGGCAAGTGCCTGGGTGTCACCGGCGGATCTGTCGACAACGGGGCGCTGGTGGAGCAGCAGACCTGTGAGGACGGCAACGCGGCACAGACCTTCCAGCTCAACAAGATAACGGCAGCGGATGATGCAGGGTGACGCCAGTGAGTGACAGCCATTGGGCGGGTTGAGCACACGCTCTCCCGCAGGGGCTGACAGCATCCGCTCCCAGCAGCGCTGGTCACGAGTTCTCGTGCCAGCGTTGCTGGGCGTTGTGCTGCTTGCCGTGATGCTCTCGGCCTGTACAGGGCGGACGTCACCGTCGCCCACACCCTCGCCGTCGAGGACCGGGGGGCTGCCCGCGGCGGGGTGGGTGACCTCTGGCGATGGCTCAAAACTGCTCGCCGACCTGCCGGTCATGCTCACGACCAGCTCGTCGGGCACGCCGGATATCGCCATCGACACGGGTGCGGACAACCAGGCGATGGACGGCTTCGGCGCCGCACTCACGCACTCGGCCGCCGACGTGTTGATGCAGTTGCCAGAGGATCGCCGGTCAGACGTGATGACCGAGCTGTTCGACCCGGCAGGGCCGGTGCGAATCTCGCTCCTGCGCATCCCGATCGGCGCTTCAGACTTCGTTCCGTCTGAGGCCTTCACCCTCGACGATGTGCCGAGCGGTGAGCAGGACTGGGACCTCCAGCAATTCAGCACGGCCCCAGACCAAAACACCCTGCAGCCTCTGCTGCGGCAAGCCCTGGAGCTGAACCCCGACCTCAAGATCATCGCGTCGCCCTGGAGCCCTCCTGCCTGGTTGAAGACGTCGGGCAGTCTCGACGGCGGTGCGCTGATCGACGACCAGCGGGCGTATGACACCTATGCCCAGTACCTGGTGAGGTTCGTGCAGGACTACCGGGAGGCGGGCATCGACATCTGGGCGCTCACCGTTCAAAACGAACCTCAGTTGCGCAACCCCGACGGCTATCCAGGAACCGATATGCCGGTCTTCCAGGAAGCCAGACTCATCGAGACCCTGGGCCCGAAGCTCACAGACGCCGGCCTCGCCACCGGAATCATGGGCTTCGACCACAACTGGGAGCTGAATCCAGCGGATGCCGCTGCCACCCCAGACGGACAGGACCCTGCCTACCAATACCCCGCAGACCTGCTGCGCACACCGGCTGCCGAGTGGCTGATCGGCACCGCGTTCCACTGCTATTACGGCTCGGCCTCGGCGCAGTCCGAGCTGCATGACGCGTTCCCCGACAAGGGCATCTGGGTCACCGAGTGCTCAGGGTCGCACAGTGAGGGGGACAGCGAGGAGAAGATCTTCGCCGACACCCTGGACTGGCAGTCGACCAACCTGCTGATTCCGGCCACGCGCAACTGGGCGCAGGGGGTGCAGACGTTCAACCTGGCGCTCGACCCAGACGGTGGTCCTCACGTGGGCGGATGCGACACGTGCACGGCCGTGGTGACCGTGCACCCCGACGGCACGGTCACCCGGAACGCCGAGTACTACCTGCTCGCCCAGGCCGGGCAGTTCGTGCAGCCGGGCGCCGTCCGCCTCGGCTCTGACACCGGCGACGACAGCCCCATCGCGCAGGTGGCTTTCCGCAACCCCGACGGGTCACTCGCCCTCATCGCCTACAACTCAGCGGATGCCGCAACCAGGGTCACGGTCGCCGCCGGCGGCGCGCGACTGACGGCAACGCTGCCGGCGAAGTCGCTCGCGACCCTGGTCTGGGGTGCGGGCTAGCCAACGTCGGTGGCCCCGCTGGTCGAGGAGCGAGCGCCAGCGAGTGTCTCGAGACCCCGTGGCCCGAGTCCCCGAGACCCCGGAGGCGAACCACTGGTGCGGGAATACCCCACGGGGGTACCGTGGTTGTACATTCCGATACCCCTCACGGGTATATTCAGCAAAGGAGACAACTATGACTACGAGTGAATACCAGGTGACCGGAATGACCTGCGGCCACTGCGAGATGTCAGTTCGAGAAGAAGTCAGCCAGATCGCGGGCGTCGACTCCCTCACTGTCGCTGCAGCGACAGGTCAACTTTTGGTGACCAGCCAGGACACCCTCGATGACGCCGCCGTGATCGCCGCTGTCGAAGAGGCCGGATACCAGGCGGTGCGCATTCCGTGAACCGTCCGATGAGTTCTGAATCGACATCCGCAACCGGCGCAGCACCCGACCCGGTTGCCACGCCCCACACGCCCGCCGTACCGGGTGCCGTCGTCGAACTGGCGATCAGCGGAATGACCTGCGCCTCCTGCGCCATGCGCATCGAGAAGAAGCTCAACAAGCTCGACGGTGTCGCCGCGACAGTCAACTACGCCACGGAGAAGGCCAAGGTCACCACCCCTGCTGACCTGGATCCGCTGGCCTTGATCGCCGAGATTGAGAAGACCGGGTACTCGGCAACTCTCTCTGCGTCCACGACCAGGCTGCGTTCAAGCTCCCGCCCGGCGCGGCCGAGCGACCCGCTGGCCGCGCAACCCAGCGAGCTGCCCGCCGACCAGCCAGACCCCGAGCTCACAACCCTCCGCACCCGGCTGGTCGCCTCGATCGTGCTGTCGATCCCGGTGATCGCCATGGCCATGATCCCCGCGCTGCAGTTCCCGTACTGGCAGTGGGCGTCGCTGGTCCTCGCGTCGCCCGTCATCCTCTGGGGGGCATGGCCGTTCCACAAGGCAACGTGGACCAACCTGCGTCATGGCGCAGCCACCATGGACACGCTCATCTCCGTTGGCACCCTCTCCGCCTACATCTGGTCGCTGTACGCCCTGTTCTTCGGCACCGCCGGCATGCCAGGCATGACCCACGGATTCGAGTTCACCGTCGCACCAAGCGATGGCGCCGGAAACATCTACTTCGAGGTCGCCGCCGGCGTCACCATGTTCGTCCTGGCCGGCCGCTACGTCGAAAAACGCTCCAAGCGCCAGGCCGGCGCCGCCCTGCGCGCTCTGCTCGGACTCGGAGCCAAGGACGTTGCACGGCTGAGAGACGGCGTCGAAACCCGCATCCCGATCGAGCAGCTCTCCGTAGGCGACGAGTTCGTCGTGCGGCCAGGCGAGAAGATCGCGACAGACGGCGTGATCGTCTCCGGCGCCTCTGCCGTTGACGTGAGCATGCTGACCGGCGAATCGATCCCCGTCGAGGTCGGCGAGGGCGACGCCGTGACCGGTGCCACTCTGAACGCCAGCGGACGCCTCGTCGTTCGTGCCACCCGTGTCGGAGCCGACACCCAGCTGGCCCAGATGGCCACACTCGTCGAAGACGCCCAGTCGGGCAAAGCGGATGTCCAAAGGCTCGCCGACAAGGTATCCGGCGTCTTCGTGCCCATCGTCATCGTCATCGCGCTCGCGGTGCTCGGCGCCTGGATCATGCTCGGCTTCCCGCTGGCCTCCGCGTTCACGGCCGCCGTTGCCGTGCTCATCATCGCCTGCCCGTGCGCGCTCGGACTGGCAACGCCGACGGCTTTGCTCGTCGGCACCGGCAGGGGCGCCCAACTCGGCATCCTGATCAAGGGCCCTGAGGTATTGGAGTCCACCCGCACGGTCGACACGATCGTGCTCGACAAGACCGGAACCGTGACAACGGGCAAGATGACGCTGCTCGACGTGCTGACCGTCGACGGCACCTCCCGCGAAGACCTGCTGAGGTTGGCCGGCGCGCTGGAGGACGCCTCAGAGCACCCCATCGCCCAGGCCATTGCCAAGGCTGCCACCCAGCAGGTCGGGCCGCTGCCCGTTCCAGAGTCCTTCACCAACGTCGAGGGCAAGGGCGTGCAGGGCATTGTCGATGGGCATGCCGTGCTCGTCGGGCGCGACAGCCTGCTGGCCGACTGGTCGCAGCAGCTTCCAGAGGAGCTCGCCCTCGCGAAAGCCGCGGCTGAGTCCGCGGGCAAGACCGCGGTCGCGGTGGGCTGGGACGGTGAGGCCCGCGGTGTGCTGGTCGTCGCCGATGCAATCAAGGCCACCAGCGCCGAAGCCATCGCCCAATTCAGGGCGCTCGGTTTGACGCCGGTCCTGCTCACCGGTGACAACCGCGCCGTCGCCGAACAGGTCGCTGCGGAGGTCGGTATCACCGACGTCATCGCAGAGGTGATGCCGAGTGACAAGGTCGACGTGATCATCCGCTTGCAGTCAGAAGGCAAGGTCGTCGCGATGGTCGGCGACGGTGTCAACGACGCCGCTGCCCTCGCGCAGGCCGACCTGGGCCTGGCCATGGGCACGGGAACGGATGCCGCGATCGAAGCCGCAGACATCACCCTCGTCCGTGGTGATCTCCGCGCTGCAGCGGATGCCATCCGGCTTTCCCGTCGCACGCTCGGCACGATCAAGACCAATCTGTTCTGGGCGTTCGCGTACAACGTGGCGGCGATTCCGCTCGCCGCACTTGGACTGCTGAACCCCATGCTCGCCGGGGCTGCCATGGCGTTCTCGAGCGTGTTCGTGGTGGGCAACAGCCTGCGTCTGCGCTCGTTCAGGTAGCTCGTTCAGGTAGGCGGTACGCGCCTTGCCGCCGCGTGCAGTGCAGCGTTGAATTCAGCACACAGGCGTCGCACCCGTACCATCTACAGGGGGCGATTTCGGTAGCGGTAGGTACCAGCCGATCAATCGGCCAGTGCCAGGTGGGCATCCGGCAGACATCACTCAGACCACCAACAACCCAACGGAGTACGCATCGTGAAGCAGAGAACACGCTGGCTGGCGGCTTTGATCGCTGTGCCGCTCGCATTGCCGCTTGCCCTGGCGGGCTGCACCGCCACCGGCACCGCGAGCACGGCGTCGGCCGGGTCGGCCTCCGGCTCCGGCTCAGGCGACAAGGTCACGATCGCGGTCGTCACGCACGGCACCGCCGGCGACGCCTTCTGGGATGTCGTCAAGAGCGGGGCAGAGCAGGCGGGAGCAGACCTCGGCGCCACGGTCACCTATCAGGGTGACGGCGATCCGGTCAATCAGAGCCAGCTCATCGAATCGGCGATCGCCATGAAGCCAGACGGTCTCATCGTGTCGATGGCCAACCCGGATGGCGTCAAAGACGCCGTCGAGAAGGCCGTCGCCGCCGGTATCCCGGTCATCACCATCAACTCCGGCCTCGACAGGTCGAAGGAGTTCGGCGCACAGACCCACGTGGGCCAGAGCGAATTCATCGGCGGGCAGGGTGCCGGCGAGAAGCTCGCTGATGCCGGCGCGAAGAACGTGATCTGCGTCATTCACGAGGCCGGAAACACGGGACTTGAGGATCGCTGCAACGGTGCAGCCGACACACTCGGCGGCACGATGAGTAACGTGCAGGTCGATATCTCCAATCTCGCGGATGCCCAGAACACCATCAAGAGCAAGCTGCTGGCCGACCCGTCCATCGACGGCGTGCTCGCGCTCAACTCCGCGATCGGCGTGGCCGCCAGCCAGGCCGTGACAGAGGCGAAGAGCAAGGCCGTGCTCGGAACGTTTGACGTGTCAGCGGATGTCACCCAGCTCATTACCGACGGAAAGATCCTCTTCGCTGTTGACCAGCAGCCGTATTCGCAGGGCTACCTGCCTGTCACGTTCCTGGTGCTGCAGGCGCGCAATGGCGACGTCGTCGGTGGCGGGCAGCCGGTCTACTCCGGCCCAGGCTTCGTGACCAAGGAGAACGTCGCGCAGGTGGCGACGTTCGCAAAGAACGGCACGCGATGAATGGCATCCGATGAATGGCAAACGATGAACGGCATCCGATGAACGACGCCCCGATGAGCGGCATCCGATGACCGAGACTGCCGTCACAACGACACCCGCCGATGAGCGGGTGAAGGCGACCAACCCGATCGTCACACTGCTGCGCCGCCCCGAAATCGGCGCGGCGATCGCTGCCCTCGCAATTTTCATTTTCTTCTCGGTGATCACCGAGGCGTTCCTGACCCCGGCCGGGGTGTCCACCTGGCTGTACTCCGCGTCCTTGTTCGGCATCATGGCCGTGGCTGTCGCCCTCCTCATGATTGGCGGCGAGTTTGACCTTTCCGCCGGCGCGATGACCGGCACAACCGGCCTGATCGTTGGCGTGATCACCACGCAGTGGGGCCTGAACATCTGGCTCGCCATGGCCATCGCCCTCGCGACAGCTCTCTTGATTGGCGCGGCCAATGGCTACGTCGTGATGAAGACCGGCCTGCCCAGCTTCATCGTGACGCTGGCGACGTTCTTCATCCTGCAGGGTCTCAACCTGGCCGTGACCAAAATCATCACCGGCACCGTTGCCATCCAGGGTATGGGCGCGGTCCCCGGTTTCGACACCGTCAAGATCTACTTCGGATCCTCCGTTCCCGTCTTCGGCATGGACCTCAAGGTCTCCGTCATCTGGTGGATCGTCCTGGTTGCCGTCGCCACCTGGGTGCTGCTCCGCACCAGGGCAGGCAACTGGATCTTCGCCGTCGGCGGCGATGCCGCGAGTGCGCGCCAGACCGGTGTTCCGGTCATGAAAACCAAGATCGGGCTGTTCATGACGACGGCAGGCGCCGGCTGGCTCGTCGGGATGCTGCAGCTCTTCGACGTCTCCACCGTGCAGGCCACGACCGGCATCGGCCAGGAGTTCATCTACATCATCTGCGCCGTCGTCGGCGGTTGCCTGCTCACGGGCGGGTACGGCTCGGCTATCGGTGCCGCTCTCGGCGCGCTCATCTACGGCATGACGCTGCAGGGCATCGTCTTCGCCCAGTGGGACAACAACTGGCTGAAGGCCTTCCTCGGCGGGATGCTGCTGCTCGCGGTGCTCGTCAATCTCTCGGTGCGCAGGCAGGCAGGGGTGCGCTCATGAGCCAGGATGAGGCATCCGCTGGCGTGCCAGCTGCCGAACAGGCAGGCGCCGTCGCACAAACAGGCGCCAGCGCGCAGCCGCTGCTTGAGGTGCGCAACATCGGCAAGTCCTACGGGTCGATCATCGCGTTGCGGGGTGTCAGCGCGTCGGTGGGCGCTGGCGAGGTGCTGTGCGTGCTGGGCGACAACGGCGCAGGCAAGTCCACGTTCATCAAGATTTTGGCCGGTGCGCACCAGCATTCTGAGGGCACCTTGCTCGCCTACGGCGAGGAGCGCACGTTCTCGAGTCCGCGGGACGCCCTCGACCTCGGCATTGCCACCGTCTACCAGGACCTGGCCGTCGTTCCCCTCATGCCGGTCTGGCGCAACTTCTTCCTCGGGTCGGAGAAGACGCGCGGGCGCGGTCCGCTCAGCAGGCTTGATGTGAAGGCGATGCGCCGCATCACCAAGGACGAACTCGGCAAGATGGGCATCGACCTGCGCGACGTCGACCAGCCGATCGGCACGCTCTCCGGGGGAGAACGGCAGTCGGTGGCGATTGCGCGCGCCGTGTATTTCGGGGCCAAGATCGTCATTCTGGATGAGCCGACATCCGCTCTCGGCGTGAAGCAGGCCGGCCTCGTGCTCCGCTACATCGCGCAGGCACGCGACCGCGGACTCGGCGTGGTCTTCATCACGCACAACCCGCAGCACGCCTATCCCGTCGGCGACCGATTCCTGTTGCTGAAACGCGGCACGAGCATCGGCACCTTCACCAAGGCTGAGATCGCGATTGATGAGATGACCCGGCTCATGGCCGGTGGCGATGAGCTGGAGGCGCTGGCGCACGAGCTCGAGCGGTGACAGGATGCTAGTGCTCGGAAGGGGGTAGAGGTGGGCGCAGCACACACGCCGTCGACACAGGGTTTCTGGTCTGGCTTGATCACGCCAGAGTCTGTTTACGGCACGATCCTTGTCGGAGGTGTTGTCGTCGGCGCCGGGGCGGTCGACGCGACAGCGTGGCACACCTTCCTCGCGATGCTCGGCACCGTGCTGGTCTTTTGGTCTGCCCATGTGTACGCCGGCACGATCGCTGCCCACGCTGAGAGGGCGGATGCAGAGACGAGGATTCGCCCCGCGCTCCAGCGATCAATTCACCGCTCGCTGGGCTTCCTCACGTCTGCCGTGCTGCCCATGGTTGTTCTTCTCCTCGGGGCGCTCGAGGTTATTCCCGACGAACTATCGATGTGGATCGCGCTCTGGCTAGGCGTCGTCATCCTCGGAGTAATCGGCTACAGCGCTTTCACGCTGCGGGGGAGCAGCCTGCCGGTTCGGATTCTCGGCTGCGTGGGAACCGCTGCTTTCGGAATAGCAATCATTGCGCTGAAAGCGCTCATCCACTGAATCGCCTGTAGCGGAGTTGGTTACGCGCCGAAGCCGGCAATCCGGTTCATCGCTGCGCGCCTGATGAGGTCGCGAGGGTCGGCGATCACCTGGTGGTTGAGGTAGAAACCTTCGAACCAGGCCAGCACTTCTGCCGCCGGCATTCCGATGGTCTCCCAGTCGATGCCCGGCTCTGCAGCGGATGCCGGATGGCCGGTTTCGCTGTTCAGCCAGGCTCGCGCAATCGGTACGTCGGCCGGCTCGTGCTCCGGCGTCCAGAGAAGTGCGATCGGCTGGTCTGCGCCGTCGAGGTGCGTGTGGTCAACCTGGCCGGCACCGAGCCAGGGGAGCATCAG
The DNA here is from genome assembly GCF_057669585.1 of Leifsonia sp. Y862. Classification (NCBI taxonomy): domain Bacteria; kingdom Bacillati; phylum Actinomycetota; class Actinomycetes; order Micrococcales; family Microbacteriaceae; genus Leifsonia; species Leifsonia sp. Y862. The sequence goes on from NZ_JBYHFR010000003.1 coordinate 371,972, forward strand.
CAGGTCGCCTTCCACCTGCACCTCAATGATTTCGAGGGGCACAGGCTCGTAATCCCGCGCGTAGACGGGCAGGCCGATGTAGCACCACTCCGCTGCCTCCTCGATGTCGTCGAGCAGCTCTGGCAGGAGCGGCAGCACGTGTGCAATCTGGCGCGTGATCCACTCGAAGAGCGCTTCGGTGTCGGCGGCGGGCCAGGGGCTCGCGTCGAGAGGCTCGCCAGCTCCGTCGTGGAAATGGTGGTCGAGTCGATCGCCGCTGACCTCAAGGTGGAGCTGCCCGTCGGGGAACTCGATGTAGAAGGCCGCGAACTCTTTGCCATCGTCTTCGAGCAATTCAGCGTCGAAGTCGGGGTGCTGGAATCGGGCGGGCAGCGATGGGCCGCCGACCGGAACATGTCCCAGATTAAGGACGGCGCGGAAGGTGGTCGCTGGCAGGCGAAGTGTCGGGTCGGTCACCACGTCGAGAATAGCGGAGATGGCGCGGTCGGGCACCTTTACCGCCCACCTGTCGGCCCGCCTGCCCGCCCGCCAGCCTGCCTAGGCTTCTGGAATTGGGCGCCCGAACGTCTCGAGCGTGATCACCTCAGGCTCTGGTCCGCCGCGCACCCCGGTATCCAGGGCGTCGATCTCGCGCAGCTCATCAGTCGAGAGTTCGAAGTCGAACACGTCGAAGTTCTCCCGAATGCGCTCTGGCCTCACCGACTTCGGGATCGCGGAGCGACCCTCCTGCAGGTGCCAGCGCAGCATGATCTGGGCGGCCGTCTTTCCGTGCTCCGCACCGATTCGCAGCAGAACCGGATCGTTGAACGTGCTGCGACGCTCGTCTCCCCGGTACGAGGTGATGCCGCCGATCGGCGACCAGGCCTGCGTGACGATGCCGTTGTCGGCATCCGCTTTCTGCACATCTGGCTGGGTGAAGTACGGATGCACCTCCACCTGGTTCAGCGCTGGGACGACGTCGATGTGCTCGAGCAGCGGCGCCAGGTGCCGCGGCATGAAGTTGCTCACGCCGATCGCCCGCACTCGCCCATCGGAGAGCAGGGTTTCGAGCGCCCGGTATGCGTTCACCGTCCGGTCGAACTCGCCGGGGAGCGCCTGGTGCAGGATCAGCAGGTCGATGGTCTCGACACCGAGCTTCCGGCTGCTCTTCTCGAACGCATGCAGCGTGTCGTCGTAGCCGTAGTCGCTGATCCAGACCTTCGTCTCGATGAAGATCTCGTCGCGGTCCAGCCCTGAGGTGCGGATGGCCGCGCCGACCTCACGCTCGTTGCCGTATGCGGCAGCCGTGTCGATGAGGCGGTAGCCGGTCTGGAGGGCTGCTTCGACGGCATCCGTTGTCACGTCTGGTGGGGTCTGAAAGACGCCGAACCCGAGGGCCGGCATCGGGACGCCGCCGGCCAGTGTGATGGTGTGTGTGTCCATGGTCCGACACTATGCCTGCGTTGTCGGGGGAGGCAGGTCCTGTCAGTACTCCCAGCCGGGAGGCTCAGGCCTTAGGCCTCTGGCTGGTCTGCGAGAAGCTCTGCGAGGAGTTGCTCGATGCGGCGCTTGATGTCGTCCCGAATGGGGCGCACGGCGTCGATGCCCTGGCCGGCCGGGTCGTCAAGCTGCCAGTCCTCGTAGCGCTTGCCGGGGAAGATGGGGCAGGCGTCGCCACAGCCCATCGTGATGACGACGTCGGAGTCGCGCACGGCATCCGTTGTGAGGATCTTGGGGATGTTGCCCGCGATGTCGATGCCGTCTTCGGCCATGGCCGCAATTGCAACCGGGTTGATCTGGTCCTTCGGCTCTGAGCCGGCGGAGAGCACGTCGACGCGTCCGCCGGAGAGGGCCTGCAGGTAGCCGGCGGCCATCTGTGACCGGCCGGCATTGTGCACGCACACGAAGAGGACGGTGGGCTTCTCGGGTGCTTCGGTGTTCGAGGGCTCGGTGTTCGAGAGCATGGTGGGGCGCCATTCTGCGTGGTTTAAGGCGCCACGCTGCATCGTGAAAACAGTGACAACTGTCTATTCGAAAGCGTAAGAACTACATTGACGTTTGTCAATATAGAGGATGGGGCCGGCCTCATGATGAGACCGGCCTCATACGGATTTCTCAGCCGCGCCCCTGCTCTGCATAGGGGTTGATGATGGCGGCGAGCGTATCCGGGTGCACGCCCTCTTCGGTTGCGCTGGGGCCGTCGGCTGGCGGGAACGATTCCGTCATCGACATCGGCATCGAGCCGTTGCGGTAGAAGTTGTTCGACCCCTGCGACGGCTTCCAGTCATAGGGCTCCCAGTCGGGGACGTAGTTGCGGTACCCGCCGGTGTTGACCTCCACCCGCATGCCGCTCGGGTCTCGGAAGTAGAGGAAGCTCTGCTCTCCGATGCCGTGGATGGACGGACCGTACTCGATGTTGGTGCCGTTCTCCATGAGGATGTCAGCACCCTGGAGGAGCTCTTCCCTGGTGTCGACCCAGTACGCGTAGTGGTTGACGCGGCCGGCGCGGCTGGATCCGTCATAGACGATGCCGAGGTCGTGCGACTTCTCGTTCGTTGTGATGACGCCGAAGACGGTGAGCGGAGCCTCATCGAGCTCGGTGAAGGCCATCGACCTGAAGCCGAGTACGTCGCCGTACCACTGGGCGAATCCCTTGACATCGCTTGCGGCAACTGTCACGTGATCGAGCTGTCGAGGTGCCACGGCGTGCGTGCTTCGGCGCTCAGGCCGATCAGGGTAGATCGAAGCAAACTCGCCCTCGCCCTTGTACTTCTCGACATCCCAGTAAAGCTCCATGGTGTGTCCGTATGGACCGGTGAACGTGTAGGAGCGGCCGTGCCCGAAGCTCTTCTGGTTCCATGTGCCAGCATGGCCAGCCTCTTCAATCCGACGAACGGCTTCATGGAGAGCCTCGTCGCTGGCGGTGCGCCAGGCCATGACCGCGAGAGTCGTTTCCGGCCCTTCGGAGATCACCAGGCTGTGGGTGTAATAGTCGCCCCACGCCCGCAGGTAGTGCTTGCCGTCCTCGGTGTGGATGGTGCGAAGCCCCACCTGCTTTTCGTAAAAGCTGACGGAAGCGGCGACATCCGGAGTCGTAATCTCGACGTGCGACAAGTGAGAGAGCAGTTTGATCATCATTGATCCCTTCGGTTCGTGAAAGTCGGCGGGCATTGTTCTGCCAGCTCACCCACTGTCGCTTCCCCTGTTCCATCAAGGAAGCTGAAACTCCTGATGCCGATCATCAGGTTGGGTTATGAGTCGCCGATGCTCTGACATGGGTATCAGCCCAGTCGATGACGAGCATCAGCGATATGCACTTCACTGATGGCGTCAGAGTCGCTTGGATGAACATCACGCCCCGCGACGCTGCGAGGCCGTGATCGGAGATCTACGTGACATCGTCGTCAACAGGCCTAACGGCCCCCTTCGCACTTGCCCGCTATCGTCTCGGCGCGCCGGCCTCGCCGGATGCCCACGCTCGCGAAGGCACCAACCCGCCGATCCTCGGCTTGGTCGTGGCTGATCGTATTCGGCCGCTCACTCCGACTGAACTCGGCGCGGCCGATCTGAACAGCTTCCTGTCCGAGTGCCCGGCCGCGTGGGATCGACTTGCTCAGCTGGCTGACACGGTGACGACGGATGCCGGTTCTCCGTGGATCCCGCTCGCCGACGTCACGCTCACGGCCCCCGTCGAGCCCCAACAGGTGCTGCAGACTGGCGCGAACTACCGGACGCACGTTATCGACCTGGTCGTCGCTGGTCGTCAGAAGTCGGATCCCCGTCCGGTCGAGGAACTGCGTGAATGGGCAGGGAACATGATGGACACCCGAGCACGAGAGGGTATTCCGTACTTCTTCATCGGGCTCCCGGCGTGCGTTGTGGGGGACGACGTCGACCTCGTCCTTCCCGGGTACAGCGACCAACACGACTGGGAAATCGAACTCGCGATCGTGATCGGCAAGCCGGCATACAGGGTGGATCGGGAGCACGCGCTTGAGCACGTCGCCGGCTACACGATCGCGAATGACATCACGACCCGCGACCTGGTCTTCCGCACCGACATGAAGGAGATCGGCACCGACTGGTATCGCGCCAAGAACGCACCGGGCTTCCTTCCTGTCGGTCCCTTTCTCGTGCCGGTGGGTGCGGTGGCTGACGCTGGAGATCTGCGCCTGACACTCACGCTCAATGGCGACACGATGCAGGACGCGACGACGAGCGATCTGCTCTTCGATATCCCTGCACTGATCTCCGGCGCCTCGCAGAACATGCCTCTACTTCCAGGTGATCTGCTGCTCACCGGTAGCCCGGCAGGCAACGGCGCGAAATGGGGACGGCTTCTGCGAGACGGGGACGTCATGGTTGCCACGATTGACGGCTTCGGTACTCAGGCCGTCCGGTGCGTCGAGGAAGCCACGCGATGAGCTCACCGACAGAAGACCCCGCCGAACTCGACCGCTCCGATGCTGACCGCCATGTCGCCGAGAGTGCGAAAGCCTTCCGCAACTGGGGCCGATGGGGCGACGATGACGCCATCGGAACACTGAACTTCATCGACGACGCCGGCCGGGCGAGTGCGGCAAAACTCGTGCGCTCTGGACGCAGCTTCTCTCTGTCACAGCCGTTCGACATGAACGGCCCGCAGCTGGGATGGAGGCGCCGCACCAATCCGGTGCACACCATGCTCGACACTGGCACCGATGCCGCCGCCGGAATCCAAGGGTTTCCTCATGGCCTTGGCGGAGCAGACGACGTCGTTGCGATGCCCCTGCAATGCTCTACCCAGTGGGATGGTCTCGGCCACATCTTCGACAACGGAGTCGCGTGGAACGGGCGCCCGGCCGGGTCCGTCGTCACGAGCGAGGGAGATCTTGTCACGGGCATCGAACATGCCGCCGGCGTGATCACCGGGCGCGGCGTCCTGCTCGATCTTGGCAGGCACCTGGCACCCGAATCAGGAGAGCTCGACGACGGATACGCCATCACGACCGCTGAGCTCCTCGCTTGCATTGAAGCGCAGGGAGCGACGAGTGCTGTCGGCCGCGGCGACATCGTCCTGGTTCGGACAGGGCGCTACACCCGTGCGCGCCGCGAAGGCTGGAACGGATACGCCGGCGGACCGAGCGCCGGGCTGTCATTCACCACCGCCGGATGGCTGCATCGAACTGAGATCGCCGCGATCGCCACCGATACCTGGGGATTCGAAGTCCGTCCGAACGAGTTCGACGAGGCTTTCCAGCCATTGCATCAGATCGCCATCCCCAACATCGGACTGACTATCGGCGAGATGTGGGATCTCGACGCACTCGCCGAGTACTGCGCTGCATCCGGAAACTACGACTTCCTCCTCACCGCCCCGCCGTTACCGATCACAGGGGCAGTCGGATCACCGGTCAACCCCATCGCCCTCACCTGACCCGCCATTCGCCAGACTAAGGAACAAACATGACTGCAGTTGAACGAGTCGCAATCGCCGGAGGCGGGGCGGCCGGAACCGCCGCCGCGATCCTCCTCGCCGAGAAGGGCGTCACCGTCGACGTCTTCGAAGCCAAGAACAGCCTGACCGCCCTCGGGTCAGGAATCACCCTGCAAGGAAATGCGCTTCGAGTCCTCGACAGGCTGGGCGTGTGGGACGAGGCCAAAAAGCACGGATATGGGTTCGATGTCGTGGGGTTGCGTGCGCCAGGCCCAGACGCGACCATCATCGCCCAGATCCCGGACCAACGAACGGGAGGTCCGAAGTACCCGGCAACAATGGGCATGTACCGGCCAGATCTCGCGCGCATCCTCGTCGACCGCGCGGTGGCCGTCGGAGCATCCGTGCACTTCGGGACCACCGTCACCGGGTTCGACTCCGACGAGTCCGGCGTGGACGTCGCGCTCTCCGATGGGCGGACCGAACGATACGACCTGCTTATCGGGGCCGACGGGCTGCACTCTCGGGTGAGGGAACTCCTGGGCGTCGACGCCGCACCGCAGCGCACGGGAATGGGCATCTGGCGTGCCTTCGTGAAGCGCCCGGCATCCGTCACGCACACCGAGCTCTATTACGGGGGACCCTGCTACATCGCGGGTTACTGCCCAACAGGTGACGACACGATGTACGCGTACCTCGTGGAGAAGGCCGAGGACAGGTCGGATGTCACGGAAGAACAAGCGGTCGAGATCATGCGTGGCCTCTCCCAGGGGTACCACGGTCCGTGGGACGACTTCCGCGCAGACCTTTCGACTGCATCGCGTGTGAACTACACGTGGTTCACCGAGCACCTCGTCCACGATGCCTGGAATCGCGGGCGCGTCGTACTTATCGGTGAAGCTGCGCACAGCGCACCCCCCACCCTCGCTCAGGGCGCGGCCCAGGCGCTGGAGGATGCAACGGTTCTGGCGGAACTGCTCCTCGCACGCGACACCGTCGATCAGGAGCTGTGGGATGACTTCCACGAACGGCGGATCCCACGAGTCACCGAGGTCGTCGAGGCCTCCGTGCAGCTCGGTACCTGGCTGATCGAGGAACAGCGGGACGCGAATATCCCCGGCCTCATGGGTCGGATCGGCGCCCTGGTCAGCGAGCCGGCATGAGCATCGTCGACGTACACGCCCACGTTCTCCTTCCCGCACTGCAGGCCGCGATACGGGAAGGAGATCCAACCGGATTCGCGGCGGCGGCGGCTCTCGAGGCCAGAAGGAACGGGCCGGAATCGATGGCTGCCTCCGGGCAGATGATCGGCGAGCGAATCCCCCGACTGACGCAGCTCCCGCTTCGTCTGGCCGACATGGATGAGCAGGGCGTCGACATCCAGGTCGTTTCCCCATCGCCCTCGCACTATTACCCATGGGCAGCACCAGAACTGGCGAGTTGGGCCGCCCGCGAAGCATCGCGAATGACCGCAGAGCACATCAAGGGAGCACCCGGCCGGCTTCTCGGTCTGGGGCTCGTGCCGCTACAGCATCCTGAGCTCATCGTCGGGGCGCTCGAGTACGCGGTCAACGAACTGGGACTCGCCGGCGTCGAGATCTCGTCGAGCGCCGGGGACGTCGAACTCTCCGACCCCCGCCTCGAGCCGTTCTGGGCACGAGCGACCGAACTCGATGCAGTGGTCTTCCTGCATCCCTTCGGCTGCACGCTTGATGAGCGCCTCGACAGCTTCTACCTGTCGAACACTGTCGGCCAACCGACTGAAAACGCCGTCGCGCTCTCCCACCTCATTTTCTCGGGGGTGCTTGATCGGCACCCGACACTTCGCATCGTCGCGGCGCACGGCGGAGGCTATCTCCCTGGCTACATCGGACGGAGCGACCACGCCTGGCGGGTACGACCCGAAGCCCACGGATGCATCAACCCACCCTCGAGCTACCTGCGACGGATCTGGTTCGACTCGCTCGTCCACGATGCGGCAGGCCTCCGCACGCTCATCGCGGCCGTGGGCGCCGACCGCGTGGTGCTCGGCAGCGACTACCCCTTCGATATGGGCGAGGAGAGACCGGTGCACTTCGTGCGCGGCGCCGGACTCGATGTCGACGTCGAGACCGCGATCCTGCAGGACAATGTGCACGGGCTCCTACCCGCGCTCGCGCGAGCGACGCGATGAAAATCGCACGGTGGTCCCACGCTGGTCACACCCGTGACGGATTCGTCATCGGAGAACGCGTGGTTCCATTTCCCGACGGACTGACGGTCGCGGATGTCGTCGCCACCGGTCTCGCGGCACTTCCAGCGATCGTCGACCGTGTGACGTCAGCCACCTCGGTTGCTCTCGAAGACGTCGAACTCCTGATCCCCATCGTTCCGGCGAGCGTGCGGGACTTCGTTGCCTTTGAAGAACACGTCGAGGGAGTTGTGCAATCCGTCAGCGGCGGCCACGGTGTCGATCCGGAATGGTACGAGTTCCCGACCTTTTATTTCACCAATCCGCACTCCATGATCCCGACTGCGACGACGGTTCGTCCACCACTCACCGATCGGCTCGACTTCGAACTCGAAGTCGCAGCCGTGATCGGTGCAGTTCCCGGCTCCGATGGCCGCGACCTTCACCCAGACGAGGCGGCCGACCACATCTTCGGATACACGATCTTCAACGACTGGTCGGCCAGGGACATCCAGTCCAGGGAGATGAAGGTCAGACTCGGCCCGTGCAAGGGCAAGGATTTCGCCAGCACCCTTGGGCCATGGATCGTCACAGCGGACGAGTTCGCCGGCAGGCTTGATGAGGACGGCTTCCTTCCGATCGTGATGGAAGTCTTCGTCAACGGCCAGCCCATCGGCCGGGACCTGCTGTCGAATATGGGCTGGCCGTTCGCCGACCTCATCGCCTACGCCTCTCGCGCCTCTCGGGTTGTCCCTGGCGACGTGCTTGGCTCCGGCACAGCCGGGAACGGTGGCTGCCTCGCTGAACTGTGGGGACGACGAGGAGAGGTCTCACCGCCTCCCCTCTGCCAGGGCGACGAAGTTGTCATGCGGGTCGAAGGCATCGGAGAGATCCGCAACGTGGTCGGCCACCCGGCAGAGGCGCCGCCCATTCCGCCGGCGCGTGCGCGACCCAGACTCAGGGAGCACGCCTAGTCGGTCAAGAACTCCGCGCCTCGTGGACGCGGTTCCGTAACACCCACATTCCCAATACAGGAGATTCAATGACGAACTCATCCATCGCAGCTCCGCGGGCTGCCGTCCGCAGTGCGGGCATCTGGCAGGCGGTGCTGTTGCTTGCAGGAAGCTGCATGCCCGTGCTCGGCGCTGTCCTGATCACACCGATCCTCGCCCAACTCAGTGAACATTTTGCTGGAGAGGCAGGCGCCGTCGTTCTCGTGCCGATGATCGTGGCGATCCCGGCACTTATGATCGCAATCTTTGCACCGTTCGCGGGGCAGATCGTCGACAGGCTGGGCCGAAAGAAGCTGCTCATCGTCGCGATGATCGCTTACGCCTTTGTCGGAACGGCTCCTGCCTACCTCGAGTCGCTGCAGCTCATCCTGGTCACCAGAATCGGAGTCGGCATCACCGAAGCGGCGATCATGACCGTCTGCACCACACTGATCATCGACTACTTCCATGAGGAGAAGCGACGCAACAAATACCTCGGACTGCAGACCGTTGTCACCACGCTTGCCGCAACCGTCTTCATCATCCTCGGCGGCGCCCTCGGAGTCGGCGGCTGGCACACGCCTTTCTGGGTCTACGCTTTGAGCCTCATCATTGCCGTTCCGATGATCTTCCTCCTCTGGGAGCCCAACCGCGCCGATGCTACAGACGCGCATAGCCCGTCGGCGACGAAGGTACCCGTTCCGTGGCGACGACTTCGCCTGCCCCTGATCGTCGCACTGTTCGGCGGTTTCACCTTCTACGTCATGCTCATCGAGGCCAGCTATCTCCTGGTCGCGAACGGCGTCAAGGCAAACGACACCGCCACGATCGGGGCTGTCGCAGCGCTTGCGTCCCTGATAACAGCAGCGGGAGCGCTGTCATTTCCGAAGCTCGCCAAGCGGGGGCCACGATTCCTCCTCCCACTCGCATTCGCCCTGCAGTCGATCGGCATGCTTACGATCTGGTTGGTTGGAGGCGTTCCCGGCGTTGCGATCGGAGCTGTCATCGCGGGCTTCGGCTCAGGACTTCTATTGCCTTCCATGGTCACGTGGGCGCTCTCCGGCACCCGATTCGAGGAGCGCGGGCGTGCGACTGGTTGGTGGCAGTCAGCATTCTTCTTCGGTCAGTTCTTGACCCCCATCCTGATGGGCGGCATTGCCGCTGCAGTCGGAGGCTTGCCCACTGCCGTAGGTGTCGTCGGCATCGCCTGCGCACTCGTGGCCGTCGCCCTCGGGCTTGGGCTCCGTGCTCGCTCCGAGGAGTACGCCGAAGCGCCCCTCGGCTCAGTGCAGCGCTAACGCGTGGGGTCGGGACCAGAATGGGTTTGTCCCGACCCGATCGGGCTCTCGAACAATCGGCCAGCCTCCGAGAAGAGGTCGCGCATCCAGATGTGCTCTGGATCTCGCCGGTGAATCGGATGCCACCACAGTGCGTTCGTGATCGGGGTGGCCTCGAACGGAGGAGTCAACACTCGAATGGCGGGGTTTTGCAGGGCGAACTCCGTGAGGTGCGCCTGGATGAGTCCAAGCCGTCGCGTGCCGGCGATGAATGATGGCAGCGCGAGGAAGCCCTCGACGACGCAGACGACGTTTGGCTCGACCCCCAGCTGCTGCAGCTGACGCGTTGCCGAGGTGAACGCAGACCGGGACTGATAGGTGAACACCCATGGAGCTGCCGCAACGTCAGCCATCGACAGGGTGTCCCCGATCAGATCGTTGTCAGCTGACGCGATGATCACCCACCCATCCGTGGAGACATCGACGAACGGCAGGTCAGACAGGAACCCGTGCGGCAGGAGGATGGCGTCGGCAGATCGGAGATTGCTAACGGCATCCTCAACGATCTTCGGGGTGTGCTGCATGAAGCGGAAGCGTACCTGCGGGGCGCGCTCAGCGGCGAGGTCGGCGACGACCCTCCCGACTGTCGCGAAACCGTAGTCCGAACCGAAGACGGTGAACTCCCGCATCGATTCGCTCGGGTCCCATGCTGCCTGGCTCGCGAACACTCGCTGGGCGGCATCAAGGGCGATCCCCGTCTGCTCCGCCAGGCGTGAGGCAAGCGGGGTCAGCTGATACGAGTTACCCTGGCGCGCCAGGATCTGGTCGCTGAAGTGGATCCGCAATCTGGCCAGCGATGCGCTCAGCGCAGGCTGGCTGAGGTTGAGCCTCTCTGCCGCTCGCGTCACGCTGCGCTCAGTGAGGAGAGCATCGAGTGAAACGAGTAGGTTCAGGTCAAGTCGGGTGATGCTCTGTGGGGTCGGCACGTCATCGTGTCCTTCGCAGATCGGATCGACGCGGCATCAGCGACGTCGATGTCTCAAGGACACCATATAGCGTCGATCGATTGCCTGGGCGACGGGCTCAGCTGCCGGTGCGGCGGTCCCGCGAGAGGAACTCCATCGACTGACTCGAGGAATGCACCAATGCCCGGAAACGGCCTCCGGGGCTTGCCGCCGGGTCGCTGGACGGGAGCGCAGCCGCGCGGAGTGCCGTGGCCGTTCGCAGGGCGGCTATCCGCAGCGTCTCAACGGTGTGCAGCCACGACTGGTCGTCATTCGGCACGACAGCTCCGATTGCGGCCACCGTCTCACCAGCGGCCCCGACCACGGGAACCGCGATGCCCCGAGCGCTGGGATGTATGTGCCCGTCAGTCACGGCGAATCCTTGTTTTCGAACATCGGACAGCGCTGCCCTCAACACGTTTGGATCGTGGATGGTCGCGTCGGTGTACGACGGCAGAGGTGCAGCGAGAACGGTTGCGAGTGCATCCGGTGGGAAATTCGCCAGCAACACCAACCCTGTCGCCGATGCATGCAGCGGCAGCCGGCCCCCGATGATCGTCGATGAAACGACGGCGTCGAGCATCGAAAGGCGTTCCAGAAAGAGGACGTCTCGCCCATCGGCGATGCCGAGCTGGACATGTTGTCGAACAACAGCATGCGCTTCCAGGAGATAGGGGGACGCGGTCTCGCGAAGGCCAAGCGCACCGGGCGTGCGGCAGGCGAGTTCCCAGAGACGCACTCCGAGCCGATACGTCTTGTCATCCAACCGTTCAACAAGACCAGTGTCAGTCAACTCGGCCATCAGACGATGAGTTGTGGAGAGCGGCAAACCACTACTTCGGGAGAGCTGAGAGATCGTGAGGAACGGCTGGCCTATCGAGAAAGAGTCGAGTAGCAGCAGCTGCCTGGTGAGCGCCGATTTTCCTGCAGATGCCTTCGCCATCGATCCTCCGCGCCGAGCCTAACATTTTCCTTTCAACGGAAAGCCAAAGCCGCGCTTCTGCCCCGTGTCATATCGTGTGGTCACTCGTCGTCAACGGTGACAGCAGGAGAGTCCAGTGAAATCCCCACCATCGTCAGCACCCCAAGAATCCGAGCGTTCGAATGTAGGGGACCTCGTCGTCGTTTCCACAGAGGTCATCGCGTCGGACGTGGTGTCGATCAGGCTCCGCCGTGTCGACGGTGGACGCTTACCGGACTGGACGCCTGGTGCCCACATCGACCTCATCCTGCCGAACGGGATCACCCGTCAGTACTCACTCTGCGGTGATCCGGCGAACAGCATCGAATACCGAATCGCGGTGTTGCGTGAGTCAGCGGGACGTGGCGGATCACGCTTCATCCATGACGTGCTTGCCGTAGGTGACCGAGTCGGACTCGGTGGGCCACGAAACAACTTCGTCCTCGTCCCGTCCCCGTCGTTCACCTTCATCGCCGGCGGCATCGGAATCACCCCACTCCTTCCTATGCTGCACGCAGCTGACGCGCTCGGTGCCCGCTGGAGGCTCCTGTACCTCGGGCGGGATCTCAGCACCATGGCGTTGACGCGTGAGATCAGTGGGCGGAACGGCGATATCACCCTGCATCCAGCCTCCGAACGCGGGCGCATATCTCTTGCAGACTGGATCGGGAGCTTCGACGAAGCGACCAAGGTCTATGCGTGCGGCCCTGCTCGGCTCCTGGCATCCGTCAACGACATCACTCGCTCGTGGAGACACGGGTGGGTGCGAACCGAACGGTTCACCGCCCGCACGTTCGATGCGCCGATCCGCGCCGATTCGTTCGAAGTGCAGGTCTTCGGGACTGACATCGCAGTCGACGTCGAACCGGGCACCTCCATCACGGCAGCTCTGCGTCGCGCGGGGGTTGACATCCTCACGTCGTGCGCCCGTGGGGTGTGCGGCACCTGCGAGACCACCGTCGTGACCGGAGAGCCCGATCACCGCGACTCAATTCTCAGCGATGACGAGCAGGTGGCCGGAGACTGCTTCTTCCCCTGCGTCAGTCGTTCGCGCAGCGACCGCATTGTCATCGCCGTCTGACCACGCTCGCCTGATGAAAGGGCACCACATGACCATCACGGACGCACCGACCATGGCTGAGAACACTGAAGACCCGTTCAGCGCCGACATCCTCGAGGATCCGCTTCCCTTTCAGGAGCGGCTGCGCGAGGCTGGAAGTGTTGTGCACCTTCAGAAATACGGCGTCTACGCGATGGGCAGGTACGACACCGTCCGTTCCGCCCTGCTGAACTGGCAGGACTTTCAATCCGCCGCTGGCGTCGGCATGACCAACTTCACGGTGGAGAAGCCATGGCGGCCACCGAGCCTGCTTCTCGAGGCCGACCCGCCCCACCACGACGCCCCGCGTGAGGTGCTCGCGAAGATCCTGAGCCCGCGATCCATTCGTGAGCTGGAACCAGCATGGGCGGATGACGCGGAGCGCCTCGTTGACGATGTGGTGCACGGACCGCTCGAGTTCGACGCCGTCGCAGCGCTGGCGGAAGCATTCCCACTTCGCGTTTTCCCCGACGCGGTAGGCCTCCCAGGCTCAGACCGCGACCACCTTCTTCCGTATGGCGATCATCTCTTCAACACCTTCGGACCCGAGAACTTCCTGGTCGAGCACGGCGCGAAACGCGCACCGGAACTGTCAGCCTGGGTGAACGCACAATGCTCACGGGAGTCCCTCTCCCCGACCGGGTTTGGGGCAAACATCTGGGCGGCGACGGATCGCGGCGACATCACGAGCGCCCAGGCGCCGCTCATCGTCCGCTCCCTGCTCTCCGCCGGCGTCGACACCACCGTTCATGCCATTGGTGCAGTGCTCCACGCATTCGCAACCCACCCCGAACAGTGGGCGGCCCTCCGCGCCGACCCGCGGCTGGCTCGTCGAGCTTTCGACGAGGCGATCCGCCTCGAATCCCCGGTGCAGACGTTCTTCCGCACGACCACACGGGACGTGACCATCGGCGGCACCCTCATCCCAGAAGGACAGAAGATCCTCATGTTCCTCGGATCGGCCAACCGCGACCCACGGCGTTGGGAGCACCCCGATGTGTTCGACCTGTCGCGCGATCCGTCAGGGCACGTCGGGTTCGGCATGGGCATCCATCAGTGCGTTGGTCAGCATGTAGCCCGCCTCGAGGCGGCCACGCTCGTCACGGCGCTGGCGCGACGGGTGCGAACGATCGAGCTCTCCGACCGGCCAACACGCCACCTCAACAACACGCTGCGCGCATGGGAGACCATGCCGGTGCGCATCACCCTCACCTGATCGAACAGGAGCTAGCGGCGCATTCCCGGCACGGTGACCTGGTTCATCTGGGCTCTCAACCACTGATGACCCGGATCATCGTCGAAAGCAGCATTCCACCAGAAGGCGTTGCGGAGATCTGGCACGTCGATTGGCGGGTCGAGCACGACGACTGGACGGGTCTCGGCGAGGCGTCGAGCCAGGGATTCGGGAGCAAATGCGATTCGGTCAGTGTCAACGACGAGATCAGCGAGGGTCAAGAAGTTTCGGCTCACCACCTGAATGTGGGGATAGATCCCGATGGTGTGCAGTTCACGGATGGCCAGGGAGATCGCTGTTCTCCCGTTGAATGTGACCACCCATGGAAGCCGGCCCAGCGCCTCCTCGGAGAGGTCCGGTGCATCGTGGCGGGCTGCGTCGGCGATGCAGACCCACCGATCCAGGAACAAATCCTGGTGCGCAGCTCCCTTGATATATCCGTGGGGAACGATGAGGCCATCAATGTCTCGAAGTGACTCAGGAGCGTTGTCGACGACGGTGTCCTCCATCTGCTCGAACACCAACTGGACAGAGGGCGCGTACTTGGCGATGCGGCGGGACAGGGGCGCTCCGAAGACGCTGGCCGCATAATCCGAGCAGATGATTCGGAACTCTCGCTGGCTGGATGCTGGGTCGAAATCGGATTGCGATCCGAAGACTCGGGACACGGAGGCTGCTGTGGCTTGGATCTCAAGGCTGAGCTGCACCGCGAGCGGGCTCAGCACATACGAATTGCCGGAACGAACGAGGAGGTCGTCATTGAAGTGCCGACGGAGGCGGCTCAGCGACTGGGACAGCGCAGGCTGGCTCATGTGCATGCGCTCTGCGGCGCGGCTTACGCTCCTCTCTTCGAGCAGCGCTTGAAGAGGCAGAAGAAGATTCAGATCGACGTTGACCGGTTCCATGGTGACTACCGTACGCCCGGGTGGGACGCCGCCATGCCGGTGCTCTCGCGCACGATCAACGTCGGTTCCAACTCGATCTGCTCGTGTCGATGGGTGCCAGGTTCAGCGACTTCGCGAAGAAGGAGCTGTGCTCCTCGATAGCCCAGTTCGTCGCCGGGCTGGCCGATCGTGGTGATCGGGATGGGACTGTCCCATGCTGCCTGGTTGTTGTCGTAGCCGACGATGCCGACCTGGGACGGAACGCTTACGTCGTGGGCGGCGAATGCCTGGGCGATGCCGGCCGCAAGGAGATCGGACGCGGCGAAGATGCCATCAATGCGGTCGGCATTGATGTCTTCGATGAGTGTGAGACCGACCGCCCATCCGTCGGAGCGGTTGACGCCGATCGGATCGATCTCGCGTGCAGGCTGCAATCCGTGCTCGGTCAGGGCTCGATGGAAGCCCAGTCGCCGTTCGGTGACCGGTTGCAATCCGCTGGGGCCACCGATGAACGCCAGGCGGCGCCGGCCCGTTTCCAGGAGATGCTGGGCAGCCATGTAGCCGCCGACGTCGTTGCGAATGTGGGCGCTGCAGAACGAAGCAGGATCTGCCGCATAGTTCAGGAGCACGAGTGGGCCACCTGGCGACGCTCGCTGGGCGATCGCCCGGTAGTGCGACTCATCGTTGAGTGTGAGGAGGACGCCAGCGACGCGTCCCTCCGCGAACAGGCGCACGTAGGTGTTCTCCCGGTCGAGGCGCCCGTCACTGTTTGCCAGAAGGAGGGTGAGGCCGGCTTCTTCCGCAGCGCGCTCTGCCCCGGCGGCGATCTCCACGAAGAGCGAGTTGGACAGATCCGAGAGCACCAGTCCAAAGGATGGTGTCCGGCCAACCGCCAACGAGCGTGCAGGCCCATTCGGCACATAGTTGAGCATCTGGATCGCACGCTGCACCCTGTTGAGCGTGACGTGCGTCACTCGCTCCGGATGGTTGAGCACATTAGACACCGTTCCCTGCGAGACGCCCGCCAACGATGCCACGTCGGAGATCGACGCACTGGACGGAGGAGGTGTGGTTCCTCCTGCGGGTACTTGCACGGCAAAGGTCATGCGCCCAACTTACCGGGACATGCCATGAAGCGCTTCAAACCTCGGCGTATGCCTGCGAGGCATATCGGGTATTACAGATGGCGATGGATACGGGGCCGACGGCTATTCCGGTCGTGACTGTGCGCCCCTAACATCAGCTTGAAGCGCTTCAAACGAGGCCTACATTCAAAGGAGAAAACATTGCCTTCACCCTTCACACAGCGTGGTGTGCGTCGCTTGGTGCCGCTTGTGACCATTGTCGGAGCGAGCGCACTTCTCATCACCGGCTGCAGCGCCGGTGGTAGCGGTGGCGGATCCACTACCGCACCAGAGGACTTCACCTACCTGTCCTTCGCGGAGAACACATCCATCAAGGACACCCTGACCGCCCTCAGTACCGATGAGTGCTCCGCAGAGAACGACGCCCTTCCTCTGAAGGTGACGACCCAGCCGCAGGCAAGCTACGACCAGCAGCTGCAGCTACTCGCCGGCCAGAACGCTCTGCCCGTCCTGATGGCCAGCGGAAACACGCCCCAGGTCGCGAAAGACCTCAACAAGGGTGGCAAGCTCGTCGACATCGAAGCGGCACTCGAGGAGCTCGGCAAGAGCGACGACATCATCCCTGCCGCGAAGTCGACCATCGACGCGCTGTACGACGGCGACCAATACGTCCTCCCGACTGAATTCAACGTCGAAGGCATCTGGTACAACAAGAAGATCTTCGCTGACAACGGCATCGATGTTCCGGCAACCTGGGACGAGCTGACCGCGGCCGCAGACACGCTCAACACGGCCGGCGTGACGCCGTTCTCCGCCGACGGCAAGGACGGATGGCCTCTGACCCGTCTCGTCGGAAACTACATTTTCCGCGACCTCGGACCCGACGCCCTCCAGAAGGTGGCTGACGGAGACGCGAAGCTCACCGACCCCGAGTACGTCAAGGCGGCCGACGAGGTCGCGAAGCTCGGGGAGAAGGGGTACTTCGGGCCGTCCGTCGGCTCGATCGACTACACGACCGCGGTTACGCAATTCCTCTCTGGGGATGCGGCCATGTTCTACATGGGCAGCTGGATCCTCGGCAACTACGCAGACCCCGCCCAGAACGTGATCGGCGCAGACAACATCGGCTTCATGCCATTCCCCGAGGTCACGGGCGGCAAGGGATCGATCGACCAGCTCGCTGCCAACGTTGGCGTGCCGTTGGCGCTCTCACAAGCGAGCTACACCGATGACGTGGCGAAGTGGGTTGGCTGCATCGCGGACAACTTCGGCTCAAGCTCTCTGAAGAACCAGGGAGTCATCACCGGCTTCAAGGTCAACACGCCGGTCGAAGACCTGCCACCGCTCACGAAGACCGTGCAGGAGCAGATCGACAACACCACGCAGAGCGTGCTCTGGTTCGAAGCCCTCTTCAACGCGAAGGCGGCCACCACCAGCCAGACGAACGCATCTCAGCTCGTAACCGGTGCGATCGCTCCGGAGAAGTTCATGGAAATGGTCCAAGCCGACCTCGGCAACTGACACCAGAAATGACGCGTGAGCGCTGCGGGGTGGAACTCCCACCCTGCAGCGCGCCCGCGTTCCGCTGCAACAACGAAAGACCAATGTCGTGAATCGCGTTCTCGGTGACTGGCGGGCCGTCACCATACTCCTGGGCCCCGCACTCCTCGTCTACACACTCGTCATGCTCGTGCCCATCCTCTGGTCGCTGGGCTACACGGTATTCGAAGGCAACCCCATCACCGGGTTCACCTTCGTCGGCCTCGACAATCTTGCTGCGCTCTTCACCGACCCCAAGGTGGGCGACGCCCTCCTCTTCACCGTGAAGTACGCCATCGTGCTGACCATCGGACAGGTGGCCTTCGGCTACGTGCTCTCACTTGCGTACATCTTCTGGCTGAAGAAGGCATCGGGACTCATCCGCACCCTGGTGTTCTTCCCTGTAGTGCTTCCCACCGTCGCAGTCGCGCTGTTGTTCCAGAAGCTGTTCGAATACGCGCCCCAAAACGGCCTGGTCAACTCGGCACTCAACCTGGTCGGCATTCCCTCCGTCGACTGGTTCTCGACAGCCGGCAGTGCCTTCTGGGTGATCATCATCATGGACATCTGGCGGTCGATGGGCTTCTACGCAGTGCTCCTCTACGCCGGCCTCGTCGACATCCCAGAGGACCTCTTCGAATCCGCTCGACTCGACGGCGCGGCGGGATGGCGACTCGTTCGCCATATCGTGATTCCGCTCTCTCTGCCTGTGTTGCTCTCCTCGATCATCTTCAGTGTCAACGGCACCCTGAAAGTGTTCGACTCCGTTCTCGCCCTAACGAACGGCGGGCCGGGTAATACCACAACGCCGCTGACGCTGTACATGTACCAGACGTCCTTTACCTATGGCGAGTACGGCTACGGCAGCTCCATTGCACTTCTCCTCACGATGCTCTGCCTCATCGTCACGTTGTTCATCTTCCGCTCGTCGCGCAACGACCTCACGAAAGGCTGACGACGATGTCCAGAGCCACTTCCTCAACTGTGACCTCGATTCGACGCCGCGAGGCATTCGGTCGCACCGTGCGGCGCATCCCCGGCTGGCTCCTCGTCGCCGTGCTCCTCGTCATCGTGGTCTACCCGTTGTTCTGGCTGCTCATGGGATCGTTCAAGTCTCAAAGCGAGTTCCTCACGAGCCCGTCCTGGGCATTCCCGGAGAGCTGGACGAACTTCGACAACTACATCGAGGCGTTCACCACCGGCAACCTCGGCACCTACATCCGCAACAGCATCCTCGCGACCATTCCCGCGCTGTTCTTCACCATCGTGTTCGGGGTGGCCGCAGGCTTCGCCCTCGAAGTGATGGTGTGGAAAGGCCGTGGAACGGTGCTGCTCTTGTTCCTCGCCGGCATCATGGTGCCTGGACAGATGATCCTCCTTCCGCTCTTCACGATCTACTTCCAGACCGGCCTCACGGGATCGCTCTGGCCCCTGATCATCACGTACACGGCGATTGGTCTGCCGCTCACTGTCTTCATGATGGCGACATACTTCCGAGGCGTGCCACGCGAGATTTTCGAAGCGGCCACCCTTGACGGGGCAAGCATCTTCCGCAGCTTCCTGTCCATCGGGTTCCCCCTCGTCAAAAACGCCATCTTCACCGTCGCCCTCGTCCAGTTCTTCTTCATCTGGAACGACCTCCTCATCGCGCTCACCTTCACCAACCGAGATGACCTCCGCACCATCCAGGTCGGACTGCTGAACTTCACCGGCCAGTTCGGGCAGGTCCAGTACGGACCGACCTTCGCGGCGATCTGCGTCAATGTGTTCGGCACACTCGTCATCTACCTCTTCCTCAACCAGCGGGTTATGAAGGGCCTGACTGCTGGATCGGTGAAGGGCTGACCATGACATTCACATCTGACCTGCGGGTCGAGCACCTTGAAAACGGACTCGGAGTCGGCACCGCTCTGCCACGACTGAGCTGGACCATCACCGACGCACCGAACGGTGTCTCCCAAAGCGGGTTCGACATTGAGATCGTTCGTTCCGCCGGGGATCCACTCTCTACCAGGGTTCTCAGCGACCTGAGCGTCCTCGTGCCGTGGGTGGGCGAGCCCCTGGTTTCCCGAGAAATCGCTGAGGTCCGCGTTCGCGCGAGGCTCGACGATGGCAGCGTCACGGAGTGGACACCATCCCTGCGCATCGAAGCCGGACTCCTCTCCCCGTCTGACTGGAGCGTCGACTTCGTCTCCCCAGCCATTCGATCTCCGCATGACGAGGCCCGGCCGGCGTTCCTCCTTCGCTCCGAGTTCGAGGTGAAGGGAGCGATCACGGCCGCGCGCGTTTATGCGACAGCGCACGGAGTCTTCGACCTGGAGGTCAACGGCCACCCGGCCACCGACATCCTCTCTCCGGGCTGGTCAAGCTACTCGCATCGGCTTCGGTACCGCACCATAGATGTCACCGACATGATCCAGGCCGGGCCCAACGCACTGGGCGTGTGGCTCGCCGACGGCTGGTACCGAGGCCGTCTGGGATTCAACGGCGGTCTCTGGGACAACTACGGAACCGACGTCGCGTTGCTCCTGCAGCTTGAGATCTCTGACGACGACGGAACCCGAGTAGTTCCTCTCTCGTGGTCGTGGACCGAGAGTCCCATCACGGCGACGGGCCTCTACGAAGGGGAGCAGCACGACCAGCGCCTCGCCATCGCAGGCTGGTCGACGGGAGGGTCTGTCGCGGGCGAATGGAACGGTACGACCACACTGAAGCGCGATGAGTTCCCCCACCGTTTGGAAGCACCAACCGGCCCACCCGTGCGGGTGACTGAGATCCTGGCCCCGATCTCGATTGAACGTCGTCCCAACGGCAGGCTTCGACTGGATTTCGGACAGAACATCTCCGGCAAGATCGGCTTCGACGTCACGGCGCCAGCCGGGCACCGGATCGAACTGCACCATGCCGAAGTGCTGGAGCACGATGAGCTCGCCGTCCGCCCGCTTCGCACAGCTACGTCGGTGGACAGCTACACCTCCGCCGGGGAAGCGGGTGAACGATGGACGCCGCGGTTCACGCTGCATGGTTTCCGTTACGCCGAGATCGTTGGTTGGCCGGAGGACCAGGGCACGGATGCGATCTACGCATCGGTCGTCCACTCCGACATGCAGCGCACCGGCTGGTTCTCCAGCTCGAACGCGATGCTCGATCGCTTCCACGAAAACGTCGTGTGGAGCATGCGCGACAACTTCGTTGACCTGCCGACGGACTGTCCGCAGCGTGACGAACGGCTCGGCTGGAGCGGCGACATCCAAGTCTTCGCGCCAACCGCGGCCTATCTCTACGACAGCATCGGATTGCTGACCAACTGGCTCAGGGACTTGGCTGCCGAACAGAAAGAACACGGGTCGGTCCTCAACTTCCACCCGTGGATCGACTGCGGCTTCCCGAAAGACCCCTCCGCGGCGTGGGGCGATGCTGCCGTCATCGTGCCCTGGGTTCTTTACCAGCGCACCGGTGATCGTGACCTGCTGAGCGATCAGTTCGCGAGCATGAGCGCGTGGGTGGATCAGGTGACCGGGCTCGCCGATCCGTCCGGCCTGTGGGGCACCGGATTCCAGCTGGGAGACTGGCTGGACCCTGCTGCCCCGCCGGATCGCCCCGGAGATTCCGCGACCGATGCTTACCTGGTAGCGACTGCGCACTACGCCCGCTCCGCGGCGATCGTCGCCGAGGCTGCCGGGGTTCTGGGAGACACGGTTGGTCAGCAGCGGTATGCGGACATCGCGGCACGCGCGAAGCTGGCCTTTCAACAGGTCTACGTCGCCCCACTGGGTCGAGTCGTGAGCGACACCGTGACCAGTCTCGCCATCGCCATCGCGTTTGATCTGCTGGCGAACGACGAACAGCGCGAGTCGGCCGGACGGCGGTTGGCTGAGTTGGTGCAGAACGGCGGATACCTCATCCAGACCGGCTTCGTGGGCACGCCGATCGTGTGCGATGCTCTCGCCCAGACCGGGCACATGGATGACGCGTACCATCTCCTCCTCCAGACGAAGGCGCCGTCCTGGTTGTACGCCGTGACAATGGGGGCAACAACGGTCTGGGAACGCTGGGACAGCATGCGACCAGACGGAACGTTGAATCCAGGTGAGATGACGTCGTTCAACCACTACGCCCTCGGGGCCGTTGCCGACTTCATGCACCGCCGAATCGGTGGGCTTGAACCCGTCGAACCCGGATATCGCCGGGTTCGAATTGCCCCACAGCCTGGCGGGAAGTTGACCCATGCTTCTGCAGAGCACCTGAGCGCATACGGCCTGATCTCCACGCGATGGACACGCGAAGACGGGCTACTCACCGTTCACGTCACCCTCCCGCCCGGCGTGACAGCTGACGTCGTGCTCCCCGGCGCCGACGTCCGAGTCGTGCAGGCGGGTCACCACACGTTCACCGCCTCAATGCGCAGTGCCGAGGACGACCCCTCGGCGCCGCGGCGATGGAACATCCACAATCCAGACGAGCGCAGGCAGATGATCGAGTTGGGGATTGCGTCATGAATGCCGAGACGGCCACGCAGGCGCTCCCACTCGACGTGATGACATCGCTCCTGTCTGGAGCCGATTTCGCTTCGACGAAGGCGCTGCCGGATCACGGCATCCGTTCTGTCGTCATGACCGACGGGCCTCACGGCGTCGCCATGAATCTGGCGGACTGGTCGGGGAAGGTGCCGGCCACGTGCTTTCCGACGGCGACGAATCTCGCATCGACGTGGAACAACGAACTGATCGAACACGTCGGTCGCGCAATCGGCCTCGAGGCGCGCGCGGCTGGAGCGCAGGTCCTCCTTGGGCCAGGGATGAACATCAAGCGCTCGCCGCTTGGGGGTCGGAACTTCGAGTATTACTCCGAAGACCCGCTCGTGACCGGCGCTGCTGCAAGCGCCTTCGTGCGTGGTGTGCAGTCTGCGGGCGTCGGAGCCTGCATCAAGCACTTCGCCGTGAACAACCAGGAGACCGATCGAATGCGCGTCAGCGCAGAGGTCTCCGATCGCGCGCTGCACGAGATCTACCTCGCGGGGTTCGAGCAGGTGGTCACGGACACAAAGCCGTGGATGGTGATGGCGTCGTACAACCGCATCAACGGCGTCTACGCCGCAGAGAACCCGTGGCTCCTGACCGAAACGCTTCGGGACAGCTGGGGGTTCGACGGCGTCGTCGTGTCCGACTGGGGGGCAGTCGATGATCGAGTGAAGTCCCTCGCCGCTGGCCTCGACCTGGAGATGCCGTCGACCTCCGGCGCCTCCGATCGTCAGATAGAGGAGGCGGTTCGACGCGGCGTGCTCTCGCAGGACGCAGTGCGAGCATCAGCCGACCGTCTGGTGGCGCTGGCTCGTCGCGCACACACTGGAACCACCGATAGCGTGGTCGATCAGCTCCAACACGATTCGCTCGCGTTGGACGCAGCCCGGGAGTCAATCGTCCTCCTCAAGAACGACGACCGCGCGCTCCCCGTTGCCGCCGGCGAATCGATCGCCCTGGTCGGAGAGCTCGCAGACCGCCTCCGCATCCAGGGCGGGGGTAGCTCCGCCGTGAATGCGCGGACGACGAGTTCGTTGCTGTCCGCGGTCCACGCAGTCAACCCGTCAGTGCGGTACGCCCGTGCATACGATCTCGACGCGGGAACTACCGACGATGATCTGACGACCGAAGCCGTCGAGGCCGCTCGCTCCGCCGAGACGACGATTCTCGTCTTGGGCTTGCCCGCCGACGCCGAGTCAGAGGGATACGACCGCACCGGCATCCAGTTGCCCGACGCCCAGGTCTCGATTCTCAACGCAGTTGCCGACGTTGCAGCCAATCTCGTCGTGGTCTTGAACAGCGGGGGAGTGCTCTCAACGGAGTGGTCAGAGCTGGCACATGCCATCCTCACCGTCGGGCTGCCGGGCCAGGCCGGACCTCAAGCGCTCGCTGACGTGCTCTTCGGGGTGTGCAGCCCGTCTGGAAAGCTCGCGGAGACCATTCCTGTGTCACTCGCGTCCCACCCTTCCGCCGTCTCCTTCCCCGGAGAAGGCGGAAAGAGCTACTACGGGGAGGGCGTCTTCGTCGGATACCGGTACTTCGACTCAGTCGCGGCGCCCGTCGGCTTTGCCTTCGGACATGGACTCAGCTACACCACCTTCGTCGTGGCTGAACCGTCAGTGAGCTGGGATGGCGACACGCTCCTCGCATCAGCACTCGTCTCCAACAGCGGTGACGTTGAGGGGGCCGAGACGGTGCAGGTGTACCTTCGACCTCCCTCCACAGAGGTGAAGCGCCCGGCGCACACCCTCGGGGGATTCAGGAAGGTGCACCTGCGACCCGGCGAGTCCGCAACCGTCACGATCCGTATTCCCAGACGTGCGTTCGCCCGGTACGACGAGTCGATTCGAGACTGGGCCTTCGACGCCGGGGAGTGGACGGTCGCCATCGGTTGTTCGTCACGCGACATCCGCTGCGTGGTTGCGGTGGACATTGAGTCGAATGTGACAAGGCTGCCGGCCCTCAGCATCGACGCAACGCTCGCGGAATGGATGTCCCACCCGGAAGCAGGGCCCGACCTGACGCGCCGCCTTCTCGAGGTTGAACCGTCAGGCCAGACAGTCGGGCTGCTGACCAATCCGATGGCGCTGACCATGATCGGCGGGATGCCGGTCCACCGTTTGTCCGTCGATGCGGGCAACGCTCTCACCATCGGGATCCTCCACGAAGTACTTGTAGGCCTTCGCGACAACGCTTCTTGATCGCTTCTTAACCCGCGGGTGGGGCACCGCCTATCGGATTTCCTGCTCACTACATTGACGTTTGTCAATATAGTGAGGCAGGATGGTCGTATGACGTTGACCGACTTGCTGCCCGTGACTGACGTGACCGCCTGCTGCGAACCGCTGACTCGCGAGGCACTGAGCGCTGAGAACGCTGACGCACTGGCCGGGTCGCTGAAGGCGTTGGCTGACCCGGCCAGGCTCCGCCTTGTCTCGATGGTCGCTGCGCACGAAGATGGCGAGGCGTGCGTCTGCGACCTCACGGAGCCGCTCGGGTTGTCGCAGCCGACGGTGTCGCACCACCTCAAAATCCTGGTGGATGCCGGCTTCCTGACCCGCTCCAAACGAGGGCTCTGGGCGTACTACCGTCTCGTGCCTGGGGCACTCGACTCCATCAGTCGCCTGCTCATCACGATCTAGGCGCTTGCCGCCCGCCGACCGGCATCCGCTTCGCCGGCATCCGCTTTAACCAGCATCCGTACAAACCAGTTTCGAGGAGCACCCGCATGACCATCACCGAGCTTCCACTCACTACAACGCCGACGCCCTCGTCCTTCGACCGCCTCACCGGGCTCCCCGTCGCCGTCATCGGCGCTGGGCCCATTGGTCTGGCTGCCGCAGCTCAGCTCATCGAGCGTGGCCTTGACGTCGTCGTCTTCGAGTCGGGTGCGTCGGCTGGTGCTGCGGTGCAGTCCTGGGGCCACACGCGCTTGTTCTCCCCGTGGGAAGTGCTCGTCGACGAGGCCGCTGCGAGGCTACTCGACAAGGCCGGTTGGGAGGCCCCGTCCGCGAAGCGACTCCCGTTCGGCCGCGACCTGGTCGCCAACTACCTGCTTCCGCTCGCGGAGACACCTGAACTCGCCGCGCGCATCCGCTACAACAGCACAGTGACGGCCGTCTCTCGCCAGGGCATGGACCGCACCCGCTCGAACAACCGGGCATCCGCTCCCTTCCTGCTCCGCGTGCAGACCGCAGAGGGCACGACCGAGCAGCTGGCCCGCGCTGTCATCGACGCGTCTGGAACGTATTCGACCCCGAACGGTGTGCTGTCCAGCGGGTTGCAGCCTGCGGCCGCGGCGGACGTCGCCGCACATATCACGCACGCCCTGCCCGACGTGTTGGGCGCCGACCGCGCACAGTTCGCCGGCAAGCACGCGGTCGTTGTCGGGGCAGGCCACTCAGCGGCGAACACGCTCCTCAAGCTGGCCCAACTCGCCGGCGAAGTACCGGAAACGACCATCACCTGGGTGGTGCGCTCGGTGAGCCCCGTCCGCGTCTACGGTTCGGAGAACGACGAGCTGGCCGCCCGTGGCCAGCTGGGCACAGCGGTGCACGACCTGGTTCGCGCCGGCACGGTCACCCTCGTCGACCGGTTCGAAATCGACGACGTTCAGCCGACCGGCGACGGGCGCGTGACGGTTGTCGGGCGCAGGCGTCGCGAGGCAACGTCGATTGAAGCGGATGTCGTGGTCAACGCCACCGGCTTCCGTCCCGACCTCGACATGCTGCGCGAGGTGCGGCTGAGCCTCGACGACATCGTGGAGGCGCCGACGCGACTGGCCTCCCTCATCGACCCGAACCTGCACAGCTGCGGCACCGTTTACCCACACGGCGTCGACGAGCTGGCGCACCCCGAACCGAACTTCTTCATTGCGGGCATGAAGAGCTACGGCCGTGCGCCGACCTTCCTGCTGCTGACCGGATACGAGCAGGTGCGCTCCATCGCCGATGAGCTTGCCGGCAACACGGAGGCGGCCCGCATCGTGCAGCTCGTTCTCCCCGAAACCGGTGTGTGCTCGACCGCCCTGCCGACTGACGATGGAACTCTGCCGCTGCTGGCGACGAACGAGGGCGCATCCTGCGGAACGCCGTCATCGACATCCGCTCAGGGAAGCTGCTGCGGCTAGACGCGATCCTCATCGAGCGACGAAGCAGCCGCGCCTAGCCGTGTCGGCGTGATGGCCTAGGCGGATCGGGGTCGCCACGGCTCGGGCTCGTGGGCGAGCCAAACCAGTTCGGGGTCGAGAGCGCGCACGAGCAGCTGGCCTTCGGTGTGCGGCTCGTCGAGCTCGCCGAACCACACCGCCACGTCACCGCCGATGACGATTGGGCGCCCCGCAGTCTCGACGACGACTACCTGCGTGCCTGGGGTGTGGCCAGGGGCAGGGATGAGCCGGAGCCCCGGAAGCAGCTCACGCTCTCCATCGACCGGCACGTACTGCACGCCGGGCGCATCGACCCACTCGCGAATCGTGTAGTCGTCCTCGCTGCGCGCGTCGTCGAGCTCCCTGCGCTGCACATAGATCGGTTTACCGGCGAAGAGGTGGTTGCCGCCGCAGTGGTCGAAGTGCAGGTGGGTGTTGACGACGATATCGATGCCGTCGAGGTCGAAGTCGTGCTGCTCGCTTAGCGGATGCAGAAGGGGATCGAGGTCGGCCACCGCCGGGTGCAGGGCCGTCATGCCGGTGTCGACCAGTACGCGCCCATCGGGATGGTCGATAACGTGCACGTACACCGGCATCCGCTCGCCCTCAGCGAGCAGGTCGGCAACGTGGACTGGCGTGATGGTGATCGCGGCCGGGGTGTTCATTGTGACCTCCAATGTTGACTGCAGCTTATGTCTAGGCGAGGCATCGCCGATGAACTCGCCGGCAACGCGGAAGTCGTCCGCATCGTCCGGCTGGCCCGCCCACTAAGGAGTCACCGCTTAGCCCCCACGGGAAATGTCACGCCGGTGAGCTCCTCGGAGACAGTCCACAGGCGCTGCTGGATTTCCTGGTCGTGGGAGTCGGCGCTGGAAGTGACCACCTTCGGATATCCGCGGTTCTGACCCCCATGGGCTGGACCGTAGTACTGGCCGCCGACGACCTCCGGATCGGTGGCGGCGCGCACCGTTGGCAAGGCGCCCATTTCGGGCTTCTGGCTGAGCAGCGGCGCGAACCAGGTGAGGGGCACCCGGATCGCGGCGGGTGTATCGCGGGTGAGGGCGGTGTTGGCCACGCCGGGATGGGCGGCCACCGCGACTGTCGTGCCGTGCGACGCGAGCCGGCGCTGCAGTTCGTACGTGAACATCAGGTTGGCCAGTTTGGCCTGGCCATACGCGCCGGCGCGGCTGTACGAGCGCTCCCACTGCAGGTCGTCGAAGTGGATGGCGGCCCGGATGCGGTGGCCGTTACTGCTGACCGTGACGACGCGGGAGCCGGGGACGGGCAGGAGCCGGTCGAGCAGCAGGCCGGTGAGGGCGAAGTGGCCGAGGTGGTTGGTGCCGAACTGCAGCTCGAAGCCGTCGGTCGTTGTTCGCTTCGGGGTGTACATCACGCCGGCGTTGTTGACCAGAAGGTCAATGCGCGGGTGGGCGGCGCGGAGGTCGGCCGCCGCGGATCGGATCGAGTCGAGCGAGCTCAGATCGAGGGCCTGGACGGTGACGTCGCCGATAATGCGATCGGCTGCCTGCTTCCCCTTCTCGACATCGCGAACGGCCAGGACCACCGCCGCCCCGCGCTCGGCGAGCATGCGGGCGGTCTCGAAGCCCAGCCCGGAGTTGGCACCGGTCACGATCGCCACCCTGCCGTGCTGATCGGGGATGTGTTGCTCTGTCCAGTCGTTGCTCATGATGCTCTCCTAAAATACTGTCGGTCTGTTATGACCTCACCATAAGGGACCAGCGGTCTAATGTCAAAGGACCGGCGGTCTTTAAGCTAGGCTCATGGTGTGACATTCCAACGCGCACGAAGCGAGGAGCAGCGGGAGATCCGCCGCAGGGCGATCCTGGACACAGCAGCGGCCATGCTCGACGAGATGCCCGTGGCCGCGGTGAGCCTCAACGAACTCAGTCGGCGGGTGGGCCTGGCCAAGTCGAACGTGCTGCGGTACTTCGAGTCGCGCGAGGCTGTGCTGCTCGAACTGCTGGACGACTTCCTGGGAAGCTGGCTCGCCGAGCTGGCGGACGAGCTGGCCGCGGGCATCGAGCCACACGCGGCACCGGAAGTGCGGGCGCGTCAGCTGGCTGAGATCCTCAGCCAGTCGCTGGCGAGCCGAGTGGTGCTCTGCGACCTTCTCGGCGCGCAGGGCGGCGTTCTGGAGCACAATGTCTCGGTTGAGGTCGTCAAACGGCACAAACGGGCTTCCCTCGCCAAGCTCGCGGTCATGACCGAGCTCGTGCGCCGCCATGTGCCGGAGGTCGGCGACGGCGCGCAACTGTTCTGCCTGATGAGCCTCGTCTCGGCTGGCGCCCTGTCGGCCTACGTCCCGCCGCCGCCCAGCCTCCTCGCCGCCTATGCGGACGAGCCCGCCCTCGGCGCGCTCAACCTCGAGCTGCGTGACGCTTTGCGGTTCTCCTTCACCTCGGCGCTCGTTGGTGTGCTGCCGCGCGGCTGAACCTTATCGGCCGGGCGCCGACCAGCGACGGAACCCTGCCGCTGCTGGCGACGAAAAACGAGGGCGGATCGTGCGGCGCCGTCATCGACATCCGCTCAGGGAAGCTGCTGCAGCCAGGGAGTGAGCAGGTCACCGCGCCGCTCAACGCGGCCACTGACGAAGCAATCGTCGGGTCAGAAGGGCGATGGAAGAGCTAGCGCTTGTCGAGGCTGCCGATTTCCTCACCATCGGTGCGGTAGACAGTGAGGGTGTCGCCGTCGACCTCGGCGGTGGAAGCAAGGTTGAGCCAGGGGGTAACCCCTTCGCAGGCTTGCAGGGTGGATGCGAACGGGCCGAACGTGAAGGTGTCGCCAGAGACGGTGCCTTCGCCTGTGAGTGGGTTGCATCCGTCTGTGCCGGAAAACGTCCCGTCGGCTTCGATCGTCAGCGACGGCTCCCCGGCAGCATCCTCGCCCCAGGTTCCAGTGAATGTTGAACCGGACGCAGCGCATCCAGTGAGAGTCATCATGGCCAAGGCGGCCGTGACGGCGAGGGCGATTCGAGCGGTCTTGACGGTCATGGCCAGATCCTAGCGGCGGACGCATGTCGAACGGAAGAGACCTCGCGTCGTCGATTTCATACGGGATGACGCCTCGTCAAGAGTCGGCTGTCTGCTGCGCCCAACGCAGACGTCTGGCTCGAAGCCCTACGATCGCAGTCACTCGCGCAGGCAGCGACCGTGCCGTCCACGGTGAAGGAAGCGGAGGTTCCTCCGGCGGCTGCGACGAACTGCTGGGTTTCGGCGGTGCCGCTCACCTCGACGAGAGCGACGGCAGCTCATCAATGGTGAACGCGAGGACTCGGGTGACGGAGGTCAGGGCCAGCTGGGTGCCGGCCGTGGCAGCGGAGTCGCCCCCTCCGGGCGCATCCCGTCGAAGATGATGCCGAGGTAACGTCGCCAGACATCCGGTGGAGGATCTGCAAGGAACTCCGTCGTGTGCACGGGCGCGCAGATCAGCAGGAACACGTCCGTGCCGGTGATGTCGGTGCGGATCGCGCCGGCGTCACGAGCGCGATTGACGAGCGAGCCTACCAAAACACTCGGATTGATCGGGGCCGGCATCATCGGCACGACGGTGGCCCGCCTGGCCGTTGCTGCAGGACTGGACGTCGTGCTGAGCAACTCCCGCGGCCCCGACACGCTCGCCGGACTCGTCGCAGAACTCGGTGAGCACGCCCGTGCCGGCACCCCCGCGGACGCCGCGCGGGAGGGGGGCATCGTGGTGGTCGCCATCCCGCTCAACGGTTATGAGTCGCTTCCGGCGGAGGCGTTGGCGGGCAAGATCGTGATAGACGCGACGAACTACTACCCGCAACGCGACGGCAGGATCCCGGTGCTCGACTCGAACGAGCTGACCTCGAGCCAGCTGGTGCAGCAGCACCTGGCCGGCTCCCTCCTGGTCAAGGCGTTCAACAGCATCGCCTACATCAGCCTCGGCAGCCGGGGGCGGCCCGCAGGCGATCCCGACCGCAGCGGCTTGCCCATCGCCGGCGACGACGCCGTCGCCAAGACGCGGGTGACCGCGCTGCTGGACACCCTGGGCTACGACGCCGTGTACATCGGCACCCTCGCGGACAGCTGGCGCAGCGAACCCAACAGACCGGTCTACGTCCAGCCGTACTTCGCCGGCAAGCCCCCCAAGGACGCCACACCCCGCTGGGCCCTCGACAACCCAGGCATCGCGGTTCCCGCCGACCAGATCAGGAAACTCACCGACTCCGCCGTGCGCGGCGTCGCCGGCGGCTATCTGGCCTCATTGGAGTCCTGAGACAGTCAGACCATCCACGGTGGAGGAGACTCGCACGTTGAGCGGGCACCGCTGCCTCGCGTGGTGAGCGGATTCGAGCCCGATCCCGCTCACCTGGTCCCGGACCGCCACGTCGATGTCCCTCGACCGAAGCTCGAAGACACGAGCCGTCTCGTGGTCGCGTCGGTCGGCCGGTGAGTGCCCGTGTTCTTCGGGCCTCACCGGCAGGCACGAGGTAGCACCCCGGCTTGGTCGGAGGCGTAGGGGTGCTGCCGGCCCGGTGAGACGCAGGAGAACCCAGCCCGAGCGACGACGTGGAGCACGGCGCGCAGCGCCTGGGCCCGGATCCCTGCGCCTGGTGCGGGTGACCGTTGCGGGGACGCTAGGTGCAATCGGCAGGTCTTCGACCTGAGACTTTCCGCGCTTTACGGCGGCGTTCAGTGATCGCTATTTTTGAGCACCAACCCGATTGCTGGCCCTGGCTCAGAGCGAGTAGTCAGCGTCTCGTATCCCATGTGATTCGACACACTTAGGTTTCGAGACACTCCACATATGAATCGGAATGTGGCGGGTGACCCGCGCGGGCTTGAATGTCAGCGCTGCCCGAAAGCGGAATCCGTTGGCGGAGGAAAGGCACTGGCGACCGTCATCCAAGATAGCTCAAGAGGGCTCTAACGTGCTCCAACATTCTATTTCTTCCAACTGCCGTGAGCGAAAGCCACGTGACGGCCTTGGAGTTCTTGGTCGTGTTCGAGATCACGAGGTAGCCGTGCTCCTGCAGAATCCGCAGGTTCTTGCTGAGTGCTGAATCAGTCACTTTGAGATCCTCGCGCACCAGAGAGAACGCAACCTCATCGGCCGCCAGAAGAATCGCACAGATCCGAAACCGCTTTGGGCTGAGAAGCAGATCGTCAAATTGCGGCGAGGGCATCAGGCGGTCTCGTCCCGGAGCTTTCGATCCGCCATGGGCACAAGAATGAGCGTGGCGAGGAGCACGAATCCACCCGCAATGATCATCGCGTAGTCGACCACGCCCATTCCTGAAGACGGTCAGGCCTCCAGTCATCGACGGGGCCCGGGTGGGCTTGAGTGCTGGTTATGAGCGGGCTGCCGTCAGGCGCTGCGCATAGTGATTGCTCCCGTGGTGAGGACTGCGCGCCGTCTGGTGAGGTAGCGGGTTGAGAGGGCGATGGCGTGGTTCATGTGACCGGACACCCAGCTAGGCGGCGGGTCTCGACGTTCGAGGACGCGGAACCCAATGTCGACAACCTGTTCAGGGGTCTGCGCGCGGCCGGCTTGGGCGGCGGGGTCGTCGGTGAGGCCGTCAAAGAACTCGGACGTCGTGATCCCCGGCGCCAAGGCCAGAACGCGGATACCCGTGCCGCGGGTCTCGGCCCAGAGGGCCTCGGTGAAGCTCAGCACGAACGCCTTCGTGGCCGAGTAGACACCCTGCATGGGTATCGACGAATATGCGGCGAGACTGGTCACGTTCAAGAGGTACCCGGAACCGTTCGCGAGCATGCCGGGCAGGAACGCGCGGCTGATGTCCATGACTGCGGCGGAGTTCACAGCAACGTTGTGACGTAGCTGTGCCGGATCCGAGTCGGCGAACTTCGACCAGAGCCCCACACCTGCGTTGTTAACCACACTGGTGACGACCAGACCGCGCAGGGCGACCTCTCGAAGGAGGCTCTCGCCCGGTGCTTCCGCGGCGAGGTCGAGCACGATCGTGCTGACCGCCACCTTGTGCCGCACTCGAATTTCGTCGGCGAGGGCGTCGAGGCGATCCTGGCGTCGGGCGACCAGGACCAGGTTCGAGCCCTTCGCCGCGAGCCGGCGGGCGAAGGCTGCTCCGATCCCGCTACTTGCGCCTGTGACCAGCACGGTCTCTGCGGCATGCCTGATGGGCTTCATTGTGGATCCAATCTGTCAGCGAATGCTCATGTGGCAGTGTATGCCACTTAGGCGGCGAATGCTATTCTGGGGTCATGGGTGCTGAGGGTTCACTGCGGGAGCGCACGAGAGAGCGGATGCGTGACGAAGTCGCGTCGACGGCGATGCGGCTGTTTTTGGAGAGGGGATTCGACGCGGTTACGACTGCTGAGATCGCGAACGAGTCCGGGATCTCCCCGCGGTCGTTCTTCCGGTACTTCGAGACGAAGGAGGACGTCGTCCTATCGCGCCTGCGTGACGCCGGCGGCCCCGTTCGCGACGCCCTCGTATCCCGGCCGACGGACGAAAGCGTGTGGGAGTCGCTCAGAATCGCGTTTCGGCAGCTCGTCGAGCAGTCCGTGTTCGCGCCGGCGGACTCGTTCGATCTCACGCGACTGATCATGACGAGCCCATCGATCCAGGCCCGGAGCGCGCAAAAGCGACAAGATTGGGAGGATCTACTGCTTTCCGAAGTCGCCGCACGACTCCCGCAACTTTCTCCCTCGCCGGAAGTTGCAGATGCTGATCGCGCGCGTGCGCTGCTAGCAGCGGGGCTCGCCTGCGTCGATTCTGCGACCCGCGCCTGGCTCGCGACCGACGGGCGAGCGGATCCGGTGCATCTGCTCGACACCCTCATGGGACAGCTTCACCTCTCGTGACCTCCGGCGAGCTCATGCCTACGAGGCTGCGCCAAACTGCCTGCTGACGCACGACTGCCAGCACGCAATGCGTCGATTTTCGCTCCTTCGTTCCTTCGCTCTCGCCATCTAGCGGCAACATAACGCCGCCATCGAACGGCAACAGTCACACTCGCCGCGCCGCGAGTTTCCGCCGTTTGAAACCGCCCTAGGGAAATGAGACATCTCACCCTCACGACCAGCACTTTTGCAAAATCACCGGGATCTCGTGGCGCAGCGAGTCTCATAACTACGTCGCATAACCTCGTAGCGCTGTCAGCGACCTCAGGCTCATGCTGCAAGCGGAGGTCTCATCCGCTCAGCGAGAAGGCCCAACTTGCGTGTGAACTCACAGTTTCAACGGGCCTGTGACAAAGGGAGCGGATGACGGGAATCGAACCCGCGCTATCAGCTTGGGAAGCTGAAGTTCTACCATTGAACTACATCCGCGTGCACCGTTCACCTGCTGTGAACCGGATCCGTGCCAGCATATCAACTCACCGCCGGTAGGCTGGCACAGTGCTTCTCTCGGATGGTGATATTAAGTCAGAACTCGGTGCTGGACGAATTGGTTTGGAGCCCTACGAACCAGGCATGATCCAGCCGTCGAGTATCGACGTGCGACTCGACCGGTTCTTCCGCCTGTTCGACAACCACAAGTATCCGTTCATCGACCCGGCTGAAGACCAGCCGGAGCTCACTCGCCTCATTGAGGCCAAGGCCGATGAACCGTTCATCCTGCACCCCGGCGAATTCGTGCTCGGCTCCACCTACGAACAGGTGAGCCTGCCAGACGACATCGCCGCCCGCCTCGAAGGCAA
Organism: Leifsonia sp. Y862; assembly: GCF_057669585.1. Lineage (NCBI taxonomy): Bacteria > Bacillati > Actinomycetota > Actinomycetes > Micrococcales > Microbacteriaceae > Leifsonia > Leifsonia sp. Y862. The sequence continues at coordinate 405,948 of NZ_JBYHFR010000003.1, forward strand.
GAGCTCACTCGGTCGCCTCGGCCTGCTGACCCACTCCACCGCCGGCTTCATCGACCCCGGCTTCACCGGTCACGTCACGCTCGAATTGAGCAACGTCGCCACCCTGCCGATCAAGCTCTGGCCTGGCATGAAAATCGGCCAGATGTGCTTCTTCCGCCTCTCGTCGCCGGCCGAAAAGCCCTACGGTTCGCAGGACTACAGCTCCCGCTACCAGGGCCAACGCGGCCCGACCGCCTCGCGATCCCACCTGAATTTCCACCGAACGGATGTCTCAGAGTCACGCGACCTCGTCACGGAGCCCAGCGCCTCCTAGTGCTTGAATCTGGCTGTCGCCAGAACCGCAATTCGGCTCGCCAACGAGCCACGATCCGGCCCTAAGGGTGTCCTGATTCGGGCACCGTGCCTACGCTGAATGCATGGCCGAGAAGACGAAAAGCTCGACGGTCGAACGCTGGGTGTTCTGGCCGGCGGCTGTAATCGTGACCCTGGTTGCAGCCTTCGCCCTCATCGCGCCCGGGGTTGCCGAAACCATATTCGGTGCAATTCAAAGTGGCATCGTCGATACGTTCAACTGGTATTACGTGCTGATCACCGCATTCTTCGTGGGGTTCAGCCTGTTCGGCGGATTCAGCAGGTTCGGCGACATCAAGCTGGGCCACGACGACGATAAACCGGAGTTCTCGGTGCTGACCTGGTTCTCCCTGCTCTTCGCGGCCGGTATGGGCATCGGGCTGGTGTTCTACGGCGTCAGCGAACCGCTCAGCCACTACGTCAGTCCGCGCCCAGGGGTCACCGGAACCTCCGCACAGCTCGCACAACAGGCACTGAGCCAGACCTATCTGCACTGGGGCGTGCACGCCTGGTCGATCTACGTGGTTGTCGGTCTTGGACTGGCGTACGCGATTCACCGGCGCAAGCGGCCCATCTCCATCCGCTGGGCCCTCGAGCCACTACTCGGCAAGCATGTGAAGGGCGGCTGGGGTAACGCCATCGACGTGATTGCGCTGGTCGGCACGCTGTTCGGCGTCGCGACGTCACTCGGGCTTGGCGTGCTGCAGATCAGCGCAGGCCTCGACGCGGCCGGGATTCTCGCCCCGAGTCAAACCTCGGAGATCATCATCATCATTGTCATCTCCATCTTCGTGCTCTTCTCGGTGCTCTCAGGCGTCAACAAAGGCATGAAATGGCTCTCGAACTTCAACCTCATTCTGGCGGCCGCGCTGCTGCTGTACCTGCTCGTCGCCGGGCCAACCACGTTCTTGCTGCGCGAATTCGTGCAGTCGATCGGTAACTACGTGCAGAACTTCATTGGGCTGGCATTCAACACCAACGCTTTCACGGGCGCAGAGGGGGAGGCCTGGCAAGCGTCGTGGACCTCCTTCTACTGGGGATGGTGGATTTCCTGGGCGCCGTTCGTCGGCATCTTCATCGCCCGCGTGTCCAAAGGCCGCACAGTGCGCGAGTTCGTGGCCGGTGTCATTCTTGTGCCGACGCTCCTCGGCATTCTCTGGTTCGCCGTGCTCGGCGGATCGGCCCTGGCCATGGAGGTGGCCGACCCCGGCTCGCTGCTCGACGCCGACGGCAACGTGAACGTCGAGACCGCCCTCTTCCAGATGCTGGCGAACGTTCCGGGGGCTCCGGTGCTCATCGTGGGCGCGATCGTGCTCATCGGCATCTTCTTCGTGACCTCCGCCGACTCCGGCGCCCTCGTGATGGGCATGCTGGCCACCGGCGGAAAGCTCAACCCGAGCAAGTTCACCCGCACCTTCTTCACCGTGATCACGGCGGTGCTGGCCATTTCGCTGCTGCTCTCCGGCGGGCTGCTGGCCCTGCAAACCGTGGCCATCATCATTGCGCTGCCGTTCAGCATCATCATGCTGATGATCTGCTGGTCGACGATTGTCGCGTTTAGTCGCGAACGCCGGGCATACGAGCGGGCGCGCCGCGCACAGTTCGTCGACCACATCGGCACCTACTACGGGCTCGAAGTCGAGGAGCACGCAGAGCACGGAATCCTCGGATCCGCGCCCAAGTGGATGCGCCGGTTCCGGCGCCCTGCCCCGCCACCGAGCGGAGTGCCGCCGGTGCCACCGAAGGCGAGCGATGTGCCTCGGCACGCGAACGAGCGCACCCTGCTCGCCGAGAATGCCGAGCCCGACGGCGTCTCCACCGACGACGTCGAAGAGATCGTCGAGCACGACCCGCTGTCGAAAGCGGATGTCGAGGATCTGCCGGATCGCGGAGAACCGGGGCCACCCGCGTGAACCCTGGCTCAGCGGGCGCTGTTCACGTCACGCGCTGCTCACGTCACGCGCTGATCACTTCACATCTGCCAGGTAGCGCGGGCCGCGGTAGCGGACCCATCCGCTGCTGTACGGGGTGCTGAACAGCTGCGAGTCGTGTGCCGTTTCGTCCTCGTGTGCCTTCATGGACCTGAACGCATTGGACTGCGTCGGATGCGTCGTGCGCAGCCCGCAGTTGTCGCACAGTGTGTCTACCTTTGCGGTGAGCATGGCGTGCCCTCCAGAACCTCGCCGCCGAACGCTGGCTTGTTCGGCTGATGATCTGAGCGGCTCCAGTGCAGCCCGTTTGCTTCCGTACAGTCCACGGTAGAAGCTGTGCCACGCGACCTCAATACCTCACGTGGAGAGCTACTTAATACGGATGCAACACAGCCCCGGTAAAATCAGCTCATGACCCCCGCCCCGCTGTCCCCCCTGGCCGACGCACTCATCGCGTCTGGCCCCACCCCCGACTACCCCGGTCGCATGCAGCGATTCGGGCAACTCGTGGGTAGCTGGGCGGCCAAGGGGTCTCGCTTGAACGAGGAAACGGGGGAGTGGTCTGAGCGCGAGTTCACCTGGATCGTTGACTTCATTCTCGACGGGCGCGCCGTTCAAGACGTCGAGGTTGTCGCGAGCACGACGCATCCGTCTGGGTTCGAAACCGTTGCCACCGCTGTGCGCGTCTACGACGCCCACGCCGGAGTGTGGCGCGTGAGCTACTTCTCGCCGCTGTCGGGCGAGTACTCACACCTCATCGCCACGCCATACCGGCACGGCATCCGACAGGACGGCACCCGCACAGACGGCAAGGCCATCCGCTGGAACTTCACCTCGATCACCCCCGACTCCTACCGCTGGGACGGCTGGGTATCGGAGGACGACGGCGTCACCTTCGCGCTCATCGAGCACAACGAGGCCGTGCGCATCAGCTGATTTGGTTTCGAGACGGCCTGGCGGCCTCCTCAACCGACGGGCTCCGGTGGTTGAGGAGCGCCCGAGGAACGAGGTCGCGTCTCGAAACCCGTCAGAGCACCCGCGCCAATGAGTCCAGCTCCGCCAGCGGATCTATGGTCACGGGGAGGAGCACCACGCTGTGTGCGCCCGCATCCCTAGTTCCCGAACGGGCGATTATTCAAGAGGTTCGGCTTACGGGGGAGTGGTACGGCAACTACAGGAAAGGCGCGCCTGTCTTGGACGCGTACACACAGATCGTGAAACAGGTGATTCGATGAGCGACCAGCAGCAGGACCGACCAGACCTCAGCCGCCGCCGCAAGCCGCAGGCGGCCCCTGACGAACGCGTAGACCCGGTGGACTATCGCCAGAACGCACCGACCCCGCAGCCAGCCCCTGTGGCATCTCAGGCCCCCACGGCTACGGCCGGCGCCGCACCGCGGCGCGGCCGCCCACGCCGCGAGGTCACGGTGCCGTTCAGCACCCGGCTGGCTCCGGATGTTCTCGACCTCATCGACGCAGCGTCAGCCGCGGAGGACCGCGGAACGATCCGCAGCGTTGTCGAGGCCGCGATACGCGAGAAGTACCAGAAAAACTGACCAGCTACGGAGCCTGCACGGTTAGGACATTTCCGATGCGCGTGCCGCCTGGCTCAGCTGAATGCTTCACGATCAGTTTGGCGGTGCCTGAGAGTGAAAGTCTCGATACCAGGCCGAAATTTAAGCGCAGCAAACGGTTCAAGTGAAGGTGTTCTAAGACGGCATCAACGACCTCGCTGTCCCCTGGCCGGGAACACAGTTGGCCTATTTAGGCGTGAGCAGGGCGCATGTGCTTGGACCACGCGGTCTGCTGAGCCGTGCTTCATCTATCAGCCAGGTTGAGAATTCAAACGTGGAGGGCACAGCGCTGCCGGGGCAGGTGATCATAGAGTGCTCGCTACGATCAGCGCCGTAATGGCGGCCGCGACAAGCGCCAACCCGATCAGAGATCGGTTCACTCGGCTTCTACTCACCGTGCCCATTTTGAATATTGATCTAGAGACCCTATCGAGATTGGGGTACAGGGCCTGAAGCGGCGCTTCCGGCGGGGACGAGTCAGGATCCTGAAGGCCTCCACCACGCCGGCCTCCTGGCATCGGGAACATTTTCGACGCCGGGCCCGTTGCCACGAGCATGACAACTATCGGAATCATCGGTGCAGGAAACATTGGCAGCCAGGTCGCCCGCAAGGCGATCGAGAGCGGCTACGACGTCGTGATCAGCAATTCCCGTGGCCCCGAGACACTCGCGGCCCTCGTCGCCGAACTCGGCCCGAGGGCGACCGCCGGAACCGCAGCACAGGCGGCACAGGCGGCCGACGTCGCGGTCGTGACCGTGCCGCTCAAGGTCTATGCGGACGTGCCTGTCCAGCCGCTCGCCGGAAAGATCGTCATCGACACCAACAACTACTACTTCGAACGCGACGGCCACATCGAGGCCCTCGACAACGGTGAGGCAACCGTTACCGGCATGCTGCAGGAGCACCTGCCGACTTCGCGCGTAGCGAAGGGCTTCAACCACATCACGGCCGCCGACATCACTGCTGACTCATTCCCGACCGGTGACCCGGCACGGCGTGCGCTCGCTACATCGTCCGACTTTGCGGATGCCTCTGACTTCGTCACGAAGCTTTATGACGAATTCGGTTTCGACACCGTGAACATCGGTCCACTCGCCGAGAGCTGGCGCGTCGAGCGCGACCGCCCAGCCTATGGCACGCGACAGAACATCGCTGAGCTTGAGGCCAACCTAGCAAAGGCACCGCGCACGATCTGATCCAGACCTGCGGCGCGGAACCGAGGACATCCTCGGTTGCGCGCCGTTTTTGTGCTGGGTCTATTTTTCGAGGCCGGAGGAGATGAGCTCGGCGCCCCGGCCCAAGGGTCTCGGGACGTCGTCTGGCGCACGATCGCACGCTCAGACGGCGCCGATGCTGCGATAATCGGTGGAGTGCAGACCACACCGCAGCATCCTCAGCGCCTCAGCCTCGGCGAAGTCGCGCCGGCCCTGGTATTTGCAGGGATAGCGTTTAGTGGCTTGCTGCTCCTGCCGCTGCTGCAGGCGGCTGAGCCCGAAGTGGGTGTCATGCCGCTTTCACCCGCGGCCTTCGGGTGGTGGGTGCTCGTCGCCGTCTTCGCGGTTCAGGCGACCGCCTTGCTGTGGGCGAAACGGTCGCCGCGGCTCGTGCTCGTGGCCGTGGCCACCGCGCCGCTGGTTCTCGCGTTCGCCGCGCCGGCCTCCACCTTCAACCTCACCGCTCTCGGCATCACGTTCGCTGTCTTCCTCGCCGTGCTGCGCGAAACGCTGCGGCACCTTTCCGCGGTGTTGCCGGTCACCATCGTGCTCGTAGCCTTCTCGCAGGTCGTCAACGATGTGCGTGCGGGAGCGCCCTTGGACGTCGCAACCGTGGGGATGGCTGCGCTGCAGGCCCTCGTCGTCGTCGTCGGGCCACTCGTGATCGCGCTGTACTTCGCCGCCCGTCGAGACGCCCGAGTCAGCCGCGGCAACGAGACGCTCGCGCTGAAGCGCGAGCGCGACGCCCTCATCCAGGCTGCGGTCTCGAGGGAGCGCATGGCCATGTCGCGCGAGCTGCACGACATCGCCGCGCACCACATGTCGGGTATCGCGCTGCTCTCATCCGCAATCTACCGCCAGGTCGATACCGACCCGGAGGCCGCGAAGACCTCGGCGCAGCAGGTACGCGCCCAGAGCACGATGGTGTTGGACGACCTCAGACGGGTGATCGGCCTGCTGCGCGAGGATGCCGACAGCAGCCGCGCTGTCGAGACGCTGGCTTCGGTGGGCGATCTGATCGCGCTGCGCAAGAAGTCCGGGCTGCCACTCGAGTACGAGGTGCTCACCGGCAAGAAGACCCTCGGGACCGGTATCGGCCCGCTCGCGCAGCTGGTCGTGTACCGCACCGTTCAGGAGGCTCTCGCCAACGTGGTCGCGCACGCGCCGGGCGCGCACTGCGTGGTGCGGATCGACGACCGCGCGCCTGACGCGCTCGTGGCGCTGATCGCCAACGACAGATCCCACGCACTCGACCTGGGGCCAGGTGGCGGGTTCGGCCTCGTCGGCATGCAGGAGCGCGCCGACCTCATCGGCGCCGAGCTACAGCACGGCCCCACCGATGAATCCGGCTGGGATGTTCGTCTGACCGTAAAACGAGAAGAAGCATGATCCGCGTCCTCATCGCCGATGATCAGCCCCTCGTGAGAGGCGGCCTGTCGGCACTCGTTAACATGGAAGCCGACCTGGAGGTGGTGGGCCAGGCAGCCGATGGCATCGAGGCGTTGGCGATGGCGAGGCAGCTGCGTCCTGATGTGGCGTGCCTCGACATCCGGATGCCCGGCCTGGACGGTATCGCCGCTGCACGTGAGTTATGCGGGCCCGATGCCGAGTTCCCGATTCCCGTGTTGATTCTCACCACGTTCGACCTCGACGACTACGTCTTCGGAGCTCTCGAGGCGGGGGTTTCTGGGTTTCTGCTGAAAGATGCCGATCCGGACACGATCACGAACGCGATTCGCCAGGTGGCCGCCGGCATCGGCACCATCGACCAGACCCTCACCCGCCGCATCATGCGGGAATTCGTGCAGCGGCGCAGCCTGCGGCCGGTGACCACATCGCTGACTAGCGACATGCTCACCGGCCGAGAGCAGGAGGTTCTGGTGCTGCTCGCCCAGGGCCTGTCCAACGAGGAGATCGCGCAGGCCCTGGTGGTCGAGCTGTCGACAGTGAAGTCGCACCTCGCCCGCATGCTGCCCAAGTTAGGCGTCCGCTCCCGCCTTCAGGCGGTCGTCTGGGCGTACCAGAACCGCTTCGTCGATCTTCCCTGACGGCTCCTTGAGATAGCCGAGCCGTCCCCGCGTTGCCACGATCACGATGATGGCGGCGATCACCGCGCTGACCGCCAGCGCGTTGGAGGTGACGCTCTCGCTGACGGTCGGGAACATCTCGCTCCAGACGACCGACATGAAGGTGTTCACGCCCACGTGCGCCAACATGGCGAGCGGGAGGCTCTGACCTGTTCTGTTGAATATCCAGGCCATGACGACGTTGAAGCCGATGCAGAAGACGGCGAAGCTCACGGGCCGTGTCCAGTCGGCATCCGGGTAGCCGCCCCATTCGGTGAGGAACAGCGGCATGTGCCACAGCGCCCACATCGGGCCCAAGATGAAAGCAGAGCGCATCGGGCCGAATCTGTCCTGCAGGCGGGGCAGGGCGAAGTCGCGCCATCCCGGTTCCTCGGCGAGGCCGGTGGTGAGCATCTGCACGATGAGCATCGGAACGTAGGCAGCGAGCACCGTCAGGGACGGCGGCATGACCTGACCGCCCGACACCACCAGACCGGTGAGAATCAGCGCGGCCGGCACGCCGAGCAGGGCGATGGCATACCAGTGCCAGCGAACCCGCCAGCGCCACAGGCGTGCCCCCCACTGGCGAAGCCCGGCCACACCCCCCGTGACCGCTGTGACGATCAGGGCCGAGGTGATGGGCCCCAGGTAGGCGCCAGGCAGCATCCCGGTCAACTGGCCGAGCTCGAAGGTGTAGTCCCAGACGCCCAGCCCGTTATTCGAGAGGATGAAGGGCATCCAGGCGCTCCAGCTGAGCGCGTTTGCGAGCACGAAGAAGCTCACGAGGGGATGCCGCTTGATGACACCCCTGAGCCCCCTCTGTTGTGTGACTACCTTCATGACCTGTCCTCTCATCGTTGCCGTGGCGCGAAACGGCCACATTTCGACGGTAGAAGGCACCGACCTATCCCTCGAGAGTTGAAAGGATGCACCTCCGGAGAACCATCGAAGGGTGCAAACTGCATCCAAAGTTGTAAGCGCCGCAGTTCATCCGAAGGCACGTAGAAGAGCCAGGCCGGTGTTCCTACTCTCGATTGAAGGTGCTCATCGGCACCCTCGATAGAAAGGCCAGCCATGACCTCGACGATCAACGCCACCACGGTCGATACCGCCGTGCGCCTCATTCACCTCACCAAGACCTACCCCAACGGGCCGGAGCAGATCACGGCGCTGCAGGGCGTCTCCTTATCGATCGCAGCCGGGTCATTCACATCGATCATGGGCCCGTCGGGTTCGGGCAAGTCGACCTTCCTCAACATCGCGGCCGGCCTGGACACGCCCACGAGTGGCCACGTGCTGATCGGCGACACCGACATCACCGAGTTGTCATCGGATACCGTCACGCGCTTTCGCCGCCGCCACATCGGCTTCGTGTTTCAGTCGTACAACCTCATCGGGCACCTGACCGTCGGCGAGAACATCCAGCTGCCGATGCTGCTCGACGGTCGCCGCCCCGACGAGCAGTGGCAGCAGTCGCTACTCGATTCGGTCGGACTCACCGGCATGAGCGACCGGCTGCCGAGCGAGCTCTCGGGGGGCCAGGCCCAGCGCGTCGCCATCGCACGCGCCCTGATCACCCGGCCCACGGTCGTCTTCGCGGACGAGCCGACCGGTGCGCTCGACCGCCGAACCGGCGAGCAGGTGCTCGAGGTACTGCGCAGCACTGCCAAGCGCTTCGCGCAGACCCTGGTGGTCGTCACGCACGACCCTGTCGTCGCGGCGGCATCGGATGACGTGCGCTTCCTGGCCGACGGACGCCTGGCCGGCGAGATCATTGCCCCCACCAGCGCCCAGATCGCGGCCCGCCTGATCGAGTTGGGCCGGTAACACCATGTGGTCTTTCGCCCGCTCAGCAGTTCGCGCCTACCGCGGCAGCTTCATCGGCAGCTTTCTCATCGTCATGTTCGCAGCCGCCCTACTCTCGGCCAACGGAGTGCTTATGGAGACCGGCCTACGCTCTGACGCGCCGCTGCTGTCGGCCGTTGCCGGCTCCTTCGCCGGCACCGCCATTCTCGTGGTCGTGCTCGTGGTCGCCTCCACCTTCGCGTCGGCTTTGCGTCAACGGCACGAGCAGTTCGCGCTACTGCGGGCTGTCGGAGCCACCGCCTCGCAGGTGCGCTCGATGGTGACCGCCGAGGTTTCGATCGTCTTCGCAATCGCGGCGCCGCTCGGCGCGCTACCCGGGCTTGGGGCAGCGAACCTGCTGACTCCCGTGCTCGAGTCGGGCGGCATCATCCCTGTCGGCCTCCCCCTCGTCGTCTCGCCGCTGCCCGTCATCGGCGCACTACTGCTGCTGTTTCCGACCGCCCTGCTCGCCGCCCGTCTGGCTGCCCGCAAGGTCACCAGCGTCAGCCCCACGGCGGCCGTCCGTGGTTCGGATGCCGAGTCGGCGCACCTCTCTCCTGCGCGTGGCCTTGCTGCGGTCGTTCTGCTGGCCGCCGGAATCGTGGTCGCCGGCATTCCGTTCGTGATGCCGGGCGTGATGGGCAGCGCTGCCGGATCGACATCCGCGTTCCTGCTGATCAGCGCCGCGGCCCTCGCCGGCCCGGCGATCGTCGCCTTCGCGGCTCGTCGGGCGGCACGCGTATTCCGGTCGTCGCGCTCCGCTTCGCTCATGCTGGCTGTCGTCAATGCCCGGGGCTTCTCCCGCCGACTAACCGCTGCCATCGTCCCGCTCGCTCTGTTTCTCGCCTTGGGAACAGTGCAGACCGGCGTCAACAGCAGCCTCGTGCAGGGCGCAGCCATGCACCTACGCGAAGGACTGGGATCGGATCTCGTCATCACCTCGCCAGACGGCGTGACCGCCGATCAACTGGCTGAAATCGCGTCCGCGCCCGGAGTCGACTCCCTCGTCGCGAGCTCGGCAGTGCCTGCAGACGTACTCACGCGGGATATGGACGGGCTGGCCACATGGGAGGCCTCCGGCGTGAGCGCCCTGACCGGCAGCCCCGCGGGCCTGATCGACCCAGATGTGACGTCCGGCTCGCTCGACGATCTGGCCGAACCCGGCACGATCGCCGCGAGCAATGGATCGGGCTTCGGCACGAGCATCCAGCTCGGCGACACCGTTTCCCTTCGCTTCGGTGATGCTCTGCTCGACGCGACGATCGTCGCGGTCTACGAGCGCGGCCTCGGTTTCGGCGACTACATCATCGACGGACGAAGCCTGCCGACGACGCCAGTTGTCGCCGACGCAGTCTTCACGCAGGGCTCTCGTGTCAACCTCCCCGGACTGGAGACGATGACCGTCGACGAGTACGCGGATGAGGCGGTGGCCGGCGCGGCCTCGTCGCAACAGCTCGGAGCGGTGCTGCTGTTCGTACTCATCTTCTTCATCGCCATCGCTGCCGCCAACACCCTCGTGATGCTGACGGGCGCGCGCAGGTCGGAGTTCGCCCTCTTACGCCGCATCGGAGCCACCCGTCGCCAGCTGAACTCGATGATCGGTATCGAGTCGATGTTCGTGGTGCTCGCGGCCCTGGTCATCGGAACCGTGTCCGTACTACCCGCGTTGCTCGGTGTCGCCTACGGCATTCTCGGTGGCTTCTCGCTGGCGATCGACTGGGCGGTGTACGGGGTGCTGACGGCGGCGGTTGCGGCGATAGTGGTCGCGGCGATGGTGGCGCCGTCGTGGGCCGGACGCCGGGCTACGGCCTGAGCGGGGACCTCAAGTGCCCGATGAGTGGCCCTTTAGCGGGCGAGGTTCACTCGTCGCGCGAATCGCCGGCTGCCACGGAGTCTCGACTGCCCTCGCCGCTTAGTTTGCTCGTAACCATGCCACGGAGTCCTCGGCAGGAACGCCGGCGTTGCGGGCGGCTACACCTACCTGTCGCAGGCCGGGCCGATTCCGGCCAGCGTCAGCCTCACCCCGACCTCTGGGCCGGATGACGGCGGCACTCTGGTGACGATCCTCGGCTCGTGCGTTGGCGCCCAATGGGAGTGGTTCCAGCGCCGCATCTCGGGCATTTAGGAAATCGACTCAACAGACGATTCGTAGATAGTGCGAATACGCCAGAGATCTATTGACATAATCATTATTATCGGCGATATGTCGTTGTAATGTCAGCGATATATCATTAACGAAGCGATTCTGACTCCGCGGGAGTCTCATGCTGACTGAAAGCGTATGTGGGGTTGCAGCGTGCCGACCGCCGGGTTGTTGAACGGCACGCTGCTGGCTTTAGTGCCGTTTGCCCAATCCGGGCGAACCGCCCTGATACATGACGATTGAACGAGCTACGTGTCTGGGTTCACGCGGTCCTTACGTCGAGGTTGTCGCGAGCACGACGCATCCGTCTGGGTTCGAAACCGTCGCCACCGCCGTGCGCGTCTACGACGCCCACGCTGGAGTGTGGCGCGTGAGTTACTTCTCGCCGCTGTCTGGCGAGTACTCACACCTCATCGCCACGCCATACCGGCACGGCATCCGACAGGACGGCACCCGCACAGACGGCAAGGCCATCCGCTGGAACTTCACCTCAATCACCCCTGACTCCTACCGCTGGGACGGCTGGGTATCGGAGGACGACGGCGTCACCTTCGCGCTCATCGGGCACAACGAGGCCGTGCGCATTAGCTGACTTGGTTTCGAGACGGCCTGGCGGCCTCCTCAACCAACGGACTCCGGTGGTTGAGGAGCGCCCGAGGAACGAGGTCGCGTCTCGAAACGGGTCAGAGCACCCGCGCCAATGAGTCCAGCTCCGCCAGCGGATCTATGGTCACGGGGAGGAGCACGACGCTGTGTGCGCCCGCATCCTGCAGCTCGGCGATGCGTTCCCGAATACGGGCCGGGGTGCCGGCCAACGACAGCGCGTCCACCCACTCGTCTGGCATCCGCTGTGCGAACTCGGTGCGCGAGGATGAGCCGGCCCGTAGCTGCGCGAATTCGGCGGCGAAGTGCAGCGGCACGATGTGCGGCGCCCAGTCAGGGTCGCCGATCCACTCGAGGCCAGCGCGGGCTGCCTGGCGCGCGACAGCGACGTCGTCATCGATCGCTGCCACGTTGTACGCCACGATTCTGTGCTCGCCTGCGGCGGCGATGTGGGCGAGCGCCGCAGCCAGGTACTCCGGTGTGACCGGCTCAGCGAGGATGGTCCCGTCGGCCGAACGGCCAGACAGCGCCAGCGATCGCGGCCCGCGCACGCCGGTCAGGATCGGCGGCACGACGCGGGGCGGTGAGGCCAGGACGACCTCATCGAGCGAGACGTAGCGGCCGGAGACCGTGACGGTCTCACCGGCCAGCAACGCCCTGGTCGCGGTGACCGACTCCTCCAACATGGTCAACGGGCTGGCCGGCATGGCGCCGACCTGTCGCATCCACGCCGGCATCCCGTGCCCGATGCCGACGGTGATCCTGCCGGGAAAGAGCTCGGCGAGCGTCGCAATCTCCAGTGTCGCGAACGCGGGGTTCCGCGCTGCGGCCGGCAGGATCCCGACACCGACGTGAATGCGCGTTGTCGATGCGAGTGCCACGGCGGCCTGGGCAATCCCGCCCCTGAAGAAGCAATCCTCCACAATCCACAGCTCATCGAAGCCCAGCCGGTCGGCTTTCTGCGCAAACGGAATGATCTGCGCGGCGGGGATGTCGCGGGGCAGCACGACGCCGATGCGACGATCCAGGGTCGTGCTCATGGGCGCCTTCCGGTTTGGGGGCAATAGACCCAGAGCCTACTCCGGGCGCAACCGCAGGTTCTGCATTCCGCCGTCGACGGCAATCGACGTGCCCGTTGTCGACCCTGAACGCGGGCTGGCCAAGTACGCCACCGCTTCGGCGACTTCCTCGGGCGTCACCAGACGACCGTGCGGCTGGCGTGCGTTCAACGCAGCGCGCTCCGCGGCGGGGTCGTCGGCCGCGTCGAGCAGGCGCCCGACCCACGGGGTGTCTGCCGTGCCGGGGTTCACGCAATTGACGCGGATGCCCTCCCGCAGGTGATCGGCGGCCATCGCGCGGGTGAGTGACAAGACGGCGCCCTTCGATGCGGTGTACAGCGCCCGTGCGGGCAAGCCGGCCGTCGCGGCGATTGACGAGGTGTTCACCACGGCGGCGGACGGCGACGCGAGCAACCACGGCAGCGCCGCGGCGGTCGTGCGGGCGATGCCCGTCACGTTGATGCTGAGCACCCGGGCCCATTCCGCATCGTCGTTGTCGGCGATCGTGCCGATGGCGCCGATGCCGGCGTTGTTGATCACGATGTCGATGCGGCCGAACTTCTCGGCCACGGCGGCGATGGCGGCACGCACCGAGGCGGTGTCGGCCACGTTCGCCTCGACGGCGAAGTGGGCGGCATCCGCTGCGCCTGGCTGCAGGTCGAGCACGGCAACGGATGCCCCACCCTCATGCAGGCGCGCGGCGATGGCCGCACCGATGCCGGATGCCCCGCCGGTCACGACCGCGACGAGGTTCTCAAATTCCTGGCTCATTTGTGTACTCCTTCGTACGCGGTGAAGTCCTGGCGCTGGCGGCCGAGTCCTTCGATTTCGATCTCGCAGACATCGCCTGCGGAGAGGTAGGGGAAGCGGCCGGAGAGCGCGACGCCCTCAGGGGTGCCCGTGAGAACCAGGTCGCCCGGCTCCAGCGTGAGGTACTGGCTGAGGTGCCAGATCACGAAGTTCACGTCGAAGATCTGGTCGGCCGTGGTCGAATCCTGGCGGATCTCACCGTTGACCCAGCTGTTCAGGGTGAGGTTCTGGTAGTCGACCTCATCGGGCGTGACCAGCCACGGCCCCGTCGGGTTGAAGCCGGGGGCGCACTTGCCCTTCGACCACTGGCCACCGGAGAGCGCCATCTGGAAGTCGCGCTCCGACACGTCGTTGGCCGCGACGAAACCAGCGATGTGGTCGATGCTGTCGGCGGGGGAGTCGAGGTAGGAGGCACGCTTGCCGATCACGATGCCGAGCTCCACCTCCCAGTCTGTCTTCGTGCTGCCCTTGGGGATCTCGACTGAGTCGTTTGGCCCGACGACCGTGTTGGGCGTCTTCAGGAACATGATCGGGATCTCCGGCGGCAGCGAGCCAGATTCCGCCGCGTGCGCCGCGTAGTTCATGCCGATGCAGATGACGGCGCTCGGCCGCACGATCGGGGCGCCGATGCGCAGGGAGTCGGCATTCGCGATGGCGGGCAGTGAGCCGGCCTCGATCGCCGCACGCACGGAATCCGCTCGGCCAGACGCCAGGAAGTCACCGGTGATGTCGGCGGTGATCTCCGAAATATCGAAGTACGTGTCGTCCACCAGCACGGCGGGAATTTCCTGGCCAATGGGGCCGAGGCGGGCGAATTTCATGGTTCATCTCTCTCTGCGGAATCACTGCTCACACTGCCGGAACATCAGAACTATATCGTCGCTGAACCGCGAATCGTGGCCGAGAACGACGTTGTCTTGCTGATTGACATCCTATACATCCGATGTTTATGCTCGGGATGCCCAAGCAAGACGAAACCTTGCGAGTGAGACAACCCTGTGAGTGAGAACCAACTGTGAGCACTGTCATCGCGCTGGAAACCAGCGACGTCCGCTTCCCCACGTCCACGTCGCTTGACGGTTCTGATGCCATGAACCTCGACCCCGACTATTCGGCCGCTTACGTGCGGATCGTGACGGATGCCAATGACGGGCTCGAAGGACACGGTTTCGTTTTCACGATTGGCCGCGGCAACGACGTTCAGGTCGCCGCCATTCAGGCGCTGGCCGGCCACGTCGTCGGCCGGAACGCCGAGGAGCTGCTGGCCACGATGGGCGCCACCTGGCGTGAATTCGTCTGGGACTCGCAGCTGCGCTGGCTCGGCCCTGAAAAGGGCGTGATGCACATGGCCATCGGCGCCGTGGTCAACGCCCTCTGGGACTTGAAGGCCAAGCGCGCCGGCCTGCCGCTCTGGCAGCTACTCGGCCGGATGAGCCCTGAGGAGCTCGTTGAACTGGTCGATTTCCGCTACCTCACCGATGCCCTCACCCCCGAAGACGCCCTCGAGATCCTGCGCGCCGCAGAACCGGGACGCGCCGCGCGCGAGGCAGAGCTGCTGGCCTCCGGTTACTCGGCGTACACGACGACGCCCGGCTGGCTCGGCTACAGCGACGAGAAGCTGGCGAGGCTCGCGAAGGAAGCCGTCGAGCAGGGCTTCGGCATGATCAAGCTCAAGGTGGGCGGAAACCTCGAGGACGACATCCGTCGCATGCGACTGGCCCGTGACGTCGTCGGCCCCGACATCCGCATCGGCACAGACGCCAACCAGCGCTGGGGCGTGGCCGAGGCCATTGAGTGGATGAGTCACCTCGCCGAGTTCGACGTGGCCTGGATCGAAGAACCGACCAACCCCGATGACCTGCTGGCTCACGCCGCCATCGCCCGCGGCGTCGCCCCCATCCCGGTCGCCACCGGCGAGCACATGGCCAACCGCGTCATGTTCAAGCAGTTTCTGCAGGCCGACGCGCTGCAGGTGCTGCAGATCGACGCCACGCGCGTCGGCGGGGTCAACGAGAACATCGCTATTCTGCTTCTGGCCGCCAAATTCGGCGTGCCGGTGTGCCCGCACGCCGGCGGCGTCGGCCTGTGCGAGGCCGTGCAGCACCTGTCCATGTTCGATTTCGTCGCCGTTTCTGGCAGCAGTGAGGGGCGCGTGATCGAGTTCGTCGACCACCTCCACGAGCACTTCGTGACCCCCGTCGTCATGCGGGGCGGCGCGTACCAGGCCCCGACCACACCGGGTGCAGGCACCGAAATGCTCGCAGCCAGCCGCGCAGAGTATGAGTTCTCCGCCCGTGCCAGAGTTGTCTGAGATGCCCGAGCTCACTTTTCCGCGCCTCGGCTACGGCGCCGCGAACCTCGGCAACATGTACCGCGAACTGACGGATGACGCGGCGAGCGACATCCTGCACGCCGCGTGGGATGCCGGTGTGCGCTACTTCGACACCGCTCCGCACTACGGCCTCGGGCTGTCTGAACGACGCCTCGGCGCGTTCCTGGCCACGAAGCCGCGTGACGAGTACCTCGTCTCCACCAAGGTCGGCCGCCTGCTGCGCCCGAACCCCGAGGGCGCAGGCACCCTCGACCTCGACAACAGCTTCGTGGTGCCCGCCGACGTGAAGCGGGTCTGGGATGCCTCGGCCGACGGCATCCGCCAGAGCGTCGGCGAGTCGCGGGAGCGCATGGGCCTCGACCGGTTCGACATCCTGTTTCTGCATGACCCGGAGCGCTACGACCTAGCCAAGGGCATCAACGAGGGCATCCCAGCGCTTGCCGCCCTGCGCGACGAAGGCGTCGTCGACGCGATCGGCGTTGGCTCGATGACAACGGATGCCCTGCTCGCGTCGGCCAACACCGGCCTGGTCGACCTGCTCATGGTGGCCGGCCGGTACACGCTCGCCGAGCAGCCGGCCCTCACCGACGTCGTTCCGGCCTGCGCGGCCAACGGGGTCGGCATCGTGAACGCCTCCGTCTTCAACTCCGGCCTGCTCGCCGCCGACAGCCCTGGCACGGATGCCCGCTACGAATACGGCAGCGTGCCTGCAGAGCTGCTCGCCCGCGTGCAGGCCATCGCCGCCGTGTGCCACGAGTTCGGCGTCTCGCTGCCGACGGCCGCACTGCAGTACTCCCTCAGGGACAGCGCGGTGCGCACCGTCGTGGTCGGCGGCAGCCGCCCTGAGCAGATCACGCAGAACGCCGAACGGATGCAGGAGAGCGTGCCCGCAGAGCTGTGGAGCGCACTGGCCGACAGAGGACTCATCCCAGCATGACAATCGACGCGCACCTGCACCTCTGGGATAGGGAGGTCAGCGACTATGCCTGGCTCACGCCAGAGCTGGGTGCGCTCTATGCCGATTTCACCCCGGTGCAGGCGAGGGCAGAGCTTGACGCGGCCGGGGTCGACGCGGCCATTCTCGTGCAGGCCGAAGATTCGCTGCGCGACACCGAATTCATGTTCTCGGTCGCTGCTGCCCACGACTGGGTGGCCGGAGTGGTCGGTTGGGTGCAGCTCGACGACCCTGCGGTAGCCGAGGCGGCGCTTGACCGCTGGCAGCAGCATCCGGAGTTCGTCGGTGTGCGTCACCTGGTGCACGACGACCCGCGCGATGACTTCCTCGCCATGCCGAGCGTGCGCACATCCCTTGGCCTGCTCGCCGAGCGCGATCTCGCTTTCGACGTGCCGGATGCCTGGCCGAGGCACCTGGGTGCCGCGCTCGATCTCGCCGACGCGCTGCCCGACCTCACCCTGGTGATCGACCACCTCGGCAAACCGCCGCGGGGCACGGCCGAGGTCGAAGAGTGGGAGCGGCAGCTCCGCGTGCTGGCGACCAGGCCGAACGTCGTGGCGAAGGTGTCGGGGCTCGGTACCGCGAACGCGGAGTTCAGCACAGACGCCGTCCGAGGCGTCTGGGGCATCGCGCTGGAGTCCTTTGGCCCGAGCCGACTGCTCTACGGTGGCGACTGGCCCATGACGGTGCCGGCCGGTGGCTACCTGCCAACCTGGCGCGTGCTGAGCGGGCTGATCGGCGAGCTCAGCCCCGCGGAACAGCAGCAGATCCTCACGCAGAACGCAATCGACACCTATCGACTCGCCCCAGCGGGACACCCCACAAAGATCTGATGTATAACCGTTATCAATCCCGGTGCCCCTGAGATTGACACACCGGAACAGCCATACCTAGTATGACCAAGACGCTTCACTCAAGGAAGAGAGATCCCATTGCTCGACGGTATACATCCGATCTTAACGGGGGAGCTGTTGCTCCACCTGGATGCCATGGGCCACTCAGACGCCGTCGTGGTCGCCGATGCTCATTTCCCGGCCCACCGCCTCGGCAGTCGCGTTGTCGATTTGCCGATGCTCAGCACGCCAGACGTGCTCGACGCGATCCGCACGGTCATCCCGCTCGACGATGCCCCTGGGCTCGATCTCATGACGAGCGCCGATGGGGAGGTGCTCCCTGTGCAGCACGAACTCATCGCTGCGGCCTCCGCCACTGAGGCCGACGTTCGATTCGTCGACAGGTTTAGGTACTACGAGGTGGCGGCATCCGCTTTCTTGATCGTGCGCACCGGGGAGACCCGGAAGTACGGAAACGCGCTGCTGCGCAAGGGCGTCGTCGGTCATGACTCGGTTCGCACCTCAGTGCGGAGCGACGGATGACCGGCCGCGCACCCCTCCTGGAGATCGTTGGCGCAAGCAAGAGCTTCCCCGGCGTGAAAGCCCTGCAAGACGTGCGGCTCGACCTGCGTCACGATGAGGTACTCGCCCTGGTCGGCGAGAACGGCGCCGGCAAGTCGACGCTCATGAAGCTGCTCTCCGGCATCTACACGCCTGACGAGGGCGAGTTCTTCCTGAACGGCCAGAAGCTCTCGATCGAGGGCCCGCGTCACGCCCAGGAACTCGGCATCAGCATCATCCACCAGGAATTCAACCTGGCCAACGACCTCACCGTCGCGCAGAACATCTTCATCGGGAGGGAGCCGCGCATCGGCGGGTTCTTCCTGAGCGAGCGCGACCTGAACGCCAAGGCCCAGGAACTCTTCGACCGGCTCGGGCTGGCGCTCGACCCGCGTCAACCCGTCGGTGAACTCACCGTGGCCAGGCAGCAGATGGTCGAGATCGCCAAGGCGCTGTCGTTCAACGCGAAGGTGCTCATCATGGACGAGCCCACCGCGGCGCTGAATGACGCCGAAGTCGAGACCCTGTTCGAGCTGATCCACCGCTTCAAGAGCCCGGACACCGGCGTCATCTACATCTCGCACCGCATGGACGAGCTGAGGGTCATCTCCGACCGCATCACGGTGCTGCGTGATGGCCAGTACATCGACACCGTCGACGCCCAGGCCACCCCCATGAGCGAGGTCATCTCGTTGATGGTCGGTCGCGAGATCACGGGAGAGGCGCGTCCGCAGTCAACGGATGCCGTTGGCGAGGTCGTTCTCTCGGTCACCGGCCTCAGCACCAAGCACCTGCTCAACGACGTGACCTTCGACCTGCGCCGCGGCGAGATCCTCGGTTTCGCCGGGCTCATGGGCGCCGGTCGCACCGAGGTCGCGCGGGCCATCGTCGGTGCAGACCCGAAGTCCGCGGGCACCATCGCATTGAGCGGCGCCACCGTGCAGATCGGCAACCCAGCCGTGGCAGCCAGCCTCGGCATCGGCTACCTCTCAGAGGACCGGAAGGCTTTGGGGGTGCTGCTCGATCGCGATGTGAAAGAGAACATCGTGCTGAGTTCGCTGCCGAAGTTCACGAGGGCATTCGGGTTCATGAAGGCGGCGGACATCCAGTCGACGGCATCCGACTATGTCTCAGCCCTGTCGATCAAGACACCGTCTACGGCGCAGCTGGTGAAGAACCTCTCTGGTGGCAACCAGCAGAAGGTCGTCATCGCGAAGTGGCTCGTCAAGGACTGCGATGTGCTGATCTTCGATGAACCAACCCGCGGCATCGACGTGGGTGCGAAAGATGAGATCTACGCCCTGCTGGAGTCGCTCGCCGCACAGGGGAAGGCGATCATCATGATCTCCTCCGAGCTGCCAGAGGTACTTCGCATGTCACACCGCATTGCGGTGATGTGCGAGGGACGCCTCACCACGATTCTGAACAATGCTGACGCGACCCAGGAAAACATCATGGACTACGCGACCCGAATGAGCTCCGAAGGAACGGTAAACGCATGACCTCGATCACGTCCGATGCAGCACGGATCTCACCGCCGCGAATTCTCGGCCAGCTCCGCGGCCAGCTGCAGCAGCTGTTGGCCTTCGCCAGCCTCATCATCATCGTCGCGTTCTTCGCCTTCGCGAGCCCGCACTTCTTCACCGCCTCGAACATCACCAGTATCCTGGTGGCCGCAACGGTCACCGGCATCCTGGCCCTCGGCACCACGTTCGTGATCATCACCGGCGGTATCGACCTCTCCATCGGCACGGGAATGATCCTCTGCGGCGTGATGGCCGGCGTCTTCCTCACCTACTGGGGCTGGCCGCTCTGGGCCGGTGTGCTTGGCGCCGTTGCCTTCGGCGCGCTGATCGGGTTCGTGAACGGCGTCAACGTCGCGATCCTCAAGATTCCGCCGTTCATTGCCACCCTGGCGATGATGCTGGTCGCCGCGGGCCTCGCCCTCGTCATCAGCGGCACGAAGCCGATCTACTTCAAGGAAACGCCCGACTTCCAGTCGATCATGAACCTGTCGATCATCCCCGGCATCCGTTTCCCGCTGGGCGTGGCTATCTTCATCCTGATGATCGTGATTGCCGCCGTGTTGTTGTCACGCACGATCTTCGGCCGTTATACGTACTCGATCGGCAGCAACGAGGCCGCGACCGCGCTGTCGGGCGTCAACGTGAACAAGTGGAAGATCGTCATCTACACGGTCTCCGGCGTGTTCGTGGGCGTTGCCGGTGTGCTGGCGGCATCCCGGCTCAGCTCTGCGCAGCCCACCGGTGGAATGGGCCTCGAGCTCGAGGCCATCGCGGCCGTCGTCATCGGCGGCACGTCGCTGGCCGGCGGCAAGGGCTCGATCGTCGGAACCGTCATCGGTGCCCTGATCATGGCCGTGCTCACCAATGGCCTCCGCATCATGTCGATCCCGCAGGAATGGCAGTCGGTGGCCGTCGGCTGCGTCATCCTGCTCGCGGTCTACCTCGACATGCTGCGTCGCAGGGGAAACTAACGCCCGCGCGTCATCCCGTTTTCGCCTGCGCGTCTCCGCGCTTCTACCCGCACCTCGCACCTCGCACCTCGCACCTCTTATATCAACGCACTTCCCACGCAATCTGAGTGATCGAACAAAGGAGTTTGTCCCGATGAACAAGAGACTAATCACAGCAATGGTCGGCATCACGGCCGTCGCCGCAGCGCTCACCGGCTGCTCGGCGGAAGCGTCCGGCGCCGCTGGCGGAGACGGCGACAAGCCGTACATCGCCATCGTGTCGAAGGGCTTCCAGCACCAGTTCTGGCAGGCCGTCAAGCAGGGCGCAGAGCAGGCCGCCGAAGAATTCGACGTCACCATCACGTTTGAGGGCCCCGACACCGAAGCGGATGTCGACCAGCAGATCCAGATGCTGCAGACTGCTCTCGACAAGCAGCCGGCCGCCATCGGATTCGCCGCCCTCGACAGCCAGGCCGCCGGCCCCCTGCTGCAGCAGGCCAAGGACTCCGGCATCCCCGTCGTTGCCTTCGACTCCGGTGTCGACAGTGACATCCCCGTGACCACGGCATCGACCGACAACAAGGCCGCAGCCGGCGAGGCCGCCAAGCAGATGGCCGACCTCATCGGCCACGAGGGCAAGGTTGCGCTCGTCGTCCACGACCAGACTTCGGTCACCGGTGTTGACCGCCGCGATGGCTTCGTCGAGTACATGGAGAAGAACGAGCCGAAGATCGAGATCGTCGACGTGCAGTACGGCGCCGGCGACCAGGCCAAGTCCGCTGACCTCGCGAAGGCGATCATCGCCGCAAACCCCGACCTCAAGGGCATCTACGGCTCGAACGAGGGCTCGGCCATCGGCGTCGTGCAGGCCGTCAAGGAACTCGACCTCTCCGGCAAGCTCACCATCGTCGGCTTCGACTCCGGCAAGGCCCAGATCGACGCGATCAACGACGGCCTGATGGCCGGCGCGATCACGCAGAACCCGGTCGGCATCGGCTACGAGACCGTCAAGGCTGCCGTTGCAGCAATCAACGGCGAGAAGGTCGCAAAGACGATCGACACCGGCTTCTACTGGTACGACAAGACGAACATCGACAGCGACAAGATCAAGGCTGTCATCTACGAGTAACGCCTGAGACTCGCTCGCTGAGGGGTCACCACGCACGACGAAGCGCCGAGGTCAACATGACCTCGGCGCTTCGTCGTGCCCCGCACAGGTGCTCAGTGCACGTGCTCGAAAGCCCGCCGCTGCTGGTCGGTGTGGGCCCGAGAGCGGTAGCTCGACGGGGACTCGCCAACGTGTCGCTTGAATGCGGTGCTGAAGGCACTCTCGGACGAGTAGCCCAGCTCGAGTGCGAGCGAACCGATTCGTGTATCCGCAGATCGCAGTTCTCGCTGGGCGAGGAGCATTCGCCAACTGATGAGGTACGACAGCGGCGGGGTGCCTGCGGCGTGACGGAACCGTTCTGCGAAGCTGGATCGAGACATGGATGCGGCACGGGCCAAATCCTCCAAGCTCCATCCCTTGGCCGGTTGCTCGTGGATCAGTGCCAGTGCGGGCCCAAGCCGCGTGTCGGAGAGCACCCTGAGCCATCCGGCCGGCATGTTCGAGTCGCTCATGAAGCCGCGAACCACATCGAGCACGAGTAGTTGGCCGTACTGGCGGATCGCGAAGTCAGAGCCAATGCGGTTGGCGGTCATCTCCTCGAACAGCCGTTGAATGTGTCCGCGAAGTTGAGGCCCGACGGCACTCGAACGACCGATGTGCAGGACAGGGGGCAAAGCCTGGAGTAGGAGCTCTCGGCCAGTTGGGTTCAAGTCCACCCGTCCGCCGATGAGGACATCCGCGCCGTCAGCGTTCGCCTCATCAGGCGAGATCACGGACCCCGCCGATGGCGGCTCAACGCGAACCGGTGTCTCGTCGCCGGTTCCACCCTCCAATGCCAGCCAGGATCGCCCGTTCAGAACCGCCACATCACCTGATGCCAGCTTGATGGGTTTGTCCAGGCCATCGGTGCTCAGCCAGGCATGCCCGTGGACGACGGCGATGAACTTGAGGTCATCGTTGATGCTGCTGTCCGTCTGCCAGCGCCCGCGTACTACCGAGCCGCCGGACACGACGCTTGTGACCTCGATGAGATCCAGGATTTCCGACAACCGATCTGTGGACATGCACTGGACTATAGAGCAAGAAAACAGGACTCCTCGTTATTCACAATCCACGCCCGTGTCATCAGGCTGGACACGGCCCGAAAAGACCGGCCTCCGACACAACCACTCACCGCCATGGCACGCGCCCCGGCACAGAAGGAATACCCATGAATGACACAATGATCGCCCTCGTCACCGGTGGCAACAAAGGCATTGGTCGCGAGATCGCCGCCAAGCTCGCCGAGCTCGGTCACACCGTAGTAATCGGCGCACGCAGCCTCGAACGGGGCGAAGCAACAGCTGCCGAGCTGCGCGCTGGCGGCGGCAACGTCACCGCGGTAGCTCTCGACGTCACAGATCCGACTTCGGCGGCAGCCGCAGCTGCCGAGGTCCAGGCTCAGTTCGGCCGCCTCGACGCGCTGATCAACAACGCTGGTGTCAGCCACATGCCCGGCGCCGACTTCGCTGGTCAATTGCCACGATCCGCTGACGTCGATCACGTCCGCTATGTGTTCGAGACGAACGTTTTCGGCGTCATCACCGTCACGAGTGCTTTCCTGCCGTTGCTCCGCCGTTCGTCCGCACCTCGCATCGTGAACGTCTCAAGCAGCGCGGGCTCGCTCGCATCGATCTCCGACTTCGCCAATACAGACCCGATCGGCCTTGGATACGTCGCCTCGAAGACTGCGCTGACCGCCGTCACCATGATGTACGCCCGCGACCTCGTCGGAGACCATATCCTCGTGAACGCGGTCTGCCCTGGCTTCGTTGCAACCGACCTGAACAATTTCCACGGCGTCCGCACTCCTGCGGAGGGCGCGGCATCAGCGGTGCGCATGGCGACGATCGCGGCAGACGGACCCACCGGAACCTTCACCGACGACTACGGCCCCGTGGCCTGGTAGCGGATCCGCAGAAGCGCCGAGGTCGACCTGACCTCGGCGATTCTGCGCGTTCGAAAGCTGCTCGCTATGACGATGCTGTGGCCGCGTCACGCAGCCACTGCTCGACGCCGGAGATGTGCACGGTCGTGAGCGCCTGGGCCAGCCCGGCATCCCCGCGTTCGAGAGCGTCGACTATGGCCTTGTGCTCGTCGAGGGTGCGTTCGACGGAGTGCTCCTGGGTGAGGCCGCGCCAGATGCGCGCGCGCACGGTGTTGCTCGACAGCGAATCGATGAGACTCGACAGGTACGAGTTGCCCGACGTCGCCACGATGGCGCCGTGGAACTCCAGGTCGTGTGCCACGAGGCCCTCGACGCTCGTCTTCTCGTTGACCGACTCAATCTGGGTGCGGAGGTCGCGCACGACATCCGCTGTTATGTGTGTGGCCGCGAGTGCGACGGCAGCCGGTTCCAGAATGCGGCGAACGGCAAACAGCTCCAGGATGGACGAGTCGTCATGCAGGTCGACCACGAATGACATGGCCTCAAGCAGCAGGCGAGGTTCGAGGCTGGTGACGTAGGTGCCGTCGCCGCGTCGCACGTCGAGCACCCGAATCACCTCGAGCGCCTTCACCGCTTCACGCAATGAGCTGCGGCTCAGCCCGAGCCCCTCGCTGAGTTCTTTCTCCGGGGGCAGCCGGTCGCCTGGCGAGAGTTCGCCGGAGAGAATCATGTCTTTGATCTTCAGGATCGCTTCGTCGGTGACCGCCATGCAAAGATCCTACCTTTGCGGGCGACCCCGCTGATTGAGGAGCCGCGCCCTCCCCGCTGATTGAGGAGCGAGCGCCAGCGAGTGTCTCGAAATCGAGCTACGCGCATCGAACGCAGCTATGCGGCAGCTGCAACACCCGCACAGCTGCGTTCGACCCGCGCTGCGACTGCGTGGGTGCGCCGACGGCCCACCAAGGGGTCTCGAGACGGCCTGGCGGCCTCCTCGACCGGCGGAGACTGTCCCGAAATCGAGCTACGCCAAGCGGATGCCGTGGGTTGCGGCTAGCGGATCTGCTCCTGCTTCGACTTGACCGGGATCAAGAGGGCGAGGCCCACGGCGATCACCAGGACGATGCCGAGGATGCCCCAGTACTGCGCGCCGCCGAACGTGACGAACAGGGCGAACGCCGTCGGCGCCAGGAAGGTGGCAGCCTTGCCCGTTGTGGCGTAGAGGCCGAAGACCTCGCCCTCCCGGCCGGAAGGGATGACACGGGCCAGGAACGAGCGGCTGGCGGACTGCGCGGGTCCGACGAAGAGGCAGAGTGCAAGACCGAAGGTCCAGAAGACAATCTGGCCTCCGTCGTGCAGGAGGAACACGGCAGATCCGCAGACGATCAAGCCGATCAGCGACGCGACGATGACGGGCTTCGGCCCGATCTTGTCGTCGAGCAACCCGATCGACACGGTGGCGACACCGGCGACCACGTTCGCGGCGATGGCGAAGATGATGACCTCACCGGCTGTGAACCCGAAGGTGCCAGCGGCCAGGATTCCCCCGAAGGAGAAGACGCCTACCAATCCGTCACGGAACACCGCGCTGGCAATGAGGAAGAAGACCGTCTGCCGACTGGTCTTCCAGAGCGCTGCAATGTCGCGGCCCAGCCGAGCATACGAGGCGAAGAATCCCACCTTGTCACGGGCAACCTTGGCCGGCGCGTGGTATTCCGGCACGGCGAGCAGCACTGGGAGGGCGAACAACCCGAACCAGACGGCCGCGATGAGCATCGAGACGCGTACCGCCATGCCGTTCTCGTTGGTGACGCCGAACAGGCCGACCTCAGGGTTGATGAAGCCGAAGTACACGATCAGCAGCAGCACGATGCCGCCGAAGTAGCCCATCGACCAACCGAATCCGCTCACCTTGCCGATGGAGCGCGGGGTGGAGACGTTCACGAGCATGGCGTTGTAGTTGACCGACGCGAACTCGAAGAAGACGGTACCGACGGCGAGCAGCAGCAGCCCCAGCCACAGGTAGGAGGGGGAGGGCTCGACGAAGAACATCAGCGCGGTGACGGCAACGACGACGTACGTGTTGATGGCCAGCCAGAACTTGCGACGCCCGGAAACATCGGAACGCTGCCCGGTGATGGGCGCGAGGAGCGCAACGATCAGGCCAGCGGCCGCGAGCGTCCAGCCGAGCTGGCTGGAGACGAACGCCTCTCCGCCGAAGGATTCGCCGGTGAGGTAGACCGTGAAGACGAACGTGGTGACGACCGCGTTGAAGGCCGCTCCGCCCCAGTCCCACAAGCTCCAGGAGAGCACTCTGCCCTTGCGCGCTTTCTGGGCGGCGACCGACTCGACCTGGGCGTTATCCACGCCGATCGTCGCGGCGGCTCCGTCTGGCCTGGTCAGGTGCGACGGCGGAAAGTTGCGGGGCGAATTCGTGGGCTCCGGCTTGGAGTGCTCGTTCATGAGTTCAGGCTACTGGCGAGCGGTGAACAATTGGGGAAGGTGACCCGAACGGGGACCCCTCCCGTGGCCCCGGCCTTACCGGCCTCACCGGCCGCAGTGGAGGGAACTCAGGTATGGTTTTGACAACCCACAATTTCACACGCCAGTCATCCGCTGCGGGAGAGTTCTGCCGGCAGTTTTCGGCAGGCGCCGTAGGAGCAAATCCTCCCCAGGAATCTCTCAGGCCCCTGTACCGCTGCGGTAGGCACCTCTGAAAAGTGGCCAGGCTTCCACCATCTGCCTGACCCACCGACGGTGCAAGCGTCAGCCCAGCCAGGGTCGGCGCGGAAACTCTCAGGTCCGATACAGAGCGGGGAGGACTCAACGATTGCCCGCGCCCTGCGCGGCCTGACCATCGGAGTTCCTCGTGACCCCATCCCGCTTCCGCTCCCTCTTCGTCTCGAGCAGCTCATGGCTGTAGGAGTTTTCGACCTCTTCTCCGTCGGAATCGGACCCTCGAGTTCGCACACCGTCGGGCCGATGCGGGCAGCCGCCGTGTTCGCCGCCGAGTTGGCCGAGCGCGGTCTCGCCGAGAGGGCAGTAGGACTTCGCGTTGACCTGTACGGTTCCCTGGCCGCAACCGGCCGTGGGCACGGCACCATGACGGCCGTGATGCTCGGCCTCGAAGGTCGCCATCCAGAGCTGATCCTGCCGGAAGAGGTCGAAGCCAGCCTGGTCAGGATCGCGGCCGACGGCGCGCTCGTGCTCGCCGGCATCCGCTCACTGCCGTATGCCGAAAGCGACATGGTGCTGCATCCGCTCACCGTGCTGGCTCGCCATACGAACGGCATGAAATTTGAGGTGACGGATGCCGCTGGCGCTGTTGTGCACGCGGCCACCTTCTTCTCCGTCGGTGGCGGGTTCATCGTGCGCGAGGGGGAGGAGCAGACCAAGGCCGAGCAACTGGCTGCGTCGAAGCAGGACCTCCCGCTGCCCTTCCGGACCGCGGCCGAGCTGCTCGCGCACTGCCGGGAGCAGGAGCTGAACTTCAGCGGTGTCATGCTGCAGAACGAACTCGCCAGCCGCACTGAGCCCGAGGTGACGGCCGGGCTGCTGCACATCCGCGACGTGATGGAGGAGTGTAAGAACTCCAGCATCGCGCGCACCGGAACGCTGCCAGGCGGGCTGAATGTGCGCCGCCGCGCGCCGGCCTGGTACCAGCGTCTGCTCGTCGAAGACCCGAACCGCGACCCGAAGTTCTGGCAGGAATGGGTGAACCTCGTGGCGCTCGCCGTGAATGAGGAGAACGCAACGGGCGGCAGGGTGGTCACCGCGCCCACCAACGGAGCAGCCGGCATCATTCCCGCGGTCATGTTCTATGCCACGCACTATGCGCCCGGCATGGATACCGCCAGCCAGGAGGTGAAGGACGCCGCCGTCGTGCGCTTCCTGCTCGCCGCCGGTGCCGTCGGAGTCCTTTATAAGGAGCAGGCGTCGATCTCAGGGGCGGAAGTCGGCTGCCAGGGCGAGGTGGGGTCTGCGTCGTCGATGGCCGCCGCCGGCCTGGCCGAGGTGCTCGGCGGCACGCCAGAGCAGGTGGAGAACGCGGCCGAGATTGCGATGGAGCACAACTTGGGCCTCACCTGCGATCCCATCGGAGGCCTCGTGCAGATCCCGTGCATCGAGCGCAACGCGATCGCGGCCGGGAAGGCCATCAACGCCGCGAAGATGGCGCTCTGGGGAGACGGAACGCACCGGGTGTCACTCGACGAGGTGATCGTGACCATGCGGGAGACCGGCAAGGACATGAGCTCGAAGTACAAGGAGACCGCGCTCGGCGGCCTCGCCGTCAACGTGGTGGAGTGCTAGCTAGCTGGCGTAGGACTCGCGGTTGGAAAGCACCTCATCCATGTGCGTCTCCGCCCACGATTTGAGTCCGCGGATCATCTGGTGCAACGACAGTCCAAGATCTGTCAGTTCGTAGGTGACCGTGACGGGAACCGTCGGTGTCGCGGTGCGGCTGACTAATCCGTCGCGCTCCAGCGACCGGAGCGTCTGGGTGAGCATCTTCGGGCTGACTCCGGCCAGCGTGCGGGACAACTCCGAATAGCGCATCGGCCCGGCCTCGCCGATGCAGTCGGGGCCGCTTCCGAGCGCGGTGAGTATCAGCGTGACCCATTTGTCGGAGATCCGGTCCAGCAGCTTCTGGCTCGGGCAGACGGCCAGGAAGGCGTCGTAGTTCGTCTTGTTCTGCGCCTTTTGTGCGGCGGCGGTCATGGTTGCCATCGATGGTTCCTTCCACCCGCGGGTAACTAACGCACCTGAAAGTGCCTACTTCCCGACGGGAAGTTACTTCCTCATACTGGGGCAAGGAGCCATTCGGCACCAGCCCCATTCCACGGAAAGGCAAAAACTTGACCACGCTTTCAACCACACTTCCCGGCGGCACCTGGTCTCTCGGCGACCTGACGGTCTCGCGTTTCGGATACGGCGCTATGCAGCTCGCCGGCCCCTGGGTCATGGGCCCGCCCGCTGACATCGATGGAGCACTCGCCGTGCTCCGTGAGGCCGTAGAACTCGGAATCACACACATCGACACGAGCGACGCCTACGGGCCGCGCATTACCAACCAGCTCATCCGCGAAGCGCTGCACCCGTACCCCGAATCCCTTCACATTGTGACCAAGGTCGGTGCGAACCGCGACGAGCAGGGCGGCTGGCCTGCGGCCCGTCGACCCGAAGACCTGCGCCGTGCTGTGCATGAGAACCTCGAAGCACTCGGCCTCGAAACGCTCGACCTCGTCAACCTCCGGCTCGGCAACGCTGAGGGGCCAGAGGCTGGTTCGATCGCCGAGTCGTTCGAAGCGCTCGTCGAGCTGCAGGAGGAGGGCCTGATCCGGCATCTCGGCGTGAGCAACGCGACGGCTGAGCAGGTGGCAGAGGCCATGGCGATCGGGCCGATCGTGTGCGTGCAGAACATGTACAACCTCGCCCACCGCCATGATGACGAGCTGATCGACATGCTCGCGGGCGAGGGCGTTGCCTACGTGCCCTTCTTCCCGCTCGGTGGCTTCAGCCCACTGCAGTCCGAAGCGCTCTCAGCCGTGGCGTCGCGATTGGGCACGACGCCGATGTCGGTCGCCCTGGCGTGGCTGCTGCAGCGGTCACCAAACATCCTGCTGATTCCCGGAACATCGTCGGTCACGCACCTGCGCGAGAACATCGCTGGCGCAGGGATTACGCTCTCGGCAGACGACGTCGCCGAGTTGGACACAATCGGCCGCTAGCCGATCGGACGGACGTCCGGGGCCTCGCCTTCGTGTGATGACGAGGCCCAAATGTGGCGCTTAGACCGCGCTGGCGCGGCGCCGGCGCACGAGGACTCCGGCGAGCCCTGCGATGAGGAGAATGAGCGCTCCGAGCCCTGCCGCACCGCCGTCGAAACCGGTGGATGCCAGTTTCGGGTCGACTGACGCCGGCGTGACCCTGGGTGTGACGGTCGGCGTTGGGGTGCTCGTGGGCGGCGTGACTACTGCGACGGCGGTCCACTGGGCGTAGAGGACAACGTCGCCGGTCACGGTGCCCGCGAAGTTCCACTTCGTGCCGCCGGTCGCGGCCGTGTACCAACCGTTGAGGGTGAACCCTGTGCGAGTCGGCGCGCCAGGCGCGGCGATCGTCGTGCCGTAGTCGGTGGTGACGGATGCGACGGCGCTGCCGCCCTGCGCGTCGAAGCTGATCACATGGCGGTCGAGGGTCCACGTGGCATACAGGGTGAGGTCGCGGGTCAGGACCGTCGTCGGCGTCATGGCGGTGGTGCGCGCGGCATCCGTTGACCAGCTGAACCCGTAGTGCAGGGGCGCGGCCAGCGTCGGAAGGGTGAGCTGGGCCGCGGCAAGCGTGCTGGCATATACGCGCAGCGGAGGGACGGCCGCTGGCGTAGCGCCGGAGCCGCCCGTGGTGTCGAAGGTGAGCTCAAAGCTGTTGGAGTCGATGTTGCCCGTCAAGCCGATGGAGCCGGTGTTGACGATCGCACCGGTATTGGTGATCGTCCCTGCCCCGCCGATCGCGCCATTGTTCACGATGGTGCCGGAGTTTTGCACGGTGGTGCCTGCCGGAATGCTCAGGGTGCTGCCGGGCGTGATTGTCAGGGTTCCGTTGTTCGAGAGCGAACCGAATGCAGCTGTGCTGTCGCCGCCGCCGATCAGGAACGAGCCGGGAGCGGATGACGCGGAGACCGTGACCTGCGCGCCGCTTCCGATGGTCAATGCGCCGCCGTCGGCAAGGTGTCCGCCACCGATGGCTGTGCCTTCCATGCCGCCGTTGGCCGTCACCACGCCGCCGGTGATGGCGGTGGTTCCGCCCGTGCCGGCCCAGCCGCCGCCGATTCCGGAGCCGTACGTGCCTGCCTGCGCTGTGATGGTGCCGCCGGTGATGGTGGTGGTTCCGCCGGTGGGTCCGCCGTTGCCACCGCCGATTCCCGCGCCCAGATCTCCGCCCGATGCGGTGATGGTGCCTCCGCTGATCGTGGTCGTTCCGCCGCTACCGCCGTAGCCGCCGCCGATTCCGGCCGCCGAGTCACCGCCCTGCGCCGTGACAGTTCCCCCGCTGATCGTGGTCGTTCCGCCGGCTCCGAGGAAGCCGCCGCCGATTCCGGCGCCGCCGGTGAGGCCAGAGGAGTCAGATGTTCCGCGGGTGGTGACGGTTCCCCCGTTGATGGTGATGGTTCCGCCGGCTACTCCGGCATCGCCACCAATCCCGGCGGCGAACTCGCCGCCGGTGGCGTCGAGCGAACCGCCGGTTCCGCTGTCGCCGATGACCAACTCTGTACCCGCGGGCACCCCGACCCCGGCCAGGTAAAGCGCGCCGGCTGCCGACAGCTCCTGCCCGTTCAGGTCGAGCGTCACCGGGTGTCCGGCGACCACTTTCAGGGCGGGGCCCGTTGACGGAACGTCAATGTCATCGCCGAGGGTCACCGTTCCACCCGCGGCGAATGCCGCGATCAGGCCAGCGGCATCGGTGACCGTGGTGGCAGCCGATGCAGCCTGCGCAGGGGCAGCGGTGAAACCGAACGCGAGCAGTGCTGCGGTGACGGTAAGAGTTGCCGCTGTCCGTCCGACTGGTGTGTGCTGGAAACGGGCAGGCGTGGCGCGTGCTGCGGCAAACATCGTTGAAGTCCCCTTATGTAGGTATGTAGGCACAGGCTAGCGGCGCTGCGCAGCGCGGCGCGGGCTAGAGCTGGCCCCAATTATGGGGAGAACGAGGCGCAGAAACGAGGCGAAGGAACGCGGCGCGGAAACCCGGCGCGGAAAGCCGCCGAAGCAGAGTCAGGACGGGAGCCCGGGCACCCACTCGAGCATGTCGGGGAAGCTGGCGTAGTACAGCTGGCCGTCGTGATGCACGAAGCCACCGTCGACGTAGTTCGGATCGGTGTCCGGCTCATTGAAGTAGCCAGAGAATGACGCGTCGTCGCTGACATATCCGGTGTCGAGGAGCGACGCCCTGAAGGTGTCCCACTCGGCGTCAGACATGGCGAGCTGCCCGAAGACGACCATCACGTCTCCCATGTTGCCCCAGAGGCAGACCATGCCGCCGTCGTCGAGGATGAACTGCAGGTCGGTGCTCCACCACTGCGTGAACTCCTTCGGCGTCAGGCCGGATGCCGCGAAATCGTCGTACGCGGCCGGCTCGAGCGCGGTGTCGCAGGTGGGCGCCGCAGCCCCGGTGGGCACGGGTGTGCCAGGGCCCAAGAACACAGGGGTATTGGCAGGGGCTGGCGACGGAGCCGTGGCACTCGACGTTGGAGGGACGTCGGGCGTCGCACCGCACGCGCTGAGCGTGAGCGCGGTGGCGGTAACGAGAAGGAGCGTGGTCAGAATGCCTCGAGATCGCTGCATGTGCACAGCATAGGGACGATCGCTGGCCCCCGTACCAGGAACCGGCAGAAAACACCTCTGACCGGCATTCGCTCAAAGTTGAGCCATTCACACTCAACTTTCAGTTGGCCGTCTTGACAACAAAATCTCCGCGATGGAATACTTGAGCCAGCAGCGCTCAAGTCTTGAAGCGCCGCACAAGTTTGAAATACAGCACCACAACCGAAAGCAATGAAGGAGACGCACATATGTCACGTGCAGTAGGTATCGACCTCGGAACCACCAACTCGGTGGTTGCCGTTCTTGAGGGTGGAGAACCCACCGTCATCGCGAACGCCGAAGGCCTTCGCACCACCCCGTCTGTCGTCGCATTCACCAAGGACGGCGAGGTGCTCGTTGGCGAGACCGCCAAGCGTCAGAACGTCACCAACGTCGACCGCACCATCTCCTCCGTGAAGCGCCACATGGGCACCGACTGGACCGTCGCCATCGACGACAAGAAGTACACCCCGCAGGAGATCTCGGCACGTATCCTCGCCAAGCTGAAGCGCGACGCTGAGCAGTACCTCGGCGACAAGGTGACGGATGCCGTCATCACCGTTCCCGCTTACTTCAACGACGCTGAGCGCCAGGCCACCAAGGAAGCCGGTGAGATCGCGGGCCTCAACGTTCTGCGCATCATCAACGAGCCGACCGCTGCAGCCCTCGCATACGGCCTCGACAAGGGCAAGGAAGACGAGCTCATCCTGGTCTTCGACCTCGGTGGTGGAACGTTCGACGTCTCCCTCCTCGAAGTGGGCAAGGACGACGACTTCTCGACCATCCAGGTTCGCGCCACCTCCGGTGACAACCGCCTCGGTGGAGACGACTGGGACCAGCGCATCGTTGACTACCTGATCAAGAAGTTCAAGGAAACCACCGGCGTTGACGTCTCGAACGACAAGATCGCCAAGCAGCGTTTGAAGGAAGCCGCGGAGCAGGCCAAGAAGGAACTCTCCAGCAGCATGTCGACCAGCATCCAGCTGCCGTACCTGTCGCTCACCGAGAACGGCCCCGCCAACCTCGACGAGACGCTCACGCGCGCACAGTTCGAGCAGATGACCCAGGACCTGCTCGACCGCACCAAGAAGCCGTTCCAGGACGTCATCCGTGAAGCCGGCATCAAGGTCGGCGACATCTCACACGTCGTTCTCGTTGGTGGATCGACCCGTATGCCCGCCGTCTCAGAGCTCGTGAAGCAGGAGACCGGTGGACAGGACCCCAACAAGGGCGTCAACCCTGACGAGGTCGTCGCCGTCGGCGCCGCACTCCAGGCCGGCGTGCTGAAGGGCGAGCGCAAGGACGTTCTGCTCATCGACGTCACCCCGCTGTCTCTCGGTATCGAGACCAAGGGCGGCATCATGACCAAGCTCATCGAGCGCAACACGGCCATCCCGACCAAGCGCAGCGAGACGTTCACCACAGCGGATGACAACCAGCCGTCCGTGGCGATCCAGGTGTTCCAGGGTGAGCGCGAATTCACGCGTGACAACAAGAACCTCGGCACCTTCGAGCTGACCGGTATCGCACCGGCTCCGCGCGGCATCCCGCAGATCGAGGTCACCTTCGACCTCGACGCCAACGGCATCGTGCACGTGTCCGCCAAGGACAAGGGCACCGGCAAGGAGCAGTCGATGACCATCACCGGCGGCACCGCGCTGGCGAAGGAAGACATCGAGCGCATGGTTCGCGAGGGTGAAGAGAACGCTGCAGAAGACAAGCGTCGCCGTGAGGCCGCTGAAGTTCGGAACGGCGCCGAGCAGCTCGCGTACTCGATCGACAAGCTCATCAAGGACAACGACGACAAGCTGCCCGCAGACGTCAAGTCTGAGGTCCAGGCTGATGTCGACTCGCTCAAGTCGGCGCTCGCCGGTGACGACGATGACGCAGTCAAGACCGCGTTCGACAAGCTGAACGAGAGCCAGGGCAAGCTCGGCGAAGCGATCTACGCTGCCAGCCAGGCTGAGGGCGCTTCGGCTCCCGCCGGCGATGCAGGCGAGCAGCCGACATCCGCTTCCTCCGACGAGGACGTGGTTGACGCCGAAGTTGTTGAAGACGAAGACGAAGCGAAGAAGTAATGACTGACAACAGCCATGAGCACGAGCACGAGCCCGTGAACGAGCCCGTGGATGAGTCGTTGGCCGAAGGGGCGCCAGAGTCTGGCGCCCCCGAGGCGACGGCCGACGGGATCGAAGAAGACGAGTTGACGGTTCAGGACATCCTGGACGCGGCGAACATCGAGGCTGCAGATCCCTCGAACGAGCACCTTGCCGACCTCAAGCGCATCACGGCTGAGTACGCCAACTACCGCAAGCGCACCGAAGCTAACCGTGAGGTTGAGCGGGAGCGCATTGTAGGCGACGTCGTGAAGGTACTGCTGCCGGTACTCGATGACCTGCACCGCGCTGAGAAGCACGGTGACCTCGAGGGCGATTCGGCATTCGCCACCATCGCCGCGAAGTTGCGCAGCAGCGTCGAGAAGCTCGGACTCACCTCGTTCGGTGAAGTGGGGGAGCCATTCGACCCCACCATCCACGAGGCGATCTTCCAGCTGCCAGGCGCTGACGTAAGCACTGAGACCGTAGCGGATGTCGCTGAGACGGGTTACCGCCTCGGTTCCACTCTGCTTCGCGCGGCCAAGGTCGTGGTCCAGGTGCCGAGCGATGGCTAGCCAGGACTGGTTCGACAAAGACTTCTACAAGGTTCTTGGGGTCTCGAAAGACGTCACCCCGGCCGAGTTGAAGAAGGTCTACCGCAAGCTCGCGCGTAAGTATCACCCGGACTCCAATTCGGGAGATGCGACAGCCGAAGCGAAGTTCAAGGAGATCAGCGAGGCGCACTCCGTGCTCTCCGATCCAGAACAGCGCAAGGAATACGACGCGGTTCGCGCCATGGGCAGTGGAGCACGCTTCACTGCCCCTGGTGGCGGTGGCGGCCAGCAGGGCGGTTTCGACGATGTCTTCGGCGGAATGTTCGGCGGCGGCACCGGCGGGCGACAGAGCTATTCGTTCCAGCAGGGTGGTTTTGACGACATCCTCGGTGGCATGTTCGGCGGCGGCAACCCCGGCTACGGAAACGCCAGCGGCGGATTCCGTGGCTATGGCGGGCCGAGTCGCGGACGCGACGTTGTGGCATCCGCAACGGTTGATTTCATCACGGCGACCAAGGGTGACACCATCACCCTGCAGACGCAGGATGGTCACCCGCTCAAGGTGAAGATTCCGGCTGGCGTTGCCGACGGTCAGAAGATCAAGCTGCGTGGCAAGGGCCAGCCGAGTCCGGATGGCGGCGAGAACGGAGACCTCATCTTGACCGTCAATGTGCGCAAGCATCCCGTGTTCGAACGTGACGGGCTGAACCTTCGGGTGGCCGTTCCCGTGACGTTCGCTGAGGCTGCACTCGGCGCAACCATCGAAGTGCCCACCCTCGGCGGGGACCCCGTGAAGTTGCGGGTTGCTCCCGGCACGCCGAGCGGTCGGGTGCTGCGGGTCAAGGGCCGCGGTGTCAGTTCTGCAAAGGGCACCGGAGATCTCCTCGCGGTGGTTCAGGTTGCCGTGCCATCACACCTGTCGAAGGAGGCAGAGGAGAAACTCGCTGCCTTCGTCGAGGCTCTGCCGAAGGAGAATCCTCGAGAGGATCTCCTGGCGAGGGCCAGAGGCTGACGTGGACGAGAATTCGCCGGTATTCGTGATTTCGACGGCGGCCGAACTGGCCGGGATGCATCCGCAGACCCTGCGCC
The DNA here is from genome assembly GCF_057669585.1 of Leifsonia sp. Y862. Classification (NCBI taxonomy): domain Bacteria; kingdom Bacillati; phylum Actinomycetota; class Actinomycetes; order Micrococcales; family Microbacteriaceae; genus Leifsonia; species Leifsonia sp. Y862. The sequence goes on from NZ_JBYHFR010000003.1 coordinate 441,825, forward strand.
AGTACGACCGGATCGGGCTGGTGAGCCCAGGCCGCACGCTCGGTAAGTCGCGCCGATACTCCATGCGCGATGTCGCGAAACTGCGCGAGATCGCCCAGTTGAGTGGCGAGGGCGTGAGTCTGGAAGGCATCCGGCGGATTCTCAACCTGGAAGACGAAGTGAACGGTCTGCGGGCCAGGGTGGGTGAGCTCGAATCGGCATTGGCCGACGAACTGCTCAACCGCCCTGGTCGGCGCGTGTTCGCGGCGGGCTCAGCGGGCGACGTCATCTCGATGCGGGCCGGCACGCGCACGCGGCGGTCGAACGCCGTGGCGATCTGGCGCCCGCTCGACCACAGGTAGCATCTGCGAACTCGCTCCTCTTTCGTTGATTGAGGAGCGCCCGAGGAACGAGGCCGCCTCTCGAAATCGAGCCACGCGGGTCGAACGCAGCCGCGCTGTAGTTACAACACCCGCAAAGCTGCGTTGGACCCGCGCAGCGGGTGCTTCGGGTGTCGAGGCACGCTCGGGGCATCAGCAACGGCGCCCGGCTCGGGTACCGTTGCGTAAGTGACAGAATTCTCGTTCGAGCAGCTCCGCCGATGGCCAGACGTCGAAGCAGACAACCTCTTTGCGTTCGACGCCAGCGACCGGCTGATCCTCGATGAGGCCGCCGCCGCGCTGGCGGATGCCGCCAGCGGCGAGGTCGTGGTGCTCGAAGACCACTACGGCGCGCTCACCCTCGGTGCCGCAGCGCTGCACGGTGCCACCGGCATCCGGGTGCACCAGGACGGTCTCTCCGGCGAACGTGCCCTCGCGGCCAACGCCGCTGCAGCCACGCTGACGGATGCCTACCGCTCACTCCCTCTGGACGCCGCCCTGCTCAGAGGCGCCCGCGTCGTGCTGCTCCAGCTACCGCGCAGTCTGGGGGCGCTCGACGAGATCGCCGAATCGATCGCCAGGTTCGCCGCTCCAGACGTGCGTGTCTTCGCCGGCGGACGCCTCAAGCATATGACCCCGGCCATGAACACCGTGCTTGCCCGGCATCTCGGCAGCGTCACGGCGTCGCTGGCCAGGCAGAAGTCCCGCGTGCTCATCGCGAGTGACCCGCTGAGCCCCGCGACCGCCGCCGACGACGAGGCCGCCGCCGCCACCACCACGACGGATGCTGCTCCCTCCGCGTGGCCGCACCGCGAGTACCACGCCGACCTCGACCTCACGGTCTGCGCGCACGGCGCCGCCTTCGCCGGCACGTCCATCGACATTGGAACGCGCTACCTGCTCGAGTTCATCGACCGGATGACGTCTGATGCGGCATCCGTCATCGATCTCGGTTGCGGAACCGGCGTACTGGCCGTGTCCATTGCGCGGGCACGTCCTGACGTTCACGTGATCGCCAGCGACCAGTCGGCAGCCGCCGTGCTGTCGGCACAGGCGACCGCTGCGGCGAACGGTGTGTCTGAGCGCGTGGAGGTCGTGCAGGATGACGCGCTGAGTAGCCAGCCTGACGCATCCGCTGACCTGATTGTGCTGAATCCGCCGTTTCACATTGGCTCATCGGTGCACGCCGGCATTGCGCTCAAGCTGTTTGAGGACGCGGCCAGGGTGCTGCGGCCAGGGGGCGAACTGTGGACCGTGTGGAACAGCCATCTCGGCTATCGGTCACCGCTCACGCGCATCGTTGGGCCGACGCACCAGGTGGGCCGCAACACGAAGTTCACCGTCACGGTGTCGAAGCGCGCCTAGTCATCTGCGGTGATTGCTGCGCCATCACCGGTGCGGATGTGGGTGTGGAAGCCGTGATCAGCCGCCAGATCTTCCCGCCCGACCAGACGAAGACGGCGATTAGAAGCGCGTTCCGCACCGTGAGCAGCACCACCGCGAAGGGGTCGCCGTCGACCAACGGCAGGTAGAAGACGGGGAAGATGAGCGTGGTCAGCACGCCAATCGCCAACATCAGGTAGGCGGGGGTGCGCCAGCGGCGCCAGTTCTGGGTGATGCCGACGGCGACGATCGGCGCAATCCAGAGCATGTACTGCGGCGACCCGACCTTGTTGAACACGACGAAGGCCCCCGAGAGCGCGAGGGCACCGAGCAGCAGCAGCTCAGACCGCGCGGCCGTGCGCCTGGCGGCCAGCACCATGAGCACGAAGATCCCGGCGATCGCAACGAACATGAGTGGCGTCATGGCGGCCGCGACGGCATTCGCTCCTGGCCCCGCGATCTCCCGCGTCGCCATGGCGTAGTTCTGATAGATATACGTGTCCCGCTGCCCGAAGGCGGCCAGCCACACCCACGGCGTGGCGATGGGCGCTTCCAGCTGCAGCGAACGGCCGGACTGCATCGTGACGAAGCCGGCAATGAAACGGATGCCGCCTGCCGCCCACACAAACCCGACAATCGGGATGGTGACGGCGATCGCGGTCGCAATGACCGTGAGGCGGTGCTTCGACGCGACGACGACGGCGAGGATGACGGCCGCCGGCCATACCTTGATCCAGGTGGCGATGGTGAGAATCACGCTGGCCACGACAGGGCGCCTGGCCACGAGGACCAGGGCCAGGATGACGAGCGGGGCGGTGAGGCCTTCCAGTCGAAGCAGGCCGACCGGGCTGAGCACGAAGGTGAAGCCCAGCCACCACCAGGCCGCCGTGTAGCCGCGGACGCTGCGCCCCCAATTCGTGAGCGCGGCGACGGCGACGGCATTCAGCGCCGTCGTGAGCAGAAACCAGAGCAGTTGGTACAGGTACGGCCCGCCGAGTGCCGCAAAGACGATGGGAACCAGCGCCCCGATGGGATACACCCACTCCGTGTTGATGCCTTGCCAGACGCCAAGGTTCAGGCCCTGTTCGGCCCAGGTTCGGTAGAGCACCAGGTCGCCGAGTTCGTGCCCGGTGAGGATGACCGGCAGCAGGGCAACCAGGAAGACAACATGAACGGCGGTGAATCCGAAGACAAGACCGCGCGGCGTGTGCAGCCAGGTGCGCTGCTCCGCGGAGAGGGAACCATTGATCCTTCGGTCGACACGATCGAAGAAAGCGGACATAGCGTGCCTTTCAGCCGACGACTGTGGCAACCAGCGGCCACACCGTGGAGTTTAAGAGCCAGAGGTGAAAAGCACATGGCCGGTATCCGACGATATGGGGTTTGCCCTGAGAGTGCTCTCAGCCGTTCCTTACAGGTTTCGCGGCTCCTGAAGGGGCTCCTGAAGGGTGGCGCGCGGCGCCGCTGCTGGTGCCTGGCCCACTGCCGTCGCACCCGCCACGCGTGCGGTGTCGAGCGCCAGGCGAGCGAGGAACGTCGATCCGGCAACGGCGGCTGGCATGCTGAAAACGGCGCCGAACGGAATCATGAACAGCAACTGGGTTCCAACCCCGAAGCCGAGCAACTGCCAGCGGATGCCGCGGCGCAGCATCCGCTGAGTCGCACTCGGTATTCCGCGTGCCTCAAAAGCCCGCGAGCTCAGCTCAACGGCGAGCAATCGCCCGGAGAGAGTGACGCCAAGGACGGGCGCGAGCACTCCGCCGACGAGCGGCACGAACCCGACGACCCCGACCCCGAGCGCGGTGACCACGCCAAGGCAGAGCAGCCAGAGCGAACTGCGCACCGCCCGCCAAAAGCCGGCTCCCTCCTCGGGAATGGGGCCGCCGGCCGCGTCTTCGGCCGCGCGCCAGATCCGCTCATAGAAGGGGTCGCCGACGGCGAGCGTGAGGGCGGTGAATGTGACGGCCGACAGCACTATGGCTGCACCGAAAAGCACGGCCGAGGTTGCCGTGGTGACAATGTTCTGCCACGGGCGCGGCCAGCTCTCGTCGAAGGGAGTGAGCCAGTCCACGATCGCCTGCAGGTTGAATCCGAGGGCGATCAGTGCAGCCAGCACCAGTGCGAACACGATGGCCGCTGGGATCAGGCCGAGCATCATGGCGCGTGGCCGGCGCCCCCAGAAACCGAAGCCGCGCAGCAGCAAGCCAATACCGCTGAAGAATGCGCTCAGCATGGGCAGCGCCCCAGGGCTGTGCAGTCGTTTGGCGTCGAGTGGTCCACGGTGCAAGCCTAGGGCGGTTGCGTGCTCCATCAACTAGTTGCGCGACGGCGACGGCCTGCCCGATGTGGGTCGGCCCATTCCGCAGATAGACACGAAGTGACGCCCGCGTTCAGGAGCAGTAACGGCGACCTGAATCCTGTTGGGCTTCTATGAACTTCTGTTGAAGTTCCTGCCAACCAACCCGGATGCGATGAAGCGTCGCGATAGCTTGACCTTGTCGGCCGCCGAACTGTCGCGTCTGACTGCGCGCTCGCGTCGCGTTTCGCAGCACACTCATTCCTCCCGTCTCAGTCGGCCGATCTGTCGCGCCTGAAATCGGGTTCCGGAATGTGTACGGCAGGACAAGCGCACTCATGAACCACACCACTCAAAAGGGGCTTTCAGAGGCATGATCGGCGATCGATTGATAAACATGGTGAAATCACCACAGAAGCGCACTGCCGTACTGGCCTGCGGGATTGTGGCGGCGCTCGCCCTCACCTCCGTCGGCGGTGGCATTGCATACGCGGCGGGCGGCCTGGCTCCGCCCCCGGTCAATCCGGCGACGATTCACCTCGCCTCTGCCATCCCAGACCGGGTGATTCTGACCCCGACGACGACTCCCGCGACGAGCCAGAACGTGTCGTGGCGCACCTCGACCGACGTAACGGCTCCGCAGGCACAGCTCGCCGCGATGACCGACGGACCGATCACCCCGGCGTCGACGTTCACCGCAACGTCGACCACGGAATTCGCCACCGACCTGGGCTACACGATCAAGTACCACACCGCTGTACTCACCGGCTTGAGTGAATCGACCAGCTACGTCTACCGAGTCGGTGACGGCGAGACATGGAGCGAGTGGTTCGAGTTCGAGTCAGCGGCGGCCGGCATCGCGCCGTTCTCCTTCCTGGTGCAGGGCGATGCGCAGAACGACGTGAAGTCATACGCCTCTCGCGCGTTCAGGGCGGCGTACGAGGCGCGTCCATACGCGAAGGCAGTCGTGCACCTCGGCGACCTCATCGACACCGATGTCGCAGATGCCGAGTGGGGAGAGTGGTTCTCAGCAGCCGGTTACGAAAACGCCTACCTCAACGTGATGGCAACGCCGGGCAACCACGAGTACTACCCGGGGCCGCAGCTGACCAGATACTGGAAGGCCCAGTTCGAGTTCCCCGAGAACGGCCCGGCAGACACCCCGCAGATCAAAGCGCAGTTCAGCGAAAACACCTACTTCACCGACTACCAGGGCGTGCGCTTCATCTCGCTGAACGCCTCGCAGATCAACCCGGCCGACCTGAAGGCACAGACAGACTGGCTCGACCGAGTGCTGGCCGAGAATCCCAATAAGTGGTCGGTCGTCTCCTTTCACCAGCCCGTCTTCTCTGTGACCTCTGGCCGCGACAACAAGACCATCAGGGAGGCGTGGCTGCCCATTTTTGAGGCACACAACGTCGACCTCGTGCTGCAGGGCCACGACCATGCATACGGCCGCGGAAACCTGTTTGCCAACGAGCAGAACCTGCCGGCGGGTGCTGATCCGGCAACCAGCCAGACCGGTCCGGTGTACATGGTCACCGTTGCCGGCCCGAAGATGTACATCCCTGACGACCCTGCCACCAACAACTGGATCACCAACGGCGCGAACCTGCGCAGCATGAACCGCGATACCCAGATGTACCAGACGGTCGATGTGACGGCGAACGAGATCCACGTCGAGAGCCACAAAGTGACGGGCGAGCTGTTCGACGCGTTCACCATCACCAAGTCGGACGACGGCGCCAAGCTCGTGACCGATGAGACCGTCGCCCGGGCATCCGGGCCCGGATCGACGCGGGAAACGATCAATGCCCCTGCACGACCGGATGTCGTCGTGCCAGGAAGTACGCCGACCACGCCACCCACCACGCCTGAGCCGACGACGCCACCAACGACCACCCCACCCACGACGCCTGAGCCGACCACCCCACCCACGACGGTGCCGACGGCAACTCCCACGACGCAGCCGACGGCAACTCCCACCTCGTCTCCGACGGCAACCCCCACCTCGACCCCGACCGCTCCGGCAGCAGGTCCTCTCCAGCTCTCTGCAACGGGCATCGCGGCAGGCGGCACGCTTCAGATGAAGGGATCTGGCTTCGCAGCGAACGAAGACATCGAGGTGATCCTGCACTCGGACCCGGTGGTTCTCGGCTACCCGACCGCGGATGACACGGGCAACTTCAGCTTCGCCGCCCACATCCCCGCCGGAATCACGCCCGGTGAGCACACGGTTATCGCGCGTGGACTCGAGTCAGGCGTGGTGGTGACGGCGTCGATCACCGTGCTGCCCGTCGGTGCGGCAAGCATCGGGGTGCGGGACCTCGCCAGCACCGGATTCGCCTGGTTCGGCGTCTCTCTCGCCATCGCCGGGCTCACCCTGCTCGCGGGAATGATGGCGCTCATCGTGTCACGTCGCATCCGTCGCCCCGCAGCCGGTGACCGCGCATGATCCGTCTGCCCGGCAACGCAGCGACCGTTTCCCTACCCGTAGCCACACCGTCCAGCTCCAGGAAAGGCCGTTTCACCATGACGCATCCGTCATCACGGCGCAGCCGACGACCCCGACTCATCGCCGTGCTCACGGCGATGGCGGTGGCCGGCGCGCTGGCCACACCCGTGCTGGGAGATGTCGCACCGGCTTCGGCCGCGACGGTTCCCGCTTCGGTCGCACACGCTCCATCCCGGATTCCGGACCGAATAGTCCTCACTCCGGCCGGCGACCTGTCCAACTCGCAGGCAGTGACCTGGCGCACCAGTATGGGGGTCACCACGGCCCAGGCGCAGATCCGGGTCGCGACCGCCGAGCCGTATCGCACCGACTATTCGACGGTGAATGCGTCGAAGAGCGAAACTGTCTCGACATCCCTCGGCTACTCAGAGCTGTTCCACAGCGTGAATTTCACCGGCCTGAAGGCGGCCACCCAGTACATGTACCGGGTGGGTGACGGCACCAACTTCAGCGAGTGGCAGCACTTCACCACTGCGGCAGCGACGGCGGAGGACTTTTCATTCATCTACCTGGGCGACGTGCAGAACGGCATCAAGTCCGACGCCTCGCGCGTCATCCGCAATGCGTTCAGGGATCGCCCTGACGCGAGCATCGTGCTGCAGGCCGGCGACCTGATCGACGACGCCAACGATGACACCCAGTGGGGTGAAGTCTTCGATGCCGCCGGCTACAACTTCGGCACGCAGAACTTCCTGGCCGCAGCCGGAAACCACGAGTATGAGGGTGAACAGCTCTCGAAGCAGTGGCAGGCCCAGTTCTCCTACCCCCAGAACGGACCGACGGGTTCTGCCGAGATCGAAGCGCTGCTCGACGGCACCGTCTATTACAACGACTACCAGGGTGTGCGGTTCATCTCGCTGAACAGCAACATCACGGATGCCCCCGCGCTCGCCGTGCAGACCGCCTGGCTCAAGTCGACCCTCGAGAACAACCCGAACAAGTGGACGGTGGTGTTCTTCCACCACCCCGTCTTCTCGCTGGACGAGGGGCGCAACAACCGGGCGATCCGCGAAGCGTGGCTGCCGCTGTTCGAATCGAACAACGTCGACCTCGTGCTGCAGGGCCACGACCACAACTACGGCAGAGGAAACACCAACGCCGCAGAACAGGGCAACCCGGCCGACTGGAACTCCGAGCTCAACTACAACGGGCCGGTCTACGCGGTCTCTGTCGTGGGCTCGAAGATGTACTCGGGCGCAGGTCCGCGCCTGTGGACCTCGAACGACGCACACCTCAAGAAGCTCGGTGGCGGCATCGAGCTCTACCAACTGATCGATGTGTCGGGAGACGAGCTGCGCTACGAGTCGCGCACGGCCGACGGCGAATACTATGACGGGCTGACCATCGTCAAGAACGCCTCAGGCAAGGCAGTGACTGACGACACGGTGCCGCAGGTCATCAAGCCGGGCGATGCCGGTCCGTGCCTGGGCTGCAACCCGAACCCGGATCCCGGCACCACCGATCCTGAGACCCCGGCAAAGACCGTCGACTACACCGTCATCGGCGGTGTGGAGTCGGTCAACAAGACCAACGCCACGCTCCCGGCCGGTTCTGCATACTCCGAGAGTAAAGACCTGCTGTACCTGGGTGACCAGAACTCGCGAAAGATCTTCGAAGTCGATCCAGACTCCGACGCGGTGACGCGCGAGATCACCCTGCCGGAGAACATCCGTGACCTGGGCATCGATGACGCGAAGCAACTGCTCTACGTCGGCCAGCAGAATCGCAACTGGGTTGTCGTGTCGATTGCGGATGCCACCTTCGGCCAGATCGTGCGCGGCCCGTTCCCGTTCATCGAGTCCAACAGGTCGATCGACATCGACCCGGTGCGTGGTTATGTCTATGGGGCGGTTCCGTCGAGGGGCATCGAGGTGCTCAACGCTGAAACAGGCGAGTCGATCGGTGTCGTGAGCGGCACTGCCGACGCCTACTACGTCGCGGCAGACCCTGAAGGCGGCCGCGTCTCGACCGTGTACTTCAGCGATGCGGCAGACGCGACCAACATCGAGACCTTCGATGTCGACCACGACTTTGCCTCAGTCTGGTCAACCACCAGCAGGGCGAACCCGCGTCAGCTCGACTACGACTCGACGAACGGCCTGCTCTATGTCGGTTACACCGGCACCGCTGTCGGATCCGGCGGATTCTCGGTGCACGACCCGAAGACCGGGACAGTGCTCGGCGACTTCGCAGACCCGTCATATGGAAAGGACGGCTACGGGATCTCGGTCGACGAAGAGAGCCAGCGGGTCTTCGTGTCGAACCGCGACTTCCGGTTGAACCCGCCGGGATCAGAACTCACCCCGGTTGCCGTGACGATCAGCGAGCGTGTGCTCGATGACAGTTACGACTACGCGAAGGAGGCCAGCCTCACCTCGGTGGCGAAGGGAACCGCCCAACTCCCGGCCGGTTCCGCGTACTCGGAGAGCAAGGACCTGCTGTATCTGGGCGACCAGAACTCACGCAAGATCTTCGAGATGAACCCAGACACCGACACTGTGACGCGAGAGATCACCCTGCCGGAGAACATCCGTGACCTGGGTATCGATGACAAGAACCAGCTGCTCTACGTGGGGCAGCAGAACCGCAACTGGGTTGTCGTGTCGATTGCGGATGCCACCTTCGGCCAGATCGTGCGCGGCCCGTTCCCGTTCATCGAGTCCAACAGGTCGATCGATGTCGACCCGGTCAACGGCTATGTCTATGGCGCAGTGCCGTCCAGGGGCATCGAGGTGCTGAACGCGCTCACCGGTGAATCCATCGGTGTCATCAACGGCACAGTCGGTGCGTACTACGTGGCCGCTGACCCCGAGAACGACATCGTGACGGCCGCCTATTTCGAGGACGTCCCCGATGCCATCAACATCGCTGCGTTTGATCTGAAGAATAGCTTCACCACGCTGTGGGAGAAGACGACCAGGGCCAATCCGCGTCAGCTTGACGTTGACTCGACCCACGGCCTCGTATATGTCGGGTACACCGGCACCGCGGCGGGAACCGGTGGGTTCTCGGTGCATGATGTGCACACCGGGGCGATGCTGGCCGATATGAACGATCCGGCCTACGGCAAGGACGGCTATGGGATCTCCGTCGACGAGGAGCACCAGCGCGTGTTCGTCTCCAACCGGGACTTCAGGCTCAATCCGCCCGGATCAGAGCTCACGGCTGCTGCGGTGACGGTGAGCAAGCGCGTCACGAAGGGTGGAAGCACGCCCACACCCACGCCGACGCCAACGCCAACGCCAACGCCAACGCCGACCCCGACCCCGACAATTGAACCCACGCCGACGCCCGCACCGACCGACCCGGCGACAACTCCGCCGGTCGGCCTGACGTACACGGCATCGTCACTGAAGGTGATCCCGTCGATGGAGTCGAACGCGGACCTCGACGTGAAGCCTGTCGGCTCGGTCGTCGACTCGGTGACCGGTCACGTGTTCGTCGGAAACGAGCAGCGCCCGGCTCGGGTGCTCGAGATCGACCCGGTCACCGACACCCTCGTCGCCACCCACCTCATCCCGGGCGGAACGGCTGAAGGGGTGCGCGATGTCGCCCTTGACTCGGCGAAGGGTGAGCTCTACGTGGCTTATGGAGCGTCGTTTGTGGTGATCGATGTGAAGACCGACGCGGTGCTCCGCGGGCCGTTCGCCTTCAGCGGCAACGTGCGCGGCATGGATGTCGACCTGGCCGGCAATCGGGTCTTCGGCACAACCCGTGCCACCGGGTTCGACGTGCTCAACGCCACGACGGGCGCGCTCATCACCACGGTGACGACAACCGGTGCGAACTGGAAGTCACACGGTGTTGCGTACGACCAGCACGCCAAGCGGATCTTCGTCAGCAACTCGGACGTCACTGATGCCACCGCATCAGTCCGGGCATACGACGACGCGAGTTACGCGGTGGTCGCCGAGGTGGCGACATCCGCTGCCCCTGACCTGCGGTCGATCGCCGTCGATCCGGTGGCTCACCGTCTATACCTGGGCCACCAGAGCGACGCGTTCGAGGCGAGCGGCGTGCTGATCCTGTCGTCGACGGATCTCAGCACCATCCACGACTACACGGCGACCGCCTACGGCAACAAGGTCTACGGGGTGTCGGTGGATCCGAAGCTCGGCACGGTCTATGTCTCAGCGAGGGACAGGTTCCCCACCGGTCTGATCGTGTTGCAGCGGGCGGCCAAGTAGGGTTCGCAGTTCGTCCAGCGGCGTCACTCGGTTCTCGGGTGGCGCCGCTGTGGCGTTGGCGGCCGTTGGTGTGCAATGCGCAGTCCTGCACGGGGCATCCGCTTTCGGCGGCTCCCTTGGCAGTATGTCGGTGCTGCGGCTAAAATTGAGTCCAGCAGACTCAACTTTGGAGGGAAGTTCGATGCAAGCAGGACAACAACCACCCCAGGAAGAGGCCAAGTCCGCCCTGGAGCTGTACGGCATCAATCTGACCGATGTCGCCAAGAGCGGCAAGCTCGACCCGGTGATCGGCCGTGACGCCGAGATTCGCCGGGTGAGCCAGGTGCTGACACGCCGAACCAAGAACAATCCGGTGCTCATCGGAGAGCCGGGCGTCGGAAAGACTGCGGTCGTCGAGGGGCTCGCGCAGCGCATCGTCGCCGGCGACGTCGCCGATTCGCTCAAGGGCAAGCAGCTGGTCTCACTCGACCTCGCCGCCCTCGTCGCCGGTGCCAAGTACCGCGGTGAATTCGAAGAGCGGCTGAAGGCCGTGCTCAAGGAGATCAACGACGCAGAAGGCGAGATCATCACCTTCGTCGACGAGCTGCACACGCTGATGGGCGCGGGCGGCGGCGAGGGTTCCGTCGCGGCATCCAACATGTTGAAGCCGATGCTGGCACGGGGTGAGTTGCGCCTGATCGGTGCCACGACGCTCAACGAGTACCGCGAATTCATTGAGAAGGATGCCGCGCTTGAGCGCCGCTTCCAGCAGGTCTACGTCGGTGAGCCGTCTGTGGAAGACACCATCGCCATCCTGCGCGGGTTGAAGGAGCGCTACGAAGCCCACCACAAGGTGGCGATCGCCGACCAAGCGCTTGTCGCCGCGGCCGCGCTGTCGAATCGGTACATTCCGTCACGCCAGCTGCCCGACAAGGCGATCGACCTCATTGACGAAGCCGCCAGCCGACTGCGTATGGAGATCGACTCCGCCCCTGTGGAGATCGACGAACTCCGTCGAAGCGTCGATCGGCTCAAGCTCGAGGAGCTGGCGCTCAAGAAAGAAAAGGACGACGCCTCCAAGGAGCGCCTCGTCAAGCTGCGCGAAGACCTCAAGACGCGCCAGGAGACGCTTGCCGAGCTGCAGGCCCGCTGGGACAAGGAACGCGCATCCCTCAACCGCATTGGTGAGCTGAAAGAAAAGCTCGACAACGCCCGCAGTCGCGCAGAGCGTGCGCAGCGCGAAGGTAACCTCGAGCAGGCATCACGCCTGTTGTATGGCGAGATCCCCGTCATCGAGCGCGAGCTGCAGGATGCCGAGCGGGCCGAAGCGAGCGGACCGCTCATGGTCAACGACCAGGTGACTGCCGAAGACATCGCTGCTGTGATCGCAGCGTGGACCGGCATCCCCGTTGGTCGGCTGCTGCAGGGCGAAAGCGAGAAGCTCGTCAACCTGGAAGCTGAACTCGGCCACCGCCTGATCGGCCAGAAGGCGGCGGTGCACGCCGTCGCCGACGCGGTGCGCCGCAGCCGTGCCGGCATCGCAGACGCCGACCGTCCAACGGGGTCGTTCCTGTTCCTCGGCCCGACCGGCGTTGGGAAGACGGAGCTGGCCAAGGCGCTCGCCGACTTCCTGTTCGACGACGAGAAGGCCATGATCCGCATCGACATGAGCGAGTACGGCGAGAAGTTCGCCGTTTCCCGCCTCGTCGGCGCTCCTCCCGGCTATGTCGGTTACGAGCAGGGCGGCCAGCTCACCGAGGCTGTGCGCCGCCGACCGTACTCCGTGGTGCTCTTCGACGAAGTGGAGAAGGCGCATCCAGAGGTCTTCGACGTGCTCCTGCAGGTGCTCGATGACGGCCGTCTGACCGATGGCCAGGGCCGCACCGTCGACTTCCGCAACACCATCCTCATCCTCACGTCCAACCTGGGTTCGCAGTTCATGGTCGACCCATCGCTGACGCAGGCCGAGCGCGAGGACTCGGTGCAGCAGCTGGTGCGCCAGGCGTTCAAGCCGGAGTTCGTCAACCGACTCGATGACATCGTGATGTTCTCGCCGCTGTCGATGGAGGACCTCGGCCAGATCGTTGAGCTGTACATCGAGCGCCTCCAGGTTCGGCTCGCCGACCGCCGGTTGCAGCTCGCGGTGACACCGGATGCCAGGGCCTGGCTCGCCGAGCGCGGCTACGACCCCATCTACGGTGCGCGTCCACTGCGTCGACTCATGCAGAAAGAGATCGACGACAAGCTGGCGATGGCGCTCCTCTCCGGAACAGTGCACGACGGCGAACTGGTGCGGGTCGACCTGGCGCCGGGGGGACAGGGCCTGGCCGTCGACTCCGAACCGGCACCGGTTTTCGATCCGGTCGAGTGATCACATAACGGATGCTGGATGTCGATGCTCAGCGGCGGCCACACCTCTGGCCGCCGCTCTTGGCCGGGCGTAGTCTCGTGATCTGACGTTCCGCCACCAGACCCAGCATCGGAGGGCACATGGCTGACCAGAATCCGCCGGGGCCGGGCCGCCCAGACGACGAACAATTCGATCCACACCTTCCTGAGCCCGACCCGCACGACGCTGCCGAACTCCTCGAGAACCCCAGGGAGCATCTCGGTGACGAGATCATGGCAGTGCAGGACTTCTCGTCCGAACAGGCTGGCTACCACACGGCACTGAAATCCAGGCAGCTGCAGATGATCGCCATCGGCGGCGCCATCGGCACCGGGCTCTTCTTGGGCGCCGGCGGGCGGCTCGCCATCGCGGGTCCCGGCCTGGTCTTCAGCTACGCGCTCTGCGGATTCTTCGCCTATCTCATCCTGCGCGCCCTCGGCGAGCTGGTGCTGCACCGCCCGTCATCCGGTTCATTTGTCTCATACGCCAGGGAATTTCTCGGCGAGAAGGCCGCCTTCATCGCTGGATGGATGTACTTCCTCAACTGGGCGATGACGGCCATTGTCGACGTCACGGCGGTGGCGCTCTACGTGCACTACTGGTCGTTCTTCACCTCGGTGCCGCAGTGGGTGCTTGCCCTCATCGCGCTCACCCTCGTGCTGGGCTTGAACCTGGTCTCTGTGAAGGTCTTCGGCGAGATGGAATTCTGGTTCGCCATCATCAAGGTCACGGCCCTCGTCGCATTCCTCATCGTCGGCATTGTGTTTCTCTCCTTCAATTTCCCAACGGATGTCGGCCCGACCGGAATCTCGATCCTCGCCGACAACGGTGGCTGGCTCCCGCAGGGCCTGCTGCCCGTGGTGATCGTGCTGCAGGGTGTCGTGTTCGCCTATGCGGCCATTGAGCTGGTGGGAACAGCGGCGGGGGAGACCGAGAACCCCCGCAAGGTGATGCCCAAGGCGATCAACACTGTCATCCTGCGCATCGCGGTGTTCTACGTCGGCTCGGTCCTGCTGCTCTCGCTGCTGCTGCCGTACACCGAGTATCAGGCGGGGCAGAGCCCGTTCGTCACGTTCTTCTCGCATATCGGATCCCCAGAGACGGCCGCCATTGCCGGATCGGTGATGAACTTCGTCGTGGTCACCGCCGCCATGTCGAGCCTGAACGCCGGGCTCTACTCGACAGGTCGCATCCTGCGCTCCATGTCGGTGAACGGGGCTGCACCGCGATTCACCGCGAAGATGAATTCGTCCGGGGTGCCGTACGGCGGCATCCTGCTGACGGCGGGGATCGCGCTGCTCGGCGTCGGCCTCAACGCGATCGTCCCCTCCCAGGCATTTGAGATCGTGCTCAACATTGCCGCTCTCGGCATCCTGTCGAGCTGGGCGACGATCATCCTGTGCCAAATGAAGCTGCAACGCTGGGCGGCCCAGGGACGCATGGAACGGCCGGGGTTCCGGATGCCGCTTGCCCCGTTCAGCTCGTACCTCACGTTGGCATTCCTCGTGTTCGTACTCGTGCTGATGGCGTTCGACTACCCGGTCGGCACGTTCACCGTCGCGTCACTTATCGTGGTGATCCCGGCGCTGCTGATCGGCTGGCATTTCGCCAAACCGCGCATCCTGGCGGCGGCTCTGCTGCGCGAGGGCCACACCGGCACATTTCCCGTGATCGCGGAGCGGCCTGGCATCGACAACGTGACGGGGATCAGCGGGGCCGACTCTGGCCACGGGCAGGGACCGCCACCGGAGTCACCAGATTCGGATGCGGACCAGCCCGGCAGCTAGAGGAAGAGCGAGAGCAGCAGCGTCAGCAGGAGACCCATCACGGAGATGATGGTCTCCATCACAGACCAGGTCTTGATGGTCTGGCCGACGGTGAGGCCGAAATACTCCTTCACCAGCCAGAACCCTGCGTCGTTCACATGCGAGAAGAACAGTGACCCAGCGCCAACGGCAAGCACCACGAGGGACAGCTGCCCAGGAGGAAGCCCGGCGGCCAGCGGCGCGACGATGCCCGCCGCGGTCACCGTGGCAACCGTGGCAGAGCCGGTGGCCAGCCGGATGAGCACGGCCACCATCCAGCCGAGGACCAACGCCGAGAGGCTGGCGGCCAGGGCGATCTTGGCGATGGCTGTTCCCGTGCCGCCGTCGATCAGAACCTGCTTGAACCCGCCGCCGGCGCCGACGATGAAGACGACGCCCACAATCGGCAGCAGGCTCTGCCCGATCTTGGCCGCGAGAACGGATGCCGAGAAGCCCACGGTCGTTCCGAACGTCACCATGGCCAGTAGTACGGCCAGTAGCAGCGCAACGACGGGGTCGCCGATGAAGTCGAGAATGGTGCGCGCGGGGGTGTCCTTCGGAAGCCAGATGTCGGCGGCCGCTTTCAAGAGCATGAGCACGAGGGGGAGCAGGATCGTGATCATCGTCCAGGCGAAGCTGGGGCTTCTAGTGGCCGTTGGGTCCTGCGATGCGCCGGCGTGCTCTGTCCCCTTGTCGGCATCGGCCTCCGCGCTTGACTCGGTCACGGCCAGTGCGGCGCCACCGGCACCGACGGGCACCCAGCGGGCGGCGAGACGACCGAAGAGTGGCCCGGCAACGATCACCGTGGGAATCGCAATGACCAGCCCGATCGCGAGCGTGAACCCGACATTGGCGCCCAGGATGCCGATCGCGGCGAGCGGGCCAGGGTGGGGCGGCACGAAACCGTGCAGCACAGACAGGCCGGCCAGCGCCGGAATACCGAGTCGCATCGCGGGCGAATTCGTGCGGCGGACCGCCAACATGACAATGGGAATCAGGAGCACGAGCCCGATCTCAAAGAACATCGGGATGCCGATGATCCCGGCGATCAGGGCCATCTTCCATGGCAGCGTGGCCGGGCGGCCCTTCAGGATTGTGCGCACCACGATGTCGGCGCCTCCCGAATCGGCCAGCAGCTTGCCCAGCATGGCGCCGAGCGCGATCAGCACCCCGACGTAGCCCAGCACACCGCCAACGCCCAGCTCGTACGAGGCAGTCACCTTGTCGAGCGGGATGCCAGAGCCGATGCCCACGAACAGGGCGCCGATGGTCAGGGCCAGGAACGCGTGGAACTTTGCCCACACAATGAGTACGACCACGATGGCGATACCCACTGCGGCCACGATCAACACTTGCGTGTCGTGGGCGTTCCACGGTTCGTCGACGGGGTCCGTTGCGCTGTGCGCTCCGAGCCAGGTGAGCGCAGTCACTGCGCGATCCAGAACGTCCATCGCCTTCTCCAACCTGGTCAGTCGTGCTGTTTCAGGGCTCGCATGGGGATAGTCGGCACATCGGTGAGATGCAGTTCGGTGATGATCGCCTTGGCGATCGCCTTCGGCTTGCGTCCGATTTCGATGCTGATCGCTGGTTCATCCGCTGCGGGCTCTTCGAGGGCGGCGAACTGGCTGTCGAGGAGGGCCGTCGGCATGAAGTGGCCCTGCCTGGCGGCCATCCGGCTGGCGATCAGGTCGCGGCTGCCGGAGAGATACACGAAGATCACGCCGGCGTGCCGGCGGTTGAGCAGCTCGCGGTACGAGCGCTTGAGGGCTGAGCAGGTGATCACGCCGTTCTCGCCGGCAGCGTGGCGGTCATCGATCCAGTCGGCGACCTTCTCGAGCCATGGCATCCGGTCTGCATCCGTGAGCGGATGCCCCGCAGCCATCTTCTCGACGTTTGCCGGCGGGTGTAACGAGTCACCCTCCTCGAACTCCCAGTGCAAGCGACCGGCAAGCAGGGCAGCAACGGTCGACTTCCCACAGCCGGATACGCCCATCACCACGAGGACGAGAGGGCGTTGCGTTGCGATCTTCTGCCAGTCGCTCATGGTCACATCCTGCCCCTGTTCCCGTGCAGAAGGCGCGACATAGCCATCGGCGCGCCGGTCGCGGACTCACGACTGGCCACGGACGCCCGGCGATACCGGCACTCGCGCTAAGAGGCATAGGCTGTTTTCATGCGCGCAACAGTGATTTACGGTGAACGAGACGTCCGAGTCGAAGAAGTCCCAGACCCCGAACTATCCACCGGGAGTGACGCGATTGTTCGAGTCGTCGCGGCCTGCGTGTGTGGGTCAGACCTGTGGCCGTATCGCGGAGTCACACCGGTCACCGAGCCGCACCGCATCGGCCACGAGTTCGTCGGCATCGTCGAGGAGATCGGCCACGACGTGACGCTGCTCGCCCCAGGCGACTTCGTCATCGCGCCTTTCTACCACTGCGACAACACGTGCATCAATTGCCAGAACGGCGTCAGCACCTCGTGCTTGAACGGCGGCTGGTGGGGCGCCCCCGATCGCGCAGGTGCATTCGCGGATGGTGGCCAGGGCGAACGTGTGCGGGTTCCGCACGCAGAGGGCACGCTCGTTTCCACATCGCGGATGCCGGAAGAGGAACAGATCGCCGGCCTCCTCGCCCTCTCCGATGTGATGGGCACCGGCCACCATGCCGCGGTCTCGGCAGGCGTCACTCCCGGCAGCACTGTCGTCGTCGTCGGTGATGGAGCAGTCGGGCTGTGCGCGATCATCGCCAGCAAGCGCCTGGGCGCATCGCGCATCGTGGCAATGTCCCGGCACGCAGACCGCCAGGAAATTGCGCGGGAGTTCGGTGCAACAGACATCATCGAAGAGCGCGGCGACGAGGGTGTCGCGCGGGTTCAGGAACTCTTCGACGGCATCGGAGCCGACTTCGTGCTCGAATGCGTGGGAACCAAGGAGTCGATGGACCAGGCGATTCGCTCGGCTCGACCCGGGGGAATGGTCGGCTACGTTGGAGTGCCGAATGGCGGTGCTGAGCTTCCCATTCGCACACTCTTCAACCGCAACGTTGGTGTGAATGGTGGTGTCGCGCCGGTGCGCGGCTACATCGAGGAGCTGCTCCCTGAGGTGCTGGCTGGCGAGATCAACCCCGGACGAGTCTTCGATCTCTTGCTCCCGCTTGACCAGGTCGCCGAGGCCTACGCGGCCATGGACGAGCGTCGTGCGGTGAAGGTGATGCTGCGCCCATAGCGAGGGCGATTGACGGCATCCCTGTGGGAAGTGGGGACGCTCTGGTGCTGGTCCGCGCCATTTTTGAGGCAGCGAGCCCAGATATTTCAGACGTAGTACACAGGTGAAATACACTCATCTTCGGGGTTTCTTGCAGCCCTGCAAATTAGGGTACTTGAAGTGTTGCGGGCAGTACTGGCCGATCTGAGTCTGGCTCCCGCGCATGCCCGGTGCTTCACCGAAGTCCGGATGGGTGCGTCCCCACGCGCCCCGGATTCTTTCCCACAGGCGAGGATCCCACCTCAACCACGCCGTCCCCGGCGAGATTCAGGATGATTCTTTGCTCAACTTCCGCTTGTCCCCTTCTGTCCTTTCCCGTAAGTCCGCCGTTCTTGGCATCGCGTCGGCGCTTGCTGTCGGTGCACTGTCGATCAGCACGGCTGCCCCTGCCGCTGCTGCGGAATCCGACGCAGCAGCCTCGATGGAGGCCGTGAGCTCGGTCGCGCCGCTGGCCCAGACGATTGACGTGACCGGCTCGATTGCCGCCTCTGCGATTCAGCGCGATGGTTACACGGCGGCAGCTGCACTCGCTGAGGTCGCCGAAGAGACTGTCGCCGAAGAGGCTCCTGCCCCTGCTCCCGTTGTCAGCTGGGTCAACCCCGCCACGGGGACGATCACGAGCCCATACGGCCCGCGTCCGAATAAGCCGGTGCCAGGTGTCAGTGCCTTCCACAGGGGCACAGACGTCGCAGCCGCATCCGGCACACCCCTCTATGCCGCCTTCAGTGGCACTGTTGTCCAGGCCGGTGCTCTTGGGTCATACGGCAACTGGGTACTCATCGACCACGGCAACGGCATCCAGACCGGATACGCCCACAACAGCTCAATCAACGTCAGCATTGGCCAGACTGTCGCGGCAGGCGAGCTCGTTGCATTGATGGGCAGCACGGGCGCATCGACCGGCCCGCACCTCCACTTCGAAGTACGTGTCAATGGCGAAGCCATCGACTCCGTCCCGTTCCTGAGCGAGCGAGGCGTGACCCTGGGAAGCTAAGCCAGGCAGCAGTGGCCACAGGGGCCGCAGTGACCATCGCGGTCACTGCGGCCTTTGTCATGTGTGGCACTGACGAGCTGGCCCATGTGGGCCGATTGGCTGGTCGGAGCCACGAGACCGTAAGCGTTCGCGGGCAATGTGAAAATAGTTCAGCTTGATTCACAAGTCCGCTTAATTGCTGGTCAGCCGCCATTTTAAAGCGGGCAGAGAAGTCGCTTTAGGCGTAGTACACAGGTGAAATACATTCATCTTCGGGGTTTCTTACAGTCGTGCAACTTACGCTAGTTCGAATGTGTTGCGGGAAAGGCCGGCCAGATTCGGCCTGATTCCCGCACATGGCCCGGTACTCCAGCGAAGTTCGGGTGGGCGCGTCCCCCACGTGCCCCGAATTCTCCCCACGGGCGAGGATTCCCACCTCAATGACGCCGTCTCCGGCGAGATTTCGGATGATTCTTTGCTCAGCACCCGCTTGTCCCACCTCCTTTCCCGTAAGTCCACCGTTCTCGGTATCACCTCGATGCTTGCTGTCGGTGTGATGTCAGTAAGCACGTCCACCCCCGCCGGTGCCGTGGAATCCGAAGCAGTGGCCCCGATGGAGACCGTGAGTTCGGTCGCCCCGCTTGCCCAGACGATTGAGGTGACCGGCTCGGTCGCAGCGTCCGCCATCCAGCGCGATGGATACACGGTGGCTGCAGCCCCGGTGGAAGCTGCTCCCGTTGTCGAGGAAGCCCCCGTGGCTGAGGTGGCTGCGGTTGTCGAGGAGGCTCCTGCTCCCGCCCCGGCGCCCGCTCCCGCACCTGTCGTCAGCTGGATGCTGCCCACCGTTGGGCACATCAGTAGCCCGTTCGGCCCGCGTCCGGACAAGCCGGTTGCTGGCGTGAACCCGAACCACAAGGGCACTGACATCGCAACGGCGTCCGGCACGCCCGTCGTCGCGGCCTTCAGCGGAACCGTTGTCGAAGCCGGCCCTCAGGGCTCATACGGCAACTGGATCCTCATTGACCACGGCAACGGCGTTCAGACCGGATATGCCCACAACAGCTCAATCAACGTAAGTGTTGGTCAGACCGTCTCTGCTGGCCAGGTCATTTCAGCCGTCGGCATGACGGGCGCAGCCACTGGCCCGCACCTGCACTTCGAAGTACGCGTGAATGGTGTAGCCATCGACGCCGTTCCGTTCATGGCCGAGCACGGCATCGCCCTGGGCTAATCCCCAGCGCCGCGACCCTGAAGGCCGCAGTGACCATCCCGGTCACTGCGGCCTTCAGTCGTTAACGCGGCCTGATGCGACGGCAGCCGGGCGTCTGGCGCGGCGCGGGAGTCACTCCCAGGTCGCAAGCAGATCCAGGGCGCTCTGCAGGATCGCGACGGCCTCTCCCCGATTAATGCGCGCAATCACCAGTGCGCTGACGGAGAGCGATGTGAGAAGTCGCGCACGCTCCGCGATCGTCTCGGCGGGGGCATCCGTGAATCTGCTGCGCAACGCCTGCTCCATTGCCCCCGTCAGCTCAGCGCGGTAATCCTCGATCACGGCGCGAAGTGCGTCGTCATGCGACGCGATGCCCGAGCTGTTCACGAGCAGGCAACCGCGGCGGGGTGAATCATCGGGCAGCGTGTCAATCGCCTGCATGAGCCCGGCAAAATAGCGCTGGGCGGCATCCGCTGGGATCGGCTCCGTGATGAGTACGCGAAGTCGCGGGCGAATGATGGTGTCGAGGTAGTCCTGTACGGCGGCATCGAACAGCCCTCGCTTGCTCGCGAATGCGTGATACAGGCTGGACCGGCTGAGGCCCGTGGCCGCTTCGAGGTCGGGCAGAGATGCGCCGTCGAAGCCCTTGTCCCAGAACACGTCACGGGCGGCATGAACCACCTCGCTCGTGCGAAAAGTCTGGGTTCGGCCCATCAGTTTGCCTCTCAAGAGTTGCGTATCGTTCGATCCAGTATATATTGGAACGAACGGTACACAAACGGATGACGCCGTGCAGGGCATTCCCACACGGCGTCGGCCACGACACACTATTGGCCACAACACACTATTGGCCACGACATGCTGTTCGCCCAACACAGAGAGAGCGCCCATGACCATCCTCGGACTCGTCCTCATCGGCGTGGCTGCCCTCATCCACGTGTACATCTTCGTGCTCGAGTCCGTCCTCTGGACAACACCTCGCGCCCGTAAAACCTTTGGGACCACAAGCGGCGAAGCAAACACCACCAAGGCGCTCGCGTTCAACCAGGGTTTCTACAACCTGTTCCTTGCGATCGTGTCGGTCATCGGAATCGTGTTGTTCGCCACTGGTGCCACCGTCGCCGGCGTGGCGCTGCTCTTCACCGGAGCCGGCTCGATGGTGCTCGCCGGCCTCGTGCTGATCATCTCGTCCCCAGACAAGGCGCGCCCGGCGCTCGTGCAGCTCGTCCCACCGGCGCTGGGCTTGATCGCACTCGTGATCGGCCTCTAGCACCGCGCTGCACTGAACTAGATCCACAGAACAAGCTGCACAGAACAAGAAAGAAGTAGCTCAACCATGAATTCAGCAACACCCAGCAACACCAGCAACTCCGGCACCGCCATCAGCACCCAGATTCAGCTGGTTACCCGCCCGGTCGGCTGGCCGACCCACGACGACTTCCGCACGGTCACCGTCGAGCTGCCGGAACTCGCGGCCGGCCAGGTTCGTGTTGTCAACGAGTTCGTCTCCGTCGACCCGTACATGCGTGGCCGGATGAACGACGTCAAGAGCTACACCCCGCCATACGTGCTGGGCGCGACCATGACCGGTGGCGCGGTCGGCCGCGTCGTCGCATCCGCTAGCGAGACTGTCGCCGTCGGCAGCGTTGTCGTGCACGACTTCGGATGGCGCGACGTCGCTCAGGAAGACGCAGCGAAATTCCGCGTCGTCTCCGAGATTCCCGGTGTGCCGTTGTCTGCCTACCTCGGCATCCTCGGCATGACCGGCCTCACCGCCTATGTCGGCCTGCTCGATGTCGCCGCGCTCAAGGAAGGCGACACCGTCTTCATCTCCGGCGCTGCCGGCGCCGTGGGAACCGCAGCCGGCCAGATCGCCAGGCTCAAGGGCGCCAAGCGGGTCGTCGGCTCAGCGGGAACGGCCGAGAAGGTCGCGCTTCTCACCGAGAAGTACGGCTACGACGCCGCGTTCAACTACAACGACGGACCGGTGCGCGACCAGCTCGCCGCTGCTGCACCAGACGGTATCGACGTGTTCTTCGACAATGTTGGCGGCGATCACCTCGAAGCAGCCCTCGCGGCATTCAGCGACGGTGGGCGTGCAGCACTCTGCGGCGCGATCGTCGGTTACAACACCACCGAGCGCACACCCGGCCCCGACAACATGGTCAACATCATCACGCGCGGCCTGACCCTCAAGGGCTTCACTGTCGGCAACTACGTGCACCACTTCCCCGAGTTCATGCGCGAGATGACCGGCTGGTTCCAGAACGGCGAGGTCGTCTTTGACGAGACCGTCGTCGACGGCATCGACCACACCGTCGACGCATTCCTCGACCTCATGCGCGGTGGCAACATCGGCAAGATGGTCGTTCGCGTCGGCACCAACTAAGAGGCCGGTCGGACGCGCGTACCTCCACGCCGTTGGTCGAGGAGGCCGGTCGGACGCGCGAACCTCCACGCCGTTGGTCGAGGAGGCCGTTCACGGCCGTCTCGAGACCCACAGTGAGGTAATTGGCCGGTGGGATTTCGAGACACTCGCTGGCGCTCGCTCCTCAATCAACGGGGCATCTGAACAACAGCCGCACTTAACGCAGAAGGGCCGGCGCTCATCACCGTGAGGTGACGAGCGCCGGCCCTTGTGGCGCGTGTGCTTAGTCGTTGACGAGCAGCAGTTCCGCGAGCGACTTGCGCGTGCGGGGTGCTGACTCGCGCTCGAGAATCTCGGGAGTCAGGGTCTCGACCGCGGCGAGCACACCGAGTGCGGTGACGGAGACCACGACCTGGTTCTCCTTGAGCTCGAACGCCCTGGCGAGTGCAGCGGCGTCGAATCCACCCATTTGGTGGGTGTGGATGCCCTCGTGCTGCGCCTGGATGGTGAGGTGGGCAACGGCCTGGCCGAGGTCGTATGCACCCCATGGGGTGGGCGTCTCGCCGCTCTCGACGACGTTGGCTATCAGCACGGATGCCGAGTCGGCCCATGCCTGGTTGAAGCCGAGCAGTGCTGCGTGGATCGCGGTGAAGCTCTCAGATCCGCGGCGGGCAACGATGAAGCGGGCCGGCTGCGAGTTGGCGGCTGACGGCGCCCAGCGCGCTGCCTCGAGGATGGTGGTGAGGACGTCGTCGTCGATGACGGCGTTCGCATCGTAGCCGCGTGGGCTCCAACGCTCAGCGAGCGTGGCGAGGAGGGGAGCGTCGGTGTTCGCGGCGCGACTGATCGTGTCAGTGATGAGGGTCAAGTGCTGCTTCTTTCAATGCGAGGAATATGGCTGGGGGCAACGCTGACCCATCAGCAGACAACCGACGTCAGGGCGCGGCTATTCCATGCAATCGCACAGACCTGACGGATGTCGGCCACATAGACGCTCCGTGGCGGCGGGCTAGGCGCCCTTCAGGTGCTCGCGCACCTGGCGGCGCAGTACTTTGCCGATCATGGAGCGAGGCAGGTCCTGCACTTCGATGATCTGCTTCGGTACCTTGTAGGCCGACAGTCGGGATCGGCAGTGGTCCCGCAGCGCATCGACGTCGAGTACGGCGCCTGGCCGCAACACCACAGCGGCCGTGACGTTCTCGCCGCCGCCGGCAGCTGGCAGACCGACAACGGCTGCATCTTTGACGTCGGGGTGCGACAGCAACGCCTCTTCCACCTCGGTCGGGGCCACATTGAATCCACCGGTGATGATGAGTTCCTTCATCCGGTCGACGATCGTGATGAAGCCATCCCGTGAGACGCGCACGATGTCCCCGGTACGCAGCCACCCGTCGGCCAGCAGCACGGCGGCGGTCTCTGTCGGCCGATTCCAGTAGCCGGAGAAGACCTGTGGGCCGCGGATGAGAAGCTCGCCCTCCTCGTCGTAGCTGCGCTCGATGGCCGAGTTCTCTGGGTCGACAACCTTGATCTCGGTGCTGGGGAACGGGACGCCAACAGTGCCAGGTCGGCGCGTTGGCCCCATCGGATTGCCGGCAGCAATCGGTGAGGATTCCGTCATGCCGTAGCCCTCGACCAGCAGCCCCCCTGTGGCGCTTTCCCACCGCTCGACCGTGGCGATGGGCAGGTTCATGGCGCCGGATATGGCGTAGCGGATGCCAGACAGGTTCACATTGCGCTCGGCTGCGGCGCGAACGAGGCGGTCGTAGATCGGCGGAACCGCGGGGAGGAACGTCGGAGGGGTGCGCTTGGCGGCGGTGAGCACCAGCTCTGGATCGAACTTCGGGAACAACACCAGACGTGCGCCGATGCTCATCGCTGTGGTGAGGCAGAGGGTGAGGCCGTAGGCGTGGAACATGGGCAACACCCCATAAAAGACCTCTTTGCCTGGGCGGAGGCCGGGGACCCATGCCTGGCCCTGACGGGCATTCGCGCGCAGGTTGAAGTGGCTGAGGATGGCGCCCTTCGGCGTACCCGTCGTGCCGCTGGTGTACTGCAGAACGGCTGTGTCGTGGAGGCGAGGCCGGGGATGAGACCGCTTGAGGCGTCGGTTCTCGAGGAGAGACTCCCAGATGAGCGCGTCGCGACCGAGCGGGCCGCTGGTCAGCGCGTTCCGTGACGTTTTTGCCTTCTTGACCGGAAGTTTGAGGGCCAGACGCGTGCTGAGCGGCATCCGTTTGGTCACGTCAACGGCGATGACGGTGTTGATGCCGAGGTCGGACGGGAAATCGGAGACCGTGGCGTGCACCTTGTCCCAGACGATCGCGACGCGGGCGCCGTGGTCCTCGAACTGGTGGCGCAGCTCACGCTCTGTGTACAGCGGGTTGTGTTCGACTGCGATGGCGCCGAGCCGCAGGATGGCGTAGAAGGCCACGATGTGCTGTTGGCAGTTCGGCAGCACGAGAGCAACGCGATCGCCGGCCTTCACGCCGAGCTTCCGCAGTCCATTCGCGGCGCGGGCGATCTCGTCGCCGAGGTCACGGTACGTCGTGGTCGCGCCGAAGAACTCGAGAGCGATAGACGACCCGAATCGCTTGATGGAGGCATCCATCATGTCGATGAGCGTTTCGGTGGGCGGGTCGATGGTTGCTGGCACGCCCTGGGCGTACGAGGCGATCCACGGCTTGCTCTCGAAAACATTCATTACACAGCTAGCTCCTGCTTCAGGGCCGCGATGAACGCGTCGATGTCGTCTTCTGTGGTGTCGAAGCCGCACATCCAGCGAACTTCACCGGTGGCCGGATTCCAATCGTAGAAACGGAAGTGCTCGCGCAGGCGATCGGCGACACCGGTGGGGAGCACGACGAAGATCGCGTTGGATTCGGTGGCCTGGGTGAACGAGACGCCCTGGATCTCACCGGACGCGACGCCAGCTTCGAGTGCGCCGCGCAGGCGCTGCGCCATGGCGTTGGCGTGGCTGGCGTTCTGCAGCCAGAGATCGCCCTCGAGCAGGGCGATGAACTGCGCGGAGATGAAGCGCATCTTCGAGGACAGCTGCATGTTGAGCTTGCGGAGGTAGCTGAGGCCGGTCGCAGCATCGGGGTTCAGCACCACGACGCATTCGCCGAGCATGAGGCCGTTCTTGGTGCCGCCGAAGCTCAGCACGTCGACGCCGGCGTCGCGCGTGAATGCACGCAGCGGCACACCAAGGCTGGCGGCGGCGTTGGAGATGCGGGCGCCATCCATGTGCAGTTTCATGCCGAGCGCGTGTGCGTGGTCTGCGATGGCCTTGACCTCGTCGACGGTGTACGCGGTGCCGAGCTCTGTGGTCTGGGTGATGGAGACGACGAGGGGCTGTGCGCGGTGCTCATCGCCCCATCCCCAGGCCTCCTGGTCAATGAGTTCGGGGGTGAGCTTGCCGTTCGGGGTGACGATCGGCAGCAATTTCAGGCCGCCGATGCGCTCTGGGGCGCCACCCTCATCCGTGTTGATGTGCGCGGTTGCGGCGCAGATGACCGCGCCCCAGCGTGGCAGCATCGACTGCAGTCCGAGCACGTTGGCGCCTGTGCCGTTAAACACCGGGAATGCCTCGACGCCCTCGCCGAAGTGGTGAGCGAACACATCCTGCAACTTCGCCGTGTAGACGTCCTCGCCGTACGCAATCTGGTGCGCTCCGTTTGCGCGGGAAATCGCGTCCAGGATGTCTGGGTGGATGCCCGAGTAGTTGTCGGAGGCGAAGCCGCGGGAAGTCAGGTCGTGGAGTTCATCAGTCACCCCACTATCTTCCCGCACATCGGCACGCCGATTCTGTGCGTGCGCTGCATGAAAGCTGCGGGCGGGCAAGCGGATGCCGGTGAGCGGATGCTCGCCGGGCATCCGCTCACCGGGCCGGGCCTAGCCGCGCAGCGCCTCGCGGTATGACACCCGGGTGCCCATGCGCAGCAGGGAGTTCGAGTAGATGCGCGAGCCGAGGAGGATGACGACCAAGGTGGTCGCGAGCAGGATCAGCAGGGAGAGCAGCGGTTCCCACCACTCTGCGGTGCCCATGAAGATCCGCATCGGCATGCCCACCGGGGCTGAGAATGGCACGTACGACATGATCGCGAGCACCGTTGGGTTGTCGTTGAAGAAGATGACGAGGAAGTACGGAATCATCACGAGCATCATCACCGGCGCCGTTACAGAGCCAACGTCTTCCTGACGCGACACCATCGATGCCGTCGCCGCATACATGCCCGCCAGCAGCACGAAGCCGAACGCGAAGAAGACGGCGAACCAGATGATGGCTGGGCCGACATCCGCTAGCAAGACCCGTTGGCCGGTGATCGCCATGCCAGCTGAGACCAGTAGCCCGATCAGCACGATCTGGCCGAACGCCATGATGCTGTTGCCGAGGATCTTGCCGGCGAGCAGCGCGCGCACCGGAATCGCCGACATCAGGATCTCAACGACGCGCGTCTGTTTCTCTTCGACGACGCTCTGCGCGATGGTCGAGCCGAAGGTGATGGCCGACATGAAGAAGACCAGGCCGAAGCCGAGGGCAACGAGATAGGCGAGCATCCCGCTTTGGCTCGCGGGTTCGAGCAGGGTGATCTCCGGGCTCACGCTGAGGGCCCCCAGCACATCAGAGGGCGGCGAGTCGAGGGCGATCACCGACACCGCCAGGGGCGAGGTCGGGGTGGGCTCGACTGGAATGATGGCGGCAGACACGTCGCCGCTTCTCACCAGCTTTTCGGCCGCGGCCACGTCGGCCGCCTCGACGATCTCGAACGAGTTCGTGCTCAGGGCGATCTCGCTTGCACTGCCGACCACGGCGACCTTGGGCAGCGTGGGATTCGCGCTGACCAGTCCACCGACCACAACGGATGCGATGGCCGCGAACAGCAGGATGCCCGTCGAGATCAGGAACGCCTTGCTGCGCAGCCGCGCCATGATCTCGCGCACGGCGACGAGCCAGACGCTCTGCCAGAAGGTGGGTGCTGGGTGGCGTGCGACCCGAGTTGCCGTGTTCCCGGCCTGCGGCTGGTTTTCGGAGTGGGTCTGGGTGCTCACTTCACGACCTCCTTGAAGATGGTGGCTAGCGACGGGCGTTGCAGCCCGAAGGATTCGACGGCTCCGCCGGTGATGGCGCGCTGCAGGACGTGCTGGCTGGCGGCATCCGTTTCAGCTTCGAAGACCGCGTAGCCGCCGTCGAAGTCGATCACGGAGATGCCGGGGACGTCGCGGATCCAGCCGGTGTCTCCAGCGGTGTGGATCTCATAGCGGGCGGTGCTGTACTGGTCGCGGAGGGCGTCGCGCTCGCCGTTCGCCCTGATCTCGCCGGCCGCGATGATCACCAGGTCGTCGCAGAGGCGCTCGACGATATCAAGCTGGTGCGAGGAGAAGAGCACGGGAACACCCTGCGCTGCGTAGTCGGTGAGCACGCTCTGCACCACCTCGACCGCCATCGGGTCGAGACCGGAGAACGGCTCGTCGAGCACCAGGAACTCAGGGTCGTGCACGAGCGCTGCGGCGATCTGGGCGCGCTGCTGGTTGCCAAGCGAGAGCGCTTCGACGGCGTCGTTGCTGCGCTCGCCGAGTCCGAGCCGCTCGAGCAGGGTGGTCGCGTTTCGCTTGGCCGCCGCTGGCGTGAGGCCGTGCAGCCTGGCCAGGTAGACGAGCTGCTCAAGAACCTTCATCTTCGGGTAGAGCCCGCGCTCCTCCGGCATGTAGCCGAAGCGGCGTCGGTCGCTCGCCGTCAGTGGCGTGCCGTCGAGCAGCACGGTGCCTGAGTCGGCGTCGAGCACGCCGAGGATGATGCGCATCGTCGTGGTCTTGCCCGCACCGTTGCCCCCGACGAAGCCGGTCATGCGGCCGCTGCCGACGGTGAAGCTCACATCGTGGAGCACCTGGCGGCTCCCGTAGTGCTTGTTGACGTCTCTGATCTCGAGCATGGGCGCCCTTTCGTCGCTGGTGCTTCCACGCTACAAAACCAGCCGGCCACGCGCATCCGTCGCGCGGGTGAACGTGCAGGGGGCATGCACTCAACCACACGACGGATGCCGCGCCGTTGGTCGAGGAACGAGCGCCAGCGAGTGTCTCGAGACCCCCGCCGGCCGCTAGTCGAACTCGTCCGTCAGGATGTCGAAGGCGCTCGACCAGCCGTCGAAAACGGACCCGTCGCCTGGCGCCCCTGCGATGCCAGCGACGTGGAACGTCATCTCGGTCTGCTCGCCCACCTCGCGCAGGGTGATCGAGATGACGGGCGCGTCCTCATCGCCCGGGTTGCCCCAGGTGAAGACGAGGCGCTCTGGCTCCGAGATCTCGATGTAGGTTCCAGCCGTCGGGTACTCCTCACCCGTCGCGTCGTTGACCATCGTGTACGAGTAGTGGCCTCCGACTCTGGGGTCGAGGTGCACGGAATTCGCCGGTGTGGATATGCCGCGTGGATGCCACCACACGGATGCCTGCACCGGGTCTGTCCAGGCCCGCCACACGGCGTCACGGGGTGCGTCGAAGACGCGGGTGATGGTGAACTGGGGCGCTGTTGTCGTGCCCGTCTGGTCATCCATGGGATGGCCTCCTTCTCAACTCGACAGGAGTTGCCGACGTGGCCGCGGGTGCCGAAGGTCAGCCGCTGGCGTGCGGGCGCTGCTGCTGGTGCTGCTGATTCTGCTGCAGACCCTGCAGGTGTTCATCGAGCAGGTCGAAGCGCTCGTTCCACGCGGTCCGATGCTGGTCGACCCAGACGGATGCCTCGTCCAATGGTTCGGTGCGTATGGTGCACCTGCGCCACTGCGCTTCGGTCGTTCGTTCGATCAGGCCAGCGGCTTCCAGAACCCTCAGGTGCTGGGAGACAGCTGGCCGACTGATCGAGAATGGTGCGGCCAGCTCTCCCACCGTCGCCGGACCCTGCGCGAGACGCGACAGCATCGCACGCCTGGTCGGATCGGCGAGAGCAGAGAAGACGAGACTCAACTCGTCTTTTGCGCCAGCCACGTAACCAACTCCTTATTTAATGAATTGCTTAAACGTAAGTCGGTCGCAGCCCGCAGTCAACCCCCTCCCTTTTGCATAACTCCTGCAGAACGCGCGTCCTGTGCGGGGCTGGCCCGTGAGTCCGGGTCGGCCGGAGAGAGTGGATGCGTTTTGCAGGAGTTATGCGACACGGGTGGCTATGGCAGACACGGCCGGCTACTGGACGGCTATTAGGACGGCTACTAGGCCGGCGCGGCGGCTACGGCGCGGCGGCTACAGGGCGGCGATGCTACAGGGCGGCGATGCTCCACGAGGCGAAGGTGACCTCGCCCGGCTGCAGCACGATCAGGTCGTCGTGGGAGTTGAAGACGTCGGGCGGGCACGTCATCGGTTCGATCGCCAGGCCGCGTCGGCTGGTCTCCGGGGTCGGCTGGTCGGCCGTGTGCACCTGGACCCAGGGGCAGGAGGAGTCCCAGTGCATCACGACGCCGGTGCCGGATGGCGCGGTCAGGCGCACCTCTGCTGTGCGGTTCTCGTTGCGCACCAGGCCGGTGAATGCGTGGTCGATGAAGAGGTCGCCGATGACGCGGGGCGTGCGGAAGTCGAACGATCCGGCCGCCTCTGTGGCGACATCCGCTAGCGCAACCGGAATCAGGCGGTCTTCGGTGACCGTGAGCACCTTCTCGGCGGGGAGGAGGAAGGTCCAGTCGTCGACGGTGCCTTCGCCGGCGACGAGGTACGGGTGGGGTCCTGTGCCATAGGGAGCGGCGGCGTTTCCGGTGTTGCGGGCAGCAACCGTGGTGTGGAGGCCGTCGGCGTCGAGCAAGAATTCGACGCGCACCTGCACGCGGAACGGATAGCCGTCCTGGGCTTCAATGGTGGTGGCCAGCATCACGCGGTCGTCGGCTTCGTCGAGGGCGATGAAGTCGTGCCAGGCGACGAGGCCATGCAGGGCGTGGCCGCGGCCGGGCTCGGTCAACGGAAGCTGGTAGTCGTTGCCGTCGAAGCTGTAGTGGCCATCGACCACGCGGTTCGGCCACGGAGCGAGGGTGGCGCCGCGGTATGCCGGACGCATCTCATCGGCATCGAACGGAACGACGAGGTCGCGCCCCTTGTGGCGGAGCGCCCGCAGGGAGGCGCCGACACTGGCGATGGAGGCGGTGTACTCGCCGCTGGTGAGCTCGAACTGGGTGCCGGAGAGGGGGATGGTCATGGATCAATTCTGCCGTTGATTTGCGTGTGCTCGTGCACATCCTGAACAGCGGTTCCGACGGCGGTTCCGGCAGCCGGGACCACGATGCCATGTTCGTACGCGAAGACCACCGCCTGGATGCGGTCGCGCAGGCCCAGCTTCATCAGCACCTTGGAGACGTGCGTCTTGACGGTGGCCTCGCCGAGATAGAGGCGCCCGGCGATCTCGGCATTGGCCAGGCCGAGTGCGAGCAGTCCGAGCACCTCTGATTCGCGGTCAGTGAGCTCGGCAGTGAGCTCGGCGGTGGCAGCGGCAGTGGCAGCGTTAGCGCGTCCGACGGAGGTGCCACCGGCGACGGGTATGTGGACAGGCGTCGCGCCGGGCGCCAGGGTGCCGGTGAATCTCTCGATGACCCTGCGCGTGACATCCGGTGCCAGCAGGGCATCACCGCGGGCGAGCACCTGCACCGCCTCGATGAGGGCCTCAGGGGTCGAATTCTTGAGGATGAAACCGCTCGCGCCATGCTGCAGGGCGGCAAACAGGTAGTCCTCGCGGTCGAACGTGGTGAGCACCAGCACCGCAGAGGCAATGGCGGGGTCTGCCACTATGACTTGGGTTGCAGCGAGGCCGTCGATGCCGGGCATCTGCACGTCCATGCAGATGACGTCGGGGTTGAGGAGACGAGCCTGGTCGATGGCGCCTTGGCCATCGGATGCCTCGCCGACGACAACGATGCCAGGTTCAGACTCGAGAATGGTGCGGAATCCGGCGCGCAGCAGCGCCTGGTCGTCGACCAGCAGGACCCGGATCGCGTCGGCGGTCATGAGGTGGCTCCCGGCGAGGTGAGGACGGTCGTGGTGGTGGTGGTGGTGGTGGTGGTCGGAGCGTCGGTCTCGGCGTTGGTCGGCGCGTTGGTCGGTGCGTCGGACGAAGGGTCGACCGGGGGGTCGGTCACAGCGTCACCACTCGCACTGTCACCAGGGACCGCACGATGCGTCGGGAAGCGGGCGCGAACGAGATAGCCGCCGCGGGGCCGGGGACCGAGCTCAATATCGCCGCCGACGGCCGCGACCCGCTCACGCATGCCGAGCTGTCCGAGCCCGCTGGCAGACGCGGCCCGGCTGCCGCTGCCGTCATCCGTCACCTCGAGCTCAATGGCATCCGCTTCGTAACGCAGCCGCACATCGGCGCGGACACCGGCACCGGCGTGTTTGCGGGTGTTGGTGAGCGCCTCCTGGGCTATCCGATAGATGCAGAGTTCGATGGTTCTCGACACATCGCGAGCCGAGCCGACGACCGTCACAGTGGCCGGCACGCCTGCGGCGGTGCATTCGTCCGCGAGCTCGGCGAGTTGGGCGATTCCGTGGGTACTGGTGGTGGCGCGGTTGGCGTCATCGCCGTCGGCGGAGCGGAGAGTCCCGAGCATGGTGTGCAGTTCATCGACGGCCGTGCGGGCACTTCGCTCGATCGATTCGAGAGCCACGACGGCCTGCTCAGGATCGCGGGCCAGGATGCGCCTGGCCGCGCCGGCCTGCACGCCCATCACCGAGACATGGTGCGCCACAACGTCGTGGAGCTCTCTGGCGATGCGCACGC
Organism: Leifsonia sp. Y862; assembly: GCF_057669585.1. Lineage (NCBI taxonomy): Bacteria > Bacillati > Actinomycetota > Actinomycetes > Micrococcales > Microbacteriaceae > Leifsonia > Leifsonia sp. Y862. The sequence goes on from NZ_JBYHFR010000003.1 coordinate 474,293, forward strand.
GCTCCAGCGTCACGGCCTGGCCGGCGCTCCGCTGTCGTTCGTCAGCCAGCTCCTGCGTGCGGGCGCTCAGGGCAGCAGACTGTCTGGCCGAGCGCCACGCGGTGTCGCCGAAGTAGTACGCCGCGCTGAAGTAGAGCAGGTTGATGAGCACCTGCAGAAGGCCGTATGCGGCGAACGGTGAGAAGAATCCGTCACGCGACAGGTCGGGCATGGTGCTCACCTGGTTGGCAGAGATGAGCAGGTTCCAGAACAGCCAGATGAACATGCCCGCGATGATCAGGGCGCGCACCCAGGCTGCGCGGGTGCGATTGCGCGACCAGGCACCGACCGAATAGATGGCGACGTACAGGCAGATGTTCGCGAAGAGCAGGTCCATGCTGCCGAGCATTGCGCCGCCGCTGAACACCACAGCGATGACGACGCCAACGAATTCAGGCCAGCGCCGCCGCACAGCCAGGGGAAGGGTGATGGCGGCGACCCAGATGACGACCAGCCAGGTGGGTGATTCGTCGAAGACGCCTGCCACCCGGGTGAGAGTGGCGCTCACGGCGGTGCCGGCGAGCAGGGCGAGCGCTGCCCAGGCATCCGTTCGATACCCGCGTGCGCTGGGAGCAGGGCGCACCCAGTCGGCGCCGAGCGAGTCGGAATCGCGCGGATCGGGCCCGCGCAGATCGAGATGGCGCAGATCGGCGGTGCTGTCGGTCATGCTGACACGCTAGCGGCTGAGGCGCCGTGGCGGATCCGTCGCGCGGGGGAATCTGCGGGGGAATCTGGGTGGCAGCGGCACGACGAAGGGCACGACCTTTCGGCCGTGCCCTTCGTTCGGAACTGCAGACTAGGACTGCAGACTAGGACTGCAGACTAGGACTGCAGACTAGGCGTGCAGGCTGCGACGACGCAGTACCAGTGCGGCGCCGAGCAGCAGGATCAGCGCAGCGGCGCCGAACGGCACGGCGGGGTTGAATCCGGTCTCTGCGAGGGAGGCGCTAGTGGCAGCGACATTGATCGCAACGCTCGACACGTCACCGTCGAACTGTCCGACGACGACGAGCGTGTGCGAGCCAGCAGTCAGTTGGCTGAGCACGCTGGCGCTCAGGGTGACCTTGACGACGCCGTTCACGACCGGGAACGTGCCGACACTGATGGGCGACGAGTAGAGGTACGCGTCGACGAAGGTGTCAGATCCCGTGAACGGGACGTTGGCGGTGTGGCCCTTGTTCGGGTCCAGGCTACCGGCCGGCAGGCCGACGGAGGTCTGGGACGCCGGCGTGGAGCCCTTGGCCGCCAGGAATGCCGCCAGATCGGCTGAGTTCGCGACCGGAGCGGCTGCGATCGGGATCTGCGGGGTGGCGGCGAAGGCAGGGGCAGAGTAGTTGTCTGCGAAGCCGTCCAGGTGGCCAACGGCCTCTACCCAGATTCGCTTGTTCACGATGTCGGCGGTCACGGGCAGGGCCGCTGCGTCGAACCCGAAGATGTCGCCGGAGTTCTGCTGGCCCGGAGCAACGGCGCCCCAGTTGTAGGTGAACGTGGTGCCTGCAGGCCAACCGGCGGCGCTCGCAGTGAGCGTGCTGCCCAGGGTCTGGGTGCCGGAGAGTGAGACGGTGCCGGCCACCAAATTGGGCAGGAGTTCGATCGCCACAGTGACGTCCGCGTCGGCGATCGGGACAGCCACGACCTCGGTGCCGTATCCCGCTGCTGAAATCGTCAGCGACAGGTCGGCGCTCGGGTTGAGGTACTGAAACGTGAAGTGTCCGTCTGCGTCTAGCGGGGTCTGCCACGGGGAGGAGTCCTTGATGCCGCTGAGCAGAACAGTGGGGGCGAACGCCGGGTTGGCGTCCTTGGCCGTGACTACGCCGCTGATCGAGAACGTTGCAGGTGCGGGAGGCAGGTCCTGCGTGAGATTAAACTCGCCGAAATCAATGGCTGCGCCAACCACGTCGAAATCTCCTGAGTGGGGGAGGTAGCCGACTGCGGAAATTGTGTAGGTGTAGTGGCCATCTTCGACTGACAGAGCGAAAGCGCCTGCGTTGTCCGTGACGGCGGTCGGGCCACCGTCGACCGCGAACTCAGCTCCGGCCAGGGGCCCATGGCCAGCCACGGTCACGCTGGAGACTGTTCCGGTTACCGCGTACGTCGTAGGCACGGGCACAGCCGACGCGGGCGCGGCGGCGACGAGGGAGAGACCGCCGACCATGGCGAGGCTCAGGCCGATGGCGGCAATGCCGCGCAGCCTGCTGATGGGATTGTTCTTCACGTGTCTTGGTCCTCATTCACTGGTGAAAGTTGTCTGTAAACGGAGACTGACGACAAATGAACGCTACACATTGTTCCGAAAAGGCTCCGTCGTGAGCCTATCGGCGAGGGCGCCGGTATCACGGACCCAAGCCCCGAAGTGGGGGTAGCTACGCGCCGAGCCGCACCCGTGAGTTGTTGACGGATGCCGGATCCGCGTCCCAGAGTCCGACTACCTGGGTTGCCAGCTCGGCTTCGAGCCCCTCAAGTGAGCGCACAACGAAGATGACCGCGGCGGCCTCGGGGGCGGTCTTCGCAAAGCCCTGCCCGACCGCGCGGGTCCACGTCTCAGCCGCGGCTTTCGCCGCTGCGTAGTTCGCGCCGCCCGGCGCCGGCTTGTCGACAGACACGCTCGACACAATCGCCAGCCGACCGGCCGGAGAGGCCAGCAGGTCGGCGTTGAACGCGCGGGTCGTGTTGCGCAGCGTCGTGACGACGTTGCGGTGCAAGAAGTCCCAGTCGTCGTCACTCTGGCCGGAGAGTCCGCCGCCACCGCGCCATCCGCCCACCAGGTGAATCAGTCCGTCGACGCTGCCATGCGCGTGCTTGGCTGCCGTCTCGCGAACCTCGGCGGCCAGCGCGGTCACCGCCGCGAAGTCTGCCAGGTCGCAGACGCGGGTGATGGCGCCCGGAACCTGCTCGGCGAACGCGGACAAACGCTCGGCGTTCGAGCCGACGCCGATCACGCGCGCGCCGGCGGCCGTGAGCGCGCTCGCGACCGCGATTCCAGCAGCGCTGGTCGCACCGGCAATGAGCACGGTGCGACCAGCGGCTGAATTGGGCCGGACGTTAGTCACGGCCGGTGATTCCAATGGTGGATTCGATGACGGGCTTCATCTTCTTGTCGAGTGCTTCGAAGAACATCGACAGCGGGAATTCGTCGTCAAGCACGGCATCCGTGTAGCCCTTCGGCAGCCCGGCGAGCACGTCGTCGCTCAGACCCCGCGCCCACACGGATGCGGGATTGGGAGTGAGTGTCTCGGTGAGCATCTCGTACGCAGCCAGCCAGTGTGCCTTCTTCGGCCGGTCGATTGACTTCCAGTACAGCTCGTCGATCTGGGCTCCGAGCGCGATGACGACGTCCGGCACGGCGTCCCAGTCGAAGCTGAGGCTGGTGTCGGTCCAGTGCAGCACATGGTGCTGGTGCATCCACGCGAACAGCAGCTGGCCGCCGAGCCCGTCGTAGTTGCGCACCCGGCTGCCGGTGATCGAGAACCGGAAGATCCGGTCGAAGATCACGCCGTACTGCACGAGCTTGGCGTGCTTTCGGGCCTCGGGGCTGGCGTTCTCGTCATGCTCGATCTTCACCGACTCGCGGAACGCGGTGAGGTCGCAACGCAGTTCCTCGAGTGAATAGAGGAAGAACGGCATCCGCTGCTTGATCATGAACGGATCGAACGGCAGGTCGCCGCGCATGTGCGTGCGGTCGTGGATGAGGTCCCACATGACGAACATTTCCTCGGTGAGGTGCTGGTCGTCGAGCATGGCTGCCGCATCCTCCGGCAGGTCGAGACGCGTGATCTCGGATGCAGCGCGCACGACCCGACGGAATCTCGCGGCTTCGCGATCCTGGAAGATCGCTCCCCACGTGAAGGTCGGAATCTGGCGCATCGCGACACTTTCCGGGAACAGCACAGCCGAGTTGGTGTCGTAGCCTGGCGTGAAATCAAGGAAGCGGATGGGCACGAACAAGCCGTTCGTGTACTCCTCCTCCAGCTCGCCAATGAACTCTGGCCAGATGACCTCGACCAGCACGGCCTCGACGAACCGGTTTGAGCTGCCGTTCTGCGTGTACATCGGGAAGACGACCAGGTGGCGGACGCCGTCAGCGCGGTGCTCCTGCGGCTGGAAAGCCATCAGCGCATCCAGGAAGTCGGGCACACCGAAGGCGGCCGTCTCGTCGTATCCGGCGGCCCAGCGGTCGAAGTCGACCACGAGCGCGTCGAGATAGGCGGCATCGTGCGGGAACATCGGGGCGAGTTCGGCAATGGCGCCGGTGATCGTCTCGACGTTGGCCTGCGCGTTGGCGTGGTCGGCGGCATCCGGAATCGAGCCATCCTGCACCTGTACGGCCTGCAGCGCTGTGGCGGCTTCCTTGAGGCGCAGCCAGGCCGGATGTGATTCGACACCGGCGGACAGGGAACGGGCATCCTCGACGACCTCGGGCTCACCGACCAGTGCTTCTGCAATGTAATTCGACATGGGAACCTCCCGTCCTCGTGAATCGGCCGCCCGTGTGTGAACGTGGATCGGCACTGACAGCGCGGTGTGCGCATCACCTCCAGCGTATCGGGGTCTAACCCGCGTTTTCGTGCGTGAGTCCGCAAGGAATCTGCGTCACATTTCAGCGGGCGCGTTCTTTCACTGCCGATGGGTGTCGCGGGCGCAGGATACGCGCACGTGAGATGGCCGCCGGCGCATAGACTCGCGGGATGCCGACTGCAGACGATGTGAAGGCGGCGCTCGCCGCCGTGGCCGATCCAGAGCGGGCCGTCGGCGCCATGCGGTTCTTCAAGACGGCGCCGGGCGAATATGGCGAGGGCGACATCTTCATCGGCGTGCGGGTTCCCGACACTCGACAGGTCGTCAAGCGGTATGCAGGACTGCCCCAGTCAGAGATCGACGCGTTGATGAACAGCGAGATTCACGAGCATCGCGTCGCCGGGCTTCTCATCCTGCTCGCCCAATTCGAGCGCGCGAGTGCCGCGCGCACCCGCGACGACGCCAAGCGCGCAGCCATTGTCGACTACTACCTCACGCTCGTTCGACGTGGTCGGGTGAACAACTGGGATCTCGTGGATGCCTCAGCACCCGGCATCCTGGGCGCCTACCTCGTCGACCAGCCTCGTGATGTGCTGTTCGAGCTCGCGGCGAGTGCCGTGCTCTGGGAACGCCGGGTGGCGATGGTGTCGACGCTCTGGCTGATTCAGGCGGGCGACGCCACGACCACCCTTGAGCTGGCCGCCCTGCTGCTCGACGACAAAGAACCCCTTATGCACAAGGCCGTCGGATGGGCCCTGCGCGAAGTGGGCAAGCGGATCGACCGGGAACTGCTCACCGGCTTTCTCGACGAGTACGCCAAGCGGATGCCGCGCACGGCGCTCAGCTACGCCACAGAGCACCTGTCGCCGGAGCAGCGCCTGGCCTATCGCCAGCGCTAACCTTCCGTCGGTCGAGGAGGCTGCCGTCCCCGCTGGTCGAGGAGGCCGCCAGGCCGTCTCGAGACCTGCGCGGGCTGAACGCAGCGTCGCGGTAGCTACAACACCCGCACGGCTGCGTTCGACCCGCGGCGGTGCTGCGGCCTATTCAGCCAGCCGCGCGGAGCCGCCACAGTGACGTGACCTCTGCCGCCCGAGCCGCGTGCAGCGGGTCGGTGGCATCGAAGGCGCGCGGATGCGTCGGCCTCGTGTCGAGGCGCGCCACGATCTCGAGTCCGGCCGCGTCGATCAGGTCGAGCAGTTCGTCGCGCGAGCGCAGTCCAAGGCGCTCTGCGATGTCGGAGATGATGAGCCAGCCTTCGCCGCCCGGATTCAGGTGCGCAGCAAGTCCGCTGAGGAAACCGCGCAGCATCTGGCTGTCTGGGTCGTAGACGGCGTGGTCGGTTGAGGTGGTTGCCGGGGCGGGAATCCACGGCGGGTTGCAGACGATGAGGTCGGCGCGGCCCTCGGCGAAGAGATCGGCGCGCACAATCGAGACGCGGTCGCCGAGCCCCAGGTCGGCCACGTTGGCGCGGGCGCAGTTGAGCGCCCGATCGTCGAGATCGGTGCCGATCACCCTGGTGACACCGCGGGTGGCGAGGATGGCGGCCAGCACCCCAGTTCCCGACCCAATGTCGAAGGCGGTTCCGGTTGGCGCGGTCGCGGCGGCCGGCAGCGGAGCCGTGGCAACCAGGTCGAGGTATTCGCCGCGAATGGGCGAGAACACCCCGTAGTGCGGGTGGATCTTGGCCCCGAGCGCCTCAACGAAGACGCCCTTGGTGCGCCACTCGTGGGCGCCGATCACGCCGAGGAGTTCGCGCAGCGACAGCACGGAGTCTTCGGATTCGCCCACCGCGCCAAAGGTCTCAATGCAGGCGGCTGCGACGTCCGGTGCCCGACGGAGTGGCACGACGTAACCGGTGTCGAGGGGAACGAGCAGCATGCCGAGCAGGCGGGCGCGAGTGACGGCATCCGTTCGGTGGGTGTGGAACGCGGTAGTCAGGTCGGTGCGTGACGAGCGCTTCCGCTGGTCGATGCGCCTGGCCAGCGCGCTCAGCAGCTGGCGGGCGTTGTTGAAGTCGCCGTGCCAGAGCAGCGACGTGCCCGACTTCACCAGGCGGTATGCGGCATCCGCTGTGGTGGTGTCATCGGCGATGACGACGCGAGTCGGCGCCGGCCAGCCGCCCTCTGAACGCCAGAGGGCCCGGTGGTGGCCGTCGGTCTCGTCCCACTCGACATAAGTAGGAGCGGATGGGCGAGCGGATGCCGAGGGAGCGGCTGTCGCGGCGACGGATGAGTCGGGCTGCGATGCTGCTGCGGAGGAGGGTGTGCTGGACATGGTGCCCGTTCCTGTGACACGACACTACGGGGACAACCCAGCCCCCGTTCGTGCACGCGGGACGGTGCGGGCGGAACGCGTCGCTGTCTGCTCCAGTATCGCAGCCTCAGCTGGATGCGCCCCCTGTTGAATGCGCTCCGCCTGCCCTTGACCTTGACATTAGTGTGAAGGTTGCACACTGCAGATATGTCTCCTTCAGCAACCCCATCCAGGCTTCCGATCGATCGTGTCAAGTCCGATCCAGCGCCCGCGATGGCGCCTGCGATGACAGCCTCACCCACCCCTCCCGCGACCCGATTCCCGCTCAGCGGGCTGCTCGCCCTCGCGTCGATCATCTTCCTCGTGGTGCTCACCGAAACGTTGCCGGCCGGGCTGCTGCCCCAGATGAGCAGCTCGCTCGGCGTCTCCGAATCTCAGATCGGGTCGCTGGTCAGCGTGTACGCCCTGGCCACGGCGTTGGGGGCCATCCCGCTGATTGCGGCGACCCGCGCCGTTCCGCGCCGCGCCCTGCTCATCGCGGTCGCGCTCGGATTCTTCGCCGTCAACGTGGTCACGGCCATCTCGGCCAGTTACACGGTCATCCTCATCGCGCGCATGGTCGGTGGAGCGCTGGCCGGCCTGCTGTGGGCGATGATGGCTGGCTACGCGATGCGGATGGTGCCGGCGGCTCAGGCCGGACGCGCGCTGTCGGTCGCCATGGCCGGCACACCCATCGCGTTCGCTCTGGGCCTGCCGCTTGGCGCCCTGCTCGGCTCGCTCCTCGGCTGGCGGATGATCTTCGCCCTCATTGCCGTCACGACGGTGGCGGCTATCGTGTGGGTGCTGATCGCTGTTCCGCGCTTCCCTGGCGAACGGGCAGCAGGCCGTGCAACGCTCGGCCAGGTGCTGCGCACTCCTGGGATTCTCGCAATTCTGGTCGTCACGGCGACCTTCGTGCTCGGCCACAATGTCGCGTACACGTACATCGCTCCGCTGATGCGGGCCTCCGGCTGGGCCGACCGGGTCGACGTCGTGCTCCTGGTCTTCGGGCTGAGCGCCATCGCCGGACTCGTGGTGGTCGGCATCCTCATCGACCGCCACCTGCGGATGCTGGTGCTTGTCGCATCCGCTGCCCTCGGTGTTGCCATGCTCGCCATCGGAATATTCGGCGGGAACCCGATCGCCACGATCGTCGCTGTCGGCCTCTGGGGTGCGGCCTATGGCGGTGCGCCGTCGCTGCTGCAGAACGCCCCTGCCCGCGTGGCCGGACCCGCAGCGGATGTCGCGCAATCCCTGATCGTCACCGCGTGGAATGGTGCGATCGCGGGAGGGGCCTTCCTTGGGGGCCTGGTGCTCGATGGCGCGGGGGAGAGCACAGTGCCGTGGGTTGCCCTCGGCCTGGTTGTGGTCAGCATCGCCGTAGTGCTGGGCTCCCGGCGTGGTTTCGCGGCTGCACCTGGGGATTCCGCGCCTGGGCGTTCTGCGCGCTAGTTGAGCGTCTTCACCGCATCGGTGAGGTACGCATCGACCGCATCATGGTTGCGGGTGAGGCACGCAATCTTGCGGGCGAGCTGCTCGCGGCGCAGGCTCAACGTCTCGATGATTTCAGGTGTGACCTGCTCTACCTGGGTCGACTGTGTGCCGCGCAGGCAGGGGATCATGTCCTTGATCAGTGCGGTGGGGATGCCGGCATCGATGAGTCCGCGGATCTGGGTCACGCGGTCGACGGCTGACTCCGCATAGTCGCGATACCCGTTGCTGCCCCTGGTCGACTCGAGGAGGCCCTGCTCCTCGTAGTACCGCAGCAGCCGCGTGGAGACCTCTGTGCGGGCCGACAGTTCGCCTATCTTCACGGATGCCGCCTCTCACGTCTCACATCTCAGCTCGCGCAACGGTCAGCGCGTCCCCATCACCCTACCTTCACATGAGTGTCAAGGTAACCGGGTGGTTCCACGCAATCCACTCGCAAGAAATCGACCTATACGTGAATTTTTGGGTCGATTTTTTGCGAGCGGATGCGCGTTGTCCGTTGGTCGAGGAGGCCGGCCACGGCCGTCTCGAGACCCCGCATCCGGCTACTGCAGCGCCGGCATGACCTCGCGCTCGAAGAGCTCGATGCCGGAGCGGTCGTACGCCGCCTCGGGGAAGTAGTGGATCGCGTAGCCAAGGCCGAGGTTCTTCAGCTCGGTCAGGCGCTCAACGACCTGCTCAGGGGTGCCGACGCCGATCGCCGTGCCACTGCGGTACTCAGACACGAACTCCGCGGCCGTCTCTGCGCCGAGGTACGGCGTCACGCGGGCTTCGATGGCGTCGATCCGCTGGGCGACCTCGGCCTCGGTCGACGCGACGATGGTGTTGTAGTTCGCCGAGCGGGTGATGGCATTGAAGTCGGTGCCGAGCGTGTCGCAGTGCCCGCGCAGGATGGCGCTCTTGTGCGCGAAGCCAGCCGCTGTGCCGTCGAAGTTCGTGTAGTTCGCGTACTGCGCTGCGATGCGCAGCGTCACCTTCTCGCCGCCGCCGGCGATCCAGATCGGGATGCCACCCTCCTGCAGTGGGAGCGGCCGCACGATGGCGTTGTCCACCTGGTAGTGCTCGCCGTTGAGGGTGGCACGACCGGTGGTCCAGGCCTGCTTCATGATCTGCACGCCCTCATCGAGGCGGGCGAGGCGCTCGCCGGCGCGCGGGAATCCGTAGCCATATGCGCGCCACTCGTGCTCGTACCAGCCGGCGCCGATACCCATCTCAACGCGTCCTCGAGAGATGAGGTCGGCCGTGGCCGCGACCTTCGCGAGGTACGCCGGGTTGCGATAGCTCATGCACGTGCACATCTGGCCGAGACGCACCCGCGAGGTGGTGGCGGCGAAGGCGGCCATGAGGGTCCAGGCTTCGTGAGTGGCCTCATCCGTTGCCACCGGAACGGTGTGGAAGTGGTCGTAGACCCAGATCGATTCCCAGGGGCCGGCATCCGCGTGCGCGGCCAGGCCACTCATGGCGGCCCACTGCTCTGCGGGGTCGATTCCGACCAGATCGTGTCGCCAGCCCTGGGGTACAAAGAGTCCGAATCGCATGCGATCAGCCTAGAGGGACGGGACCGGCCGCTCGTTCGCCGCGCGCTACGCCCAGCGCTTGTTCGCCCAGCGTTCGAGCACGCCGATGAGGGCATCCGTTATCTTGCCGAGCACGGCGAGCAGCACAATGGCCAGCAGGATGCGATCAATACGGCCGTTGCCGCCCGATTCGGTGAGCAGGAAGCCGAGACCCATCGAAGCCGCCAGCAGTTCGGCTGCCACCAGGAACAGCCACGACTGGGCGAGAGCGAGGCGCAGGCCGGAAATGACAGTGGGCACGACGGCCGGCAATTGCACAGTGCTGAACAACTTCACCCCGCGCAGGCCAAATGCCCGGCCTGCCTCGACGAGGTGCGTGTCGACGTGGCGCAGCGCCTGCGCGACGGTCGTGTAGACGGGAAAGAACGCACCGATCGCGACGAGCGTGATCTTGGAGTCTTCGCCGATCCCGATCCAGAGCAGCAGCAGCGGCACCCAGGCCAGTGACGGCACGGCCCTGATCGCGCCCAGGCTCGGGGCGAGCAGGATGTCTGCGGCCCGCGAGAGGCCGACGAGCGCGCCGAGGGCCAGGCCGAGGCTGGCTCCGATGGCGAAACCGATCAGCACCCGCTGGGTTGAGATCGCAACGTACAGGGTGAGCTGCCCGCGGTTGTAGAGGTCGACTCCGGCATCCCAGACCATCACGGGGGAGGGCAATTGCGACGTGCGCACCAGACCTGTCGTCGTGACGAACTGCCAGACCGCGAGGATCAGCACGGGCAGCAGCAGCCCGCCGAGGATGATGACCCAACGACGCTGGCTGAACGCACGGGGCGAGCGATCGGTCGTGGACGAGTCCTGCCCACCCTGTGGGGTCGGCACGTGTGTCGAGCCGTGTGTCGGACCGCCGACAAACGCAGCCGGCGCGGCCGACGAGCTCAGCGTGAGCGCATCCGTTGGGGCGTTGGTGTCAGTCATTGTTCCGGTCCTGGTGAGAGGAGGTCCTGGTGGGTGCAGGTCCTGGTGAGTTGGGTGGGGCGGCGCGGGCCACCCCACCCAGAGGGAACTACTTGATCGCTCCGGCGTCGGCCTTCGCGGCGAAGGTCGGGTTGATCAGGCTGGCCAGCGCCTCGTCGATCTGAGCCTGGTTGGGAACATCGCCGGTTTCGACGAAGATCGGGCCGATCGTGGTGAGCACCTTCAGCTGGGCGTCACCGGGAACGTTGTCGACGTCGAGGTTCGTGCGCTCGGCGATGACCTTGGTGGCGACGGCAATATCGAGACCCGCGACATCCGACAGGATCTGGGCTGTCTTGTCTGGGTTGGCCAGCGCCCACTCACGAGCGTGCTCGTAGGCGTTGACGACTGTCTGGGCGACATCTGGCTTCTCTTCCAGGAACGACTCGGTCGCGTTCAAGAAGCCGTAGCTGTTGAAGTCGACGTTGCGGTAGATGAGCTGGGCGCCGGCCTCTTCAGCGCCGGCCATGATCGGGTCGAGTCCGGCCCAGGCATCGACAGCTCCGCTCTGCAGGGCAGCCCAGCCGTCGGCGTGCTGCAGGTTCTCCACCACAACGTCATCCTGGGTGAGGCCGGCCTCTTCCAGTGACTGCAGCAGGAAGAAGTAGGGGTCGGTGCCCTTGGTGGCTGCGACGTGCTTGCCCTTGAGATCGGCGACCGAGGTGATCGCCGAGCCGTCTGGGACCACGATGGCTGCCCACTCCGGCTGGGAGTAGATGTCGATCACCTGGATGGGCGACCCGTTCGAGCGGGCGAGCAGCGCGGCTGACCCGGCCGTCGAGCCCACGTCGATCGCACCGGCACGCAGAGCCTCGTTGGCCTTATTCGAGCCGGCCGACTGCACCCAGTTGACCGTGATGTCCTGCTCGGCGAGGGCATCCTCGAGCCAGCCCTGGTCCTTGATCACCAGGCTGAGCGGGTTGTAGGTGGCGAAGTCGATGTTGAGGGTGCCGCCCTGGGTGACGGTGGCATCTTCAGAGGCGGCATCGGCATTGGCCGACTGGTTCTCACCGGCAACGCAGCCAGTCAGCAGCAGGCTGGCGGCCGCTGCGGCTGCGATGAGGGCGGATGCTGTCACGCGTCGTGTTGTCATGGGATTCTCTCGGCTGGGTGGGGCTATGGATGCAGTGTGGGATGGAAGCTGGGTGGGGCGGAAGCTGTGTGGAGCGGATGCGGTGTCGCGCGGTGAGTGTGTGGGACGGATGCGGTGTGCCTCGGCTAGGCGCCGCTGTGCCGGTCGATTCCGAGTCCGGCGAGCAGGTCTGCCCGCAGCTCGGCGAGCTCTGCTGAACCGCGGTCGCGGGGGCGGTGGCCAGGCACAACGATTTCCTGGCGGATGCCGGCGGCACTGTCGGCGTCTGGGCGTCCGAGCAGGATGATCCGGTCGGCCAGCTGGAGTGCCTCGTCGACGTCGTGCGTCACGAGCAGCACAGTTGTCGGGGCCGCCTGATGCACCTCAAGCAACAGGTCCTGCATCTTGAGCCGGGTAAGTGCATCGAGCGCGCCGAACGGTTCGTCGAGCAGCAGCACACCGGGGTTGCGGGCCAGCGCGCGGGCCAGTGACGCCCGTTGCGCCATGCCACCGGAGATCTCGCGGGGACGGTGCCCGGCGAAGTCGGCAAGGCCGACAAGTTCGAGCAGCTCGGTGACGCGGGCCCGACCTGCGGCGCGACCAGAGCCGCGAGGCAGACCGAGAGCGATGTTGTCGGCAACTGTGCGCCAGGGCAGCAGCCGCGGCTCCTGGAAACCGACGGCGCAGCGCGGGTCGATTCCGCTGACAGGGGTTCCGTCGATCAGCACCTGGCCGGATGTCGGGCGATCGAGCCCACCGGCAATGCGCAAGAGCGTCGACTTGCCGCATCCGCTGGTACCGAGGATCGCGAGGATCTCGCCGGCATGCACAGTGAGTGAGACATCTTGCAGCACACTCAGCGAGCTCTGCGTTCCGCGGGTGGCCGCCCCGGCACCGCGGCTTCCCGCTTGCCCGCGCGTAGTGGCCGCGCGTTTCGTGGCTGCGCGCTTCGGGTCGGCGGCGAAGTCACGGCCGACCCCGGCGAACTCAATGGTGAATGAGGTGTTGTCGGCCGGGATCGCCGCAGTGGTTGTTCCGCTGCCATTCAGGTGGGCGGCCTGGGCGACGCTGTCAGTGCCGCTCGACGCGGACCCGGACGCAGGCGCGGCGGCGGTCGTGTCAGCGCCGGCGTTCCGACGAGATGCGGTGTGAATGGACATGGTGGGAATCAACAATCGGTTTGGAAGATTCTTCGACGTTATCCAGCGCTGGGCAGTTCGTCTGCGGGCAACGAAACCCGGCGTAACACTCCGAAGTGAGGCCGTGCCGGGGTGTGTGGCGGCCGAAATTACCCGCGGATGCCGCCGCGAGACGCCGCCACGACTGCCTCGATGTGGCCGGGAACGGTATCGTCCTGCAGCGAGGTCACGTCGCCGAGGGGGCGTTGGTCGACCAGATCACCGAGCAGGCGTCGCAGGATCTTTCCCGATCGGGTCTTCGGCAGGTCAGAAACGAAGAAGATGTCGCGCGGTTTGGCGATCGCCCCGATCTCCCGCGTGACGTGAGCCCGCAGCAGCCTGGCCAGCGCGGTGGCGGCATCCGAATCCGGTGCGTGGCCGAGGATCGACGCATCGGTCGGGATCACGAACACCGCAATGGCCTGGCCTGTCGTGGCATCGGCGACGCCCACCGCCGCAGCCTCACCGACGGCAGGATGCGAGACCAGCGCCGACTCGATCTCGATCGTCGAGAGGCGGTGGCCTGAGACGTTGATGACGTCATCCACTCGGCCAAGCAGCCAGATGTCGCCGTCGTCGTCATATTTGGCGCCATCGCCGGAGAAGAAGTAACCCTGTTCAGCGAATTTCGCCCAGTACGAGTCGCGATAGCGCTCAGGGTTGCCCCAGACGGTGCGGGCCATGCCCGGCCAGGTACCGTCGATGACGAGGTAGCCGCCTGAGCCGTTCGGCACCTGCACCCCGGCATCGTCGACGACGCGAGTGGTGAGGCCGGGGATGGCGCGCAGGGCAGAGCCAGGTTTCAGCGTGCTCACGCCGGGCAGCGGCGCCATCACCGCTGCTCCCGTCTCTGACTGCCACCACGTGTCGACGATGGGGGCGGTTCCCGCTCCGATGGTGTCGCGGAACCACACCCAGGCCTCCGGGTTGATTGCCTCACCCACCGAGCCAAGCAAGCGGATGCTCGACAGGTCGTGTTCGGCCGGCAGCCCGTTCGGAAACCAGGTCATGAATGTGCGGATGAGTGTCGGCGCCGTGTAATAGGTCGTGACGCCGTAGCGCTCGATGATCTCGAAGTGTCTGGCCGGATGCGGGGTGTTCGGGGTGCCTTCATAGATGACCGACGTCGTTCCGTTCGAAAGCGGTCCGTAGTGCACGTAGGTGTGCGCGGTGACCCAGGCGAGGTCGGCCGTGCACCAGTGCACGTCGTCGACTTTCGCGTCGAAGATCGCCCAATGGCTCCAGGAGGCGTGGGTGAGATAGCCGCCGCTGGTGTGCACGAGGCCCTTGGGTTTCCCGGTCGTGCCAGAGGTGTAGATGATGAAAAGCGGCGTCTCGGCGTCGAAGAACTCTGGCTCGTGCTGCGCCGAGGCTGTATCGACGATGTCGTGCCACCAGACGTCGCGGCCCGGGGTCCAGGGAACATGGGCGCCCGGTTCGCCGGTGCGTCGCACGACGAGCACGTGCTCGATGGATGCGACACTGGCGACCGCTTCATCGGCGGCTGCCTTCACCGGCACCGCAGTGCCGCGACGGAACTGGCCGTCTGTGGTGACCAGCAGTTTCGCGCCGGTGTCCTCAACTCGGAAGCGCAGCGCTTCGGCCGAGAATCCGCCGAAGACCAGCGAGTGCACGGCGCCGAGGCGCGCGATCGCCAGGGTGATGATGATGGTCTCTGGGATGACCGGCAGGTAGAGCACCACCCGGTCGCCCTGCACGATTCCGAGCGCGGTGAGGGCATTGGCTGCTTTGTTCACCTCGCTCTGCAGGTCGCTGTAGGTCAGCGTGCGCCGATCGCCCGGCTCACCCTCGAAGTAGAACGCCACCTTGTCGCCCTTGCCAGCGGCCACGTGCCGATCGACGCAATTGACCGCCACGTTGAGGGTGCCGCCGGCGAACCACTCGGCGCGGGGGATGCCGAGCGTGACGGCACCGTCTGCACGGACGCCATCGGTGCCCGGTTGACGGGCCGGACGCCAGCTGTGATCGGTGTGCCACGGCGTTTCCCAGTCGAGGCGTCTGGCCTGCTCCGCCCAGAAGGCGACCGGGTCGGCATCCGCTCTCTCCCACCAGCCTGCGTCCACGTTGGCCTGGGCGGCAAACGCGGGATCGGCGGGATAGCGACGGTTCTCGGTCGCCAGGCTGGAGATTGTCGGGCTGGTCGACGTCATGATGATGTTCCTCGTGATCCCTGGTGTGGTGCAGGCGGTCGCGTGTTATCGAGAGGCGACTCCTCCAGCAGCATGACGGCAGCACTGGGTGCTGGCCACTCGGAGTGCAACGCAAAGTAACAGCGCACTCGGTGCGGTGTTTCCCGCAACTGTTGGGATGATGGAACTATGACTCGAACCGTTGCCGGAGCCCGCGTGTTGATCACTGGTGCTGCGATGGGAATGGGGCGGCTCTACGCAGAGCGCGCCGTTGCAGAAGGCGCCAAAGCCGTCATCCTCTGGGACCGTGACTCCGCGGCGCTCTCCGCGACGACCGCAGAGCTGAACGACCTGGCCTGGCCAGGAACCCGCATCGCCCCATACGTCGTCGACATTGCCGACATGGGCGCGATCGCCCAGACTGCCCAGCGCGTTCGCATGGAGGTCGGCAACCCCGACATCGTGATCAACAACGCCGGCATCATCCGCGGCAAGTACTTCTGGGAACACGACAACGGCGAAGACACCCGCCCGACCATGCAGATCAACGCGCTGGCCCCGATGTACATCACCCGTGAGTTCCTGCCGGCCATGATGGAGAACCCGAACCGGGAATCGCGGATTGTGAACATCGCATCCGCTGCCGGCACCCTGTCGAATCCTCGCATGAGCGTGTACGCGGCCTCGAAGGCTGCACTTATCTCGTGGAGTGATTCGCTGCGCCTCGAACTGGTGCAGCAGGGTCATGAGTACGTGAAGGTGACCACAGTCTGCCCGAGCTACATCTCGACCGGTATGTTCGCTGGGGCACGAGGCCCCCTGCTCACCCCGATCATGACGCCCGAATATGTGGTCAACCGGGTGTGGAAGTCGATGCTCGCCGGCAGTCCACTGCTGCGGATGCCCTGGAGCGTTGGCCTCGCCCAGGCTCTCCGTGGCACCCTTCCGCTGCCGGTGTGGGATGCCGTCGCCGGCAACGTCTTCGGTGTCTACCGCTCGATGGAGAAGTTCACCGGGCGCTGATCATCGGGCTTCCCGCTGATTGAGGAGCGACCGAGGAACGAGGCCGCGTCTCGAAATCCAGCCGACGCCCCAGACACCCCTTGTTCACCTCTACGCAATCCGTCGTCCATCTGCGAGCCCGCTCCGGTTTGGACGTCATTGCCACGTTGAGTGCATGCGCGCACCCACTGCCACCACATCTCAGCGTCAGACAACGTTCACCCGAGGAGCCACCGCGCTCCTGGCCGGGGCGATCGTGGTCGGGGCCTTCGGTACCATTCCTGGGCAGGGAGCGGATGCCGCCCAGGCCGCGCCGGCCGCATCTGCCTACAACAGGGTTGCTACCTACCCCGTTTTCCAGAATGTGCCCGCCGGTGTGGATGCCGCGCTGCCGACGGTCGCCGAGATCTCCGCCGTCACCGATGACGGCAACACGGTGATCTACACGGACGCCCTCGGCAAACGGATCGGCTTCCTCAACATCACCGATCCTGCGGCGCCCACCGGCCTCGGCACGATCTCCCTGGCCACCCTCGGTCACGCAGACGACCAGCCAACGTCTGTCGCTGTCTATGGCGACTACGTGCTCGTGGTGATCGACGAATCCGGCGGCGACTTCGCAAACCCGTCAGGACGGCTCGACGTGCTGAGGATCTCCGACCGCACTCGCGTTGCCTCGATCGACCTGCACGGCCAGCCAGATTCCATTGCCATTAGCGCAGACAAGCAGTACGCGGCCATCGCCATCGAGAACCAGCGCGACGAGAATGCCACCCCGGCCGGCCGCGCGAAGGGCGATCTGCCGCAGCTCCCCGCCGGATTCGTGCAGGTGATCGACCTGAACGCCAGCCCGACCAGCTGGGTGGCCACACCCATCGACCTGGTCGCGCACGACGGCTCCGCGCTGCCGGCATTCACCACCGCCGGCATTGTCGAGGCCACCGACCCAGAGCCGGAATACGTGGCGATCAACAGCAAGAACAAGCTGGCGCTCACGCTCCAGGAGAACAACGGCATCGTCGTGATCGACCTGGCGACGCGCGCGATCGAGAACGTGTTCAGCGCCGGATCCGTTGCCGTCTCCGGCATTGACAGCAAGAAGGACGGCAAGATCGACCTGACAGGTTCGATTGCCGCCACGCCCCGCGAGCCAGACTCCATCGCCTGGGTCGACGACACTCACGTCGCCACGGCCAATGAGGGCGACTGGAAGGGCGGCACCAGGGGCTGGACCATCTTTGACGCCACAAGCGGCACGGTCAGCTGGGACGCCGGCAACACGTTCGAGCGCCTCGCCGTGCAACACGGTGTTTACAACGACGACCGGGCAGCAAAGAAGGGTTCAGAGCCTGAGGGCCTGGCCGTATCGACGGTCAACGGGGTCCGCTACGGTTTCGTCGCGAGTGAGCGCAGCAACTTCGTCGCCGTCTACGACCTGAGCAACCCGGTCAACCCGGTGTTCCAGCAGCTGCTGTTCACCACGAATGGCCCTGAGGGCGTGCTCAGCATTCCGTCGCGGGATCTGCTCGTCGTCTCCAGCGAGACCGATGACGCAAGCGTCGGCGTGCGCGCATCCGTTGCCATCTACCAGCGGGGATCCGCTGTCGCCCAGGCGCCCACCATCATCTCCGACACCGTCGACGGCACTGCGACTGGCGCACCGATCGGCTGGAGCGCCCTCGGCGCCCTCAGCGCAGCGCCCGGCAAGCCAGGCACCCTGTACACGGCGAGCGACAGCGCACTCAAGCCGAGCACCATCTTCACCGTTGACACCACAAAGAAGCCCGCCCGCATCACGACCGGGCTTGTCGTGACGCAGGCCGGAACGCCGGCGAACTTCGACATCGAGGGACTCTTCGCCCGTCCACAGGGCGGATTCTGGCTCGCCTCAGAGGGCGCGACCGGTGCGGCGAACAAGCTGTACCGAACGGATGCCGCCGGCGCCGTCGCCGAGACCGTCAACCTGCCGACCGAGATCTCTGACCACATCAACAAGTGGGGCTACGAGGGTGTGACGGCCATCACGGATGCAAACGGACACGAGCAGGTATTCGTCGCCATCCAGCGTCCGCTCTGGACCGACCCGGCATCCACTGCCTCGACGGTTGACGGCGACGGAGTGACCCGCATCGGCCGCTATGACGTGACGACGTCGAGCTGGACCTGGTTCGGCTACCAGCTGGAGGCCCCCAGCACGTCCTCCGACTGGGTCGGTCTCTCTGAGATCGTCGCCGTCGATTCGAACACCCTCGCCGTGATCGAGCGTGACAAGCTCAACGGTCCTGCCGCCGTCAACAAGCGGATCTACACCGTCGAGCTGCCAGAAACCGATCCGGTTGCAGGCGCTCCGCTCCAGGTGTTGAAGAAGACCCAAGCCTTTGATGCCCTTCGGGCCCTGCGTGCCCTGAACGGCTGGACCCAGGAGAAGCTCGAAGGCCTGACCATCGGCGCCGACGGAAACGTCTACATCGTCACGGACAACGACGGACTGAAGGATGCCACCGGTGAGACGGTGTTCCTGAACATCGGTACCGCAGCTGCGATTTTCGGTACCGGCGCGGTGACGCCGACTCCGACGCCGACCCCGGCTGCAACACCGACGCCGACGCCAGCGCCCACTGCGACTCCGACCCCGACGCCGACTGCAACGCCGACCCCGACGCCGACTGAGGCGCCGGAATCGATCTCGCTCGGACAGGGAACCGTCGCTGCCGGTGGCCGGGTGAGCATTTCCGGTGGGGGCTTCGCCCCCGGTGCCAATGTTGACTTCGTCCTCTACTCCGCCCCGGTGAGCCTCGGCTCGCTCAGGGCCTCCGCGGCCGGTGTCGTGACGGGAACACTGCAGATTCCGGCAGCAACGCCGGCAGGCCTGCACACGATCGTGGCATCGGTCGGCGGTGTCGAGGTTGCCAGAATCGCGGTGACGGTCACCGCGCCTGCCGCTGCGGGCAGCGCGGCAGATGGCCTGGCATCCACCGGTGTGCAGAACCTGGTGCCCTGGCTGGGCGCAGCAGGCGCGCTCATCCTGGCCGGACTCGCCGGTGTGCTCATCCGCGTGCGTCTTCGCCGCCGCAGCGCCTAACCGAGGTCTCGAGACGCTCGTTGGCGCTCTCTCCTCAACCACCGGGGACCTCTCCGGTGGTTGAGGGGCGCCCGAGGAACGAGGCCGCGTCTCGAAATCCAGTCGACGTCCGCCGACACCGTAGGCTGCCCTGATGGATACAACGACGATCTACGACAACAGCGGCTGGTGGTTTGCGCTCGCCATCGTCACGGCTGGCCTCGCCGAAACGAAGGGGCGCCGGCGCTGGATCTGGTTCGTCCTCGGGCTGCTCTTCGGGCCGATCGCCACTGCCCTTGTCGTGATTTGGGCTCGCCCCACTCCGTCGGTGCGGCCCCGCTAGGTCAGCGTCACCCGGTACGTCGCGGCCGCCGCCGTCGCCTCGATCACCCTGGCATTGGCCTCGTCTGGCCCTGTCGCCCAGGCCAGGGCATCCGCTGGGCTCTTGCCGTAGCGCTCGTGCCGGGCAACGAGCCTGGCCAAGCGGATGTCGTAGCCAACGTCCACGAACAGGCTCACGTCCAGAAGCGGTGCGATGGGCTCCCAACCGGTGTTGTCGAGCAGTAGGTAGTTGCCTTCGACAACGACGAGCCGATGCGCTGGGTCGATGGTGATGGCATCCGCTACCGGCTCCTCGATGCTGCGGTCGAAGGTGGGTGCCAGCACAGGGCCTGAATCTGCGTGGATCGCCAGCAAGACGCGTACGAGGGCCGGGGCGTCGAAGGTGTCCGGTGCTCCCATGCGGTCCCGGCGCCCGAGTTCGACGAGCTTGGCCTGCGGCAGATGGAAACCGTCCATGGGCAGCAAGATGGCGCCGGGGGAGTCTGGCGCGCCCGCATGCCGGTTCAGTTGCGTCACGAGGTCGGCGCCGAGGGTGGATTTCCCCGAACCCGGCGACCCGGCGATCCCTACAATCACGCGGGAATGCTGCGGGGAGGCCGACGCGACCCGCGCCCCGATCACTGAAACGACGTCATCGAGCGAGCCCAGCGTTGGCCGGAATGAGTTGGGCGGCGAGGACGAGGGCACCCGACGATGCTAACCCGGCTGGTACTTACGTAAACTTAGGGAGTGGATACAACAGGATTGAACGAGTTTCTCGCCGACAACGAATTTTCGGGGGTTGTTCTCGTCAAGAAGGGCAACGCGACCGTCTTCGAGGCCGCTGCCGGTCTCGCGACCCAGCGCTGGGGCATCCCGAACGCGCTTGACACCCGTTTCGACATCGCGTCGATCACCAAACTCTTCACCAGCGTCGCCGTGCTGCAGCAGGTAGAAGCCGGTCGTCTCGACCTCGAAACGTCGATTCACCACTACGTCGACCTCACGGGCACGACGATTGGCACCGACGTCCAGCTGCTGCACCTGCTGACCCACACGAGCGGTATCGCCGACATCGTCGACGAGGAAGCCGGCGAAGACTACGCGGCGCTCTGGGCGAAGACCCCCATCTACACACTGCGCAACACCGCCGATTTCCTGCCGCTGTTCGCGCACAAGGAGCCGATTTCCGGCCCCGGCGTCGAGAGCAACTACTCCGATGCGGGCTACATCCTCGCCGGTCTCGCCCTCGAGAAGGTCACCGGCCAGAGCTTCCGCCAGTACGTCTACGACGAGATCTTCACGCGCGCCGGCATGTCCAACGCTGCCTTCTATGAGCGAACGGATGTCGCCCCTCACGTCGCAGAGGGCTGGGACCAGGGCGAGAACGGGCTGTGGACCTCGAACCTGTACAGCGCGCTTCCCGTCGGCGCCCCGCACGAGGGCGCGCACGCCACCGCGGGCGATCTCATCGTGTTCCTGCAGGCGCTGCGCAATGGTGAACTGCTGAACGCGGAGCTCACCGAGGAGTTCTTCAGCCCCCAGGTTGAGCTCGATGAGGCCACCCGGTACGGCTTCGGCTTCGAATTCGACCTCGAAGAAGACAACTCCGTGCGCTCATACTTCACCGATGGCGTCGCGTCAGGCGCCAGCGGCATCCTGCGGCACTACTACGAGGCCGGGCTCGACGTCGTGGTGCTGAGCAACTCTGAAGAGGGCGCCTGGGACGTCGTGCGTGAGCTCGACGAGCGCCTGGGCGGCTAACCGCACTTCGCCATTCCCGCGTCGTGCCCCTCGCATTGCGCTCTCCACGTGGCCGCAGCGTCGCGATGCCATACGATGCGATGCACCGCATCGTGCCGAGTCCGGGCGCACGCATGCATAACTCCTGCAATTCGGTGCGGCTCGTTCACTGGCGCCCCGTAAATCCGCGGGCCGCGGTCGGGGTCCGAGCAATCTGCAGGAGTTATGCATTCCCGAATGCAGAAAGCGGCGCGGCGCAGCACAACCGAGGCTGGAGCTGGAGCCAGGGCTAAAGCCAGACCTGGCCCTGACCTAGAAGATCATCGGGCGGTCGTCGTCCTCGCCATCCAGGGCCAGGTCGACGACCACGGGCACGTGGTCGCTCGGGGCATCGCCCTTCCGCTCATTGCGGTGGATGCTGGCATCCGTCACGAGGTCGGCGAACGCGTGCGAGCCCAGGATGAAGTCGATGCGCATGCCCTCGTTGCGCGGGAAGCGCAGCTGCTTGTAGTCCCAGAACGTGAAGCCCTCCGGCACGATCGGCCGCACGACATCGGTGAGTCCTGCGGCCTCAAAGGCCTCGAACGCGGCGCGCTCCGGCGCAGAAATGTGGGTGGACACCCCAGGCACGAACGAGGGGTCGCCGGCATCGGCATCCGTCGGGGCGACGTTGAAGTCACCCATCAGGGCGAGCGCGAGGTCGGGGTTCTTGGCGAGCTCGTCGCGGGCGTGCGCGTCGAGCCTGGCCAGCCAGTCGAGCTTGTAGACGTAGTGCGGGTCGCCCAGCGCACGGCCGTTCGGCACATACAGGCTCCACAAGCGGATGTCTTCAACGGTCACACCCATGGCCCGCGCCTCGAGCGGCTGGTCTGGTCCTTCCTGGCCTTTCAGGAAGCCGGGCATGCCGGGGAAGCTGGTGGCGACATCCGTCATGGGGAGGCGGCTGGCAAACGCGACGCCGTTCCACTGGTTCAGGCCGTGGATGACCAGCTCGTAGCCAGCTTCTTCGAACGGCTCTGCCGGGAACTGCTCCGGCTTGCACTTGATCTCCTGCATGGCGAGCACGTCGATGTCTTCGCGCACCAGCCAGTCGACGACTCGGCCGGATCGGGCACGGATGGAGTTGACGTTCCAGGTGGCAATGCGCATGAAGCCAGCCTATTTGGTGGATGGCCGGCGGCTCGATCGATTGTCCCTATGCGCCGGTGTTCGTCGCGGAAATGATCTCATCAAGAGCGTTCATCGTCTCGTTAGGTGGACGTGCGGCGCGAGGCGGTGGCTTTGCTCGACGGAGCGACCCCACGCTGTTCCGGCGAGGATGAGGGCGATACCGCAATATCCGGCAAGGGTCACGCTGTCATGGGCGATCGAGACTCCGATGATTGCGGCCCAGATGGGCTCGGTTCCGAGGAGGAGGCTCACTCTCGATGGCGAGGTGCGCCGGACCGCCCAGGTTTGCACCAAGAAGGCGAAGACTGTGCAGGCCAGCACAAGATAGAGGAACAGGACCACTCGTCCGGGGTCGAGCTGGGCAAGAAAGTGCGGTATCGAGTCGCCGTAGAACAGTGAGGCCGCCGAGAAGAGTGCCGCGCAGGTGGCCAGTTGCACTGTCGTGAGGTGAAGCGAGTCCATCGGTCTGTCGGCAGTGAGCTTGTGCATCGACGTGACGTGGATGGCGCGAACGATTGCGGCAATGAGAATGAGCAGGTCTCCCAGCGTCGGCGGCTGGAAGGCGCCGTTGCCGGCGAGAAGTACGACCCCGATGACGGCGATCGTGGCCGCGAGGAAAAACCGGGCGGGCAGCCGCCGCCCGGTTGCGACGGAATCGAGAATTGGAGTGAACACGATCGTCAGGCTGATGATGAGTCCGGCGTTCGTGGCGGAGGTGTGGGCTATTCCAAAGGTTTCGAAAGCGAACACAGCAGCCAGCAATATGCCGAGGATCACACCCACGCGCAGTTCCGCTGTCGTCACGCGGTTCCGCCGAGCGGCCACGATTGCCGCCATGATCGCAGCGGCGAGCAGCATGCGCACCGCCATGAGTGCCACCACAGAACTCGGAGAGACCAGTTCTTTGGCCACGAGGTACGTAGATCCCCACGATGCGGCAACCAGGAGCAACAGAAGATCAACACGAAATCGGGTCAGAAGAACAGTCACTCCTCCATGGTCCGGCGCGGCATCGCGTAAGACAAGAGAGCAGTTTGCTGTCGAATGCTTTAGTTTGAACTTATGGAACTCGGTCAGCTACGCGCATTGAGAGAGTTGGGCGACCGGGGCAGTATTGCCGCCGTCGCAGCGGCAATGCACGTCACGCCCTCGTCGGTCTCGCAGCAGATCAGCGCCCTGCAACGTCACTCGCCCGCCCCGTTGACGTTCAAGGACGGACGACGGACTGCGCTTACCGACGCCGGGCACGCCCTGGCGATGGCGGCGATCGACGTGGAAGTGGCGCTCGAACGCGCCCGACAGGCGGTGGCACTTTTCCAAGGCGATCCATTGGGCACCGTTTCAGTGGCGGCGTTTCACAGCGTGGGCCTGGCCGTCTTCGGTCCGCTGATAACCGCGTGCACGAGTCCTGAGCGGCCTGACATCCGTCTGAGCGATTTCGATGTGGCCCAAGAAGACTTCCCCCTTCTCACAGCCGATCATGATCTTGTGCTCGCACACAGGCTGGTCGGTAGCCCGTCGTGGCCGGGGTCGGTGCGTGTGGAACCGCTCTTATACGAGCCCCTGGATATCGCTGTCCGACGCGATCACCGACTCGCGGCGAAAGCCGCGATCGAACCGGCTGATCTTCACGACGAGGCATGGGTCGCAGTACACGAAGGCTTCCCGCTCAAGCAGGCTCTCTCCGTGATTGCGGGAATCGGGGGGAGTGAGGCGCGCATCATGCACCGGATCAACGAGTTCTCCGTTGCTGCTGCGGTTGTCGAAGCGAGTGGCTGCATCGCGCTCATGCCCCGGTACACGACCGACATCCGCGACCACCCGGAGCTAGTTCTGCGTCCGCTGGCTTACCCCGGCCTTGGGCGCCACATCGATTGCCTGGCTCGACCTGAAACTCTTGAGCGCAACAACGCGAAGGCAGTCCTGGCGGAGATCAGGGCGATAGCCATGACTCTCACCCGGTGACCGCCAGGGCGGGCGATCGCGTCGAGCGCATCGTCGGTCCTTTCGGAGTGCCCTAACCGCCACGCGAAGTCGGCTCACATCGCTCAGCTGCCATCAAGCATCTCAAGCAAGTGGGTGGTCGTACGCCAGTTGCGCACGGTCATCTGTTGAAAGACAGGCATGCCAAGGACGCGTGTGATGCGCGTCTTCGTGGCATTCACCGCCACACGCGAGAAGTAGATCGCGCCAGGCCCGAGCGCCACCGAATCGACGCCATCTCGCAGCTCAGGCAGCTCGGCAAACGTCGCTTCAGCCGTCAGCGGATGCTTCAGGAAGAAGACATCGCTGCGCAGCTCAGCGGAACCATGGGTTGCGGGGGCGGCGGCGATCGTGGCGGCGAGTTCGTCGCGCGACCGGACCACGGTGAGGATCGGAATCGCGAATCGATCCTCAAGCATCCGCTCAATCGCGTCCTCAAGTGTTGCCCCGGCGGTCCTGTTCGTCGTGAACAGGACGTTTCCGCTCTGGATGTAGGTGCGCACGTCCTGATATCCGGCCTCGCGGAAGCACTCAGCCAGGTCCGACATGCCAACCGGGTTGCGTCCGCCAACGTTGAGCCCGCGCAGCAACGCGACATAGGACGGCATTAGCGTCCCCAGCGTTCGGTGACGGCCGCGCTCGATGTGATCGCCAGGGGACGGATGCGCCGAATCAGTGCCATGCCCGTATGGTCGCACCGGCAACCGGCAACCGGCAACCGGCAACCGGCAACCGGCAACCGTTCCCTGACGAGTAGTCCGCCAACGTCATAGGATGGGCGAGCCAGCGCGCGGCGTCCTCAGCCCGCGCCATCGCGTAGACGCGTAGGGAGGGTCATCCAATGGTCGACGTAGTTTCGAATGCCGAGCAGTCGCCGAATCCCAATGCTGGCCCCGGCGTGCCACGGACCTCAGAGAATCGTCCGCCCCTCCTCAAAACGCTGCGCGTGGCATCCGCTGGCCTGGTCGGCGCCATGTTGTCGACGTTCACGCCGAGGCCGTCTGCCATGCTCATTCGCTCGGTGTTCGAGGAGGGGGCACAGGCGACGATCGCCGAGATGGAACCGTTCGTGCCCGATATCGCTCTCGATGAAAAGCTCGGTCTCAGCTACGCGGCGAGCAGCGAGAGCACCCAGAACACCACACTCGACGTCTTCCGCCCCGCCGGTGCCACGGTGCCGCTGCCGACCGTGGTGTGGATTCACGGCGGAGCGTGGATCTCTGGCGCCAAAGAAGACGTCGCCCCGTACCTGCGCATCCTGGCCTCACACGGCTACACGACGGTGGGCGTGAATTACACGATTTCTCCCGAAGCGATCTACCCGGTTGCGATCAACCAGCTGAATAGCGCCCTCGCCTACCTCAACGAAAACGCTGCAGAGCTCGGCATCGACAGCAGCCGGATCGTCATCGCCGGTGACTCCGCCGGAGCCCAGCTGGCCAGCCAACTCGCCACCCTCAGCACCAACCGTGAGTACGCGCACCTGCTTGGCATCACGCCGGCGCTCCAGCCTGAGCAGCTGGCAGGGGCCATCCTGCACTGCGGCGTTTATGACCTCAAGGCCATGGCCGACCTCACCGGCATCGAGGCGTGGGGATTCAAGATCGCGCTGTGGGGCTACACCGGCACCAAGAAATGGTCGGCCACCTATGCGGGCGCGACGATGTCGAGCATCCGCTTCGCTTCTGCGACTTTTCCGCCCACATTCATCAGCGGCGGCAACGGTGACGCCCTCACGTGGATCCAGTCGGTCCCGATGTCGAATGCGCTCAAGCAGAACGGAGTGGATGTCACCGAGCTGTTTTGGCCCGCCAGTCACGAGCCGGCCCTGCCGCACGAGTACCAGTTCCACCTGCGGCTCGATGAAGCGCAGCACGCGCTCACCGAGACGCTCGCCTTCCTCGCGGCGCGCACCGGCCAGTAGCGGTTCTGCGCGGGCGTTCGGAGTGGGAAAGTAGTACCTGTACTCGTTCGCGAGTGCGTGCAGGGCACAAGTCAGGAATCGGATGGGACACCGGGCGTCCCGAAAGCGGAGGCATGAAGTGCTGAAATTGGGAGTGAAGGCATCGGCAGAGCAGTTCGCGCCACGCGAGCTGGTCGAACTGGGTGTCATGGCCGAGGAACACGGGTTCGACAGCGTCACGGTGAGCGATCACTTCCAGCCGTGGCGGCACAACGGCGGTCACGCACCGTTCTCGATCGCCTGGATGACGGCCGTCGGTGAGCGAACCTCGAACATTCAGATCGGCACCTCGGTGATGACGCCGACGTTCCGCTACAACCCCGCCGTCGTGGCGCAGGCGTTCGCGACCATGGGCTGCCTCTACCCTGGACGCATCATGCTCGGCGTCGGTACCGGAGAGGCCCTCAACGAGATCGCCACCGGTTTCGTCGGCGAATGGCCCGACTTCAAGGAACGCTTCGCCCGGCTGCGCGAAGCCGTCACGCTGATGCGCGAGCTCTGGAACGGCGACCGCGTCGACTTCGAGGGGGAGTACTACACGACCAAGGGCGCATCGATCTACGACGTACCGGAGGGCGGCATCCCCGTCTACGTGGCAGCGGGCGGCCCCGTCGTTGCCCGGTACGCCGGCCGCGCCGGCGACGGATTCATCTGCACCTCCGGCAAGGGCATGGAGCTCTACACCGAGCAGCTGCTGCCGGCCGTGACTGAAGGCGCAGAGAAGGCCGGCCGCGACGTCAATGACATCGACCGCATGATCGAAATCAAGCTTTCCTACGACACAGATCCCGCCGTCGCCCTGGAGAACACCCGGTTCTGGGCGCCGTTGTCGCTCACTCCTGAGCAGAAGCACTCGATCGACGACCCGATCGAAATGGAAGCGGCAGCGGATGCCCTCCCCATCGAACAGGTCGCCAAGCGCTGGATCGTCGCCTCAGACCCCGACGAGGCTGTCGCGCAGATCAAGCCGTACATCGATGCCGGCCTGAACCACCTCGTGTTCCACGGTCCAGGTGCAGACCAGAAGCGCTTCCTCGACCTGTTCGAGCGCGACCTGGCCCCGCGCCTGCGCGCGCTGGGGTAGTTCCCCGGTGGTCGAGGAGGCCCGCCAGGGCCGTCTCGAGACCCAGCACGCCAGCCCTGAACTGCCGGTTTCGAGACGCGGCCTCGTTCCTCGGTCGCTCCTCAACCACCGGTTGTCAATACGTACGAAAATGGAGACATGACCAACGTTGAGATCGGTTACGCCGCCATGCTCGCGCAATTCGCGCCGGCAGAGGCTGTGGCGCTGTCGGCATACGCAGAGGCACACGGTTTCGTCGGTGTGATGGCGACCGACCACTTTCAGCCGTGGGTCCCAGCGCAGGGTGAATCGTCGTTTGTGTGGAGTGTGCTGGCGGCGGTGGGAGAGCGCACCGCAGGCAATTTCGGGCCAGGGGTGACCGCCCCGACGTTCAGGTGGCACCCAGCGATGGTGGCGCAGGCATCCGCAACGCTGGCCTCGATGTACCCAGGCCGGCACTGGCTCGGCCTCGGCTCCGGCGAGGCGCTGAACGAGCACATCATGGCGACGTATTGGCCAGAGGCGCCCGAACGCATCAACCGGATGTTCGAGGCCATCGAGATCATCTCGAAGCTGTTCTCGGCCTCGATCGCCGGCAAAGACGTGAAGCACTCCGGGCAGTACTACAAGCTGGAATCGACCCGGCTGTGGAGCATGCCGCCGGTGGCACCGGAGATTCTCGTGGCCACGGCCGGCCCTCTCACCGCCAAGCGCGCCGGACGCGTGGCCGACGGCCTGATCACCGTCGAAGCCGCACCGGAGAAGATCTCAATGCTGTTGGCCAAATTCGGCGAGGGCGCGCGTGATGCTGGCAAAGACCCATCGACCATGCCCAAGGCGCTGCAGCTGCACCTGAGCTGGGCCGAAACCGATGAGCTCGCGATGGCCAATGCCATGCACGAGTGGCCGAACGGTGGCATGCGGTTTCCGAAGTCCGACATCCGCTCGCCGTATGAGTTCGAGCAGATGGCCAAGATGGTGCGGCCGGAGGATTTCAGCGGGCGCCTAACGGTGTCTGCCGACCCCGATGTGCACCGGGCGTATATCCAGAAGTATGTGGACCTCGGGTTCGACCGCATCTACCTGCACAACGTTGGCCGCAACCAGCGTGAGTGGATTGACGTGTTCGGTAGCGATGTGCTGCCAAAGCTGGTGCGCTGATGAGTGGGGAGACCGCGATGACGGGTTCTGCGGGACTTGAGGTCTTCGTGCTCACGGGTATCGGTGAGGTGGCACCGGGGGATGACCTTGCGGCGCTGATTCTCGGTGCCGCTGCGGCGGGCGATGAAGGTGCTGGCGCTAGTGCTGCCGCTGCAAGTACTGCCGCCAGGACCGTACTGCGTGATGGCGATATTCTCGCCGTGACCAGCAAGATCGTGTCCAAATCTGAGGGCAGGATTGTGGCGGCCGCCGATCGTGAACGGGCGATCACCGACGAGACAGTTCGGGTCGTCGCGTCGAGGGCGACGCCGAACGGCATCACGCGCATCGTGGAGAATCGGCAGGGGCTCGTCATGGCGGCCGCAGGCGTCGACGCCAGCAATACCGCCGATGGCACCGTGCTGCTGCTGCCGGAGGATCCGAACGCCTCCGCTCGCGCGCTCTGTTACGCCCTGCGGGTGTCGACAGGCCTGCTGCTCGGTGTGATCATCACCGACACCGCCGGGCGCGCCTGGCGCGACGGTCAGACCGACATCGCCATCGGGTCGGCCGGCGTGCTCGTGCTCGACGACCTACGCGGCACAACGGATGCCTTCGGTCGCCCACTCGACGTGACGGCCGCTGCCGCCGGCGACGAGATCGCAGGAGCCGCCGACCTCGTGAAGGGCAAGACCAGCCAGAACCCGGTCGCCGTGGTGCGCGGCCTGGCGCGACTGGTTGTTGCCGATGCGACGGCGGGAGGCCAGGACGCTCGCATTCTGCAGCGGCCGAGTGAGAAGGACATGTTCCGGCTCGGCAGCACAGAAGCGCACGCCGAAGGATATGCGGCCGGATTCGAGGAGGGCATCTCCCAGGGCCAGGCCGCGGGGTTCACTGCCGGAATGGCGGCGGCACGCGCGAGCGCCCGCCTCGGCCAGGCGTCGACGCCAGGGAGCGACAGCGCCCGTGCCCCCGAAGCTGAGACCGACGCCGACTCGCCCGCATCTGGTGACAAGCCTGAGTCTGGGGACGCACCCGCGTGAGCTGGGCTGCCATTGTGCCGGTGAAGGGCGCTGCCGGTTCCGAAGCGCCCAAGAGCCGACTGGGCGATCATCCAGAGCGGGCCCGCCTTGCCGATGCCTTCGCCCTCGATACCGTCGCCGCGCTGATGGCGGCGCCCTCCGTTTCCCGCGTCTGTGTCGTCACGGCCGATGAGGTCGTGGCCGCTCGGATGCTGCACCTCGGCGCCATGGTCATCCCAGAGGACTCCGGGCGGGCGGCCAGGCAGCGCGCGGCATCCGCTGCAGGGGATGCCGCGCCCATCGACCCGCTGAACTGGGCGATCAGCCAGGGCGTGGATGCGGCGCGCGAGGCATGGCCGCAGCTCAACCTGCTCGTCGTCACGGGGGACCTGCCCGCACTGAGCGTCCCCGATCTCGAAGCCGCCCTTGCCCTGGCCGCGACGCATGAGCTGTCGATGATTCCCGATCAGGAGGGCACCGGAACGACAACCCTGCTCGCCCTGGCCGGGAAATCGCTGGTTCCGCGCTTTGGCGGCGGTTCGCGTCAGGCCCACGAAGCGGCAGGACACGTTCCGCTGGATGTGCCGCCCACCGCCTCGATCCGGCGCGACGTCGACACCGTGGCGAACCTGGCCGATGCGCTGCGCCTCGGCGTTGGCCGCTACACGAGTGCGCTCATCGCGAGCACTGCGCCGGCGATCGCGCCTCTACCGAACCCTTAGTCTCGCCCGCTGATCGCGAGCACCTGCCTGGCAATCTCCGCCGTCGTCGCGACGTCGCGCATCCACAGCGGTACGGCAGCAGCACGGATGCCGGCGGCCTCCAACGCCGGAATGGCTGCGGCATCCGTTTCGTCCACAAGCCAGGCATCGAGCACGCCGTCGGCTGCCCGCGAGCCGAAATGCAGCCCGACGGCCTCGGCCGACGTCTCGACACCGATCGTCTGCAGGCAGTGGTCCGCCATGCCGCGCACGGCGGCGCCGCCGATGATGGGCGACACCCCGACGACACGCGCGCTCGTCGATAGGAGGGCCGCACGAACACCGGGCACGGCCAGGATTGTGCCCACGGACACCACGGGGTTCGACGGCGGCAGCACCACCAGGTCGGCCTCCAGGATCGCCTCGATCACGCCCGGCGCCGCCGTTGCCGTCTCGAGTCCGACCTGCACGAACTCGGTCACGTCGGCGTGGGCGCGGTAGCGCACCCACCACTCCTCGAAGTGGATCAGGTCACCTGCCGCATGCTCATCGATGGCCGTGGCCAGGCGAACGTGGGTCTCGACGGGCTGGTCGCTCATCGGCAGCAGCCGTGCACCAGGCTGCCAACGCTCGCACAAGAATCGGGTCGCTTCGGTCAGCGTCGATCCGCTTCGCAACAGGTCGGTGCGCACGATGTGGGTGGCCAGGTCAAGGTCGCCCAGCGTGAACCACGACCAGCCGCGGCCATACGCTGCGATCTCGTCTGAGGTGCGCCGCGATTCGTCTGGCCGCCCCCAGCCCTGCTCCTCGTTGATTCCGCCGCCGAGCGTGTACATCACGGTGTCGAGGTCGGGGCAGACGCGCAGGCCGTTCAACCACATGTCATCGCCGGTATTCACGATGACCGTGACGGATGCCGCCTCGGTGATTGCCTCGGTGCGCTCCCCGAGCAGGTGCAGCAGCCCGCGGCTGAACCGCGCCCCGCCAACGCCGCCGGCCAAAACCGTGATCTTCTGCATGCCGTCGATTCTCCCACCGGGAGGGGCGGCATCCGCTCACGTACGGGGCGGCATCCGCTTTCGCGGCCGGGTCGCTGCTCGCGGACCCTCATGGCCAATCCATAGCGGATGCATATGCGAGCCGGTTACATTGGATGATCGCCACTCGCATTCTGCCTCCGAGAGTGAAGACGAAGAGAGAAGACACGATGAAGCGCATGAGCACCAGGGCCAAGGTCTTCACCGGCATCGCGGCGGTCATTGTCGTGCTGGGCGGGGCTGCCCTGGTCTTCGGGCCTGCTTTCTACCGTGATGTCATCGTCGGTCCTGCCGCCGCCGATCCTGTCGACGACCTCGGCACTCTCGAACCCAGCACCCTCACCGCCGCCGAACTCACTGGCGATTGGGCGGTGGGCGCAGGGTCATATGCCGGCTATCGCGTTGACGAGGTACTGAACGGCACGGATGTCACGGTCACCGCCCGCACCGAAACCGTCACCGGAACGGTCACGGCAACGACCAGCGCGACGACGACCGAGATCACGGCCGCATCCGTTGAGGTGGATGTCGCCTCCATCTCCACCGACCAGCCGCCGCGTGATGCGTACTTCCGCAGCCAGGCCGTCGACACAGCCACGTACCCAACGGCCACCTTCGTGTTGACAGAGCCGATCACATCGGAGACCGATCCGACGTCTGGTCAGCCGCAGACGGTCTCCGCCACCGGCACCCTCACGCTGAACGGGGTGAGCCGCGACGTGACGGTCGACATCACGGCCGCCCTCGACGGCGACACGGTGAAGGTGGCTGGCCAGATCCCGATCACCTTCTCCGACTTCAACGTCACCGCACCCAACCTCAACTTCGTCAAGGTCGAAGACACCGGCTTCGTCGAATTCTTGCTCGACCTGACGAAGAAGTAGAGCAGACGCAGAGCAGCACCCGCTCGAAGGGTGCACGGGGGGTGCGGGGTGCTCGCCTACGACGCAGCGGTCGGCGAGTACACAATCACCGGGTGCCCGCCCCGCGGATGCGGGATCACATCGCAGTCCACCCCATAAACGGATGCGATGATCTCCGGTCGCAGCACATCCTCCGGCGGCCCGGCGGCCACGACGCGACCCTCCTGCAACAGCAGTATGTGGTCGCAGTACGCAGCAGCGAGGTTGAGGTCGTGCAGGGCCGCGACCGAGGTGAGCCCGAGGCCGCGCACCTGCGCGAGCAGCGAGAGCTGGGCGCTGATGTCGAGGTGGTTGGTCGGCTCATCGAGCAGCAGGATCGTCGGCTGCTGGGCCAACGCCCGCGCTATCTGCACGCGTTGCTGCTGTCCGCCAGAGAGGGTGTGCCAGCCGCGCTCGGCCAGATCGACAGAGCCGACAGCGGCGAGGGCATCGAGGGCGAGCTGGCGGTCGTCGTCTCCGCCGAAACTGCCGAGCAGGCGGGAGCGGTGCGGGATCCGACCGAGCAGCACCACCTCGAGCACCGACAGGTCAACGTTCGGAAAGGCTGTCTGCTCAAGCAGTGCGATGCGCTTGGCCACCTCGCGGCGCGGGAGGGACGTGAGGGCGATGCCAGCGCCAGCGCCTGCAGCAGCAGCCCCGGCGTTAGCGCCGCTGGCCGGATCCTGCAGGAGAACCGACCCCGCTGAGGGGGTTTCAATGCCGGCGATCAACCGCAGCAGGGTCGACTTGCCGGCGCCGTTCGGGCCGAGCAGACCGGTGACCGCCCCGGCGGGGAGGTGTCCAGAGACCTCCTGCAGCACAGGGGAGCCGCCGATGGCGAACGAGACCCGGTCGATGGTCACCGCCGTTCCAGCGGCAGTAGGGGAGGCGGTACGGGTGGCGGTCGTGGCGGCATCCGCTTCACCGTGCGCGCCTCTGAACTCGCCGGTGTGTGCGTGGCGCACGGTTTCGGCGCTCATGCCCAGGCCGCCGATCGCTTGCGCTTGATCAGCACGATGAAGACCGGCACCCCGATGAACGCCGTCACGATACCGACGGGCAGTTCACGCGGGTCGAACACCGTGCGGGCCAGGGTGTCCGCGATGACGAGGAAGATCGCTCCGGCCACGATCACGAGCGGAAGCAGGCGGCGATGACCGGGGCCGGTGAGCCCGCGCACAAGGTGCGGCAGGATCAGCCCGACGAACCCGATCGCCCCGCTCACCGAGACCATGGCGCCGGTCAGCAGGGCCACCGCGGTCAGGAGGCCCCACCGGGTGGCATTCACGTTGATGCCGAGCGACGCCGCGGCCGTGTCGCCGAATGCGAAGGCGTCGAGGCGGCTGGCGGTGAAGAGGATGCCGGTGCCAACGACCACTAGCGCGCCGACGGAGATCGCGACGCTCTGCCACGACGCACCGGCAACAGACCCCAGCAGCCAGTTCAGGATTTCGCGGTAGGAATCACCCTTCGCCGCCCAGAAAATGACGAACGAGGTACCGGCCGCAGCCAGCTGGGCGATGGCGAGCCCGGAGAGCACGGCCCGCCCTGGCGTGATGGTGCCGCCGACTCGCGCGATGCTGAGGGTGGCAACGAGCGCGAGCAGTGCCCCAACGAAGGCGGCGGCTGGCAGGGCGAAGCCGACGCCGAGAATGAGCACGGCCACGGCGCCGAGCGAGGCCCCAGACGACAGCCCGAGCAGGTACGGGTCGGCCAGCGGGTTGCGTGTCACGCTCTGCATGACGGCGCCGGCCAGCGCGAGTCCGGCTCCGACGGCGGCGGCGGTCAACACCCGCGGCAGTCGCAGCTGCCAGACGATCGAGTCGGTCAGCGGCGGGATCCCAGCGGCGGCATTCGGCAATCCAAGGTGTCCGGCAACGCTGCCCCAGACATCCGCCAGTGAAATGTCGGCCGGGCCGATGGTGACGGCAACGCCGATCACCAGCAGCAGCAGGGCGACCCCTGCAGCCAGCAACCAGCCGAAGCCGCCGCGTCGGCCGGTGCCCGTGCCCCTGCCAGTGCCAGTGCCAGCGGCCCCGCGCTCACCGCCGAGAGTCGCCGTTTCCGCCGAGAATCGCTGGTGCAACGGCGATTCTCGGTCGTACGGGCGACTCTCGGCGTTGTGGGTCATCATTCGCCGTCGAGCTCGTTCAGCTGGTCGATAACGGATGCCGCAGCCTCCACATTGCGCGTGCCGGCTTCGGTCGCGGCGAACGGCAGCACGATGTAGCGCTTGTTCTGCACGGCCGACAGGCCAGAGGTCGCCGGGTTCGACTCCAGCGAGGCGATCTTCGACGCGGCGGTGTTCCAGGTGGCGTCGACGAGCACGATCACGCTCGGGTCTGCTGCGACGATCGATTCCCAGCCCACCGACGTCCAGCTGTCGTGCACGTCGCCGAAGATGTTGGTGAGTCCGGCGGCGTTCATGATCATGGCGGGGGCACCGGTGCCTGCCCCGACGTAGGGGGTGTCGGTCCCGCTCGAGTACCAGAGGGCTGTCGGGCTGTCGGCGGCCGGCTCCAGTGCGGCCAGCTGTGCCTCCTGGTCGGCGACGAGCGCGGCCGCGGCATCCGTTGCCCCGAACAGGGCGCCGGCCTCCGTGATCTCTGCGAAGACCGTGTCGAACGTGAGCGGGTCTGGAGCGTAGCCCTCTTCCTTGCACGCGGAAGGTGACACGTACGTGCCAACATTCATGCTGGCCAGCTGGTCGCGCTCTCCGACGCCGTCCGCGCTGAAGTTCGACTCCCAGCCGCCGTAGATGAAGTCGGGGGTGAGCGCGAGTGCGGCCTCCTGGCTCGGCAGGAAATCGCTCACGACGTTGAGCGATGAGCCGCCTGGCATGTCGGCCAGCGCGTCGGGCAGGGGCCCGTCGAGGAAGGCTGCTCCCACGATGTTGTCGCCGAGCCCGAGCGCCAGCAACAGCTCGGTGGTCGTCGACTTCACCGTCAGAATTCGCTTCGGCGCGGCCGTGACTGTCACGTCAGTGCCGCAGTTGTCAACGGTGACCGGATAGCTCGCGGTTGCGGGCGCCGTGGCTGGGGCCGCCGAGTCAGGCCCTGGCGCGGCGGTCGATGCGCATCCGCTGAAAAGGAGCGCGGGAAGCAGAGCGGATGCTGCAGCCAGGCTAACGATGTGACGACGCTTCATGAGTCCTCTGGATGATGGTCGGTCTGTGACGGGGTGCCGGCGGGACATGCATGCGCCGTGCTGCCCGACAGTGACGGGGTGGGGCCGGGCACGCCGGCAGGTACGGATGCCGCAGAAGAGGCGGCTAACAACGTGACCCGCTACCCAAATCCGGGATTGCTCATCCGGTCAGATCTAACCGGTGGTCTTCTTCCAGCCTAGGCCCATCTCGTTTCCAACGTGTGAACGCCGGGGCGGGGTCCGGCAGCCGCGCTCGCCAGCGCCTGGGCGACAGGGCCGATGTCGTCGGCCAGCGCCCCCACCGTCACGCGAACGTGGGGCTGGGCTGGGTCGGTGGCGCAGAAGGGGGAGCCGGCAGAGACACGAATGCCCGATGCCGCCAGCTGCACAATCGCGTCACGCTCGTCGTCGACGGGGAGCCACATGTTGATGCCATCGCCCTGCACGACGTCGATTCCGAGCCCAGAGAGCGCATCTGCCAGCGCCTTTTGCCTCGCGTAGTAGATGCGCATGGCGTCGTTGATCTGCTCGATCGAGTCGGTGTTGGTGAGGAGGTCGTAGAGGATCTTCTGCAGCATCCGGCTGGTCCAGCCGGGGCCGAGCATCCGCCTGGCCACGATGGGGTCGACCAGGGCAGACGGGCCGCCGAGGGCTGCGATCCGCAGGTCAGGTCCGTGCGATTTCGAGAAGCTGCGCACATGCAGGGTGCGTTCAGGCAGCCACTGGCCAAGGCTCACGTCTGGCGAGATGCTGATTGCGCCGGAGTGGTCGTCTTCGATCACGACGGTCGTGGCATTGCGCTTGTTCGCCGTGAGTAGTTGCGCCAGCTGCTCTGCCCGCTCTGGCGTCATCGACGCCCCTGTCGGGTTGTGGGCGCGTGGCTGCAGGATGATGGCCGTCGGTGACGCCGAGAGCGCAGCTTTGAAGGAGGCTGGCACGATCCCGAACTCGTCGACCTCGACCGGGATGCGCTCCAGGCCGAGCTGGTCGAGCAGATCGAAGAACGGCGGGAAGCCGGGGCTCTCGACAATCACCTTGTCGCCGAAGCGGGTAACGGCCTCAAGGCTCCGCGAGATCGCGTCAAGGGCGCCGTCGACGACGGTGATGGACTCCACCGGGTACGGCCACGACGTGGTCAGCAGGTCGAGCAGCTCCGGAATGACCGGCAGGTCCTGATAGGTCGGGGTGGCCGCGCGCTCTGAGACCCGTGACAGCGCAGGCCCGAGCGGTGGCAACAGTTCTGGATCAGGGGTTCCCCTCGACAGGTCGATGCGGGTCTGTTGCTGGTGCCCGGCCATCGACTGGCTCCTCGCCGGCAGCCAGTGCGGCGTCAGGTCGCGCACGAAGGTGCCGCTGCGCCCCTTCGATTCGATCAGCCCGACGGAGGCGAGTGCCTGCCACGCGTGGCTGATGGTGGCTGGGCTCACGCCGAGGGCCGCGGCCAGTTCGCGGACCGTCGGCAAACGGTCGCCAGGTGCCAGACGGCCAGCGGCGATGAGTCGGCCGAGTGCCGCGGCAATCCCTGCCGGCGTGCGGTGCTCGATCTCGTCGAGGAAAGTCTGCATATTCTCTTGCTCTTACCTGTTCTGCTCGACAGGATGATTAACGCGTGCGT
Source organism: Leifsonia sp. Y862 (assembly GCF_057669585.1). Taxonomy (NCBI): domain Bacteria; kingdom Bacillati; phylum Actinomycetota; class Actinomycetes; order Micrococcales; family Microbacteriaceae; genus Leifsonia; species Leifsonia sp. Y862. The sequence continues at coordinate 511,434 of NZ_JBYHFR010000003.1, forward strand.
CATACACAGAAACACATCAGAAATGTTTACGTCGAATAATAACAAAACCGGACAACGCAGTTCGGTTCGACTCAACTAATTTCGGCGCTGCACTGCAACCTGCATACTGCACTCGCTCAGCGCCGAGCACGAAGTGGAGACAACACATGACCGTAGTACGAACCGCCATCACCCAGACCACGTGGACGGGTGACAAAGAATCGATGATCGTCAAGCACGAGCAGTTCGCTCGAGATGCTGCGGCCGACGGGGCCCAGATCATCTGCTTCCAGGAGCTTTTTTACGGCCCATATTTCGGCATCACGCAGGACAAGAAGTACTACGACTACGCGGAGCCGGCCGACGGGCCCATCGTGCAGCGCTTCGCCGCGCTCGCCAAGGAGCTGAACCTCGTGATGGTTCTTCCGATCTACGAGGAAGACATGCCGGGTGTCTACTACAACACCGCCGTTGTGGTCGATGCCGATGGCAGCATCCTCGGTCAGTACCGCAAGCACCACATCCCGCACCTCGACAAGTTCTGGGAGAAGTTCTACTTCCGCCCGGGCAACATGGGCTACCCGGTCTTTGAGACGGCCGTCGGACCGATCGGCGTCTACATCTGTTACGACCGCCACTTCCCGGAAGGCTGGCGCGAGCTCGGCCTGAACGGCGCGCAGATCGTGTTCAACCCGAACGCGACGAAGCCCGGCCTGTCCAACCGGCTCTGGCAGCTCGAGCAGCCGGCCGCAGCCGCGGCCAACGGCTACTTCGTCGCAGCCCCCAACCGGGTGGGCACGGAAGACAACGAGTACGGCGATCTCGCCGTCACCTTCTATGGCAACAGTCAGTTCGCCGACCCGCAGGGCAACATCGTGGGTGAATACGGCAGCGGAGACAGCGAAGAAATCGTCATCCGCGACCTCGATCTCGACATGATCCGCCAGGTGCGCGACGACTGGCAGTTCTACCGTGACCGTCGCCCGGAGTCCTACACGTCCATCCCCAAGCCGTAGCGCCAGCCCCACACGGGAAACGACACAGAGGAGAAGACGATGAAGACTCTCATCAAGAACGGAACCGTCGTCAACGCCACCGGCGCTGGAGCGGCCGATGTGCTCATCGACGGCGAAACCATCGCGGCCGTGCTGGCGCCGGGGTCGACGCTGCTCGGGTTCGACATCGAGAACAACGTTGACACCGTCATCGACGCTCGCGGCAAATACGTGATCCCCGGCGGCATCGACGCGCACACCCACATGCAGATGCCGTTCGGTGGCACAGAGGCCTCAGACACCTTCGAGACGGGCACCCGGGCCGCGGCGCACGGCGGCACCACGAGCATCGTCGACTTCGTCGTGCAGTACGCCGGGGAGAACGTGCTCGACCAGTACCACCTGTGGCACGAGAAGGCGCGGAGCAACTGCGCGATCGACTACGGCTTCCACCAGATCCTCTCCGACGTGCAGGACTCCTCCCTCACGGCGATGGATGAGCTGGTCAAAGAAGGCGTCTCGAGCTTCAAACTGTTCATGGCATACAAGGGCGTGTTCCTCTCTGACGACGGCCAGATCGTCAAGGCCATGCAGCGAGCGAGCCAGAACGGCAGCATGATCATGATGCACGCCGAGAATGGCAGCGTGATCGACCTGCTCGTGCAGCAGGCGCTCGAGGCGGGCAACACCTCTCCCTATTACCACGGCGTGACGCGTCCGTGGCAGGCAGAGGAGGAGGCCACCCACCGCGCGATCATGCTGGCCAACCTCACCGGTGCCCCGCTCTACATCGTGCACGTCTCGGCCAAACAGGCCGTCGACCAGATCGCCATCGCCCGCGACAACGGCCAGAACGTCTTCGGCGAGACGTGCCCGCAGTACCTCTATCTCTCCCTCGAAGACCAGCTCGGCGCCCAGAGTGAGGAATGGGGCAGCTTCGAAGGCGCGAAGTGGGTGTGCTCAACGCCGCTCCGCTCCAAGGCAGAGGGCCACCAGCACCACATGTGGCAGAGCCTCCGCACGAACGACATCCAGATGGTTTCCACCGACCACTGTCCGTTCTGCATGAAGGGCCAGAAAGACATGGGCCTGGGCAACTTCTCCAAGATCCCCAACGGCATCGGCTCCGTCGAACACCGGATGGACCTGCTCTACCAGGGCGTCGTCGACAAGAAGATCTCCCTGGAACGCTGGGTGGAAGTCACCTCGACCACCCCGGCGCGCATGTTCGGCATGTACGGCAAGAAGGGCGTCATCCAGCCAGGTGCAGACGGCGACGTGGTGATCTACGACCCGAACGGGCACACCTCCATCGGCCTGCCCGTCGATGCCAATGGTCAGCCAACCGGCCGCACGCACCACATGAACATGGACTACTCGGCCTGGGAGGGCTTCGAGATCGACGGCCACGTCGACACCGTGCTCTCCCGCGGCAAGGTCATCATCGACAACAACCAGTACCTCGGCACCACGGGCGACGGCAAGTACGTCAAGCGCGGTCTGAGCCAGTACCTGATCTAGGACGGAACCAGATGGATTTCGGCGCAGTGCTCCAAACCAATCCACCGTCGGCCAGGACAGTTCAGTTGGCCCAGCTGGCGGAGAACCACGGATTCAGCCATGTCTGGACCTTCGATTCACACCTGCTGTGGCAGGAGCCCTATGTGATCTACAGCGCGATTCTCGCCCAGACGCGCAAGGTGATCGTCGGGCCGATGGTGACCAACCCTGCCACCCGCGACTGGACCGTCACGGCATCCACGTACGCGACGCTCAACGAGATGTATGGCAACCGCACCATCTGCGGCATCGGCCGTGGCGACTCTGCGGTGCGCGTCACCAACGGCGCACCGACCACGCTGAAGACGTTGCGGGAGTCGATCCACGTCATCCGCGAGCTGGCCAACTCCCGCCCCGTCGAGTACAACGGCGCCACACTGCAGTTCCCCTGGAGCACCGGCTCAACCCTCGACATGTGGGTGGCGGCATACGGTCCGCTCGCCCTGAAGCTGGCGGGTGAGGTCGGCGACGGGTTCATCCTGCAGATGGCCGACCTCGACGTGGCCGAGTGGATGATCAAGACGGTTCGGGATGCCGCAGCCAACGTCGGCCGTGACCCCATGTCCGTGAAATTCTGCGTCGCAGCTCCGATGTACATCGGCGATGACTGGGAGCACATGCGCGACCAGTGCCGTTGGTTTGGCGGGATGGTTGGCAATCACGTGGCCGACATCGTGGCGAAGTACGGTGCCGATTCAGAGGTGCCCACAGCCCTGACCGACTACATCAAGGGTCGCGAAGGCTACGACTACAACGAGCATGGCCGTGCGGGTAACTCGCACGCTGACTTCGTGCCAGATGAGATCGTCGACAGGTTCTGCCTGCTCGGCACTGCAGAGCAGCACATCGAAAAGTTGAAGGCGCTCAAGGACATCGGCGTCGACCAGTTCGCAGGCTACCTCCAGCACGACAACAAGGAGGAAACCCTGCGCGTGTACGGGGAAACGGTGATCCCGGCACTCGCCAACCACATCGTGGCCAAGGCATGACAGAGCGCCAGCGTGCATGGGGCGGGCGTCTCCTCTGGGGCGCGCTCGGCATTGTGCTGCTCGGCGTGATCTGGGAGCTCTACAAGTTCCTCGGCCCAGCGGATGGCGTCGTCGTCGGCGGGCTGACCATCCTGCCGCGCACGAGCGACATCGCCATGCCGCACCTCTGGACGATGTGGGAGCGCGTGCTCGAACCCGTCACCGGCGCCGCCAACGCGGTGCCGATGTGGCAGGCGGTACTGTCCGCGTCCTTATTTACCTTGGGCATCGCGGCCGTCGGCTGGCTGGTCGGCGTGACGGTTGGACTCGCCCTCGCGCTGCTGATGCAGCGGTTCAAGGTTGCCGAAGCGGCGATCCTGCCGTGGATCATCCTCAGCCAGACCGTGCCGCTCATCGCGATCGCCCCGCTTGTTCGCCGCTGGGGTGCGCAGATCCACTTCGGCGAGTTCTCCTGGGAGAACTGGATGTCGGTCGCTCTCATCGCGAGCTACCTCGCCTTCTTCCCGGTCTCCGTCGGCGCATTGCGAGGCCTGGCCTCACCAGAGGCTGCCCACGAAGACCTGATGCGCTGCTACGCGGTCGGCTGGTGGAAGACGCTGTGGCGGCTGAGGCTCCCGGCCAGCGTCGGCTACCTGCTGCCGGCCCTGAGGCTCGCCGCGGCTAGCGCCGTGATCGGCGCTGTCGTCGCCGAGGTGTCCATCGGGCTGCGGGGCGGCATCGGCCGGCTCATCATCGAGTACGCCGGAGCGGCGGGCGGCGACCCTGGCAAGCCATGGGCGCCCATCTTCGGTTCCATCCTGGTCGGACTGGTCGCGGCCGGCTTCGTCGGGCTGATTGGTTTGTTCCTTCGTCGATTCCGTAGGGGAGAGGTTGCAGCATGAGCGTGCAGACACCGACAACGGCGGCGGCTTCGGCCACCCCCAAGGCCACGTTCGCCGTGCAGGTCACCGGCGTCAGCCGAGTCTTCCCCGGCAAGCGTGGGGCGGTCACCGCCCTCGACAACGTGAGCCTCACCGTTTCTCCCGGCGAGTTCGTCTCGCTCATCGGGCCGAGCGGATGCGGCAAGTCAACCCTGCTGCGCCTCATCGCCGATCTCGACACCCCCACGATGGGCAGCATCGAGGTGTTCGGCACGTCCGCTCGCCAGGCCCGCCTCGACCAGGCATATGGCATCGCCTTCCAGCAGGCCGGATTGCTGCCGTGGCGCACGGTCACCGGCAACATCGAGCTGCCGCTCGAGCTGCACGGGGTGGGGAAGGCGGCCCGCAAGGCCAGAGCAGTCGAGCTGTTGGAGCTTGTCGGCCTCACCGACTTCGCGAACCACTACCCAGACCAGCTGTCTGGCGGAATGCAGCAGCGCGTGGCCATCGCCAGGTCGCTCGCAGAGCGCCCCAGCCTGCTGCTGATGGATGAGCCGTTCGGCGCCCTCGACGAGATGACGCGCGAGCGGATGCAGAACGAGCTCGTCCGAATCTGCGGCGAGACGGGAGCCGCCGTGGTCTTCGTGACCCACTCGATCCCTGAGGCGGTATTCCTCTCAGACCGCGTAGTCGTCATGTCACCGCGCCCCGGCCGCATCCGCGACATCCTGAGCGTGAAACTCGGTGACACCGGCCAGCGCGGCGAGAACCTGCGCGAAGAGGCTGGCTTCTTCGAGGGCGTCAGCCAGGTGCGCGAGCTGCTGCATGGGGAAGCGCCCACCGGCATCCGTGGGGTAGAGACGCGATGAGGCAGGGAGCGTTCGGTCGCACGATCTGGCCGCCCATCATCCTGGGCGTCCTTGCCGTGCTGCTCTGGCAGGGCGCGGTGACGGCGTTCGCCATCAAGCCGTTCATCCTGCCTGGCCCATTCCAGATCTCCACTGAGTTCGTGAACAACTTCGCCAGCGTGCTGACCGGTGTTGCGGTGACGGGCTGGAATGCGTTCGTCGGTCTCGTGATCGGGTCGATCCTCGGCGTCTCCTTCGCGATCATCGCCGCGCTGGTCAGGGTCGCCGACGCCATGTTCGCCCCGATCGTCGCCGCTCTCGCCGTCGTGCCAATCGTGGCACTCGCACCCGTGCTGTACACGATGTTCGGGGCAGGAGCCGAGACCGCACGTCAGATCGTGGCTGCGCTCGCCGTCTTCGTGCCGGTGTTCTTCAACACGCTGAAGGGCCTCCGCCAGGTGCGTCCGGTGCATCGCGACCTGATGCGCTCCTATGCAGCCACCCGCTGGCAGGCCACTCGCACGGTGACGTTGCCGACCGCGGTGCCGTATGTCTTCACCGGCCTCCGCATCGCGTCGTCGCTGGCCGTCATCTCCTCGCTCGTCGCCGAGTATTTCGGCGGACCTGTCGGCGGCCTCGGCCGCTCCATCACCTCATCCGCATCCAGCAGCAACTACGGGTTGGCCTGGGCATACGTGCTCGGTTCCATCCTGCTCGGACTCCTCTTCTACTCGGCCGCCCTCGGCCTGGAGAAGCTGGTAAGCCGCCGATCTGGCGGTTAAACGGCCTGTGCCGGTACGCACCACCGCACCAATCCACTGCATCAATCCACTGCACCAACACACGCACCATCATGAATCGCACCACCACGAGCAGCATTTCCCACGATCTCTCACCTGGAGGAAGTCATGAAACACAGCACACGATGGCTCACAACATTCGGCGCCATGGCAGCAATCAGCGCCCTCGCCCTCACCGGCTGCACCAGCGGTGACAGCGGCGGCGACGACACGTCAACCAGCGCCTCCGGCGAGCTCACCCCGGTGAAGCTGCAGCTGCAGTGGGTCGCACAGGCCCAGTTCGCCGGCTATTACGCCGCCGTTGACCAGGGCTTCTACGAAGACGAGGGCCTCGACGTCACCATCGTCGAGGGTGGCGCCGACATCGTCCCGCAGGATGCTCTGGCGGCCGGCGACGTCGACTACGCGATCTCCTGGGTGCCGAAGGTGCTCGGCTCGATCGAGCAGGGCGCCAACATCACCGATGTCGCCCAGATCTTCGAGCGCAGCGCCACCACGCAGATCTCGTTCAAGGACAAGAACATCACGACGCCGGCCGACCTTAAGGGCAAGAACGTCGGCAGCTGGGGCTACGGCAACGAGTGGGAGCTCTTCGCCGGCATGCAGAAGGAGGGTGTCGCAGTAGACGACATCTCGCTGGTCCAGCAGGCATTCGACATGAACGGGTTCCTCTCCGGCGACATCGATGCAGCGCAGGCCATGACGTACAACGAGTACGCGCAGGTGCTTGAGACCATCAACCCGGCAACGGGCGAGCTGTACCAGCCCGATGAACTCAACGTCATCAACTGGAACGACGTCGGAACGGCCATGCTGCAGGATGCCATCTGGGCCAACGCAGACAAGCTCGCCGAGGATGAGGCATACGCCGACCAGACGGTGAAGTTCATCAAGGCCTCCATCCTGGGCTGGATCTACGCCAGGGACAACGCGCAGGAGTCAGCCGACATCGTCGCTGGCGCCGGTTCAACGCTCCCAGCCGGCCACCAGCTGTGGATGACCAACGAGGTCAACAAGCTGATCTGGCCGTCCACCAACGGCATCGGCCTGATCGACGAGGCTGCATGGGTCAATACGGTCGACATCGCCATGAACACCAAGAACGAGACCGGCGCAACGATCATCACCGCAGACCCGCCCGCAACCGCATACTCCAACGAGTATGTGCAGAAGGCGCTCGACGAGCTCACCGCAGACGGAGTCGACGTCACCGGCGCCGACTTCACGCCGCTCACCGTCACCCTGAAGGAGGGCGGCGAGTAATCAGTCTCACCCATGGGTGGGCGGCCACGCGGCCGCCCACCCTGCACCACCAGCACGATCGCACGACCGGCTCGAAACCGAACAACCAGCATCATGCTCAGTGCACCATCCGCACCATCCGCACCATCCGCACCATGAACCATCTGAGAAAAGGACCACGATATTTGTGAATGACACCATGCCAGAATCCCCGGCCTCTGGCTCTGGCCAGGCTCTCGATGCACGAACAGTTGAGCTCGATCGGGCTCATGTCTTCCACTCCTGGTCCGCGCAGGCAGCGGCCGCGGTGCAGAACCCGCTCGTCATCGCAGGCGGCAGTGGATGCCGTGTCTGGGACCACGCCGGCCGCACCTACCTCGACTTCTCCAGCCAGCTGGTCAACGTGAACATCGGTCACCAGCATCCTGCCGTCATCAATGCGATCACCGAACAAGCGAAGACGCTGACCACGGTCGCACCTGCAACGGCCAACCTCGTGCGCGGCGAAGCAGCCAAGCGCATCGTTGACCGCGCCCCTGACGGCTTCAACAAGGTCTTCTTCACCAACGGCGGTGCGGATGCCAACGAGAACGCGATCAGGATGGCCAGACTCCACACCGGGCGCGACACGGTGCTGTCAACGTACCGGTCGTACCACGGCAACACCGGTGCGGCGATTGTCGCCACCGGGGACTGGCGCCGGATCCCCAACGAGTTCGCTCGCGGCCACGTGCACTTCTTCGGTCCATACCTCTACCGCAGCGAATTCTGGGCTGAGACTCCAGAGCAGGAGTCCGAGCGCGCGCTGCATCACCTCGAACGAGTGATCCAGAGCGAAGGAGCTACCTCCATCGCTGCCGTGCTGCTGGAATCGATTCCGGGAACGGCTGGCATCATGGTGCCGCCGCCCGGCTACCTGGCCGGAGTGCGTGAGCTCTGCGACCGCTACGGCATCATCCTCATCTTCGACGAGGTGATGGCCGGTTTCGGCCGCACGGGCCACTGGTTCGCCTTCGAGGAATTCGGGGTCACCCCCGACCTCATCACCTTTGCCAAGGGTGTGAACTCCGGATACGTGCCGACGGGTGGCGTCATCATCTCTGACGCCATCGCCGCCGACTTCGACAGCACCGTGTTCCCCGGCGGACTGACGTACAGCGGGCATCCGCTCGCCATGGCGTCCATCGTCGGCGCGCTCGACGCCATGGAGAGCGAGGGCATCGTCGAGAACGCGGCCCGCATCGGCCGTGACGTGCTCGCGCCGGGGCTCGCCGCCCTGCAGGAGAAGCACGAGATCATCGGCGACGTACGGGGCCTCGGTGTCTTCTGGGCTCTGGAACTCGTCGCCGACCGTGTCACCCGGGAACCGGTGAGCGCCGCGGTGATGGGCCGGATCAAGGCTGAACTGCTGTCGCGCAACCTGTTGCCATTTCTCCAGGACAACCGAATCCATGTCGTGCCGCCGTGCGTCGTCACCGACGCAGAGGTCGCTGAGGCCCTGGCGATCTACGACGAGGTTCTGAGCCTCGATCTCCTCACCCTCGCTGGTTGAGGAGGCCGCCAGGCCGTCTCGAAACCACTCCACGTAAGACCACAACACGCCGAACGTAACGAAAGAAGCACTCCCATGAACGACATCCCCACCCTCAGCCACTGGGTCAATGGCGCCTCACACGATGGCGCGTCCACTCGCACCTCTCCCGTGTTCAACCCGGCCACTGGCCGTGTTGCCAAGAATGTCCGCCTGGCCAGCACCGGCGACGTCGACACTGCTGTCGCCGCAGCCCATGCCGCGTTCCCCGGCTGGCGCGACACCTCACAGGCCAAGCGCCAGAGCATCATGTTCAACTTCCGCGAACTGTTGAATGCCCGCAAGGGCGAGCTCGCCGACATCCTCACCGCCGAACACGGCAAGGTGACCTCAGACGCGCTCGGCGAGATCGCTCGCGGTATCGAGGTCGTCGAGTTCGCGCTCGGCATGCCGCACCTGTCGAAGGGCGAGTTCTCCGAGAACGTCTCGACCGGCGTCGACGTGTACACGCTGCGCCAGCCGCTCGGCGTTGTCGGCATCATCAGCCCGTTCAACTTCCCCGCCATGGTGCCCATGTGGTTCTTCCCCATCGCTATCGCCGCCGGCAACACCGTCGTGCTGAAGCCCAGCGAGAAGGACCCGTCGGCCTCGAACTGGATGGCTGAGCTCTTTGCAGAGGCCGGTCTGCCCGACGGCGTCTTCAACGTCGTGCACGGCGACAAGGAAGCCGTCGACGCCCTGCTCGTGCACCCAGACGTGCAGTCGATCTCCTTCGTCGGCTCCACCCCGATCGCGCGTTACATCTACGAGGCCGCATCGAGCCACGGCAAGCGCGTGCAGGCCCTCGGCGGTGCCAAGAACCACATGCTGGTGCTGCCGGATGCCGACCTCGACCTGGCAGCGGATGCCGCAGTCAACGCCGGCTTCGGATCCGCCGGCGAGCGCTGCATGGCCATCAGCGTCATCCTGGCCGTTGAGCCTGTTGCCGACGAACTCGTCGCCAAGATCACCGAGCGGATGAGCGGCCTCAAGGTCGGCGACGGCATGCGCGGCTGCGACATGGGCCCGCTCATCACAGAGGCACACCGCGACAAGGTCGCCACGTACATCGACATCGCCCTCGAGGACGGCGCCGATGTCGTCGTCGACGGCCGCGGCATCGCGGTGGACGGCGAGGAGACAGGCTTCTGGCTCGGCCCGACGCTGTTCGACAGGGTGAGCCTCGACTCCGCGGTGTACCAGGACGAGATCTTCGGCCCTGTGCTCTCCGTCGTGCGAGTGGAGAGCTACACAGAGGGCCTCGACATCATCAACAACGGCCGGTATGGCAACGGCACGGCCATCTTCACCAACGACGGCGGCGCCGCACGGCGGTTCCAGAACGAGGTGCAGGTCGGCATGGTCGGCATCAACGTTCCGATTCCCGTGCCCGTCGCATACCACTCGTTCGGTGGCTGGAAGGATTCCTCCTTCGGTGACGCCAAGGCATACGGTCCAAGCGGCGTCGCCTTCTTCACCCGCGAGAAGGCTGTGACCAGCCGCTGGCTCGACCCGAGCCACGGCGGAATCAACCTCGGTTTCCCGCAGAACCACTAGCGCGGCATCCGCTCGCAGTCGTGACCCGCGAGGCCCGCCGGCCAACCGTGCAAACGCGGTTGGCCGGCAGGGCGCAGGAGCCCGGCGAGCCGCGGGATGTCGGCCCGATAACGTTCTTGTTGCCAACGCCTTGACCACTTTCAGCCCCGAGAGCAGGCTCGTACCACGCTGATTGGGCGCTCAGAGTGGAGGCATGGCAATGAGAAGACCACAGGGACGATTTGCCGTCCTGGCAGTCGCGTTGATCGCAACTGCCACACTATTGACAGGGTGCACGTCCGGCGGCTCGAGCGAATCGACGTCGAGCTCCTCCGGCGATGCCATCAAGATCGGGCTTCTCCTGCCCGAGACCAAGACTGCGCGATACGAGGCTTTTGACCGGCCACTCTTCGAGTCGAAGCTCACCTCCCTCGGAAACTTTGAGGTCATCTACGCCAACGCAGACCAGGATGCCGCCAAGCAGCAACAGCAGGCTGAATCCGCCCTCACCCAGGGTGTGAAGGTTCTCGTGCTCGACCCGGTCGATGCGGCCGCCGCAGCCAGTATCGTCGCTGAAGCCACGGCGCAGAACGTGCCCGTCATCTCCTATGACCGCCTGGTCACCAGCAAAGACCTCGCGTACTACATCTCCTTCGACAATGAGGAGGTGGGCGTGCTGCAGGGCACCGCGCTGGTCGAGAAGATGAAGGCCGACAACACGGTCAGTGGGCTCATCATGATCAACGGCTCACCCACCGACGGGAACGCCGCTCTCTTCAAGAAGGGCGCGCTGTCGGTGATCGAGCCGAGCGGAATCCCGATTCTGGCGTCGTATGACACCCCAGACTGGAGCCCGGACAAGGCCCAGGACTGGGCTGCTGGCCAGATCACCCAGTTCGGCACGGAGATCCAGGGGGTCTACGCGGCAAACGATGGCACAGCAGGTGGCGCGATTGCCGCCTACCAGGCGTCGGGCGTCACCCCCATCCCGCCCGTCACGGGGCAGGACGCGGAGCTGGCCGGTATTCAGCGCATTGTCGCCGGTACGCAATACATGACCGTGTACAAAGCGATCAAGGCTGAGGCTGAACAGGCTGCGCAGCTTGCCGCAGATCTCGCCAATGGCAAGACCCTGACAGGGGACACCACGGTGGACGGCGTTCAGGCCACCCTGCTGACACCGGTCGTGGTCACCGTCGACAACATCAAGGACACTGTCATCAAGGACGGCTTCTACACCGTGGAGCAGATCTGCACCCCGGACTACGCCGAAGCCTGCAAGACCGCCGGGCTTGAGTAGCCCAGGCGCACAACAAGCACACCACGCAGCATGAGATAACGGGCCGGAGTCCACCGACATGGTGGACTCCGGTCCGAACAGGCTTCCAGGAGTCATGATGAGCATGCCAGTCCCCGTTCCCCCAGTCGCTGTGCCGCGTGGCGAGCTGGTGCTCTCGCTTCGTGGCATCGATAAGAACTTCGGTGCCGTCCAGGCGCTGACCGACATCGACTTTGACATCTACAGCGGTGAAGTCGTCGCGATCGTAGGCGACAACGGTGCAGGCAAGTCGACGCTCGTCAAGATCCTGGCTGGCGTGCACCCGCAGGACGGTGGTGAAATCCGCACCAGTGAGAAGCAGGTGACGATCGCCAATCCGGCCGAGTCCGGCGCTCTTGGCATTGCCACCGTCTACCAGGACCTCGCGCTGTGCGACAACCTCGACGTGGTCGCCAATCTCTACCTCGGCCACGAGTTAAGGGGCGCTACTCTCAACGAGGTCGAGATGGAGAAGCGCTCCTGGAGCCTGCTCAAGCAGCTCTCGGCCAAGATCCCCTCTGTGCGCATCGCGGTTGCCTCGCTGTCTGGTGGGCAACGCCAGACCGTGGCGATCGCCAGGTCGCTCATCGGCGAACCGAAAATCGTGATCCTCGACGAACCAACGGCCGCCCTCGGCGTCGCACAAACCGCTGAGGTATTGAACCTCATCGAACGCCTGCGGGAGCGCGGGCTCGCCGTGGTGCTGATCAGCCACAACATGGCGGATGTCCAGGCTGTTGCCGACCGGGTAGTCGTGTTGCGACTTGGTCGGAACAACGGTGAGTTCAAGGTCGGTGAGGTCAGCTCAGAAGAGATCATTGCTGCCATTACAGGGGCAACAGACAACGCAGTCAGCAGGCGGGCCAGCGCACGAGCCGCAGAGGAGCCGAAACCATGACGATCCCGACAGCACCTGGCGCTCCAGACGCTCCAGAAGGGCCGAATCCATCCAGTGTCAACAAGGTGTCCAGCGTCAATGAGGAAGAGCCGCCGGCCGCGGTCGCCGCCGATCTTCAGGACGAGCGACTCGTCCAGTCTCACGGTATTCGCGGATCGCTCGCGGCCTTCCGGACCCGCATCCGAAGCGGTGACCTCGGATCGCTTCCCGTCATCGTCGGGCTCGTCGTCATCTGGATCGTCTTCCAGCTGATCAACCCAACGTTCCTCTCCAGTATCAACCTGGTGAACCTCACTCTGCAGTCCGCCGCGACAGGCACGATCGCCATTGGGGTTGTCCTTGTCCTGCTGCTCGGTGAAATCGACCTGTCGGTCGGCTCCGTCAGCGGGCTGGCCTCCGCAATCCTCGCCGTCGGATTCGTCACCCTTGGCTGGCCGCTGGCCATCGCCCTCCTGTCAGCCGTCATCGCTGGAATCCTGGTCGGACTGCTTTACGGCTTCCTCTATACCCGGTTCGGGGTGCCGAGCTTCGTGATCACATTGGCCGGTTTGCTCGGCTTCCTGGGGTTGCAGCTCTGGGTTCTCGGCGACACCGGCTCCATCAACATCCCGTTTGATTCCTGGATCGTCCAGTTCGCGCAGCAGTGGTTCCTCCCAGCCTGGTTGTCCTATGTGATCGTCGTGGTCGTCGTCGTGGCGTACGGGGCGCAGCTGTTCGTCACCGCGAGGAGCCGGGGGCGGGCAGACCTCTCTGAGATGACGATGACATCGATCATCGTGCGGTGCGTTGGCCTGCTGATCCTGCTCGGTGTGCCGGCTTGGTATCTCAACCAGGCCCGCGGCGTCGGGGTGATGTTCCTGTTCTTCCTGGCGCTTGTGGTGATCATGAACTTCTTCCTGACGCGCACCAAATGGGGGCGGTCAGTCTTCGCGGTCGGCGGGAATGTCGAGGCCGCCAGGCGCGCGGGTATCCGCGTCAACCGGATCTATGTATCGGTATTCGTGCTCTGTTCCACCTTCGCGGCAGTCGGCGGCATCCTGGCCGCTGCGCGGCTGGCGGCCGCCAATCAGGGCAGCGGTGGTGGCGACACCAACCTCAACGCGATCGCGGCTGCGGTCATCGGCGGTGCGAGCCTGTTCGGTGGTCGCGGCAGCGCGTTCTCCGCGCTGCTCGGCATCCTCGTCATCCAGTCCATCTCCAGCGGATTGACCCTGATGAACCTCGATTCGTCGGTGCGGTACATGGTCACCGGTGTCGTCCTGCTGCTCGCCGTGATCATCGACTCGCTCTCACGGCGAACGCGCGTCTCGCACGGCCGCGCCTAGCTGTCGACGCACGAGCGCAACGCCCTGCCCGCGACAGCGCGAAAGATCCTGCAGCTCGCGGGTTACCACCGGCAATCGAGCGCAGGGTGTGTGGCCTGAGCCGCTACTTATGCAGGAGCTTCACGACCAGTTGACCAAACTCGCAGCATCTGCTTGATTGACCGAATGAAGTCACCGAACCTTCGAATTGAGACTGTTGCCGTGCACGCCGGAATGGCGGGGGTCGGCGAATCCGGATCCCACGTTCCGACGATCGACCTGTCGACGACCAATCCGCTTCCCGACGTCGAGCGCGGCGGTGACTCGTACGAGAACCTGGCGACAGGCGGCGACCTCGGGCCGGGAGACTCCGCCGTCTATCAGCGACTGTGGCAGCCAGGGGTTGCGCGCCTCGAAGACGGCATCGCGGCACTCGAGGGCAGCGAGCGGGCAGTGGCATTCGCGACAGGGATGGCGGCGCTCAGTGCCTGCCTCATCGCATCCGTTTCTGCTGGCAAACCACACATCGTCGCGCTGCGACCGATCTACGGCGGGACGGACCACGTGCTCGACTCATCGCTGCTCGGCACAGAGGTGACCTGGGTCGATGAAGATGGCGTCGCTGCCGCGATTCGTCCGGACACCGGACTCGTGATCTTCGAGACCCCTGCCAACCCGACGCTTGAACTCATCGACATCAGCAGGGTCGTCGCGCAGGCGAATGGTGTACCGGTTTTGGTCGACAACACGTTCGCCACGCCCATCATGCAGCGCCCGATCGAACACGGGGCCACACTCGTGCTGCACAGCGCGACGAAGTACATCGGCGGGCACGGAGACGTCATGGGCGGCGTGATCGCCACCGATATGGAATGGACGCGGCGCCTGCGCGGGATTCGCGCCCTGACGGGTGGATTGCTGCATCCGTTTGCGGCATACCTGCTGCACAGGGGGCTGCGGACGCTGCCCGTGCGCGTCCGGGCGCAGCAAGCCACCGCTTTCGAGCTCGCCCGTCGGCTGGAGGGGCACCCAGCTCTCACGCGAGTTCTCTATCCGGGGCTGGAGGGCCAGGACCCCAGGGGATTGCTGGGGCGACAACTCGACGGCCCCGGTTCACTCATCACCCTTGAGCTCGCGGGCGGCTACGAGTCTGCCAGTCGGTTCGCCGAGTCGTGCACGCTCATCACCCACGCCGTCTCACTCGGCGGGGTGGATTCGCTGGTGCAACACCCGGCCTCACTCACGCACAGGCCCGTCGCCCCCGACGCCAGGCCAGGAGCCGGCATCGTCCGGCTGTCGATCGGCCTCGAACACGTCGACGACCTGGCCGACGACATTCTCTTCGCACTCGAGCAGGCGGCACGCTCGTCGGAGAATGCCCAGGACAGCGGCATCCTCCCCATGCTCAACCACATGGGCTAGCCGCACCGTTGCGGCGCAGTCCACACACAAGGACGGCCGCGCCGAGGGCGCGGCCGTCCTCCTTTCGGGTGACCCGACTATGCGTGCTCCACCAGTAACCCGGTTTCAGCCAGGTCTTCGCGCGGCAGACCGGACGCCACGCTCAGGATGAGCTCATCGAGCGTTGTGTTCGGGTGGAAGCCGACGAGAGCGCGTGCACGCGAGTTGTCTGGCACCCGGCGACGCATGTCTTCGTAGCCGTCGCCGTATGCCTGGTCGTATGGAATCAACTGGATGCTGCTCCGACTGCCGAGTACTTCGATGATTCGGCTGGCGAGGTCGAGAATCGATACCTCGAAGGTGCCGCCCAGGTTGTATGCCTGTCCAATCGCTGACGGCTCCTCTGCGATGCGCACCATGGCCGGCACCACATCAGTCACGAACGAGAAGCATCTGGTCTGCTGGCCATCCCCGAAGACGGTCAACGGATCACCGCGCAGTGCTTGAGCGACCAGGTTGGGCACAACCATGCCATACCGCCCGGTCTGGCGGGGCCCCACGGTGTTGAAGAGCCGCACAATCGCAACCCGCAACCCGAGCTCGCGCCAATACGCATGCGCGAATGCCTCATCGATCCCCTTGGCCGCCGCATACGTCCACCGCGACTTCAACGGTGAGCCCAGAATGCGGTCGGCATCCTCTGAGAGGCTGTCGGAGGTGTTCTTCCCGTAGATCTCACTGGTCGACGTGAGCAGCAGGCTGGCGCCGACTTCCAACGTCGCGTCGAGAACAACCTCTGTGCCATGAATGTTGGTGCGCAGGCTCTCGAGCGGATGGTCGACGATGTTCCGGACGCCGACTGCTGCGGCGAGGTGGAACACCCGGTCGGCACCGTGCATGACCTGTCTGACCGTTGCGCGATCACGGATGGACCCGATCACCACGTGCAGCCGAAGGTGGCCATTCACGGCGCGGAGGTTGTCGAGGGAACCGGTGGAGAGGTCATCGAGGACGGTCACATAGTCGCCGCGCTCCAGCAGGTGCTCGACGAGGTGCCCGCCAATGAAGCCGGCCCCTCCGGTTACTACAGTGTGCATGTCGTGGTTCTCCTGTCGAATCGACTCAACGGACATAGCCGTCGAGTTGTGTCTGCACGCCGCTACTGATGGCATTCGGTCCACCGAGGATCACGATCTTCGTTGGCTTGAGCCTGGTCAGTTCAGCGGCAATGACGGGCGGGATACTCGTGCTCGTGACGAGCAGGACCGTGCCGCCGTGGGTGCCGGCTACGGCGCCGCCTGACAGCGCATCGGGGAAGTCGCCCCCTGAAGCGATGTAGACGACCCCGCCGGTGCTGGACATTGAGCCGGAGACCGCCGCCGATGTCCCATACCGGTCAGATCCCGATGTCCTGCTCGTGGGAGCAATGGCGGTCAGCGCGGACTGGACGGCGTTGCTGATGGCGTCAGGACCACCGAGGACAACAATCTTCTTCGGCTTCAGCCTGTTCAGCTCAGCGACGATGACGGGTGGAACCGACGAGCCAGTGACGAGAAGCACCGGTCCCTTGTTGGCGCTCGCCGCGGCCGACCCAGAGAGGGCGTCGGGGAAGTTCGTGCCGGATGCCACGTAGGCGACCTCAACTCCCGTCGTGTAGTTCGCCGCCGACACTGCCGCCGATGTGGCGTACCGGTCAGCCCCTGACACCCTGCTTGTGGGCGCAACTGCTGTCAGTGCTGACTGGACCGCGTTCGACACTGCTTCCGGCCCCCCAAGGAGCACGATCTTCTGGGGCTTGAGCCTGTTCAGTTCGGCAGCGATGACGGGCGGGATCGACGTCTTCGTGACGAGGAGCACCGGTCCCTTCTCCCTGCCGGCGACGGCAGACCCTGAGAGGGCATCGGGGAAATCAGTGCCGGATGCGATGTACGCCACCGCAACCCCTGTCGCGAAGTTCGCGGCCGAGATGGCGGCTGACGTGCCGAAGCGGTCAGAGCCGGACAGTCGCGACGCCGTTGGCGTTGGCGGGGGAGTCGTGGTGGCCGCAACTACTGCAGCTGTGTTCACGCTCGATGCTGTCGCGCCGGTGTAGTCGGCCTTGGTGCCGGTGACGGCGACGGCGACGGGCTGGCCGATGTCGGCCGGTGTCGGGGTGTACGTAACGGCCGTTGCTCCGGCCACTGGTGCGCCGCCGACCCACCATTGATAGGCGAATATAACCGGTGCCGGTCCCCAGGCCCCAGGCTCGGCCGTCAGCACTGAACCCACTTTCGCGGTTCCGCTGATCGTCGGGATGGCAGGCACCACGGTGGGAATCGCGGCGGCGGTGACGGCGGCAGTTGCGGCGCTGGTCGTCGTCGCCGTGTCGTATCCGACCTTGGTTTCGGTCGCTGTCACCGTGATGGTCTTACCAACCTCTGCCGCAGTCAGTGTGTATGTCGTTGCGGTCGCACCCGTGATGGGAGCGCCGCCGGCAAACCACTGGTACGCGACGTTGTCCGCTGCAGGGACCCAGGGCGCGGTCGCGGCGGTGAGGACGGATCCGACCTGTGCGGTTCCGGTGATGGTGGGCGCCGATGTGGTCGTAAACGGAAGGCCAATAACGGGAGCGCCAACCGTGTTGTACATCGCGTAATCGTCGGTCGTGAGCGTGCCATTGCTGAACAGGCTGAGACCGAAGCTGATGGCCGCGGTGCCTGCCGGGATAGCTGGTGTGATCCACTCCGCTTGCGTGTACGTAGCGGATGCCGCGAACCATGGGCTGGCCGTGGCGTAGACGAGGCGACCGTTGATATCGATGTAGTACAGGGCGAACTGGGTTGGCACGTCAGACTTGTACCAGGCACGGAGTGAATAGGTTGCGCCGGCCGTCACACCTGGCGAGCAGGACGGTGACGTTTGCATTGCCTTCGCGTCCCCGTCCACTCGGTTGGCGACTGTAGCTGTGACCGCGACGGAGCCGGTGTGACCCGGCGTCACTGGCGCGAGCGTGGACGTGTTGTTTCCTGAGGGGTAGCTGCTCCAGCACTGGGGGAACCCGGCGGTTCCTGCTGTTTCGAGGCTCGGGTTCTGCACGCCGTTGACTCCGGCGCCGGGTGCCGGAAGAAGTACGAGCGGAGGGCCGGTGACCGTCGGCTTGACGGCTCCGCCGACCACCGCGTTGACCGTCTTCACGGTGTGGTTGGTTCCGTTCTCCCACTCTGCAAGCCAGGTGGTGAACTCACCGAACAGGGCGGGTGTGATCGCCAGCGACGGCGTGGCACCGTCGCACTGGTTCTCGCAGACGTGGTGGAAGGTCAACTGGACCCAATTGCCAGCCGTTGTGTTGTTGTCTGATGCCTGCGTCACGTAGCGCTGCAGGTCGGCCAGTGTCCATGTGGAGTCGACCTGGTCAGCTGCCTTCGTGAGGAAGGGGTCTGCCGGAGGTACGCTCTCGCCGAACGCGCAGTCAGCGCAGGTTCCGCCGGCTGCGGTTCGCAAGTCGCCGAGGCCACGCGCGCTGTTGTAGCCGCATTCTGCGGCAAGGGTCTCGACCGCGGGGTTCACTTCTGCGAACGGATACGCGAAGCTCGTGACGCTGTAGCCCCACTCCGTCAGTGCTACCCGGTCGTTGCAGATCTCACGTTTGGCGTCGGCTGTGGGCAGCGTGGGCAGATTTGGGTGGGTGACCGAGTGTCCGCCGATCTCGTTTCCGAGACCGGCGATCGTGGCGACATCCGCTTGGGTGAGATGCCCCGCCGATCCAACAAACCCGGTGGGAATGAAGAACGTGCCGGGGAGCGCCTTCGCCTTCATGGTCTGGGCGGCGGCCAGCTGATCTGCGTTGGCGTCGTCGAAGGTCAGCGAGACGACGGTGTCGCCGGCAGCTGCCTGGGCCGGCAAGGCGAATCCGACTGCCGCGCAGAGGGATGCCACGACGGCAAGCACTGTTCCAGAGGCGAGGAGCCTCAGCCGACGTTTGGCTCGTCTGGCCGAATGATGGCCGACCACCTCTGTCGAGGTTGAACCTGCAGCGGGGTGGTTGTGGACGAGTTTCATCGGGCTCTCCGTCGAATTCGGGTGGGGCGGGAAGTGGAGCAGGGAACGCACAGGTGTAGCAAGAAAACACACGGCGACAGGCGCCGCTCACTCAGAGGCGTACGGCCTGAGGGACACCGGTGAGGCGGAACGTCGTGTCGATGACCTCAGGCACACGATGCAGCCACGACAGGTCAACGGAGTCATGGTCGGTGTGGAGCACGACAACGTCGGCGTTAAAGCTCTGCGGATCGCCGACGCTGTCGAGGCCCCTACCGTTCGGGAGCGTGATCGCGGGGCACAGCGGGTCGTAGTACCCGACAATTGCCGCCTCGTCGATGAGCTCCTCGATGATCTCCAACGCGGGGGATTCCCGAACGTCCTCAACGTTTGGCTTGTAGGCGACGCCCACAACCAGCACGCGTATTCCCGCTATGCCCCTGCTGTGGCCGGAGAGAACCTGTCGCACCCGATCCACAACTCGACGTGGCCGCGCGGCGATCGCCGTCATAGCCTGTTCGATGATCGGGGCGCCCAGTCGTGCCTTGTGAAGCTGCCACAGCAGGTAGTGCGGGTCGCACGGAATGCAGTGGCCGCCGACGCCGGGCCCCGGATAGAACGGCATGAACCCATAGGGCTTGGTGGCCGCCGCGTCGATGACGTCGACGACGTCGAGCCCGAGGGCCCGGCAGACGTCGGCCAGCTCATTGGCCAGGGCGATGTTGACGGCCCTGAAGATGTTCTCGGTGAGCTTTGTCATCTCCGCGGCCTCCATCGAGCCAACGGTGTGCACGAGCTTGACGTATGCGCCGAGTACCGCGCCGGCTGATTCGGAACAGGCTGGTGTTGCGCCTCCCACGACACGTGGGACGTCTTCATGCGCGAATCCGTCGCTCCCAGGGTTGATGCGCTCGGGGCTGAAGGCAACGAAGAGGTCGACGCCGGCGATGAGGCCGCGGTCTGCGAGCGGGCCGAGGATCATGTCCCTGGTGCTCCCGACGTACGTCGTGGAGGTCAGGATGATGGTCTGGCCGGGGACGGCGTGCTCGACAACGCTCGCGCATGCTGCCCGCAGGATCGCCAGGTCCGGCACCAGATACGTGTCAACCGGGGTCGGCACACACACGATCACGGCCGCGGCATTGCGCAGCATGGACAGGTCGCTCGACATCTCGAACGACGGATCGTCGAGGGCGCGAGCCAGTCGCTCCCTGTCTTCGCTCAGCAGGTCGGCGCGGTCTTCCCTGATGGTCGCGAGGCGTTTCTCGCTCACGTCGAGACCGAGAACGCGTGAGCCGCGTTCGCTGAATGCAAGGGAGGTTGGAAGGCCGACATATCCCAGTCCGAGGATGGCAACGTCGAAGGCGAACGGGGTTTCCGTGGCATCGGAATCGCCCGCGAACCGGGTCTCTGTTGTGGGGAACCAATTGCGCGGGCGCACTGTGGTGAATTCCGAAGTCTGAATGACCATGGGGGATCTACCTTGTCTAGGAGTGCTCATGTCACACCGGGATTCGGGTTCCAGATAAATGAGCAATCCTTAGTTGTGCGATGAAAAGTACCACCGGCCACCACGGCCACCCAGTGGGAAAATTACCCCCACAACGGGGGGTTGGGGTAGGCGGTACTGGTCTTAAGCTGGTCAAACATGACCCCGGCCCCCACGGAGTTTCGGCGGTCCGACCGGGAGTAACAGGCCATGAGGGGCAGACAATGACCGTTCTCCTGCTGGTGCTGACCCTGGGGGTGAGCACCACCTTCTGGTTGGTCGTTGGGGGGCTCCGTTTCCTCGCAGAGCACACGTTCCTCGGGGGGCCGAGCGCAGCGATTCCGGGTGAAGCGGATGCTGTCCACGGCGCCCACGCCGCTCATGCGATCCAGGGCGCGATTCCGACGCCGGCGGAGGTCGCCGTCATCGTTGCCGCGCACAACGAAGCTCTGGTGATCGGGGACACTATTCGCTCGGCAGTCGCCCTGGTTCCGCTGGAGAACATCCATGTCATCTCGGATGGATCGAGCGACGATACGGCAGAGGTCGCGCGGGAGGCCGGCGCGCAGGTGCTTGAGCTCAACCCAAACAGGGGCAAGGCGGGAGCGCTGGTTGCCGGTATCGAGCATTTCGAACTCGGTACCCGGTTTGAAGTCGTGCTCCTGCTGGACGCGGATACCCGGCTCTCTCCCAATTACCTGACCACAGGCCTGCCGTCGTTCGCCGATCCGACCGTGGTGGCCGTTGCCGGGAGGGTGAGCACGATGGAAAGGCCGCATCCGTCGACCCTGCTCGGCCGTTTTCTGGTGGCCTACCGGGAGCGTCTCTACGTCATCGTGCAGCTCATGCTGAAATACGGACAAGCCGCCAAGCGCGTCAACGCCATCTCGATCGTGCCCGGCTTCGCCAGCATGTATCGGGCGAACGTGCTGTCGAAGATCGACATCGGAGCACCTGGCCTCGTGATCGAAGACTTCAACATGACGTTTGAGATCCACGACAAGCAGCTCGGTCGCATTGCCTTTCATCCGCAGTCGGCTGTGGCGTACACCCAGGATCCAGATCAGCTGCCCGAATACGTGAAGCAGGTGAATCGGTGGACGCTGGGCTTCTGGCAGACCGTGCGCCGGCACCACTTTCGGGCTCGCACCTTCTGGGTGGCGCTGGGGCTGCACATCGTCGAACTGATCACGAGCAGCGTCATGTTGATTCTGCTGGTTCCGCTGCTGCTGCTCACGCTGACCGCCGGAATACTGGCGGATGTCGCGGCCAATCCCAGTGAGACGCTGGTGTGGTTCTCGCACGTGTTGAAGCCTGAGCATGTGTTGATCGGGGTGATCCTGCCCGACTACATCCTCACCGCCGTCACCGCACTCATTCTGAAGCGGCCCCTCTACCTCTTGTATGGCATCTTCTTCCCGCTCATGCGAGTCGTTGACGCGTGGATCTGCCTGCGGTCGCTGCCGCGTGCGTGGTACGCCCGCTCGTCTGGGGTGTGGACGAGCCCGGTGCGGCGGGCATCGTCGTAGCCGAGGCGTCGAGGCTCGGCTAGTTCGTGATTCCACTCGTCGTGACGACGTTGAGCCAGGGGCCTGGGGGCACGTCGGACGCCTCAACGAACTGCCAGCTGACGACGTCATTCTCGCCATTGAGGTCACGGAAGCCAAGGCATCCGTTCAAAGCCGGGGAGACATCCATGCCGGCGCCGTTGAACTCGGTATTGGCCGGCCGCGCGTCGGTGCTGCCGAACACGTACGCGACGTCGTTGTACTGGCCGGGACCCGCGTCCTGTATCTGTCCGTAACACGTCTGGTTGCCGAGGGTAATGCGAACCCAGCGGTTCTTCATGTACGAAAATGAGCTGTCGGTTTCGTGCCCCGCATAGCCGGGGTCGCCGGCCCAGGGGATGGTGGTGCTCCGGCTCGCGAAGGCCGCCGCATTGTTCAGGTCGTCATACGGCAGGTCGAGGTAGAACGGGTTCTGCCGGGGCGTCATGGCCGTTGGAAAGTAGCCATTGGCTGCTGTCCTGGCCTCTGTCTGGCATCCGCCGGCCGTGGTGATCCCATCGCAGCCGCCGTAATTCGCGAACCATGAGCCGTCGTAGGTGGACAGCATCTGGCTGCCATCGCTGGCGCTCGGGTCGAAGATCTCGCCCACCCAGAATGTGGTGGCCACGATGCCGGTGTGCACCGGGTAGATGCGGCTCGCGCTCACTGCGGGCTCAGGGGTTGGCTGGTTCGGTGTGGCAGTGCCGGGGGTCGGGGTCTGGGTGGGGCTCTGGGGCGGAGCGGGGCTGGCGCTCGTCTGCGGCAGAGTCTCGCTGGGTGACGCGGTCGGAGCCTCTGTCTCCGCTTCTGGCGTCGTGGCACTCCTCGTCAAGGCAGACGTGATGCCGAGCGTGAGAGCGACGACCATCGCAACAGCAAGCACCGCGCCAGCGATGGCGGGCAGCGGATGCCGACGCAGCCAACCAAAGAGCGGTCCCATGCACCTACCTCATCCTGTTGGCAGCCATCCGGCTTCGCTGATGAATCTAGGTTCTTCCGCGTGGAGTGGCAATGGCCGCTCAGGGCGCTGGCACCGTATGTTCAGCCTGGACCGCGGCGGCGCGGGCCTGGAGGGCGCGCACGACAGTGCGCACCGCCAGACGCTCGGCCTTGTCTGGTCGCATCAAGGCGACGATCTGGCGCTCTGAACTGACCCCGCGCAACGGCTTCAGCACGATCTTGCCTGGCTGGCTCCCGCCCGACGTGTACCGAGGGACCAGCGCGATGCCGAGCCCGGCCATGATGAAGGCCTCGATGATGCGCATGTCGGAGAACCGTTGCGACACGGTGACGCGTGTGCCTGCCAGTTGCTCGACCTCGTGCAGGATTCGCTGGAAGGGGAACCCGTCGGGGACACCGATCCAGGTTTCGCCCGCTACATCCGCTGAATTCACCCAGGCGCGAGCGGCCAGCCTGTGATCGGCCGGCAGTCCAACGTCGAGTGGCTCTGTCATGAGCGGGATGACGGCCAGCCCCCTCCCGCCCCAGCTCAGATGTCCGCTCATGCTGTGCGCGAGCACGATGTCGAAGTCGGAGGTGAGGGCGGGGAAGTCGGCGAGTTCCGGATCCTGGTCTGTGCAGTGGACGATCAGGTCAGAGGTCGCTGCCAGGTCGTTCAGGACGCCGGGAAGCAGCATCTGCCCTGCGGTCGGAAAGGTGACGAGACTGACTTCGCCGGTGGCATGGTTGCGGAACTCGTCCCACAGTGCCGTTGCGCGTTCGCGGGCAACGGCCACATCGGTCGCGCTCCTGGCCAGCGCGCGACCGGCATCCGTGAGAACGAGGCCTCGACCTGCCCGCTCTGTAAGGGGAACACCGGCCTCGCGCTCAAGCACCTTGAGCTGCTGCGACACCGCTGACACCGTGCGGTGGGTAGCGCGGGCGACCTCGGTGACCGTGCCGCGCTCAGAGAGCTCACGCAGTAGCTCGAGGCGTTGTACATCCATGTAGCCAAGCTACACAATGAGTGCAAAATAATTCGATTGTCGTAAACAGTTGTTGCTGCTCAAATAAGAGGGATGCGCCGAGAACCCTCGACATGCGCAGACTTCTGAAAGGCATTCTCGTGGTTGTTTTCTTCTCGGCCCTCGGCCTCATCGCTGTTGCAGCAATCGTTCTCAGCGTCATTGAAGTGAGCAAAGACGGCTACCGAGCTGCCCCTGAGCGTCCCCTCGTTCGCATCTACTAGCCGAGATTGCGCCGGGTCTTCGATTCTGTGGCGATGCGCGTGTCGCATGCCCGCGTAACGCGGCGCATCTCGCTGCTTCGTACTCTAAAGTTGTGGACGTGACAGACGCACGCACCCAGCTCATCGACCACATCTCGAACAAGGCAGTCTTCCATGGTGACTTCACGCTCACCAGCGGCAAGAAGGCCACCTACTACGTAGATCTGCGTCGAGTAAGCCTTGACCACGAAGTGGCACCCTTGATCGGCCAGGTCATGCTCGACCTGATCGCCGATATTCCGGATGTCGCCGCCGTCGGCGGCATGACGATGGGCGCAGATCCCGTTGCCGCCGCCGTGCTGCACCAGGGCGCAGCCCGCGGTGCGAGCTATGACGCTTTCGTCGTACGCAAGGAGCCCAAGGACCACGGCCGCGGCAAGCAGGTCGAAGGACCTGACTTGAACGGGAAGCGCGTCATCGTGCTCGAGGACACCTCGACCACCGGTGGGTCGCCGCTTGCGGCCATCGAAGCGCTGCTGAAGGTCGGAGCGATAATTGCCGGCGTCGCCGTGGTCGTTGACCGCAACACGGGCGCCAAGGAGATCATCGAAGCAGCCGGCTACCCGTACTACGCTGCGATCGGGTTGGAAGACCTGGGGCTCAGCTAGTGCCGGAGGGGCATGAACGGGAGCCCGGCGACCTCGCCTGGCTGCAAGCTCAGCTGGGCGCAGGCGCAGGCGACGGCGTCGACGACGCGGCCGATGTTGCAGGCGCAGCAGATGCAGCAGAGGTAGCTCAGGCTGATGACGGTGCAGAGACCGTTGCACCTGTCGAGGCAGTCGCAGCCCCGGTTGTTCCAGTTGTTCCTGCTCCTCCTCATGTCCCGGCAGCGGCCCCATCGCCGAGCGCCGCGGCGCCTCAGCCGTGGGGCCCAGGGCAGATCGCCGTGCCGCGACAGATCCCCGCTCCTGCTGCATCTGCTCCCGTAGCGTCGACTCCCGCTGCATCTGCTCCCGCTGCGTCTTCTCTCACTCAGCCTCCGGTCACTCCGCCCGCTGACATGCCTGTGCCCGCCGACGTAGCCGTGTCGGTCGAAGCGACCGCTCCTGTTTTCGAGGTGGCTGACCAGCCGGCACCCGGCATCCGTGCCGTCGCGGCTGACCCAGAGCCGTGGTGGACCACTGCCGCCAGGGCCCCACTGGTTCTCACCCCTGAGGAGGAGGCTGCCCGTCGCGGTGGCGCACCGGTGCCACCGCTCTACGTCGCGCCTGTTGCCGCGGTTGCCCCCGCTGCCAAGGTCGGGCTTTTCGGACGACGCCGTCCACTCGAGCCAGCAGCTGAGATCGAGGCAGAGACCGAGATCGAGATCGAGGCCGAGGCCGCGATTGAGACGGGGATCGAGGCCGAAGCGCAGGCCGAGGTTGTTGACGACGCCACTCCAGATGCAACCGCCGAGACCGCACTGACGGCGGGGATCGAGGCTGAGGCCGACGCTGAGGCCGAGAAGACCAAAATCCTCGATGCGGTTCCTGCTGCCGCACAGATCGCGGCTGACTCCCCGCAGAGCAACCAACGCACGGATGACCTGGACCCGTTCAGCGCGCTGCTGGCAGGGCCGGCCGTCGAGTTCGGTGCGATCGACACCGCGGCGAGCAATGATGCCTCGGCCGCTGGCACAGCAGAGGCGCCCATTACGTTCTCACCGTTCGGACTGACCCCTGAGCGACCTGCGGCGGCGACCACGGTCATGCCCGCCGTTCCCGTAGTCACGTCGGCCACCGTCGACGCCATGCCGGTTGCCACGAAGCTCATGACGCCCACACCCCTGACGCCGGTGGGCAGCAACGGCAGCGGCATTGGTAACGGCGCAGGCGCATCAGGTCCCGGTATTCCTGCGGGCGATTCCGGAAGTGGGGGCCAGAAGCCGCCAGCCGCAAAACACACCGTTCTGTTGTTGAGCGTTGCGGCTGCGCTCGTCGGCGTGCTCGTTCTGGTCGGGCTCTTCTTCTTGGGGCAACGCGTGGTCGGCGACCCGATCGCGGAGTCGACGCCCACTGCGCCAGCGACTCAGACCGCGACTCCCACACCGACACCCACCCAGACGCCGGCGGTCACCGCGCCGCAGGCACCTGGCGTGCACGCGTGGAACACCATGTTCGGCACAGAGTGCCTGCAGCCATTCGGATCGCCGTGGGACGAAGAGTTCACGGTCGTCGACTGTGCAGAATCGCACTCGGCCCAGCTGGTATCCCGTGGTTCATTCGGCGAAGACCCGGCAGCCGAGTTCCCGGGCGACGCAGCCCTGGCCGCCCAGATCAATGTGCTCTGCACCGTGCCAGGCATCATCGACATGAGCGCGGCAGGTGCCTTCCCCGACCTGCAGTTGCAGGGCACCTACCCCATCACAGCCGAGCAGTGGGCGAATGGCGAGCGAAGCTACTACTGCTTCATCACCCGTTCATCTGGTGAGCCGCTGACCGGGAGTGTTGCCGGTCCTGGCCCCACGGCCTGACCCACGGCATCCGTCTGACACAAAACGCCCCCGATCTCCGATGGAGACGGGGGCGTTTCAGTACGTGCGTGTGGCTAGTTGAAAATGAGGCTGAGCACGGTCGCGCCGCCGCTGCCGAGCACCAGCACGATCACGATCGTCCAGACAATGACGCGCTGGCGTCGCTTGCGCTTGTCGCTGTAAATCGTGGTGTCGTCATCGCTGCTCATGGCGTCGCCCTTCGTAAGTTATCTCTGGCCCAGATTTCGTCAGACTCAGATTTCGTCTGACTCTACGGGCTCTTTGGCAACCAGCACGTGAACGCCGTCCAGAATCTCGTCTGGGCGGAACGGGTAACGGTTGATCTCTGCTTCGTCGCTGATTCCGGTCATCACCAGGATGGTGTGGAGGCCGGCTTCAATTCCGGCCACAATGTCGGTGTCCATCCGGTCACCGATCATGCCGGTGTTCTCGGAGTGCGCGCCGATACGGTTCATGGCCGACCTGAACATCATCGGGTTCGGCTTGCCGACCACGTACGGCTCCATGCCGGTGGCCTTCGTGATGAGTGCGGCAATCGCGCCGGTCGCCGGCAGCGGGCCGTCGGCGCTCGGGCCGGTGGCATCCGGGTTCGTCACGATGAATCGGGAGCCGCCAAGAATCAAGCGGATGGCCTTGGTGATCGCCTCGAACGAGTAGTTGCGCGTTTCGCCAACCACCACGTAGTCGGGGCTGGTCTCCGTCATGATGAAGCCGGCTTCGTGCAGGGCAGTCGTGATCCCAGCCTCGCCGATGACAAAGGCGCTGCCGTCCGGCTTCTGCGAGCGCAGGAAATCGGCTGTCGCGAGCGCAGAGGTCCAGATGCGTTCCTCTGGAACGATCAGCCCTGAAGCCCGGAGGCGCGCACTCAAGTCGCGTGGGGTGAAAATTGAGTTATTGGTGAGTACCAGGAACGGGGTTCCGGAGTCGGTCCACTGCGCCAGTAGCGCTGCGGCTCCCGGCAGTGGGCTGTTCTCGTGAACCAGTACACCGTCCATGTCGGTGAGCCAGCATTCGATCTCGTCACGGCGTGCCATGGGAGCTCCTCTCGTCGGTCCCCAGCCTATCGGCGGATGGTTTCGCCCTTGTGACGTTTGCTAGGCCGAAACCCAGATAGCCGCGCAGGCCTCCGCGGGCAGGTTCACTGTGGTTCCGGATGCCAATCTCAGCGTTCCGGCATCGGCCACGGTGACGGGCGTGCTGGGGCTGACCCCCGCGGAAGCGAGTAGCCGCAGCACCGCTGGGTCCCTGTCGCTCACCCGCAGGACGGTACCGGAGTGGCCGAGCGGGGCATCCGTCAGCACGATCGCTGTCGGCAACAGCACCGTGCCATCTGACGCTGGGATCGGGTCGCCGTGCGGGTCAGACGACGGATGCCCGAGTCTGGCCGACATCGATTCGAGGAGCCGGTCTGAGATCGAGTGCTCCAAAACCTCGGCCTCGTCGTGGACTTCGTCCCAGGCATAGCCCATCTCGCTCACCAGCCAGGTTTCAATCAGGCGGTGGCGACGGACGACGGCTGTCGCCTGCTGGCGTCCGGCAGCTGTCAGGGTGAGCGGACCGTATGGCACGTGCGTCAAGAGGCCCGCCGCTGCAAGTTTCTTCACCATTTCTGTCACCGACGACGGGGCGACTCCCAGTCGGGTGGCCAGCGCTGAGGGCGTGATCGGCTCGGTCTGCCACTCGGTGTGGGAGTAGATGGTCTTGAGGTAATCCTCAGCGGCTGGGGTGGTCTGCTTCATTGGCCCTCGGTTTCATTGACTCTCAGACTAGCTAGGGCGCTCGGCGCGCGGGTTTGCTATGCGCCGCTGAATACGAGGACGAGCAGCATGACGTTCAGCGCAACGAGCAGCACCGCGGCGATGGCGCCGGCCGCTGTCGTGTACCAGCGATTGCGGAACGCGCCGAGGATGCCCCGCTTGGCCGTGATCCACACGAGCGGGATGAGGGCAAACGGTATGCCGAATGACAGCACCACCTGGCTGAGCACGAGGGCTTGAGTGGGATCGAAGCCGGAACCGAGTATGAACAGTGCAGGGATCAGTGTGACCAGGCGGCGGAGCAGCAGCGGAATCCGGATGCGCAGCAGCCCATGCATGATCTCGGCTCCTGCATAGGCGCCTACAGACGTCGATGCGAGACCGGATGCCAGCAGACCGACAGCGAAAATCGTCGCAATGGCCGGTCCGAGCGTCGTATAGAGCGCCTGGTATGCGCCCTCGAGGGTGTCTGTACCCGCAACCCCCTGGAGCGCCGACGCGGCCAGCAGCAGGATGGCGAGGTTCACCGTTCCCGCGATCAGCATGGCGATCGAGACGTCCCACTTGGTCGCCCAGAGCAGTCGACGCGTGTCAGAGCGCCCGACGAACTGGGGGAATCGGTCGCGGGCCAGCGCGGAATGCGCGTAGATGGCGTGCGGCATGATTGTCGCGCCGAGGATCGACGCCGCGAGCAGCACGGAGTTGGTGCCTTCGAAACGGGGGACGAGCCCTGACGCCACGCCAGCGACATCCGGTGGGGAGACGAAGACGCCGGCCGTGAAGCCGACGGCGATGATGAGAAGCAGCGCGATGATGACGCGCTCGAAGACGTGGGGACCCCGGCGACTCTGCACGGTGAGCACGAGCATGGAGATGGTGCCCGTGATTACGCCGCCGAGCAGGAGCGGAACGTTGAACAGCAGGTTGAGAGCGACGGCCCCGCCGATCACCTCCGCGAGGTCGGTTGCCATCGCGACGAGTTCGGCCTGCAGCCAGTAGAGCCGCCGGGCGGCTGGGCGACGGATGCGCAGGCCGAGGATCTCGGGCAGGCTCTTGCCGGTGACGATGCCCAGCTTGGCCGAGAGGTACTGGATCAGCCAGGCCATGATGTTTCCGGCAATGACCACCCACACCAGCAGGTAGCCATAGGCCGCGCCCGCCGTCATGTTGCTGGCGACGTTACCGGGGTCGAGGTAGGCGACCCCGGCCACCAGCGCAGGACCAAGCAGCCAGACGAGGCGCACGGATGCCGTGCTGCGGACGGGCGAGCCCGTGGCAGGAGACTCTTCCATGGTCTGGGCAGATTTAGGCATACCGAAAGCCTAACCTGATTTAGGGACACCGAAAAGGGGTGAGGATGCCTCGGTACAGCGGCTCAGCTGGGCCAGCTACGGTTGAACTGTGGAAATCACAGACGTGCAGCAGCCCCAGAATCCGAGTGCCGAATCCAACCCGACCGCGGAACTGTCGACCCATGGAGTGGGCCCGTGGCAAGGCGAATGGCCGGACGAGCCGCAGTACGACCCCGAACTCCTCCGGACGGGCGACACTCGGAACGTGATCGACCGTTATCGGTACTGGACGATGGAGGCCATCGTCGCGGATCTCGACGAGCACCGGCATCCGTTTCACGTTGCCATTGAGAACTGGCAGCACGACATGAATATCGGGTCGATCGTGCGCAGCGCCAATGCGTTCGCAGCCGACACCGTGCACATCATCGGGCGTAAGCGCTGGAACAAGCGTGGCGCCATGGTCACCGACCGCTACCAGCACGTGCTGCACCACCCGGATGTCGCGGACTTCCTGGCCTGGGCGAAGAGTGAGGACCTCCCGGTCATCGCCATTGACAACGTGCCCGGTTGCGTAAAGATCGAGACATTCGCGTTCCCTGAACGGTGCGTCCTGGTGTTCGGACAGGAAGGCCCTGGCCTCTCCGACGAGGCAATCGCGGCGTCTGATTCCGTGGTCGAAATCACGCAGTTCGGCTCCACTCGCTCGATCAATGCATCGGCCGCTGCGGCAGTGACGATGCACAGTTGGGTCATGCAGCACGTCACCTTCTGAGTGTTGTTCGTGAGCCGCCTAGACGTGTCGTTCTACGGGTGCGTTCCTGTGGGGCACAATAGGCACCATGGTTGTTGGCTGGGGGACGCGGCGACTCGTGAAGACGAGTGCACCGGTTGGTCGTGAGATGCTCATTGACGCGGGGATGGTCATTGCAGCGCGCCAGGGAACCAAGGCAGTGCGCTTTCGGGATATCGCCGCGGAAATCGGCTTGGATGCAGGCACTGTCAGCAAGCAGTTCAGGGATCATGACGATCTCACGGCAGCCCTGTTCGACCGTCTCATTCGCATCGTCATTGAACGAGTCACCGTTGACCCGGCACGGTGGCGAGAACTGCTGACGACCGGCGCAGAGACATGCCTTGAGGTCTTTCTCGAGTATCCGTGCCTGGGCGCCGAAGCTGCTGCGGGAAGAACCGTCGGTACTGCCGAGCTCGACATGATGGAAGCGGTGCTTGGCGCTCTGAGGGCGGCCGGGCTGAACGACAGCGAAATGCTGCGCTTTTACGCGGCGTACTCCAGCTTCACCTTCGCGTTCTGTGCAACAGCATCCCGCAATCTACTGGCTCCACGCACGCAGGCCAGCGTGCCTGGTTGGGTTCAGCCGGCGGCCATGCTCAGTCGTGACGAGCATCCGAACGCCACTGCCCTGTGGGCCCGACTCATCGCGCTCGACTACCACAGCACCTTCCTGAATTCGTTGTCTGTCATCTTCGACGGCATTGAAGCTTCGGCTGCAGGGGCTCGCGCCCAGGAGTAGAGTCGGCAGCCTTCCTGAGGTTTGTGAGAATCAACTGAGCCGACGGCGACCTGCTGCGCTAGCGTGGATTTATGACTGAGATCACTGATGATCTGCCCGCCCGCCTTCTTAACGAGGAACATGCCGGATGGCAGGCGATTCTCGCCGGTCGCGGTGGCAACTATTACCAGCGCCTCATGACGAAGGATGCCCTGACCATCGTCCCCGATGGCGTCTACGACCGCGAGGGAGTGGGAAAAGCATTCGAATCGTTCGTGCCATGGGATAGCTACGAGCTCATGGAGCCCGCCATCATCCGCCTCGGAACTCACGCAGGTGTCGTCGTCTATCGCGCCATCGCCAGCCGCGGGGATGACACGCGCCAGTTCCGGATGTCGACGACTTACCTGTACGAGGGCGGTGGCTGGAAAGTCGCGGCACACCAACAGACGCCCCTGTAGCCCGCTGCGGTGCTCGCCATGACCTACTCGATCAGGCTCGGCTCCAGGTCTCGCAGGGTGCGGAAGTGCGTCATCCGTGCCACGCCGAGAGCCGCGATGACCAGGGCGCCGACCAGCCAGATGGCCAGAACCGCCATGTCATTCATGGCGTAGGCCATATTGCCGCCGTACATGAGTTGTCGAAGGCCGTCGACCGCGAACGACATCGGCAGGAAATGGTGAACGTCTGCGAGCGGGGTGGGCAGCGTTTGCCAGGGGAAGGTGCCGCCGGCTGTCACCAATTGCACCACCATGAACACCAGCCCCAGGAATTGGCCCACACTGCCCAGCCAGATATTGAGGGCAAGGATGATCGCAGCTGCGGTGGCAGAGAAGAGCGCCATGAGCAGATACGTCTGCCACGGACTTTCGACCTTGAAGCCGAGTACGGCCGACACGACGAAGAAGAGTGCGACCATCTGCAGCGCCCCGATTCCGGCGGGGGTCAGCCAGCCAGCCAGGGTGATCTTGATGGGGGAGTGCAGCGCGGTGATCGCTCGACGTGATGCTGGCCTGACGATGAGGAACAGCGAATAGATTCCGATCCACGCCGCCAGGGCCACAAAGAACGGCGCGAGGCCGGCGCCGTAGGTACCGGCCTGCGCAATCGTCGAGGTCTGCACGTCGACGGGGTTCGCGATGTTCTTGGCCTGCGCCGCGCGGAGCTCCGGCGATGAATCCGGAATCTTCTCGATCCCAGAGTTCAGCCCCGTCAGCAGCGTATTCAGTCCGCTGACCAGTTCAGGGAGGCCGTTGGACAGCTCGGTGGCGCCAGAGCTCGCCTGGGCTGCACCGGTGGCCAGGGTGTTCGAACCGGATGCCGCCGTCGCTATGCCGCGGGTCAGCGCTGGAGCAGCATTGGCGAGTTCTCGAGCACCAGAGGCCACCTCTGCTGCCCCACCGGAGAGTTCATTGAGTTGGCCGACGACCCCCTGCACGCGGGAGTTTCCCTCTTTCACCCGCGTGCCGAACTCGTCAAGGGTTGCAAGGACCTGGTTGATCTGGTCCGCCGTCAGCACTCCCGAATTGGTCAGTTGCTGCGCGATATCCGCGCGCGCCTGCGGAAGCCGATTGACGACATCCTGCGACACCGCACCCACGTCGTTCCCCACCGTGGCGATCCGCGCATCGCCGGCGGCGACTTGGGCCGCCCCGCTGGCAAGCTCTGCGGATTCGGATGGAAGCGTGGCGGTTGCAGACGCCAGTGTCTGCAGTCCGTTCCGCAGGGTCGCCGATCCGGTCGCCAGTTCAGCGTTGCCGGCGGCCAGCTTCGCTGCTCCGGTTGCCGCTGTCGTGGCACCGTCCACGAGCTTCTGCGTGCCATCCGCTGCCTCGACAAGGCTGACCCTGATGGTGGCGAGTCCATCAAGGAATTGGAGGGCGGCCTCCTCGTTGACCTTCGCCACGATGGCGGCCTCGATGGTCTTCACCGCCTGTTCGCCGATAGTGGTGCCCAAATAGCTGTTGGCATCGTCAGTGGTGAGGATCACCTGCGCCTGCGTCGGGGAATCCCCGGACGATGACGCAATATCCTGTGAGAAATCGGCTGGCAGCGTGAGGCTGAACTCGTACTTCTGGTTGTCGACACCCTTTTGGGCGTCCTCGGCCGACACCCGATGCCAGTCGAAGACCTTGCCCTTCAGCAGTTCGGTGGCGATCTCATCGCCGTAGTTCGTCTCGGTGCCGTTGACGGATGCGCCCGTGTCCTCCACGACGAGGGCGACAGGAATCTCGTCGAGTTTTTGATAGGGATCCTGGTTGGCCCAGAGGTACAGACCGCCATACAGAAGTGGCACGATCCCGAGGGCGATCAGGGCAAGCACGGCCATGGGGGTGCGGGTGAGGCGACGAAATTCGGCCGCGATCATGGCTGGAATCTTCATGACTCCTCCTTGCTGATGCTGCTGACGTTACTGCTCGGTATCTGCATCCCTGGCGGTGTAGTCCGACTGGTCGGACAGACCTGGCCGTTCGTGTTCGAGTTCCACTTCGCGATCGCGCTCAAGGGCGAGCTGGGCTTCGCGTGTCGCGATGGCTTGGGGGCTGCTCGCGCCCAGGGCCGGCGCATGAAAGACCCCGCCCGCGATCGTCGGCAGTCCGAGAGCGGTTGCGGAGGCCACGCCGGCGATGGCAAGAACGGCAAAGCCCCTGGCGGCAAGATCGGTCGCCCGTGTCCACCAATCTGCCGGGTCTCCGCCGTGCCTGTCGGGGGCCGTGATCACGAGGGCGTCGACGTCCTGGCGCATGGTGGCCAGTTCCGTCAGCAGTCGAATGCGCACGATGGCGGGAACGGTACCGATGGTCCAGCTCTGCCAGTCGTGGTAGCCGAGTTCAGAGATGGCGCGACGCACAGAGACAGGTCCGGCCGGTCGCCCTGCGAACATCAGCTCCTCGGCAACGATGGCGTAGACGGTGACGTCGACGTCTGGGTCGTTGACGTCCGGTGCGTCAATCAGGGCGATTCGCCTGCGCATCTGGGCGTAGTCGGTTTGACCATCGATGGACACCTCGCCGGTGTCTGGTCGCATGCGGCCAGAGGCGAGGAGGCCGAGGACGCTGGGCCGCTGGGCGGTCTCGGCCACCGCGAGACTCGCACGCCCACTGCTGAACTCGATTGAGGTTTCGGGCAGCGCGGATCCTCGGCGGCCCTTACTCACCCCGGTGAGCGTGATAATCATGCGCCCTCCCACCTGCAGTGCACTCAGCCTAGGCGGGCGTTGTCGAACTTGTTAGGAGTAGTCCCGCATTGACATTGGTGGTAGTGGGGTTAGACTGACTGGTCAGTACAAAAGAAAGAAGGATTCGACGTGCAGTCGACTATTTGGACGGATGGCCTTGCAGTGCAAGCCAAACGTGGCGCCGTTTTCGGGCCGGTCAGCCTCGACATCGGGTCGGGCGTCACCGCCCTCTGCGGTCCATCCGGCAGTGGCCGCACCAGCTTGCTGCTCACCCTTGCCGGCCGAATGAAGCAGTCGTCTGGCTCAGCAGAGGTTCTCGGCCACTCACTTCCGGGTGCTGCCCGCGGCGTGCAGAAACGCACTGCCATTGCCGGTTTCGACGGCATCGACTCCCTCGAGGAGTCCGTGAGCGTTGGCGCGGCCGTGCGTGAGCGCGAATCCTGGATCTCACCCTGGTGGAAGTTCATATCGAAGCCGAGTGACCGGCGTTTCGCCGCCATGGCCACGCCGATCTTCGGTTCAGCACCGCTGCCGAAGGTGAGTGACACCATCTGGGACCTCACCGAGCTGCAGTCCCTTCTGCTCCGCATCACCCTGGCCATGCTGTCGAACCCCGAAGTCCTCTTCGTCGACCAAATCGAGCAGCTCCACGAATCCGCATCTCGCCGCATTCTCTGGGAGAGCCTCGCGGCCATCGCGGAACGCGGCACAGTCGTCGTCGTTGCGGCCACCGCAGGAGAGCCAGAGCTCTGGACCACCCTGCGCGACATCCCCACCGTCATCGCGATCAGCGAGGAGAACTAACCGTGTTTGCCTTCCTTTCCTCCGGCACCGAACTGCAACGGTTCCGCAAGGGCACCCTGCCGAAGATCTCGCTGGCCGTGCTCCTCTTTATCCCACTCATTTACGGCGCCCTCTATCTCTGGGCGTTCTGGGCTCCAACCGATGAGCTGACGAACCTGCCCGTTGCCCTCGTCAACGAAGACGCAGGTGCCGAGCGTGAGGGTGACCCTCTCACTGCGGGCGACGACCTCGTCGACAAGCTGCTCGACGGCCACGACCTCGACTGGCAGGTCACGGATGCGGCCGACGCGGCCGCTGGTGTGTCAGACGGCGGATACTACTTCTCGGTGACCATCCCGGAGAACTTCTCCGAGAACGCCATCTCTGCGGGCACCGACAGTCCGACGCAGTCTGTCTTGCAGGTCAACTACAACGACAGCAACAGCTTCCTGGCCTCCACGCTCGGCAAGCAGGCCATGGTGCAGCTGCGCGACACGGTCGCCCTCACCATCGGTGACCAGACGGTCAACACTCTTCTCGTCGGGCTGCACGATGCAGGAGCCGGTCTCCAGGATGCAGCCGATGGTGCGCTCCAGCTGGCCGACGGCCTCGATACGGCCAAGGCGGGCGCCGGTGACCTGGTTGTCGGCCTGTCCACCCTGGCTGATGGCACCGTGTCCCTGAACGACGGCGCCGGCAAGCTCGCCACGGGAGCAGATTCCCTGTCGAATGGCCTTGGCACGTTGTCGACCGGCGCGTCGACTCTGTCCGCCAAGTCTGGTGAGCTCGCTGCCGGTGCGGGCACCCTCGCGTCCGGGGCGGAAACGCTCAAGGACGGCACCGGACAGGTTGCTGCCGGAACCGCCCAGGTTGCGGGCAGTGTGCAGGCCATGATCGACACCATCAACTCGCTCCCCGCTGGCACTCCGGCGGCAGCGATCGTGCCGAAGCTCACCGAGTTGCAGCAGGGCGCGGCGAAGGTTGAGGCTGGCGCGGCGCAAGCGGATGCCGGCGCAGCACAGCTGGCAGCCGGCAGCGGAACGCTGGCGACCGGTGCGAGCCAGCTCAGCGCTGGTGCACAGCAGGTATCGGCCGGAATCTCGACCGCCCAGTCTGGTGCGGCAACACTGGCTACAGGCGCCCACAGCCTGCTCACCGGAACCGAGACGCTCGTCGACGGTTCCGAGGCCCTGCTCGACGGCGGAAGCCAGCTGGAGAGCGGAGCCACCCAACTCGTCGATGGCAGTCACACCCTGGCCGACGGTCTCACCGATGGTGCAGCACAGATTCCGAATGACTCAGAATCGCTCATCAACGAGAAGTCGTCGATCATCTCCGACCCGGTCACCCTCGACCAAACCTGGGACAACGAGTCATCGACCTTTGGTGAAGGTTTCGCCCCGTTCTTCATCGCACTCGCCACGTTCGTCGGTGCCTTGATCTCGTGGCTGATCCTGCGGGCGCTGCCCACCCGCGCCCTGGCGACATCCGCCAGTGGACTCCGCACAGTGATGACCGGGTTCCTCCCGGCCATGGCGATCGGCCTTGGCCAGGTCATCATCATGGTGCTCGTGCTGGTCTACGGGGTCGGCCTCGAACCCGTGTACTGGCTGGCGACCAGCGCGTTCATCTATCTGACAACGCTCGCGTTCCTCGCCCTGCAGCAGATGTTCATCATCCTGCTTGGCTCTGCGGCCGGCCGTGTGGTGAGCCTGGTGCTCCTGATGCTCCAGCTCAGCTCGTCTGGTGGCACATACCCTGTCGAAACGACGCCGACGTTCTTCCAGGTGCTGCACCCGTACATGCCGGCGTCATGGGTCGTCAGTGGGCTGCGGGAACTGATCACCGGCGGGATCGACTATAGGCTGTGGCTTTCGGTGGGATTACTCGCCGTGCTCCTGGTCGCCTCACTTGCCATCAGCTCGTGGAGTGCAGCCAGGCAGCGGATGTGGACGATCGCTCGCCTGCACCCCGAACTCACGATCTAAGCGCGGAAAGGTGCTGCCATGCCACGGGTGAGCGGAACCAAGAAGGCCATCCTCGACGCAGCCCTTCAGATTGCGGCGTCGAAAGGCATCACCGGAACGACCATGGACGAGGTCGCCGAGCTCGCCGGCGTGGCCAAAGGCAGCCTGTATTACAACTTCACGAACAAGGACCAGCTGTTCGAGGAGTTGCTGGAGGAAGGAGTCGGTGCCCTCGCGGAGATTCTTCGCGAGGCCCGCTCCGGCCTGCACGGCTGGGAAGCCATTGAAGTACTCGTCGACACCCTGCTGCTCCGTATCTCAGAGAACACGGCGCTGGCCAAACTGATGGCCGCGGAGATCTTCCGAACGGATCGGGCCTGGCAGGAAACGCTCTTTGCCCTTCGCCACAACGCGCTGGGTGAATTTGCGTCAGCCATCGCGGAAGCTTTGCCGGAGTCAGAGGCGCGCTCGACGAGTGACCTGATGGCCAGCAGCGTCTTCGGTGCGGTGCTGATGGGCGGACTCGAATGGCTGGTGTTCGAATCGGAGCGGTCACGCGACGACGTGGCTGCGATCATCCTGAGCTCACTCAGCGGGAGCCTGAAACCCTGATCTGTCGCGTGTTCGAGCGCTCACGAAGAATCAACCGCCAGCATTCACAGGGTGGCGCGGTAGCCTGAGCAGGTGACCGGCAAAAATCTGCTCGACAAGCCAGAGACCCTTCTTCCCGCTGAGGCTGACGTACTAGCGGCGCTGAGCGCGGGTACCCGCGATGATGTGGCGGCTGTTGTCATCGCGCATCCGACGTCACCGATGGCATGGGCGGAGCTTGCCGATGTCGCGCACTCTGAGGGGCGCTACCTCGAGTCGTACGCGTATGCCAGAGTCGGGTACCACCGCGGACTCGACGCGCTGCGCAAGGCCGGATGGCGTGGAGCAGGCTCGATTCCCTGGAGCCACGAGCCCAACCGTGGCGTTCTGCGGGCCTTCTTCGCGCTTCGCAGGGCCGCCAGGGAAATTGGTGAGCTCGATGAGGTTGAGAGACTGACCGCTCTTCTCAATGATTCCGACGATTCAGCGATCGCTCGCATTGAATCGCTGCACACCAGCACGCAGCTGATCTCCGTGATCAGGCCAGAAGAGCTGGCTTCCGCCCTCGACCAGGCCGATTCCTCGAACTAGGCGCCCCGCCGGCTCCGGCTGCTTCGGTAGCGACTGGCCACTACGGTGTACCCGGCCGACGAAAATGCAGCACCCCCCAAATACGGGGTAGGGGTATTGTTGGCATCCATTGTCTGACGTCATACTAACGTCCGTGCTGCTGCTGCAGCAGTTATGACTGACTCCCCAGCGTTCATGAGTGCGAGGGATCCGAGCCCCGAGGACACCGATGCCCCGCCACTCACATCTCAACACCCGTCTGACCAGACGGATCGTCTCCATTGCCGGTGCTGGAGCGCTTCTCCTCGGAATGAGCGCGTGCTCGGGGATTGCATCGGATGGCGCCACTGACGTCTCATCGTCCAACGCGGAATCGGTGACACAGGCCGCCGCCAATTCGGCCGCATCGCGCCCGGGGCCGACGGGGGCCCCGAAATCCCCATCGAGGCCACACGCGAAGCCAGCGCCACGCCCCACAACCACGCCGACCGCGATACCCACAACGCAACCGACGGTGAGCCCGGCGCCGAGTGCGTCCCCGAGCCCTGCGGCGACGGCTGTTCCAGAGCCGGCTCCAAGTCCAGCACCGACGCCGACTCCGACGCCGGCTCCGACGCCGACGCCGGCTCCGACGCCGGCCCCTGCACCGATTGACGGCTACGACCTGTCGACGCTTGCTGCCACTGGGTTCTACGACACCACGGCCACCGGTGCTGAGCGAGTGCTTCGCAACGACCTGTCTGGGGCGCTGAGCGGCCAGGTGCAGTTCGCCCAAAGCCACACGATCGACGCGAATGGCAATCGCGCGAAGAACATGCCGACCCTCGTCACGCAGCGTGCTGCACTGTTGCTGTTCTCCCCGGCGAAGGCTGCACGTTCAGTGAAAGTCGAGGTCAGTATCGGTGGTGTCGTCACCCGCACGATCGCACTCGACGACCCCACCAGGATTCCGCGCTCGGACATGGACATCACGGGTAACAGGGAAGACGTCGTCTACACGCGGATGGCCTGGACAACCGAGCTTCCGTGGGACGTGATGAAGACCGGCCTGTCCCTGAAGTTCACAACCGATACCGGCGAGACAGGCGTGCTGGCTGCGGACAAATTCGAGTTCGCCGCTCCCACTGAGCTCATCCTCAGCTCCATCGAACTCGGAATGCTGACTGACGCGCCGAAGTCCAGTGGCCACTACCTGCTCAACGAACCGGAAGAAGCCGGGTCAGACTACTTCCAGACAGTTCCCGTCGCCAAGATGATCGTCGCCAAGTACGAACCAGTGAGCCTCTCGAAGGTCATCGTGGCGAGCGGCGCGATCTACACCGATGCCAGTACAGGAACGGGCGACGTCTACAGCGGCGACCTGCGTGAG
The DNA here is from genome assembly GCF_057669585.1 of Leifsonia sp. Y862. NCBI lineage: Bacteria > Bacillati > Actinomycetota > Actinomycetes > Micrococcales > Microbacteriaceae > Leifsonia > Leifsonia sp. Y862. The sequence goes on from NZ_JBYHFR010000003.1 coordinate 551,508, forward strand.
AACGTGGGCAAGGCCCAGGTGAGCACAGGCATCAACCTCGCAAACTTCGGCACGTCGAGCTCCAGCATGAACCAGGTGCAGCCGGGCACGTTCAATGAGCGGATCATCCACCACTCGGCTGGCAAATACTCCAACGGTGTGCAGACGCATGGCCTGAGCGGTGGCAACGGCATGGCGACGCTCTACGACTCCATGGGCAACGAGTTCAGCCACGAACTCGGCCACTCCTACGGTCTCGGCCACTTCCCCGGAGTCGACAGTTCCAAGACCGGTGATGACAAGGTCATCAACGCGAGTCACCACAGCGAAAGCGGCTGGGGTTACATCGCCTACCGCGATCGGATGCGGTCCAATCTGGCGGGCAGCAGCGCATTCCTGCCCGGTGGGTTCGACGTGAATGGCGATCCGTTCCTGCAGAACTACCTGGGCGCCTACAACTACAACCGTGACTCGATGGCCGGTGGCTGGGTCACCAGCACGCTCTCGGAGTACACCCACTACACGGGTTACAGTGCTGACATCATCCAGCGCTCGCTCAAGACTGTGGTGCCCGACCTTGCCTACCCGAGCGGATACCGCGACTGGGACACCACGACCGGCACGTATGTCGATGCCAAGGTTCAGAACCCGACGTTCAGCTCGCCGAAGCCCAGCAAGGTCGGCGTTCCCGTCTTCACCCTGCTCGGCGGATACAACCCGGCCACGGACGACCAGACCGTGATGTACCCGGCCTTCCGCAGCAACTACGGAAACGTCTTCACTCCGGCTGCAGGGTCAGTAGACACGACCGTGATGAATTCGACGCGCCAGTGCTGGATCTCCGTGTCCTTCCTCGACGGACACGTAGAGAACAGTGCACTGCTGGCCACCGATGGCGTCAAACAGTTCAACGTCAACATCGCAGACGGCGACAAGCCGACCGGTGCTGGAATCAACTGCCGCACGGATGGCGTAACCACCCAGCTGGGCGACTCGATCACGATCGCTACCGACCTCGCGGCGCTAAGCCCGGCCGTCATCGTGGGCGAAGCCCAGGGCTACAGCGCACTCCGAGCGGTCGAGATCGTCGAACTTGAGACGTCGTTGCAGAAGCTGGTCGGCGCAGCCGTCCCTATCCTGCCCGCACCAGCGGCTCTCCAGCTCTCCAGCTGGGCGAGCGATCTCAGCGGCTTGAGCGCGACATCCGCAGAAGTGGTCGTACGCTACATGTCCCAGCAGGTCGCAGCGAGCGACGTTGAATCGTTCGTGAAAAAGAACAAGGTGGCGCTGGTGGCCGGCGATGCGGCAGCGAGGGACAAGCTGGTTGAGGTGCTGGTCAACAACCGCATGACGGAGAACGGATCCGTTGGACTGCCACAGGGTGCCCAGCTCACCGTGGACGGCGGGCGGTGCCTGAGCGTCGACGATGTCGGCGGGAAGAACAGCGTCGTTGCCACGGCCACGAGTAAGTTGTGTGCCGATGTGGAGGAACAGCGCTGGATCACGGACGTGCGCGGCGCTATCCACAACGCTGCGCTACCTGGTCTGTGCCTCACCGCAGGCACGCCGGCGACACTCACGTCGTGCTCTGTCACGACCGGGTCGCAGGTCTGGACTCTGGAAAGCGACGGTCACCTGAAGAGTGCGACGTCGAGTTACCTCGATTTGTACAAGCACCTGACCCCGAGCACGCCCGGGATGTACAGCAGGCAAAGTGGTGCCAACCAGATCTGGAAGGGACTGACGTCGAGCTCGCATCCCGCGCTGGTCTTGTTGAGCGCTGACACGCTTTCGCTGCTGCATTCCCTGAAGCTTCCTGTTTCATAGCGGAGCCACCCCAGCAGGCCGGGGGCAGCGCCCGGGTAAGATGGGGTGAATTCTGCGCTGCACGGCGCCGCTTCGGGGGCCGGCCAGCGAGTTCATCAGGAGGAGCACGACACATGCCAGCGATCGTTCTGATCGGAGCCCAGTGGGGCGACGAAGGCAAGGGAAAAGCGACGGACCTTCTCGGTCCTCGCGTCGACTACGTTGTGAAGTTCAACGGCGGCAATAACGCCGGGCACACAGTGGTCGTCGGCACTGAAAAGTACGCCTTGCACCTGCTGCCCTCCGGCATCCTGACTCCCGGGGTCACGCCGGTTATCGCAAACGGCGTGGTGGTCGACATTGAAGTTCTCTTCGAAGAGCTCGATGCGCTGAGCGCCCGCGGAGTCGACGTCTCCAAGCTCAAGGTGAGCGCAAACGCTCACGTCATCACCCAGTACCACCGCACGATCGACAAGGTCACCGAGCGGTTCCTTGGGAAGCGCCAGATCGGAACGACAGGCCGAGGCATCGGCCCAACGTACGCCGACAAGATCAACCGCGTCGGCATCCGCATCCAGGACCTGTTCGACGAGAACATCCTGCGCCAAAAGGTCGAGGGCGCGCTCGAGCAGAAGAACAACATGCTCGTCAAGATGTTCAACCGTCGTGCGATCACGGTCGACGAGATCGTGGAAGACCTGCTGAGCTACACGGAGCGCCTGCGCCCCATGGTCGACGACACCGCGCTGACGCTGCACAACGCACTCAACGACGGCAAGACCGTGCTGTTCGAGGGTGGACAGGCAACGATGCTGGATGTCGACCACGGCACATACCCATTCGTCACGTCATCGAACGCCACGTCGGGCGGTGCGATCACCGGTTCGGGAATCGGGCCGAACCGTATCGACCGCATCATCGCCGTGGTCAAGGCGTACACGACGCGCGTCGGAGCCGGACCGTTCCCCACAGAGCTCTTCGATGAGTCAGGCGACTTCCTGCGCAACAAGGGCTTCGAATTCGGTACGACCACCGGCCGGCCTCGCCGCACGGGATGGTACGACGCTCCTGTTGCGCGCTACACGGCGCGGATCAATGGCGTGACTGACTTCGTGCTCACCAAGCTCGACGTGCTGACGGGCATCGAGAAGATCCCTGTCTGTGTCGCGTATGACGTAGACGGCGTGCGCTTCGATGAGGTGCCGGTCTCGCAGTCCGACTTCCACCACGCGACTCCTATCTATGAAGAGTTCCCTGGCTGGACCGAAGACATCACCGGAGCCCGGACGTTCGAGGATCTGCCGCAGACGGCCAAGGACTATGTGCTGGCCCTGGAGAAGATGAGCGGTGCCCGGATCTCCGTGATCGGCGTCGGCCCCGGCCGCGACGAGATCGTCGTGCGCCACGACCTCGTGGACTAGTCACCCGGTTCGTCGCGAAAGCCCCAATCGCCCCCTGTCGTCATCTGTAGATGCCGGCAGGGGGCGATGGTCGTTAAACCGCGGAAAATCAACGTTGAACACGTCGACACGCCCGGGATGTGGCGCTGGTTTGCAGGGATCGGGGGATCAGCGTATTGTTTTCTCTTGTCACCCCAAAGGTTCGGAAAGCGGAAAGCTTACCGGCCTCAAGCGGGGCCAATCCCAAGCAGAACAAAACGAAGTAATTCGTTCATTCGCTGCTTGATGAGTTCGGTTTTTCAAGAGAGTTTCTCTCTTGGGAGTCAGAACGAAAAAGTTACAAATCGTTGCCCCGGAGCGACAGCCGTAAGGCCTGAAGTCGGGTGCGTCC
>NZ_JBYHFR010000004.1:0-96496 GCF_057669585.1 Leifsonia sp. Y862
TCGCGCGCCAGGCGCGTTTTCGCGCGCCCAGCTGAAATCGCGAGGGCCCGCCGCCCACGAGGCACTCGCCAGCACCCTCACTCCCCAACCTCGCTCCCCAACCATGCCCACTGTTCGATCGACATGGCGAGCTTTTCTCAAGATGTGCGCGCATTCATTCGACTCTCGATTCAGCAACGCACGCGGTCGCCTCGCTCGCGAAGTCGGGCGATCACCGGTACCAATGACGCTGCTCAACCGCCCGCGGCATCCGCTGGAAAGCCCTTCGAAATGAGCGGACCAATCGTTTCCCGTGCACAGTGTCCACGAGATGCTGAAAGAGAGTGACGTCACACCAACCATCACGGATGCTGCTCAGACGTCGGGACCCTTAGTGCACCGGATGAGACGGCCACACCGCACGATCAGTGCTGCTCCAACAACGCCTGCAGCTGTTCGACGATCAGGTCGGGACGAGAGATGAACGGATGGTGCCCGGTTGGCAGCTCGACAGAGCGTGTCGCCCGGTTCGCGTGGAAGCGTTGCAACTCCACCGACGTGCTGCGATCCTGCCCGCAGATGATGTACGTGGAATCGATCCCCTCCCAGCCGGCAGCACTCGTCGGGGTCATGAAGGCCCCGGCGGCCTGTGCCGTCACCCGCTCCCACGCCTGGCGCTGGGTCTGTTCGTCGGCGTCCTGAAGGAATCGAGCGCCGAACGAGGTTTCGTCGTAGCCAGACACGCTCAGCGTGCCGTCCCCATTGTCGCCAATGGACACCGGGTCGCTCTCACCGCTCATGAGCGCGCCCTGAGACTGTCCGATGTCGGGCAAATACGACGATACGTAGAGCAGGTGCGCAACCGCGGGATGCTGGCCTGCTTCGGCGATGACGGTGCCGCCGTAGGAGTGACCAACGACGATCGCGGAGTCGACATCGTCGAGTGCGCGGCGAAGGGCCAGTGCGTCAGCAACCAGGCCGCCGGAAACCTCCTCGGGCCCGGTCTCGCCACAGGAGGGCAGCAGAACGGCTCTGCTTTGGATTCCGGTGCGTTCCCGGAGCAGCTCCGCGGACCGCTGCCACCACCACTGCCCGTCACGCACTAAAGCACCGTGGACGAAGATCAGTTCCATTGAGGGTTCCTTCCGTTTCCGTGAACCGCACGCTCGTTCAGCCTGAGCGGAACGCTCTGATCGGGACGATGGCGCACGTTGACGGTATCGCTCCAGTGACAGTTACGTGAGAAATTCAGCTCACGGCAGCAAAAACTCATACTTCGCACGGGGCAATGGCGCTCGCGAAGCGGACAGCGAGCTACGGGCAGGTTTGCCAGAGCGGATGAGTCGCTCGCCGTGTACACCCGAAAGAGCGCCGAATCGGCGGCCCGGCTCAAAGCTCTCCGAGTTAGTCATTGCGCAGGGGCGACGAGGCTGTTAGTGTCGAACCGGTTCGATTCGAACCGGTTCGATAACTAGTCAACGGAGACCTTCATGGCGACAATCGGAGATGTAGCTCGCGCCGCGGGCGTGTCGCGGAGCACCGCGTCGTACGCGTTATCGGGCAAGCGTTCCATCTCCGCGGAAGTGCGCGCGAAAGTCGAACAGGCAGTTCGCAATTTGGGCTACACGCCGAACGCAGGAGCCAAGGCACTAGCGACCTCGCAGACGAAGGTGATCGGCCTGCTTGCTCGCTTTCTTGAGGATGAATTCGCTCCCGCGATGCTTCAGTACATCCTTGGAGTCACCAACCGTGCCCGTGAACGCGGATACGACACATTGCTTCTCACCGATGAAGACGGCGTCTCCGCGCTGAAGCGCATCTCAGATTCGCGGATGGTCGACGGCTTCATCCTGCTGAACGTCGCCGAAAATGACGACCGCCTCGGCATACTCCGCGATGCCGCCCAGCCTGGCTCCCTGGTGGGGCTCCCCGGCGATCCGACGGGCATCGACGCGTTCGACCTCGACTTCGTCGCTGCGGGACGTCTTATGGTCGAGACGCTGCAGGGTCTTGGCCACCGAAGCATGATCCTCGTCTCGCAACCTGAACATGTGCTCGAGCGCGGAGGAGCTTACGTCTGGCGTCTCGCAAACGCTGCGCAACAGCGCGCCGAGGAGCTCGGGGTGGAACTTCACCACCACTTTGCCTCGTCGAGTCAGCCGCAAATTGGGAGCGAACTTGCCGCACTGCTCGACGCCCATCCCTCCGCGACCGGCCTGCTCCTGAATAACGAGGCCGCAGCAGCTGCGCTGCCGAGCGTGCTCCAGGCTCGCGGTCTCTCCGCACCGGCCGACATCTCGGTCATCGGCCGCTATTCCGACGATTTCGCCCGCACGTTCTCGCTTCCATACTCAGCAATCGACAGCGCCGCCGACGAGCTCGGTCGCCGCGCGGTCGAGAGCCTGGTCTCACGCATCGAAGGCACTGCAGATGCGGAATCAACCGTCGTAGATCTGATCGCACCCAGGATCGACGATCGCGGCAGTACTGCGGTACCGCCAACCCGCCACTGACACACCAAGAGACCCGGGACCCCGGGCATGTTCAAGGAGGAACACATGATCACCAAGAAGCTTCGAGCGCCGATCGTCGTCGCCATCGCAGCACTCGCCGTCGGCACCCTCGCCGGCTGCTCTGGCTCGAACGGTGCCTCGTCAACCGACGCCGCCGGCACCTACTCCTGGTGGGACCCGTACCCCCAGCACGAAGAAGGCTCCGACTGGGCGAACCGCGTGCAAGCCTGTGGCACCGACGCCGGAGTCACGATCAAGCGCACTGCTTACGACACGACGTCCCTGACGAACCAGGCTCTCCTGTCCGCCCAAGAGGGCACGTCCCCCGACGTCATTCTCCTCGACAACCCAGCTGTCTCCACGTTGGCCGACACAGGGATGCTCACGACCACCGACGAGCTCGGGCTCGACACATCAGGAGTCGACGCGAACCTGCTCGCCGCAGGCGAACTCGATGATGAGGACTATGGCGTGCCTGTCGGGGCGAACACCCTCGCCTTGTACTACAACACCGACATCCTGACGGCTGCCGGCGTCGACCCTGCCTCAATTACCAGCTGGGCCTCGTTGACCGACGCCCTGGCCAAGGTGACGGCGGCCGGACACAAGGGCATCACCTTCGCGGGCATCAACACCGAAGAAGGATCCTTCCAGTTCCTCCCGTGGTTCTGGGGCGCCGGCGCCGACCTCACCGAGCTCGACTCGCCAGAGGCCGTCCAGGCACTCCAGTTATGGACCGACTGGGTGAACAAGGGCTACGCCCCGCAGTCTGTGATCGGCAACTCGCAGAACACCAGCTGGGAGGAGTTCATCACCGGTGACTTCGCATTCGCTGAGAACGGCACCTGGCAGGTCAACAGCGCCGCCGAGCAGTCCTTCCCCACCGGCGTCATCGAGCTGCCGGCAGTCGACTCCGGCGTAGCACCGGCCCCCACCGGAGGCGAATTCATCACTGCACCGGTGCAGAAGGACACCGCCCGCTATGAGACGACGAAGAAGATCATCGACTGCATGACGACGCCGGAAGGTTTCGTCGAGACGGCCAACACCTTCGCCTACTACATCCCGCCGACCAGCGAGGGTCAGGACCAGCTGCTCGAAGAGCACCCGGAACTCGGCACCTGGGTCTCGGCCGTGCAGGCCGCGAAGGGACGCACCAGCGACAACCTGGGCACCAACTACCCGCTGATCTCAGAGCAGCTCTGGACCGCCGTGCAGAGCGCGATCTCCGGGGCTTCCTCGCCGCAGGACGCGCTGGCCGCAGCTCAGCAAGCCGCATCCGCAGCGACCGACGGCAAGTGACCCGAGGTTCCGGGGCGGGCCTGCCCGCCCCGGAACCCCTGATGAAGGACATGTGATGACGATCTCAACGGCGCCGTTGGCGCCGCCGACACCCAAGCTGACCACAGTCCCCCGGCCCCCGGCACGGCGACGGCGGTCCGGGCTGAGCGGCTCCCGCTGGGTCGCGGCGGCCTTCGCCGCTCCCCTGCTGGTCTACCTGGCCGCGTTCTACGCGTATCCCCTGATCCGCAGCATCGACCTCAGCATCCATGACTACACCGTGCGCGCTTTCGTGCAGGGCAACGCGGAATTCGTGGGCTTGAAGAACTACATCGACGTCGTTTCGTCGCCGCTGTTCAGCCAGGCCCTCTGGAACACCGCGGTGTTCGTCGTGGGCTCGCTGATCTTCCAGTATGCGATCGGGCTGGCACTAGCCGTGTTCTTCCGCAACAACTTCCGGTTGAGCGGCATCCTGCGGGCCCTTTTTCTGGTGCCATGGCTGCTGCCGTTGATCGTCTCAGGGTCAACATGGGCGTGGATGCTCAACAGTGACAACGGCATCGTCAACTCGGTCCTGCATGCGTTCGGAATCGGCCAAATCAACTGGCTCACGTCGCCCGATACGTCGATGCTCGCCGTGGTCATCGCCAACATCTGGCTCGGCATCCCCTTCAACCTCGTCATCCTCTACTCCGGTCTGCAAAACATCTCCGGAGACGTGTACGAGGCGGCCTCCTTGGACGGCGCCGGCCCATGGCGGCAATTCTGGAGCATTACTTTTCCACTGCTGCGGCCGGTCTCTGCAATCACATTGCTCCTCGGGCTCGTCTACACCCTGAAGGTGGTCGACATCATCTGGATCATGACCAACGGCGGCCCCGCGAACTCCACCACTACGTTGGCGATCTGGTCGTATCGCGAAGCATTCGGCACCGGCCAGCCCGACCTCTCGCCGGCTGCCGCCGTCGGCAACATCCTCATCGTCATCGCGCTGATCTTCGGGTTCCTTTACCTGCGGATGCAGCGACGTCAGGAGAACTCATGACCGCCCGCCGATCGTGGTGGAAGACCGCCCTCGGAGTCGTCCTCACCGCCCTGATGCTCTTCCCCGTCTACTGGATGGTGAACGTCTCGTTCACCAAGACCCAGGACCTCAGGCTCAGTCCACCCCACCTCTTCCCGGTGGACCCGACCTTGGACGGATACACCGAGGTGCTTCGGCAGCAGCTGCCGAACCTCGGCACCAGCCTGCTCATCGCGTTAGGGTGCGTCGCGCTCACCGTGGTGATCGCGGCCCCGGCAGGCTATGCGATCGCTCTCCTGAACCTCCGAGGCGGGCGCACGCTGAACTTTGTGCTGCTCGTGGCGCAGATGATCCCTGGCGTGGTGATGGCCATGGGGTTCTATGCGATCTACGTACGGCTGGGTCTGCTCAACAGCATCGGCGGTCTCATACTGGCCGACTCAACCATCGCCATCCCGTTCGGGGTGCTGCTGTTCACCGCCTTCATGAGCGGCCTGCCCGGTGAGCTGCTGCAAGCGGCACGGATGGATGGCGCCGGCGCCTGGCGCACCTTCACGTCGATCGTGCTGCCGCTCAGCCGCAACTCGGCGTTGACGGTGGCGTTGTTCGCCTTCCTGTGGGCGTGGTCTGACTTCGTGTTCGCCTCGACCCTTGCGCGGAACTCGGTGTTGAAGCCGGTCACCCTCGGCATCTACTCCTACATCGGTAACAACACAACGCAATGGAACGCCATCATGGCCACAGCTGTGGTCGCCTCGATCCCGGCAGCGGTCCTGCTTATCGTCGCCCAGCGCTACGTCGCAGCCGGTGTCACCGCCGGCGCAGTGAAGGACTAAGAACGTGACTCTTCCTGCACCGAACGCCCTGTCGGCGTTTGCTCCCCGTCGGCCGACTGCTGTGCCCGTGGCACCGTCTGCAGGAGCACGCCATGGCGTGGGCGTCACCGATGTAAGCCTGAGCCCGGCCGGCTTCTGGGGCAGTCGGCAGAACGTCAACGCAGACGCCACCCTCGGGCACTGCCTCGAGTGGATGGAGCGCCTGGGGTGGATCGAGAACTTCGATCGCATCGCGCGCGGCGAGACCACGCGGGACAGGCCTGGATGGCAGTTCTCAGATTCGGAGATCTACAAACTTCTGGAGGGGATGGCCTGGGAGCTGGGCCGCAGCTACAACGCCGCACTGGCAGCGACTTTCGATGCACTGGTCGAGCGCATCGGCGCGGCGCAGGACGACGACGGCTACCTCAACACCGCTCACGGACATCCCGGGCTCCCGCCTCGCTATTCCGACCTGGCGATGGGTCACGAGCTTTACAACATCGGCCACCTGTTGCAAGCCGCCGTCGCACGGCTCCGCACCGGCCATGACGACCGGCTCGTGCACATCGCTCGGCGAGCGGCCGACCAGATCTGTGAAGAATTCGGAGCGACCGGCCGCGAAGCGGTCTGCGGTCACCCCGAGATAGAGGTGGCGCTCGTCGAGGCGGGGCGCGCATTCGGCGAGCACCGCTACCTCGAACAGGCACGCCTGTTCATCGAACGCCGGGGCCGCGGCACCCTGCCAGTGCGGCCGCTTCTGTCAGCGGAATACTTTCAGGACGACATCCCGGTGCGAAACGGCACCGTGCTGCGTGGGCACGCCGTCAGGGCCCTGTATCTCTCAGCCGGCGCTGTCGACGTGGCCACCGAGACCGGAGACGACGATTTGCTCGACGCCGTCGCACGACAGTGGGAACACACGGTCGCTCGACGCACCTACCTCACCGGCGGCATGGGCTCCCGGCATCAGGATGAAGGCTTCGGTGGCGACTGGGAGCTTCCCTCCGATCGCGCCTACTGCGAGACCTGCGCTGGCGTGGGATCGATCATGCTGGCCTGGCGGCTCTACCTGGCGACGGGAGATGTGCGCTATCCGGATCTCATCGAGCGAACCCTCTTCAATGTCGTCGCCACCTCGCCAAGTGAAGACGGCCGATCGTTCTTCTACGCCAACCCACTGCAACAACGGGAAGCCGGGGCTGCCGCGAGCGACGGCGTGAACAACCGGGCTGAGGGCGGGGTGCGGGCTCCCTGGTTCGACGTCTCCTGCTGTCCGACAAACGTCGCCCGCACTCTCGGTTCGCTCGGCTCCTATCTGGCATCCGTCGACGACGAGGGGATCGCAGTTCTCCAGTACGCGGCGGGCGAGATCCGCGCGGGCGCTTTCGTGCTCCAGATCGAGACTCTGTACCCCGACGCTGGGACGATCGCCGTGAGGGTGCTGGATGCCCCGTCGACCGAAGCACGACTCCGGCTGCGCATCCCCGGGTGGGCGGATGCCGCCACAGTGAGACTGAACGGCGGCGACCCGACGATCGCCACCCCCGGATGGGCAGACATCCGGCGGTCGTTCCAGAGCGGTGACCTGGTTACCCTCGAACTGCCTGTTGCCCCGCGGCTGACCTGGCCCGACCCGCGCATTGACGCCGTGCGCGGCACTGTCGCCGTCGAACGCGGGCCGCTCGTCCTGTGCCTGGAGTCGACGGATCTGCCCGCCGGCATCGACCTCGACCGAATACGGCTCGTTCCCGACGCGGGTCTGCGTGCACACGGCGACGGGGCACTGGCCCACGGCACACTCAGCGACGTGCCGGAAAGCTCCGAGCCCCTTCCTTACCGAGCCAATCGGCCACAGCCCGCTGAGCCGCGACCGATCGAACTTACCCTCGTGCCCTACCACCGCTGGGCGCAGCGCCGCCCATCCACGATGCGTATCTTCCTTCCGGTGACCGGCTGACACTCGCCGGCTCGACCCACGAGCGCCCCGCCACTCATCGCACTATCACGCAAAGGAGCATGACGATATGAGCCCCCATTCATCCACGGCACGAAGGGGACGCGGCTTAAGAGCCACTTCGGTCCTCACCGCCCTGGCGGCCACCATCGCGGGTGCGGCTATCAGCGCCCCCACCGCCCAAGCCGCCCCCACCGCAGCGAACACTCTGGTGGTGCACGCCGACCAGCCGTTCCGGCCGGCTACCCACATGGCATCGGGCAGCCTCTATGGCATCGCCGACGCCGATTCACCCTCCAGCGAGCTGATCTCGGCGATCAAACCGCACACCTTCATCCAGATGCCCTTCGGCGGCAAGCAGCAGCCCACAGGCGATATCGGCGACACCTGGCAGGTCGCGGCCGACCACGGCGCGAACGTTGTTATCCGACTCTCCGACTACTACGCCGGTTGGCCGTATCAATTTGATTGGGCAACCTGGGACCAGATGGTCACCGATCAAGTTCGTCAGGCCAAGGAATCTGGCATGACGAACCTCGCTGCCTGGGCGCCGTGGAATGAGTCGACCGGAACGTGGAACGCCGCGAAGAACGGATCGTTCGAAGACTTTTGGGTGCACACCTACCGACTCATCCGCAGCCTCGACCCCGACACTCCGATCCAGGGTCCGAGCTACTCTGACGACATTTCCGAAGCCCGGCAGTTCTTCACCGTGGCGAAAGCCACCGACACCATCCCCGACATCCTGGCGTGGCACGAGCTGATCCGATCGTCGAAAATCGTCGGCGACCTCGCGACGATCAATGGCATCCTGAGCGACTTGGGCATCGAGGAACGGCCGATCTCCATCGAGGAGTACGCAGCACCTGCGGAGGCCGGTATCCCCGGGGCGCTGATCGGCTACGTCGCAAAGTTCGAGCGGCTCGGCATCCACGACGCCGAACTGCCGTTCTGGAACCAGTCCGGCACGCTCGGCGACCTGCTGACGAAGCGCGACGGAGTTCCGAACGGCGCCTATTGGATGTACACCTGGTACGCCGATATGAGCGGCGATATGGTCACGACCACCCCGCCGGGGAACACCAGCTTCGACGCGGCCGCCTCCGTGTCAGACGACAAAAACCAAGTCGAGATCATCACCGGCGGCAACAGCGGCGCGACCGCCATCACCGTCGACGGGCTCGACACACTCCCGGTCGCCTCAAGCGGAAGCGTGAACGTCAAGCTGGAGTACACGCCAAGTTACGGTCGGACCGTCGCCGTCGACGGACCCATCACCGTCTCCACGACGACGTACACGGTCGGTGCCGACGGATCGATCAGCGTGCCGATCACAATGAACCCCGCGTACGGGTACCACATCGTCGTGACGCCTGCCAGCGGGTCCGACGACCTGAGCGGCGCCTACACCGTCACGAACGTGAACAGCGGCCTTGCACTGGACACCGCTGACGCGGCCCCGGCAGCGGGCACCCTGGTGAAACAGCACACTGCGGCGAGCAGCAGCAGCCAGACTTGGAAACTGGTCTCGGCCGGGTCGGGCCTGTACAAGATCGTGAACAGCTCCAGTGGGCTTGTTCTTGCCATGCAGACCGTCGACACAAAGAACAACACCAAGGTTGTGGTCGCTGCCGATGCCGGTACCGACGACCAGCTGTGGCAGCCGATTCCAGATGGGAAGGGCTCCTACCGGTTCGGCAACTACGCCACGGGCCGCGTGCTCGCGGTCGCGGGCATGAGCATTGACGACGGCGCACAGGTGGTGCAGTGGCTGGACGGGAACCCGTCGTCGAGCTGTACCGCCGCTGGGCCGCGCCAGCCAGGGAAGCTGGGGAATGCCGTGAATTTCTGCGGCACCAGCGCCTATGTGGCACTCCCCACCGGGGCCGTGAGCGGCCTGACGGGCGACTTCAGTGTGTCGACGTGGGTGAATCCCGCATCAAACGGCACCTGGCAACGCGTGTTCGACATCGGCACGGGCAGCCAGAAGAGCATGTTCCTGACCCTGAACGACGGGTCCAAAGTGCGCTTCGTCATCACGACCAACGGGGCAGGCGGCGAGCAGCGGCTCGTGAGCAGTTCGGGGAGCCTGCCGCTGAATCAGTGGTCTCTGGTCACCGTCACGGTGTCGGGCACGACGGGCAAGCTCTACGTGGGCAATCAGCTCGTGGCGACCAACACAAGCATGACCGTGCATCCGTCGGACTTCGGGCAGAGCACGCAGAACTATCTCGGCAAGTCGCAGTACTCGTCTGACCCTGCCTACAACGGCCTGATCGACGACTTCAACATCTACAACCGTGCCCTGTCCGCTGATGAGATTCTGAACCTCTCCACTGGCGTCGCAGGCACCGGCAACGTGGTGAAGTACAGCTTCGATGAGAACACCGGCGCCACCGTGCCGGACTCCTCCGGCACTGGCCGCAACGGGACGATCGTGAACGGAGACACTGCAGGCAGTGGCACCAACGCAACCACAACGTCGACGGACGCGCAGACCGCGGATCATTTCTGGAAGCTCTCCCCCGTGGTGATCGAGACGCCCGACATCGAGAAGCCGGATGCGGTTCTGGTAACACCCACCGCTGCCGGCCCGTTCTCATCGTTGGCGCTGCAGGTAGATGCCAGTGACGATCGCGGTCTGAAGCGGATTGTGGCGAACATCTACAAGGACGGCAAGCTCGTCAAGAGCACACAGTCCGCGGTCGCCGACGGGGCGCTCACCGGGTCCCACCAGTCGACGGTACAGCTGCCAGACGGCGCATACACGATCAAGTACAACGCCGAAGACCTGGCCGGCAACATCGCGCGGACGGGCACGTTCGCCGTGACTCTCGACGCCACGGCCCCGACCGCGACGGTCAAGACCGGAGACATGTTCACGCGCGGAGCAGACGGTGTCTACGACCTCGTCAGCTACAAGCTGAACGATGCCGGGCTGATCGACAAGGTGACCATCAACGGCGTCGTGAAGGATCTGACGGACAACGCCTGGTCTGACGTCAATTTCATCAAGCCGGGAGTGTTCGGTGCGGTCACGGGCGCCAACACGTTGGTCGTCTACGACGTGGCTGGAAATGCGACGACGATCCAGACCTCGCTGAACTGATCACCTGATCCCTGTGGCGCCCGGCTGTGGGTGCGGGCGCCACAGGGATCAACAACCACCAGGAGAAACACCCCATGACATCGCCCTCTGCATCCTTCTTCGACATCAGCGAGATGCCGTACAGCCGGCGTGGCTCATGGCTCGACATCTCGCCGGTCGTGGCGCTCCACACGGTGCGCGAGAGCCTGCACCTCGTCTCTCACCAGACCGGCATGCACGCGATCTTCGTCTTTGAGCCCCTGCACAACGGTGTGCCGGTCACGGCCAAGATTGAAGCGACGCCTTCGACCCTTCGATGGACCACGCCGACCGGCGTCATCGAAGCCGTCTTCGAGAACGAGAGCACCGTGCGACTGCGCGGTCGGACGTCGGAGCTGCGCATCGCGGACGCTGCGCCTGGGCTGACACCGTTCACCGGAACCTATTTCTTCACAGACCCGGTCGATGGCGCGGCGGTTTTCACCTCGTATGAGTCGGGCCGTCGGTACCGGGTCACGTCGCTGACCGGCACTCTTACCACCACCGGGACCGAACTCCTCGGAGCCGGCGAACGGTCGATCGTCGCACGCGGCGACGAATGGGAACTCGCTATCGAAGAATACGAGACCGCCAGAGCTCCCTATGTGCCCGCCTTCTCCTTCGACGATGTGGTCGCAGCAGTCGCCGCAGAATTCGACGAATACGTCGACCGCATTGCGCCGTGGAGGAGCGACCGCACCCCCGCTGCGTCGATGGCGTGTTATGTTCTCTGGTCAGCGACCGTCTCGCCGCGCGGGTTCCTCCAGCGCGAGTCGATTTTCATGTCGAAGCACTGGATGGACAAAGTGTGGAGCTGGGATCACTGCTTCAACGCGCTCGCCCTCGCGCCGGGGTTGCCCGAGGAAGCCCTCGATCAGTTTCTCGTCGTTTTCGACTTCCAAGACGCGGCCGGCGCGCTGCCAGACTCAGTCACGCACTCGGAGGTGCTCTACAACTACGTGAAGCCGCCCATCCACGGCTGGGCGTTCCGCCGACTCAGGGCCGCACTCGAGAGCCCGCTCAACGAGCAGGTGCTGAATGAGGTCTACGACTCGCTCGTACGGTGGACCCGGTTCTGGCTTGACCGCCGGCGCGTGCCCGGGCATCCGCTTGCCCACTACCATCACGGCAACGACAGCGGCTGGGACAACTCCACCACCTTCGACAACGACCGCGTGATCGAAGCCCCCGACCTCGCCGCCTTCCTCGTGGTGCAACTGGACGTGCTCGCCGAGCTTGCCGCCGAAATCGGCCGCACCGATGAGGTGCCGGAATGGCGGCGGGAGGGCCGCGCGATGCTGGACGCCTTGCTCGAGCTGTGGGACGGGGATACCTTCGTCGCCAAAGCGGCGACGGGCGGCCGCCCGAGCAAGAAGACATCGCTTCTAAACAACCTGCCGATCATCGCCGCCCCTCATCTTCCGGACATCACAAACAGCCTCATCACGGCCAGGATCTCGCGACACCTCACCAAATTCGGGCCCTCGACCCAACTCGTAGACAGCGACGAGTACGAGTCGGACGGCTACTGGCGCGGCCCCATTTGGGCACCATCGACGGCGCTCGTCGAAGACGGACTCCGTCGAGCCGGTCACAGCGAGCTCGCCGATCAGATCAGCGAACGGTTCCGCCGCCTCTGCGAGCGGTCTGGCTTTGCGGAGAACTTCGACGCTCTGACCGGCGAGGGCCTCCGCGACCGCGCCTACACCTGGACGGCGAGCTGCTATCTGATTCTCGGCCGGGAATTCGAGCAGCGCCGCCCGCCCGCACCCGCTCAAAGTTGAATGTGGCGACCGCGACCACCGTCATGCTGCTTTCTTTCTCAACCGCGTGTGAAGCGTCGACGAATAAGGTACGCCGCGGCGCCGAGGAGCAGAAGCACGACACCGGCAGCGAGGATGCCGCCAACCTCGGTTCCCGTTGCGGCGAGCGCCGATACCGCCGCTACCGACGTCGCGACCGCCGCCGTCGCGACAACCGCCGCCGGGTCAACCGGCGCCGTACCAACCGGCGCCGTCCCAACAGCGAAGGTGTTCGACGCTACAACCGCGTTGCCGGCGCTGTTGCCGGCAGAATCCGCCACACCCGTCAGGTTCACAGAGATCACGTTGCTCGTGGTGGCGGTGTTCGGGTCGGGCGTGAATGTAGCGGTGAAGGTGACCCCGCCATCGGTGGATGCCACAGGCGACAGCGTGCCGTTTGCCACAGTCACGTTGGCGTTCGAGAACCCGACGACCGCCCGCGAAAAGCGGAACGTGACGACCGAGGTCTCCCCCGCGCCGATCGCTGTGTTGGAGACCGTGATGACGAGAGTCAGTGGCGCCGCGGCCACGGTGTCGACCGCGTAGTTGTTCGAGTCAACTGTGCCGACGCCGGTGTTGCCGGCGAGGTCGCTCACACCGGCCAGAGCCAGCATGATGACGTTGGTTGCATCGGAGATGTCAGCCGTCGGGGTGAACGTGGCCGTCCAGGTGATGCCGCCGTCTGAGGAATTCACGGATGACAGGCCGCCGTTGGCCACGGTGAGGGCAACGTTGTCGAAGCCAACCACGGCCTCGGAGAAGGTGACCGTCACCGGCGAGGTCTCACCGGCGGCAAGCGAGGTGTCGGCCACCAGGACGACCACCGTCGGGCGCACGGTGTCAACTGAGTAGACGTTCGAGTCGGTCGCACCGGAGCCCGCATTGCCGGAGAGGCTCACGACCCGGGCAAGGTCAAGCGTGATCAGATTGGTGGAATCCTCTACGCCGCCATATGGGGTGAACGTGGCCGTCCACGTGATGCCGCCGTCGATGGACGTCACTGCGGACACGGTGCCGTTGGCCACGGCGAGGTCGGCGTTATCGAAGCTGGTGACAGCCTCGGAGAAGGTGACCGTGACGGGTGAGGTCTCGCCGATAATGAGGGAATCGTCAACCACGAGGATGCTCCCCGTGGGCCGCACGGTGTTGATCGTGTAGTTGCTGGAGCTGGTGGTGCCCGTGCCCGCGTTTCCGGCGCGGTCGGTCAGCGCTGCAACATTGACCGACACGCTGTTGGTTGCTTCACGAATCCCGGTCGTCGGCGTAAAAGTGCTGGTCCACGTGACACCGCCGTCAAGCGAGGTCACGTCGGAAAGGGTGCCGTTGGCAACGGTGAGGTCGGCGTTTGTGAACCCGGTGACGGCCTCGGAGAAGGTGAAAGTGAAGACCGAGGTCTCGCCGGCGGCGAGGCTGGCATCCGACATGCTGATGCTCACGGTCGGGGGAATGTGGTCGATCACGAAGTTGTTCGACGTGGTTGTGCCGGTGCCCGTGTTGCCAGACATGTCCACGACGCCGGTGGTGTCGAGGATGAGCTCGTTGGTGGTGCTGTTAAGACCGGCGGCCGGGGTGAAGGTGGCGGTCCAAGTGATGCCGTCACCCGCCGGGGCCAGCCCGGACAGGGTTCCACCGGTGACGGCGAGGGCGGCGGCGGTGAAACCGCTCACTACTTCGGAGAAGGTGATCGTCACGAGAGAGGTCTGGCCGATCCCGAGCGCGCTATTGGCCACCACGATGGTCGCCGTCGGGGGCAGAGTGTCGATCGCGTAATTGTTCGAGTCGGTCGAGCCGGAACCCGCATTACCGGCGATGTCCTCGACGCCAGCGAGGTTGAGCGTGATCACGTTGCTGGAGTCTTGCACGCTGGCACTGGGGGTGAACGTCGCCGTCCACGTAAGGCCGCCGTCCCAGGAGCTCACGGCGGACAAGGTGCCGTTCGCGACGGCGAGGTCGGAGTTGGTGAAGGCTTTGACAACCTCGGAGAACGTGATTGTGACGAGCGAGGTTTCCCCGACGAGGAGCACGGTGTCCGCAACGACGACGGACGCCGTCGGGCGCAGAGTATCAATCGCGTAATTGTTCGAGTCGGTCGAGCCGGAACCCGCATTACCGGCGATGTCCTCGACGCCAGCGAGGTTGAGCGTGATCACGTTGCTGGAGTCTTGCACGCTGGCACTGGGGGTGAACGTCGCCGTCCACGTAAGGCCGCCGTCCCAGGAGCTCACGGCGGACACGGTGCCGTTCGCGACGGCGAGGTCGGAGTTGGTGAAGGCTTTGACAACCTCGGAGAACGTGATTGTGACGAGCGAGGTTTCCCCGACGAGGAGCACGGTGTCCGCAACGACGACGGACGCTGTCGGCGCAGCGGCAAACGCGGCACCCGGCCAACCAAGTGTCAGAGCGAGTGCGGCGATGGCGGTGATTGCGATGGGGCGAAGGCGCACGTAGATATCCCTGTCTAGGAGGAGACGGGGACCGACAACATCGTCACCGCGAATAGTACTTATAGTATTGGTCGCCGCTCGCCCATCAGCACGTGAACGACGCGGCCGAAAAGTCGAAAAAGTCCGGTCTTTTCAGACACGAGCAGGACTACGACCATCTACATCCAGTCAATAGTGGTAGGCCGCAGAGCAGGTCTGCTGATTGGCGGTCTGGCCTCGCAGCCCTTCGATGACCTCGGGGGCGCCGTCCGCAGCAGGGTCAGTTGGCGCGGCATCGTCAAGAGGTGGGTCGCCGGCATCCGCTTCGGGAAGTGGTGCTTCGTCTATTGGGGCGGGCGGCACGACGGTCACTTCCGCTCCGAGAGCGCTGTCGTCCAGGCCGAATGGTTGGTCCGCCTGGATCTTCTCCATCAGCCGGTCGGCCAGTTCAGGATCGGGAATGACCTTGTTCTGGTCGTCAGGGTCGGTCATGTTCGGGAACTGAACGAAGACGAGCTTCTCCAAATCGAGATCCTTCAACGTCATCGCCATGCTGGCCATTCTGGTGAGGTCGGCCAGCGAGTCCGAGAGGCTGACATTCTCCGCCGCGGCGTTGGCGAGCTTCAGCACCTTCGACACGTCGGTCAACGTCTCGCTGCTTTTCATCACCCGCATCAGCGATGACATATAGGCCTGTTGCGACGAAATACGGGAGAGGTCGCTGCCATCTCCGACGCCTTTGCGAGAGCGCAGATACGACAACGCCTGCTGGCCAGACACATTGGTGACTCCGGCGGGAAGGTCGAGCCCCGACAGCGGGTCGTTGACGGCCTCGTCCAGGCAGATGGGCACGCCGCCGACCGCGTCGCTCATCGCCACCGTGCCCGCGAAAGTGAATGTGGCAGCGTACGGGATCGTGAGGCCGGTGAGCTCCTCGACGGTGGCGCGCACACAGCCCAACCCGCCCCGCTCGAAGGCCGAGTTCAGCGGCTGGGCGGACATCGCCCCAAACTCTTCGCCACTGGCAGGGTCGACGCATTCGGGATGAGGGATGACGAGATCGCGGGGCAGACTCAGGACGACAGCGCTCTTGTGATCGGCCGCGACGTGGAAAACCATGTTCACATCGTTCAGGATGGCGTCGCCGCGGTCGCCGTATTCTTCGCCTTGCTCCGTGGAGTTGTCGGCGCCGACCACAAGGACGCTGAAGCCGCCCTCAAACGCGCCCAGGGCAGGAAGCGGTTCATCGTTCCCGTTCGAGATATCGACCGCGTTGCTGGAAACGCTGGCTCCCAGCTGCCAGACCGCGAACGCTGCCACGCCCGCCCCACTCACCAGGATGACGGCTAGCGAGGCGGCAACAGTCTTCAGGGCCGGCAGGCCGATCGCTCGCCAGCGGGACAGAGGCCGCTGATGCCGCGGTGTGTGCACGGCTGGCGTGCCGGGGTTTGCTGTGCTGCGGTTCTGTGGGGCAGGGCTGGGTGCTGTCTTGACTCGTTGCCTCGTCATCACGCTCCTTTAACGCACACTCGCGATCGCACACAGGAGACTAACGTGCTGCTCGCACGAACATGTCGTAGTCCGTGCGGAGCGTCGGTTCTTCGCGAAGACGCTGGCCCTAGGTGGAATGCCCGCGGGCAGCGTGGTGTCAGTGGGCGTTCGACGGCGCCTTTCAACCGCGGACCCCGGCGCTTTGGCCGGGGTCCCTTTTATTGCGTCCCCTCGGGCTCTTTAGGTATCGCAGCCGATGCCGTCCTTGTCGCGGTCGAGTTTGGTGCTGTAACCCGGTTGTCCTGCGTAGAGCGGAGCCGCTCCCGCAGCGCGCACAGCGTCGCAGTTGGCGTAGTAGACCTCGACTGGTGCAGGTGCAGGAGCAGGAGCAGGTGCAGGAGCAGGGGCTGGTTCAGGAGCTGGAGCAGGGGCTGGTTCAGGAGCTGGAGCTGGCGCCGGTTCCTGAGGTGCAACAGCGACAACAGGAGCCGGTGCCGCAGCGAACGAGGAGGTCAGTGCCAACTCGTCCGGGCAGGAGCCGAGGATTCGGCCCATAGCGTCGTGCTCAGCCTGGGTGACCCACAGACCGTAAGTCGCTTTCACTGATACTTGGCGGGCGACATAGCCACAGCGGAACGCCTTGTTCGACGGCAACCATGTCGCCGTGTCTCCGTCGCCCTTTTGTGCGTTGGAGCTGCCATCGACAGCGAGGAGGTTAATAGGATCGTTTGCCAGCGAAACGCGCTGGGCTTGAGTGAGCTGCTGAGCGCCCGTCTGCCACGCATTCGACAGAGCTACTACGTGGTCGATCTGCACGAACGCTGACGTATCCTGACCTCGAACGAACGCGATCGAGCCGGCCGTGAATGGCGAGACAAGGTTGCCGGTCATTACTCGGCAGGATCCCGACTTGGTGATTACAGTCAGGTCTCGAGCGAGGATGTCGTTACGGGTGTCGCACCCGTTGCGATCAACGTCTATCCAGGCAGCGCCGAACATGCCGGTGCGGTCGTAGCCGGTCTTTGCGGCTTTGCCCTTGACGGGGAGAGTTGCAAGGAGAGCGAGCGCTGTCGTGTCGGTGATGCTTGTGTCAACGGCTACGACTGATGCGTTCTCCGCCGGCGCGGAGACGGTCGAAGGGTCAACCGGTGCTGCTTCGGAGAATTCCGGCGCGGGTGTTGTTGTCGGGGTCGGGGTTATTGTCGGGGTCGGGGTTGCACTGGATTGCGCGCTAGTGGCGGGCCGCTCAGCCACACGAGCTTCACTTCCACCAGTCGCCGCAGCGGCGACGCCACCTGAGATGAACAGGGCAAGACTGGCGACCAGCGCAATCGCAGCGGTCTTACGGGCTGGAATTGACGCCCCTGTCCGCCGGCCGGTGACTGTCACGTACACAGCCGTCACCAAACCGGCCATCCCAAGAATTACGAGAATCGCTGGGAAGCCGCCGACGATCGCGTACATCAGCGCGAAGAAAGCGACCAAGCCGCCAAGGATCCCGGTATTGAGAGTCGGCTTGAACCGTGCCAGCTTTGAGGTAGATACCTCAGGGAGCTGAGTCTTCGCTACCTGGTCTGTCCCGAGCATAAGGGCATCGAGCACGCTCTTCACTCGGGCACCCTCGCCGCGGGACATGCGGAAGTCGACGGCATTGCCTGAAGCAATCAACGACACTTTCGCCTTCAAGAACCCATCTGGCGAAGTCGTGACACTCGTCATGCTCGTGACGGGGATCGTCTCGGTCACGCTCTTGCCGCCCCTGATGCGAGCCACCAGCCCAGCTGCGGACTTCCCATCAGTTTTGTTCCGAGGCCGCGTCCACTCGATTCGATCCCGGAAAACGGAGACGGTGGCGTTCTTGTCGTCGATTCGAGCCGCAAGAATAAGGAATGGTGTTGTGTCGCTTGTTTGAGCCTTCATCGGCTCTCGTTGTTGCTCGTTAAAGTCAGTCATCTGATCCCCTATTTCACTGCACTCAGTCCCGAGTCCAGGTATGCCTCTTTGAACGTACTGGAGGCAGAGATAGGCCGAAGACCGGGCGCACCCCCCAGAAAGGGACGCAACCGACGCTGGTGTTGGGGCCGTTCGGCTCCTGGCTATTCGCGAACATCGAGTTGTTCAGCTGGCAACAGACCGACACGCCCAGTTCCCCGGTAACGCCTTTTTCTTGCTCTTCGCCGTGCTGGCTCTCGGCCGCCTGGGTGACCCCGCCAGACGCGCACCTCCCCCGGTGCGGTGCCCTACTCCTCGACTACGGGGATCGGTTCCTTCGGGAGCTTCCGCACCTTGGTGCGCCGACGACGGCGTTCGGGCACCATCGAGCGCATCTCGTCGAGCTTGCCGAAGCAGAGCAACCGGTCGCTGGCCTCAAGCACGAGGTCCCCCTTGGGGTTGGGCACGACCGCGGTCCCACGGTGCAGCGTCAGCACGGTGATGTCCCGCTCGCCCAATCCGGAGTCGGCCAACCGTTTTCCGACGAAATCGGCGTTGCTGTAGACGATGATCTCTGCGACGCCGTACCCCGTCGAGACGCTGAGCCGCTGGCGCACGTCGATCTCGGGGAAGCCGACCTGGTCGGCGATGTAGTCGATGATCGCACCGGCCACATCCAGGTTCGTTGCCCGCTCGATACCCTCGAGACCTGGCGACGAGTTGACCTCCATGATCAGGGGCCCATCGTTGCCCTCGAGCATGTCGACACCCGCCACGCGCAGGCCCATTATCTGGGCGGCTCGCACGGCAGCACGGGTGTACTCAGGGCTCAGCTCGACCGCCTCAACCGTACCGCCGCGGTGCACGTTCGAGCGGAACTCATCGCCGCTGGCCACCCGGCGCATCGCCGCCACCACGCGGTCCCCCACAACAAGGGCACGGATGTCGCGGCCGCGGCTCTCCGAGATAAAGCTCTGAATCAGTACGTTCTGCTTCGTCGAGTGCAGTGTCTCGATGATCGCCTCTGCGACCTTCACCTCAGGTGCGAGGATCACGCCAATGCCCTGGGTGCCCTCCAGCAGCTTGATGACTACGGGGGCACCGCCTACTCGTTCGATGGCCAGGCGAACATCCGCTCTGCTGTGTACGAATGCCGTCGCCGGCATGGCGATGTCGTGCCGGGACAGAATCTGGCTGGCCCGCAGCTTGTCGCGCGCGTTAGTGATGCCGTTCGCGGTGTTGGGTGTGTAGACATCCATCTGCTCGAACTGGCGAACGACGGCGGTGCCGAAGTAGGTGATCGAGTTGCCGATGCGGGGCAGGATGGCGTCGTAGTCCGACAACAGTCGACCGCGGTACTGCAGGTCAGGCTCTGCGCCAGACAGGTCGATCGCGAAACGCAGCGTGTTCAGCACCTTCACCTGGTGCCCGCGCTGCAATCCTGCCGCTTTGAGCCTCTGGGTCGAATACGACTGTGGGGCACGCGAGAGGATAGCCAATTTCATCGGTGGAACCTGCCAAGATAAGTGAGTGAGCGAACCGATCTATTCAACCACTATTGCGGGCTGGCGCGAGTGGATCGGCCTACCCGGTATCGGCGTGCCGTGGATCAAAGCGAAGTTCGACACTGGCGCACGCAGCTCGGCCCTGCACGCCTTCGACGTCGAGGAATTCACCCGCCCAGCCGATGTCGACAACGCAGGCGAAGCGGATGGCGCATCCGTCGACTGGGTGCGTTTTCGGGTGCGGCCCTGGCAGCGGTCAGAGAACGACGACGTCGTTGTCGAATGCCCGGTGCACGATCGACGCGTGGTGCGCAGTTCTTCTGGACACACCGAGGAGCGCATCGTCGTACTGCTCGACATCGAACTCTTCAATCGGACGATCACGGCCGAGACGACGCTGAGCAACCGCGACCAAATGGGCTTCCGGATGCTCATCGGCCGCGAGGCGCTGAGCCAGGGATTTTTGGTGGATGCCAGTAAGTCATTTCTCGGTGGGCGAGCGCCGAAAGAGGTCCGCCGCCACAATCGCGGGCGTTCCTGACCGTTGGGGCCCTTCCCCCTGTTCAGTTTTTCGCCCCCGAGACCAGGAACGGATGCGACCTGCTTCCATCAGCTTGACGTGACCGGTGAAGCCACCGCGGCTGAAGCACCACCCGTAGCTGACGCCGTAGTACGCCATGCACCATTTCACACCCCTGTTCTGATCGCCTCCTCCCCCAACTGCACCACCTCACGGATGCCGCTAGGGTCAGGTGTGCTCATCTTGGATATGGATATCGCCCAGTCAATGCTGTGGTTCTGGACGGCCTACGTTGTCGTCACCGCCGTCGGAATCGGCCACACGGTCTTCAACTGGAAGGTCCTCGGAATGAACGACGAGGGCGTCACAATCACGTCGGTGTACGACATCTCGTCGTACCGTCTTACGCTGCCGTGGCATCCGTTGTACAACATCCTGTTGTTCCCTCCGGCTGCGATTGCGTACTTCGCGATCGTGCGACCGGATGACGTCTGGGCTCACGCATGGACGTTGGCCATTGGCTGGGCGGTGCTCGCCATTGTCGTCGACGTGATCGGCTGGGTACTCATCCGGCACCCCTGGAGCATGACCTGGCATGGCATGTATGTGGCGTACCAGCCGTGGCTGACCCTCATTTATGCGGCGATCTTCGCCGCTCCCCTGCTGGCTGCGGTGCTTGTGTAGCAAGCCCCCGTTGGCGGATGCCGCCGCCTTGCGTCTGACTCCTGACGGTTGGGTGGCACCATCAGAAATTTAGTGACCGCCTCGGCGAGCGCGTAGCCTGCGTACGTGACCGACTTCCCGCAGCTCCCCGACAGCGCACTCGCGATGGACGCGTTGGAATTCGCATCGACGCTGGAACACCCTGCAATCTTGGCGCATAGCGTCCGGGTCTTCCTTCTCGGCCGGCTGATCGCTGACCGACGAGGGTTTCGCCAGGGGGCGGACTTCGACGCGGAGCTGTTCTTCGTTGCAAGCGTCTTCCACGACATCGGGACCACCGAGCGTTTCAATGGGCCGCAGCGGTTCGAGGTCGAAGGCGCCGATGCGGCTAGCGCCTTCTTGACCTCGCACGGGTTTTCCGGGTCTGACGTCGACGCGGTCTGGGAGGCGATCGCTCTGCACACATCGCCGGGAATCGCCGAACGGCGCGGACCACTAACCACACTCGTCCGCGCGGGCGTCCTGACGGACTTCACGACGCGGACGGAAGTACCCGACGATGCGGTTGCCGCCATAGAAGACGCCTACCCCCGCACTGCGATCGAAGAGGTTCTCGGCTCAGCAGTCGTGACTCAGTGCATCGCAAACCCAGCCAAGGCACCTGCCTCTTCATGGCCGGGAGATCTCTACCGCGCCCACTTGGCTGACCCGGCCCACCGTGGTGTCAATCCAGCCTTCTGACTCGGCGCCCGCGTTCCCGGCACCCCGGCTATCAGAGCGGGCACGATGCCCGACGAGCTATTTGCCTGACGCCGCTACGGCGTCGTTGGCGCCTGCCCGATTCCGAGCCAGCCGCCGGACGCGGCACCCGGTGCGCCCGTAGTACCGGCGCCGCCAGTCCCCTGCGACTTCATCGCCTTCAGTTGGCGCTCGATGTCGGATCGTGACGCCAACTCGGACAGCTGACGCTCGATGTCGGCATCCGGTGCCGCTGTCAGGTCCTGAAGGACGCCGCTCGACAGCAGCTCGTCAGTGGCCTGCGCGCGGGCCTGCATCTGGGCGACGCGATCACGGGCCCGATCGAGGCTGGCGCCGACCAACTTCGATATAGTTCGGGCAGATAAAGGCTGCTTTCCAGCATGTTGCCTGCACCTCATCGGAAATAGGGAGAATGTTGGCAATCAAACCAATCCATCGTGAACTGCGAACACTCGGTGAGCTAGTAGCTTCAGCTGTTTTGGACTGGCCGGTGTGGGCGCATCGCAAGGTCGAATCCTTGTCACTTATGGAGGGCGAGCGCGCTCGCCGACGTGTCTCAATCGACTGTTCACCTCTGCCAATCCCGTGGCCACGAAGCATGTCCAGGGTTCGCAGAGGGCAGCGTCGCGCCCGCCAAATCGTGCTCCCACTGACTCTGATGGCGAAGGGTGTGATGCGTGACCTCGACGTCACCGACCATCAGGGCTCCCCCCTACCGATCCTCGGCAGACGAGAAAACGCCTTGCTGGCGACTGCAG
Organism: Leifsonia sp. Y862; assembly: GCF_057669585.1. Classification (NCBI taxonomy): domain Bacteria; kingdom Bacillati; phylum Actinomycetota; class Actinomycetes; order Micrococcales; family Microbacteriaceae; genus Leifsonia; species Leifsonia sp. Y862. Next base: position 22,550 of record NZ_JBYHFR010000004.1, read on the forward strand.
CGATGTATGTCTTGATCGACGCAGAGAGTGAAATTAGTAATCCAGAACGTCTCTGGGCCGACCTGCTCTACATCGCAGAGCAACCGGGCGACCTAGCTCTACCTGCTGCTCGACTCGTCACTACTCGAATGGCACTCAGCGAAATGGTAACGGCGGTGATCCTCGACCTCTCCGAGAGCTTTCTCCTCTGCGCCCTTGTTCCACGAGAGTTCGCTGGCACCCGCCGCGTGGTCAAGTATTCCTACCATTGGGAACAAGGTCATCGCGGAGGATTTTGGGGACGAATTCGCACAGTTTTGGCGGGGCTGGGATTTTGCTCAACGATGATTGCAATTGAAGTCAGCGGCGCCGACAACGTCGATAGTTATCATCTCGAGATTCCAGCGCCCGACGGCCTAACGGTCTCGGCTGTGAAACTCTCTGAGAAGTCGCTCAATAACAACAAGAACAAATCGAGACCGTCAGTTGTTGGCCATGCCCAAGCAAATTATCCGACCGGCAACATAAGCGGTGACGCAGCGAAAGCATATTTGCGACTCTCGTCCAGAGGGCTCCAACCGACGGTGAGTCTGTACTACCTCTTAGCGGTTGCTTTGCTCCTAACGCTCCTTCTGATGCCCGACACCATTGACGCCGCATCGAATCACTCAGATGCGGCGACGGCGCTCTTGGTGCTAGCCCCTGCGTTGTTATTCGGATTCGCCGCTCGCGGAGCCGAGAATGCCATCGTCTCGCAGCTCTTACTGCCGCTACGGACATTGTCAGCGATCCTCTCGCTCCTTTTTGTCGGTCTCGCAGGAGTGCTAATTGTCGCCGAAGGAGCTGACCTCGTTCGCTCATATGTTGCATTCGCATGCCTAGGAACTGCCGTCCTGACAGCAGTTCTTTTTGCCGGCTGGATCACAACTCTTATTGCAGTCAGGAGGCGATAATGCTGACCCTGATGCGTGGCATTTGCCAATTTGTCATTGCGACAGTGCATAATCAAGCTATGGAAAAGTCAACGAGCAAGCGCGGCGCGTTCTTGGTCGTAAAGTCTGCAGAAGGCAAGCGATCTACTTTGGTGCGCTCATTGCCCGCTCGAAAAGTTGAAGCCCAGCGCAATGCACTTGCTAGGGCTGGAATTAGAAGAATCCAGCCTGCGCTTCCTCGCTGAACCGCATTCGTAAGTTGCAACCGACCGTGAAACAGCAGATTCGGCGGCTCTTGCCTTTCGACCGCACCCTATCCCTGCCGTCCTCACACGTTGACGCATCGGCTACGGCGTCGTCGGCGCCTGCCCGATTCCGAGCCAGCCGCCGGACGCGGCACCCGGTGCGCCCGTAGTACTGGCGCCGCCAGTCCCCTGCGATTTCATTGCCTTCAGCTGGCGCTCGATGTCGGCTCGTGACGCCAACTCGGACAGCTGACGCTCGATGTCGGCATCCGGCGCCGCTGTCAGGTCTTGGAGGGCGCCGCTCGACAGCAGCTCGTCGGTGGCCTGCGCGCGGGCCTGCATCTGGGCAACGCGATCACGCGCCCGATCGAGGCTGGCACCCACATCGTTCATGTTCGCGCCGACCCCAGCAACAGCCTCGTTCGCCCGAACCTGAGCCTCGGAGGCGCTGTAGGTGGCCTTCATCGTCTCTTTCTCGACGCGGAACGCGGCAATCTGCTCGGCCAGCCGACGCTCCCGCTCCTGCAGCTGGGACATCTGCTTCTGCAGAGAACCGTGCTGCGCCTGCAGCGCCCCCACCTGGCCTTCGAGCGCGGCGCGGCGTTGAAGGGCCGTGCGGGCGAGATCCTCGCGCCCCTGCTCCATCGCTTCGATAGCCTGAGCGCCCAGGCGCCCGTAGCGCGCACCCATCTCCTCCCCCTGCAGCTCGATGCGCTTCTTCGCCGTTGCAACTTCGGCGACGGCCTGGCGCACCTGGTGGAGCAGCTTCACCTGTTGCTCGTAACTGTCATCGAGGGCGTCGCGCGGGTCCTCCATGCGGTTCAGCGCCTTGGAGGTCTTGGTGCGAAAGATGGTGCGCACCCGTGCGGTGTTGTCACTCATGACTGGACTCCTCTGGTCTGGAAGCGATCAGTTGATCGGTACTGGGTAGTGGTGTCGGGGCGGACGTCGCCGCCATTCAGGTGCGCCAACTCGATCAGTCCCTCGTGCAGGGCAGCCGTCTCCAAGTCGACCTCGGCATGCAGGGAAGAGAGCGCGGCGCCGTTGGGGTCGCCGAGTCCGTCGGCAACGGATGCCCGCAGCTTGCGAATCATGTCGGAGATCTGGTCGACCGCCAGGCCCGCTGCGGCCAGTTCATCGGTCAGTGCGGCGGCATCCGTCTCGCTCTCCATCAGGCGCAACTGTGCCCGCAGGGCGGTCCCCTCTGCCTCGATGCGCCGGAACAACCGGGGAAGGTCGCCGCGACGGCCGTTGCTGCGAACGGCGAGGTCGATCGCCGCCCGTCCGCTGTCGAGGGCCTCATTGAGCTGCATCTGCAGCGCGAAGACCTTGCGTCGTGGACCCCAGCTCCACTGCGCGCGACTCTTTAGAACCGCCCCGTTTATCGTGCGGCTTCGGCGGATGCGGCGATACAGCATCCGCACAATCAGGAAGAAGGTGAGCGCCGAGACGGCAATGATGACCGCGAAAGAAATCAGCACTCCGAACAGGATGTCCATGATTTCCTCCCGCACCGCGTCGCAAGCTTCGAGTCCATGAGTTGCACCTCCGTGTTGTCTCGCGCGCGACCCCAGTGTCGCAATCGCGATATATCTCAACTTACGCGTTCGGGAGCGCGAGCGAAAGGAGTCTCGACAGATCCTCAGTGATGAAGTAAGGGAGCAATGCTTGAGGCCGGCGGAGTTCTGTCGGACGGGCAAGCGCGCACTATTCGACGGCCGTGCTCACCGGCGTGCCATGCGACTCTGAGACGTCGCCGGCGGAGCGTTCATCAGCTGGACACTCAACACAATCACCGCGTTAGCTACTTGGTCACAGCTACGCAATATTTTCGATCTTGAGTTGCGCCGCCTTCCGCAGGTCGCAACTGCTACTACTCGCTCAGACAATCCAAAGCTGTACCCCAAGGAGAAGCAATGACCGCCGAGATCACCATGGCCGGCGCAGCACCGGAGTCGTCTCCGAAAACTCCTCATAGGTCGAGCGAGCGGCGCCCCGGTCACCTCTTATGGTGGGGAATCGGACTCGTCGCCACCGCGAGCGCCGTCGGAGCGATCTTGGCCTTGAGCTCAGGCATGCCGTTCTTTCAGCCCTTGGATGACGTGTGGCGTCGAGCGGTGGGTGAAAGCCCCGATAGCGGGCTGCATGAGACGATCGTGCCGCTGTTTCTTGAGCAGCTCGGGGCGCTTTGGGGCGGCCTGATCTTCCTAGTCATGCTCCCGATTGGTGGTGTCATAGCTCTGGTCAGCGGTGACACGACACTGTTTATGACAATCGCCAGCGGTCTTCCAGCGCACTGGGGAGCGCTGCTGATTGTCGCCATCATGTTTGCAGTCCCCCTGTTCATCGGCCGCTGGCGATCGACACTCTTCCTGCTTAGCTCGATTGTGATGGCCGGCGTGCTTCCACAGATCCTGAAGAATGTCGCAGACCGTCCCCGTCCAACCGAGGATCTAGCAGCCGGACTCTTCGGCCCGCTCGGTCAGATCGACCATGGCTCGTTTCCTTCTGGCCATGCGGCGATGGCCGGCGCAATAGCCGTCATGATCGTCGCGCTTGTTTCCTCCGCTCACCGCCTCGCTGGCAGGATCGGGACCATCATTGCGGTCATGCTCGTCCTTGGAATGATGTGGCAGCGAACACTGGTGAACGCTCACTGGCTATCCGACACCTTCTTTGGATCGCTTCTCGGCATCGGTGGCGGGCTTTTCGTGTGGTGGCTGTTCTGGCCTTTGCTTCAGCGCGACAAGATCCGGCCGATAGGGTTTCTCCGCTCACCGACGTTGGGACTTCAGCAGCCCCGTTGACGTTCTTGTAGATCGTGTTCCACGTCGTGAACCGACAAGTCGCCTCCTCCTCGAGTGTGAACCGCGTCTAGCTGCAACAAGTCATGAGGTTAGTGAACCTCGGCTGAGCAACGAGTAGGGCCAGCGACAACCCCTTCGGCAAAGCCAAGGTTAAGCAGTAGCCGGCTGCGTGGTGGAATACGCGCATTGTTTACGTTATCCCCGGCTCCTGCGAAAAATGTCAGCTCCCGTCACGACGGATGCAATTGCTCCAATGACCGTGAATGCGAATTTCAGCCGCCCAAAGTAACCGCCGAGCTAGCCGCGAGCCCTGCGACTCCCGTGGAGAACACAATGCACCGCGCTGGCGGGTTGGGGTGCTCGGTCGCGACGGCCAGGGCTGATCACCGCTCCATGACTTCACCACAGACGCCCGCTCGAGAACCTAGCGGAATAATCTTCCAGTTCTCAATGGCCAGCGGAACGTTTGTTCCATTTGGCACGCGGGACACCGCGTGGTAACCATCGATTCGTAGCTTGGCAAGCATGAAGAGCACGATCGAGCAGGCCGCGACCACCGGGGCCGTCGGCCGTGCCGCCGTCTCCATCGACGTTCTCGAAGTGCTTCGAGCGGCGCTGCCGAACCTCTCGGCCCGTAGCCGCCAGAGTGCGCAGTTCGTTCTTGAGTACCCCGATCGCGTCGTCGGGATGTCCGCCGCCCGCCTGGCCGCCGAGACCGGCACTTCGGTCGGCACTGTGGTGCGTCTCTGCCACCAGATCGGGCTGCCAGGCATCCAGGCGCTCAAGCTGCGCCTCGCCGCCCAACTCGGTCACGGCCGCGTTGCCGACCTATTGACGGACGACCGTGTGGGAACGGTGATCCTCGCGCACATCCTCGAGGACATCCGTCGCACCGCTCTCGCCGTCGACCATGCTGCGATCGAACGCGTCGCCGCTTCGCTGCGCGACGCAGATCGCGTATTGATCGTCTCCAGCGGAACGTCGCAGCCGCTGGCGATCGATTTCGGCAACTGGCTGAGTTCGGCAGGCCGCGCCGTCTCCTACCCGACCGATGGTCGGACGCAGGAGGCCGTCGCCCAGCAGCTCAGGGCGGGCGACTTCTGCTTCGCGATCAGCCACTCAGGGAGCACTGCCGCCACGATGCGTCCGGTGCAGATCGCCGCAGATCGGGGCGCGTTGACCGCCGCCCTGACGAGCTACTCCGGTGCGCCGCTCGCGCGCCTCGTGGACACGGTCGTCACCGCCGGCGCCGCGGGTGACGGCATCCGCGGCGAGGACATGGCCAGCCGCATGGTCCACCACGCAGTGCTGCAGGTGATCACTTCTCTTGTTTCCCCTTCGTCCACCATCCACCAGGTTCCACTTCAACCAAGGAGCAACTGATGTACAAACGAATTCTGCCAACCGCTGCCGCCCTCCTGCTCGCCACGGTGGCGCTCACCGGCTGCGGCGCAAGCGCCGCAGGTAACGACACGGCTGCGGCCGCGGGCGCGATGCCCGACAAGATCGTCATCTCCGCGATCCCGACCGAGGATCAGACGGCCCTCGATATTGAGAGCTCGGTGACGTTCAAGGTGCTTGAGCGCGAGTTGGGAATCCCGATCGAGTTCCACGAGGCCACCAGCTATGCCGCGACCATCGAGGCGCAGCGTGCAGACAAAGTCCAGATCGCGACGTACGGCGCTTTCTCGTACGTCCTCGCCGCGGACAGCGGAGTGGATCTCGACATCATCGGAACGCTGATCTCTGCCCCGGAGGCTGAACTCGGCTACTACTCGGTCGCCAGCGTGGCCGCCGGCTCCGGCATCAAATCGCTCGAGGATGTCGCCGGCAAGACCGTCTGCTTCGTCGATCCTGCATCCACCTCCGGTTATCTGTTCCCCTCCGCCGGCCTGCTCGACGTCGGCATCGACCCCGAGACCGACATCACCCCCGTGTTCGCCGGCGGCCACGACGCTTCGGTGCTCGCCCTGGCCGATGGGCAGTGCGAGGTGGCGTTCAGCACGGAGGGAATGGCCACCAAGCAACTGATTGAGTCCGGGCAGATCGCTCAGGGGCAGCTCACTCAGATCTGGAAGTCAGAGCTGATCACCCCTACGCCTGTCACGGTCAGCAAGAGTCTGCCCGCCGCCCTGCGTGAGCAGATCAAGACGATCTACCTCGAGCAGCTCAACGTCGACGCGTTGAAGGCCAGCGGCGACTGCGACGAGACCGCGGAAGACGGCTTCTGCGGCATCGGGGGCTGGGGCTATGTCGCCATCGACGATGCGGCCTACGACGGCGTACGCAAGGTGTGCGAGGTCACGAAGTCCGACGCCTGCGAGATTACCAACCTGTAAGCAGCGAACGATCACCCAGCCGAGCAGCACCAGAGGAGAACAGACATGACGCATACGCCTGGCGAGACCGCCATTCGGCTCCGCAACGTGACGAAGCAGTTCAATGAGGACGTCCGCGGCCTCGATGATGTCTCTTTCGAAGTGCCCAAGGGGCAGCGACTGGTGCTGCTCGGCAAATCCGGTTCGGGCAAGTCGACGATGCTGCGAAGCATGAACCGGCTTCAGCAGCCGACTACCGGGATCGTCGAGATCTACGGGCGCGACATCAACGCCGCCAGTCGGCGCGACCTGCGTCGCACCCGCAGGGAGATCGGCTTCATCTTTCAGAACTTCCATCTCGTCGGCAGCATCTCCGCCCTCGAGAACGTCTGCACCGGGTTCCTCGGTGGGCTCGTCGGACCCCGTTCCGGGCTCTGGATGTATCCGAAGTCGGATCGGCGCACGGCCCTCGAACTCCTGGATCGCGTTGGCCTCGCCGATCGCGCATTCCAGCGCACCGACACTCTCTCTGGCGGGCAGCAGCAGCGCGTCGCGATCGCCCGCGCGCTGGCGCAGCGCCCCTTGATCCTCCTTGCTGACGAACCCGTGGCATCTCTGGACCCCGATTCGAGTGCGGCGGTTCTCGACCTGCTCACCCGCATCAGCGACGAGGATCAGCTGACGGTGGTCTGCAGCCTGCACCAGGTCGAATACGCGCTCGCATTCGGCGAGCGGATCATCGGCCTGAAAGATGGTCGGGTCGTGTTCGACAAGAACACTGACGGGTTGAGCCGCGAAGAGGCGATGACGATCTATCGCGAGCCGATGAGCGCCACAGGTCTTCCCACCACGGCGCAGATCACGCAAGTGGCACAGCCCAATGCGGCAGCAGCGATCTGACCATGAGCACACTCCTTGAGCGCACCCCGGTCGGTTCGACCGGTGCGCAGCCTTCAATGCCCACGAAGCCGCCGATGTCGTGGAGCAAGCGCGGCCTCATCGTCGTGATGCTCGGCGTGCTCGGCCTGGGAATCTGGTCGACCGTCGAGCTGCGCATCAACATCGCCACCTTCATCGACGGCTGGGACAACGCCGTCGACTTCCTCAGCCGCACAGTGCCGCTGAAATTCCCCGAGCCGATGCGGATCGTGGAGATGATCGGGCAGACGGTTGCGATCGTCGTGCTCGCCACCGTTCTCGGGCTCGTGCTCAGCCTGCCGATCGCCTTCCTCGCGGCGAAGAACACCACCGTCAACCCGACGGTGCGCGCCGTCGCCCGGTCGCTGATCGTGCTCGAGCGCGCCGTGCCCGACTTCATCATCGCCATCTTCTTCGTGCGAGTGTTCGGCCTCGGAGCTCTCCCCGGCGTCCTTGCCCTCGGCATCGGGTCGATCGGTTTCATGGCGAAGCTCTTCGCGGATGCCATCGAAGAGGTCGACCCCGGACCCCGCGAGGCGCTGCGCGCCGCCGGCGCCGGGATCTTCCAGCAGATCGTTGGCGGGGTATTGCCGGGGCTTCGCCCCACGCTCGTCGCCACGACGCTGCACGCCTTCGACATCAACCTGCGCGGCTCGGTGATCCTCGGCTTCGTCGGCGTCGCCGGCATCGGGATGTACATCTCAGCGGCCCTCGACACGATGAACTACCGGCTCGGCCTCGGGCTGACACTGATCCTTCTGATCCTGTGTCTGCTCGCCGAACTCGTCTCCGGCCTCGTGCGCAAGGCCCAACTCGGACACCAGTCATCGTCGTCGCCGAAGTCGCGGCGCTGGCTCGCCGTATTCCTGCCGCATCTGCCGGAGAAGGGCTGGGCGAAAGGCAGGTCAACGCCGGCCGAGCGCCGCGCGGCTACTGCGGGGCGCATCTCGCCGCCCTGGAATCGCCAGCGCATCAATCGCACCCTGTGGACGGTCCTCGCCGTGCTGCTCGTCCTCGGCTCGGCGATGGCATCCGGCATCACGCTCGATCAGCTCACCGGCGGCCTCGCCAAGGCGCTCGCAACCATGGGGCTGTACTTCCCGCCGTCCGACGGTGGCATTCCCCTCAAGCTCCTGAACTCCATGGTCGAAACCGTGCAGATGGGGCTAGCCGGCACCGTCATCGGCCTCATCGTCGCGATCCCATTCGGTCTGCTCTCCGCACGCACGATCGCGCCGAACGACACGGTGGCCGCGATATTCCGTGGCATCGTCGTCACCATCCGCGCCATTCCCGGCATCATCGTCGGCATCTTCTTCGTGGTGATCACCGGTCTCGGTGCCACCGCCGGCGCCCTCGCGCTCGCAGTGGGAGCTATCGGGTTCTTCAGCAAGGTGATCGCCGATTCGCTTGAGGAGGTCGACGTACGTGTGGCGCACGCCATCCGCTCTTCTGGTGCCAGCAGCTCTCAGACCTTCTTCGCCGCCACACTGCGCCAGGTCGCACCGGCGTTGTCGGCCCACACGCTGCACCAGCTGGACTCCAACCTGCGAGCCGCAACCACCCTCGGTGTGATCGGTGCCGGCGGCATCGGCTTCTACATGATGAACGCCTCCCGCGTACTCGACTACGGCGTCGTCACCACCTGCCTCCTTCTTGTCGTGATCACCGTGCTGCTCTCCGAAGCACTCGCGGTGTGGGCGCGGCGCGAAATCCACTAACCCTGCTCCACACTCCTCGCGGAGAAGAAAGGTCGAAATGACAGACACACTCACGAGGTCGGAGATTGTCTCCGAGCTCAACATGGCGAATGCCGCCGAGGTGATCGCACTCTCTCACCTCTGTCTCGAAGACGATTCCGACGTCGTGGTCACCCGCCCCCCGGTCGTCGGCACCGTCGTCACGCAGGTGCGTGAGCCGATCGCCGAGGAGCGCTTCATCCTCGGTGACGTGATGGTCACGCAGTCCGAGGTGCGCCGTCGCGGCGTCGATGGCTGGACGATGCGGATGGGTTCTGACCGGCTCGCCGCGCTCGCCGCCGCGATCTGCGCGACCGAGTTCCACGCAGACGGCCCGCGCCGAGAAGAAGTCGTCGCGCTGTGCGAGAGCACCAGGGCTCGCCGCGTCGCCGCCCGCGCCGTCGAGTGGGAGCGACTTTCCCCATCCATCGTCGAGTTCGAGGAGATCCCGTGACCACCATCGACACCACTCTCGCCCCGGTTGTTGCAGACGAATGGCAGCAGCTGCGAGAGCTCACCCCCACTGCTTCACAGCAGGTGTTCCGCGGCATCATGAACGCCTTCGCCCGTCCAGGGACGGTGCATCGGCTTCCAACCGGTGAGCTGCCGGCCGGCGTCTCGGCCGCGATTCTGCCAATGCTCGCCCTCGCCGACATCATGACCCCGGTGAGCGCGCTGCGCGCGACCGAGGCAGGTTCGGGCACGCAGTCCGAACGCGGCTCTGTGCCCGACGAGGCGACGGATGCTGTGGCCGCGATCGCTCGCATCGTCGGTGCGCCGGTGACCGCGGCATCCACCGCGCGTTATGCGCTTGCACTCACCGAATCCACCGAGATGAACTTGCTGTCCCCCGGCACGCACTGGTCACCGGAAACCGCGGCCACGCTCGTGCAGCGCGTTGCCGCAATCCACACAGACGCAATCCACACAGACGCGATCCGCACCGACGATGTCACCTCTGGCTGGCGCCTCACCGGCCCCGGCATTCCCCCGCACTCCCCCGTCGAGATCGCCGTTGCCGGGCTCAGCACGCAGTTTGTCGCCGTGCGCGCCGCGCTCATCTCTGACTACCCGGCTGGCATCGACAGCATCCTCGTCACCGACGACGGAACGCTCATCGCCCTGCCGCGCACAACTCGAATCGAGGAGATCTGATGTACGCAGGAACGAACAAGGGTGGCACTGAGGCGATCATCGCCGCCGAGCGTCTCGTGCTCGAGCGTCGCGCGCAGCTCGACTCCGGACTGACCGCAGAGTCCGTCATCGCGAGCTTCCCGATGGCGATTGACCGCATCATGGGCGAAGGTGGGCTCTGGGACCCTGCCACCGCGGCCGCAGCCTTCCTGCAGGCCAGTGGCGACATCTCCGAGGCCGTGCATCTGATTCGCGCACACCGCTCGACGCTCCCGCGCCTCGCGCACAGCGACCCGCTGCGGCCGCGCGAGATGAAGCTCCTCCGCCGCGTCGTCTCGACGCAGCGCCAGCCAGACGGCCCGATATTGCTCGGGGAGACGGTCGACTACACCGCCCGCATCCTGCACGACGGCCCCGAACTGCCGCTGCCGATCGTCGAACCGCTCGACGACACGCCGCTGGAGCATCCGGCTGATGAACCGTTCCGGCGCTTCCGCGACTACCTCTTCGACATGGGTGTGCTGGTGGACCGCACGCTCGAATCCGACGAGGAGCCGTTCGACATCCAGATGGTCGCCGCCCGTCTGCCCGCGAAGCGGTCCGCAGTACTGTCAGCCTCCGCGCAGGCTGACAGCGGTGCGCTGATCAACATCTGGTACCAGTCGGTGCTCGGCCCTGACGACTACGCCGCTGAGCACGTGACGCTCGGCGAGGTGCGTCACGGCCGGCTGCCGTTGCGGGTCGCCGATCCGCACACCGGCGAGCTGGTGCAGATCGGCGAGCTGCGGGTCTCCGAGTGCGAGGCGGTCTCGCATCTCGGTTCGATTCGCGGTGAGGACCCGACCACCTACGACATCGGTTACGCGATGGCATTCGGGCACAACGAGCGCAAGGTCATCGCCGCCGCGAGCCTCGACGTCTCCATCGTGCGCTACTCGGGCATGGAGGCCGGCCGGCGCCTCGAGCAGGTCATGCTCTTCACCACCGATGGCCTTGCCGCGAGCGGATTCCTCGAACACCTGAAGCTGCCGCACTACGTCACCTTCCAGTCGATGCTGGATGCCTCGATCGCTGCTCGCGACGAACAGGGCGCTGCCCTCGAACGACTCCTCGCCTCGAACGGCGACGACCACGCATCCGATTGCGACTGCGAGAACCACCAGGAAGGAAACAGCTGATGACCATGCTGACCGAATCACGGGCAGGCGACGTGGAGGACTCGGGTGTCGCGGCATCCGCTGCCATGCTGACCGCGCTGCTGCCACCTGACCCGCATGCAGGACGCCCCATCGTGATGGACGAGCAGGCCAAGCGCGAGTCGCGCCGTGCTGTCATCGCGGGCATCTGTGTGCCCGGGTACATCGTTCCATTCGGCTCACGCGAGATGCCGGTCGCCCGCGGCTGGGGCTCTGGTGGACTGCAGGTCACGCTCGCCATCGGCGGCAGTGACGACAATGTCAAGGTCATCGACCAGGGCGATGAGGAAGGCGTCAACGCGGTGAACCTGCGCCGCCTGATCGTCGGCACGCTCGGCAGCGGGTCGACCGCGGACACCGACGAATCCACCATCGTGCAGTCCAGGCACCGCGTCCCAGAGGAACACATGGGCGCGCACCAGACGCTGGTGCTGCAGGTGCCCCAGTCAGAGCCGCTGCGCGCCGTTGAGAAGTCCGTCTTCGAATGCAAGCGTCGTCACGCTGAAGCGGACTACGCCAAGATGTGGGTCGCGCTCTACGAGCAGCTTGCGCTGACCGGTGTGATGGGTGCCGGGGCTGGTCACCCGGTGCTCGTGCATCACCGGCACCTGATGTCGCCGAGCCCGATCCCGCGCTGGGATATTCCGCGACTGCACCAGAGCGATCATCTGACACTCCTCAGCCACGGCCGTGACAAGAAGATCTACGCTGTGCCGCCGTACACCGACGTCGAGCCGCTGAGCTTCGACGATGTCCCGTTCGAAGTGGAGCACACCGAAGGAGTGCGCTGCGCGAAATGCGGCACGGAGGAATCGTTCATGGTCGAGACGAAGACCAACGAGTTCATCTGCTCCGACGTGCAGTTCTGCCTCAAGGTGCGTGCGGGGGTCGCCGATCTCGACGCCCACGAGCGCATCATCCCCCGTCAGTACTACCCAGATCCCGCGCTGCGCGTGCGTGCCAGGGCGAGCGTCGAGGTCGGCATGCCGAGCGCTCCCGCGAAGGGCCAGTCGGCCCCTGGGGAGGAATGGTCACTGAAGGTGGAGCGCCTCGGGAAGGTCTTCGCCGGCAGCCGCGCGTCCAGCGAGGTCATCGCTGCGGCTGACGTCTCCTTCGACGTCGCCCCCGGCGAGGCGCTCGGCGTGATCGGCGAATCCGGTTCAGGCAAGTCGACGGTGATGAAGTGCATCATCGGCGACGAGGCGGACGCCACCGGATCGGTGCGTATCGGAGCAGTGGGCGATGGGAAGATCAACCTCCTCGACCTCGACAGCTCTGCGCGCCGCCGACTGCGCACCAACACACTCAGCGTCGTCTACCAAGACCCCGCCATGGGGCTCGACCTGAACATCTCGGCGGGCGGCAACATCGCCGACGCCCTGATCGCGGCCGGGTGGCGCTCGTACCACGCGATCCGGGCCAGGGCCGCCGAGCTGCTCACCCGGGTCGACGTTCCGCTGGAGCGCATGGATGACGTGGTCGGCCAGTTCTCCGGCGGCATGCGCCAGCGTGTGCAGATCGCCAAAGCGCTGGCCACCGACCCGCAGGTGCTGCTGCTCGACGAGCCGACCACGGGACTGGACGCCTCGGTCGCCGCCGGAGTCCTCGATCTGCTGCGCGAACTGCTGAACGAGCGCGAGCTCGCCGTGGTCGTCGTCAGCCACGACTTCTCGGTGATCAAGGCGCTCACCGACCGTGCCGTCGTGATGCGTCAGGGGCACGTGATCGAGCAGGGCCTCACCGACCAGCTCCTCGCCGACCCGCACCACCCATACACCCAGCAGCTCGTCGCTGCCGCGCAGAGTTGAGAGGAATCATGAACACGAGCATCCAGAGGCCGATCCTTTCGGTTCGAGAGCTGACCAAGTCGTTCACCCTGCACGCGATCGACCGCACGGTCGCCTCGCTGCGATCGGTGTCGTTCGACCTCATGCCCGGCGAGCACCTCGCGCTCGCCGGGGCCAGCGGTGCGGGCAAGTCCAGCCTGCTGCGCTGCATCTACCGCAACTATCTTCCCGACTCTGGCACCGTCGTGCTGCACGACGGTGAGCAAGACTTCGAGCTCACGTCGCTCGATGACCGCGCGATGGCGCGGATCCGGGGTCGTGACTTCGGTTACGTGTCGCAATTCCTGAATGCCCCGCCACGGCAAGGGCCGCTCAAGCTCGTCGCGGCGGCTGCCCGTCGGCGCGGTCTGGATGATGCGGATGCCAGGGATGCCGCGGTCGGCTCACTGCGCAAGCTCGGGATCGAGGAGCGATTGTGGGATGTCGACTGTAGCGTGCTCTCCGGTGGTGAACGTCAACGGGTGAACCTGGCAGCGGGAACCGTCAGCCCACCGCGCCTACTGCTGCTCGACGAGCCGGTGTCCGCACTCGACCCGGCCAACCGCGTGCTCGCTCTCGAGGTGATCGAGGAACTCCGGCACCGGGATGTCAGCGTGCTGGCGGTGTACCACGACATGAACATCATTCGCCGGGTAGCCAACAGAGTGATCTACATGGAGGACGGCGCGATCACCGCGGACGGCGAGGTCGACGAGGTCTTGGATGCCGGGCACCGCGTACTCGAGGAGGTCTACGCATGAGCGGCGTCATCGCTGAGGCGCGGCTCGAGCCGACGGAGCACGCAACCGGAAATGCGCGCTGGGCGCTGGGCGCAAACCCGGCGAGCTACGTTCTCGGCGATGTCCGCGTCGTGCTGCCGAACAGGGTCACCGCCTCGGCGAGCGTCGTGGTCCAGGGCGGTCGCATCGTCGACGTCGTCGAGGGCGGCGCACTGCGGGCGGATGTCGCGGGCTCGGGGCTGCTGCTGATGCCCGGGCTCATCGACGTGCACAGCGACGCCCTCGAAAAGGAGCGGGTGCCGCGTCCGGCGGCGCCGCTGCCCCTGGACTTCGCGATGCGCTCATTCGATGCGAAGGTGGCGGCGGCTGGCATCACGACGGTGTTCCACGGTGCGGGCTTCCACAACAAGGTCGCCGACGGCGTGACGCGCACCCCGGTAACGGCGCTCGAAGTGTGCGTCGCGATCGACGCCTACCACAGCGACCGCGTCGACCACCGTGTGCTGCACCGCTTCGACGTGCGTGCGGCCGAGGGAGCAAAGCTGCTGCGCGCTCGCCTGGACGCACTGCCTGCAGATGCCGAACCGATCCTTCTCTCGCACGAGGATCACACACCCGGCCAGGGGCAGTACGCCGACGTCGATCACTTCATCGAGATGCTCGTCGCCGGCGGCGAAGACCGCGACGTCGTGAGGGAGAAGGTGGCCCAGCGCATCGCTGACGCCGAGCTCACCGATCCGATCCGCGACGAGAATCTGGCATGGGCCGGCAACCAGGCACGCCTTGGACGCGTCCGACTCGTCGGGCATGATTCCGACTCAGCCGCGGAGATCGATGCGCTCGTCGAGCGCGGGGGGTCGGTCGCCGAGTTCCCCACCACGATGGAGGCCGCACGGCGTGCGCGGGATTGGGGATTGGTCACGGTCGCTGGCGCCCCCAATGTGCTGCGAGGCAGCTCGCACTCTGGCAACGTCTCGGCGGCCGAACTCATCGCCGAGGGACTGGTCGACGCATTGGCGTCCGACTATCTGCCGAGCAGCCTGCTCACCAGCGCGATGCTGATCGCCCGAGACGGTCTGCTCGATCTTCCTGCAGCTGTCGCGTTGGTCACCTCGGGGGCCGCGAGAGCGGCTGGGCTATCCGACAGGGGCGCGATCACAGCGGGTGCGAGGGCTGACTTCGTGCTGGTCAATGATCGTGGGCCATGGCCGACCGTCGTGACGACATTCTCCGCACCGAGAGGCGTCGAATGCTGACCCCGGTGATGGGCGCCGAGGTGCGCCTCCCGAATGGCGTGGATCAGATCCTGGTCGACACCTGTCGAGCGGCGGCTCGTGCCGCCGCCGGCGCATGGACGAGCTTGAGTCGCGAGGAGCGTGCACGCGAGGTGCGGATGGGCGCAGACGGCACCCCGACGATGATGATCGATCAGCTCGTCGAGGATGCCATCCGCGAGGAGACCGATCGGCACCGCGTGAACCTGCTCAGTGAAGAGGTCGGGTTCATCGACCACGGCAGCGCGCGCACGCTCGTGGTCGATCCCCTGGACGGCTCAGCGAACGCCGCCGCCGGTGTTCCGCTGTCGTGTTTCTCGGCGGCCATTGTCGAGGACGGCGTTCCGGTAGAGGCGCTGAGCTTCTGGTTGGAGGGTGGCGCGGTGACGTGGGCCCGACGGGGAGAGGAGCCGGACTTCCGCACGTCACGCCGCACGGGCCTCACCGGGTCTGCGCTGTCGATGCTGCGCCCGAAGCTCGGTCCGCTCGGTGACAGCACGTCCGCCTGGCTCGACCTGTGCGAGGGTGCAGGTCGCATCCGCGTGTTGTCGTCGAGCTGCTTGGAGGCGATGCTTGTCGCCGACGGGTCGATCGATGCCTTCGCGGATCCCGGTTCGGACACGCATCGCATCGTCGACCTGGTCGCGGCGATGGTGCTCGTCCCCGCCGCTGGCGGATGGGTGCAGGACGCGTTCGGCCGCGAGCTGGAGATTTCTACCGATCTGACACTGCGCTACTCGGGCGTGGTGGCAGCATCCCGTGAGCTTGCCGACGAGATCAGCGAGGTGATCGCTGCCTGGGCCTCGATCCCCGTCATCGATTCCCCCAGTATTCCGACCGCCAACAACGAAGGGCTCTCATGAAACGTCGTCTCCTCCTCATCGGTCTCGACGGGCTGCGCGTAGACCGCGCGTTCGGCACGGGCCTCGCCCCCACCCTCGATGCGCTGGCCGCGCGTGGCAGCATGCAGGCGGCGAGCGTTGAGGGGCCCACGATTTCGGGCCCCAGCTGGGCCAGCATCCTCACCGGTGCCACCCACGAGCAGCATGGCGTGTTCGACAACTCGTTCCACGAACACCGAATCGAGCCGGATGGTGATCTGCTCAGTCGCGCGTGGCGAGCGGATGCCGCCACGAAGACCCTGTCCGTCACGAGCTGGCAGGGACTGGCGCACCCGGAGGGCCCTGGCCCGATCATCGCGAACCGGCCGGAACAGATCGCCTCCGGCATCCACCGGGTGATCCTCATCGAACCGGATGCCCCACGCGACGGCGCACTCGACGCGGAGGCATGCGAGCGCGCCATCACCGAACTCGACACGGACGTGCCCGACGTAGCCTTCGTGTACTTCGTGGACTGCGATGACGCGGGTCACACACACGGCGGTCTGCACCCCGAATACGATGAGGCGGTACGCGCGACCGATGCGAATGTCGCGCGAGTGCTCGACGTGATCCAGCGCCGTGCCTCTGAGTCAGGCGAAGAATGGATCGTGGCGATCACGACCGACCACGGACACACAGACGCCGGCGGCCACGGTGGCGACTCGGAAGTGGAGCGGCGCACGTTCCTGCTGGTGGATGCGATCGGCACCGACGCGGTCGACGTGCCTGCCGGCATCCGTCCTGTGGAGTTCTCGCCGTTCCTCTTGGCAGTCCGCTGACCCACGCAACCTCGGGCAACGAGTGACTCAGCCGGGCGAGACCCGCCGAGCCTACTTGTTGTGCCACTGAAAGCTTGTCACTCGTGTTTCTTGCCGCCGAGACCTGGCACCGACGTGACCTGTTTCATCCATGCCGCGATCTGGGTTTCGTCGAGGTCGTCCAGGGACGTGAGCTCCACGCCCCGAGTCGACTTGCCCATGCCCACCGGCGTCACCGGCGGAACCGGGTCGAGCGATGCACCATTGACGAACATGAGCTTCACGTGACTGGCGAAGCCTCCGCAACTGAAGCACCACCCGTCGCCGACGCCGTAGTACGCCATGCCCCACTTCACGGAGCGCTGGAGGCCGGGCAGCGTCTTGGCCGCGAGCGCGTCGACCGCCTCGGCGATACCGCGCTGCGGCTGCGGCAGGCTGGCGATGTAGGCGAAGACGGGCTGGTCGCCGACCGCTGCTTTCGCGGGACTTGCCCGGCCGGTCATGGCTTCCGGCAGCGTCCAGGCGGCATCGTCTTGTGCCGCGGCATCCGTCGCCGGTTTCTTGGCCTCGTTCTCGCCGCTCTCCCTGCTGTCCACGGTGGGATATTACTCCCGACGCGTCGCGAGCAGGGGTGGATGTCGAGGCACTCGACAGGCGACGCTGAGGACTGGTGGCCACTGACTGGTGGCGTTCATAACTCAGGCTATTGTCCCGGAGCCATTTCGACTGCCCTCTAATTCCGCGGAAGTATCGCGCGCGACGTCGCCGCCAGTGCTAAACAGCCGGAGTTATGGATACGGCGCGGCCATGCCTCGACACGGCTCGGAAGACTGCGGTCTCGCCAGCGCCGCCGCATCCGCGTAGCGTGGATGCACCGCAACAGTGCGAACGAGGAGGTTCCCATGGCCGAGCTCTCACCCATCCAGCCGTGTCTGTGGTTTGACGATCAGGCCCGCGAGGCGATGGAATACTACGTCGGCGTGTTCCCGAACTCCCGAATCCTTTCGATCGACGACTATCCCGACGAATCGCTCGACGAACATTTCGTCGGCATGACCGGCAAGGTGTTGAACGGCCAGTTCCGTCTGAACGGCGTGGACTTCGTCTGCCTCGACGGTGGGCCGGCCTTCACCTTCAGCGAATCGGTCTCATTCGTCGTGTCCTGCAAGGACCAGGAAGAAATCGACCACTACTGGTCGCGGCTCTCACACGTGCCCGAGTCGGAGCAGTGCGGGTGGTGCAAAGACAGGTTCGGGCTCAGCTGGCAGATCATCCCCGCGAACATGAGCGAGTTGATCCGTAGCCCGCAGCAGATTCAGGTGATGATGCAGCAGAAGAAGATCGTGATCGCCGAGCTCAGGAACGCTTGATCGGCGTCGCAGACGTTTGCAGCATCGGAGGCCCGATGACTGCTCACCCGAGACCGCGGGCTGCTCTTCCGCCGAACCGTGCACGACGGAGCGCTCATCCGCTCAGGCGACGTGGACGCGCAGCTGGATAACGACCTCAGCCGTTCGCCCCGCGGCTCGTGCCGCGGACACGGTGCCTGCGCTGCGGGGCGCTCCTCGCCGAGGTGCCCGCCGCAGAGGTCGCGGCCCAGCTTGAGCCAGGAAAACTTCGCACCTATCGCTCGTTTTAGCGGTGTACCGGTTGTGATCGGGTGTACTGGTGCGGCGCGCACAGCCAACGACTTGAGGCGCAGACACAGCCAGGGGCGAGGGCTCCCGCGTTGAGAGCGCCACCACCACCGGAACTAGTCAAACCGCCCCAGAAGCTAAAAATCGCCCCTGATTCTCATCAGGAGCGATTTCTTGTGGGCAGTTTGAACAAAGCGGTTCGCTGCCGCCGATTCTATCTGGTCGGTTCTGGTCGTTTTTCAGTCGCTGCGACGGCGGCTGGCGTCGTAGTCCGGCGCCGGGCGAACCCGAGTCGAAAACTGATCACCAGTATCCACAGCAGGACCAGCAGGAACGGCCAGAGGAAGCCATCCTCGCCAACAGAAAGCCCGGTTGCGGCGAGCACGACAATGTTCGTGGCGCCGATTGCGATGCCGACCCAACTCAGCACCCGTCCGAGCGTTCGGGTCACCAGCGCTGCGGCAGAAGCGAAGAGCGCAAACACTCCAAATGGCAAAAGTTGTACCAGGTGTCCGGATCCATCAACGTCTGTCAGGGCCCGGGCCAACTCCGGTGAGATATCGTCCCGAAGGACGAACACGGTAATCACCAGTGTGACAGATGTGAGATTCACAAAGATCGCGGCGATCCCTCCGATGAGCGCCGTAGTCGCGAACCACCCGGAGTCCCGCAGGCGCGAACACAGGTATCCAACGAAGATAATTAAAGCCAGCTGCGCGAGGATCAACACAGCAAACGCTACGTTGGTCCACGGGTTCTCGACAATCCTCTGCTGCTCATCCAGAATCCGCTGTCCGGGTGATCCCGCACCGGTGGAACCCTCACCCACTATCGCGCTGCCAATGAGAGCCAGCAGCACGTACGCCGCTCCGCTGAACGCTCCAACCCTATCCATGGCGTTCACGCGTCGCCGCCCCCCTGCTAGCCCTCGCTCGGCTCCACTAACGACCCCAACTCCATCCATAACAGCCACGGTGTGATCCGGGCGTTTGGTCGTAACTTTGCTCATGATGGCTCCTTCCGATGCACAGCACGTTACGGGTGTTGGGGATCCCAGCGGCATCGTGCTAGCCCGAGAGTCGTTGGAGGAATTCCGCAATTCATCTGGGGCAGATCCCCCGGACAGCCGCATGCGGTCGGGTCTATCATGG
Organism: Leifsonia sp. Y862; assembly: GCF_057669585.1. NCBI lineage: Bacteria > Bacillati > Actinomycetota > Actinomycetes > Micrococcales > Microbacteriaceae > Leifsonia > Leifsonia sp. Y862. The sequence continues at coordinate 42,088 of NZ_JBYHFR010000004.1, forward strand.
AGGTGCAATGGCCATGCGTGCGCGGTCCGACGAAACGCCCGGTCTCCCCGCGTGCGGGGGTGCGAGCGCTGCCGCTGTCGTGCGCCGCACTGGGGCGTGGGCGATCGTCGGGGCGAGCACCGTCTGCTGGGTGATCGTCATGGTGGTCGGCCTTCCGAGGTATCCGCTCTACCTGCTGCCGTGGATGCTCGTGTACGGGGCAGCGGTGGCCGTGGCCTTGGTAATCCTGATACGGATGCCGTGGCATCCGCTCGCTCTCTGGCTAGCCGTCGGGTCACTGATTACTGCGCAGGACGTTGTCCTCCCCGTGCTCGAAGTAGAACTCGCCTCCGCCGCACCCGCGACCTCGATCGCACTGTCGAACCTCGTAATGCAATGGATTTCGCTGCTGCCCGCCATCGGCATCGCCCACGTGCTTGGACTGTTCCCGGATGGTGAAGTGCATCGTCGCTCCGAACGAGCGACGCTGCGACTGACCTGGCTGATCCTGGTGATTCCAGTTGTGCTCCTTGCCTGCAGCCCGACCGTGGTTACCCCGTTGACCGTCGAGGGCAACGCGCCGATCGCGAACCCGTTCAAGATCCCTTTCGTGAACCTTGACGTGGGGGTGGTGACCGCGTTGCTTGACGTCTCGGCGCTGGCGGTCGTGCTCGCCGGCGCCGCGCTGCTCGTAGTGCGGTACCGATCTGCGGACGCACGGACGCGCCGGGCGATGCGGTGGCTACTCGCGCCGGTCGCGCTTCTGCCGATTCCGATCGTCGCACAAATCCTGCTCATCGGCGACGCCGACGTCATCATCTCGCTGTGTTGGGCGGCTGTCATCGTATGCTTCATGGTCGCGCCCGCCGTCGGTATTCTGCAGCCGTCAGGCCTGAACGCCGACCGGGTCGTCCGCCGCTCGATCGTGTACGGCTTGTTGTGGACATCGATCACCCTCGTCTACGTGATCGTCGCGGCGACCGTGGGCGCTGCTGCGGGAACGTTGCTGCCGGTTGGCTGGGCTGTCGCTATTGGACTGATTGTGGCCGTCGCCTTCCAGCCGGTGCGCACCCGGCTCGAAGGGCTTGCCGACCGCTGGGTGTTCGGGTCGAAGACGGACGCCGCCCAGCTGGTCGTGGGTCTCGGCGAATCACTGGCCGGCACCTATGACCTCGACACTCTGCTGCCGCGCATGCGCGCGACGCTTGAGGACGGCATGGGCCTTCGCTGGGTTCGCATCCGGCTCCTGCCAGGAGTGGGTGAGATCGAGCCGCCGAACGCCGACCAACAGTCGGTGCTGACCTTGCCGATCGAGGTGGATGGGGAGCGGATCGGTCTCATCGAGTGCGGTCCCAAACTGTCGGGGCACCTCAGCTCGGCGGATGCGGCCATTCTCGAAACGTTCGCACGACAGGCGGGGATGGCCGTGCGCAACGTGCGCCTGAAGGAGGACCTCGAGGATCAAACCGCCCTGCTGCGAAGCTCACGCGCGCGAATCGTGCATGCGCAGCAGCAGGAACGCCGTCGCATCGAGCGCAACATCCATGACGGCGTGCAGCAGGACCTCACGTCCCTCATCGGGCTGGCCGGACATGCGCGCTTGGAGTTCGAGCACGACCCCGCGGCAGTCGGGGATGACATCGAGGTGATGCAGGAGGGTCTGCGCCGTGTGCTCGCAGACCTTCGCGACTTCGCGCAGGGCATCCATCCGTCGGTGCTCAGCGACCGGGGCCTGCTGGTAGCGATCGAGACGCTCTCGGGTCGGCATCCCGTTCCCGTGTCCATCCGAGCGGATGCCTCGCTGCGTGCGTTGCGCCTACCCGACGAACTGGAGGGTGCCGCGTACTTCACGATCGCCGAGGCGTTCGCCAACACCCTCAAGCACGGCCGGGCCGACCGACTCGACGTCGAACTGAGCGAGAACGGTGACCGTCTCATCGTGCGTGTGAGTGACGACGGCACAGGATTCGACGCCGCTCGGGCACGGGGCTCGGGCTTGGCGAACCTCCGCGACCGGGTCGCCGCGGTCGGCGGTGCGCTCCAAATCGACACCTCGCCCGGTGCAGGGACGACCGTTATCGCCGAGTTCCCGCTTCCCGGCGAAAGGCGCGGTCAATGACCGGGCGGTTGCGCGTGGTCGTCGCCGACGATCACTACCTGGTGCGGGAGGGCGTGCGGCGCGCGCTCGTGAGCGACAGTTCGATCGATGTCATCGCCGTGGTCGGTGACGCTGCGGAACTTGAGCTTGTGGTCGACCGGGAACGACCGGATGTGGTGGTGACCGACATCCGGATGCCGCCTGGTCATAGCACGGAGGGTATCGAGGCCGCTCATCGCATCCGTGAGAGCCATCACGGCGTCGGCATCGTCGTGCTGTCGCAGTACAACGATGCCACCTACGCGCTGGACCTGCTCCGCAATGGCACAGCCGGGATGGCCTACTTGCTCAAGGAGCGCATCGGCGATCCGCGTGCGCTCCTTGAAGCGGTCAAGGAGGTCGCATCGGGAGGGTCGCGCATCGATCCCGACGTCGTGGCATCACTCGTCCATGCCGGGCGATCGTCGTCGCGACTGGCTGACCTCACCGAGCGGGAGCGGGACGTGCTGGCCCTCATGGCGCAAGGTCGCACCAACGCGGCGGTGGCCCAGGACCTGCACCTGTCCGAGTCGTCGATCGAGAAGTACGCCTCGTCGGTATTCGCCAAGCTCGGCCTGTCCGACGAGCGACACGTCCACAAGAGGGTCGCGGCCGTGCTGGCCTATTTGCAGGACCAGCAGAGCGCGCAGCCGTTGGACGGGTGACGAGAACCGGGACTTCCGTGCCACAAGCCGTCAGCATCGCTCAGGCGCCGAGACGCGCATCTGAAGCCCGATGCGACGAACCATTCAGCCAGTTGGCCCAGCGAGCGCTCATCTTGAGCAGGCACGATGTCGAGGTGACGCACGTCATCGTCGAGGTCGATCCTTCACTTCGGTCCCTGCTCCCGAGGCGAGACCGGGGAGACCGCGTCGTACGTGACGCTGCTCCCACAGAGACGGTGGCGCACGTCCTCCAGATCGTGGGCGTGCCGGTGACCGAAGTCGGGACCGCATCAGTGGACGGCCACCGGATCGGCCACGAGGCACTTCGTACGACGCACATCGGATCCTCGTCGACGCTCAACGTCGAAGCTCGGGAACGACCGCAGCCAAACTCCGGTCGCTTCCTGCTCGACGTGCACCTGGGCACGCTGGCGCGACGGATGCGGCTACTCGGCCTCGATGTGGCCTACGAACCTCAGAACGACGACTCCACCCTTGCCGTCCGTTCCGCCGCCGAGCAGCGTGAGTTGCTCACCCGAGACCGCGGACTGCTCTTCCGCAGAATCGTGCACGACGGTGCGCTCATCCGCTCAGGCGATGTGGATGCGCAGCTGGATGACGTCCTCAGTCGCTTCGCCCCGCGACTCGCGCCGTGGACGCGGTGCCTGCGCTGCGGGGCGCTCCTCGCTGAGGTGCCCGCCGCAGAGGTCGCGGCCCAGCTTGAGCCAGGGACCCTCCGCACCTATCGCTCGTTTTCACGGTGCACCAGTTGTGGGCGGGTGTACTGGCGCGGCGCGCACAGCCAACGACTTGAGGCGCTCGTGAGTCGGGCCACCAGACACGAGCCAGGGACGAGTTTCTCGCGGTAGCCACCAACATCGACGCATCGCGAGCCGCACGCATTTCCCCTAAACACCGAACGGCGCGTTCCTGGTGCAGCCGGTCCTTGCCGGACACGGGCCGACGTTGCTTGCCGGTCTGCATGAGCGCATCCAGCTCGAACTCGTGGACCGCCATGAGTTCCGGTCGGGGGCAGTCGCCCTGCGATACCGGCCCACGCAAGTGGCAGCTTGACGTGATTGTCCTGGCACGTTGGCTTGCTCAGTTGAGTAGCGAAACCGCCCGAGCAATGACTAGGGCGAGGAGGACGAATCCTCCGGCGGCTTCCAGGCCCATCATGACTTTTGCCCTGCCCGAGAGCGGCATGGTGTCAGTCGGGCTGAAGGCCATGGAATTAGACAAAGAGAAGTACAGGTAGTCGACGAACGACGCCACCCACCCTGTCCGCTGGGAGGACCGCGCCGCCACCTCGTCGATTGCATCGTGGTCTTCGTCCTGGGGGAACCGAAAGTCTGCCACCGGCATGTCTTTGCGGTCCGCGTGCCGGCGTGAAACCGGTCCGCCGCGATCCAGCTCCCAGAAGACCAAGGCGAACGAAATGATGTTCGTGACCCAGATCTGCAGGGCGGCAAGCAGGATGGTGGGTCCGTCGCCATTGCCGGAAGTGGTGAGCAGAATAATCAGCTGCACCAGAGCCACCCCGTTCGCCGCGACAAGAAGCAGCGCCTGCCCAGTGGCGAGGTTCTTTGACCACCGGGTTTCCTTCTTGAGCCGGTGGGGGTTCAGAAGCAGGAGCGGGATCAGCATAGCGAGGCCGACGAAGACCACCACGTACCGCAGTGCCGGAACGAAAGCACTGGGCAACGTGGCGTACAGACCAAGGGCGATCAACAGCCCGATGACCGCCGGCCAGCGGTGCTCCGCGCGCACTTCTGTATCGGAGCGCACTTCTGTTTCGGTCTGAGGCATTGCCTGAGTCTATTGGTCCCCAAGCAGCCGCTCCCGCCATGGCTCGAGCGACTGGCGCCCTGACAATTCAGCCGTATACAACGGAGCCGCTCGGCGACCCGGACCGCTCGAATAGAGGAAGATTGACGTCGTGAAGATTCTCTCGATTCAGTCCGCCGTCGCATATGGTCACGTTGGCAACTCGGCGGCGGTGTTCCCCCTCCAGCGCATCGGTGTCGAGGTGCTGCCGGTCAACACGGTGAACTTCTCCAATCACACGGGGTATGGCGCGTGGCGCGGATCCCTCATCGCCCCCGAGGATGTGCACGATGTGATCCTCGGTATCGAGGAACGTGGCGTGCTCCCCCAGATCGACGTGGTGCTCTCTGGGTACCAGGGCGGCACCGGAATCGGCGACGTCATCGTGGATGCGGTGCGCAGGGTGAAAGCGGCGAACCCCTCGGCCATCTACGCGTGTGACCCCGTAATGGGCAACGCAAAGTCCGGGTGCTTTGTGGCGCCCGAGATCCCCGACCTGCTGCGGGATCGCGTGGTCCCCGTGGCCGACATCATCACTCCGAACCAATTCGAGCTGGGGTTCCTCACCGGAACCGAGCCGACAACGGTGGCCTCAACACTCGACTCCGTCGACCTCGCCCGGGCGATGGGACCGAGCACCGTTCTCGTGACGAGCGTGGAGCGCCCCGACCGCGAGCCCGGCACCATCGAGATGCTCGCAGCGGATGCTGCGGGCGCGTGGATCGTGCAGACTCCCCATCTGCCTTTCAAAGCGAACGGCTCGGGTGACGTCACCGCGGCGCTCTTCTCGGCGCACTACCGCGCGACAGGTGACGCCGCTGCAGCGCTGGAACGGACCGCATCCAGCGTGTTCGACCTCATCGAGCTGACGCATCAATCGGGTGAGCGAGAACTGCAGCTCGTGCAGGCTCAAGACTTCTACGCTCACCCGCGGATGCAATTCACCGCGCAACGCGTGCGCTGAGAAATCAGTCCTCAGCTTGGGTAGCGCCTCAGGACTCTGAGGGCACCTTGGGCAGTTCGGCTCCGTAGTTCCACGACAAGATGGCCGGCTGCTCGCGGTAGTAGCTGAGCACGGAGACCGATCCAGCGTCCAGGGTGATTTGAGCACCGAATCGAGGGGCCAACCTGAGGTACACGGCTGTCAAAATGCGCAGGAAATGGCCGTGTGCGATCAGGGCGACATCTCCGTGCTCCAACGCGGGCAGCACACGCGTGAGCACCCGCGAAGCGCGGGCGGCGACCTCCTCGACCGTCTCACCGGGCGTGTCACCACGAATCACGCCGTGGGTGAATGCGCTCCAGTTGTAGCCGAGCTCGCTGCGGATTTCGCGGGTCGTCCGGCCCTCGTACCCGCCGTAGTCCCACTCAACGAGAAACGGGTCGACCTCGGCATCAAGGCCCGCGAGCTCAGCGGTGTGCCGCGCACGCTGCAGCGGCGAGGTCAGTACGAGCGAGAAATCGTATCCGGCCACGAGCCGGCCCGCGCCGCGGGCAAGGTCCTCTCCCCTGGCCGTGAGCGGGACATCCGTGAGCCCTGTGTGTTTTCCAGTCTTCGACCACTCCGTCTCTCCGTGGCGCAAGAGAATCAGCTTCCCTGTCGGGTTGTCCGGAGCGGGATGGTTGGGCAGCGGATCGATTATGGACATACGGCAACAGTAGTATCGCGCCCCCGATCCCAACCGAGAGATGGGACTGTCCGTTGAGCGTCCGGCATGGGGGCGTGACTTGACGGGGCTGTCAAACCCGTGGCTGCCGGGCCGCACTCGGCGTAGCGTGGGCGGAGGTGCCGCGTCCGCGGTTCCTCGTCGAAGGGTGGCCATGAACCTAGGGGCTTGGCACGACAGCACTCGCGGCACTCACAGCGCTCACAGCGCTCACAGCGCTCACAGCGATCCGAGTCGGCGCAGAGGCTCGATCTCTTCGCCCGCGCTCCGCGAGGCCGGAGGCGATGTGCGGTCTGCCGACGTCCCCTTCATCGGCCCCGTGGCCGCGCCCCGGATGCACGTGATGACGCTCAATGTGCGCCGACGAACGCATTGGCCCACCCGTGCCGCAGACCGATGGAGCACTCGGCGCCCGCTCCTGCACCGCGTGCTGGAGGCCGAGCGACCGACCATCCTGGGCCTGCAAGAAGTGCTGCCCGCACAGTCGGGCGATATTGACCGGATGCTCGGGCGGCGATACGCGACCGTGGGCAGCGGTCGAGGCGCGAACCACGATGGCGAGCGCTGCGAGATCCGATTCGACATCACACGCTTGCGCCTTCTCGGCTCGCGAACGTGGTGGCTCTCTGATCGCCCCGATGTGCCCGGCTCCCGCTCCTATGGGAACGTGTTGCCCCGGATCGCGGTGCAGGCAGAGCTGGAGGACAACGAGCTGGGCACGCGATTCCACGTCATCGTGACGCACCTCGACCACCTCTCCGGACGGTCGAGGCTGGCGTCGGCTCGCCACATCCACGGGGTCGCGAGCGCCCTCGACGGGCCCAACATCGTGATGGGCGACTTCAATGCCGGACCCTTCTCCGGCGTATCCCGCGAGCTGTGCGCAGATCGCCTTCTCTCCGACACGTGGCTCACGGCCTCCCGGCGGCTGAGCCCGGCGTGGGACACCTACTCGAATTACGGACCTCCTCGTCAGGGCGGCCGCCGTGTCGACTGGGTGCTCGTGAGCGCGAACGCCCGGGTGGAGGCCGCGGGGGTGAACGCCGTTCGGTTCGGTTCCGTAGCTGTCTCCGATCACGAACCGGTGCATGCGCTCATCCGCTGGGAGGCGAAGCCGTGAAGTTCGCTGCACGCCGTTCGGAGGGAGGAGCCGTGATCGAGACCTTTCTGCGACCACCCATGCTCCCCGGCGAATACCTCGCGGACGGCATCCGCATTCTCGTTGTGCTGAGCGTCGTCGGGGCCGGATGGGGATGGGGAGCGGTGCAGGTCGCGATCTTCATGCTTGCACTGCTGGGGGCGTTGGTGCCCCGGGCGCTCGGTGTGCGTTCCGCGGTCGACGTCGCCACCGGGCTCGTTGTGCTTGTCGCAGCGTGGAGCAACGTCTTTGACCTGTACACCGAGGTCTTCGGCTGGGACAAGCTCATCCATTTCCTCCTCATCGGGCTCCTGGCTACTCTGGCCACGATCACCGCGCAGCGCGGCGGGCTGCTCCCGGCCAGTCCCGGCCATCGCAGCGGGCTGGTCGTGGTCACGGTCGCATTCGGGGTGGCGGCGGGGGCGCTCTGGGAGGGGCTCGAATGGGCCGGCTACACTCTCGCAATCGCCCCTGTTTATGTCGGCTACAGCGACACGATCGGCGACCTTGCCGCCGATGCCCTTGGGGCACTCGCGGCGGGCCTGGCCCTACCGTTCCTTGCCGCGAATGGCGCCGCTCCCCCGGGAGCATCTGCTCTGGCCGATTCCGGCGCGGCCGTTGTCAAACGGCGCGAATTCACGTGACCGTCGGCATCTCGTGGGCCGGCGCCCCCACGTGCGGCCGCCCTCATGTCGATCCCTTTGCGGGCCGGGCCGTGGTGTGAGCCCTTTACCAGGGGACGGTGCCGTTGCGGTCGGTGTATGTCCCGGTGGGTGTTTCGGCGCCGAGGCCTTAATTCAGTCGTTGCCGAATGTCTCCGAAAGCCCTCGGATTCCCTTCAGCCGATGCAGCGTCAGCCGGCACCGGTGAATCCGAGCTGGAATTCCTCAGCGTTCGTTCTCGCCGGAGTTGCCGAGAAAACCGCTGAACAAGTGGCTTCCTTGACCCTCGCGGCTTGCGCGCTCGACTTCCATCGGGTCCGGGTCTGGGTCACCGTCGGATAGCGGAGCCAGCGCTTCTGGCTGTTCGACCGGCGTGCGGGATGCTTTGGCTTCTTTCTTCAGCCGTCGCTTCGCTGCCTTTTCGACGAGGACGGGAACGAAGTCACGGACCCGACCGTCATCCAATTGCCCGTGCTCATCTTGGACGACATCCGCTATGTGTTCGCGTTCTAAGCTCGGAAACCGTTGCGTCAGGCGGTCGATCACCTGGTCGATGGCCTGAGTTTCGTCTTGCTCGCTCATGAGGACATTCTTTAGCGCGAGTGCTCCCGCAGCAACGGTCTGAAGGTGAACTTTCGCTGTGTGTCGGGATCGAGTAGTGGAATCCCCTCGATCGCTCCTCCGGATGCGAACTAACGGAAGGGGACAGGGATGCTCGCCGCCCTGGCCCACTCAAAACGCACCTGCTGGCCTCCGCTTTCCTTCCGGACGCCAGCCTCCAGACGAACCACGCGTTGGGCCATGCTGGCCAAATCGGTTCCGACGATATCGAACTGGTACTTCCGCAGCCGTTCAGTCACGAGGACGGCCCCGACACCAGGGAAGATCACGAACATCTGGTCCGTGAACAAGAGAGTGTGTTCATAATGCCGGCGAAGGTTCCGACCCAATGCAGGGAAAGCGTAGAGCGACTCAAGCGGTCGCACGGTAACTGTCATAGCGATCATGGGCTCAGAGTCCGCCATCAAGGTAAGCACCAGGTTAACTCCGGATGGGTGTCTACTGGGAATCTAGACGACTGTACGCCCACCTGCCAGGCACGCCCTAAGCGCTTGACGACTTCGCCCGCGTTATCGCCCGACGCGACCGCTTCAGGCCACCGCGTACAGGCCCTCGAGTGCGCTGGTGATCGAGTCGAAGCTGCCAATCGGGTGCGTCTCGTCATTCCTCACCAAGTAGCCTCGTGGGGTGCGTTGGATGACGCCGGCCAGTTCATTGGTGACTTCATGCCGCACCTCCCACAGTGCGGGGCCCGCCACGACAACTGAGAACAGCTCTGCGTAGTTCATCGAAATCCCTCACTTGTTCGATTTCCCCAGCGGATGTCTTCCACAACACAAGCTTGATACCGGTTCGTGCGGGACGTGGTTGTCCGATGGAAGAACAACAGATGACGAGTGTCTGATTTAGACCACCGCAGATTCAACGATCGCCATCGTTGAAGTGTTCCAGCGGCGAAGTAGCTGAGGGGCCGCCGCGTTGTTCTCCAGACGGATTTCTGGGCGCCCCCGGTTGTTCGCTGAATGTCTCCGGTCGTTCACGAAGCGGATCTATCTTCAACCTGTTCCGCGTCTGCGGGAACAAAGAGACCCCAATGGAGAATCCGTGAACCCGTTTAGACCCCTCGGAGCCGTCGCTGCCGCGGCGATCATGGCGACGATGCTCGCTGTGGCGCCTGCTGCCGTCGCGTCTGGCCCCACCGTCGTCACCACGTATGACGAGCTTAAGGCCGCGGTCGCGGCGGCGACCGACCCGAGCGTGCCGACCGAGATCGTGCTGTCGGGCGATCTCGTGGCTGACGCGATCCTGAAAATCTCCGGCAATGTGGTGCTCGAGGCGGACCACCCGGTCACGCTCAACCTCGGGGCCTCCACGGTCGAAGTCGGTCCTGGCTCCGCCCTCACCATCGACGAGAACGTCACGATCTCGCAGCCCGAGGTGGGCAACACCCACCCCGTCCGCCTGCTCGACAACACCCACCTCACCGTGAAGGGTCGCATCCTAAGCGCCGCGACGGGCCGCAGCGTCTACACGGTCAACGCCGGGGGCGCGGGCACCCGGGTGGACGTTATCGGCGGAGAGGTCACGACCGTCAATGGCCGCGCCCTTTACAGCAACGACGCGGCGAATGTCTGGACCCTCGAGGGCGCCACGATCACGGCGACCGGCACGGGGGCCGCCACCTACCGTGGCTGGTACGTCGTCCGCGGCGACACCGCGATCACGGGATCGGTCGGCGGCGGTGCGCAGTACTACGACTTCCGTGGCTACCAAGTGGACGCCTCCCCGGCGCCCCGCGCCTTCGAGAGCGGCGACCTCGTCGCCCTTGCCGGCAGTGGTTCTTCGAAAGATAATGCGGTTGACGCGCAGCTCTTCTATACAACGGACGGTAGCGACCCGGCCAGTTCCGCCACGACGAAGCCCTACACCACGCCCTTCCCCATCGCGGTCGGCACCACGGTGACGGCGACCTTCATGAAGGACGGCTACCGCGGACAGAACGAGGCCTTCGTCTACGATCGCGACAACGACTCGGAGCCCGGCGCTCTCGCCTCGGTGCAGTCCTTCGCGCCCCTCACGGTGCCTGTCGGCACGCCCGTGGACGAGATTCCGCTCCCCGAGCTTGCAACCGCGACCCTGACCGACGCACGCACCAAGGTGCTCGCCATCGACTGGGACGATACGGCCGTCGACGCTTCGGTGGAGGGGACCGTCGAACTCACCGGAGCACTTGTCGTCACTCCCTCCCTCAGCAACCCGCAGAACATCGCGGCAAGCATCGTGCTGCACGTGGGCGAGTCGGCCATCTCGGAGTTCGCTCTCACGCGCGAGCCCCTTCTCACCGCTGGCAAGAGCAACACCCGCGCCGGCACCACTGTAGGCTCCTTCTCCGCCGAGGGCGGCGATAGCACCTCGTACGCCTACACCCTCACAGGTGGTGCGGATGACGCCTCCTTCACGATCGACGGAGGCCGCCTCGTGGCCGCGCAGGACCTTGCCGGACGCGTTTACACCGTCGAGGTGAAGGCCGCGAGCGGCCGTCAGGAGCTCACACGGTCCTTCACTCTCTCTGTCGCCCCCGAGGGCGAGCCGCTCGCGATCGCCGATCCCTATGAGGGCGTGGACTGGGAGACCGTGCAGCAGCTCAAGGCCTCGTTGCACAATCACACGGAGAACTCACGCCGCGAATGGCCGAACGAAGGCTCTACCGGCAACGTAGCCTCGCGCATCGGGGTCTACGAGGGTCTCGGCTACGGTGCCGTCGCGATCACCGATCACGACTTCGTGTCCTATCCCTGGGATAACTGGGGTCTCACACGCTCGCCGGTCATCGCCATCCCCGGCAACGAGGTAAGCAAGAACGCCCACATCCTGAGCTTCTTCTCCACCTACATGGACAGCCCAGGGCAGGGACCGAATCACACCGTGGGGATGGACCAGAATATCCAGAACACAGGCGCCCTCGGCGGCTTCCTCTACATCGCGCATCCCAGCCGTTCCGGCGGCGCGACGGAGGACCCGAACTACACTCAGAGCCTGCTCGAGGAATACCCGCAGGTGCGTGGCTTCGAGGTGCTCAATGCCGGTCAGTTCACGAACAATCACAGCGAGGAAATCTGGGACGACCTGCTCACCAAGATGATGCCCGAAAGGCCCATCTACGGCACGTCCTCGGACGACGCACACGGTGACAGTATGTCTGCCATCGGCACAGGATGGACCAACATCCTGGCCGCTGAGAAGGATCAAGCCTCGGTGCGCGACGCGCTCTTCAATGGGCAGACGTACTTCTCCACTTACCGTGTCGACCCGGCCAAGGATGACAATAAGCCCAACCCGGGCGTGCCCGCCCCCCGGATCGACAGCATCGATGTCAGGGGTAGCACGATCACGATTGCGGCGACCGGCGCGGAGGCAATCCAGTGGATCAGCGCCGGCGGCAAGGTCGTGGCGACCGGTCCGAGCATCGACGTGAACGACGTCGCCGGGGCCTCGAAGTACATCCGTGCCCGTCTCTACGGGGAAGGCATGCAGACGCAGACGCAGACGCAGCCCTTCGGCCTCTTCGAGCAGAGCACCCAGGACACGACTGACCCGGTCATCACCCTGAGTACGGAGCCTGCCACCACGGTCGAGCCTGGCGACGAGCTCGACGTGCCTGCGGCCTCAGCGATGGACGACCGGAGCGGTGCCCTCGCGGTGCCGTCCACGGTCATCACGCCCGAGGGCGACCGCGTGCTCGCGATCGACAACCGCTACACACCCGCTGAGGAGGGCGCATACACGATCGAGTACGCGGCGACGGACGCGGCGGGCAACCGTGCGATCGTCACGCGCACGGTGACGGTCTCGGACGAGCCCGGCGCTGGCGAGCCGGGTGATGGCGAACCGGGTGCTGGCGAACCGGGTGCTGGCGAACCCGGTGCCGGCGAACCCGGTGCCGGCGAGCCCGGTGCCGGCGAGCCGGGTGCTGGCGAGCCGGGTGCTGGCGAGCCGTCCATCCCGGCGGCACCCTCCGAGGACGACCTCACCGACACCAACCGCGGCGACGTGAGCGCTCCGGATAGCGTGCAGCTCGGCCAACCGTTCACGCTCGTCGTAGGCGAGGAGCACTCGGGCGACCCCGTGCGCGTGTTCGCCTTTTCGGAGCCGAAGCTCATCGGCGCTTTCACCGTGGCGGCGGCCGGTTCGCTGCGGATCGCTCTGCCGGAGAGTCTGTCCGTGGGCGAACACCGCATCGCCGTGCAGGCTGTGGACGGCACGATCATCGGCTGGACCGAGATCACCGCGACCGCTGCGGCCCCTTCAGGCAGCGGTGGACCCGGCGTCGGAAACGGCAACGCAGGAAGCGGAAGCGGATCTCAGGGTGACCTGGCCACCACGGGTGGTGAGCTGCCAGGCGGCGTGATGATCACGACCGTGCTGCTGCTCGCCCTCGGCGGCCTGTTCCTGTTGCGTGCGCGCCGCCGCGCTGCGCGCGACTGATCGCCTCGGCATCCTGACACCGGCCCGGTCGCTCCCGCAGAGCAGCCGGGCCAGGGAACCGGGCGGTTCGCTGACTCCGATTGCACTCGGTCAATTCGGGTCGACTTGTCGCCTTCAGCCAAACCTTCGCCGCTGGGGAGAACCCGAGCTCGGCGCGTCGCCATCTAAGCTTGACCTTCTGCCCACGGAAGGAATCTCAATGAGCATGGAAGGCGCGGCCTGGAGCTCGCTGCACAAGATCTCTAGCGCCCGGGACGGCAAGCACGGCTTCTCCCGTGAGTCCGTTCGGCGGATCCTGACGTTCGCGGTGCCCTACCGGTCGAAGCTGCTGACCTTCATCGCCCTCTCCACCGTGGGAGCTTTCCTCGCGGTCGCGACGCCGGTACTCGCCGGCCAGGTGGTCGACGTCATCGTCGCCCAGGGCGCGGTCACCACAATCGTTTGGCTCGCCGTCGTCATCGCCCTCGTGGCCGTGGCCGACGCCGCTGTGTCACTCCTGACGCGCTGGTACTCGGCGCGGATCGGCGAGGGCGTGATCCTGGACCTCCGCACCGCCGTCTTCAACCACGTGCAGAAGATGCCGATCGCGTTCTTCACCCGCACGCGGACGGGCGCCCTCGTCAGCCGCCTCAACAACGATGTGATCGGCGCTCAGCAGGCCTTCAGCGGCACGCTGTCCGGCGTGGTCACGAACCTCGTGGCGCTGATCCTCACCCTGATCGTCATGCTCAGCACGTCCTGGCTCGTGACGGTGCTCGCCGTGATCATGCTCCCCATCTTCCTGGTACCCGCGCGCCGCATGGGCAGCCGCCTCGCCGCGCTGCGCCGCGAGGCCGCCGATCACAATTCCGCCATGAGCACGCAGATGACCGAGCGCTTCTCGGCGCCCGGCGCCACCCTCGTCAAGCTGTTCGGCCGGCCCGACGAGGAGGCCGAGGAGTTCCGCGTCCGCGCCGCCCGTGTGCGCGACATCGGGGTCCGGACCGCGATGCTGCAGTTCGTCTTCTTCACCGCACTGATGCTCGTCTCCGCTCTCGCCCTCGCGCTCGTGTATGGGCTCGGCGGCTTCCTCGCACTCGCCGGCCAGCTGAATACCGGTGACGTGGTCACCCTGGCGCTCCTCCTCACCCGCCTCTACGCGCCGCTCACCAGCCTCGCAAACGCGCGGGTCGAGATCATGAGCGCGGTGGTCAGCTTCGAGCGCGTCTTCGAGGTGCTGGACCTCGACCCGCTCATCAAGGAGAAGTCCGACGCCGTCGCCGTCCCCGAAGGCCAGGTGGCCGTCGAGTTCGACAACGTCCGCTTCGCCTACCCGTCCGCGGACAAAGTGTCCCTCGCCTCCCTCGAGGAAGTTTCAACGCTAGACACCCGCGGCGGCGAGGAGGTGCTGCACGGCGTGTCCTTCAGGATCGAGCCGGGGCAGACCGTTGCTCTGGTTGGTACGTCCGGTGCCGGCAAGTCCACAATTGCGCAGCTCCTCTCGCGCCTGTATGACGTCGACAGCGGCGCCGTGCGCCTCGCGGGGACGGATGTCCGCGATGTCACGTTCGCCTCCATGCGGCACACCCTGGGCATGGTGACGCAGGACGGCCACCTGTTCCACGAGACCATCCTCTCCAATCTGCGCCTCGCGAGACCAGAGGCGTCCGACGACGAGGTGTGGGACGCCGTCCGCCGTGCGCGGCTCGAGCCGCTCATCCGGTCCCTGCCGGACCAGCTGGACACCATGGTGGGAGAGCGTGGCTACCGGCTGTCCGGGGGTGAGCGCCAGCGGATGACCATCGCGAGGCTCCTGCTCGCCCAGCCGCGCGTCGTCATCCTCGACGAGGCGACGGCGGCGCTGGACTCGACGTCTGAGGCCGCCGTCCAGGCGGCGCTCAGCGAGGCGCTCAAGGGACGGACAGCGATGGTGATCGCACACCGCCTCTCCACCATCCGCAGCGCGGACCTGATCCTCGTTGTTGAGGACGGCTCGATCGTGGAGCGCGGTACGCACGAGGAACTGCTCGCTGTGGGTGGGCGGTACGAAGAATTGCACCGGACCCAGTTCGCCGTGCAGAAGAATGTTGCGGCCGAGGAGGCAGCGCTGAGCGGGACCTAGTTGTACCCGGCTTCCGGCCCAAAACGCTTGCCTCGGCCAACGCTCGCAGAGCTTAGACTGCATTCAGGAGAACAGTTGACCGGTTGATCTTGGCTGCCCATTCAGTCCAGCATTCGGAACGTCGAGATTGCAGCTGTCGCTGCCCTCAACTACCTTGTGGATCACCCGCCTACTAGATCTCGCACCCGCACAGATACGGGACGTCTCCTTGAGCACAAATGCACGGGCTCGTGGCGCGGGCACTCGTAGTCGGTTGCGGGTGGAAAGCTGGCGTTTATGACATTTGGGGCAGAGGTAACGTGAGCTACGACAGCGGCGCCACCCGCTTGGCGCGAATGGCCGCACAGGTTCCGGGGTCAGTCCTCGGGGCAGCCTTGGGTCTATCCGTGGGAGGCCCTACTGGCGCGATACTGGGCGCGGTGAGTGGCACGATCTTGTCACAAGTAGGCGCTGACATTGCAGAAAGGACGCTGTCTCCTCGCCAAGAAATTCGTGTCGGGGCGGTATTCCTTTCAGCCGCATCGGCAATCACGGTAAAACAACTCGCAGGCCAAACCGTTCGTGACGACGGCTTCTTTGATGGGCCGTCCTCCAACGGCGCCGAATTTGTGGAAGGAGTACTGCTCGCGGCCATGGATGCGTACGAGGAACGAAAAGTGCCCTATCTGGGCAATCTCATTGCCAACGTCTCATTCGCCGAAGACGTTGACGCACCATCGGCGCATGCGGCATTGCGCCGGGCAAACGACCTCTCGTGGCTCGAGCTAAAGGTCCTCGGCGTATTTGACGACGGCGAGAACTTTCCAATGCCGGCTCGTCCCATCCCCAAATCTTCCGACTGGCCAACTTGGACCGTAGCCAACGCCTTACGAGAACTGATCGATCCTCCAAAGTCTCTGCTGACATATGCACGATCAACAAGTTTGCACGGCGCCCCAGGGTACGACCTAAATCTTGACGCGATCAGCATGCAATCAGGAGGCACACTGATTTGCGGACTCATGGAGCTCAGTACGATCCCGCAGTCCGACCGTCGCCCTATCTTCGAGTTGCTTTCTAGGTTCCAAGAACCCGAAGCCGCCCCTTAGGGAAAACGCTCGGCAGAGTTGCGAGGGATCAGGAGACAAGAACCTTTTCAGTGACGAAAGAGTGCTCGCCCGCCTCATCCTTCCAGTAGACCAGGGTTGGTGCGGCGACATCTTCGAGCTGTGGGTTGTCAAGCGCTTGCCGAGTCTGCTTCGCGGATTCGATGAGTGAGCTAAACCCTTCCATAATCTCCCGCTCACTCTCCATGGTCGACGTGTAAGCGGCGTTGAGCTTGGTAAGTTCCTTTTCCGCCGAAGCACCTTCTCCACCAAAGATGCCTGGGAGGTTCCGCTTCGCCCACTTCATGTCTTGCAGCTTGGCTTCGAGCTCACGAATCTCTAGCTTGAGAGAACGAGAACGCTCGAGCAGGTACTGCCAGAAGTTGACACCGTCATCAATTCTGGACTTTAGGTGGCTCATTGAGGAGTTGACGGACTTCGGGTTCTCCTGCATATCCACGCAAACGCGAAGGTAAGCGATGCGGAGGTCCAAGAAAGATCCGAGCATCGCACTGTACGCGTCATAGTTGGCCTGTTGTACCTCCCCTAGGTCCTCAACATTTGTCACACCCCGCGCCTCCACCAGCTGCCGAAACCGCGCTGCAAGAGCCCGCGCGTCACGTTCCGCAAGTGCCAGCCGTACGATCATGTCGTTAGAGAAGGAGCCCTCAAGCTCGTACTGCCGATACACTTCGTCGACAATCCAAGAGGAAGCAATGAGCTCACCCGCGTGGGTTGCTTCGATCCGGGCAATCGCTCTATCCAAAGTGCTCTTGATGATGTCGAGCTTCTGATCTACCTGTTTGAACTGCTGCATCATGACTGCCGTGTTGAGCGCTTGCATCGCGAGGATCGGGGCCACAATCGGCAAGGAACTCGCCACGGCAATAAACGGTGCCTGAGCAACGATTCCGCCTGCGCCCATCACGGCACTCCCGACGCCATTGCCCAACGTCATGAGCGTAGCCGGGTTGGCTGTTGCCATGAATAGTGAGGAGGAGAAGGCTGCAGACAATGCTGTGGCCCCTATCGCTGCCCCCGCGAAAGCAATCGACATCGCTCCCTGGCGAGACACCGACTTTGCGCCCCGAATATAGCTTCCAGTTGTCAGGTAGCCGTCTCTGAGGCTAGAAACCATTAGGTCGCGCAGATGGCCTTGAAACTCAAACACCGCTAGCTCAGAACCTTCAGCACCAAGACGCCGCACGGCGACCTCCTGAGCGGTGTCTTCTGCGGAAACAGCCATGGTTCTCCTTTTGTTTTTCAATCCACTCCGCGGCAGGTGCCAACCGGCACGAGCGTCAGGGATGAACAGAACATTACCGTTCGCACGGCAGAACTCCTTCAGCAGTTGCCCCATTTTTGTTGAGGCGAATACGGTGTCAGAACCCTTGTAGATCAGTGCAGAGACTGATGCCGGTTCGGCTCCGACATCCCACGGACCGACCGCTGATGCGTTGCTACTCGCGTTCACGGGTTCTCTCGCCCGTGAACGCGAGTCGCAATGATGGGTACGCTCGTTGAGGCGCGTTGCATTTCACGTGCCGCTCGGCGGGCAATGTCCCGCCGCGCTCAGCTCGAACGAGAAGGAAACACCGTGTCTGATCACGCAAGAATCAAAGGCCACACCGTGACCCGCACCGTGCACATCGAGGCCTCGCGCGCGAGCGTCTGGAAGGCGCTGACCGATCCAGAGGTGATGGCCAAGTGGTTCGGAGACAGTGTGGAGTTCGCCGCGCTCGAGCCCGGTGCTACGGGCAGCATTGACTGGGAGGGCTACGGCAGCTTCCCGATCGAAATCACCGAAGTGGTGCCCAACGACTCGTTCGGCTTCCGTTGGTCGGGAATCCCCGCCGAACAGCTCGACGAGTACTCGACGCATGTGCGCTTCACGATCTCCGATGCTGGCACCGGAACGGATGTCACGGTGATCGAATCGGGCTTCGACACACTCCCCGGCGGCACCCGCTACCGTCGCGCACGTCTTGAGCAGAACCGAGAGGGCTGGGACGTCGAACTCGACGAGCTCGCGCTCCTACTCGAGGGTGACACCCAGTAGTTCACGATTGCGGGGAGTCGCTCGACGAGTTGGCCACCTTGCTCCGTCGGTAGAGGAGCATTTGGCAGAGCGCGGATCGCCGCGTTCGAAAGGTGCGCGTGCAGATCGCGTACTGGTGTGCGCACAAGCCGATATCCCGGTTCGCGGCCCGAAGTTGGGATCTGGCGGAAATGGATGCTGCGGTGAAATGTTGCTCGTGCTCGATATCGGCGTGGCGTAGTCGAGCTTGGAGTGGGGCGGGTGCTGTTGTAGAAGATATCGATGTACTCGAAGATCGCGTTCGTCAATTCGAACCCGTGCTCAACTTCTTCTAGTTGAGCAGCTCGGTCTGCGTTGACGACCAGAACGACTCCATCGAGTTGTCGCAGCAGTCGCAGATCGTCCCGAAGGAGAGGCTATGGACGCCACAACTGGGGGCCGGCAGATGCATGGCGAGTCGCTAGAGTTCGAAGGATGGACTGGACCGATGCCGAACAACTCGGCAAGCTCTTCAACGCAATCGCACCGAACCTCACGGCAGGGTTACTGGCACTTTCCGGCGTTATCGCACTATTCGCTTTGCAGCAGCGAGCGCAGCGGAAGGCAAACCTCAATCACCGCCAAGACAAAGCCGTCGCCGTCTTGTTCGAAACGCTTACCGCAGCCCGAGACACATTCCTCGGCGACGCCAAGGCATCCCGCGAATCAGCCTCAAGGATGTTCGACTTGAGCTGGAAATTTCGGTGGGCTCTGGCCGAGAACGATGACGTCGGCAAATGGGCGATGACTACACTCGCGACGGCAATACTTTCCTTTGCTCCCGAATCCACCAAGGAAGAGCGACGTTCGACTATCGACCAAACGATGATTGATATATCGACGAAGCTGAGCGAATGGCGAGGCGGCAATCGAAAAAACAGCTGGTTCGCGAAGGAAAATGCGAAGGCCGAGCGCCAGCACACGAGACGTTCTTCGGGCAGGGTAGTCCGCTTTCAATGGCCGGTCCAGCGGATCGAGAAAACCTCAGTCTAGGTATGCCGCCAAGGGAGGCCGATCAACCAACAGGCGGGTGCACAGCCTCCGATGAAAAAACGCCGCGACGTCGACGATGCTCTTTGGCGTCATGCTCACCATCCTCGGTGCGCTCCTGCTGACGAGCTCTGCTTCGGAACTCGGCAACCCGTCAAATAGGTCAGCTCGACTAAGGACACTTCCCCGCGGACCATTTCGTCATTCAAACTATGTCGTCACTCGCGAATACACTCGCCCCATGGGACCCATCAACAATTTCGAATGCAGGCCAGCGCCGAGGTGGTTGAGGTGAACTTGCTCGACCGCATCGACCAACGCCTTTCCGATGTGCGTGCACGGATCAACCCGCACGATCTTGAAGACTGTGCGGCCTCCTTGCTCAGTCCAATCCACCCCGGACTCGTGCCAATCACCGGAGGCTCCGACTTCGGTCTTGACGCAGAGATCACCGAAGACTCGCGGATCACCGGTCTCATCATCACGTCTTCGCGGAGTTGGGACGGCGCGAAACGGAGCCTGCGAGACAGCCTGCGGTCGATGCGGAAGAACGAAGTCGTCGTCCAGCGTGTCATCGCGGTCAACCTCGCCGAGGCCAACAGGTCGAAGCGCGAGAAGCTCAGGAACATCGCGAAGGAGTTCGATTGCGAACTCGTGCAGGTCTACGACCGAGCATGGTTCGCTAACCAGTTCCGAGAGAACCCCGACTGGCGACGCAAAATCCTCAACATCGAGGGCGGACCGTTCAGCTTCTCGCGTCAACCGCGCGGAACACACCCCGACGAACGACAACTATCGACCATCGGGCGTGACACCCTCATCTACGAGGTGAACGAGTCCGACTCCGACGTGATCCTATTCGGAGTTCCAGGCGTCGGAAAGAGCCACGTAGCCAGCAAACTTGACGGTGCCCTGTTCCTCGAACGCCAACCAACCCCCGAACGATTACTCGATGACCTCATCGAAACCAAGCCCGCCTTGGTCGTGGTCGACGACTCCGGCGCCCGACTCCCAGACGTCGACCTGCTCACACAACTGCGGGACGCGGAGAAGCTCAACTACCGCATCGTCGCAACGTGCTGGCCGCACGAGACGGACCAGATCGCAGACCACCTCCAGAATTCGGTCCAGCTCGAGGTCGATCGCCTCACCCGAGAAGAGCTCGGAGCGATACTCCGCGAACGCGGCATCAGCCGGCTTTCGGTGATCGTGCACCTCCTCATACAAGCCGACGGCCGCCCAGCATGGGCGCTGAACCTTGCCGACCTCCTCATTCACGAAGATGACTGGAAGTCCGTATGGACCGGCAATGCGTTGCGAGACCAGATCTTCGCCTTCCTACGCATGTCCAACGCATCGGAAGATGCAGTCGATGTGCTCGGCACCCTGGCACTGCTCGGCCAGGTCAACGACGACCAGCTGCGCCGCCTGGCCGATCTCCTCCAGATCCGGCAACCCGAACTAATCCGACTCATCCGATCCGTCGCGATCGCCGGCCTAGTCGATGTTCAGGACAACAAGCACTTCAACCATGAGACCCAGCAGATTGAACGCACCCAGATCTACCGCGTACAACCGGACATCATCGCCGCAAACGTCGCATCCGAGGTCTACTTCTCCGGCGCCGCATCACCCGTCCGACTGCGCGACGTCCAAAACGCTTTCCCTGAGATGGCTCCGGACATAATGCAGATCCAGATCTATACGAAACTCCTCGGCGCAACGCACCCAAGAGTGCCGACCACCGGCGAACTCATAGCTGTGCTGCCCGACGCCGCGAAAGACGTCGAACTCTTACGAAGCTTCGGCCAACTCGGCCCCGAACAAGCGCAAACGGTCGTAGACATCCATTTAGCCCGCGTCACTGCGGCGTTCAATTCCAGATATCCCTCGACTGCCGAGAGCGAAGCGAAGCTCTTAGCGGCACGCGTCGCAGATGCAGTTAAACGTAACATCCCCGGCGTCATTGGCACCTTCGTCAAAGCGCTCTCCGTTCTTGAAGACGCGGGCCGCGATATCAAGCCGGCGGTAAAGGACCTTGTCGCAGAGGTCCGCGACGCGCGCAACGGCGACCAACCCGAGCTCGCCGATCTCTTGAAACTCGTCGAAGCACTCCGCACCGTGCCCGACGCCGACCTCACCGACACCGCCTGGGCAGCGCTCACCCGCGAAATCATAGCCCCCACGTTCGACGGCAACTACATGAGCCCCGAGGTCCTCCACCAGTTCATGTTGCAGTCGTTTACATGGGCCGCCACTCACATGGAAGCGCTATACGACGCCATTCAGCCCGCACTCGTAACTCGCACCCCCGGACTAACGCCCGCCGCCCAACTCACAATGATCGGCCTGCTCGACAAATGGGTGCGGATCGCGAATGGTTGGGACCTCCCGTTCGGCGGCAAGACCAACAACGCCCAAGTGCAGGCCGGCGAACGCATCGCGAAGAGCATTGCGAATACCCTTGCCCCGGGCATCACAACCCCTGGCGTCCGAGCCCGGTTCAACAAGTCGGCAAGCACCCTCAAGATCCGGCTCGATGAACCAGACAAGCTGTTCGCAACGCTCACGGGCGAACGCAAGCGCGTGACCGCCGACGAGAAGCGCAAGCGCCTGGCCGCCTACGAGGAAATCCGGCGCCTCGATGAAGACGCGCTCGACGAAGCCCTCGCACCATTCCAGCAACAGGCACCCGAAGTTCTCATGGACTGGTTGAACACCCACGAGCCCGAACTTGCGACCGTCGGGCAAACGAACACCGGGACCTGGCAAGTGTTCGCGCGTCTCGCTTACCGGCCGGACCCGGAACCAATCAAGTGGCTCACCGCGGCTATCGACCACGGCCTTGCAGGATCAGCTTCACCGCTCATCGACGTATGCGCCCGCACCGACCAGCTCTCCCCCGCGATCGCGGACCGACTACTCGCTGACCCAAAGGGCCGACATGGCGTCATCAGCGCTGTCATCGGCCAATCGGCGAACTCGGCCCTTGTCCAACGGCTAGTCGACCAACTCTCCCCCCATGACGTTCATCAGCTCGAGTCATCGTTTGCGTTCCATGACGCACCCCAATCAACCAGGCACGCGCTATTCACACACCCAAGCGATGAAATTCGCGGAACCGCAGCAGCGCTCTGGGCCGCTGAATGGGCCTACGACAACGACCCCACGCCGGATGACCCCGACTGGCTCAACGCCATGAGGTCCTACACCGTCCCTGAGAACAGCAGACACGACTACACCCACACCGAAGCGCTCAAGGCACTCGCAAAGGCATCACCCGAGGTCTTTATCGAGGTCTTTACCAAGCACGCCACGACCACGATGCGCAACAGTTACCGAGACCTCTACGAATGGGAAGAGCCGGTCGGGCTCCTCGCCCCCGCCGAACGGAACAAGCTTTGGCAGCAGGTCAAAGCAACTGAACTAGCGCACGAACTCTTTTGGGTCATCGCAGGTAAGGACATCGACTGGATCACCCAAACGGTCGGCGAACCCACTTTTAACATCTCCGTACGTGACCTCCTCGGCGCACTGCAGTTCTTCGAACACCGCTATCCACTCGACACCCTCGCCACCATGCTCCGACCCCTTAGCCCCGAGCCCGACGACCTCCTCCACACGCTTGAAGTAGGGTCCTCAATGGGTGAGGATCACGAACGGTACGCAGCAACACTCGACAATCTTCGAGACCTCGCCATCTCTGTCGACGAGGACATCGCCCGCCTGGGCCGACGCGGCATAGCGATCTACGAGCCGTTGCTCACAGAAGCCCTCGTCAAGGCACGACGGGCGGCTGTCCGCGGCATCTATGACTACTAGCGACAACAGTCGTCCGGTAGAAATGCATGGCGCGATTGTAGGAGAGCTTCGCCAGCTGCTTGATGAACTTGTCGCAGCAGGACATACCAATCTCGCGCACGGTGAGGTGCTCGAACGCCAGTGCGACAAGGGTGCGCATATTGCGCTCGTACAGGTTCCGGGTGGTCCGGGAGATCCGGCCCTCCAGGTCGATGTCCTCCAACTAGTGCATCACCAGGTCACTGAACAGGCTGTCGGGCGTGAGCGACGTGTCCGCCGGCTGGAACAGGTCCCGCTCGGCGAGCTTGGCCTTCAGCGCGTGCTCGGCGGCTTTGGCGGTGGCACCGCTGGCCTACACCAGACGCGCGCGGCCGTCCCAGTCGCGGTAGCGAGTCCTGGCCTCGTAGCGGCCGGCCGGCGTTTTGCGGGTGCTGATGTCGCCGAAGGTGCCCATGGTCAACCGGTGCCGGGCATCTCAGCTCACCGCCGATCGGGGCGCCCGGGCGGGTTGGAGGGCTCGCGCTGCTGGACGCGATCCAGGCCCGCACGTCGGACATGGCGAACTTCAGGTGCTTGCCGAACCGGTAGGCGTTGGGGCCTTTGCCGTGTACCCGACAGTCGTAGACCGTGGAGATCGGGATGCCCAGAAAGCAGACCAGCTCGGCCACATCCATCAGGAGCTCGAGCCCCCAGGAGTTGGTAGGAGCCTCGGGTGGGGTCGTCGTGGATGCTCATACCCGGCAGGTGCGCGCCACGATCCCAGACGATCGGCAGGGACCGAAACCGGCGTCGGCGCCCCGGACACAAGGGCCGGTTCAGCGGCTGAAAAGCGCTGAGAGTGATGGCGTAGTGATGACTTAATCAAATCTCTTAACCAAAAAGTCCCGGAAACCCTTGAGTTTCCGGGACATTTGGTGGACTGTTCGCGAAAGCCAGCAGGACGCAGAAGCCGGGTGTCTGAGAAAAACATTTTCCTCCGCCGACTGACACTTTTCCTCCACACCTGTTCCTCAGAGGAATGACGGCCCCGTTCCGGAGCTCAGACTCGCGACTTCCAGAGAACACTGGTTGATCTATTTTCGCTCTGGGATGTCGAGGGAAGTTCGTGGCGCTCACCTAAGGTGCCGACTTCATCGATAGCGTCGAGTCGTGGCCGACCTTCCTTCTCGTCAAGCACTCGACGCTCTCGTACTTCGATTCATCCAAGACAAGCGACACCCCGAACGCATCAACGTGCTCTCGGAATATCACCACGAATTCCTGATGCTATTCGGACTCATTCAACGCGTCCGTCGGCTGGCCCAGGCGTACCTGCGGCTACGTAAGCAGGGCTTCAGTTCCGAGGGTGAAGTCCTCGTCCGTGCCGCAATGGAACATGCAATCACAGCGCAGTACGCATATCTGACGCCCAATGGGATCGCGCGGCTAAACGTCACGCTCGGACAGGCACAGAAGAATTACGCAGCAGTACTCGCTGAGAGTTCGGCCAAACCCGAGATCCATGAGTGGGCCGCGGCCATGGAAGCCCCCAAGGGGGCCGCGTTGCCGCCGTTTTCCGGCGCAGGGATGATGGGCCAGCTCGACTCGATCAAGTTCTTGAAGACGACCTACAAGGTGCTTTCCCAGGTCGGACACGTTTCGCATGAATCTCAGCTCGACGCGATTATCGAAGTCGACGGCGAATACCACCTGGCCGCCGAGCCAGAGCCGTCATTTACGCATGAAGTGCTCTACGCGCTTGCCGGCTTCTGCCTCCTGTCAGATTGGGTTCTTGCGCGCCTCGAAGGCGACGAGGATGAGCTTGATCGGATCAAGCAGTTCGGCGTCCAGCTGCGTCTCCCCTGGCGGCTCGACGCCCACCTGCCCGCCGAGAAGCGCCGGTTCCCAGACGAAGACGAGTAAACCGAACGCGCGCGTGCCGAGGTGGGTTCGGCATCGTGCGTTGGCAGCCAATGCGACTGCCCAACATGGCACCGTGACCTTTAGACTCGAGCGGCGGCTGCGGGTTCCTGCCCCCTACTTCAACCCAAAGCGGCTCGATCGTTCACCGTTTCAGACGCCGTTTCCCCTTGGGCGGCAGTTCGTCGTAGTAGTCATAGTCCGCAGTTCGGCTCAACCCATACCCCCGCCAACTCGGCAGGTTCGGTTGTTCGAGCGCTTCATTCTGAGCTGAATCACAAGTTCCTCGACCGATGTTTCGACAGAGGTGCTGATTGCTGAAGATGGCCGCGGGCAACTTGGCCCTCCCGCTCACCGGAACCCGATAGCCTGTCCAGCGTCGATCCTGTGCAATGTGGCCGTCGCCCTGGACCAGGCTGCAGTAGCCGCAGTTCTGGGCAACATAAAATTTCTGCGCTTCTTTGGAGTAGCGCCGCTCAAAATACGTTGGCTTCGGCAGTCCACTCGCTTCGATCTGCGCAACTATGCGTGCTTGCAGCCTTTCCTCGACCCGCTCGGGAAGCCAGGGTTCATATTCGTGAAGCCAAATTTGAGCACTCTGGCCACATCGAGTCTCAATGTCGACGCTTGCAATCTGCCAATACGAAATCCATTTGTCGCACTTGTCACTCCAGCACTTTGCCATCGCAGTGAAGACGTAGGCGCTGGTAACGACGGGTTCGAGCTCTGGAGCCGTAACATGACTAAAGAGCAGATCAAGGCCGTGAGAAAGCGGAAGTGTCGTCTTCGGCTCCGCCAAATCCAGGGCGAGGTCAATAGTAATATTGTCGACGGTTCCTTTCAGGTGCTCGGCTCTCACGCCTTTCGATGAGTCGCGATTTCGAGGACCGACGAGCCACAATACTTCGAGACCTACTGCCTCATACCTCGAAGTGCGGCGAGCGAAATCGGCGTCACTTTGTCTAGACCATTGAGCTTCAACCGCGATGCGCCGACTGCCTTTGACAAGTAAAACGTCGATGATGAAAGACCGATCGTCTGCTGGAGATTCGACGATTGCTTCGAAGCCATGTGCCTCCCCTGCGGCAGCAATTAGTGCCTTTGTTTGAAGATGCTCTGGAGACTCAGGGCCGCCATCGTGCTTGGTACAAGCAGCTGACTTGTGCGCGAAAAACTGCAATCCGTTCGGCGAAGTCTTTGGGTATCCAGGTTCTCCGCAGACCATGGTGACGCCAGTGTCTCGGTATTTCTGCTTTAGGCTGATCCACTCTTCGTGGTCAAGCCGCCATGCTTCGACACGCTGACCTTTGTAGTGAGCGACGAGGGGCACGTGGCCGAGTCTAGTGAGGGGGCCCGACATTGGCGATTAGGGTGAATCGACGTGCGAGCTTCAGGAATTCGAATTCCTGCTGAATTTCGACGGGGCGAACCACTCCGCGGAGCAATCACGGATTCCGACCTGTCCTCCAAAGCACCCGCGGAGAAGGGACGCGTGGAACTCAGACGTTTCATTCCCCCGAACGAACCCCGCCCAACCGAACAAGTCGTATTCGAGCGGGCGCAGCAACCCAGTCGGCTGGAAGGCGCTTGCTAGTCGATTTGTGTGGTTAGTAAGTGCATCTCGAGCTCTTTGACCAGGTCCTCGCCCAGAATTTGAGTCGGACGATCGTCTCCGAATCGGCCTAAGACAGGCCCCAAAAAGGAAGTCGCACCGACGAGTGCTCTAGAACCGTCGACGACTAAGAAATGTGCATACCCTGGGACTCGCCACTGTATCGCCATTGGGTTTCTCGCCCGCTTTGCCAAATCGAACAGTCTTGCGTTGTTCTTTCTCATAAGCATCGTCTTGTCGTTGCCAACCACCTCGATCCATAGCGTCACGGACACTTGCTGTTCCAATAGCGACTCCACCAGGGAAACAACGGACATATCAAGCACAAAGTCGCGCGTATTCGGGACGGTCATATTTACGACATCGCGCGCGGCGGCGAGCCAATCCGCCAGAATCGCCCCCCGTTCCCGCGCATGGAGGCGCCGCACTGGAATCGTCTCAAGTTCTGCTTGAGCCTGCTGCAATTGGATCGCGCGAGAACTCGTCCGCCCAATGAGAGACGCCGTTTTCGACGCAACCACGTCATCCTGCTGGTCGTCAAATTCTGAATCGGAATCGCCGATTGCGTCCACCAGCGCGTCCACACGGTCATCGCTCACGCGCGCCGCGACGAGCGCCGGCACGAGTGTCCGGTCTATTCGGACGCGATCCTCCCTCACTCGTCCTGAGATCCTTAGCTCGTCAAGGAGACCCGAACCCAGAAACTCGAGTTCGTGAAGCTCACTCCGGCGTCCGTCAATCTCGATTGCCAGATAGAGCTCTGCCGCCTCGTCTTTAGACTCCAGCAGTCGGCCCACAGCGGCGGCAAATCTTTTTTCCGGCTGTTCCGCTAGCCCGATTACAGCCACTAGGTCAACTTGACCATGCGCATCATTCTCTCGCGCAAATGCGGCACGGAAAACGGAACCTTCTCCTTCCGCACGCTCTCGAGCAGCTTCGATCCTAGAGGGCAAGAGCACTGTTGTCAGCGGGTCAACTTCGCGAGCAGCGATCAACGCGACGGGCCTACCTGCGGTCACTTCTCCGGTCAAGGCATCAAAATTGAACTTCACAACCTCGTCTTTCGGGATGATCTCGACCAGATCCTCCAGAATCGCCTCTCCTTCGCCGCTTAGCATTACCGCCCCAATCTCGGCACCATCGTCTGCTCGCTGGAGCAAGCCCCGCTGGTACAAAGACGTCATGATTCCAATGAGTGCCTGCTCTGGAAGATTGAGGAACTGACCGACTTGAGCTGGAAGAGCTAAGCCCGCGTCAACTGAACGAAGAATGAACTCCTCAACCGTTGGGAGCGACTTACTTTCGATTACTCGGCAAAGCAGGCTCAGCCGCCAAGTCACCAGCCCGACAGGACGGGTAGAGAGCTCTCGGAATCCGTACTTGGATGGGCGCTCATTCATGCCGCTCATAGCTGCGCCTCCTTGATTGGAGCGGAGGTCCCGACCATGTGATCAAGAACCCGCCGTATTGCCGTCTTCTCCATTGCTCGCCTACGTACAAGCGACGCATCTCCTACGACTACAACTGCCAAACGGGCGCGGGAGAGTGCGACATTGAGCCGCTGAGGAAGTTTTAGAAATCCCACTTCGCTCTCAGGGTTACTTCGAGTGAGTGTCACGAATGCGATGTCCGCTTCCTGACCCTGGAACGAATCGATAGTCCCAACGCGGACGGTGAGTGACTTCCAATCTCCGCGGATAGGGGCAAGTATCTCGTGTAAGAGATGGACCTGCGCTTGATACCCACTCAACACGGCGATTTCCATCGTCTCCGAGGCGTTCGTCCTGTCCATCACTTTTGCTATTCGCGCTATCGACGAGCGGATTGCGAGGGCCTCCGCCCGGTTCTCCCAGCTGGTCCCGGCGGATGTCTCCGAGTGATTCTTGAGTCGCGACGTGTCCAGCCACGTGACCGGACCCCCCAGCGCAAGTTGAACTAACGGATGCACTTCAGGTTTACTCGACCGCAGTGCCCCATCGTAAAAGACACCACTAATCAGCTCACCGATTGAGTTTTGCATGCGGTGCTGATCCGTCAACGTCACGATGCAATGGTGATCCAGTTGATCCTTTAAGGTCGCGAACAAAGTTGACTTCAGATCAGTGGGTTCAAGCCGATAATTGGTCAGAACCTCTGGCCGCTTCAGAGCTTGTTCCACAAACGGCGGAAGTTGGCGATCGTCTCCCACCAACACCCATCGACGGGATGAAGCCATCGGAACCATTAACTCGGTTGCCGTAGCTTTCGATGCCTCGTCCACGATGCACAAATCGAACGTTACATCTTCAGCGCCGCGCGTACCGGTTAGAGCGACACAGGTCGAAGCGACCACTTGGGCCCGGGCCATCAATAGAATTCGGAAATCCGCTGTGAGTCCGAAACGCTCAATCCAGTCGCGATGTATCTGCGTGAGTTTGCCGTGTGTTTGTTCCCGCTTAGACATCCGCTCAACAGTCTCTGTAATGATTTGCTCGTCCGAAATCCCCGGTTCTAGGTCGAAACGATCTTGAAGTTGAGCCCTCGCGAAGCCAGCGAGTCTTGTTGCCTCCGCCAACCCGGAGTGCAGCAGAGCTAAGTCGCGCTCTGCTTCGTCGAGCGAGTTCAAGTCGTTGGCTTGAACTTCCAGTTCTGCGGCGATGGCGAGGCCCGAGTCCACAATGCTTCGTGCCAAGACGCTAATCTCATCCGCGCGGAGCGCCATAGCCGTCGCGTCCAATTTGGACATCGTGGTCAGAATATCCTCTGCCTGCTTGACAATAGCGTCCCGCTGCGCTCGGCCCTTATTGACGTAGGTTTCAGTGCTCGCGATCTGTTCGGCAATGCGCGTTCGTTCAAGAAGTGCGCCGTGAAGCGACGAAGTTGGCGTGACGGCATGATCGCCTCCGTTCACCGTAGGCAGATCTGCATCAGCAAGATAAGACGCCAAGAATCGCTCGCCCGCCGCGCTACTCTCGTCCTTCCATCCAGCCAGTTGGTTCTCTACCGACCAAGGTTCAGCAGACTTCCGCATGCGTACGGTGGAGCCAATTCTCAAGAACTTCGCTGACGGGCTGACGGCGTGAACTCGGTCCAGCGCATGGTCGAGTGCGAGGTGAGTTTGCGATGCAAGCAAAATTCGCATCGTGGGGTTCCGTTCAAGCTCCTGCGCGACGAGCTCAGCAATGAACGTAGTCTTCCCCGTTCCGGGGGGCCCCTGCACGAGCAATACATCTGAGGTACCGAGAGCAGCCGACACAGCGGCCTGCTTCGGCTCGTCTAACTGTGGATGGTAGAAGGTTGAAACACTGGCTGGCACCGGGATGACGGACGTTGACGGATCGGTAAGTATGTCCTTGAGATCTGGGCGTAATGATCGCCGCTCGAGGACCCGCTGGAGCGCTCGTTGCTCGCGGCGCAGCTTGGAAATTGCAAGTTCGGCGTCAATCTCGAGAGACCCGCGAAGGGGCAACGCCTTAGTGTCGCCACTCGTTACGTAGAGAACGACATCTCCATCTTGACTCGCTTCGATGTCGCCTCGGATAAAGCGCCTAGCGCCGCCTCGAATTAGCCGTTGCTCGCCTATGACTGGCTCGACGGAGTCTGAAACGGGGTGCAGGAATACCCGGCTGCCTGAAACCCTTGCGGATTCATAGCGAATTGCGCTGCTCGACAGCCGGGCGAGCTCTTCTTTCGCTCGGAGGATTTGGCGCCACATTTGAAATGCCGATGCCTCAGTCGTCCCTTGAGCGAGCTGTCTTTCCTTCGATTGTCTGTCAACACCTGAGATCAAGTCGGAAAGGGCAATGATCGCGGACGGCTTGTTTGTTGGATCGCTTTGCACCCAACGAATGGCCGGCGTCGACCAATCGCGCTGCGCCGTTTCTAGAACGTACTGTGGCACCCTCGCACAGTACTTCAGAAGGATTTTCCATGGGCGCCCCGTCTGAACGACCGCACTAAAGAGAGCCGTCTGCCCCGCGATCCGAAGTTCGCCCGCGAACTCCCCTTGCTGCACCACTTCAATTCGCGGCGACGGCCCAATATCCCGCAGAACATCGGCTGGGCTCGCACTTTCCGCGCCCAAGAAACGCGCGAACGTTTCCAAAACGGATGACGTGAAGTCGACGTGGACCGACGCCAGGGCGCCATGCGCCGGCACTACATCTAGCGCTTTGGTGAGAAGCACCAAGAGCATCGAGGCGCTCTGCGGACGAGCCGCAGGCGACTGAGACAAGCACTGACGCAGAACGTTCCTGACGTTGTCGGGAACGTCAATTCGCTCCAACTCGTCACCTGCCACCGCCGCAGTGGCGAGTGGTTTTCCTGAGATAGCGACAATTGCAAGAACCGCTACCGAAAATATGTCGTATGCCGTGCTTGGAGCAGCAGCTCCAGCCTCCGGCGGCGCGTAGGGCGCCGTCCCGAGCTGGCCCATCGTTCGGCCCGCATTGAATGCGTCAATCAAACGGATCGTGCCGAAGTCCGCGATCTTGGGTTCACCATCCGCACCAAGGAGAATATTCTCGGGCTTTAAGTCTCGATGAACATGACGAGAACGATGCAACGGTTCCAGACCGAGTAATACCGAGCGCAAGACGGGCCAAAACTCCGCCCACGCGATGCCCCTCCCCTCGTCGATGTACGTTCGCAAATCGCCTTCGCACCATTCGAAAACGAGGAACGGAATGTCGGACCCCTCGCCCGTATAACCCCAATCGATCAGCTCGACGAGATACTTGCTCTCAGAGAATGATTGATAAGCGTTAAGTTCGTTTGACCATGCTGTCGCCAAGATGCGATCATCGACGACCTGCGTCGGACTGAATATCTTGACAGCAACAGCTCGTCCGTCTTTGATATCCATGCCCCGATAGACCCGCGCATGGCCGCCCTCATACTCGGGGTCGTTAGGCACAGCGAACCGGTTTGCGATTATGGAATCGTTCACGTGAGCCCCAAATGGTCTATCGAACCGGTATTTTGTGTGCCACTTCACACGCTGCTGACCCTAGCGCAGCGAAGTTCCGAGCCAGTCGATCAACGCTCAGACAGGCCGAACGTGTCTCAACAACCAAGCCGCTCTGTAGGGGAGCAATGAATCGTCCTTGTTTCGCTGCCATCTTCTTCCCGATGAAAGGATTCTGACCTGCCAAGAAATACCCGACAGCGGTTCAAGCACGCTAGTAAGGAAGCAAGAGTCTCGACTAGCTCTGGCCCTCGCGTCGCAACTCGATATGGCCCCAGTACCGGCCATCTTGCATCCGTCGGAACAAGCTAACTGGCTCCCCGCTGTCGATGAGGTCCATTCGCTTGCCTTTGAAACGTAGAAGGACAGCCCCTTCGTAGTCGATCGCGGTATCGCCAACGTCGGGATCACCGTTCGCCTTCGCCCATTCCTTGGCGAATCGACTCATCGCGAGTTCGTCGCCTCCCCGAGGCCCCCACGCCGCCGCATCTAATGCAGCTTCGACAGTGCGCTCGATGGCACCGAGGAGCCGGAGAGTAGCCAGCGGTGAGAGGTGTGCTACACGATTGAGGAAGCTATCGTCGAAGAAGCCGAGTGGGGCGCGGTCGAGTACATGCACGCTTTCGCCGTAGCCGGCCGCCAGTTCTTCAGCGCTGGCCGGATCGTCACCGATGACCTTGAGCAGCCGCAATTCCAAAGCTTGGGCGTAGGTGGCGTCTCTGAAGTCTCCATAGCCATGCGCGTACATGTTGCGCAGTTCCGCAATCGCGTCCATCCCGAACCTGTCCAGGTCGAACGGACGCTTCAGCACCGAACTGAAGAAAGAATCAGCTGTCGGGCGCGTCCAAGCCTTTCCGTTAGTAAAGACGACTCCTTCGGCGTCAGAGAAGAAGGAGGCCGCAGCGCGGGCGATTGTCACCTCTGCTAGAGATATAGCGCGTGTGAGCGCCAAAAGACCAAGATGTTGGCTGACGTCGAAAGGGGTTGTGCCAAGTGCGTCTCCGGCGGCAGCCCAGACGTCCCCTTCGCCGCTGAACTCCGGGTCAAGATCTCCGCGGGCGTCCTCTGCGGCGGCCACGAACGCTTCCTCCGCGACGTTCAGAAACAGGCGGTGGAAGGCGACGATCTCTCTAAACTGACTGCCAAACGGGCGACGGATGTCATCCATCCTCCAGTACCACGGGCCGATTTCATCGTTCACGAGTGTGAGGTTAGCGTACCGCCGCAACCTATCTGTTATGCCTCGCGCCTATTCAATTTCTTCCATCGTCCGCCCCTCCTGGGCCCGCCCATGGCAACGCATCAAGTTGAGTGAGGCATGAGCGTAGTGCCGGCGGTCTGTGTCAACCCGCGTCTGTATTGCCAAATCGTTCCGAGAATTTCCCAATTTCATGTGCAGCCTTCGGAAAACCTCTATGGCTACCTCGCCGATCACGTCTCATATGACCGCTCCTCCAAGCCAAAAACTGACGATCGCCATGCACTCGCCCTGCGCCGAATCGCTGTTGCACAAGGCCCCGTGCAGCGGGCATTTCAGCGAGCGGGTCATACGGTCGCCACACTCCCCCCGCGGGACCTTGCTGCTCACCAACTTCAACATCCGCAAAATCGCCGCCTTCATGAGCGACAAAATCAAAGACGACGCCCGAAAAGACTCACTCGGCGAACCCGCCATCGCCATCATCCGGCGCCGTGACCGCGAATTCCACAACCCGCACACCGACACGTATCCGGCCGGCGTGCTCCGACCCGACAAAGCGAAACCCACACCCTCCGACGAAACCGGCGGCCCACCCACCCGGACCTAACCGCTCACGCGGTTCACCAACACCGCCCGAGAGGGCAACACCCCAGGCGCACCGAAGACATCGGCGCGCCTGAAAGCCGTTAACGAGCACGCGTTCACGCTGCGACGCTCCTCGCGAGACGACGCCGAACCCGAAAACGCGCCACAACGCCCCAGAAACCAAAAATCGCTCCTGATTTTCATCAGGAGCGATTTCTTTGCGACCGTTTCGCGAAGAGTTTCGCGAACGGCCCAAATGTCGGGCTGACAGGATTTGAACCTGCGACCCCCTGACCCCCAGTCAGGTGCGCTACCAAGCTGCGCTACAGCCCGTGGCCACTCCCAAACACGGTCCGGCGAACCGAACTGCATCTGCAAGAGACAACTCGAATAGCTTACCGCCTCCGCGGAGCACTTGTGGACACCTCGACCCAAATGACGCCCCGAAAGCACCTGTCACCACCAAATTCTTCCGCTTGCGTACCGCTCCCACTACCGTGGACGACATGCCAGCCCGCCCCGACATCACGGTCCGCTCCGCCGCCAACGTGCCCTGGGATGACATCCGCACCGTCTTCGGCACCCGCGGCGACCCGGCCGGATGCTGGTGCCAATATTTCAAATTGAACGGCGCCGAGTGGAAGGCCGCCACCCCGGAACAGTGCCGCGACGACCTGCGCGAGCAGATCGCATCCGCTGCGCCCTCCCCCGGCGTCGTCGCGTACCTCGGCGACGAGCCCGTCGGCTGGTGCGCCGTCGAACCCAAGGCGCACTACCCCCGCCTGCAACGCAGCCCCATCGCCACCGCCGGCAGGCCCGCGAGTGGCCCCACAGGCAGCACAGCCCGCACAAACAGCACAGCGAGCACAGCCAGCACAGCGACAGCGGATGCCGCATCCGTCTGGGCCATCACCTGCTTCGTGGTGCGCGTCGGCTTCCGCAAACGCGGCGTCGCCAGGGCGCTGCTCGACGGCGCGGTGCAACACGCGAACCGGCACGGCGCACGCCTCATCGAGGCCTACCCCATCGACACGACCGCCCGCCCGACGGTCTCAGCGGCCGATTTGTTCCACGGGCCGCTCTCCCTGTTCGAATCCTCAGGATTCACCGTGTCGGCCAGACCCACCCGCGATCGCGCCGTCGTCACCCTCGACCTCGCCTGAATCCTGGGGCATCATGGCTTAGGTGACTGGCCAACGGCCAGCACATGCCTTACAGAGCGGGCCGCACCACCACGTAGCACCGACCAGCACCGAGCAGCCCCCACGCACCGACATCGGCAGCCGACCCGCTCAACATCCGTTAGTCTGCGGAGGCGGCACTGGCAACACAGTGCCCGCTCATATCCGATTCATAGGAATCGCCCCTAGGTTTAATCGTGTGGCCAGCCTGGCTTGCATCTCAACAGCAAAGGAACTCATGTCTCAGAACTCATCCGTAGCAACGAAGATCAACATCCCCCTCATTGTGCTGTGGGTGGTCTCGATTGTTGCAGTCGTCGGCGGATACCTGCTCGTGACCACCTCCAACGCCTCGCAGGCCGACCTCTACACCGCCGGCACCGCTGACTACCCCGCTCTCTTCGCCTCGCAGTCTGGTGCCTCCATCGGCACCACGATCATCGGCGCTGGCGTCATCGGCATCCTCCTCGCTCTGGCCCTCCACGCGCGCAACGCCGCCGTGAAGGCAACCGCAGCGTCGACGTACGCTGTCGCACCCCACACGCACGACGACGACGAGGACTTCACCGTCGCCGAGGTCGAGGCCGCTGAGCGCACCGCGCCCGCTGCTGCCGTTCGCCCGGCCACCGTTGCTGACGCTCCGGTCGTTGCAGACGCTCCCGTCATCTCGACGGATGCCCACGCCGCACCGAAGATCGACGACGCACCCAAGAACTAATTCTCGTTCTCTGAACGGGCCGACAACCGCTGAGGTTGTCGGCCCGTTTTGTGTTTGGCCGGGGGCGGGCAGTTCAGACGGCGGGCGTCAGCCGAGCGGACAGCAGCATGGTGAACGACTCGCCACTCGCCAGGACGGCCACAGCGCGACGTGCGGCGCCTGCAGACGCCGGAGGGCCACATCCGCTTCAACAACCGCCCTGAGCCCCCACTGAGCGGCGCCACGGAGTAGCCTGATCGGCACAGTGCACTCCCGCAGAGAAAGCAGGCGCCATGGACGACGTATCAGGCCGGCTCAGGTTCGACCACTCCGCCATCACCACCTACGAGGCCCGCCGTGCGGAGGGCAAGGCCGCCCGCAAGACAATGCGGCGATCAGCACACTCCGTCTATACGAGTAAGAGCGGCCGCGACCCGCTCGGCGTGCTCAAGACCCAGAACGCGTCCCGACTCCCCTGGCTCGTCCCACTCCGCCTCGAACGGATGCTGCAAAACCCGTTCGCCTTCTATCGCGGCTCTGCTGCGCTGCAAGCCGCAGACCTGGCCGGTGCGCCAACGACCGACGCCGGCGTCGTGCTCTGCGGCGACGCGCACATCGCCAACTTCGGCCTCTTCGCCTCCCCCCAGCGCACCATGGTCTTCGACCTCAACGACTTCGACGAGGCCGCATTCGGCCCGTGGGAGTGGGACGTCAAACGCCTCGTCACCAGCGTCGTCATCGCCGGCCGTCACAAGGGCTTCTCCAAGAAGAAGGTCCGCGCCGCCGCGCTGAATGCTGCCGCGTCGTACCGCACCTCCATCAAAGAGATGATGCAGCTCGACGCGTTGGAGCGCTACTACCGGCGCGCAGAGGTGCGTCTGGGCGTCTCACGTTTCGGCAAGCGCACCCAGAAAATCATCGACGCGGCCATCAAATCGTCTGAGAATCGAACATCCGCTCGCGTGCTCAACAAGATCACGGTGCGCGCCGACGACGGCACGGTCTCGATCGTCGAACAGCCGCCCACCCTCACTCACTTGCCAGAGGAGATCGAAGACCTGGTCGCCGACCTCGTCGAGACCTACCGGCATTCCGCGTCACCGGATATCGCTTTTCTCCTGTCGCAGTACACCGTGACGGATGCCGTTCGCCGCGTCGTCGGCGTCGGTAGCGTTGGCACCCGCTGCTTCATCGTGGTGCTGACCGGTCCGCGCGGCGAATCGCTGATTCTCCAGGTGAAAGAGGCCGGGCACTCCGTGCTGAACGAGTTCGGCGGCATCGAACCCGTCGAGATCTCCCACGGCGCTGACACCTTCAGCGAGGACCACGGGTTTCGGGTGGTCTCCAACCAGCGCATCCTGCAGGCTGTCTCCGACCCGTTCCTTGGGTATTTCAGCGCGGAAGACATGGGGTTCTACGTGCGGCAGTTCCGCGACCGGAACGTGTCGGTCGACATCGATGCCCTCACGTACGGCCAGTTCTTGGATTACGTCGACGCCTGCGGCCAGCTGCTGGCCCGTGCCCACTCGCAGAGTCCCAACGGCGCGTTCATCACCGGCTACCTCGGGTCGTCCGACGTATTCGACACAGCGATCGCCGAATGGGCCGATGCGTATGCCGACCAGTCGTATTCCGACTACATCGCCTTGCGGGAAGCGGTGGAGTCCGGCGAGTTCAGCACGAAGGTACGGGCGCCGGCCAAGAACGCCGGGGCCACGGTCGGGAAGATGACCGCGGAGGAAGTGACGCGCATCACGGAGGCAGCGGCGAGCTGACCCTTCCGCCCCACTCGTTGATTGAGGAACGAGCGCCAGCGAGTGTCTCGAAATCCAGCGAGCCGACCTCTGAACTGCGGAGCGTCTGTAGATCGGCCCGCGAGATTTCGAGACGGCCTGGCGGCCTCCTCAATCAACGAGAGGGGCACCAACGACGAAGCGGCCGCCGACCCGAAGGTCGACGGCCGCTCTGTACGGGCCTGCTAGGAGCGCTTGCGCTTCTCGCGCACGCGCATGCTGAGGTTGATCGGGGTTCCTTCGAAGCCCCAGATCTCGCGCAGACGACGCTGGATGTAGCGACGGTAGCCCGCGTCGAGGAATCCGGTGGTGAACACCACGAATGTCGGCGGACGGCTCGAGGCCTGGGTACCGAACAGGATGCGCGGCTGCTTGCCACCGCGAACGGGGTGCGGGTGCGCCGCAGCCAGCTCGGCGAGGAAGGCGTTGAACTTGCCGGTGGGGATGCGGGTGTCCCACGACTCGAGCGCGAGCTCGAGGGCCGGAACCAGCTTCTCCATGTGGCGACCGGTACGAGCGGAGATGTTCACGCGCGGGGCCCAGGCCACGTGGGCCAGGTCCTGCTCGATTTCACGCTCGAGGTAGCGACGACGGTCGTCATCGATCTGGTCCCACTTGTTGAACGCGAGTACGAGCGCACGGCCCGACTCGAGAACGAGGTCGATGATGCGCACGTCCTGCTCGGAGATGACCTCGGTCACGTCGATGAGCACGACGGCAACTTCGGCCTTTTCCAGCGCGGCGCTGGTGCGAAGAGATGCGTAGAAGTCGGCGCCCTGTGCGAGGTGCACGCGACGACGGATGCCGGCGGTGTCGACGAAACGCCACACCTTGCCGCCAAGTTCAACCTGCTCATCAACCGGGTCACGCGTGGTGCCGGCGAGCTCGTTGACAACAACGCGCTCTTCGCCGACGAGCTTGTTCAGCAGGCTGGACTTGCCGACGTTCGGGCGACCGAGCAGGGCGACGCGACGCGGGCCGCCGACTTCCTGCTTGGCGACGGTGGAGATCAGCGGCAGAACCAGCAGGATTGCATCCAGCAGGTCGGCAACGCCGCGGCCGTGCAGGGCAGACACCGGGTACGGCTGGCCGAGGCCAAGCGACCACAGGTTCGCCGCTTCGGGCTCCTGGCGGATGTCGTCAACCTTGTTGGCGACGAGGAAGACGGGCTTGCCACTCTTCCGCAGCATCCGCACGACTGCTTCATCGGTCGAGGTCGGGCCGACGTTGGAGTCGACGACGAACATGACGACGTCGGAGAGGTCGATAGCGATCTCGGCCTGCAGGGCGACGGATGCGTCGATGCCCTTGGCATCTGGCTCCCAGCCGCCGGTGTCGACGACGCTGAAGCGGCGCTCGTTCCACTCCCCCTTGTACGTCACGCGGTCGCGCGTCACGCCGGGGGTGTCTTCGACCACGGCTTCGCGGCGACCGAGGATACGGTTCACCAGCGCGGACTTGCCCACGTTCGGGCGTCCGACGATGGCGATGACCGGCAGGGCCGGCAGGTACTGAATGGCGTCGGGATCTTCCGTCGACAGGTCGAGTACGTCGAAGTCTTCTTCGTCGAGTTCGTAGTCGTCAAGCCCGGTACGGAGAGCTGCTGCTCGCTGTACGGCCAGGTCTTCGTCGAGGTCGGTCAGACGCGAGACCATCCCCGAATCGAGCTCGGGGATCTGGTCGTCGTCGTTGAAGGCTGAGTCTTTGGAGACTGAGTCGTTAGTCATGCGAGTTCCTCGCGGTTACGTGTGGTGATGACATCGATAACCGCGTCAACGGTCTGCTCGAAGTCGAGATGGGTGGAGTCGACGGTGGTCACACCGTCTGCGGCGCTCATGAAATCGACTACTTGAGAGTCGGCGCGATCCCTCGATCGCAGTTGCTCCGCCACGGTTTTAGCCGATTGGGTCGATATTTCTGCAGAGCGCCTAGTCATTCTAGCCTCTTCAGATGCGGTAAGCAGGATTCGCACCGGAGCCTCAGGCACAACCACCGTGGTGATGTCCCTGCCCTCGATCACAATTCCGGGCTTCGTGCTCCCCAGAGCGAGGCTGCGGAAGATTTCCGTGAGGTGGGCGCGCACCTCAGGGACACGTGCGATTGCACTAACGGATGCCGACACCCGCGGCTCCCTGATGGCCTCCGTCACGTCGGTGTCTCCCACGCGCACGAAGTACTCGTCTGGATCAGTGCCGATGGCGTAGTCGAAGTCGTCGAGCGCGGCGACGACGGCTGCGGCATCGTCGGTGTCGACGCCACGGTCAAGCATCAGCCAGGCCAAGGCCCGGTAGGCGGCACCGGTGTCGAGGTAGTCGAAGCCGAGTTTGCGAGCGGTGGCCTTGCTGACGCTGGACTTGCCGCTGCCGGCCGGACCGTCGATCGCGACGACGACGGGTGCCGTCGCATCCGTGGTATCGGAATCAATCGGCACGTGTAGTGAGTGTCTGCCCATGCGGCTAACCTGCAATCCGCCAGCCGCGTGCGACCAGCTCTTCGGTGAGGCGGGCGACCGCCTCGGGGAGTACTGAAATTTCTACCAGGCCGATCTGCGCGCCAGGCGAGTGCTCGAGACGGAGGTCTTCGAGGTTCACCCCGACTTCGCCGATCTCCTGCAGGAGTCTGGCCAACTGGCCGGGGGTGTCATCGATCATCACGGTCATCGACGCGAAGCGGCGGTCTTGGCCGTGCTTGCCGGGCAACCGGGACACACCGTCGTTGCCGCCGGCGATCTCCTCGGCGATCTTGCGCCGGGCACCGGGAGCGGTGGGGTCTTCGATGGCCGCGATGAAACGGTCGAGGTCGTCGCGGTATGCCACCAGAATGTCGCGCACGGGAGCCGCGTTGGCGCCCAGGATCTGCACCCACAGCTCAGGGTCGCTGGCCGCGATGCGCGTGACATCGCGCACACCCTGCCCTGCGAGGTTGAGCGCGGCGTGCGGGCCGTCGATCAGGCGCCGGGCCATCAGGCTCGAGATCACCTGGGGTACGTGGGAGACCAGGGCGACGCTCGCGTCGTGCTCTTCCGGCGTCATCTCAACGAGGATGGCGCCGAGGTCGAGGATCAGATCGTCGATGGCGTTGGCGCGCTGGTAGCTGATGGCGTCGTGCGCGGCGACGACCCACGGGCGGCCGACGAACAGGTCGGCGCGGCCGGAGAGCGGGCCGCCGCGTTCGCGCCCGGCCAGCGGGTGCGAACCGATGTAGCGCGACAGGTCGGCGCCGAGCGCGCGCAATTCGGCCAGGGGTGCCAGCTTGACGCTGGCGACATCCGTCACGATCGCGTCGGGGAAGGCCGCCAGCTCGGCGGCAACCACCTGGGCGGTGACATCCGGCGGCACACAGACGACGATGAGCTGCGGGGCGTCGCCATCAGCTGGCACCCGGCCGGCGCCGTAGTCGACGGCGATGCTCACGTGGGTCGGCGACGCGTCGGCCAGGATCACGTCGATGCCGCGATTGCGGAGGCCGAGGCCGATGCTGGTGCCCAGCAATCCGACGCCGACGACGCGAACCGGTCCGACCAGGCGACTCTCAACCACGTACCGGCTCCTGCCTTCTGCTTGCCAACGGTTCTTGCGTACTGCGGGGTGATGCGAGGGCTGATGCCCTACTTGGTGGTCTCTGGGTCCGCAGAGCTCGGGGTGCGCGAGACCGTGAGCAGCTGGCCGAGTTCTACCTTAGTAAGGTCGCGAACGTCGCCCACCTTGAGGGTGCCGAGGTGCAGCGGGCCGAACTGGCGGCGCACGAGGTCGACCACGGGGTGACCGACGGCATCCAGCATCCGTCGCACAATGCGGTTGCGTCCGGAGTGCAGCGTGATCTCGACCAGGCTGTAGCCGTCGCCGCCCTGGCCGGAGAGCACGCGTGCCTTGTCGGCCTTGATGGGGCCGTCTTCAAGTTCGATGCCGGCCTGCAGCTTCGCGATGGTTTGGGCGCTGACGCGACCCTCAACCTTGGCGATGTAGGTCTTCAGCACGCCGAACGACGGGTGTGCGAGCACGTGCGCGAGGTCGCCGTCGTTGGTCAGGATGAGCAGGCCGCTTGTCATGGCGTCGAGGCGGCCGACGTTGAAGAGGCGTTCCTCATACTTGTCGGTGAATTCGCGGAGGTCGGGGCGACCGCTCTCGTCCTGCATCGACGACACGACGCCGACGGGCTTGTTGAGCATGACGTAGCGGCGGGTGGTGTCCAGCTGCACGGCGATGTTGTCAACGGCGACCTGGTCGGTCTCCGGGTGAATGCGACGGCCGAGCTCAGTGACGACCTTGCCGTTCACGCGCACACGGCCGGCCGTGATCAGGTCTTCTGACACGCGACGCGAGGCAACACCGGCGGATGCCATGACCTTCTGCAGGCGCACGCCGTCTTCGGCGGCTTCCGGGTTCGTCGGTCCGTAGCCGTCGCCTGCGGCGTTGCTGGTGTTGTCTGTCATTTCATATCCTCAAATCCGTCTGCACCGTCCGAGAGGAGCGGCGAAATAGGGGGCAGCTCGTCGAGCGAGTTGATCCCGAGCTGCGTGAGCAGCAAGTCTGTGGTGGCGTAATTGATCGCACCGGTCTCACTATCGGTGAATGCTTCGGTGATCAATCCGCGGCCGAGTAGGGTCCGCACGACCGAGTCGACGTTAACTGCACGAATCGACGCTACCGCGCCCCGGCTGATGGGTTGCTTATAGGCGATCACCGCAAGAGTCTCCAGCGCCGCCTGTGACAGCTTGCTCGGGTTCTGCGTGAGCACGAAATCGGTGACGACAGTGTCGTACTCCGGCCGCACGTAGATGCGCCAGCCGCCGGCGACCTCGCGCAGTTCGAAACCGCGGCGCACCGTCGGCACGCCGTCGGTCACGCTCAGGCCGTCGAAGTCGGCGGCAATGCGCCCGATGGCCGCCCGCACCGCTTTCAACGGCTGGTCGAGTGCCGTCGCCAGGTGTATGAGGCTCTGCGGCTCGTCGGCCACCATCAGGATCGCTTCGAGCTGGCGCTCGAGGTCGAGGTCGAGGGCGGAGCGGTCTGGAGTCGAGGAATCTGGCGTGGCGGCATCCGCTGCGGTGTGGTCAGTCAGTGACGTGTCAGTTGTCATAGTCGGCTCCGAGATTGGATAGGTCTTCGTCTGACCAGGATTCAGCGCTCCAGCGCAGGGTGAGCTCGCCGAGCGGCTCGAGCTGTTCGAACGAGATGGCTGAGCGGCGGTAGAGCTCGAGCACGGCCAGGAACCGGGCGATCACGACGCCTTTCTCCTCGATGCCTGCGATGAGGCGGCGGAATGAGATCGGCTCGCCTGAGCGCAGGATCGCCACGACGTGCGCGGCCTGCTCACGGATGCTCACCAGCGGCGCATGCAGGTGGTCGAGGCCAACGGTGGGGATCTCCCGCGGTGTCATAGCGATCGTGGCGAGCACGGCGAAGTCGGCAGCCGAGAGCGTCCAGACGAGTTCGGGCGTCTGCTGGCGGAACTTCTCTTCGAGGCGCACAGAGCGCACGTGCCTCGCCGACTCGGTTTCCAGACGTTCGACGAACCAGGCGGATGCCAGTTTGAAGGCCCGATACTGCAACAGTCGGGCGAACAGCAGGTCGCGGGCTTCGAGCAGCGCAACGTCTTCGGCGTCGACGAGCTCGCCCTGCGGCAGCAGGCCGGCGACCTTCAGGTCGAGCAGGGTGGCGGCGATGACGAGGAATTCGGTGGCCTGGTCGAGCTCTTTCTCCGAGTCGAGGCCGCGCAGGTAGGAGATGAACTCGTCGGTCACCGTGCTGAGCGAGACCTCGGTGATGTCGAGCTCATGCTTGCCGATGAGCGACAGCAGGAGGTCGAACGGTCCCTCGAAGTTGCTGAGCGCGACCGAGAATGTGGTGGGTGCCGTGTTTTCCGGCTGATCACTCGCGTGATCAGTGAGCTGGTCGAACTCGCCGGCCGCGCTAGGCGACTGCGCCACGGGCGATCAGTTCCCGCGCCATCTGCCGGTAAGCCTTGGCCGCGGCGTGCTCTGGCGCGAATTCGGTGATCGGAACGCCGACGACACTGGCATCCGGGAACTTCACGGTGCGGCCGATGACCGTCTCGAGCACGCTGTCGCCGAAGGCATCGACGACGCGCTCCAGCACCTCACGGGAGTGCAGGGTGCGCGAG
This sequence comes from Leifsonia sp. Y862, assembly GCF_057669585.1. Taxonomy (NCBI): domain Bacteria; kingdom Bacillati; phylum Actinomycetota; class Actinomycetes; order Micrococcales; family Microbacteriaceae; genus Leifsonia; species Leifsonia sp. Y862. The sequence continues at coordinate 85,299 of NZ_JBYHFR010000004.1, forward strand.
TCGTACATGGTGGCCAGGATTCCGTCGAGCTCGATGGCGGGGTTCAGGCGGTCCCGAACCTTGTCGATGGTCTCGATGAGCAGTGCGACGCCGCGCAGCGCGAAGAACTCGCACTCCAGTGGGATGAGCACGCCGTGGCTGGCGGTCAGCGCGTTGACGGTGAGGATGCCGAGCGACGGCTGGCAGTCGATGAGGATGACGTCGTAATCTGCCGACACCTTGCGCAGCACGCGCGAGAGGATCTGCTCACGGGCGACCTCGTTGACGAGGTGCACTTCAGCGGCGGACAGGTCGATGTTGGCCGGGATCAGGTCGAGGCCCTCAACACTGGTGTGCTGGATGGCTTCGTGCGGGTCCTTCGATCCGCTCAGCAGCAGGTCGTAAATGGTGGTGACGTCGTGCGTCGGCACCCCAAGGCCTGCGGAGAGTGCGCCCTGCGGGTCGAAGTCGATGACGAGCACGCGGCGGCCGTATCCGGCCAGCGCTGCACCGAAGTTGATGGTGGTGGTGGTCTTGCCGACGCCACCCTTCTGGTTGCAGAGGGAGATGATGCGGGCGGGACCGTGGCTGTTGAGTGGAGCGGGGACCGCGAAATCCTGAACTGGTCGCCCGGTGGGACCGACAATTACGTCGTCGAAACCGGGGAGTAGGTCACCCTGCTTTTTCGCCACTGAGATGTCCTCATTCCGTCCTGCGCCCATCACTTCGTTGAGTCTAGCGAGCCTGCGGCCCCTGATCGGTGCGCATCGCCGCAGCGGCGCCGATCTAACTCCCCTCCCCGGTGGTCGAGGAGGCCGGCATCCGGTGGTCGAGGAGGCCGGCCACGGCCGTCTCGAGACCTCCCCCGGCCGTCGCGCGGGTCGTGCGCAGCGTCGCGGGTGTTGCAACATGCGCGTCGCTGCGTTCACACCGCGTGGCTCGCTCCCCCGGTGGTCGAGGAGGCCGGTCACGGCCGTCTCGAGACCTCCCTGGCGCTCCACTCATCCAGCGGATGGGTTTCGAGACGCGTCCTCGTTCCTCGGGCGCTCCTCAACCTACGGGGCAGGTGGGTGGGTGCGCGAGCGCTAGGCGCGGGCGCGCGGATGCGCCGTCGTGTACATGTCGCGCAGGGTGTCTGCGGTCACCAGGGTGTAGATCTGCGTGGTCGCCACCGACGAGTGGCCGAGGAGTTCCTGCACCACGCGCACATCCGCTCCCCCGGCCAGCAGGTGCGTGGCGAACGAGTGCCGCAGCGTGTGCGGTGACACCTCGATGTCGAGCGCTGCCCGTTCTGCGGCGGCCTTGATGATCAGCCAGGCGTTCTGCCGGCTCACCCGCTGGCCGCGCAGCCCGAGGAAGAGGGCCGGCGTTGACTTGCCCCGCACGGAGAACAGCGGCCGTGCCCGCACGAGGTACGCGTCGATTGCCGTCTGGGCGAAGCTGCCGACCGGCACGATCCGCTGCTTGTCGCCCTTACCGGTCAGTCGCACCACGTCGCCGTCGATCACATCGTCGACGTTGAGGTTCACGACCTCAGACACCCGGGCGCCCGTCGCATAGAGCAGCTCGAGCAGCGCCTTGTCGCGCAGTTGCTGCGGATCGTCGCCGTCCGTTGCCGCGAGCAGCCGCCCGACCTGTTCGATGCTGATCGCCTTGGGGAGGCGGGACGCGAGCTTGGGGGGTCGAGTGTCGCGGGCGACATCCGTTTCAACCACGCCCTCGTCGAGCAGGAAACGGTGCAGGCCACGCACCGTCGAGAGCACGCGGGCGATAGACGACGCCGTCAGCGGCGACTCCTCGCGGGTGCCGAGGTAGCGCACGAACTCCGACACGTCGTTCGACGAGATCTCTGCTGGGTTGTCGCACTCACGGTCGGCGAGCCACCCCGCGTAGATCACCAGGTCGCGGCGATACGCGGCGACCGTATTCTTCGACAGTCCGCGCTCCACCGAGACGTGCCGCAGATACAGATCCACGGCCGCCTCGATGATCATGAGCGGTCGGCTGAATCGGGTGTGGCCCAGTGCGACGGATGCCGCGGCCACGGCTCATCCGCCGGCGCCAGCGTCGACCAGCCGCGCGACCTTGAGGCCTGGGCGGCCAGCACCGACAGCACGAGCGACGGGTTCTGCACCCGACGCGCGAGCACGGCGTCGACGCACTCGTCGAGGGGAACCCAGCGCAGCTGGATATCCGCTTCCTCTTCTGTACGGTCAAACGCCTCTGCGGTGGCACTCAGGCCGCGCGCGAGGTAAATACGGATCGCTTCGGTGCTGCCCCCAGGCGACGTGTAGAACTCGGTGAGCACGTTCCACTCCGTGGCAACGAGGTCGGCCTCTTCGGCAAGCTCGCGCTTGGCCGCAACCAGCGGATGCTCGTCGGCGAGATCCAGCAGACCGGCCGGGATCTCCCACTCGCGAGCACGCACCGGATGCCGGTACTGGTTGATCAGCAGGGCGCGATCGTTCTCGTCGATGGCCAGGACAGCAACCGCGCCGGTGTGATCGACGTACTCGCGCACAATCGGTTCACCGTTGTAGTCGAAGGTGTCGGTGCGGACGTCCCACACCTTTCCTTTGAAGGTGATCGAGCTGGCAGACACGTGCGCGAACGCGGGCGTGTCTGCCAGAAGCTCGGAGCCGGAGCCGGCCGACGCGAAGTCGGCCGGTGTCGGGAGGTTAGGCATCCGCCTTGACTTCGAACAGGCGGCTGGCCTGCTGGCGGTCAAGAGCCGCGCCGATCAGGCCGCGGAACAGCGGGTTGGCGTCGTTCGGGCGTGAGCGCAGTTCGGGGTGCGCCTGCGTTCCGACGTAGAACGGGTGCTGGTCGCGCGTCAGTTCGACGTACTCGACGAGGGCGCCGTCTGGCGAGGTTCCGGAGAACCACAGACCGGCTTCGGCGATCTGGTCGCGGTAGCGGTTGTTGACCTCGTAGCGGTGACGGTGACGCTCAGACGCCTCAGTGGCGCCGTAGATCTCCGACACCAGCGAACCTGGGGCGAGGGCGGCCGGGTAGAGGCCGAGGCGCATGGTGCCGCCCAGGTCGCCGCCGGCGATGATCTCGACCTGCTCTTCCATCGTCGCGATGACGGGGAACTCGGTGTCTTCGTCGAACTCGCTCGAAGATGCCCCGGGCAGTCCAGCCTTGTTGCGGGCGTACTCGATGACCATGCACTGCAGGCCGAGGCACAGGCCGAGCGTCGGGATGCCGTTTTCACGGGCGAACCGCAGGGCGCCGAGCTTGCCTTCGATGCCGCGCACGCCGAATCCGCCTGGGACGCAGATGCCGTCGAGCTCGGCGAGCATGCGTGCAGCGCCTTCTTCGGTTTCGCACTCGTCGGAGGGGATCCAGTGGATCTTGACCTTGCTCTGGTGGGCGAACCCACCGGCGCGCAGCGCTTCGGTGACCGACAGGTAGGCGTCTGGCAGGTCGATGTACTTGCCGACGAGGCCGATGTTCACCTCGAACTTGGGATCGTGCACGGCGTCGAGCACCGGCTGCCAGCCGGCCCAGTCCACGTCGTCAGCGAGCAGCCCGAGGGTTTCGATGATGTAGGCGTCGAGACCCTGCTCGTGCAGTGTCGTCGGGATGTCGTAGATCGACGGCAGGTCGACACAGTTGACGACGGCGGATTCTTCGACGTCGCACATCAGCGCGATCTTGCGCTTGTTCGACTCGGAGACCGGGCGGTCGCTGCGGAGCACGAGCGCGTCTGGCTGGATACCGAGCGAGCGGAGGGCAGCGACAGAGTGCTGCGTCGGCTTGGTCTTCTGCTCACCGGATGCGTTCATGAACGGCACCAGGGACACGTGTACGAAGAACACGTTCTTGCGTCCGAGCTCGTGGCGCACCTGACGGGCTGCTTCGATGAACGGCTGCGATTCGATGTCACCAACGGTGCCACCGACCTCGGTGATGATGACGTCTGGGCGCGGTTCGTCGCTGGCCTGCAGGCGCATGCGGCGCTTGATCTCGTCGGTGATGTGCGGGATGACCTGCACGGTGTCACCGAGGTATTCGCCGCGACGTTCCTTGGCGATGACCTGCGAGTAGATCTGGCCGGTCGTGACGTTGGCCGCCTGGTTGAGGTTGATGTTGAGGAAACGCTCGTAGTGGCCGATGTCGAGGTCGGTCTCCGCGCCGTCGTCCGTCACAAAGACTTCACCGTGCTGGAACGGGTTCATCGTTCCAGGGTCGACGTTCAGATAGGGATCGAGCTTCTGCATGACAACGCGCAGTCCGCGTGCCGTGAGGAGATTGCCGAGGCTTGCCGCCGTCAGGCCTTTGCCCAATGAAGAAACGACACCACCGGTCACGAAAATGTGCTTGGTAATGCCGTCTGAGTTGTCCGCGTTAGAAATGTTCACCACGGGCTTCAATCCTATCAGTTCGTGTGGGCAAGGGAGATCAGTTCGCGAGCATGTTCGAGCCCACTCGCCGAATCGGGAAGCCCCGAAAGCAGCCGTGCCATCTCTGCAGCCCGCTCGTCACCATGCAATTGGCGGACACTGCTGGCGGTGACGGCTCCGTCGCTGTCTTTCACCACGCTCAGGTGATTGCCAGCGAATGCCGCGACCTGGGCGAGGTGGGTGACCACGATGACCTGGGCCGTTTCGGCCAGCTTCGCCAGGCGTCGCCCGATCTCGATGGCTGCAGCCCCGCCGACTCCGGCATCCACTTCGTCGAAGACGAATGTCGGAACAGGATCTGTCGCGTTGATGACCACTTCGATCGCCAGCATGACCCTGGAGAGTTCACCACCCGATGCCCCGCGCGCCAGGGGACGCGGCTCTGCACCAGCGTGTGGCTGCAGCAGGATCTTGACGCTGTCGCGCCCGGTTGCCGTGAATTCGTCGAGCCGGTCGACCAGCACGACGATGGAGGCATCCGGCATGGCCAGCGCCGCCAGTTCCGTCGTCACAGCGGAGGCCAGCGCGGTGGCTGCGGCTTCACGGAACGCGGTGATCTGGTCGGCGAGTCCGTCGACGATCAAGAAATCGGATGCCGTCTGCTCTGTCAGCTGGTCGATGCGGTCTGAGTCGCCGTCCAGTTCAACGAGGCGCGCACTGCCGGTGTCGAGGAACTCGATGGCTTCGTCGAGCCCGCCGGCGAACTTGCGGGCCAGCGCGGTGAGGTCGGCGCGACGTTCCTGCACGATCTCGAGTTCTCGAGAGCCGTCGGCGTCGAGGCCGGCCAGGTAGCTGGAGAGCTGCGCGGCGATGTCGGCCACGAGGAAGCCGGCGTTGGCGATGGCCTCGACGATGGGCGGCAGCTCACTGTCGTGGCTGGCCGCGCGTTCGAGTTGGCGACGGGCGGTGTCGAGCAGCGCGACGGCATCCGGCGCGTCGTCTGGATTCTCCTCAGCGGAGAGCAGTTCCCTGGACTGGGCAGCGGCGACGCGCAGCTCTTCGAGGTTGCCGAGCCGCTCTGCACGCTCGGCGAGTTCGGTTTCCTCGCCGGACTGCGGCGCGATGGTCTCCACCTCTGCGATGGCGACGCGCAGCTGTTCGGCCTCGGCGGCCCGCTGGTCGCGCTCGAGGATGAGACGTTCGAGCTCGTTCTGGTTGGCGAGCCAGCGCGTGTGGGCGTGGTGGTAGTCGGTGAGCGCTGCGGCGAGGTCTGGGCCGGCGAACCGGTCGAGGGCGTCGCGTTGCGCGGTCTGGGAGCGCAGTCGAATCTGGTCTGACTGCCCGTGCACGACGACGAGTTCGCCGCCGAGGTCGCTGAGCACGCTGGCCGGGGCACTGCGTCCGCCGACCACGGCGCGGCTGCGACCCTCAAGCGAAACGGATCGCCCCAGGATGAGCTCAGGGCCGTCGAGGTCTCCCCCGGCGTCGCGGACACGCTCCGCGACGGGACCGTTCGGATCGACGATCCAGCGGCCCTCCACCCAGCTCTGCGCTTGTCCCTGGCGCACGCGCCCGGCATCCGCTCTCTCGCCGAGCAGCAGCCCGAGCGCGGTGACGACCATGGTCTTCCCAGCGCCGGTTTCGCCCGTGACAGCGGTGAAGCCAGGGCCAAGCGGCAGGGTCGCTTCGGCAATGACGCCGAGGTCCCTGATGGTGAGTTCCTCAATCACGCGATCTCACTCATCTCGCTCACGGCCAACAGGCCCCCTCCAGCCGGTGACCGGCAGATTGAATTTATTGACCAAACGGTCGGTGAACGGGCCGCTGTGCAAGCGCGCCAGCCGCACCGGAATCGGTGAGCGGCGAACAATCACGCGCGCGCCCTTCGGCAACTCATACGGGCGGCGGCCGTCAGCCCACAGGATCGCTGTCCCGTCATTGCGGCCCAGCACTTCGACGGCCAGCGACGACTCAGGGCCGACGACGAGCGGCCGGGCGAACAGCGCGTGGGCGCTGAGCGGCACGAGCAGCATGGCGTCAAGGCTCGGCCAGACCACGGGTCCGCCTGCCGAGAAGGAGTACGCGGTGGAACCCGTCGGCGTCGACATGACGACCCCGTCGCAGCCGAAGGACGACAGCGGGCGTCCGTCGACCTCGATGACGACTTCGAGCATCCGCTCTCTGCTGGCCTTCTCGACGGTGGCCTCGTTCAGGGCCCAGGTTTCGTAGACGACTTCGCTGTCGATCTTGACCCGCACCGAAATGGTCATGCGCTCTTCGACGAGGTAGTCGCGGGCGAGCACCCGGCGAACGGCGTCACCGAGGTCGTCGCGTTCGCTCTCTGCGAGGAAGCCGACGTGGCCGAGGTTGACGCCGAGCAGCGGAACGCTGGAGCCGCGCACCATTTCTGCGGCGCGCAGGATGGTGCCGTCTCCCCCGAGCACGATGGCCAGTTCGAGGTCGGTCACGGCGATTCCCGGCTGGGCGCTCGTGCCGAACGTCGCCAGGGAGTCGGCGAGGCTCGGGGTCGAGCGCAGCAGGTCTTCGCGCTCGTCGGCGGCCAGCACAGGCATGGCTCCGGCGGCGACAAGCTGCTCGCACACGGTGACGGCTGCCTCAAGGGAATCAGCCCTGCCGGTGTGCGCGACAACAAGAATCATGCGTGGCGCTGCTGTCATCTCGTCACGCTCCTACAAGTGCGGTTATGCGGTCAAGCCATTCTGTCGGATTGCTGCCCGCTGTGCTGGACAACCAGCACAGATATTCGTGGTTTCCTGCTCCCCCGGCGATCGGCGACTCAATCAGCCCGTTGGTGCGGAGCCCGAGGTCCCATGCTGCCCACAACACGTTCGCGATCGCCTCTGAGCGGAGCGCTGGGTTGTGCACGATTCCTTCTCGAATGCTCTCCTTGCCCACCTCGAATTGCGGCTTGATGAGCAACACGAAGTCGGCGCCCTCTGCAGCGGTGGCCACGAGGGCCGGGAGCACGGTGGTCAGTGAAATGAACGACAGGTCGCCGACGACGAGGTCTGGCCGTGTGGTGACACCGGATGCCCCCGCAATGGTTTCAGGGGTCGCATACCGCAGGTTGAATCCCTCGACGAGAATCAGCCGCGGTTCGATCGCGAGAGTGGGAGACAGCTGGCCGTGTCCGACGTCGACGGCGATCACCGTCGCCGCATCGCGTTCGAGCAGCACCTGGCTGAAGCCGCCTGTTGAGGCGCCGGCGTCGAGCACCGTGCGCCCGGCGACGGGCACCTCGAATGCGTCGAGGGCGGCGATCAGCTTGTGCGCGCCGCGGCTCACGTAGTGGTCGGTCGCCGCGACGTGCAGCAGCTGCCCGTCCTTCACGGGGAAGGAGGCCTTGACGACCGGATTGCCGTCAACGGTCACCAGGCCATCGGCGATCAGCTTGGCGGCGACGGTGCGCGACCTGGCAAGACCGCTGCTTGCCAGCGCCGCGTCGAGACGCTGGGTAGCGGGACGCGCCGGAGCGGCATCCTGAATATCAGAGTCGGCGGGGGTTGAACTGTCGGGCGTGTTGCCGTTGGGCGTACGTGGCACGTCACTCATGCCGTGGCCGACCGTGGCACGTCAGAACCTTCGAGCGCGCCCTGAAGCTGATCGTGCAGCTGCGCGTAGGCGGCCGCACGGGTTTCGAGCGGCTGGGCCTCGATGGCGGCTAGCTGGGCTGTTGTCGGTTCTGTCGCGACATCGGTGGAAGCATCTGTGGAAGTCACAGGCCTAGGTTACCGCCAGAGGCTGAGTCGTTCGGGTACGTTCAGCCCGTAGATCGGTCGACCGGATGCCCAAATCACCGCACACGCAGCGCGCAGCAGGTTGATTCCACCGTCGCCCTCCGCCACGATCTCAACGTCGTTCCCCGAGATCGCCACGCGCGCACCGGCCACGGTGGCCGACGACTTGTCCTTGGAGAAAACGGTCTCCGGGTACGGTTCGTGCAGCTCACGGAGATCGGACAGGATGAACGTCGGCCGTGACTTCGCATCGGCGGCCAGCGTGTGCTTGGCCTTGTCGATGCCGGTCAACACGAGCACAGACGGGATCCCGGCGCGGTTGGCGCCGAGGATGTCGGTGTCGAGCCGGTCGCCGATGAACAGCGGGTTCGTCGTATCGAAGCGCTTGATGGCCTCTTCGAAAATGGCGACCTCCGGCTTGCCTGCCACGATGGGCAGGCGTCCGACGGCCGTGTGCACAGCGGACACGAGCGTGCCGTTGCCGGGGGCAATGCCCCTGGCCACCGGAATCGTCCAGTCGGTGTTGGTGGCAATCCACGGAATGCCGCCGCCCTCGACCTCGCTGTGCAGCGCGAACGATGCTTCAGCGAGCTGGGCCCAGCCGATGTCGGGCGAGAAGCCCTGAATGACGGCGGCCGGCTTATCGTCGGCGGAGCGCGTGACGGTGAAACCCGCCTTCTCCACCTCGACGACGAGGCCTTCGCCGCCGACGACCAGGATCGTTGACCCGGCCGGCGCCTGCTCAGCGAGCAGGCGCACGGCGGCCTGCGGTGAGGTCACCACGTCCCGAGCTGCGACCTTCAGGCCGAGCTCGGTGAGGTGATCAGCCACTGACTGGTCGGTACGCGATGCGTTGTTGGTGATGTACCCAACTCGGATACTCTCCGCGGCACGATTCAGGCTCTCTACGGCGAACGGGATGGCCGCGGGACCCGCGTACACCACACCATCCAGGTCGGCCAGAACCGTATCGATGCCGTCAAGCGGCGTCCGCGTGCTAATTTTCCGGCCCAGCCTGAGCATCCCGCTCCTCATCGCCTTCGTCGGTCTCGTCGGCAGCGTCGGCGGAATCCGTCGAAACCTCGTCGGCGGCCTCGGCCACGTCGTCAGCCTCGTCAGCCTCGTCATCCGATGCGTCGTCGCTCAGCACGACTGCCACGTCGTCGTCGCCATCTTCTTCGTCGATTTCGACGATCTCGATGGTCTCGTCGTCATCCATGTGGGACAGGGCGGCGTCAGCGCGAGCGGCAAGCTGGTGCCACTTCTCTGCTTCGTCGGTGCGGCCGAGTTCTTCAAGCACCTCGGCGTACGCCAGGAACAGCTCGGGGCTGTACGAGAACGCCTTGCTGGCGTCGAGCTGCGGAATCTCCAGCTCGAGCAGCGCGGCCTCTGGCTGGTTCAGGTCGAGGCGGGCACCAGACATGGCGATCGCCAGCGACACCTGAACGGCGGCGGGCAGGGTGGAGCGTTCGACCGAGCGGCCGAGCTCGAGGGCGCGGTCCGGACGTCCGACGCCACGTTCGCTGTCCACCATCAGCGCAAGCTGGTCGTTGGAACCAGAGATGCGGCGGTAGGTGCGCAGCTCGCGCAGCGCGAGGGCGAAGTCGCCCACGGAGTACGCGGTGATCGCGAGGCTTTCACGCACGACGGCGATACGACCGGCACGACGGGCAGCGGATGTCGCGTGCTTGTGTGCTTCCTCTGGGTCGGTCTCAATCAGGCGGGCGGCCATGGCCAGGTGCTTCGCCACGAACTCGGCGTTGTCCTTGGTGAGGGTCTTCAGCTCGTTGCGGGCGATGCGGTCGAGGTCCTTGTCGGACACGTCGTCGGGAAGCTCAGGGTCGTCGTGACGTGAGCGAACCGGGCGCAGCTCGTGCTGCATCCGCTGCTCGTCGGTCATTTCTTCCTGGTACTGGGCCTCACGAGCTTCACGGTCGTTACGGGCCGGAGCGCCGTCGCGGGTCCAGAGCTTCTGCTCGCCGTCGCGGGGAGCTGAGTCACGGCGCGGACGGTCTGACCGCACGTTCTCCTTGTCCCAGGGCTTGCGGGCACCATCACGGCTCGGGCGATCTACGCCGCCACGGTACGAGGAGTGTTCCTTACGGTCGCCGTCCTTGTCCCAGGGCTTACGCTCGCCATCGCGAGGTGCGCCGGAGCGAGGTGCGCTCGAGCGGTCGGAGTTGCCCCGGTACGGAGCGCGTTCGCCATCCTTGGCCCACGGCTTGCGCTCACCGTCACGAGGCGCGCTCGAGCGGTCTGAGCTGCCACGGTAGGGAGGACGCTCGCCATCACGGGCCGGACGATCGGAGTTGCCACGGTATGGAGCGCGTTCGCCATCCTTGGCCCACGGCTTGCGCTCACCATCACGAGGAGCGCTCGTGCGGTCTGAGTTGCCACGGTAGGGAGCGCGTTCGCCATCCTTCGCCCATGGCTTGCGCTCACCGTCACGAGGCGCGCTGGAACGAGGAGCACTCGATCGGTCAGAGGTACCGCGGTACGGAGGACGCTCGCCATCACGGGCCGGGCGATCGGAGTTGCCACGGTACGGGGCACGCTCACCATCACGGGTCGGACGATCAGAGTTGCCACGGTACGGGGCGCGTTCGCCGTCCTTGGCCCACGGCTTACGCTCACCGTCACGAGGCGCGCTCGTGCGGTCAGAGTTGCCACGGTAGGGAGGACGTTCACCATCACGGGCCGGACGGTCAGAGTTGCCACGGTACGGGGCACGCTCGCCATCGCGCGGGGCGCCGGAGCGGGGTGCGCTTGATGAGCGGTCGGAGTTGCCACGGTAGGGAGCACGCTCACCATCACGGGCCGGGCGATCGGAGTTACCGCGGTACGGAGCACCGCCTGAGCGACCTGCGCCGCCCTGTGCGCCCCTCGAACGGTCGTCACGGCCTGCGCCGGACGAGCGTTCATCCCGGCTGCCGCCGCGTGGGTCGTTGCCGTTGGATCCTGAAGGGCTCACTGTATCTCCTGTGTAATTTGTGGTGCCGTACTGTGTTGCTCTTCTAGCGTACGGCTTAACGCAAAATGGCCACCCGTAGGGTGGCCATTTCACATTTTTCTAAGTTAAGTCCGGCGGTGTCCTACTCTCCCACAGGGTCTC
>NZ_JBYHFR010000005.1:0-5584 GCF_057669585.1 Leifsonia sp. Y862
TTTTGTTCCCGTAGGAACGTTGTTCTCGACCGTACATCGAGAACCACATAGTGGACGCAAGCAGCTTCGTATTCAAACAAAGTGTTATCAAATTATCGGCTTATTAGTACCGGTCAGCTCCGAGAGTCTTTAGTCCTCTCTTCCACATCCGGCCTATCAACGCAGTAGTCTAGCTGCGAGCCTCTCCCCCGAAGGGTTGGAAATCTCATCTTGAAGCCGGCTTCCCGCTTAGATGCTTTCAGCGGTTATCCGTTCCGAACGTAGCTAATCAGCGGTGCTCCTGGCGGAACAACTGACACACCAGAGGTTCGTCCATCCCGGTCCTCTCGTACTAGGGATAGATCTTCTCAAATTTCCTGCGCGCGCAGCGGATAGGGACCGAACTGTCTCACGACGTTCTAAACCCAGCTCGCGTACCGCTTTAATGGGCGAACAGCCCAACCCTTGGGACCTACTCCAGCCCCAGGATGCGACGAGCCGACATCGAGGTGCCAAACCATGCCGTCGATATGGACTCTTGGGCAAGATCAGCCTGTTATCCCCGAGGTACCTTTTATCCGTTGAGCGACAGCGCTTCCACAAGCCACTGCCGGATCACTAGTCCCGACTTTCGTCCCTGCTCGACTTGTCAGTCTTACAGTCAAGCTCCCTTGTGCACTTACACTCGACACCTGATTGCCAACCAGGTTGAGGGAACCTTTGGGCGCCTCCGTTACTTTTTAGGAGGCAACCGCCCCAGTTAAACTACCCACCAGGCACTGTCCCTGAACCGGATCACGGTTCGAAGTTAGATATCCAATATGACCAGAGTGGTATTTCAACAATGACTCCACCTGAACTAGCGTCCAAGCTTCACAGTCTCCCACCTATCCTACACAAGCCACACCGAACACCAATACCAAGCTGTAGTAAAGGTCACGGGGTCTTTCCGTCCTGCTGCGCGTAACGAGCATCTTTACTCGTAGTGCAATTTCGCCGAGTTCGCGGTTGAGACAGCTGGGAAGTCGTTACGCCATTCGTGCAGGTCGGAACTTACCCGACAAGGAATTTCGCTACCTTAGGATGGTTATAGTTACCACCGCCGTTTACTGGGGCTTAAATTCTCAGCTTCGCCTTGCGGCTAACCGTTCCTCTTAACCTTCCAGCACCGGGCAGGCGTCAGTCCGTATACATCGTCTTGCGACTTGGCACGGACCTGTGTTTTTAGTAAACAGTCGCTTCCCACTGGTCTCTGCGGCCTTCAAACGCTCCAGGAGTAAATCCCTTCACGCCTCAGGCCCCCCTTCTCCCGAAGTTACGGGGGCATTTTGCCGAGTTCCTTAACCACGATTCTCTCGATCTCCTTAGTATTCTCTACCTGATCACCTGAGTCGGTTTGGGGTACGGGTGACTAAAACCTCGCGTCGATGCTTTTCTTGGCAGCATAGGATCACTGATTTCGCCCTTACGGGCTACCCATCGGGTCTCAGCCTTATATGAGAGACGGATTTGCCTATCTCTCGGCCTACATCCTTAGACCGGGACAACCATCGCCCGGCTCAGCTACCTTCCTGCGTCACACCTGTTAATACGCTAACCGCACCAGCATAGGGTCGCACGCTAGGCCTCACGCTTCACCCCGAAGGGATCCATCTAGAGGATTCAGATGCTTAGCATTACTGGATTAGTTTGGGCGGTTTTTCGTCAGTACGGGAATATCAACCCGTTGTCCATCGACTACGCCTGTCGGCCTCGCCTTAGGTCCCGACTTACCCAGGGCGGATTAGCCTGGCCCTGGAACCCTTGATCTTTCGGAGGACGGGTTTCTCACCCGTCTTTCGCTACTCATGCCTGCATTCTCACTCGTGTAGCCTCCACGGCTGGTTTACACCGCCGCTTCGCTGGCCACACGACGCTCTCCTACCCATCAACACGGCTGAACCAACCACACAAGGTGGCGGCTTACCAAAAATATCAATGCCACAACTTCGGTGGCGTGCTTGAGCCCCGTTACATTGTCGGCGCGGAATCACTTGACCAGTGAGCTATTACGCACTCTTTCAAGGGTGGCTGCTTCTAAGCCAACCTCCTGGTTGTCTGTGCAACTCCACATCCTTTCCCACTTAGCACGCGCTTTGGGACCTTAGTTGGTGGTCTGGGTTGTTTCCCTCTCGACGATGAAGCTTATCCCCCACCGTCTCACTGCTGCGCTCTCACTTACCGGCATTCGGAGTTTGGCTAACGTCAGTAACCTTTTAGGGCCCATCGGCTATCCAGTAGCTCTACCTCCGGCAAGAAACACGCAACGCTGCACCTAAATGCATTTCGGAGAGAACCAGCTATCACGAAGTTTGATTGGCCTTTCACCCCTATCCACAGCTCATCCCCTCCATTTTCAACTGAAGTGGGTTCGGTCCTCCACGACGTCTTACCGTCGCTTCAACCTGGCCATGGATAGATCACTTCGCTTCGGGTCTAGGACATGCGACTCAATCGCCCTATTAAGACTCGCTTTCGCTACGCATTCCCCTCTCGGGTTAAGCTCGCCACATATCACTAACTCGCAGGCTCATTCTTCAAAAGGCACGCTGTCACCAGTACAAGCTGGCTCCAACGGTTTGTAAGCAAACGGTTTCAGGTACTATTTCACTCCCCTCCCGGGGTACTTTTCACCTTTCCCTCACGGTACTTGTTCACTATCGGTCATGTAGGAGTATTTAGGCTTATCAGGTGGTCCTGACAGATTCACACGGGATTTCTCGGGCCCCGTGCTACTTGGGATACTTCTCGCGCCATTAGAACATTTCGACTACGGGGTTCGCACCCTCTATGACCAGGCTTTCAATCCTGTTCGTCTATATTCCTCTGTAACGCTCACTGTTCGGCAGAATCAGTAGAAAAGTCCCGCAACCCCGACCATGCAACGCCTGCCGGCTATCACACATGATCGGTTTAGCCTCTTCCGGGTTCGCTCGCCACTACTAACGGAATCACTGTTGTTTTCTCTTCCTGTGGGTACTGAGATGTTTCACTTCCCCACGTTCCCTCTACCCGCCCTATATATTCAGGCGGGAGTCACCAGGTCACCTTACGGGCCTGGCGGGGTTTCCCCATTCGGACATCCTCGGATCAAAGTTCGTTTATCAACTCCCCGAGGCTTATCGCAGATTACTACGTCCTTCTTCGGCTCTACATGCCAAGGCATTCACCGTTTGCTCTTAGAAATTTGAAATCACATGAGTTTGAATCGAATTAAGTATCACGAATAAATTCGCGATCGAAATTGACCAATGATGAGCCAACAAACACCCCGACAAGTCGGTTCATTCGCTGGCTCGTCTTTGTAATTTGAAGCCCGAAGGCTCAAATTTAAGATGCTCGCGTCCACTGTGTAGTTCTCAAAGTACGGGCGGTACCCTCCCCCATCCGCGGCTGCAAGCAGCTCGACTGCGAATGAGACAAGGCCCAGAGGTTCAGTCCAACCCGAAGGTTGTTCCGGTCCCTCAGGACCCAACAGCGTGCAACATGCAAACCCTCACCCACCAAACCGTTCCAACCACTTCCGAAGAAGAAGCGTACTGAGTTCAATAAGTTCCTGTTTGCATCAATGTCAATGTTCCACCCATGAGCGTCATCCAACCCGAACAGGTTGGTATGACTGTCAGCTGTTATCTCCCTGTATANTCAATAAGTTCCTGTTTGCATCAATGTCAATGTTCCACCCATGAGCGTCATCCAACCCGAACAGGTTGGTATGACTGTCAGCTGTTATCTCCCTGTATACAGAGGAGAGCTGAACGTGCTCCTTAGAAAGGAGGTGATCCAGCCGCACCTTCCGGTACGGCTACCTTGTTACGACTTAGTCCTAATCACCGATCCCACCTTCGACAGCTCCTTCCCTTACGGGTTAGGCCACCGGCTTCGGGTGTTACCGACTTTCATGACTTGACGGGCGGTGTGTACAAGGCCCGGGAACGTATTCACCGCAGCGTTGCTGATCTGCGATTACTAGCGACTCCGACTTCATGAGGTCGAGTTGCAGACCTCAATCCGAACTGAGACCGGCTTTTTGGGATTCGCTCCACCTTACGGTATTGCAGCCCTTTGTACCGGCCATTGTAGCATGCGTGAAGCCCAAGACATAAGGGGCATGATGATTTGACGTCATCCCCACCTTCCTCCGAGTTGACCCCGGCAGTATCCCATGAGTTCCCACCATTACGTGCTGGCAACATAGGACGAGGGTTGCGCTCGTTGCGGGACTTAACCCAACATCTCACGACACGAGCTGACGACAACCATGCACCACCTGTTTACGAGTGTCCAAAGAGTTGACCATTTCTGGCCCGTTCTCGTATATGTCAAGCCTTGGTAAGGTTCTTCGCGTTGCATCGAATTAATCCGCATGCTCCGCCGCTTGTGCGGGCCCCCGTCAATTCCTTTGAGTTTTAGCCTTGCGGCCGTACTCCCCAGGCGGGGAACTTAATGCGTTAGCTGCGACACGGAGACCGTGGAATGGTCCCCACATCTAGTTCCCAACGTTTACGGCATGGACTACCAGGGTATCTAATCCTGTTCGCTCCCCATGCTTTCGCTCCTCAGCGTCAGTTACGGCCCAGAGATCTGCCTTCGCCATCGGTGTTCCTCCTGATATCTGCGCATTCCACCGCTACACCAGGAATTCCAATCTCCCCTACCGCACTCTAGTCTGCCCGTACCCACTGCAGGCTGGAGGTTGAGCCTCCAGTTTTCACAGCAGACGCGACAAACCGCCTACGAGCTCTTTACGCCCAATAATTCCGGACAACGCTTGCACCCTACGTATTACCGCGGCTGCTGGCACGTAGTTAGCCGGTGCTTTTTCTGCAGGTACCGTCACTTTCGCTTCTTCCCTACTAAAAGAGGTTTACAACCCGAAGGCCGTCGTCCCTCACGCGGCGTTGCTGCATCAGGCTTTCGCCCATTGTGCAATATTCCCCACTGCTGCCTCCCGTAGGAGTCTGGGCCGTGTCTCAGTCCCAGTGTGGCCGGTCACCCTCTCAGGCCGGCTACCCGTCGTCGCCTTGGTGAGCCATTACCTCACCAACTAGCTGATAGGCCGCGAGCTCATCCTTGACCAAAATTCTTTCCACCCCCAGGAGATGCCTCCGAGGGTCGTATCCGGTATTAGACGTCGTTTCCAACGCTTATCCCAGAGTCAAGGGCAGATTGCTCACGTGTTACTCACCCGTTCGCCACTAATCCAAAGAGCAAGCTCTTCTTCATCGTTCGACTTGCATGTGTTAAGCACGCCGCCAGCGTTCGTCCTGAGCCAGGATCAAACTCTCCGTAAATGTTTGATTGACTAACCAGCAAGCTGGCGTCACATCTAGTGTGTCTCACCGCCGGAATGGGCGGGAAAGACACAAGTTTGAAACTGACAGAACAAATCATTACTGACTTGCTTTGTTGTTTAAATGTTTTCCAAAGGAATCTCATACGCGGTACTCCCTAGAAAGGAGCCCTACGAACGAGGTTTTTGGCATTTGACATTGTGCACGCTGTTGAGTTCTCAAGGATCGGACGCACCCGACTTCAGGCCTTACGGCTGTCGCTCCGGGGCAAC